>CAJTUM010000005.1:21943-195729 GCA_910579575.1 uncultured Eubacteriales bacterium | reverse complement strand
TCCACCGCCTGTCGGCGGTCCCCCTCCCTTTGGCAAGGGAGGCTTACGACGGACGGGGGCTGCGGCATAGGCCAGCCTCCGCAGCCCCGGCGGCGGGCAGAGAGGGAAAAACAACCACAAAACTGATACGGGACACGCCTCCCGGCGCTTGCCGGGCGGGCACAGAGGAAGAAACAACCACAAAACAAAACACGGGATATGCCTCCAGGCGCGAGCCTGGGGGGACGGCAGCCGCGCCGACGCGGCAGGAGGGAAAATGGATATTACGAGTTTGGGGATGCCGACGATGGCGTCGATTACGGCGATTTGCCTGGTTGTGGGCATGGGGGCCAAGGCCTCGGCCCTGGCGGATAAATGGATTCCGGTGGTCTGCGCCGTGAGCGGCATGGTTCTTGGGGTCTGCGGGCTGTGGATTATGCCGGATTTTCCGGCTCAGGACGTCGTCAACGCGGCGGCTGTGGGCGCGGTTTCCGGCTTGGCCTCCACCGGGCTGAACCAGGTATTCAAGCAGATGAAAAAATAAGGGGGAAGGGACATGAATGCCGGTATCGTGGTTTCCGTGGCGGCGCTGGTTCTTTCTGCGGTTTCCTTTTTCTATAAAATGGGCCAGGATACCAAGGGCAAAACCGAACCCCAGGAAAGCGGACGAGAAATCCAGGACGCCCGGATTGAGGAAATCGCCCGGAACGTGGGCAATATCAACGCCAAGCTGGACAAGGTGATGGAATGGCAGATGGAGGTGGCCGGGGCCCACGCCCGCCACGGCGAGCAGATCGACACCTTGTTTCACTACAACAACGAAAACCGCCAGCGCATGGAGCGCATGGAACGCAAGCTGGACGAGCGGGCCGCCGAACAGCGGACCCTGGAAAAGATTTTGGAGCGGATTTCCGCCCGGCCAGAGGGCGGGGGACTGGGCGGGGACGGCTCGATGTGACGGAAGGGGACAGAAAGCATGGACAGCATGGAGCAAGAGATCATGGACCAGGCCAAGCAGGCCGGGTTGGAGGAAAACCAGGCCCTTTGCCGGCTGCTGCTGGATCTGCGGCGGCAAGACAGGGAGGATATCCGGGCGGCGCTGGCCGCCGCAGAGCAAGCGGAAAAGAGCGCCAAAGCCGCCCGGCGGGAACGGCGCTTTGCCCTGGCTCTGGCGGCCCTTTGCCTGTTTGCCGCCTTGGCGGCGGGGGCCGTCTTCGCGGCCTTTGCCGCCGGAATCACCATTGAAACCGAAACCACGACCACAACCCAGACGGTGGACGGCGACGACGCCACGATCAACAATGTGGAGGGCGAGCAATACAACGACAACGCTACCAGAGAGGCAGGCGATTGATTGTGGGCAAAGCCAGGCAGACAAAAACCGTCCGCAAGGTGAAGATCAGCTACCAGAAGCCAGGCAAGAAAAAGGGCGGCAAGCGATGCCCGACCTGCGGCAAATTCATGGGGTGAGCCATGGAGCAAAACCGCAAGGAAACCCGCCGGAAGCTGCGGGATATCGAGCTGTCAGATGATTTTGAGCGGCTGCTGGGCCAATGCACGCTGTCCGAAACGGACAAGCGTCTGCTGCGGATGCACTATCTGGAGCAGAAAGATTTCCGCTTTATCGGCGACGCGCTGGGATATTCGGAAAAAACCATGCAGCAGCGGCACAAAGCGGCGCTGCGCAAGCTCTCCGCCGCGCTGTGAACAAAACAAGGCCCCCTCGGCGGAGGGGGCTTTTTGATTTAAGGTAATTTAAAAGAAAATACGCCGCATTCTGATAGCTTGTCTGGTTTTTGACACGCCATATAATATACGCGATTTGCAATAATATCTGCCGCACGAATGAGAGGCTTTTTGGCAGAATTGCAAAATGATACTGAAACGCTTTGAAGTTGATGAAACAGCGGCGGATAATATACGCTCCAACTCTGATTATATGTTCCAAATTTGAATTCCTGTTGTAAAGATTGTTCCAGCTCATACCTGCCATTTGTAGCGGTTGTATGTTGATCTGCAAATACAAAAATGTTTTTTATTTCTTCAGGCAGGATAGTCCTATTTTCTATCAAATTTTCAAAGAATCGTTTTAAGCCGATTTTGTAAGCATAATCCAAATAGCGTTGCTTTGTTTTTTATCTGAAAAAATGCGCTCCAGCAGATCTTTCTGATAGACAATCACGGAAAAACGGTGATATTGATTTGTAGCGCGAAAAAGTTTTCCTTTATCCTTTTTTGAAAGGGCGGCAGCCTTTAATTCCGCATTTTGCGAATAAGCGCCTGTGCTACGCAAAATTTTTTCAGCATGAATGTATTTTCTGGCGCAATCATCTTTTTCTTCTTTGGAGAGGAAAATAATTCCGCCAAATACAAAAATATCATTGTGAACCCTATCAAACACTCCAGATTCATCAGAAAAAACATAAAGGTCCATAAACAACTTCCCCACATATATGTAAAAAGCCGCCTCAAAAGGCGGCTCCCTCATGGCCGACGCACTTACAGTACGCTTAAACACTAATTCGGTTACATGAGTATACAGCGTATTTCTACCTGCAATTATAATATATCATAGAGCAGCGGATTTGTCAACGGGAACTCGAAACCCAAATATTAACTTTTAAAGACAATAAACGTTTGCCGCCCTTTCCTTTTCAAGGCCGTTTTCCGCTCCTTTCCCGTCCTATTGGGGTCTGAATATTGGACGTATCAAGGCGAAACCGGGTCTTATACTGGCGGCTACAGCGGCGCGCTAATTGCGAATATCGAAATTTCCCTTAATTACATCGGCGGCTTGCCCGAGATGGGAAAATAATAATTTAATCTTAAAAAAAGCCCCTGTGATAGGGGCTTTTCTATGCGCGATTAAAAGGTTAGATGAATTGTGAAGGAAGATGAACGATAAGTAAAAAAAATCATGATTGCAAAAAATAGGATAAATATAAAATTGATCATTACAACAAGGGTGTATTTCTTGTATAAACGGGCAAATAGACGAAAAAAACCAAACTTAATTTTTTCGCAAGAATCAATGTTTCCGCATCTTTTACAATCGGTGTGACCTTCCGCACACATTTGAGATCCAGAAATCCGACCCGCTGCGTAAATTAAAATATAAACCGTATTGAAAAGAATGAATCCAATAATAATTGCAATCATAGAAATTTGAAGAAAATTTTCAGAGGAAAGTTGGCTAAACGCATTGCTCAGCAAGGAAATACCCGAGAAAAAAGTTACAGCAATACCAGTGAAAATTCCTAATACTGTAACAGATTGGCTGGAAGCATTCTTCCTATCTTCCTGCACTTCATTTTTTAACATTCGTATTTCCTGGCCTAATTGAGTCGCTTCAGCAGCCGCATTCACCAAGCGATGATTATTGATTGCTCGAGCGCCCTCAAGCCTAATATAGTCTTCTAACTTCACGAATTTGTCCAGATAAGGTTGACAGAAAGGATTGTTTCTAAAGAAATCTTCGAGTTCGCTTAAGCGTTCATACAGATATTCTAGGTCGTCTTCAGTATCGTTATTTGAAAGCCATTCATAAGTGGAACTATAGAGATTGAGATTGTTTGACGAATAGTATACACTCAATTCTTTTGCAAAGCTTAATTTTTTTTTAGGCCATTCGCCGTCAGGGGAAAGAGCGATTTCTCTAATGATAGACGCCAATCGATCTCTATCTATTTCAGCGTTCATAAATTCAACACACTTTCTTGTATATCCCACAACGGTATTAAATTGTTAAAACCACTTACATAATTCTTTTTCCATGCTTCTGTTTGGTGAGTCAACTCTACCAATTTCCATGGGTCTAACAGGAGAGTTTTTTTGATAATCTTGTCACAAACACTCATACAAGTTTTATCTAAATTCTCATTTACTTGGCGTATATAGACATCATCCATAGAAATAGGCATAGATGTATATCGTTTAAAACGAGAATAGATGTCATAGACGACAGGGCCATGGCGCCAGGCTTCAATTGGATCGTCAAAAGCAGGGAACCCATATTCCTGAAGATGTCCCATTTGAATATAATAGAGCACTTTTTGGAGCTTTAAATTAGTAATGGGTTGGCAGTCTTTGTTGAATTGTTTGACGATATAGACAGATATTTCTAAAGCTCGCACGAAAACGCCCCCTTTTTTCATCTTATTCTTAATTCGTTTTTGTGTTCTTGTTGCTTCTCAAATTATTGCGGCACAACGGTTTGAACTCTATTGGGAGCAGAAAGTCGAATTGAGGCTTATTATGCCAACAACTTGCCCTATTTTAACTGTATCATAGCAGAAACAGTTTTAATCGTCAACAGAGAAGTGAACCGCGCTCGGTATGCGGCCTGGACGGCCGCCAGCGCCACAGGCGGCGCTTTCCGCCTGCTGGGCAATGCCTGCCCCTGCCCCACCAACAATCTGCCCAGCATCAACGGCACGGCCCCCGCCGCGCCTACGGCCTGAAAGGAGAAAACGACATGAACGACGATAAGAAACTTGTCTGCGAAGTAAAGGACAAAGTGCTGGATCTGCTTCGCCAGGCAAACAAGGCCAGGGAGTTTTCCATGGGCGACGTGGATTTTCTCTACAAGGCTACCAAGACAGTGAAGAACGCCTGCGAAATTGAGGAACGAATGGACGAGCAAGGCTACAGCCAGGACGGCGCTCCCATGGATTGGGACGGCCCTGCCGGCAGACGTTCCCGCTGGCAGCCCCGCCGCCAGACCCGCTACAGCCGGGACGACGGCCGGGAAGAGATGCTGAAACACCTGGAGATGGCCTGGGACGCCGCTCCCGAGCAATACCGGGAAGATATCCTGCGCATGAAAAAACGGATGGAAAACGACTAAAAGGGGGCGCGGCCCATGCTGGACATGAAAGAAATTGAATGGGCTATCGGCCAGCTGGAGCGGCAGGAATCCAGCTTTGCGGCTTATTCCAAGCTGGCGGACCTCTATGTGATCCGGGACCAGAACAGCGGCGAAAAGGGCCGGGCGGAGCCGGCCCCCGCCCAGCCCGCCGCCCCTCTGGGCCGATATGGCGGCAGCGAGTTCCTCCAGGCCGCCGCCGGCAAAAACCCCGAGGCCCTCTGGCCTATCCTGGACGAGCTGATGGATACCGTCCAAACCCTTCACCCAAGAATCTATCAGAGCGTTATGCGTAAAATTTTGGAGGAGTAGGGTTGTTATCTTTGTGTTACTACCCGCCCCGTTTTTTCGGGTTTTCATGGGTTCTTCAAATTCAGCAAATCCTTGAACCCCAAGGGCTTCAAAGAATTGAAAAACGGGTTTGGATATGATATAATAACCGCAGGCATAGGGTCTCTGGGCGGCGTTTTGTTGAAAAGGGCTTTGGCTTTGGCTACAAACAGGGACGTCCAGGACTCGGCGAAGCGATTTTGGAACAGTACTGTTTCTGCAATCAATCGAACAAAATCAAAGCAATCCATGGAAAGGGGATTTGGATGAACGAACAACGTTTGAGCCGAGTGCGGCGTTTGATGGAGGAGCAGGGGCTGGAGCAGATCATTGTGTCGGCCACGGCCTCGGTTTATTATCTGACGGGCCTTTGGGTATCGCCCATGGAGCGGATGCTGGCCCTTTATATCACGCAGAAGGATTGCGCTCTTTATGCCAACGAGCTGTTCGGGCTGGAGCCTCAGTCTGGGCTGGAGCTGATTTTGCACAGCGACGGCGACGAACCCACGGCTCAGCTTTCCCGTCGGCTTTTGCCAGGCAAGCTGGGGGTGGATAAATTCTGGCCCAGCAAGTTTCTCATCGCCCTGCTGGAGGACCGGGGGGACTTGGTCCCCGTGCAGGGCTCGGCGCCGGTGGATCAGGCCCGAATGTATAAAGACGCCCAGGAAATCGAAGCCATGCGTCGCGCTTCCCAGGTCAACGATATGGTGATGGAGCAGGTTATTTTGGCGCTGAAGGAAGGCGCGAAGGAGCGGGAAATCGCCGCGTTGGCAGAAGAGCTCTATCGGCAGAACGGCGGCGACCGGGGCGAAGGGCTGATCGTCAGCTTTGGCGCCAACTGCGCCGACCCCCATCACGGGCCGGGAGACGCCGTCATGGCGCCGGGGGACTCGGTGGTGTTGGATTTGTTTATGCCCATCGGCCGCTATTGGTGCGATATGACTCGTACTGTTTTTTTCCGTCAGGCGGACGAGGAGCAACGTCGCGTCTATCAGGCTGTGCTGGAGGCCAATTTGGCGGCGGAGGCTTTGCTGCGCCCTGGCGTTCCGTTGCGTCAAGTGGACCGGGCTGCTCGGCAGGTGATTGAAGAGGCTGGATACGGCTCCTATTTCACCCACCGTTTGGGCCATGGCTGCGGACTGGAATGCCATGAGCCGCCTGACAACAGCGCCGCCAGCCAAGCTGTGGCTCAGCCGGGCATGGTGTTTTCGGTGGAGCCCGGCATTTATCTGCCCGGCCGCTTTGGCGCGCGCATTGAAGATTTGGTTTTGCTCACCGAAGACGGCTGCGAAGTGCTGAACAAATTGCCCAAAACGTTGCAAATCATCGAGTAGGCCAGACGGCGGAGCTGCTTGGGCGGCGCCGCGCGCCGAAGGTCCTATCAATAGGCCGCAGGCCGCGTCGACACGGGAAAAGGCGGCATGGTTTCAGCCATGCCGCCTTTGCGTTGCGGCCGAAGGGCCGCGGAAGGGAGCCTTAGTACTGCTGTTGCTGCTGACCGCCGTTGTTTGTGCTGGTGGGCACAGAGGTGTTGATCACAGAGTTGGGGTTGCTGGCCAGAGTGTTTTCGGCGTGCATGATCATCTTTTTGACCATCTGGCCGCCTACGCTGCCGGCCTGGCGGGAAGTCAGGTCGCCGTTGTAACCCTGCTTCAGGTTGACGCCTACTTCCTTAGCGGCCTCCATCTTAAAGTTATACAGGGCGTCCTTGGCCGCGGAATTCAGGTTGGATTTATTGCTGGTAGACATAATTGCGTTCTCCTTTTTCAGTGTTTTTTCGGGGAGTACAGCCATAGTTTGCGGCTGGGCGCGGCAAATATGAAAAGAAATTGTTTCCAAAAATCTGTTCATGCCTGCGGCGCTTGGGAACCCCGAAGATGCAGAGGTCCGGCTGCGCCGTGGCCTCTGGCGTTAGTATGCCCCGTTTTTTCGCCCTATTCCAAGCCGGCGGCGGGGAGATATGGAAGCCGGGGAGGATTCTGCCAGAACAAAGCGCAGAGCGCTGCGGGGCCCCTTTTGCGGCAGACGACAAACCCAGCTCAAAAACAGAAGGCGAGGAGGACACAAGATGAACGAGCAAACCAGGCGCAGAATCGAAGCGGCGGCGGAGGAGAATTACCGGCAATTCAACAAATCGCTGTTGCCAGGGATCGAAAACATTCTGGGCGTCCGGCTGCCTATTCTGCATAAAATGGCCAAGGAGCTGATACAGCAGGGCTGGGCCGAAGCGCTGGAAGGGGAAGATTTGTTTTATGAGGAGCGGATGCTGCGGGGGATTCTCATCGCTCAGGCGCCGATGTCGCCGGAAAAGAGGCTGGAATCGATCCGGCAGTTTGTGCCTCTGATCGATAATTGGGGCGTGTGCGACAGCTTTTGCGCCAGCTTAAAACCGTTTATCCAAGAACATTTTTACGAAATGTTGGATTTTGCCGCGCCTTATGTAGAAGCGGCGGGGGAATTCGAGGTCCGTTTCGGTCTTGTGACGCTGCTGAGCCATTTTATGCTGCCGGAAACCGCCGAGCGGGTTTTTCAGATACTAGATAATGCGCGCCACCCTGGTTATTATGCCCGCGCGGCGCTGGCTTGGGCCCTTTCCGTATGTTATGTCAAATTCCCGGAAAAAACCCGGACTTACTTGGAACGGCGGGATCTGGATGATTTTACATACCATAAGACGCTGCAAAAAATCCGAGAATCCCGCCGGGTCAGCGCCGCGGACAAAAACGCGCTGGCTTCGCTCAAGCGAACGGCAGGCGAAAAAGCCGCTTCCGCCTCCTTTCCTGGGGGAGAAAAGGATTGGCGCGCCGCCGCGACGCAAGAAAAATAAGAAAACAGCCTTCAAAAACTGAAATATTTCAAAAAGCGGAGAAAGGGGTTGTGCCCGCCGGCCCTTTGTCGTATAGTATAAGTCGGCAAAGTTGAAACGCAAAAACAGACCGCTTTTCAACGGACAGACCAGAAGCCGGCTCTGCGCAAAGCGTGTCGCCGTTTTTCAATTTATTTACTATAAAAGGAAATTGAGAGGAAAACTGAGAAAGCGAGTGGTTGTGTGAAAAAGGATCTGCGGTTTTACTGGACGCTTTTCGTGTCCACCTTCACTCTCAGCGCCTTCACCTTTGGCGGCGGCTATGTTATCGTGCCGCTGATGCGCAAAAAATTTGTGGAGACGCTGAAATGGATCGACGAGGAGGAGATGATGGACTTGATCTCCATCGCCCAATCTGCGCCGGGGCCTATCGCCGTCAACTCTTCCATCATCATCGGATATCGGCTGGCCGGCATTCCCGGCGCCCTGGTGACCACCTTCGGCACGGTGCTGCCGCCCATGGTCATTCTGGCCGTTATTTCCCAGTTCTATACCGCTTTCCGGGATAACAAGATTGTTTCCCTGGTGCTGAAAGGCATGGGGATCGGCGTGGCTGCGGTGATTGTGGACGTGGTCTATACCATGGCGAAGGGCGTGGTCAAATCCAAAAATATGCTGCATATCGTAGTGATGATTTTAGCGTTGATCGTAGCGCTGTTCACAGGGATCAACGTGGCGTGGGTCGTGCTGGCCTGCGGCGCTATCGGAGCCGTCAATGTGATTTTGCAGGATAAAAAGGCGAAGGGAGGCAAATCCGCATGATTTTGCTGCAATTGTTATGGGCTTTTATCCAAGTGGGGGCTTTCAGCTTCGGCGGCGGTTATGCGGCTCTGCCGCTGATTGAGGAGCAAGTGGTGCGGGCCAACCAATGGCTGACAGCCCAGGAATTTACTGATATCATCACCATCTCCCAAATGACGCCGGGACCCATCGCCATCAATTCCGCCTCCTTTGTGGGTATTCGCATGGGAGGAATCGCGGGCACGGCGGTGGCCACGTTCGGCTGTATCCTGCCTTCTCTGGTCATTGTGCTGCTGCTGTCCTATTTCTTTTTCAAATATCGGAATCTGCGGATGGTTCAGGGCGTGGTCAAGGGTCTGCGGCCCGGCGTGGTGGCGCTGATCGCCGCCTCTGGTTATGGTTTGATGGCCAACGCGCTGTGGGGCAGCAAAACCAGCTTCCGTTTGGATATGGTGGATTGGTTCGCCGTGGGCCTTTTTGCCGTGGCGCTGTTTGCTTTGCGCAAATGGAAGCCCAACCCCATCTATGTGATGCTGGCCTGCGGCGTCGTGGGCGCTCTGTTTTATGGCTTAGTTTGACAAGATGAACAATCAAGAAATATTGGAGATTGCCCTGCTTCAATCGGCTTTGGATTTGAACTGTCGGCCGGAGGATTTGCAGGCCAAGGAACATAAAGTCGTCGCCTCTGTCTCCCGCCCAGGGGCGCGAATTTATTTGAAGCTTCCCTTTGGCTGTAATTTGGTCAGCTATGGAAGCAATGTGACGGCCTCCGTCCGCCCTGGGCTGGAGGGGATTGTGGGCGGATATCTGGCCGGCCGGCGGCCGGAGGAATGCTTTGAAACCCCCGCCGTTCACGAATTGGACAGGTTGTTGGCGCCCTACGGCCTGCGCTCCCGCTATATGGCGGAATATTTTCTGCCGGACGCGCAGGCAACGCGGCCTCAGCCCTGTTTGCTGGAGGTCCGCATTTTGACGCCGGCAGAGCTGGCCGGGCTCTACTTGCCCCAATGGAGCAACGCTCTGTGCTTTAAGCGAAAAGAGGCGGATATGCTGGCCGCCGCCGCTTATGACGGACGTCGGTTGGCGGGTTTGGCCGGTTGTTCGGCGGACTGCGAAACCATGTGGCAGATCGGCGTGGACGTGCTGCCGCAATATCGCCGGCAGGGAATCGCCGCCGCGCTTACCAGCCGATTGGCCTGCGAAATTCTGGAGCGGGGAAAGGTCCCTTTTTATTGCGCCGCCTGGTCCAATATCGGTTCTGTGCGCAATGCGCTTCAGAGCGGTTTTCGCCCGGCTTGGTGCGAGCTGGGCGCTTCGCCCATCCAATAGGCGCGAAGCGCCTTGCGCTTCAGTCGGCTTTTTGGGCGGACGGAACCACAATTTTTGCTGAAAAAGGGGATAAGACGATGAAATTTTGCGCGGCCTCGGATTCTCATGGGGATTTTGACGTTTTGTGCCGGATGCTGGAAAAAGAACGGCCCGACGGGATGATTTTTTTGGGGGACGGCGTGCGGGAGGCCCTGCGCGCAGGGCGACTTTTTGGCTTGCCTGTGCTGGCGGTGGCGGGCAACTGCGACCTGGCCTGCCAGGAGCCTGCGACCCTCCAGCCTTCGCCGGAGGGCTTTCCTCTGTTTCTTACCCATGGCCACCGCTTTGGCGTCAAGCAAGGGTTTGGGGCGCTGGAGCGGGCGGCGGAGCAGGCCGGCGCCAAGGCGGCCTTTTTTGGGCATACCCATCAGCCTATGCTGCGGGAAGGAGGCCCCGTGGCCCTGTATAACCCGGGCAGCGTCGGCCAACGGGGAACGTATCTAACGGTGGAGATTGGCGGAGGCAAGCTGACCTGCCGGCTGGAAAGGGCGGAATAGGCCGATGTATAAGCAAACGCTTTGGGGATTTCGGCGCAAGGCTCTGCCGCTGACCATTTTGACGGGTCTCTTTTTGCTGACCGTCAGCGTTTATGAGGCGATTTGGGGCGCCGCTTGGGCGGGGCCGCTGGTCTATCTGGCGCCGGGCCTGCTGTTTTGTTTGGCGGCTCTGGCGCTGCTGGCCCTCTCTTTTTTGTCTTTTGAATATCGTCTGGTGGAAGAGGATTTTTTTGTGCGAGCCTTGGCGTTGGGCCGGCCTTTTCGAGCCCAGACGGCGCGGCTCAAGCCCGGGCAATGCCGTCTGCGCCGGCCTTATCGCCCCTGGCAAGCGCTGCGGGTGAAAAAGAGTCGATATTATCTGCCGCTGATCGGAGGATATCGGCTGTGCTTGCTGGAATACCAAAGCGAGGGCCAGACCAACTATCTGCTTTTTCGCCCTTCGCCGGATTTGGCGGAGCTGATAGAGCGCCGCCTGGAGCCGCGGCAATGGCAGGCGCCGGAGGAAACGCTCAGTGAGGAAGACACGACGGCCGAATAACAGAGACTGTTTTTGAGCGCCGCCCCTTTTCCATTTTGTCTTTGCCGACGATATCAAATGAAAGGGAGCCCAAGAAAGACGTTGGCTTTTTGGGCGATAAAGGATTGTTATGGAGTTTAATCTGCGCACGTTGTTGATTGTCTGCCCCATGGTGTTTTTATCCGGCTTTGTGGATTCGGTGGCCGGGGGCGGCGGGCTGATTTCGATCCCCGCCTATGTGTTTGCCGGGCTGCCCATGATTAACGCCTACGGCACCAACAAATTTTCCGCCGCTTTGGGCACTTGCGTGTCCTCCTTCAAATATTTCAAGAGCGGCAATATTCACCTGCCCACTGGAGCCGCCAGCGCGGCCGGAGCGTTGATCGGCGCTTGGATGGGATCCCAGCTGGCCATGGTGATGGAGGACCAGGTTCTGCGCTACTGCCTGATGGTCATTTTGCCTGTGGCGGGGGGATTTATCCTGTTTAACCGAAAATTTGGGGAAAATGAGGATTTTCATGAACGAGTCAAAGCTTTGTATCCCAAGGCCTTTGTTATCGGCTTGGCTTTGGGGGCTTACGACGGCTTTTTTGGCCCGGGCACCGGCACGTTTCTGATGATTCTGTTCTGCGTCGTGCTGGGGCTGCCGCTGGTGACCTCTTCGGGCAACGCCAAGGTTACCAACCTGGCCTCCAACATCGCTTCGGCCGCCGCTTATTTGATTGGGGGCAAGGTGATCTTTTGGCTGGCGATTCCCGCCGCCTGCTGCACGATTGCGGGCAATTACATCGGCGCTCATCTGGCCATTAAAAATGGGGCCAAATTCATCAAGCCGCTGATCGTCGTGGTTATCGTGCTGCTGATGCTGAAGATTGTGACAGAAATGTTTGGATAGGCTTACGGACGGAGGAAACCAAATGCAAATAGAAAGCGCAAGGTGGCAGTTGACAGCCTGGAACGAGGAACAGGCTCTGGCCGCGGCTCAAGCGGGCTTGCCCGGGCCGGCGGAGGCAGAGGCTTTTTGCGGCTTGGTCGCCTGGATAGACGGCAAGCCGGCGGGCTGGGCTCTCTGCCCGGCCTCCCGCGGCAGACGAGCCGGACTTTTGTGGGAGCCGGGCCGGCTGGAGGCCCAGGAGCAACAGACGCTGCTGAAAGCCCTGATTCGCCAAGAGAGCGAAAAAGGGCGGAAGCTGCTGACCTTGGACCTGCCTTGGCGGGAACAGGGCTTCCTTGCCCTGGAACAGGTCGGTTTTCGGCCTTGGTTTACAACCAGCCATATGATTTACCGGGGAGCCCTTTTGCCGGAGCCGAATCTGCCGTTTTTTCCCTATGACGACAGTTACTACCGGCCCTTTCAGCGGCTGCAAAGCCGAGCTTTTTTCCGGCTGCGGCAGGAAAACGACGTGGAACCTTATGTTTTGGCGCCTTCTATTGAGGATAGATTGTGGCTTGCTCAGAACCGGCGGAATGTTTTTTTGCTGAAGGTTCAAGGGCGGTTGGCGGCGGCGGGTTTTGCCGCGAAAGGCGCTTTGGATATGCTGGCGGTAGACCAGGCGTTCCAGGGCCGAGGCTATGGCAAAGCCTTGGTCGCCTATGGCGTCAATCGTCTGCTGGAGCGGAGCGAGACCCCCCGATTGGAGGCGTTGGACTGGAATAAGCCCGCCCTGGGCCTTTACCGACATATGGGCTTCGAGCTGGAACAGCGCCGTCAGCTGCTGCGGCTGGACCTATAGAAAGAGTTTTCGTATCCACCCCCCCTCTTCTAAATCGAAGAGGGGGGTATTTTATGCTTTGGCGGCTTTCTTTTTGTTTTTGGGAGATAGACCCGGGCACAGATCGGTCAGAAAGCAAGCGGCGCATTTCGGAGCACGGGCGGCGCAGATATCCCGACCGAAATGAACGAAGCGGTGGCAGGTGTCGTTCTGGTCCGCCGGGTCAATGATTTTTTTGAGGTCCATTTCCACCTTTGTAGGGTCCGTATTGTCCGTCAACCCCAAGCGGCCGGCGATGCGGATGCAGTGGGTATCCGCCACGACGGCGGGCTTGCCGAATAGATCTCCCAATATCAGGTTGGCGGTTTTGCGGCCCACGCCGGGCAGGGCCAGCAGCTGCTCCATTGTGTCGGGCACTTTGCCTTCGTGCCGCTCCAGCAGGACCTGGGCGCATTGACGAATATCCCGGGCTTTTACCCGGAAGAGGCCGCAGGGCTTGACCACGTTCTCCAGCTCCTCCGGATCCGCCTGGGCCAGAGCATCCAGAGAGGGCCAGCGGCGAAACAGCTCTTCTGTCACAATGTTCACGCGGGCGTCCGTGCATTGGGCGGAAAGGCGGGTGGCGAATAACAGCTCGTAATCCTTGCAGGCGACCAGGGAGCAGGAGGCTGGATACCGCTCCTTCAACCGCTGCACAACGGCGGCGGCCAGTTCTTTTTTGCGCAAAATCGTTCACCGTCCATTTTTCTGTATATTTTTGCAGAAGACCAAAACCATTATATCAAACCATTGAAATGAAAGCAATTCAAGTATATAATAAAAGCAGAAACCAAAGCCCGGCAAAAAATGAACTGGAGGGAACAAACCATGTATCGAGAGAATATGGACCTGGTAAAGCAATTCGACCCAGAGGTGGGCGCCGCGATTGAACAGGAATACAACCGCCAGCGCCGCAATATCGAGCTGATTGCCTCGGAAAATATCGTCAGCCCGGCGGTGATGGCCGCGATGGGCACTGTGCTGACCAACAAATATGCCGAGGGCTACCCCCGCAAGCGGTATTACGGCGGCTGCGAGTGCGTAGACGTTGTGGAAGATATCGCCCGGGACAGAGCCTGTAAGCTCTTCGGCGCGGATCATGCCAACGTTCAGCCCCACAGCGGCGCCTCCGCCAACATTGCCGTCTATTATGCGTTGGTCAAGCCCGGCGACACCGTGTTGGGCATGAACTTGAACAACGGCGGCCACCTGACTCACGGCAGCCCGGTGAATATCTCCGGCAACTATTATAACGTGGTCCCCTACAACCTGAATCCAGAGACGGAAACCATCGATTACGACGAAGTCCGGGCTTTGGCCAAGGAACACAAGCCCAAGATGATCATTGCCGGCGCTTCCGCTTACCCGCGGGAAATCCGCTTCGATATTTTTGCGGATATCGCCAAAGAAGTAGGCGCCTACTTGTTTGTGGATATGGCCCACATCGCCGGCCTGGTGGCTGCCGGCCTGCATATGAGCCCCGTGCCCTATGCGGACGTGGTTTCCACCACCACCCACAAGACCTTGCGGGGCCCCAGAGGCGGCATGATTTTGTGCAAGGCGGATCTGGCCAAGCAGATTGACAAGGCCGTCTTCCCCGGCAGCCAAGGCGGGCCCCTGGAGCATATTATCGCAGCCAAAGCCGTCTGCCTGGGCGAAGCTATGAAGCCTGAGTTCAAAGCCTATCAGCAGCAGGTTGTGGCCAACGCCAAGGCTTTGGCAGAGGCGCTGGTAAAGGAAGGCTTCGACTTGGTCAGCGGCGGCACGGACAACCACCTGATGCTGGTGGACCTGCGCAATTTCCATGTCACCGGCAAGGAAATGCAGAAGCGGCTGGACGAGGTTTACATCACCGCCAACAAAAACTCCATCGCCAACGACCCGGAGAGCCCCTTTGTCACCAGCGGTATCCGGGTGGGCACTCCTGCGATCACCACTCGAGGCTTCAAGGAAGAGGATATGCCCAAGGTGGCCGAGCTGATTAAGCTGACTGCTGTGGAATTTGAAACCAAAGCCGATTATATCCGCGGCGAAGTGACTAAGCTGTGCGAGAAATATCCGCTGTTTGACTAAAAAGAGCAGAAAAACGGCCGTTTTGAGCGGCAGACAGATTTCCGGGGCGCCGCTCCCCGGAAATCTGTTTCCATAAAAGAGACCCGGAAAAGGGGAGAGACGATTGAAAATTTTGAGAAGCCTCCGTCAGGCGCTGGGATATGTGCTGCTGTTTTTGGCGATTCAGTATGTCTGCACCTTGGGGGCGGCGGTTTTGGGCATGAGCGCTTTTGAAGCGGCCAACCCCGGCGGAGACGCAGACGTCTTTTACGACGCTTTTATGAATCGGTACAGCACCCTGATTCTGTGCGTCAGCCAAGGGGCGACGCTGTTGGCGCTTTGGGGTCTTTCTGCCCGGCGGCGGCGAAAAATCGGCCCTCAGCCCGCCGTCAAGTTAGGGCGAAGGCTGGCGGGCTGCCTGTTTATGGCCGGCGTCATGGGCAATATGGCCACCACCGGCATTATGGAGCTGGCGCCGTTTTCGCAACAGATGATGGATTCCTATGCCGAGGCTTCGTCCAGCTTGGATACTTCTCTGCTTTGGGCAGATTTGCTTTCGGTGGCTTTGCTGGCTCCGCTGGTGGAAGAGGCGATTTTCCGGGGCGCGGTTCTTTCCCGCCTACGGGAAGCCATGCCCGATTGGCTGGCTGTGCTGTTGCAGGGGCTTGTGTTCGGCTGTATTCACGGTCAGCTGCTCTGGGCCTGTTATGCCGCAATTTTCGGCGTGCTGCTGGGGTGGGCGCGGGTCAAAACAGGCAGTCTCAAGGCCAGCGTCTTGCTGCATCTGGGCTTCAATCTCTCCTCCTTTTTCATCGGCATTGTTTTTTACATAGCGCCCCAGACCTTTGGCGGCCTGCTGGCCGTCACGGCGGCGGGTTGTCTGCTGACGGCCCTATTCCTTGTGCCGGTGGCTCGGCTGCAAACGCCGCGGCAAATGCCCTGGGAGGAAAACGATTACGAGTATGACGAAGCCTGGAGATAGCGCAAATCCAGTGAGAAAGGCGGGAAAAGAGCATGATTAAAAGCCTGAGAAATGAAGAATCCATCCCTATCAATCTGTTTGGCAAGCAGGAGGAAGCGGTTGTTTTTTCCACAGGGAGCAATCAATTTGACGAAAACGGCGAGTATAAGAAAGCGGGCTTCCCGCTGAGCCAGGAGGAGCTGGACTGCCTGAACTGGTTTGTGGAAAACGTGGATATCCGGGATTATAAAAAAGAGATTACGGATTATTGCAACGAACGATACGATATGATCGGCGACAAGCAGATTACGGAAGACGACCTGGAGGAGGAAATCCATATTTTTGCCATCGCCGTCAACATAGGCGGCGTAGCGCAATCCAAGGACGGCTTCGTCTACCCGGAAATTTCCTTTTTTGGCGACTGCGAATGCGACCCGGAGCACGGCGTCTGCATCGGTTTCCGAGATAAAAAATTCCTGGGCGTGGAATCGCAGGATTGGACGCTGTGAGAGGCGGCGTTTTCGCTGCGGAGAGCGCAAAAAGAGTTGGCTGAAAAGCCAACTTTTTTTATGCCGGCGAAAAAGAAGCGCGGCAAAACGGACCAGGGTCTTGAAAAATCGATGATTTTAGGGAGCCGGCCGGAAATTCGGATTTTATTCTTGTGCCCAGGGGGAAAATAGGGTAAAATAAGCGGTGTATATCTGAGATAGAGGGGAATGCCCGTGATTCGAATACAAATTATGGACGTCGCGTTTGATAATGTGACGACGGACGAGGCGGTGGCCTTTGCCATGGAGCAGATTCAAAGCCGCGGCAAGTGCATGGTTGTGACGCCTAACGCCGAAATCGCCCAAAACTGTGCGGAAAACAGCCGCCTGCGGGATATCGTCCGCCGAGCGAGCCTGGTTTTGCCCGACGGCATCGGCGTTATTTACGCTTCCCGACTGCTGAAAAAGCCGCTGAAAGGCCGGGTTCCCGGAGTGGAATTTGGCGAAAAGCTGCTCTCCGCCCTGCGGGACACAGGAAAAAGCGTCTATTTCCTGGGCGGCAAGCCTGGGGTGGCCGAAGAGGCCGCCAGCCGAATGCAGGCCAAATATCCGGGCCTCAAGGTGGCCGGCTGCCGAGACGGCTATTTTAAGGAGGACCAGGAGGCGGCGGAGGCGGTGAACGCCGCCAAACCGGACGCCTTATTCGTCTGCCTGGGCTCTCCTCGGCAGGAATATTTTATAGACGACAATTTTGACCGTTTGGAAACCTTTCTGGCGGCAGGGCTGGGAGGTTCGCTGGACGTTTATGCCGGCCGGGTGGAGCGGGCGCCGGAGATTTTTATCAGGTTGGGGCTGGAGTGGTTTTATCGGCTGCTCAGGCAGCCCAGCCGCATCGGCCGAATGATGAAGCTGCCTCAATACCTGTGGCGGGCGCTGCGCTGGAAGGCGAAAGGGGGAGATTGATATGCCGGAAACCATGGCTCGGGTCGCGTTGATCAGCCATACGGCCCAGCCCGAGCGGCTTGTGGCCGCCGCCGCCCGGATGTGTTATTCCGCCGCCGAGGCAGAAACCATTTTAGAAGGGCTCTCGGAGGAAAAGGCCGCCGGGCTGCTGGAGATGTTGGGGGAAATCGGCCATGAAAGCCCTGTGGAGCACGCCAGCTTTACGTTTGCCATTCGAGGGGTTTCTCGGTCGCTGTTGGCTCAGATCACCCGTCATCGCATCGCCTCCTTCAGCGTCCAATCGCAACGCTATGTGCGGGAACGGGAGTTTGAATATGTGATGCCGCCGGAAATCGCCGGCGATCCAGAGGCTGCGGCCCTGTTCCGCCAGGCGATGGAACAGGATCAGCAGACTTATGACCGGCTGACGGAAATTTTGACGGCGAAGCGCCAGGCGGCGCTGGAGGCGGAAGGAACGCCGCCGGAAGAGGCCCGGAAAGCCGCCCGCAAAGGGGCCATTGAAGACGCCCGTTTTGTGTTGCCCAACGCCTGCGCAACCCAGATGATGGTTACCATGAACGCTCGCTCCCTGCGCAACTTTTTCCGGCTCCGCTGCTGCAATCGGGCCCAGTGGGAGATTCGGCAGGTCGCTCGGCAAATGCTGCTGCAATGCCGCCAAGCGGCGCCGCATTTGTTTGCCAAAGCAGGGCCCGCCTGCCTTTCCGGCCCCTGCCCCGAGGGCAGGATGAGCTGCGGCCGGGCCGATCAGGTCCGAGCTCTTTACGGGGCGGAATCATGGGAAAGCTGATTGTGATGGAAGGCGTGGACGGCGCAGGAAAATCCACCCAATTTGCCCGACTGTGTCGACGGATGGAGGAGGAAGAAATTCCATATCGCAAGGCGGTTTTTCCTCGATACGGCCAGCCCTCGGCGGCGCTGGCGGAGATGTATTTACAGGGCCAATTTGGAAAAAAGCCCGACGACGTCAGCCCCTATGCGGCTTCCGTTTTGTTTGCGGTGGATCGGTTTGCCTCGTATCAGGCCGATTGGCGGGCATACTATGAGCAGGGCGGTCTGATGCTCTGCGACCGGTATGTCACTTCCAACGTGGTGCATCAGGCGGGCAAGCTGCCGCCGGATCAGTCGGCGCCCTTTTTGGAATGGCTCTTTGACTTTGAATACGACAAGTTGGGCTTGCCGCGGCCTTCACTGGTTTTTTTTCTGGATATGCCGGAACAGGTTTCCTTCGAGTTGCTGCGCCGCCGTCAAGGGGAAGCGGGAGATATCCACGAAAAAGACCGGGAATATTTAGGCCGATGCCGCCGCCAAGCGCTGAAAATCTGCCAAAGCCAGGGCTGGCGGCGGATCGATTGCGCGCCGGAGGGGCGGCCGTTGTCCGTCGAGCAGATTCACGGGCAGATATGGCGGCAGGTCAAAGAGCTGCTGGAAGAAAACGAAAAGAAACGGTGAAACCATGCTGCCTTTCAGACCGATTGTAATTGAGGACAAACCCGCCGCGGAGGAAATATTTCGCCAGGAGCCGGCTCGGGTCACCGAGCGATGCTTTGCGGATCTTTTTCTCTGGCGGCGGCGATATCGCACGCAGATCGCTTTTCAGGACGGCTTTCTCTATGTCCTTTCGTTGGCTGGGGACGGAAAAAACCTGTATTATCTCTTTCCGCCAGGCAAGGGGGATAGGCTGGCGGCTTTGGATCAGATCGCCCAAGACGCGGCGGAACGAGGAGCGTCTTATCGCATTTATGGTTGCACGCCGACTCAGAAAGAGCAGGTTGAGACGCTGGCGCCAGGCCGGTATCGGTTTACCGAAGACCGGGACAACTTTGATTATATTTACCGGCGGGAGGACCTGGCGGAGCTGAAGGGAAAGAAATATCACGCCAAACGGAACTTCATCAACCGGTTTTTGCAGGAACACGAAGGCCAATGGCGGTATGAGCCCTTGGATCCTAACCGCCACAGTGATTCGATTTTAGCGCTGCACCGCCTGTGGTGTCAGCGGCGGCCAGACGGCGCCGGAGCGGCGGAGGGCTGCGCCGTCCGCCAGGCTCTGGAGTATTTTGAGGCTTTGGAAATGCGGGGCGGCGTTTTATATCTCCGAGGGGAAGCGACCGCTTTTTCCATGGGATGCCTGGCCGGCGACACGCTGACCGTGCAGATTGAGAAGGCGACGGCGGATATCCCCGGCGCTTATCCCATGATAAACCGGGAGTTTATCGTCCACGCAGGAACGGATTTTGATTATGTCAACCGGGAGGAAGATATGGGAATTGAGGGGCTGCGAAAGGCCAAGCTGTCCTATCGCCCGACGGAGCTTTCGGTCAAATATCTGTTGGAGCCCCTGCTGTGACGAGCTGGGCGCGAGAACGGGACGAAGGGGAGCTTCGGGCGCTGTTCGACCTGTGTTTTCCCGGAGAAGAGGACTTTGGGGACTGGTTTTTTCGCCAGATTTGGCGGCCAGAGCGGACCCTTGTCTGGCGACAAAGCCGGATCCAGGCCATGGTTCAGCTGCTGCCCCTTTGGATAGGCGACGGAGAGCGGGCGTTGCCGGCGGAATATGTGTATGCCGTGGGCACGGCGCCGGAATGCCGGGGGCAGGGGCTGGCGGCCCGATTGCTGGACTGCGCCCGGCAGACCTGCTCTCTGCGGGGCGGGCAGGCGTTGGCGCTGATCCCGCAACAGCCTTCTCTTTTTTGCTATTATCGCCGGTTGGGCTACCAGACCGCTTTCTGGGCGGAGGAGAGGAAGATCCAGCCGCGCCCCCTGCCCTCGGGCTGGACCTTGAATCGGGCCGCAGAAGGGGATTTGGCGCAGATGTCGGATTTTTATGAGCAGACTCTGGCCGGCCGCCCTCATCCTCTGCGGAGCCAGGCGGATTTTCGCCTGCAATTACGGCTCTATGAACAGAATGTTTGGCTGCTTCGCCGCCAAGGCCGTTTGGAGGGGTGGGCCTTCTTCGAGCAAAGGCGGGACGCTTTTTGGGGGGCGGAAATTTTTGGGCCAGAAGGGCCGCTGGCGGCGGCCGCCGCCCTGGCTCGGCTGGGCGCAGATTCCAGCGTGTGTCGAATGCCGGGAGAAGGCGGCGCTCTCCAGCCTGTGGGCATGGCTCTGCCGCTGACCGAACAGGCCGCCCAGACGCTGGCTTCGGGCCGGGGCTATTGCGGGCTGCTTTTCAACTGAAACGCCGCCGGCTGGAAAACGTTTGCGCCAGGCCGGCGGAAAGACCGGGAAAGGAGATAGGATGGACCAGATGGATAAAAAAGAGCGCCGGAGGCAGGCTCGCCAGAAGCTGGCCGCCTTGCCTGAGCAGGCTTTGGCGGGGCGGGGGCGGCTGTTTGCCGAGAGGCTGACGGCGCTGCCGGAATACCGGCAGGCTCGGACGATATTCTGTTACCTTTCTGTGGAAAGGGAGCCGGATACGGCGCCGATTTTACGCCAGGCTTTGGCGGAAGGTAAGGTTGTGTGCGCCCCGGTCTGTTTGGAAAAGGGGCTGATGCGGGCCCGGCGGCTGCTTTCCTTGGAGGAGCTGGAGAAAGGGCCTTACGGCATTCCGGCGCCGCCGGAGAGCCAGCCCTGGATTGAGCCGGAGCAAATCGATTTTGCCGTCGTCCCCTGCATGGCCTGCGATGAAAAGGGAGGCAGGCTGGGCCACGGCGCCGGGTTTTACGATCGGTTTTTGGCCCAAAGCCGGTTTTTTCGGGCCGCCCTGTGTCATGAGGAGCTGTTGCTGCCCCAGGCGCCCACCGACGCGCTGGACCAGCCTATGGACTGCGTGATTACCCAGGAGAGGACCCTGCGGCGCTGCCAAAGGGAAGGGGCGGGCCTCCTATGAGCCCGGCGGCTTATTCCATGATGCCGGCGGCGGCGCTGGGCTTGTTTCTCTTGGCCGCTTTGCTGCCGGAAAGCCTGCCCGGCTTGGGGCCGCTGGCCTTGGACACGCTGACGGAGGCGGCGGCCCTGGGAGTCCCCTTGCTGGTTTTTGGTTTGATAGGGCGAAAAAGCTGTCCCCTGCGGTTCCGGCTGCGTTTCAGCCGGTTTCGGTTTATCCCCTTTGTGCTGTCGGCTTCGGCGGCGGTTTCCCTGTTTTCCTTTTTTTCCAGTTACCTGACGGCCTCTTTGCTGGGGGGCGCCGCCCTGCGGGATATGGTTTATGGCCCCTTTGTCCATTACGGCGGAACGCCGGGATGGCTGCTGGCTTTGGCTTTGGGCTTGGCGCCTGCGCTGATGGAAGAGATTTTTTTCCGGGGCGGTCTGTTTTCCGGCCTGGAGGATTGGGGGCAGCCGGCGGCGACGCTGATTTCCTCTTTGTGCTTTGCCATGGTCTGCGGCTCTGCCGCCACTTTTTTGGGGCTGTTGGTTTCGGGCCTGGTTTTTGGCTACATGACGGCGGCGACGGATTCCATCTGGCCTGCCGCGGCAGGGCGCCTGATTCATAACCTGGTCAACCTGGCCATGGGATATGCGCTCCGGCGCTACGCCGTCTTTGGCGCCTGGCCTTATTTGATGATTCTGGGGGCCGCGCTGTTGTTCCTTTGTACATATCTGGCGGCGGCCTGCCTGGAGAGCTTGTTGGCTAAGGGTCGAGTCCGCCGTCTTCGGGGCGGCAAGGGCCCCCAGGCCGCGCTGAGCCGGGTTTTGTGCCCCGGCGTTTTGGCGACAGCCGCTTTGTTTGCAGTGAAAATTGTATGGATCAAGTGAAAAACGGAGGCGCGATATGAGCAATATGGGCAATGCCGGCGGGGAATACGGCCAAAACCCGCCGGCCCGCGGCGGAAGCCGGAAAAAACGGCGGAAAAACAGAGCGGCCTCGGTGATGAACGCCATCAGCTATTTGGTGTTTATCTTGGGGGTTTCGCTGCTGCTCTCCGCTGTGGCGATTTATGTGGCCAACGATGTGTTCGCTTTTGTGAAACCGGAGAAAAAGGTCATGCTGGAGTTGGCGGAGAGCCAGACCCCCGCTCAGATGGCCAGTATTTTGAAGGAAGAAGGCGTCATCCGCTGCAAATGGGCTTTTGTGCTCTACACCAAGCTGGCCAACGACGGGCAGAGCTTCAAAACGGGCAAATTTGAAGTGGACGCCGATATGGATTATGGACAGATTATCAATACGCTGAATCGGGTGCCCACCTACACGGAAACCGTGTCCGTCACGATTCCAGAGGGCTACACGCTGCAGCAGATCGCTCAGCTGCTGGAAGACGCGCGGGTCTGCGGCGCGGAGGACATTCTGAATACCGCCGAGACCTATCCGTTTAAGCATGAGATGCTGCAAAATATCCCAATGGAGGAACCCAATCGGCTGGAGGGATATCTGTATCCCGATACGTATGAGTTTTACATCAACGACAGTCCGGTGCGGGTGGTCAACTCCATGCTGAATAACTTTAACAATAAATATACGGAGGAAATGCGCCAACTGACGGAAAACAGCGGACTGACCATGCGGCAGATTTTGACCATTGCCTCTATGATCGAGCGGGAAGCTGTGCTGCCCGAGGAGCAGGCTCGAATCTCCGGCGTCATTTACAACCGGTTGAACAACATGGACGCCTATCCCCATCTGGACATCGACGCCACCGTCCAATACGCTTTGGGCGAGCACAAGGAAAACCTGACCTATGCGGATCTGGAGGTGGACAGCCCTTATAATACTTATAAAGTAGTGGGTCTGCCTCAAGGACCTATTTGTAATCCTGGCGTGCCCGCTATCCTGGCGGCCTTGCAGCCGGAAAGCCACGATTATTATTTCTATGTGGCCGACCCGGAAACCAAAGGCCATGTCTTTGCCAGAAACAACGCGGAGCACGAAGAGAATGTGGCCGCTATGCGGGCCAAGGCGGGGAATTGATATGAAAATACCGGAGCTTCTGTGCCCCGCCGGGGATTTTGAGCGGCTGCGTTACGCCCTGGCCTACGGGGCGGACGCCGTTTACTTGGCGGGCAAACAATTCGGGATGCGAGCCGCCTCGGGCAACTTCACGGAGGAAGAGCTGCGCCAAGCGGCGTCTTTGGCCCACAGCTTGGGCAAGCGGGTTTTTGTGGCAGTCAACGCCATGCCCAGAAACGATGAAATGGACCGATTGCCGGCTTATTTGGAGGTTGTGGGGCAATCTGGGGCGGACGCTGTGATTGCGGCCGATATCGGCGTGATGAAATTGTGCCAAAAATATGCGCCGCAAACGGAAATTCACATCAGCACACAGGCCAATATCACCAATTATCAGGCCGCCCGGGCCTGGCATGAGCTGGGCGCCAAGCGGGCGGTGCTGGCCAGGGAGCTCAGCCTGGAGGAAATCGCTTGTATTCGGGCCAAAACGCCGCCTGAGCTGGAGCTTGAGGTCTTTATCCACGGCGCTATGTGTATGTCCTATTCGGGCCGGTGTTATCTCTCCGATTACCTGACCGGGCGCGACGCCAACCGAGGCGCCTGCGCCCAGCCCTGCCGCTGGCAATACAGTCTGGTGGAACAAAAGAGACCGGGCCAGCCCATGGACGTTGTGGAAGGGGCGGAGGGCTCGTATCTGCTCAATTCCAAGGATCTTTGCATGATCGATCATATCCCCGCGCTGGTCCAGGTAGGCGTCGACAGCCTGAAAATCGAGGGCCGGATGAAAACCGCCTATTATACCGCCGTCGTCGCCAACGCATACCGGCGGGCTCTGGATCTCTACCAGGAAAACCCGGCGGATTACAGCCTGCCCGATTGGGTGCGGCAGGAGGTGGAAAAGACCAGCCACCGGGAATATTATACCGGCTTTTTCTTTGGCCGGCAGGACGGCCAGCATCGGGAGGACGGAGGATATCAGCGGCCCTGGGATCTTTGCGCCATGGCGCTGGGAGAGCGGAGCGCGTGGGGGCCTCTGTTCAGCCAGCGGAATAAATTTTCTCTGGGAGACGAGCTGGAGCTCGTCGATCCAGAGGGGCCGCCCCAGGCTTTTACGCTGGAAAGCTTGCTTGATCAGGAGGGGAACCCCATGGAAAGCGCCCCTCATCCCTGTCAGACGGTGGTTTTGCCTCAGCTGAAGCGGGTTCACCCCCAGGCGCTGCTGCGCCGCCGGAAACCAGAAGACTCAAAAGGAGATTGATATAAAATGGAAAAATTGGGACTGAATGAAATTCGAGAGCGATTCCTGCGTTTTTTTGAAAGCAAAGGGCATCTGCGAATCAAAAGCTATCCGCTGGTGCCTCAAAACGACAAATCTCTGTTGCTGATTAACGCCGGCATGGCCCCGCTGAAGCATTATTTTACCGGGGAGCTGACGCCGCCCGCCCCTCGGGTTACCGATTGCCAGAAGTGCATTCGCACGCTGGACATTGAAAACGTCGGCAAGGACGCTCGCCATGGCACTTATTTTGAGATGTTGGGCAATTTTTCTTTTGGCGATTATTTCAAACGGGAGGCTTGCCAGTGGGCGTGGGAATTCATCACTCAAGAAATGAAGATGCCGATAGATAAGCTCTATGTCTCCGTCTTTTTGGAGGACGACGAGGCTTACGATATCTGGACAAAGGAAATCGGCGTGGCGGAGGACCATATGGTGCGACTGGACCGGGAAGATAATTTCTGGGAAATCGGCGCCGGCCCCTGCGGCCCCTGTTCGGAGATTTATTTTGACCGGGGCGAGCAATATGGCTGCGGCAAGCCGGATTGCGCCCCCGGCTGCGACTGCGACCGGTATGTGGAGTTTTGGAATCTGGTGTTCAGCCAGTTTGACAATGACGGCAAGGGCAATTATACTCCGCTGGCCAAAAAGAATATCGACACCGGCATGGGCATCGAGCGGCTGGCCTGCATCATGCAGGATGTGGAATCCCTTTTTGACGTGGACACAGTGCGCAAGATTCTGGAGCACGCGGCCCGAATCGCTGGAACAACCTACGGTGAAGACAAAAAGCGGGACGTTTCCCTGCGCATTATTACCGACCATATTCGCTCCAGCGTCATGTTGGCGTGCGACGGCGTCACGCCCTCCAACGAGGGCCGAGGCTATGTGCTGCGCCGTCTGCTGCGCCGGGCCGCCCGCCACGGCCGTTTGTTGGGCGTCGTCAAGCCTTTTCTCTATGAAGTGGCCGAAACGGCGATACAGGAGAATGAAAGCGCTTACCCCGAGCTGCGGGAAAAGCAGGCTTACATCCAAAAGCTGATCCGCACAGAGGAGGAGCGGTTTGCCGCTACGGTGGAAAGCGGTTTGCTCAAGTTGGACGAGATGATCCGGGCGGTCAAAGGAAACGATACCTTGCCTGGCGAAGACGCTTTCCGTTTGTATGATACCTATGGATTTCCCATCGATCTGACCATTGAAATTTTGGAAGAACGAAACATGAAGCTGGCCCGAGAGGCCTTTGAGGAGATGATGAAAGCCCAGCGCCAGCGGGCTCGGGAGGCCCGAGGCGGCGCAAGCCTGGGCTGGACCGGCGACGACGTTTCGCTGAAGGAACTGCCCGCCACTCGCTTTATCGGTTACGACAGCCTGGAAGGCCAAGGCAAGGTGTTGGCCATCGTCACCGAAGGAGAACAAGCCGGCGCTCTGAACCAGGGGGCGGAAGGCATGATTGTGCTGGATCAAACGCCTTTTTATGCGGAAAGCGGCGGCCAGACCTGGGACCAGGGTTGGATTGCCTGCGGCGACGCAGAAATCCGGGTGCTGGCCGTGCGCAAAACCTCGGACGGCAAATTTATTCACGCCGTCAAAGCGGAAAAAGGCGGTTTGACCGTGGATCAGACCGTGACTTGTACCGTAGACGCAGACCGTCGCCAAGCCGTTATGCGGGCCCATTCCGCCACGCATCTGCTGCAAAAGGCGCTGCGCACGGTATTGGGCGATCATGTGGAGCAGGCCGGCTCCCTGGTGGAGCCGGACCGGCTGCGCTTCGATTTCACCCATTTCAGCGCCGTGACTCCCGAACAGCTGGTTCAGGTGGAACAGCTGGTCAACCAGGAGATTTTGAAGGACGACGCCGTCAACATTCAGGAGATGCCCATCGACGAGGCTAAAAAGCTGGGCGCTATGGCGTTGTTTGATGAAAAATACGGCGATGTGGTGCGAGTGGTGCGCATGGGCGATTATTCCATCGAGCTGTGCGGCGGCACGCATGTGCCCAACACCGCTCGGGTGGGGCTGATGAAAATCGTCAGCGAAGCCTCAGTAGCCGCCAGCGTCCGCCGGATTGAGGCTGTGACGGGCCGGGAAGTGATGGAGCTGTTGTATCAGCGGGATCGAATCATCGCCGGCGCGGCGGCGGCTATGAAGGCGGCTCCTCTGGAGCTGGCCCTCAAGGCCGGCCAGCTGATGGGCGATTTGCGCCAAGCCACGCACAAGGTGGAAGCGCTAAACGCCAAAATGGCGGCCATGCGCTCCATTGAGCTGATGAATTTTGCCCATACTGCCGGGGAAAGCGGCGTCAATGTGCTGGCCGTCAAGGTGGACGACGCGACGCCGGATATGCTGCGGACCCTCAGCGACTCCCTGCGGGAGAAAGCGCCGAATCTGGTCAGCGTATTGGCGGCGGTTCACGAAGGAAAAATCAGCTTTGCGGCGGCCTGTGGCAAAGAAGCGGTGAAAAAGGGCGCTCATGCCGGCAATATCCTGAAGCAGACGGCCAAAATCGCCGGCGGCGGCGGCGGCGGCCGGCCGGACAGCGCCACTGCCGGCGGCAAAGACATATCCAAGTTGGAAGAGGCTTTGGAAGCAGTTAACAACATCGTGGAAAATATGGTGACAAAATAAGAGGAAACGGGCGGCGGCCGCAGGGCCGCCCCGGCAAAAGGAGAGACGGATGATGGATTGTTTGTTTTGTAAAATTGCGGCGGGGGAAATCCCCTCCAAGAAGATTTATGAAGACGAAATCGTATACGCTTTTTACGACATCCAGCCGGCGGCGCCGACTCATTTTCTGGTGATTCCCAAAGCGCATACAATGGAGAACTGCGCCCAGATCAACGAGGAAAACGCCCAGATAATGGGCCATATCTTCCAGGTCATCGCGCGGCTGGCCCGTCAACTGGGGTTGGAGGAAAACGGATATCGGGTAGTAACCAACTGCGGCGAGGACGCCGGGCAGACCGTGCGCCATCTCCATTTCCATGTGTTGGGCGGCGGGCCGCTGGGTAAAATGGCGTAACAATGAAAGTCGGTTGGGCGGCGCGTCTGCCTCTCGCCAGGCGGCGGCTTTGCTGGGCTGGAGCCGGCTGGGCCGCCGCTCTTTGGCTGAGCGCCTGGCTGCTGACCCGAGGGATTGCTCTGCCTGTGTGGGCGGCGCTTCTATGCGCTCTGTTGGGCGGCGGACTGCTGGTCTGCAAACCGTTGCGGTCTGCGGCGTTGTTTCTCTGCCTGGCTTGGTTTGGGCTGGGCGCCGCCTTTTTTGGGCTGTGGCGAATACAGCGGGTTCAGCCTCAGCTGGCCTTGGTCGGCCGCTCGGGTCTGCTGCTGTGTCGGGCGACGGATTATGCCCAGGGCCAGGACGGCTACGGCACGCTGGAAGCAAAGGCCCTGACGTTGGACGGGGAGAAGGTGCGGTTTTCCACCGTCCTTTTTCTGGAGGACGCCTCGCCTCATTTTGAGCCAGGGGACTTGCTGGCCGTTTCGGTTCGGCTGGACCGGGCTCCGCTGGAGCCAAAACGGGGTTACGGCCAGAAAGGGGTTTTTTTACTGGCCAAACAAATTGGGCCGCTGGAACGGCTGCCCGATCGACGGCCTCTTTCCGCTTGGCCCGCCATAGCCGCCCGGCAGATGGCAGAAACCTTTCAGCGCCGGCTGCCCGGCAGGAAGGGCGCGCTGCTTACAGGGATTATCACCGGCAAGAAAGATAGCTTTACAGCCAGTCAACGGCGGGATCTGAACCTGAGCGGCGCGGCTCATTTGGCCGCAGTATCTGGGCTGCATATCTCGGCGCTGTTGGGCGCCGCCGTCGCTCTGCTGGGCCGCCGGTGGGGCGGCGTTCTGGGCCTGCCTCTATGCTTGCTGATGACGCTGCTGGCCGGCGGAACCCCATCTGCGCTGCGAGCGCTGGCGATGGCGGTCTGCTCGGTAGGCGCTCTGTGGCTGCGGCGAGACCGAGACGGCCCCTCCGCCTTGTCGGCGGCCTTGGTTTTGATTTTGTTTTTTCGGCCCATGAGCGCCTTGGACGCAGGTCTTCAGCTCTCGTTTTCGGCGGCGGCGGGTTTGGCCTGGCTGCTGCCTGTGATGACGGAATCCATCCGCAAGGCGCTGCCGGGAAACGGGATGGGGCGTCGCTTGCTTCGCTCGCTGTTGGGGGCGCTGGCGGCCAGTTTGGCGGCTCAGGCTTTTTCCATGCCGATTTCCGCTTTGGTTTTTCAGCGGGTTTCGCTGACGGCTTTGGGAACAAACCTGCTGCTGTTGCCTTTGTTGACCCCTGTGCTGGCGTTGGGTCTGTTGCTGGCCGCTTTGGACCCTGTCTGGCCGGCGGCGGGTCGGGAGATCGCCTGGCTGCTGCGCCCTCTCTTGGGCCTGATGGACTGGATACAGCGCAAAGCGGCTTCGTTGCCCTTTGCCTCAGCGGCGGGAGGCAGTATCTTTTTATTGCTTTTTGCCTTTGGCGGGGCGGCTGCAGCTCTGTTTTTTGTCAAGAAAAAGCGAACGGGCCGGAGCTTGGCCGCTGTGGCTCTGTGCGCCGCGCTTTGTTTGAGTATGGCGGAAATCGAAAGGGCTTTTACTACTCGGCTGACTGTCGTCAGCAGCAGAGGCAGCAGTTTGATTTTGGTTTCCCAAGGCGGACGGATCGCCGCTTTTTGCTCCGGCAGGCTGCGGGCGGACCGTTTCTATCAAACCGCTCAACAGGCCCTGGATCGTCTGGGAGGCGACCGCATTCACCAGCTGTGGCTGACTAACCCGGCGGGAATCGGCCCTATTCGCTCGTCGGAGAGCCGCTGGGCCCAGGTGGACTGGTTGGCGGGGCCGGAGGGCCTTTTGCCCGAGCTGGCCTTGGGCCAAGAAAATTGGATTTATCAAAGCGGCGGCAGCTTTGCGTTCTCTGGCGGCAGAGGCGTTTTGTTGGGGCAGAGCGGCGACTTTGTTCTCCAGCTGGAGACGCCGGGCTGCGTTGTGCTGGCCGCCTGCGGGCAAAAGTCTGTGGAGCTGCTGAAAGTCGTCCAAGAGCAGGAGTTGACCTGCGATATCTTGGTCGTGGACGGCGATTACGCCCAGGACTTGCCTCGATTGGCCGCCGTTTGCCGGCGAACGGAGCCCGATTTGCTGGTCTGCGTCCAACCCGTCTATGAGCGGGAAGAGCAGACGGTGGGCGCGGCCTTTTCGGGCCCCGTCGTCTACCTGCCGGATTACAGCTCGTTGGAAATCGTCTGCTGGGCGCCGCCTGGCAAGGGAGGAGGACTGCAATGAAAAAATCGGAAAACGCCGCCTACGCCAAGCTGCGGCAGGACGTGGCCGAAGAGCGGCTGGAACGGCTGTATCTCTTTTACGGCGAGGAAACCTATCTCCGGGAGCATTATAAAAACCGGATTTTTGAAATCATCGGCGGCCAGGGCATGGCGGAATTCAATATCGTTTCTCTGGACGGCGACGGACTGACGCTGGACGAACTGACCGACGGGGTGGAAAGCCTGCCGGTGATGGGGGAGAAAAAGCTGATTTTTGTGCGAGATCTAAACTTGAGCCGCCCTCCTGCCGGGGTGAAAGAGGGTCTGCCGGAGCTGCTGGGCAATCTGCCGGACTATGTGTGCATGGTTCTGTATTTTGACGCTTTGGAATATAAGCCGGATAAGCGGCTGAAAACCTGGCAGGCGGCGCTGAAGGCCGGTCAGGCTGTGGAGTTTACCAAAGCGCCTCAAAACGAGTTAATCCCTTGGATCGCCCGGCGGTTCGCCGCCGCCGGCAGGCAGATCGACAAGGCGGAATGCGAATACCTGACCTTCGTCTGCGGCAGTTTGATGACCAATTTGGCCAGCGAGATTGAGAAAATCGCCGCCGGCGCTTTGGGACAAACGGTGACTCGCCAAGATATCGACAGCCTGGCCTGCCGAGCGCTGGAGGCCCAGATTTATCAGCTGACCGACTGTGTTTCCAGCGGAGATTCCGCCGCGGCTATCCGAGTGCTGCGGGATTTGCTGGCGATGAAATTCGAGCCGGTGGCGCTGGCCGGCGCCATCGCCAAGCAGACCCAAAAGCTCTATGCCGCCAAGCTGATTCAGCAGGCGGGGCAGGGGCAAGAAACGTTGATGGAGCTGTTTCATATGCGCTCTGGCTATCCGGCCAGGCTGCTGCTCCAGGCCGCCCGCCGCCGCAGCCTGCCCTGGCTTCGCCGGGCGCTGATCTTGTGCGACCAGGCCGACCGAGAGCTGAAGAGCAGTTTGCCGGACGACGGCCGAATTTTGGAGCTGCTGCTGCTGCGCATGGCGGCTTGATGGCAAAAAACAGGAGGAAACGGGAGCGATGATCCGGGTGGAACCCGCCATTATTGTGGAAGGGCGGTACGACAAAAACAAGCTCAAACAGATTTTTGACGCTATGGTGCTGGATATCGGCGGCTTCGGCATCTTTAAGGACGAGGAAAAAGCCGCTTTTATCCGGCGACTGGCCCGGGAGCGAGGCGTTTTGATTTTCACCGACGGGGATCACGCCGGCTTTTTGCTCCGGGGATATCTGAAAAACATCGCCGCTGGCGGAAAGATCTATCACGCTTACATTCCCGACCTTTATGGCAAAGAGAAGCGGAAGAGCCGGCCCTCTAAGGAGGGCAAAATTGGGGTGGAAGGCGCGCCGGATCAGGCGATTATCCAGGCTGTGCGCCGCAGCGGCGCTCCGATGGGGGATCTGGCCGCCCCGCCGACTGCCGGAGAGCCGGCGGACAAAGGGGATTTTTATGCGCTGGGCCTTTCGGGGGGGCCTGGCGCCGCCCGAAAACGACGCCAGTTGCTGCGGGAGCTGGAGCTGCCCGAAAACATGACGGCCAACGCCCTGTTGGAGGCGGTAAACCTGCTGGGGGGCAAAGCGCTGCTGGAACGACTGACTGGGCAGACGAAAACAGAATAAGCGAAACAACAAAAGGCCGCGGAAATCGTTTCCGCGGCCTTTTGTCGGCAAACGCCAAAGGTCGCGCTGCAAGGCGAGACGGCACCAGAGAGCTTTGGCGCAAATGCCGATCGCTCCGCCGCGCAAAACGCAGAGGCCGGCTGTCGGGCTGTTCGCATATGACAAAAATGTCACAAAAAAAGTCACCGAGCTGTCATCTATGGAGGGTATACTGGAATCACAATCAAGGAGCCCCGAACAATGGGAAGGAGAAAATGAGCATGGATATTCTGAGAATTGAGCATCTTTCTAAAATCTATGGCAAGGGCGAAACCGAAGTGCGGGCCTTGGACGACGTGAGTTTTTCGGTGCAGAAGGGAGAGTTTTTGGCCATCATCGGCCCCTCTGGCTCGGGCAAATCCACTTTGCTGCATATTTTGGGCGGCGTGGACCGGCCCACCTCGGGCAAGGTCTTTGTGGAGGACACGGACATCTATCAACTCAACGAAACCCGGTTGGCTGTTTTTCGCCGCCGGCAGATCGGGTTGATTTACCAATTTTATAACCTGATTCCCGTGCTGAACGTGGAGGAAAATATTACGTTGCCTCTGTTGCTGGACGGCCACAAGGTGGACCAAGGCCGGTTGGCCGAGTTGGTGGAGTCCCTGGGCCTGGATCGGCGGCTGAACCACCTGCCAAACCAGCTTTCGGGCGGACAGCAGCAGCGGGTTTCCATCGGGAGAGCGCTGATTAACAATCCGGCCATCGTATTGGCCGACGAGCCCACCGGCAACCTGGACAGCAAAAACAGTACGGAAATTATCTCGCTGCTCAAGCTCTTTCACAGAGCTTATCAGCAGACGCTGATCGTCATCACCCACGATGAAAACATCGCCTTGCAGGCCGACCGGATTATCTCCATTGAAGACGGTCGGATTTCCAGAGACGAGACAAAAGGCAGGTGAAAACAATGAATATCATTCAAAGACTGACGCTGCGCCATATGCGCATGAATAAGCGGCGCACTTTGGTGACTGTGTTGGGCATTGTCATTTCAGTGGCGATGATCACCGCGGTTTCCACCTTCGCCGGCTCTTTTATGGACCTGATGCGCCGAGATACCCTGGCCCGCACCGGCGATTGGCAGGTGGAATATCAGGATATCTCCCCAGAACAGGCGGCTCTGCTGGCCGCCGACCAGGACGCCGAAAAAGCCGGCATGAACAGGACGATCGGTTATCTGCAAATCCCCGACCCAGGCCGAGTCAACAAGCCTTATCTGCTGCGGCAGGATTTTGACCAACAGGGCTTTGAGATTTTGCCCATGGAACTGGAACAGGGCCGAATGCCGGAGCAGCCTGGGGAAATCATTGTGTTGGAAAGCTTTTTGAAGGACAACAGCCAATATAAAATTGGCGATACGCTGACGCTGCCTCTGGGCCTTCGGGTTCTGGACGAAGGGGGAGAAGACCAGCGGGAAATCAGACAGAACCGGCGGCTGGACCTGGAGGAGAGCTTTGTTCCCATGGGGCAGACAGAGCCGTGTACGATTGTAGGGACCTTTTCGCAAAAAGGATTGTACGTCGGCGCCGCCGGGTATGAAGCCTATGGCCTGCTTCAGCAAAACGACCTTCCTGTGACCATGCAGGTTAAGGCGAAGCATCCGGAGCGGCAGATGTTTCAGCGCTATCTCGACCTGGCGGAAAGTGCCGGTCTGGGAGAGGGGCAGGTGGAATTCAACGCGACGCTGCTGCGGTCCATGGGCTTGGTAAACAACGCCGCTACCATGAGCACCCTCTATATGATGGAGCTGCTGGTGATCGTCATCATTATCGTGGGGTCGGTTTCTTTGATTTACAACGCCTTCGCCATTTCCCTTTCGGAGCGCAGCCGGTATCTGGGTATGCTGTCCAGCGTGGGCGCCACCCGAGCCCAAAAGCGGAGCAGCGTGTTTTTTGAAGGCGCCGTTTTGGGGGCTATGGCCATTCCGTTGGGGCTGCTCAGCGGCGTAGCGGGTATCGGCATTACCTTCCGCTGCATCAGCCCGCTGCTCACCCGGTTTTTCAGCGTGGAAGCGGCTCTGCGGGTGAAAGTCAGCTGGGGCTCCATGGCCATGGCCGTGGCGTTTTCGGCGCTGACCATCTTTATTTCCGCCTATGTGCCGGCCAGAAGGGCTTCCCGCATTTCGGCCATCGACGCCATTCGCCAGACCGGGGATATCAAGCTGCGGCAGCGGACGGTGAAGACCTGGCCGATCACCCGCAGAATCTTCGGCTTCCCAGCGGAACTGGGGCTGAAAAACCTGAAGCGCAACCGGGCCCGCTATCGCGCCACCGTCTTTTCCCTGATTATCAGCATTGTGCTGTTTTTGTCCGCTTCCACTCTTTCGGCCTATATGCGCCGGGGATTGGATATGACGGCCCAGGGGATAGATTTTGACGTGCTGGTCTATGCCTCGGGGGACCGAATGGAGGATCTGGAAAACGCCCGGCAGATTTTTGAACAGGCCAAAGCCGAGGGTCTGGCGGAAAGCGCGATTTCCAGCAGCGTGCAGTACAATATAGAGCTGCCCCTGACCCAGGAGATGCTGACCCAAAAGACCATAGAGCAGCTGAACCCTGAAATCTTCCAGCAGGAGGAATATACGGCGAACGTAGAGCTGCTTTCTTTGGACGAAGACAGTTACCAAGCCTATCTGAAAGAGGCTGGAATCCAGCCGGAAGAGCTGGAGGAAGGCCAGTTCGGCGCCGTGCTGGTCAACGATATCCAGCTGTATAAGGGAAACTATCAGTTTGAGCGCTATGAAGCCACCAACCTGACCCCAGGCGACCAACTGACCATCCGAGCGGAGGGCGGAGAGAAAACGACTGAAATCCCTCTGAGAGTGACGGCCTGTTCCAGCGTCATGCCGGCGGGAATGCCGGAATATGTGCGGAATCCTCTAACGATTGTGCTGGTGATGGAGCAGGGGCAGATAGAACGGTTGTCTCAACAGCTGAAGGAGCAGAGCGGCCGAGACGGCCTATGCCTCCAGACCCAGATGTATTTCACCAGCCAAAATCCCGAGGCTTTGTGCGAGAGTCTGGAGGAGCTTTCTGCTAACTTTGCGGGAGGAATGTTCTTTGTGGAAAACATGGAAGAAGAGCGCCAAGCCGCCGAAAGCCTGACGATTATCATCCAAGTGTTTACCTACGGCTTTGTCATTTTGCTGGCTTTGATCAGCGTGGCCAATATTTTCAACACCCTTTCCACCAGCATCGCTCTGCGCAAACGGGAATTCGCCATGCTCAAAAGCGTGGGTATGACGCCCCAAGGCTTTAACCAGATGATGGATTATGAATCGCTGTTTTACGGTCTGAAGGCGCTGCTTTACGGCCTGCCTATCAGCTTTGGCGTGATGGTTTTGATGTATCGCATCATGGCCCGCAACCTGGAATTCGGCTTCTTTGTGCCTTGGGGCAGCGTGGTTATCGCCGTGGCGGCGGTCTATCTTGTGGTGGGAGTCACCATGCTCTATGGCGGCAAAAAGATCAAAAAGCAGAATATCATCGAGGGCTTGCGGCAAGAAAATATTTGAGGCTCCGGCGATTAAGAAAATTGTAAGGAATCCATTGCGGCAGACGTAAGAAGCCGCTGTTATACTTGGTTTTGCAAGGAGGGACCGGGATGAATACGACAACGATTTTAATCCTCTCAGGAAAATTCGGCATGGGGCACAGCAGCGCCGCTCTGGCCCTGGAGGAGCGGCTGAAGCAAAGGCTGCCCGGCGCCCGCGTGGCCGCGGCGGATTTGCTGGAGCAAGCCCTGGGCCCGGCCAGCGCCGGGGTCTATCAGGCCTTCGCCGCCCTGGCCCGCCGGGGAGGCCCGGCCTTCAACCGGCTGTATCGGGCCATGGACCGGCAGGGCAAGGCCGCCCCTGTGCCGGCCCGGCAGCTGTTTCTCAAGACAATCCATCGTCTGGCGGAAACCACCAAGCCCCAGGCGGTGATATCCACGCTGCCGCTGTGCTCTCAGTTGGCGGCGGAATATAAAAAGAGGACCGGGAGCCAATTTCTTTTGGTCAGCTGCGTCACCGATATCAGCTGCCACAGCGAATGGATCGCCCCTGGAACAGACCTCTATTGCGCGGCCTCCGCCCAAACCAAACAAGCCCTGATACAGGCCGGCGTCAGTCCGGAAAAAATTCTGATTACCGGCGTGCCCGTCCGCCCCTCGTTCCGCGTTCCGGCAGAAGGAGAGCGGCAGGCAAGGCGCATTTTAGTGATGGGCGGGGGCCTGGGGCTGATGCCCGAGGACGAAGATTTTTACCTGCGGCTGGCCGCCATTCCCGGCGCCCAGGTCGTGGCCGTAACCGGCCGAAACCAGCAGCTGCGCCGCCGGCTCCAAGAGCTGAAGCCCAATGTTCAGGCTTTGGGCTTTGTGGAAAATGTGGCGGAGCAGATGGGCCGCAGCGATTTGATGATATCCAAACCAGGGGGCGCCACACTGTTTGAAGCCGTGGCTTCCGGCCTGCCCTTGTTGGCCATCCGCCCCAATCTGGAGCAGGAGAAGCGCAACGCCGCCTTTTTGGCAGAGGAGCGAATCGGGTTGATTCTGCCCTCCGACCCCACGCCCATGGCCTGGGCGGCGGAGGACCTGCTGCTTCAGCCCGCCGCTCTGGAGCGAATGCGGGACAACATGGCTCGTCTGCGTCGCCAGGCCAGTTTGGAAGGGCTGTTTTGCTGGCTGGAGCGGCAGGGGATGGCTCAGGCCAGCTAAAAAGGGAGGAAACGCGAGATGGGCCTTATGAAAAAATTTCATTGGAAAACCAGAATCAAGCTGGGAGGCGCTTTGGCGGCTGGGGGAATCTGCCTGCTGTGCGGTTTCTTTTCCGTCGGGATGTTTGCCGAACCAGAAGCGGCTCCGACGAACCCTTTGACGCGGGTGGCCGGGGCGGCGGACGCGGTCCGTATTGAAGCGCCTCAGGGGACGCCCGGCGCGATGGAAAGCTGCGGCGCTCTGATCGCCCAGCAAAGTTCAGGCCGGGATCTGGAAATTTTATTGGATGTTTTGACCCAAACGGAAATGGCGTAAAAAGGAGGAAAAGACCAATGCTCAAAACGATTTTCAGCGTCTGCAAAGCCGCGACCGCAGCGGCGGTTATTGTTGCCGTGGGATGCGTCGTTTTTGCCAAACGGACAGTCCGGTAAAGCAAATTTGTTTCCAAAGCGCCCCGATTCAGTTCATGGCTGAATCGGGGCGCTTTTTTGGTATCAACCGCGGCCAATAGCGCACAATAGTAGCAAGTATGAAGTCCGCAAGAGCGGGCTTTGGCCGCGAAAGAACCGTCATACCATCGTCGCGTTATCGCCAAGCTCTCATTGAAGCTGGGACGCCGGGAGTCCGGCGAAACGATTTCCGGGAATTCGGTTCCCGGAAATCTATGAAAGGAAAAGGGGACCCCGCAAAATCGAAGGTTTTGCGGAGCAGGGCCCCAGCGAAGCTGGGACGCCGGGAGTCCGGCGAAATGATTTCCGGGAATTCGGTTCCCAGAAATCTATGAAAGGAAAAGGGGACCCCGCAAAATCGAAGGTTTTGCGGGGAAGTTGAATTTCGCCAATCGGCGTGATAAAATAAGAAAGGCAGAGACAACTATGTTGGAGCTTGTCCATGTGAGTAAAACCTATCAGAGCGCCGGGGGCCGGGTCGAGGCCCTGCGAGACGTCAGCCTGCGGCTGGCGCCGGGGGAATTTGTGTCGATTATCGGCCCTTCGGGCAGCGGCAAAACCACCTTGATGAATATCCTGGGCTGCCTGGATAGCCCCAGTCAGGGGGAATACCGGCTGATGGGGCGGCAGGCCGGCGGATTAGACCCCAACCAGGCGGCTCGCCTGCGCAATCAGGCCATCGGATTTATTTTTCAAAGCTTCAATTTGGCGCCGGCGCTGACAGCTCTGGAAAATGTGGAACTGCCCTTGGCTTTTCGGGGACAAAGACGGGCCATTCGCCGGCAGGCGGCGCTGGAGGCCCTAACCCAGGTAGGCCTGGCGGACAGAGCGGGCCACAGACCCTCCGAGCTTTCCGGCGGACAGCAGCAGAGAGTGGCGGCGGCCCGGGTGATCGCCGCCAAACCGCCGTTGATTCTGGCGGACGAGCCCACCGGCAGCTTGGATCGGGAAGCGGGGGACCAGCTGATGGCCCTGCTGAGGCGGATGAACCGGCAGGGCTGCGCCGTGGCGCTGATTACCCACGACCCCCGAGCCGCCGCCCAAGCGCCAAGGCGCCTGCGCATGGAGGATGGGCGGCTTTTTCCGCTGGAGGGCTGACGCAGCCAGGGCGCGCGCAGACGAAAAGGGTCTTTGCAAACGCGCCAAGGGCAGAAAAAGAGAAAGGGAATCAAGATGCGGCGGATTGACAAACAAAATTATTATCTGGACATTGCGGAAAGCGTGCTCAAACGAGGCACCTGTCTGCGGCGGAATTATGGAGCCATTATCGTCAAGAACGACGAAATTGTGGCCACTGGCTATACTGGCGCCCCCAGGGGACGAAAAAACTGCGACGAAATGGGCTTTTGTATGCGGGAACATCTGCAAATTCCCTCGGGTCAGCGTTACGAGCTGTGCCGCTCCGTCCACGCCGAGGCCAACGCCATTATCTCCGCGCAGCGCAGCGATATGATCGGCGCCGTCCTCTACCTAGCGGGCCGGGAGATGAAAACCGGAAAAATCATCGATTATCCAGAATCCTGCTCCATGTGCCGCCGGTTGATTATCAACGCAGGCATTGAAACCGTTGTCACGCGGGACAGCGCGGGGCATATCCGTCAGACTCCGGTGGCCCAATGGGTGGAGCAGGACGACAGCATTCAAACGCTGGAATAAAAGGAGGCGAAACTATGCTGGAATATCGATACGACACCCAACTGCTGATGGAAGGTCAGGGGCTGGACGAGGATCAAATCAACGCGTACATTCAGGCCAATATCCCCGGCGACTGCCTGTTGGCGGTGGGAGACGAACAGCTGATTAAAATTCACTTCCATACCAATGTTCCTTGGAAGGTACTGGAGTATTGCGCCGGCCTGGGCGAAATTTTCGATATCGTGGTGGAGGATATGGACCGCCAGGAACGGGGCCTGCAAGGATAGCGGCAGACCTGCCGGCTGGAAAAAGAAAAAGAGTTGGCGGAAAAGCCAACTCTTTTTTGGCGTCGGCGGGCGACGTCGACAACAAGGCCCCGCCGAGCCGGTTTAGGAATAAGCGCGGCCGTTCAACGCCTGAGCGATCACGTCTCCGCTCATCTGATCCAGAGCGGAAAAATCCAGATGAGGCCGGTAAAGGGCTTCCAGTTGGTCGTGAAGGCCCTTGGTCCCCCGGAGCTCCTCCACCGCGTCTTCCAGCAAGGATTGCTCGATTTTGCTCAGCAGCCGTACTTCGCCGCGGAGCAGGCGCAGGGCTTCCCGGTCGGCGGCGCCGATGTTGATCCGCCGGTAGGGCTGGCCCTGGTAAGCATAATACCCATTGGAGGTGACAAAAGCCAGAGACAGGCCAGGGAGGATCAGATGCTCCAGCCGGTCTGGGAACAGCGGGCTGTAGCAGGCGTAAACGTCCTGTCCGGCGGCCAGCGCGGCGGACAAAATGGGCGCCAAAAGCACATGGCCAAAGCCATAAGGGTCCCGCAGGTCGTAAATTTGCTGGGCCAGCGCCTCGACCGTGTCATAGAAACAAAGCAGGCCCTTGGGCGTGATTCCGCTGAGAAAGCGCTTTTTTTCCAAACCTGGCGCTTTGCCCTTTTCCCGGGGAATTTCCCGGGAAACAATGCCGGCGGCCCTCTTTTCCAGCCGGTCCAGATCGCAAATCGGCGCCAGTTTGGCGGCGGCGCTGTCGTGGACCTTTCCGGCGGCGGCGGTCAGACGGAAGACCTGGCGGTAACGGCCGGCCAGCCGCCGGTTGATCTGGCGCAGCTCCTCGTCTTTGTCCGCCAAACCCTCCCGGTCCAGAAAGGGAGGGGGGGATACATAAGCGCCTTCCGCCCCAGGAAAGGCCAGCTCGATGGTGTGAGGCGCGGTGCCGTCATAAACCGCGGCGGCGGACTGGGGAAAGAGAGCGCCGTCCAGAGAATCAGGGTCGGAGGAGCAATGAATGATTTCGCAGGGCTGGCCCTGTTCCAAGGCGGCGGCCACAGTCTTTTTCATGGCAGTGGATTTGCCGCAACCCGGCCCCCCTTTGAAGATGTAATTTTGCCGGATGGCCGGGTCGCGAACCGCGCTGTCAAAGACGGACGCAAACCCTTGGCTGGAGTTGGCGCCCAAAAAAAATCGGGTGGAAATCGGTTGCTGCATAACAAAATCCCTCCTATTGGTTTTATTCACGCCATACTATGCGGCGAAGCGCTGGGGCGCCCCGGTCGATGGGCCGCGATAAGGGTTTTGGCTCCGATCGTAAGGGACGGGGCGGCGGAAAAGATAGACAGCGACGGGCGGACAGAACGAACGCGAAAAAATGCCGCAGATTTTAAGAAATCTGCGGCATTTTGCGCACGTTTTTATTCCGAAAGCTGTTGTCAAGGGGGAGTGTGAGTCGGCGAAAAAGTGCAACGATTGGCCTTGAGGCTCACAAACTGCAAACCGTATCTTGGGAGAGGCCCTACTATGCAGACAGCATAGTTGACAGACAAACATTTGTATGATATCATATAATCGATTTTTTATACGAATTATAGGAAGGAAATCCGGCTTTCTACCAGGAGGAAAACATATGAAAATCAGAACCGGTTTTGTGACCAATTCCAGCAGCTACAGCTCGGCTGTCATCCGCATTCAGAGCAGAAAACTCGCCAGCCTGCTCAAAGAGTACGAAGAGCTTTTTATGAAAATATACGATGACGGATCCATCGACAAATCCGTGCTATTCCATGATGCATACGTTCGCGGCTGGACGTTCTATGTGGTGCAGGATGAGGTTGCAGATTACTGGGCGGATACGCCTACAGAGCTGAACAGTGTTCTGGATTGTTTGATAAACGGGTTGGGCTACTACCACCGCACAGAAAACCAGGAAAGCGAAAGAAAACAGAAAGAGCTGTTGAAGGAACTCAAGGCGCAGAAGCAAAAGCTGACGGATTCCATCCAAAAAGTAAGCTGGGAATTTCAGGACGACAGCGACGGCGAATTTGAGGTGGACGGTGCTCGCGTACGTACATTCACCTACGACCGGGAAAACGGCGGAGATGGCACATACGAGGAATCTGACCGGGATAATTTTGCCGAATTTGATTTTGATGAGGATGAGTAATGCGCTATAAAATCACAGACTCCAAATACCGCTTCGTCTCCGCCTTTGACGACGAGACAGGCGCCTATGTCCGCACCGGCATTTTGGACGAAAACGGGCGAGACACGGGGATAGACCCCTTTATGGCCTCCTTTCCTCACCTGATCGACGTGGGGGTGATGGGCCACTGCATCCACGGTAAGACTGGCCTGTGCGCCAAGGCGGGCATCGGCTGCTACCAAAGCGGGGCCTTGGTGGAGCGGCCCAATATGACGGTGGAGGACTTTCGTTGGATTACGGAGCAGTGCCGGGGCCGGTGCAACCAGCTGGCGTTGGGAGGCCGGGGCGACCCGGACCAGCACGAACACTTGGAGGAGCTTTTACAGATCAGTCGGGAGAACCAGCTGGTTCCCAACTTCACCACTTCCGGTTACGGCATGACGGCGGAGCTGGCGGCGCTGTGCAAGCAATACTGCGGCGCGGTGGCGGTGAGTTGGTACCGCAGCGAATATACCCTGCGGGCGATTCAGCTTCTTTTAGACGCCGGAGTTACGACCAATATCCACTATGTTCTAGGTAAAAATTCCATTGACGAGGCTATCGACCGCCTGAAGCGCAACGATTTCCCGGAGGGAATCAACGCAGTAATTTTCTTGCTCTATAAGCCCGCCGGACAGGGGACGCAGGAAAACGTCCTGCCCTTCTCCGACCCGCGGGTGGCGGAGTTCTTCGCCCAGGTGGATGGGAACCACCCCTTCCAAGTGGGCCTGGACAGCTGCAACGTGCCTGGGGCGCTGAATTTCTGTAAAAACATCCTGCCCGAGTCGCTGGACACCTGCGAGGGCGGGCGGTTCAGCTGCTATATCGGCGCGGATCTAACGATGGTCCCATGCAGCTTCGACCAGAACAAGCGGTATCAAGTACAATTGAAACCCTTGACCATTGAGGATGCCTGGAATAGCCAGGCCTTTGACCGATTCCGGGACAAAATGCGGAAATCCTGCCCCGGCTGCGAGAAACAGGCCCTCTGTCTGGGCGGCTGTCCCCTGATGCCAGAAATCGTATTCTGTCAGAGCGAACTGCGACAGTGATGAAATAGTTAAATTTGGAATTATAAATACATTTTTATCAAATTGGAGAGATTTGATAATGGCAAGTTAGGGTCGGTATATACCGACCCTAACTTGTTGGTAGCTGACCGCCCCAATGCAATATTTGTATTTTCAGCTTTTCAGGAGAGGAAACCGATTAAAATAGATTTTTGACGCCTGCCCAGAAATCGCGGAACATATTTTTTACTCGGCCCCAGAAAGTGGTTTTGGGGGCGGCGGGAGCGGCGGTTTCTTGGGCTTGGTCGGGGTCTTCGGCCTTGATCTGTTGGGTGCGCATGACATATTGAATGCTGGAGGGAGAAGGGTTTTGATCCGAAGTCATGGACTGGGCGGGAGCGGCGGCGTCGATCAACAGCAGATTGTCGTTTTCGCCGGCGTGCGTTTCCCATTGCTCCTCCAGCAGGTCGGCCAGAGCGCTTTTGGCGTCTCGGATGGCGCCGGTTTCGCCCAGGCCTTTGGTGGATTGCCGCAGGGCGGCGGCCACGCCTCGGAGCGATTGGTCGGCGCCGGCGTCCAGAGCCGGGCCGGCGGAGCGCAGCAGCTCTTCCAACGCGCCGACGGCTCCGCCGGTATCCCGCAGCGCGGCTTGGGCGGAAGCAGACAGACTTTGGATGTCTGCCACAGCGCTTTGCAGGGTGGGCTCATAGTTGTTCAGCGTCTGGATTAGACTGTCTGCCTGGGCCAACAGGCCGTCTGCCGAATCGGCGGCCTGGCCGGCCAGAGCGGCCATATCTTCGGCGCTTTCCAGCAGATTTTCCCCTTCGCCTTCATGTTCTTTCATGGTTTTCAACAGATCACGGCACAGCCGAGCCAGGCTGGCGCCGTCGGCGGTTACGCCGGAATCGACTAAATCGTTACACAGGTTGTTCAGCTCGTTGACCACGTCGGCGGTGGGATTGGTAATTCCAGTGACCAAGCTGTTGATTTCCTTGATCTTCTGGTTGACGGCGGGCAGAGCTTTTTGGTTGAAAACGGGGATCAGCTGATTGGCTTGCTCGGCCAGCGCCAGCTGCTGCTCCAGCTGGGCCTTGCCGCCCATGCCCTCTACCGTCTGATAGAGCTGGGCCGCGCTTTGGGCTTGGGCTGCGGCGGCCTGCCCCTGCTCGGTTTGCAGAAATTCTTCCAAGGAGGGAGGAGGGGTTCCTTCGGGCGCCTGAGCCAGAAAAGCCTGGCAGTATTGCTGATAAGCGGTTAAAACAATCGCCTGCTCAAAGGAGGTTCCTTCTGGCAGCTGGCCGGCGGCCAAGGCGGCCTGATACTGGCCGTACAGGCCGTAGACCTGGTTTGCGCTTTGGCGCAGCTGCTCCGTGGTCATGCCGTTGATGGTGATGGAGTCCACGGCTTTGATCTGGGACATTCCCCGCACATTGTATAAGGCGTTGCGCAGGTCCTTCAACCGTTCGCTCAAGTTGCTGCTGGAGGTATTCAGGGATTCCAGGGAGGAGGCTAAATTGTTGGAAATCTCTGTGGCCCGTTTGTTGTAGCCCTCCACATCGGTCAGCAGGCCGCGGAGCTCCTCGGTATCCCGCTTGATGTCTCCGGCGATGCGGCGGACTTCTTCCAACTGGGGCTTCAAGCCCTGGGCGGCGGCGTTCAGGCCGTTGACATTTTGGTTCAGGTCGGTTATGGCCTGGGAAGCGGTTTCCGAATAACCGTCCAACTGGCCCAGAGAATCGGCAAGGCCGTTGAGGCTAGCCAAAGCGGCGTCGGTATTGGCGTAGACGTTGCCTTTGCCGCCGGAAACGGCGCCTCGGGCGTTGTTGAGGCTATCCAGGCCGTTGGCGGCGGCGTTCAGGCTGCCGCTCATGCCGTCCAGCGAATCCAGCACGGTGTTGAGGCTGTCGTCCAAGGTATGGTAGCTTTCCTCCGCCGTATCTTTCAGCTCCCGCAGGTCGGCTACTTTTTCAATCTGTTGAAGCGTGGCAGGCACAGCCAACATGACTAGGCCGGGAAAAGCGAACTCTTCGGCGCCTACCCGAATGGAAAAGTGCTGCTCTTCGCCAGGAAGCACAGCGAAAAGGACGACCCGCAGATTGCCGATCAGCTGAACCTCGGCGCCCGAAGCCTCCAGAGAGGAGATATCGTCGTCGTTAAAGGCGGTGGCTATGGTAAGGACCAGGTTTTGCTTCCGATAATCCGAGGCGTTTGGATTGGGATAAATATCGATAACAATCTCAAACAGGCCGGTTTGACCGCCCAATTCTTCCGCCAGGGCGGGGGCGCCGTTGCGCTTGTAAGAAATCTCCACCTGCCAGGGAAGCTGCTCGAAGGGCTGGGCGGTTTTTCCCTCAAAATAAAATTTTTCGGGGATTTCTTCGTCAAAGGAAAAGGTCAGCAGGCCGTCTTCCATTTGAGGCGCTTTGCCGTCTACCAAATTTTCCACTTGGTCATAGACGCCGTAGTCCACAATAGCGGCGGCGCCGTTGGTGCGGTAGCTTTTGACTACGCTGGATTGCTGAAGCTGGCCGTAATAATCCAGCGTGGCGTAAAAGGCTTCGTCGCAGGCGGGAGAAAGAGGGGCGGCAAAGACGGGGCTGACGGAGCCGGCCAATAGGGCCCCGGCCGTAACAAGGGATATCGTGCGTTTATAAGCGTTCATCGAATAGGATCTCCTTTTTTCTCAATTTCTTCTTGTTTTGAGCTTTGCTTCCCTTGGGGAAGGGGAGAAAGCGAGGGGGCGGCGGAGCCGCTGTGTTTGCCCGCCTTGGCGGGTTTGGGTTTGCGCCAATACATACTGGTCTTGCTCAGCAGCGGCTCAAAGGCCGTCAGCAGAGCGGGCAGTAGGAACAAAATGCACAGAGCGGAGATGAAAGCGCCCCGGGCCAGCATCAGGCAAATGCTGCTGATAATTTCAATCTTGGAAATCATTCCAACGCCCAAAGTGGCGCAAAACAGCACCAGAGCGCTGGTGATAATGGAGGAATCCGAGGCTTTGGCCGCAGCCAAGATAGCGCTTTCCCGGTCCTGCCCCTTTTGCAGCTCCTCGCGGAAGCGGGTGGTCATCAAAATAGCGTAATCCACCGTCGCTCCCAGCTGGACGCAGCCGATGACGGTGGGCGCCACAAAAGGAATCACCGTGCCGGAAAAATAGGGAACGCCTTGGTTGACGCAGATGGCCAGCTCAATGGCCGCCACCAACAGCACGGGGATGGAAATGGACCGGAAGGTCACGGCAATGATGAGGAAAATGGCGGCGATGGAGATGTAATTGGTCACCTTGAAATCGATGTCGGCGATATCGATCAGGTCTTTGGTCAAAACGGCTTCGCCCGTCATCTTCGCCTCGGGATCATAAGATTTCAAAATGGCGTTGAGCTCGTCTACCTGAAGGCCCGCTTGGTCGGAGGCGGTTTCATAACGGGAGTTAATCATAGCGATTTGCAGGCCGTCCCGCTTGCAGATATCCAAAATATCTTGAGGAATAAAGAACTGGGGAATGGAATTGGACATGAATTTATCAAAGGCTATCACTGATTCCACGCCTTCCACAGCCTCCAACTTTTCCAGCATCTCCAGCGATTGGTCGTAAGGCAAATCGTCTCGCATGACGATAAAATGGCTGGAGGCCATGTTGAATTCGTCTTTCAGCTTGTTGGTGGCCACAATAGAGGGCATATCCTGGGGTAAAGCCTCGTCCAGCTTGTAATAAACGCCGGCATGGTTTTGACCGTAAAGGGCGGGGATGAAAAGAAGCAGCGCCAGGATGGAAAACGCCTTGTTGTGGCGGACTACGAAGCGGTTGACAGGGCTCAGGTCGGGCAGAAACACCCGGTGGGTATATTTTCGGATGGGTTTATCCAGCGTCAGCAGGACGGCGGGCAGCACCAAAACCACAGTGGCCACGCCCAGCGCCACGCCCTTGGCCATCACCAAGCCGATATCCCGGCCCAGCAGCAGCCGCATGAAGCACAAGGCCAAAAAGCCGGCCACCGTCGTCAGCGAGCTGCTGAACAGGGAGGTGAAAGCGGCCTTGACGGCTACGGCCATGGCGTCTCGATTGTCGTCATAATGGAGGCGCTCCTCTTCATACCGATGGTAGAGGAAAATGGAATAATCCATGGTGACGCCCAGCTGAAGCACGGCGGCGATGGCCTGAGTGATGTAAGAAATCTCGCCAAGAACGATGTTTGTGCCGAAATTATAAAGAATAGCGGCGCCGATGCTGAGCAGGAAGGCGGCGGGCAGCAGCCAGGATTCCATGGCGGCGCACATGACGATGAGAGAAAGCAGCACAGCCAGGCCCACATAAAGAGGAAGCTCCCCATCCACCAAATCCTTGGTGTCTTTGATAACCACGGAAAAACCAGCCAAAAAGCACCGTTGGTTGCAGAGGGACCGCACTTGGTCGATGGCCTCCATGGTTTCCTCCGAAGCGCCGGGATTGTCGTATTGCACGATCATCATGGTGGCGTCGCCGGAGAAAAACATTTCCCGCAGCTCTTCAGGCAAAAAATCTTGGGGAATCTGAATGCCCGCCGCGCTGGAAATCCACAAAGCGCTGCTGACGCCGGGGACCTCTTCCACCCGACGGCACAGGTCGTTGGAGTATTCCGGCGGCATTCCCTCCACAATCAACATGGTGGTGGCCGCCATATGAAAGGGGTCCTCCAACAGCTTTTCGCCCTGGGAGGAATCCAGATCTGGGGGCAGGTAGGTCAAAATATCGTAATTCACCCCAGTGGCCGCGGCGCCTATCGCGCAGAGGACCAACAAGACGGCGGCGACCAACAGCACCAGTTTGGGCCGCCGGGTGAGTTTATGAGCGATTCTATCCAGCAATGCAATCACCTTTTGTTTCAAATTCTTTCAAAAATTTTTCTTGTTTGCCGAGAAATCAGTCTTCGTCGATCACATATTCCGCTTCGACTTCGACTACCGGCGAAGAGGAACGGCGGGGGATGCGGAAGGCGCAAAGGCCCAGCAGCAGATTCTCTGCGCCGCCGACGGCCAACGCCGCGCCCATCGCCCGGACCAGCAGCCGGCCGCCGAAGGGACGGATCAGCAGCAGAACCCCAAGAACGCCGCCGCATAGGGCGAAAACCAGGATGCCCGGCCAGTTTCGCAGGCCGAAGCGCTTGGCGTCCAGGGCGGTTTGCAGCCGCAGGGCGCTGTCCGTCAGCGCAAAGACGCCGATCATCAGCGACAAGCCGGTCATCGCTTCTGGAGCCCGAAGAATCAGAGCCGCGCCCAGGGCGATCAACAGCAGGCCTGCGGCCAGATCAAATTGAAAAGCCAGCCGATATAAATCGTTGGCGCAGTAGCCCGCCAGACGCACGGCGCCGCACAGGATGAAAACGACGCCCAAGGCCGCGCAAAGCGCCGAGGCCGAAAACGCCGGCCAGATCAGCAGCGCCAAACCGGCCAAAATCAAAACAACGGAAACGACGACGAACAGGATTTTTACCGATTGCAAAAACCCCATAAAAACTCCCTCCTTTCATCGGAACCGCCTGCTCGGCAGGCTCCAGCTCTTTTCGTTGTTTCCACTATACCGCCGGCGTCGGCGGCCGACAACGGACAAAAAAAGCCCGGTGTGTCAAATGAACACACTCGGGCCAATTTGTCACCGCCGACGGGCGTATGGCGAAGCCGGCCGCACGGCCGGCATATCGTTCCGCCATGCGAAACGCCAGGCGCGTCCGTCGAGCCTCCCAGACTTGACGCTTTGTTTAAAATCGTGTAAATTTAATGGCATCGGATTTCAACCGGAAAGGAGCGGGAAGAATGTCCAACCTGACCAAACGGCAGCTGTCCGTTTCTCTCCAGAAGCTGCTGGTTCAAAATCAACTGGACAAAATCACCATACAAGACTTGGTCAACGAAGCCCAGGTCAGCCGAAAAACGTTTTATTATCACTTTCAGGATATTTACGATTTGCTGGAATGGACGCTGGTGGACGAGGGCAAAAAGCTGCTGACAGAGCGGCAGGGGGAAGACGGCTGGAAAAACAATCTGTGGAATGTCTTTCAATATCTGCACGGGCACAAAGCGACTATTATGAATATTTATCGCTCCCAGAAGGACGGCGGCCTGCTGCGCCGTCATATGGCCAGCTTGATTTTGCCGCTGCTGGAGCAGGATTTCGACAGCCAGCCGGGCCATGAACAAGTGGCGGAAGAGGACAGGGAATTTTTGTTGAACCTTTATTCCCACGGCATTGTGGAGTTTTTTTATCATTGGATCGGCGACGGCATGAAGCCGGAACCAGGGCAGACAATGGCCCGCCTCAGCCGCCTTTTTGACGGAAGCATGGAGGATTTTATTCGGCGCTACCAAGCCGGGGCTCGTCCGTAGTCCTCGTCGGCGCGACGGATGGAAACGGACGCCGCTGGAGGAATGTTTAGCTTTTGCTTTCGTCTGCCGGCGCCGGCCGCCGGCTCAGCGCGGCGAAATAGACGGCGCACAGGAAGATTTGAACGACGGAGGAAGCGGGGGTAGCCAGGCCGATGCGGAACAGGGTGGCGTTGGGCAGTCGGCTCATCAGGTAGGAAACAGGGATTCGGACGAAAAAGGCGCCGGCCAGACCCTGACACATGACGAAAAGCGTTTTTCCCCGGCCGTTATAATAGCCGATGAAGCTGAATAAGAAGCTGACCAGCAGCGTATCCAGCGCGTAGGCTCGCAAATAATCCGCCGCTTGATAGACGATAGCGGAATCGCCGGAGAACAGAGAGGCCAGCGTCTGACCATGGAAAAAGGCGGCGTAGGCCAGAAACAAGCTGGTGAACAGGGAAACGCCGACGCCGCAGGCCAAAGCCTTGTTGGCGCGGGGAAGGTTGCCTGCGCCGATATTTTGAGCCACAAAGACGGACAGCGCCTGCATATAAGCGTCCGGCGCCAGCATAATGAAACCGCACAGCTTTTCCGCCACCCCTACTCCAGCGGAATAGAGCACGCCCATGGAATTGACAATGGCCAGTATGGCCAAAAACGAGATATTCACCAGCAGGCTTTGCAGAGCCACCGGAGCGCCCAGGCGAAAAATCGCTCCTGAAATTTTTTGATCCAACCGGAGATATTCCTTGGAAAAGGCAAAGGGCAGGGTCTTTTTGCGAACGACCAGCAGGCAAATGAATACGCTGAGCCCCTGAGCCGCCACAGTGGCGATAGCCGCGCCGGCGGCGCCCAGTTTGAGCCCGGCCACCAGCAGCAGGTCGCCGGCCACATTAAAGAGGCTGGCCGCCGCCACGGTAAACAAGGGGGTCTTGCTGTCGCCGACGCCTCGAAAGACGCTGCCCAGCACATTATAAGACAAGATGAACAGCGAACCCAATGCGCAGATGCGCACATAAGATTGGGTCTGGGCAAAGGCGGCCTCCGGCGCCTGCATCAGTCGGCACAAGGGGCCGGCAAAAAAGGGAACCAGCAGAGTGGCGGCGATTCCCATCCAGACGAAAAGGGCCGCGCCGCCGCCGATGACGCGGCCGGCTTCGTCCGGCGAGCCTTCGCCTATTTTTTTGCCGATCAGCACTGTGACGCCCATGGCGAAGCCCGCCGCCACAGTGGTGAAGGTATGCATAATCTGGCTGCCGGTGGATACGGCGGAAATATTGGCCGCGTCGCTGAATTGGCCCACAATCAGCAAATCCGCCGCCCCATAGGCCGCTTGGAGCAGCAGAGCCAGCAGCACCGGCAGAGCAAACCGGCACAACGGCGCCAAAATCGGCCCTTGTGTAAAGTTTCCTTGTTGTTTCATGGAGTTCTCCTTTCTGTTTTGCGGAAACAGGCCAGACCGGCAAAAAGCCGGATAAGAAACGGGATTGTCCCGCGTCTTATCCGGCTTGTCGTTTTTTCAGACGATCCGCCCTCCGGCTGTTTTCTATGATAAGCGAAAAAAAGACGGATGTCAACGGGTCTCGCCCGTTGGATGGGATTGGGGCTTAACAAACCGAGACAAAGGTCGTATAATAAGCCTGTACCAAGGGCGAAAGCCCGTCACCCAGGAGGCGACGCCTCCGCCGCAAAACAGAAAGGCAGAGAAATGAAACTTGTGAAACAAACAGCCGCAGCCGCCTTGGCCCTGACGCTGGCCGTCTCGTCCGCGCCTGGGGCGGCGGCCTACAGCCTGCCCTATACCGACGTGGACCAATATCATTGGGCCTATGAGGATATCCTTTATGTAAGCCAATGGGATATTTTGGAGGGGCGGACGGAAAGCAGCTTTTGCCCAGACGAGCCGTTGACCCGCGCAGAATATGTGAAAACGCTGGCTGGGCTGGCTCATGCCGGGCTGGACCGCTATCCCGGCTCGGAATTTACCGACGTGGAGGAAACAGCCTCGTATGCCGCCGCAGCCAACTGGGCCTTCCGTCAGGGCATTGTAGAAGGCGTGGGAGAGGGGAAATTTGATCCCGAGGGCGTCATCACCCGGGAGCAGATGGCTGCGATGAGTCATCGGTTTTATAAAAATCTGGGTATCTACTATGGCGGCGAAATCGACGAAATTCCCTATACCGACAAGGAAAGCGTCCATGATTGGGCGCTGGACGCCGTTCGAGCCATGTATACCTCGGGAATCATGAAGGGGCGGGAAGACGGCTCTTTTGACCCGCAGGCCAACGTCACCCGGGCGGAAACGGCGGCCATCGCCTGCCGGATTTATCTGGACGTGGAGGAGTATTAAAAAACGCCCCATGCGTTTCCGCGCTCCTTGCGCATACTGAAAGCGGAATATCATGGTTATTGAAATAGACGACGTAATGTAGAATCGATCTTTTTCTTTTGCATACGATCGTCGCACGAAAAGACAAGCAGCAAACTGTGATGGAGATTGATCTGCAGCGCATAATGCGCGTTATAGCTAAAAAAATGAAGAGCATCCCCAAACCATGCTTCCTCTTCGCGAAGTCCAAGAGACGTTACAAGCCATCTCGCGAACGCCATTTTTTCCTCTGCCGTTCCGCCGCGAGTGGAACATGGAAAGGAATATTGTTTCAATATCGCGTCACAGGAATTGATAGACGTTCCAACCGACGACTGGTACTCAAATTTTTCTTGATAGATGTTAAAGGCTTTTTGAAATAGGTATTTCTCAAAACTCCCTGCAAAGTAGCGCTTCTCCCGATCTATAATTACAGGGTTGTCTTCTGCTTTGCTGACGTTCAAATAACAATGTGAATCGGTCCAATGGTAAGAAAACAAAAGAAGTCCCTGCCGCAAATGTTCTCTTGCGTCAGAATCTTCCTCGGCAAACTGCTCTAAAATACAATGGACGCCGGGTTCCATATAACCGTCCCATTCTCTTTCAAGCAAACCGCCGTCATTTTCCCCCATTGCCATTAGGTAGTCAAGGTATACCTTTGGCGCGCTGTAACCGTACTGACCGCAAATATTTTTTAATTGTCGAATCTGTTCGTCTGACGCAGGCACGCATTTTTCAAACCATGATTGGTCAAAGTTTGATATTGTCCTACACAACCGTTCTATGACAGATTCCGGCGTGCCCTGATAAAATTCGATCATGTAAATCGTCTCCTCTGGTTTCTCAAACACACGAAGCCGAAGTGGGAATGCAAAGCGCCTGACAAGGGAGCAATGGAACAGCGAAAGCGCCTTTGCAGATCATTTGGTTTGACATCCCTTGCCGCGCGGACTCCAAAGCCGGCGTTGACGAAAGCGCAACAACCGCAAATAGGCGGTTGTTGCGCTTTTCAATACTGGGAGCGGCAATGATTTCATTGCCGCCCTTGTGGGAGGAGGCCTCCGGCCTCCGTCTTTTTTTGCCCGTTTGCGCTTTTCGTTCAATGGCCCCGGCGTTTTTCCTTTCGCTTTTGCTGTTTGCGCTGGAAATCCAGCCGGGCTTGCAGCTGCTTTTGCTCTCGGGTTCGCTTTTGCCGGGCCTGTTTGCCCTGCTGCCTCTGGAGGGCCAGAGCCTGTTGAGCTTTGGTTCCCGGGCCGCCCTCCGCCAACTGGCGGCGGATAGCCCGCTGACGCCGTTTGAAGCTGCGGATCAGCTGGGGCCGACCGCCGGTTTCGGCCGGCGGGCCGAAGCGCAGACAGTTGTATTGCCGCAGCAAGGCTTCATAGACCTGGCCGTCCGTTGGTTCGCCGCCAAAGATCATTTTACAGGCTTCCGTCAAGTCGTTTTGTCGGCGCTCCAGCACGCCTACCCAGAAAGGGTCCTCAAAATAGACGGTTAGCTGCGTGTAAATCGGTTCCATTGCAACGCCTCCTTTTGGGCTCTTCTGCCGAGGCAGAAGGCTTTCGGAGAAGGGACAACCAAGGAGGCAGGTTACTGACGGCGTGCTTTGCCGCGCGCTCGCGCCCGGACTACCGACCGGACCGTGTTTTTATCTCCAAATCCATTCTAAAACAAAAAAAGATCGCCGTCAATACGAGGAGGGAAGCCCCGACGGGCAAGCGACGCATAGCCGTCGGTTTTTTCCGACTTACATATATTCAAAAAAAGCGTCCCGGGCGTTTTTGACGTGGAGAGCCATGGCGGCGTCTGCGGCGTCTGGGTCGTGGGCCTCGATGGCGTTGAGCACAGCCCGATGCTCCTGGGTGGAGGCCTGAGCTCGCCCGGATTTTACCGAATATTCTCTGGCCTTTTGGATGTAATTGTGGAAAAGGGAGAGGATTTGTTTCAACGGTCTGGAGCGGCAGGCTTCATAGATCATTTCATGGAACCGGTTGTCTAAATGCCAGACCTGCAAAAAATCCTGCTTTGTGACAAAATATTCCTGCAATTCCACCACTTGGCGCAGCTCCTCCAGCTCCTCCTGGCCGATGTTGACGGCGCACCGCCGAGCGGCCAACCCTTCGATGCGGGTACGAATGGTGTAAATATCGTCGATATCCTGGCCGGTGACGCCCACAACCACGGCGCCCTTGTTGGGAATGGTCTTGACCAGCCCCTCCAGCTCCAGCTGCATTAAGGCCTCCCGCACAGGCGTGCGGCTGACCCCCAGCTCGGCGGAGAGCTTGCCCTCGGTCAGCGAATAGCCGGGCTCGAAAACGCCGTCCAAAATCGCTTTTTCAATTTCCTTATAAACGTGCTTGCGCAAAGGGTTTCCGCTCAAAGCTTCGTTGAATTTTTTCATATCCCGCTTCCTTTCCAAGTCCGGTCCGTTGGTCTGAATATACCCATTATACGCCAGAAACGCGCCGCCGGCAAGAGGGGAATGGGCCTCACATCGTCTGGCGGCGGAGAATAGGATAGGGCAGGGAAGGAGTGAAAAGATGGAAGCAAAAAAGATGAAGTGCGCTGTGCTGGGCGGCGATATACGCCAGATTCGGTTGTGCCGCCTGCTGGCGGAGGAGGGCTGGCAGGTTGAGGCCTTTGGTTTGGGACGAGAAGAACTGGGGCCAGGCGTCGTCCACTGCGACAGCTTGGGGGAGGCTCTTCGGGACGCCTGCTGGGCGGTTTTGCCCATGCCCGCCCAAAAAGAAGGCCGGCTCAACGCTCCCTTGGCGGAGGAAGATATTTGGCTGGAGCCCATGCTGGACAGCGTCGTGGAAGAGGCGCCCGCTTGCCTGCTGCTGGCCGGTCTGCCCGACCCGGCGCTTTGCCGCATGGCGGCAGAGCGGGGGTTAAAGCTGCGGGACTATGGAGCGGAGGAGGCGCTGACCCGGCGCAACGCCGCCATCACGGCGGAGGCGGCCATAGGTCTGGCCCTGGAGAAGCGGGAGCAGACTATTTTGGGCGCAAACTGCCTTATCGTCGGTTATGGGCGCATCGGCCAGGCGCTGGCTTGGCGGCTGCGGGCTCTGGGCGCCAAAGTCGCCGTCTCCGCCCGAAAGCCGGAGGATCTGGAGCTGGCCCGCTGCGCCGGCTTGGAGGCAATTGAAACAGAACATATCGGCCAAATCCTGCCCCGGCAGGAGCTGGTATACAACACCGTCCCGTCCCTTGTGCTGGATAGGGAAAAACTGGCGCTGCTGTCCCCTCATACATTGACCATTGATCTTGCTTCAAAGCCAGGGGGGGCTGACTTCTTGCAAAGGCGCAAACAGTCATATCTTGTTTTTGTGTAGCGGTTCTGTTTTCACAAAAGCTGGCGGCCATGGCTTTGGCGCAGGGGCTGTCTCATTGGATATCGTGGTAATAATGGTATCGTTTCACCATGTCCAGGATGAATTGCTTGCCCTTGTCGTCCAGAGAGCCGACTAAAGCGCCAATTTCTTTCTGAATTCCATCGCCTGACGCTTTGATATTATCCTGTAGCAGACTGTCCACAGTAGTTCCCAGGGCGTTTGCAATATCCACCAAGGTTTCCAGGCTGGGTTTTCCCTCGCCTCGCTCGATTTGCCCAATAAAATTGATGCTTTTATCGGTTCGCTCGGCCAATTTCTCCAGCGTCCAGCGGAGCAAAAGACGCTCGTCCCGTATCCGTTTGCCCAAAAGCGCATAATTCATAGAAACACCTCCGCCATTATTTTGGAGAATGTATAAGCGTCATAAAAGCAAGTAAAAGATTAAAATAAATTGACTATAAGATTAAACCATGATATACTTTCGTTCATGGCTCAGAAAACGGCGTTGTAGAACAAAAAACGATGCGGTTTGGTATGGAGAGATAAGAAAATGGATGAAAATTCTTTTCAAAAGGGTTCCAGGCGCGCGACGTTTATGATTGTAGTATTAGCTTTGGCTTCCATTCTTACAATGTGTTCAGGCAGTCGTTCGATTTCAACAACAACTATAGAAGCTTGCGGCGTATGCGGCAGAGAATTTGTAACGTCTGAAAATATAAAATCGATTCACAATACAAATATGTGCAAGAATTGTTATAAAAATTTTCAGAGAAAGCAAGAAATCAAAAAAAGAGGATGCGCCATAAAAATAAAGCGGCAAAATAGCCGTTCTTTCTTCCCAAATCGCCGGAACTGTGGTAAAGTAGAGTCAGGACCCATATCAAAACGAGAAGGGAAGCGATTTCTATGCTGAAATTCAATCGGGACGATCTGCCCATCCTGCTGGTGCAGGGCAAGGTGCGTCATTCCAAAGGGGCCCAGGCTTATCGCCATACCATCGACGGCGAGCCCTTCACCCTGCCTGCCACAGGCGGCATCACCTTCAACGCCAAGATCGGCGACCGCTGCGTGGGTTGGGCCGCGGACCATCTGGAGCCGGGCGTCACCGCCCGCAATGAAAACGACGAATACAACGCCGCGCTCCAGGGCCTTTCCTGCGTCGGCAATCAGGCTATCGTCCGCTCGGGCGACGCCAAGGGAGCCGTAGGCTTCGTCACCGGCAAACACGGCGGCTGCGAGCATCTGCTGTGCTATTTTGACGACGAAACCATGGCCAAGATGAGCATTGGCGACACCATCGACGTCCGCTCCCAAGGCCAGGGCATGAAGCTGCTGGATTACCCGGAAATCCTGCTGCGCAACATGAGCCCCGAGCTGCTGGAAAAAATGAATGTCGCCGAACTGGGCGACGGCAAGCTGCAAGTGGGCGTGGCCAAGATTGTGCCCGCCTGCGTCATGGGTTCTGGCCTGGGCGCCTCCACCTCCTATTATGGCGACTACGACATCACCCTTCACGACCAGAAAATCACCAAGGAATACGGCCTGGACAAGCTGCGTTTTGGCGATATCGTGGCCATTCTGGACGCGGACACCCGCTATGGCCGAAATTACATGACGGGGGCTGTCACCATCGGCGTTGTGGTGCATAGCGATTGCATTCTGTCTGGCCACGGCCCTGGCGTCACCACTTTGATGACCTGCAAAACTCCGCTGATCGAAGCGGTGATCGACCCCAACGCCAACCTGGCGGATTATTTCGTCAAATAATCGTCCTTTGCGGCAAAAGCGGCGGATTTTCCGCCGCTTTTTTGCGCCGCTTGCAGTTGGCGGCATGGAAAAGCGCCGGTTTTCATATGCTTTTCCAGGAGGCGATGAAGATGGAAGCGTTTACAATCGTCTGCCGCTGCGCGGCGGAAGGGGACAGCCTGGAGCAGATCTGCGCCTTATGCCTTTGGATGCTGGCGGACGCAGCGAGCCTGACCAGCTTGCCCAATCCATGAGGGCGGGGCTTTACCTGCGCCTTTCCCGAGAGGACGGGGAGGGGGAATCGCAGAGCATTGCCAGTCAGCGGCTGTTGCTGACCAATTATTGCGCCCAGCAGGGAATCCCGATCGGCGGCGAATATGTGGACGACGGCTATAGTGGAACTAATTTTCAAAGACCTGCCTTTTTGCGGCTGTTGGCGGATATTGAAGCGGGGCTGATCGACGTCGTTATTACGAAGGACCTTTCCCGCCTGGGACGGGATTACATCATGACAGGCCATTATTTGGAACGATATTTCCCAGAAAAAGGAGTGCGCTATATCGCCTTGGGCGATAATATCGATACCTTGCGAGGGCAGGACGATATGACGCCCTTTCGGGCGGTGGTCAACGATTTATATGCCCGAGACATTTCCCGCAAGGTTCGGGCTTCATTGGACGCCAAAAAGCGAGCAGGGCAGTTTATCGGCGCCAGGCCCCCTTATGGTTATCGCCGTTCGCCAGAGGACCGGGGCAGGCTGGAAGAAGAGCCGGAAAAAGCCAGGCAAGTCCGGCAAATCTTTCGGATGGCGGCAGAGGGGCTGAGCCCGGGGCAAATCGCCCGCCGGATGGACGCCGCCGGAACGCCGCCTCCCTCGGGTAAAGCGGTCTGCTGGAGCGGAGCCATGGTCCGGCGGATTTTGACTTGCCCCACTTATCGGGGCGATCTGACCCAGAATCGATCTCGAAAAATCAGCTATAAAGTGGAAAAATCTCTTCCGCTGCCGCCGGAGCAGTGGACAGTCGCGCCTGGAGCCTGCCCGCCTTTGGTCACCTTGGAGCAATTTCAGGCGGCGCAGCAAGGGCTGAAACCCGCCAGGCGGAGCAAAAACCCCCTGAGCGGCTTGGTTTTTTGCGGTCTGTGCGGCGGACGCATGACCTTTGCCAGCGACGGAAGCCGCCGGTATTTGCTTTGCGGCGGCAGGCGGCGGAAAAATGGCTGCCAAAACCCGGCTTGGCGGGAGGAGCAGGTTCGGCAGGCCATCTTGCAGCAGCTGGCTCAAGATCTTTCCCAGGCGGATCCGGCCCAAACCGCCGCCTGCTTGGAAAAATATGTGGGTCAATCCATTGGGGTAGAAGCATGCCGCCAAACGCTTGCCGAGCTTGAGAAGGCGCCAGAGCGGCTGCTGCCGCTGCTGCCGGCGGTTTTGGAGCGGGTCCGCCTTTCCCCCGGTTTGATGGAGATCGACTGGCGGCGGAAGGGGCGAAACGGGCAGGATTCCGCCCTCAAAAAAAGGGGATAATTAGAAATTGCAGAAAAAATGCAAATTTGACGCAAATTAGTGTTGAACTTGGCGGCAAAAGAAAGTAAAATAGGGGTATCATGCGATTGCGCGATTCGACGGAGGTACGGCAGATGAAAATTCTCGCCTTATTGGGGCCTGAAAAAAAGGAAAACGCGGCTGCGGCCGGTTTGCTTTTTAAGGGGAGAGTGTATCTGTCCGCCCGCTTCGAGCGCTGATGGGAAAAGCTGTGGGGTTGCGCCGCGGCTTTTTTCTTTTCGTCGGGCTTGCGGGCCGCGGCGGGAAACGCCAAACGAGAAAGGAAGTTTGCAATGCAAAATAACAAAGCGGCTGTCGTCATGGGCAGCGACAGCGATTTGCCCGTGGTGGAAAAAGCGCTTCAGACCCTGCGGGAATTCGGCGTGCCTTTTGAGGCCCATGTGATGAGCGCCCACCGGACGCCGGCGGAAGCCTGCGCTTTCGCCGCCTCCGCCCGGGAAAAGGGGTTCGGCGTAATCATCGCCGCCGCCGGCAAGGCGGCTCATCTGGCCGGCGTGCTGGCCGGGCACACCACTTTGCCGGTGATCGGCATTCCCATGAAGTCCTCCACGCTGGACGGCCTGGACGCCCTGTTGGCCACGGTGCAGATGCCTGCAGGCGTGCCTGTGGCCACAGTGGCCATCGACGGGGCGGAAAACGCCGCTCTGCTGGCCGTGCAGATGCTGGCTCTGGGGGACCAGGAGCTGGCCCGTAAGCTGGAGCAGAAAAAGCGGGATATGGCCGCCAAGGTGCTGGAAAAGGATCAAAAGCTCCAAGCGCAGCTGAATCAGTAAAAAACGGCCTCGGCGCAGGCTTGATATTTTGATTGCCAAGGAGAATGAAAGCAATGGAAAAGAGAGAACAGCTTTACGAAGGAAAGGCCAAAAAGGTTTTCGCCACCGACGATCCGGAAAAGGTCGTCGTCTCCTATAAGGACGACGCCACCGCCTTCAACGGCGAAAAAAAGGGAACCATCGCGGGCAAAGGCGTAATCAACAACAAGATGACCAATCATCTGATGCAGCGGTTGGAGCAGGCCGGCGTGCCTACGCACTATGTGGAGCAGCTTTCCGACACAGACACTGTGGTAAAAAAAGTGTCCATTGTGCCGCTGGAGGTGATTATCCGCAATATTTCCGCCGGTTCCTTCGCCAAGCGTTACGGCGTGGAAGAGGGCATTGTCTTCGACGCGCCTACCGTCGAGTTTTCTTATAAAAACGACGATCTGGGGGACCCGCTGCTCAACGATACCCACGCCCTGGCGCTGAAGCTGGCCACAAAAGAAGAAATCCAGCAGATTAAGGACTATGCTTTCCGCGTGAACGAGCTGCTGAAGGGCTTTATGAAGGAAATCGGCATTGATTTGGTGGATTTCAAGCTGGAGTTTGGCCGGCTGAGCGACGGGACCATTGTGCTGGCTGACGAAATCTCGCCGGACACCTGCCGACTGTGGGATGAGAAAACCCACGAAAAGCTGGACAAGGACCGCTTTAGAAGAGATTTGGGCGGCGTGGAAGACGCCTACCAGGAAGTAATGCGCCGCCTGACGGGCGACAAATAGGCTCCTGTGGGCTCCGTTCGCCGTCCAAGAGCAAAGACAAAAATCGGATAAGCAGAAAGCGGAAAATAGGAGGAAGGCTTTATGCAGGATATGTTGGACAAGATTCACGAGGAATGCGGCGTTTTTGGTATTTATGACAACGACGATATGGGCGTGGTGGAATCCGCCTACATGGCGCTGTACGCCTTGCAGCACAGAGGGCAGGAGAGCTGCGGTATCGCCGTCAACGACGACGGCGTTATCAGCAGTTACCGGGATCTGGGCCTGGTGTCGGACGTTTTTAAGCAGGAAACGCTGGAGCGGCTGGGAAACGGAAAAATGGCGTTGGGGCACTGCCTTTACGGCACGGCGGAGAGCAACAAACGGGAAAACGCCCAGCCAATGCCGTTTCGCCATGTGAAAGGCCAGATGGCCATCGCCAACAACGGCTCTATCCTCAACGCGCTGGATTTGAGAGAAAAATTGGAGATGCAGGGCGCCATTTTCCATTCCACCAGCGACGCGGAATTGATCGCCCATATGATCACAAGGGAGCGGCTGACCTCTAAATCCATCGAAGACGCCATTTGCAACGCCATGGACAAGCTGTACGGCGTGTATTCTCTGCTGGTGATGTCTCCTAGAAAGCTCATCGGCGTCCGGGATCCTCTGGGGCTGCGGCCTCTGAGCATCGGCAAGTATAAGGACAGCTATGTGCTGGCTTCCGAAACCTCCGCCATCGATAGCGTGGGCGCCCATTTCCTGCGGGATGTGAAGCCTGGCGAGATTGTGATTATCGATGAAAACGGTCTGCGGAGCATCGAAAAGCACTGCGGACAGAAGAGCCATTTGTGCGTCTTTGAATTTGTTTACAACGCTCGGCCGGATTCTGTGATCGAGGGAACCAGCGTTCACCTGGCCCGGCAGAAGATGGGCGAATTTTTGGCGAAGGACCACCCTGTGGAGGCCGATTTGGTGATGGGCGTGCCCGACAGCGGCAACGACGCCGCTCTGGGCTACGCCAACGCTTCAGGCATTCCCTATGGCACAGGCCTGCTGAAAAACAAATACATCGGCCGAACCTTCATCCTGAACACGCAAAAGCAGCGGGAAAACGCCGTGCGCATCAAGCTCAACGCCATCGCCGACGCGGTGCGGGGCAAGAGGATCGTGCTGGTGGACGATTCGATTGTCCGGGGAACGACCTCCATGCGCATTGTGAAAATGCTGCGGGAGGCCGGCGCCAGAGAAGTGCATATGCGCATCGCTTCGCCTCCTTTCCGCTATCCCTGCTATTTCGGCACAGATATCGATTCTCCCGAGCGGCTCATCGCCAACAATATGACTATTGAGGAAATCGGCCATAAAATCGGCGTGGACACCTTGGGCTTCCTGAGCCTGGAGGATATTGTGAACGTGGCGGAAAAATCCGACTGCGAATTTTGCACAGGCTGCTTCAGCGGCGTTTACCCGCTGAATGTGGAGAACGCCGGAAAGGTTTCCAAATTCGACCGCAAGTTCAGCGAGAATATTGACTAAGCCCTTTGCCAAAAGGGTCCGCTCGGGTTGGCCGGGCGGGCCCTGGTTTTGAAAGATTGATGATTGAGAGGAAACGGCATGAAGAGTTTTAGCGACAGTTATAAAGCCGCCGGCGTGGACGTCACCGCCGGTTATCGGGCCGTGGAGCTGATGAAGGCTCACACTGCCCGGACCATGATCCCTGGCGCGCTTTCCGGCTTGGGGGGCTTTGGCGGCCTGTTTGAGCTGGATCTTTCCGGCATGAAAAACCCCGTGCTGGTCAGCGGCACAGACGGCGTTGGCACCAAGCTGCGGTTGGCTCAGCTGCTGGATAAGCATGATACCATCGGCATTGACAGCGTAGCCATGTGCGTCAACGACGTGGTCTGCTCTGGCGCCAAGCCTTTGTTCTTTTTGGATTATATCGCTTGCAGTAAAAATATTCCAGAGAAAATCGCCTCCATTGTGTCCGGCGTGGCGGAGGGCTGCGTCCAGGCGGGCTGCGCCCTAATCGGCGGCGAAACCGCCGAGCATCCCGGCGTGATGGCCGAGGACGATTATGACCTGGCGGGCTTTACGGTGGGCGCAGTGGAAAAATCCCGCATTCTGGATCAGAGCCGGGTCAAAGCCGGCGACGTGTTGGTGGCCTTGGCCTCCAGCGGCGTGCACAGCAACGGCTTTTCTCTGGTCCGCCGGGTTTTTGACATTGAGCGGAAGCCTAACTTTCATTCGGATGAGCTGGGCGGCTCTTTGTGGGAGACGCTGCTTGTCCCCACCCGTATTTATGTCAAGCCCATACTGGCGCTTCTGGACCAGGCGGAAGTGAAATCGATCTGTCATATCACCGGCGGCGGGTTCTATGAAAACATTCCTCGGGCGCTGCCTGAAGGGCTGACGGCCAAGATTGAAAAGGCCAAAGTCCGCACGCCGGCGATTTTCAACCTGATTCAAAAGGAAGGGAATATCCCAGAAAAAGATATGTTCAACACCTTCAATATGGGCGTTGGAATGTGCTGCATCGTCCCGCCGGATCAGGCGGATCGGGCGGTGGAGCTGCTGAACGGCCAAGGCGAGCAGGCTTATATCCTGGGCGAGGTCGTCCCCGGCGACGAGGGCGTATTGCTGTGGTAAGGGTCGCCGCGCTGGTTTCCGGCGGCGGCACCAATCTGCAGGCGATGCTGGACGCCCAAAAGGCCGGCCGGATCTCCAGCGGAACTATTTGCTTAGTGGTCTCCAGCCGCTCTGGGGTCTATGCCCTGGAACGGGCGGCTCAAAACAATGTGCCTGCCGAAACGCTGCCCCGGAAGCAGTTTGCCAGCCAGGAGGAGTTTGACCGAGCGTTGTTGCAAGTTTTGGAGCGCTATCAGATCGACGTGATTGTGCTAGCCGGATTTTTGACCATTCTGGGGCCGGAGGTCGTGCGGCGGTACCCTAACCGGATTTTGAACGTTCACCCGGCGCTGATCCCCTCCTTTTGCGGCAAAGGCTTTTATGGGCTGAAGGTCCACGAAGCCGCTTTGGCCCGAGGGGTGAAGCTCACCGGCGCCACCGTGCATCTGGTGAACGAAGAAGCGGACGGCGGGCCGATTTTGCTGCAGAAGGCGGTGGAAGTCCTGCCCGACGACACAGCGGAAACCCTTCAGCTGCGGGTGATGGAGCAGGCTGAGTGGACGCTGCTGCCCCAAGCGGTGGAGATGGTCTGCCGCAAAGAGGGCCCGCTGCCCCGATGAGGGCGCGAAGCGCCGATAGAGGAGGAACTGATTTATGAAAACCCAAGAACTGCCCCAGTTGCTGCGGAAAAACCCCTATCCTGGCCGAGGCGTCGTATTGGGCGCCACGCCGGACGGCAGACAATCCGCGGCGCTCTATTTCATTATGGGCCGCAGCGCCAACAGCCGCAACCGCGTATTTGTCCAGGAGCCCGACGGCATTCGCACCCAGGCCCGGGACCCGGAAAAGATGGAGGACCCCAGCCTGGTGATTTATCATCCGGTTCGGCGGGTAGGGAGAAGCCTGATTGTTACCAACGGCGATCAGACGGACACCATTCTGGAATATTTGGAGCGGGGACAGACTCTGGAGCAGGCGCTGCGCAGCCGGGAATTTGAGCCGGACAGTCCCAACTGGACGCCCCGGATTTCCGGCTTGCTCAGCCCGGACGGCGGCTATAAGCTGTCCATCCTAAAAAGCGCCGATGAAAAGGGCTCCGCTTGCCTGCGGCAGTTTTTCGAGTATCCGGGCCAGCCCGGTTTGGGGCATTTTATCCATACCTATGTCCAGGACGGCTCGCCGCTGCCCATTTTTGAGGGGGAGCCGGAGCGAGTGGAAATCGGCCAAGATATGGAGGATTTTGCCCGGCAAGTCTGGGAAAGCCTGAACGAGGAGAATAAAATATCCCTGTTCGTCCAGTATACCAGCTTGGAAACAGGGGAGGCCTGTCAGCTGATTTTCAACAAATATGAATGATTTAAACTATGGCGAGAAAAGCCTGGCCCAGCGCTATGCAGACGGGTTGGCCCAGGCCTATCGCCAAGCCGGGGCAGGGGAGTTGTGGGATGAATTTGCCGCCGCGGCTCATGGCGTCAAAGCGAAAAAATTGGCCCGCTTGAAGGCGCTTTACCCGGAACTGCCGGAAAGCTTGGCGGAGCTGCTTTCCATTGTGGACGGCTCCTATTGGCGGAAGTATCAAGGCCGCAAGTTCGCCTTGTATTTCCTGGGCTCCGATCTGGAGGAGTACCCGTATTACCTGCTGTCCGCCAAACAAATGCGGAAAAACCAAGATTTGGCCGCCCGGTATTACGGCGATTATGTAGACCGGCTGTTTGACGAGGAAGGCGTTGCGGTAGACCAGCGGATTGTTCGGGATTCCCAAACAATGCGCTGGCTGCATTTTGCCGATTGCATGAATAACGGCGGAACCTCCCAGCTGTTTTTGGATTTTTCCCCTTCGGAGACTGGAACAATCGGTCAGGTAGTCCGCTTTCTCCATGACCCAGACGAGCTTGCGGTGATTGCGGACAGCTTTGACGACTATTTGCAGACGTTGATGGACGGCGAGTATGATTTCATCAACGAAGATACTGTGGAAGAATGAAAAAAGAGCGGCCCGCTTGGCGGGCCCTCTTTTGGCGACGATACGGAAAGGAAACGGGACGGAAGATGAGCGAAACGACAATGGAACTGAAATACGGCTGCAACCCCAACCAGAAGCCCGCCCGCATTTGGATGCGGGAAGGGGGCGCTCTGCCGCTGACGGTTTTGAGCGGCAAGCCGGGCTATATCAATTTTTTGGACGCCCTGAACGCCTGGCAGCTGGTGAAAGAGCTGAAGGAAGCCACGGGCCTGCCGGCGGCGGCCTCGTTTAAGCACGTTTCTCCGGCGGGCGCCGCCGTGGGCCTGCCGCTGAGCGATACCGAACGAAAGATGTACTTTGTTTCCGCCAAAGCCCAGCCCAGCCCCATTGCCAGCGCTTATATCCGGGCCAGAGGGGCGGATCGGCTGTGTTCCTATGGCGATTGGGCCGCTTTGAGCGACGTGTGCGACGGAGAAACCGCTCGATATATCAAGCCGGAAGTTTCCGACGGCATAATCGCCCCCGGTTACACCGACGAAGCTTTGGAGATCCTGCGAGCCAAGAAAAACGGCAAATATAATGTGGTGCAGATTGACCCGGATTATGTTCCCGCCCCAGAAGAGCGCAAGGACGTTTTTGGCGTGACGTTTGAGCAAAAGCGCAACGACTTCAAAATTGACGAAACGCTGCTTCAAAATATTGTGACGAAAAATAAGCAGTTGCCACAGCAGGCGAAAATTGATATGATTGTGGCGATGATTACGCTGAAATACACCCAGTCCAACTCGGTGTGCTATGTGAAAAACGGCCAGGCCGTGGGCGTGGGCGCCGGCCAGCAAAGCCGGATTCACTGCACTCGTTTGGCCGGGGACAAAGCGGATAACTGGAGCCTGCGCCAGCATCCTTATGTGCTGGGGTTGGATTTTGTGGACGGCGTCCGCCGACCGGATCGGGATAACGCTATCGATTGCTACCTTTCGGATGTGGAATGCCGGCAGCTGCTGGCGGAAGGGAATTGGCAAAATACCTTCAAGACCCGCCCGCCCCTTTTGACCAGAGAGATGAAAGAGGAGTGGATCGCCCAGCGCCTGACGGAGGTAACGCTGGGATCCGACGCCTTTTTTCCCTTTGGAGACAACGTGGAGCGGGCCCGCCGGTCGGGCGTCCAGTATATCGTTCAGCCCGGCGGCTCTGTGCGGGACGATCATGTGATTGAAACCGCCGATCGATATGGCATTGTCATGGCCTTTACCGGGATGAGATTGTTCCATCATTAAAAAGCGTGTCAGAAAACAAAATCACTCAAGGAGGGCGGATCTATGAACCTTCTCGTTGTAGGCGGCGGCGGCCGCGAACACGCCGTAATCAAAAAATTAAAAGAAAACCCTCGTATTTCTAAAATCTATGCCGCGCCGGGCAACGGCGGCATTGCTCAGGACGCAATCTGCGTCCCAGTAAAGGCTACGGATATAGAGGGCGTCGTCAAATTTGCCCGGGACAAAAAGATTGATTTGGCGGCAGTCATCCCAGACGACCCTTTGGCCATGGGCATGGTCGACCGGCTGCAGAAGGCGGGAATCCGCGCCTTCGGCCCCAGCGCCCCAGCGGCGGAAATTGAAAGCAGCAAGGTCTTTGCGAAAAATTTGATGAAAAAATATCATATCCCCACAGCGGATTACGACGTTTTTGACAATGTGGAAAGCGCTATGGAACATATTCGAGCCAAGGGCAAATATCCGGTGGTCGTCAAGGCGGACGGCTTGGCTCTGGGCAAGGGCGTTGTGATTGCCGAAAACGAGGTGGCCGCGCAGGACGCGCTGCACGCCATTATGAACGATAAAATTTTCGGCGCCAGCGGCGATCATGTGATTGTGGAGGAATTTTTACAGGGCCCAGAAATTTCTGTCCTCAGCTTTACCGACGGCGAAACCTTGGTCCCTATGGTCGCCTCCATGGACCATAAGCGGGCTTACGACGGGGATCAGGGCCCCAACACCGGCGGTATGGGCGCGGTGGCGCCCAACCCCTATTACACGCCCGAAGTGGCGGAGCGGTGCATGAAAGAGATTTTTCTGCCCACTGTCCAGGCCATGAACCAGGAGGGACGTCCCTTCCGGGGCTGCTTGTATTTCGGCCTGATGCTGACAGACCAAGGCCCCAAGGTAATTGAATACAACTGCCGCTTCGGCGACCCGGAAACCCAAGTGGTGCTGCCTTTGCTGAAAACAGACCTGCTGGATATTATGGAAGCTGTGATCGACGGCCGGCTGGCGGAGCAGAAAGTGGAATTTCTGCCCCAGGCGGCGTGCTGCGTGATTTTGGCTTCGGGGGGGTATCCGAAAAACTATTATACCGGCCTGCCCATAACCGGCCTGAATCAGGCGGAGGAACAGGGCGCAGCCGTCTATTACGCCGGCGTTAAGGAAGAAGAAGGCAAGCTGCTGACAGCCGGCGGCCGGGTATTGGGCGTGACGGCCTTGGCCGAAACCCTGCCTCAGGCTGTGGAAAAAGCCTACCAGGCGGCGGAGCAGATTCATTTTGACAATATGCACTGCCGCAAGGACATCGGCCGGCGGGCCATGGAACAGAGAGGGGAATAACATGGCGGTTTACCGAATTTATGTGGAAAAAAAGCCGGGGTTTGACGCGGAAGCTCGGCATTTATTGGATGAAATTGTAAATCTTCTGCAAATTAAGAGCGTGATGGGCTTGCGCCTGCTCAATCGTTATGATGTGGAAGGCATTGATAAAGCCCTTTTTGACCGCTGCGTGGATATCGTCTTTTCCGAGCCCCAGGTAGACGACGCCTGCCAGACGCCGGACCTGACCGGAGCCGCAGTCTTTGCCAGCGAATACTTGCCTGGGCAATACGACCAGCGGGCGGATTCCTGCGCCCAGTGCATTCAATTTGTCTCCCAGGGGGAGCGGCCGACTGTGCGCACGGCTCGCGTTTATGTGTTGGAAGGACAGATCAGCCCGGAGCAGTTGAACGCAGTGAAGAAGTACGTCATCAACCCGGTGGAGAGCCGGGAGGCTTCCATGGAGAAAGCCGACACCCTGCAAATGCAATATGAAATCCCCGCCGAAGTGGCGATTCTGGAGGGCTTTACCCAGCTGGAGGAAGAGGGATTGTCGGAGTTCATCCGGCAATACGGCTTGGCTATGGACCAGGACGATATCCGTTTCTGTCGGGATTATTTCCGTCAGGAGGGCCGCCAGCCCACCATTACGGAAATTCGTATGATCGACACCTATTGGTCGGATCATTGCCGCCATACCACCTTTTCCACCATAATCGATCAAGTAGAAATTGAGGACCCGGCGGCGCAAGAGAGCTTTGAGCGCTATCAGTCCATCCGCCGGGAGGTTTATCAGGGGCGCTCAGATAAGCCCGTCACCTTGATGGATTTGGCTACTGTCGGCGCCAAATACCTAAAAAAAATCGGCGCTTTGAACGACTTGGACGAATCCGAGGAAATTAACGCCTGCTCGGTGAAAATTGACGTAGAAACCGAGGACGGAACCGAGCAATGGATTCTGATGTTCAAAAACGAAACCCACAATCATCCCACAGAAATTGAACCCTTTGGCGGCGCGGCCACCTGCATCGGCGGCGCTATTCGGGACCCTCTTTCCGGCCGCAGCTATGTTTATCAGGCCATGCGGGTCACCGGCGCGGCAGATCCGCTGGCGCCCATTGACCAAACGTTGCCCGGCAAGCTGCCCCAGCGAAAAATCGTCCAGACGGCGGCCGCCGGCTATAGCTCTTACGGCAACCAGATCGGCCTGGCCACCGGCTTGGTCCATGAATTTTATCATCCCGGCTATGTGGCCAAGCGGATGGAAATCGGCGCCGTGGTGGGCGCGGCCCCAGCGGAAAACATCCGCCGGCAGCGGCCCGCCCCTGGAGACGCTGTGATTTTGTTGGGCGGCCGCACAGGGCGGGACGGCTGCGGCGGAGCCACCGGCTCCTCCAAAGCGCATACCGCTCAATCGCTGGAAAGCTGCGGCGCGGAGGTGCAGAAAGGCAACGCCCCAGAGGAGCGAAAGCTCCAGCGGCTGTTCCGCAGCAAAACCGCCGCCTCGATGATTAAACGATGCAATGATTTCGGAGCCGGCGGCGTTTCCGTGGCCATTGGCGAGCTGGCCGACGGCCTGGATATCGATTTGAATCAAGTGAGCAAAAAATATGAGGGCCTGGACGGCACAGAGCTGGCCATCTCCGAATCTCAAGAGCGAATGGCCGTGGTCGTGGCGCCGGAGGATGCGAACCGCTTTATTCAGCTGGCAGGGGAGGAAAATCTGGAGGCTGCGATTGTGGCTTATGTGACGGAAAGCCCCCGGCTGACCATGCGGTGGAATGGCAAGACCATTGTGGATCTTTCCCGGGAATTTTTGAATTCCAATGGAGCGGAAAAGCATATTGCCGTCAAAATCGCCCGGCCGGAAGGGGAGGAGGAGCAGGCCGCTCCGGATACCGTTCAGGGATATCGGCAGGTTTTGGCGCAGCTCAACGTCTGCTCTCAAAAGGGCCTGGTTCAGCGCTTTGACAGCACCGTCGGCGCCGGAACCGTGCTCATGCCTTTTGGCGGAAAAAACCAGCAGACGCCTGCTCAGGTCATGGTCGCCAAGCTGCCTGTGCTGGGCAAGGAGACCAAAACCTGCTCGGCGATGGCCTATGGCTTCGACCCCTATTTGAGCAGCCGAAGCCCCTATCTGGGCGCTTACTATGCAGTGGTGGAATCGGTGTGCAAGCTGTCTGCCGCCGGCGCTTCTTATCAAAACTGCCACCTGACGTTCCAAGAATATTTTGAGAAATTGGGGACCGACCCCCAGCGGTGGGGCAAGCCTATGGCCGCGCTTCTGGGCGCTTTGGAGGCCCAGCGGCAGCTGAAGGCCGCGGCCATCGGCGGCAAGGACAGTATGTCCGGCAGCTTCGACGACATCGACGTGCCTCCCACCTTGGTGAGCTTCGCCATTTCCGCCGCCAATACAGACAATATCATTTCGCCGGAGTTCAAAAAGCCGGGCAGCGCCGTCGTGCTGCTCCAGGCGGAGCAGGATAGCCAGGGCCTCTTGGAAGAAAAGAGCCTGCTGGAAACGTTGAATCAGGTAGAGCGTCTAATTGCCAACCGCCAGGCGTCGGCCGTCTATGTGCCCGAACTGGGCGGCGTGGGCGCCGCCGTGGCCAAGATGGCTTTTGGCAACGATCTGGGCTTTGCCTACGATCCGGCTTTCAGCGGTCTGTTTGAGGCCCGCCGAGGCGCCTTTGTCGTAGAGCTGGCGGAGGGAGCGCCCCTCTGCGGCCAGCTGATTGGTCATACGCTGGAGCAAAAGGAAATTCGTTTGCCCAGCGGCGAAAGCGTCGCTTTGCCGGAGCTGTTGGCCGTCTACGAGGCCGTGCTGGAGCCGGTATTCCCAGTAAAGGCTCAGACCCAGGGCGCGGCGCCGCTCTTCTCCTTCTCGGGCAAGCCGGTCAAAGGGCCTGCGGTCAAGACGGCTACCCCCCGAGTGTTGATTCCGGTGTTCCCTGGCGCCAACTGTGAATATGACACTGCCAGGGCCTTTGAAAAGGCCGGAGCCCAGCCGGAGATTTTGGTGCTGCGCAACCTGACCGCCGCTCAGATCAACGAATCGGTGGAACGGATGGAAAAGGCCATTGCCAACAGCCAGATAATCGCTCTGCCCGGCGGTTTTTCCGGCGGCGACGAGCCCGACGGCTCGGCAAAATTCATCACCGCCTTTTTCCGCAACCCCCGCGTCTCCGAGGCCGTCCATGGCTTGCTGCGCCAGCGAGACGGCTTGATGATCGGCGTCTGCAACGGATTCCAGGCTCTTATTAAGCTGGGCTTGTTGCCCTATGGAGAAATCCGCCAAATGACGGCGGAAGACGCTACGCTGACTTATAATGTGATCGGCCGGCATCAATCTGGTTTGACGCGCACACGAATCTGCGCCAATTGGTCTCCCTGGCTGATGTTAAACCAAGTGGGCGATATTCACACTGTGGCGATTTCCCATGGCGAGGGCCGTTTTGCGGCGCCGCAGGCGCTGATTGACCGGCTGGCGGCCAACGGCCAGATCGCCGCCCAGTATGTGGACGAAACAGGCGCTCCTTCTATGGATACGGCCTTCAACCCCAACGGCTCCTTCTGCGCTGTGGAAGGCGTCACTTCGCCGGACGGCCGCATTTTTGGTAAAATGTGTCACAGCGAGCGCTGGGGCGACAATCTCTATAAAAATGTGCCGGGCAATAAAGACCAGCGGTTGTTTGAAGGCGCTGTTCGGTATTACGCCCTGTAAGAGGATGGAGCTTATGAACAAGAGCACAGCATTTTGGATGGGCCTGGCTTGCTTCGCCGCCGGCGTCGTCTGGGGGTTTCTGTTGTCCCCGATCAAAAAGGGCGTTACCGTCTATGCCTGTAACAACGGCAGCGGAAACAATGGAAACGGAAAAAACAACCGCGTCCGGGAGGAAGAGAACGAGGAATCCCTAAATTCCTCCCTTTGAAGCACAAAACATAAAAACGACGCCTGGAAATTCCAGGCGTCGTTTTTTGGACGAAAGCAATTTGTTCTCACATAAAATCCGATCGATTCAGGTTCCGGTCGATGTCCGCCGCTATCTGAGGGGACAGGGGGGAGAGGGCGGCCAGAAAAGCCTCGGTGGTTCGGGGCAGAGGTAGGGTCTGGTAAAGGCGCAGCAGCCGCGCAATGGCCTCCCTGCCGTATTTTTTATAAAGATGATAAAAAAGAATGGTTCCCCGCTCGTGTACGTCCGGCGGAGCGGCGCCGTCCGGGGTGCGGATGACGCCGCCGTCCGCCAGCCCCTGGCGACGCCGTTCAATCGTCTGCCGGAAAAATTCCCGTTTGCCCTGGGAGAGGGCAAAGAGCAGGGCGGACCATTCCGCCGTAGTTTCGTTGAGCCAATCCTGCCAGCCCATGGGCGCGCCGGCACACCAGGCGTGAGCGCCCTCGTGGGCCAGCCAGTGGATGAGCCGGTCCAGATTTTGAGGCATGGCGGTAGCGACCATGCCACGAGGCGTGAAATAGCCGCCAGAGTCCTCCTGGCAGGAGAAGGAGAGCAAAAATTGCCGGGGGCGTTTCAAAGGCTCATAGAGCTGAGTTTGATAAAAATCCAGAACCTGGTCGTAAAGCCGGCAGGCGGCCTGGAGAGCGGGCAGCTCCCGGGGGCTGCGGCAGCAGGCCCACAGGGCCCGGCCCTGGGCCAGGCTGCATCGAGAAAGGTCGATCAGAGCGAAATTGCTGGCGAGAAGGTCGTCGAAGGGATTGCCTTGAAACTGGGTCGTGAGCTTCCACATCCCTTCCTCCATCCGGCCGAAGGGGACAAAGGAATTGGCGGTCGTCTGGGTCTGAACCGTTGCGGCGTCTAAGGGGAAGGGGAAATCAAAGGGCCGCCAGGCCGATTGAATATTCAGGGATCGCAGGACCGGGTCCAGGGAAAAGGCCCAGCCAGTCAAGCCGCCCCCATAGGAAAACTCCAACCTGCGCCCGCCCTTGCTCCCAGGAAAACAGACCCGCTGGGCCGGGGGCATATAATCGTAACGAGGCGCCTCGAGAGGGCGGGCAGGGCAGGGCTCGCCCTCCAGCCGGGCCGGGCCGATTTGCAGGGAGGCGGCCAGAGAAAATGAGACGTCGCAGGCAAAAGGTTGGCGGGAAACCAGCGAACAATCCGCCTGTATTTCCTCTGGGCGGGGGAAGGAAAGAGTGATGGTCAATTGCGTCATAAGTTTCTCCTTTCCATTTTAAGACCGTTTTCCCCTTTCAACGCCGGATTTCGGCCCCGCTTCTTGCCCTGGAGAAAGCCAGGGGGGGCTGACTTTTTAGCGGCGAAGGAGCTGGGGGCGGAAGTCCTCCACGCTCTGGGATTGCCAGGAAAATGGGCGCCGCTCAGCGCCGCTCAGGCCGTTTGGGGCGGGATCGACCGTATCCTACGACAGGAGGGAATTTTATGACAGGTAAAACAATCGGCTTCGGCGTCACCGGGTCCTTCTGCACCTTTTCTCAGATTATACCGGTAATGGAAAGCCTGGCTCAAAACAATCAGGTCATTCCAGTTTTTTCTAATATGGCTTATCACACAGACACCCGGTTTTATCGGGCAGAGGATTTTCGGGCGGAAGCGCGCCGAGCTTGCGGCAATGAAATCATCCACACCATTGTGGAGGCGGAGCCAATTGGCCCTAAAAAGCTCTTTGATATCATGGTAATCGCTCCCTGCACAGGCAACACCCTGGCCAAGCTTTGCGCTGGAATTACGGACACTCCCGTGCTGATGGCGGCCAAAGCGCATATCCGCAACGACCGGCCTTTGGCGATTGCCGTTTCCACCAACGACGCTTTGGGCGCCGCCGCCCGGAACATCGGGGAGCTGATGAACCGCCGCAACGTTTATTTTGTCCCTTTCCAACAGGACGACTACGAAAAAAAGCCTCGCTCTATGGTAGCCTGTATGGAGCTGGTGGAAAGCGCGCTGGATTGGGCGATCAAGGGCCTTCAAATCCAGCCCATGGTGTTGATGAAATAACGAAAAGTCATGAAAGAGACGCCGGCCGGCGTCTCTTTTGCGCGGTCACCCCTGGCGGCTGCGGTCCACGGCGGCGGCAAACCAATAATAAAAGGGAATGGTGAAAAAAATCAACCAGCCGGGATGCCACCAACGATAGGAAAACCCCAGGATCAGATAGATCAGAACGGCCAGCACAGGATAGGGGAAGCGGGTCAGCTTCAAATAATTCCGCTGAGGCGGGGACGCGCCGTCCCAACCGCCGTTTGGTTCCGCCGGCGGAGCGGGCGCCTCAAAAGGGCGGGGCTCTGGCGGCTCTGAGGCCGCGTCGGCTTCGTCTTCCGCCAAGGCTTCTGGCGGAGGAGGCGATGAAGCGGGAATATCTGAAATAGCCAGCAGCTCGTCTAAACTGACCTGATAGAGGCGAGCCAGCAAAATCAAGTTATCAGTATCCGGGCTGGCCTCGGCCCGCTCCCATTTGGAGACGGCCTGCCGGCTGACGCCGATTTTTGCGGCCAACTCTTCTTGCGAAAACCCCCGCTCCTTGCGCAGGGCCACCAGCCGGTTGGCGGTTTGAATGTTCATGTAATAACCACTCCTTATTGTTGGAATCCAAACGCTTGCCACAAGGCGGCGCCGTCAAGCGTCGCCATAAATTGTGAAAGCAATTTGGCTTCTTATCCCTATCATACCAGAAGCAGGCGGCTTCGTCAGCCAATTTTGGTTTTCATGGGTTGAAATTTGTGCCGCAACCGCCGGTTGCGAAAAAAGGCGCGAAAAAGCCGGCCAACTGGCCGGCTTTTTGAAATCGGCGGAGGCGACGAAGCGCTATGGCGCCAAACGAACGGCCGACTGACAGAACAGGGCCAAAGACCTTTGCAGGAGCAACAATCAACCCTTGACGACGGCGCCTTCTTTCATGACGAACAGACAGTTTGTCATGGTCGTAACGTCTTCGGCGGGGTCGCAGCTCCAGGCGCACAGATCGGCCAGCTTACCTTTTTCAATACTTCCAATTTTATCTTTGACACCCAGCACTTCGGCGTTGGTCATGGTGGCGGCTACCAAAGCCTTGTGGGGGGCCATGCCCCAGCGGTTCAGCAGCTCAAACTCATAACCTTGCTTGCCATGGAAGTTATAAGGCGTTGCGGAGTCTGTGCCGAAGGTGATTTTAACGCCCCGCTCCAAGCACTGACGGAAGCCCCATTCATGGTGAGAAAGGGCCTGATTGGCTTTATCGATCATGTAGGGGACCAGGCCCATTTCGGGGCCTTTGACGCAGATGCGCTCGGCGGCGATGATGGTGGGAGTCAGGTAAGTCCCATGCTCCAGCATTAGCTGAATGGCTTCTTCGTCCAGAATCATACCGTGTTCCACGGTGGTGACGCCGGCCCGAACGGCGGCCTTGATGCCGGCAGTGCCATGGGCGTGGGTGGCGGTGTGGACGCCGTACAGATTGGCGATTTCAATGATGGCGGCGATTTCGTCGTCGCACAGCTGCTGAGCGCCCAGAGTGGTGCCCTTGCTCATCACGCCGCCGGTGGACATGAATTTCAAAAAGTCCGCGCCGTGCTTCAGGTTGAAGCGGGCGGCCTTGCGGGCGGAATCCGGGCCGTCCACAATGGGATGGTCCTCGGCGGGATTATAGACGCCGGGGGCGTAATGCGTGTCCGCATGGCCGCCGGTAGAGCCGATGGAATAGCCGCAGACAAACATCCGGGGACCCACAAAATCCCCTCTGTTGACAGCGTCTCGGATGGCCACGCTGGCGAAGGCTTGTCCGCCGCAGTCCCGCAGGGTGGTGAAGCCGGCGTAGAGATCGGCCTGAACGTTTTTCAGCGCGTAAAGGGTCAAATCGCCTACGGTGGTTTGCAGCAGGCTCTTGCGTTCGTTGCCCTCGCCGTTCATGCCGCTGTGGACATGGAGGTCGATCAGGCCGGGGGTGACGAATTTATCGGAGAGATCAATGACCTCCATATCGGGCTCTTGGGCGAATTCGCTGAGGTTCGCCACATCCACAATGGTCTTGTCCTCCACGACGACAACCTGATTCTCCAGAACTTTGCAGTTTTGAGAATCAAAAAGCTTGCCGCATTTGACTGCCGTTTTCATGATACGCATCCTCCTTATAATGTGTCCCCAAAGGGTTCTTTTGGGGATTTCTTTCGCGGAACCGAGCGGTTTAAGGCAAATGGGTCCGCGTCGTTTTGCCGAGTCTCAAAGAACCTTGTGCGACCATTGTACCACAGCGCGGCGAAAAAGAAAAGCGGCAAAGAGATAAAATCACAGATAAAAATTCACGATATTAAACGCCCAAATAGTCTTCCAGGCAGATTCCTTGGGACATAATGGCCCAGGCGGCCTCCGCGCCCACATAGCGGTAGTGCCAGGGCTCATAAATAACGCCCGTGCGATGGGACAGCTTGGGGGGATAGCGCAGAATAAAGCCATATTCCCAGCAATGCTCCTGTAGCCACTGAAATTCCAAGGTACGCTCCTGGCCGTCGTCCAACGTCTGATACTCCAGGGAGACGATATCCACAGCCAGGCCCAACTGGTGCTCGCTGGTCCCCGGAGCGGCAACAATGGCGCTGGCCGCCCCGGCGGCTTCGGCGGCGGACAGGCCCTGGGCCCGCTGCTTATTCAGCTGATTGTTGAATAGATTGGTTTGCTTTTCCCAGGTGCGATAGGCGGAGCACACCAGAGGGGAGAGGCCCTCCTGCTCCATGTCTGCCAGCATTCGCTTCAGTTCTCCGGCGATCCGGCGATCAATCCGGCGGCCGGAAGCGTCGATCTCCGTCAGCTCGGGAACATAGCCTTCGGCCAGCGGATGGTCGGCGTTGACCAAAGTCAGCCGCCAGTCCTGCTCCGCCGGAAGGGCTTGTCCTTCATCGGCAGAAAGAGGGGCGATTTGGGCAGGGGGCGGCGAGTAGGGAGAAAAATGCTCGATTAAAGCGGAACCCAGTTCGGTCAAAACTGCCCCCATCAGGCCAGAGAGGCCTAAAGCCGCCAGCAGCAGAGTCAGCCGCCGCCGAGCCTGCCGCATCCGTTTTTTGCGCCTGCGGTTCTGGGGCGAATACGTCGTTGACAAAGAAACAGTTGACATCTTCAAAACCTCCTATTACGATAATATGGAACTGTTTTTCAAAGAATCAGGAGATCCCTTGCTTGTCCTTATCGTAACAGGGGGCTGCATCAAATTTGGCTGTTTTTTGTTGCGGAGTTGCATCAAACGCATTTATTTTAACAGCGGCCCACGGAAGGAGGAAACTGAGGATGCCGCAGATTTCTCGCTTTTATTTTGCCGGCGATTTTTTGCCCTTTGAGCCGATTTTGGCGCCTTTGGCCCAGATGATTCGGGCGAAGCCCGGCCAGTATCTGGCGGGGCCGGGGGAAGAGCTTCGACGTGCGTTTTATCTGAAGTCCGGCTATTGCCGCTACTCTATCAGGCGATGACAGAGGCGGAAATTTGGAGCTTGGAGCCCCAAGCCATTGAAGAGCTGGTGCGGCGCGAACCGGATTTCGCGGTGGCGGCTGTGGATTACCACACCGTTTATTCCAATATGTATCTGGCCCGTCAGGCGCTGAACGCCCGCATGGACGTGGAAGCCAAAATCGCCGCCTTCCTCTATTTGTATGCCGCAGGGCGGGAGGGAGGCGAGGAAATCCCGCTGAGCCAGGGGGAGACGGCGTCTGCTCTGGGCGTCAGCCGGGTGCAGGTGTCCCGGGCTTACCGGCGTCTGCGGGGGCTGGGCGCGATCGCGCCCTATCGAAACGGCGTGAGGATTTTGGATATGGAGCTGCTGAAAAGCCGCTGCGCCGGCGGCTTAGCCGATTGAACCAAGGGAAAGAGAAGACAAGGTGGCGACGAAAATGAATAAATATCAGAAAAAATACGTTGAGTTGAAAAAATCATATCAACAGACGGAAGGAGCGGCCGCCAGCGTTCAGGCTCTCTATGAATACAAGGACTGGCTGGAAAAGCAGGAGGAAGAGGAGGCGCGGCAGACGTTGGTCGACGTTTGCGAGGCGTTGGAGCTCTATGCCACAGCCTATCAAACCCTGCGTCCTTTGGTCCGACAAGGGGATAAAAAGGCTCTGAAGCGGCTGGGAAAGCTCCAGGAACTTGGAGAGGAGAACGGGGACCAATTTGCGCTGCGCCGCCCCAACCAGGGGGCGAAAACGCCGGCGGGGTTGCCGGATTTCCGATATCACCCCGATCCCCTGGCCACAGGGGCGTTTTTGCGGGCCGACCCGCCTCGAACCTGCCAGTGCTGCGGTAAGCCTGTGTCGATTTATTACGCGGGCCCCTTTTACGCAAAACCGGATATTTCCTGCCTTTGCCCAGATTGTATTGCCTCCGGCAAGGCGGCTCAGAAGTATCAAGGGGAATTTCAGGACCCGCTTTCGGTGGAAGAGGGGGTCCAGGACCCGGAAAGGTTGGAAGAGCTGATTTACCGCACCCCCGGTTACCGGGGCTGGCAGCAGGAATATTGGCGAGCCCATTGCGGGGATTACTGCGCTTTTTTGGGGTATGTGGGCTATCGAGAGCTGAAGCAGATGGGCATTGTGGAGCAGATTTTGGACGATCCCATCTGGGCGGAATGGGACGCGGAACCGGAGGAGCTGCTGCGCAGCCTGGTCAATGGCGGCGGCGCCCAAGGGTATTTGTTTCAGTGTCTCCATTGCGGCAAATATCTGCTGTGGAGCGATTGCGATTGACCGCCGTCTAAAAACGGGTTATGCTTGCTTGCTGGAGTCTGAGTAAGTCTGGTAGCGATAATCCCCGTCCATATCCGCAGTCTGAAGCTGGAGAGCGGATTGGACGGTAATAAAAGCTCCTTCTCGCAGCCATTCGGCTTTTAGCTGATGCTGCTGCGCCGTTTCAGCCGGATACTGCCAGCGCTTCTGGTGCGTATAGTTGACCCAGCTGTCGATCAGCCAGCCCTCTTGTCTGGCCAAAATGTCGTAACACAGATATCCCCGGCGGTTTTGGCCCTCTTTGGGCAGAGAAAAGGCGGCGAACCAATCCTGGGAGGTTTCGTTCCCAAACAGAGGTTGTACGCTTTGCAGGCCCTGGGAATAGAAAGGCGCGGTCATGGTCTGTCCCTCCGGCGTTTCATAGAGCAGCCGGCCTTGAAAATTCCCTTGGTCCTGCCAGCCGTCCAGATGAGAAGCGGGCCAGAGGCGGATGGATTCGGTCCCCCAAAACCCCGGGTTTGTCCGCCACAGGAAATGGTGAAATATCTTCCAATGCTCCGTCTGGCCAGGTAGCTGAACCGCCGTATGAGCAAACAGAAGATCCTGGGATCCCGGGTTCAGCGCGTATTCCTGTTCCTGCGTTATCACACGAAGCGCGCCCCGGCAATCCAAAATCTGTTGGTCCTCCAGGTCGTCCAGCGCTTGGGCTGGGAATCCAAGAGAGAGCAGTTCTTCTTTGATTTGTTGGACTTGGTCTTCGCCGCCGTTAGGCGGAAGGGGCTGCCAATCCATAGGGTATTGGTAAGCGAACAAGGCCAGAAGGGCGACGCAGATCGCCAGGCCCCCTGTCAACAGGGCAGAAAGCAGCCAGTCGGGCAGCTTTGCCGGGGCGGGGACAAAGGGGAATCCCAGTTGATCCAGTTCTTTGACAGACCGATTCAGCTGAATCAGCAGCGCGACGAAGGCGGCCAGCATGACCCAAACCAAGAGACCCTGATAGTGGGTCAGGGCCAGCAGACACATCGACAGATACCAGCCCGCCAGACCGCCGGCGGCCGCCGCCTTGGGCGGCAAGCCGGCCTGACGCCGCGTCTGTCTTAGGCCGCCCCACAGGCAGAGAAGCCGAGCGCCGTTGATCAGCAGCGTCAGCGCCAGCGGCCAGGGGGATTGCGCCTGCGTCGACCGGCTGGGGGAGGCGCCGACCGCCAGCTGGAACAACATCTGGGCGGCGCAGAGAAGGGAAAGCAGCCAGCCTGCCTGAAAAAAACGATTTTGCCGGCGAAGCGCCCGGAAACCCAGCAGCAGAAGCAACATCCCCAGCAGCGGCAGCAGGATATCCAGCCGCAGACCCTGGAAAGCGGGGAGAATCGTCCCGGCCGCCAGGCCCCAGAGAATGAGGCGAAAAGGCGCTTGCCAGCCGCCGGTTGAAACAGCGGTATGATTGGTTTCGTTCATCTGCAATCCTCCTTGGAAGTTTCCTATTTAATAAGGTATAATATCATGGCGCGCAAGAGTTGTCAAATTCAGGGGAGCGTCGGCCCCGTTGCAGTCTATCGCCTTGTTGCAAAAAAAGGGGAAAATTCGGTTTTGCAGAAAAAGATTTGAAACAATCTTCTCCTGACATCTTGCATTTAAGGCCAAAAACGAAGATAATAAGAAGGAAAACAAAAAGGCGGAGCTTCGCCTTGAGAAACGGAGAACGCGAATGAAACTGATGGCCATCGACGGCAACAGCCTGGTTAACCGGGCCTTTTACGCAGTGCGGCTGCTGACCAACAAGGACGGACTGTATACCAACGCCATATATGGGTTTGTCAATATGCTGCTCAAGCTGTTGGAGGAGGAAAAGCCGGAGAAGGTCTGCGTCTGCTTTGATATGCGGGCCAAGACCTTCCGCCACCTTCGATACGAGGGATACAAGGCCCAGCGCAGAGCCATGCCCGAAGAGCTGGCCTGCCAAATGCCAGTGGTCAAGGAGGTTCTGGATAAGATGGGCGTAGCCCGCATGGAAACCGAGGGCTACGAGGCCGACGATCTGCTGGGCTCCCTGGCCCGGCGCTGCCGGGAAGCGGGGGAGAGCTGCGTTATTGTCACCGGCGACCGGGACAGCCTGCAATACATCGATCAGGGCGCCGTCGTCAAACTGGTGATCACTAAAATGGGCCAGACCTCCTATCAGGATTATACGCCGGAGGTATTCGCTCAGCAATATCAAGGCTTGACGCCGGATAAAATCGTGGATTTGAAGGCTCTGATGGGGGATAAATCCGACAATATTCCCGGCGTGCCGGGCGTTGGCGAAAAAACCGCTATGAGCCTGTTGACCTCCTTTGGTTCGTTGGAAGGGGTCTATCAGAACCTGGACAGCGAAAAGATCACCAAGGCTCAGCGCAAAAAGCTGGAGGACGGACGGGAAAGCGCTCAACTCAGCTATGAGCTGGCCTTGGGCGTCACAGACGCGCCTCTTCCGCTGGATTTGGACCAGCTGACCCGCCGACCCGCCGACGAGGCCGGGCTTTATCAGATGTTTTCCATGCTGGAATTCCATTCCCTTATTAAAAGACTGGGCCTTTCCGCCGGTCAAGAGCAGTCCGCCGTTCCGATGGAGTTTTCTTGCCAATATGAAAAAGCGCAGGATTTAAAGGCGCTGGCAGAGGCGGCCCGCCAGGCGAAGGAGGTTTTTTGCGTGGCGCCTCCCTCGCTCCAGGCCTGCGCGGCGGGGATTGAGGGCAAGGTCTGGGCCCTGTGGGCGGAGAATTATGACCCTGCGGAATATCAAGAATTTTTGAAGGCTCTGTTTGGGCCGGAAACGCCGAAAATTCTCCATGACGCCAAAAGCCTGTTTGTTCCGTTGCTCTGTCGAGGCGTCGAGCCCGGCGGGCTGGTTTACGACACGGCTTTGGGGTGTTATCTGTTGAGCCCGGGGGAAAACGGTTATGGGTTGGAAAAATGCGCCCAGACCTATCTGGGAGCCCAACTGCGCCCCGGAGAAGATTTTTCCGGGGAGCAGGCGTTTGCGCCTCTATCCCAGCCGCAGGAGGCGTTGCAGACCTTGGCGCAGCATTGCCGGGCTCTGGAAGCCCTGTGCCGGGAAACCGAGCCTCGGATTGAACGGGACGGCATGAAACCGCTGATGGAGCAGGTGGAGCTGCCGCTGGTATCCGTCCTGGCTCATATGGAGCGGGAGGGCTTTGCGCTGGACGCCCAGCGGCTGGCGGAATTTGGAGACAGCCTGTCCGGCCGCATTGAAGAAATTACCCAGGAAATCTACCGGCTGGCCGGCGAACCGTTCAACGTCAATTCCACCCAGCAGCTGGGCGTGATTCTCTTTGAAAAATTGGGTCTGAAAGTGGTCAAAAAGACAAAAAAGGGCTATTCCACCGATATCGAGGTGCTGGAAAAATTGCGGGGTCAACATCCGATTATTGAGGAAATCATCGATTACCGCAAGCTGGCCAAGCTGAAATCCACTTATTCGGATAGCCTGATCGGCCTTGCCGGCCCGGATGGGCGCATCCACACCACCTTTCAGCAGACCGTCACAGCCACGGGGAGGCTGAGCAGCACAGACCCGAATCTACAGAATATCCCTGTGCGTCAACAGCTGGGGGCGGAGATTCGACGGTGCTTTGTGCCCCGGCCCGGCTGGCGGCTCATCGACGCAGATTACTCCCAGATCGAGCTGCGCATTTTGGCTCATATCGCCGACGACCCCATTATGAAGCAGGCCTTTGCTCAAGGAGAGGACGTCCACACCGTCACCGCCTCTCAGGTTTTCGGCGTGCCGCCGGAATTTGTGACGCCTCAAATGCGCAGCCACGCAAAGGCGGTGAATTTTGGAATCGTCTACGGCATTTCCGCCTTTTCTCTCTCGGAAGACATTCATATTTCCCAAAAAGAGGCCCAGGGATATATCGACAGTTATTTGGAGAAATATGCCGGCGTGGCCCGGTATATGGCGGAAATCAAAGAAAAGGCCAGAAAAGACGGCTATGTGACCACGCTGATGGGCCGCCGGCGGTATCTGCCGGAGCTGAAATCCAAAAATTTCAACATCCGTTCCTTTGGCGAGCGAGTGGCGTTGAATACGCCCATTCAGGGAACGGCGGCGGACGTCATCAAGGCCGCCATGGTCGCCGTCTACCGCCGGCTGGAGCGGGAGGGCCTGCGGGCTCGGCTGCTGCTTCAGGTTCACGACGAGCTGATTATCGAGGCGCCGCCGGAGGAGGCGGAGCAGGTGAAAGCGCTGCTGACAGAAGAGATGGAAAACGCATTCCCTCTCTCTGTGCGGCTCCAGGCCGACGTCAGCGAAGGGGAGAATTGGTATGAAGCAAAAAAATAACAATATTTTATTTGTCTGCACAGGAAATACCTGCCGGAGCCCCTTTGCCCAAGCGGTTTTCAACGCTCAAGCCCAGGCCCGAGGGTTGGCTTGCCGGGCGGAATCCTGCGGCTTGGCGGCCATGGCCGGCCAGCCTCCTTTTCCGGAGGGAGTCCAAGCGGCGGCCCGGCTGGGCTACCAGATGGAGGAAATGCGTTCCCGGCCTTGCTCCCAGTATCTGCTGGAATGGGCGGATGAAATTCACGTCATGAGCCTTAGCCACTTGGCGGCGCTGCAATCCGCCGGGCCGGAAATCGCCGCCAAGGCCCGCTTGCTGGCGGAGCAGGGGATTCCAGACCCTTTTGGCGGCGGCCCCCAGGCCTATGATAGGGCTTACGCCGCCATCGAGCAGGCAGTCAAGGCTTTGCTGGATCGGCTGGAGCAGGAGGACGGCCAATGAACGGCCGACAGATTGTCCCCTTGGAAGAAAAATGGTTGGAGCAGATGGCTCAGATTGAGATTTTGTGCTTTTCCGATCCCTGGAGCCTCCAGGCCCTGGCCGGCGAGCTGGAAAGCCCCTTGGCCCGATATTTTTTGTGCGTGGAAGGGGAAAAACTGCTGGGGTATGCCGGCGCTCGGATGGTGCTGGAGGAATGTCAGGTGGTCAATGTGGCGGCGCGGCCCGACTGCCGGCGGCAGGGCGTGGCAAGCCAGGCAATGGAGGCGCTGTTGGCCTGCGCTCGCCGGGAGGGACGGGAGTATGCCACGTTGGAGGTTCGGCGCTCCAACGTAGCGGCCCTTCGCCTCTATCAAAAATTGGGCTTTGCGCCCCAAGGAATTCGTCCCGGGTATTATGAAAAACCTCGGGAAGACGCTTTGCTGATGATGTGTAAATTTGCGCCCGACGCAGGGGCCTGGAAATGAGGGAATTTTCATGAATATACTGGCGATAGAGACTTCCTGCGACGAGACGGCCGCCGCCGTCAGCCGGGACGGCCGGACGATTTTGTCCGACGTCGTCTATTCCCAAGCGGATATGCACGCGCTGTATGGCGGCGTCGTGCCCGAAATCGCCTCTCGGAAACATATTGAGAAAATCAGCCTGGTGGCGGACCAGGCTTTGGCTCAATCCGGCTTGAAGCGGCGGGAGATCGACGCCGTGGCCGCAACCTGCGCGCCGGGACTGATCGGCGCCTTGTTGGTGGGCGCCAATTTCGCCAAAGCCTGCGCCCAAGCATTGGGCAAGCCCTTTATCCCTGTGCATCATATTCGGGGGCATATCGCCGCCAACTATGTGGCTTTTCCCCAGCTGAAGCCGCCTTTTTTGGCTTTGGTGGTCTCCGGCGGGCACACCATTTTGGCGGATGTGGAGGATTATACGCAAATTGAGTTGCTGGGGACCTCCCGAGACGACGCGGCGGGAGAGGCGTTTGATAAAATCGCTCGAACGCTGGGCCTGCCGTATCCCGGCGGCGCCGCTATGGACAAATTGGCGCAGCAGGGGAACCCGGATTTTTACCCGTTGCCTATGGCTAAGCTCAGCGGCAACCCTCTGGATTTTTCATTCTCTGGACTCAAAACCGCCGCCCTCAACCTGACTCACAACGCCGACCAGAAGGGAGAGAAAATTCAGCCCTGTCATCTGGCGGCGGCGGTCTGCCGGGCCGTGGCGCAGGCGACGGTTCCCAAGGCTATGGAGGCCGCTCGGCAAAGAGGGCGCAAGGTCGTGGCGGCGGCAGGCGGCGTAGCGGCCAACAGCGTCCTCCGGGCCATGTTGGAGAAAGAATGTCAAAAGCAAGGCGTCGCCCTTTATCTGCCGCCGCTTTCTCTGTGCGGCGACAACGGTTCTATGATCGCCTGCCAGGCATACTATGAGTATTTGGCCGGCAATACCGCCGGCCTGGAGCAAAATTGCTATGCCACCATGCCTGTCTCAGAAGCGGTTTTCGCGAAATCGGACGATGAAAACAAATCGAAATGCGGCGAACGATAATCTCGGCGCAATCCTATCAAGAAAGGGGTTCCTGCGGAGCCGGCGGTTCTGCGGGGCGTATGATAGAATAATATGGAAGGCAAAAGAATCTCAATGGCCGTTATCCGGCGGATGCCTCGGTATTTCCGTTATGTGGACGAGCTGTATCAAAATGGAACGGCCCGGATCTCCTCTGGGGCGCTGGCGGCTAAAATGGGGCTGACGGCCTCCCAGGTGCGGCAGGATTTTAACTGCTTCGGCGGCTTCGGTCAGCAGGGCTATGGATATAATGTGGAAAATCTGCGGGCTTCGATTCGGGAAATTTTGAAGCTGGACAACAGCCACAAAGCGGTGCTGCTGGGCGCGGGCAACTTGGGCCGGGCGCTGATGACCAATTTCAATTTTGCACAGAGCGGTTTTGCGCTGACGGCGGCCTTCGATATCAAGCCGGAGCTGGAGGGCGCTCAGGTGGCCGGCGTGCCGGTGATGGCCATGAGCCGATTGGAGCGGTATGTGGCGGAGGAAAATCCAGATATTGCGATTCTTACGCTGCCCCGTCACGCCGCAAAGGAAGCCGCCGATAATCTGTGCCGTTGGGGCATCCGGGGCATCTGGAATTTCACAGGCGTGGATTTGCATTTGGACGGCGTTGCGATTCCTGTGGAAAACGTCCATTTCAGCGAAAGTCTCATGACCCTTTCTTATTTAATCTAAGCGGCGTTGGTTCCACGAAAAATCCCCTCGCCCAAATGAGGCAAGGGGATTTGCGTTTTTTCTTGGTTTAGTTGGTTCGACGCGCCCAGACGTCCGCTGTTTTTCTATGGCTGTCGGCGAGTTTTGCCGCTCAGGGAGTCAGGCGTTGCTGGTCCCGCGGGAAGAGGGAAGCTTGGCGCAGGTTGGGCAAGGCCAGCAGCCGGGCGGTCAGCCGTTCCAGCCCTAAGCCCAGGCCGCCGTGGGGCGGCAGACCATGGCGGTGAGCCGCCAAATAGCTGGAAAAATCAGCAGGATTCAAGCCCATTCGTTCCATTTTTTCCACTTGAGCGGAATATTCGTGAATCCGCTGACCGCCGGTGGTAATTTCCAGCCCTCGAAATAGAAGGTCAAAGCTTTCGGTATATTCTGGCCTCTCCGGCGTTTCCATGGCGTAAAAGGGGCGTTTGGCCGCAGGATGGCCAGTGACAAACAGCAGTTCGCAGCCTGTCTCCTCAGCGGACAGCTGACAGAGCAGCTTTTCCTCCTGGGGCTCCAGATCCAAGGAACCGGGGCGGTTCAAACCATGCCGAGCCAGCAGCGCTTTGGCTTCCTCAAAGGAAAGAGCCGGAATTTGGCCGATTTCTGGGATTTCGACGCCCAGCAAACCCAGCTCTTCCGGGCAAAGCTGGCGCAGGCGGACAAAGACGGATTGCAGCAGGGCGGTTTCCAGCTCCATCAGCTGGCTGTAATGGTTCAAAAAGCCCATTTCCAGGTCCACGCCCACATATTCGTTTAAGTGACGAGAGGTATTGTGCTTTTCCGCCCGGAAAACAGGGCCGATTTCATAGACGCGGGGAAAGACGCCGACCATAGCCTGCTTATAGCACTGGGGGCTTTGGGCCAAATAGGCAGATTTTCCGAAATAATTCAGCTCAAATAGGGTAGAGCCTCCTTCGGCGCCGGAGGCGGTGATTTTGGGCGTGTGGATTTCCGTAAATTCGTGAGCTTGCAAAAACTCCCGTATTCCCTGACACAAGGCGGCTTGGATGCGGAAAATGGCCTGCTGTTCCATGCGCCGCAAGGTTAGAGGACGCAAATCCAACAGGGTTTCCAGCCCCAGATCCAGCTTTTTTCCGCTGACGCTGGCGGGCAGAGGGCTGGTCGGCCCGCTCAGCCGCTGGCAGCGGCGCAGCAGGATTTCAAAGCCCGCCCGGCTGCGGGGCTCTTGACGAACGAGGCCCCAAAGGCGGACGACGGCCTCTTCTTCCAGCAGAGAGAGGGGAAAATCGGCCTGTTCCCGCTCATAAACGCACTGGAACAGCTGATTCCCTGCTCGCAACGTCACAAAAGCGAAGCCGCTCATCCGCCGCACCCGGTAAACCATGCCTTCCAGCTGGACGACCTGACCGATTTTCTCCCGGAGCGTTTCCGCCTGGGGCAGAGACGCCGGCGTCGCCGGAGATACGGCGGAAAAAACAGATGATTTTTCGTGGCTGTTTGATTGGCTTGGCAACTTGGTTTTCATGATAATTCCTCCATTGAATGAACTCGTATTTGCTTGGACAAATCGTCAAAGGAGGAGTCGTCGGCCCCGGCAAGATCTGTTTGCCGCATAGGATCGCCTTCTTTCAGCGCCAGGGCGTTCAAAAAAACGCCCCAGGGAATTTTCCCGCAGGGCGTTTGCAAAACAAAGAAAAAGCGCCGCCGCGGATGCACAGCCGAAAAGCGCCTGCACCCGTGGAGGGCTGTCAGGCGCTATCGATCCGCGTCGCCGCGTAAAATAAGATAGCGTGTCATATCCAAATACCTGCTTTCTTACATTGATTTGCTTCATTATAGCGCTGGGATTCTCAGTTGTCAAGCGCAAAATTTTCGTCCTAACATGATTATGCGTTTCTGCGTTCCGGCTGGTTTAGCCGATCAAGCGAACCAAACCCCGGGTATAGGGGGCGAAATGCTTTTCCCAGAAGCCGACGGCTGTGGGATTGAAGCTTTCGTAATCCACTCCCAGCCGCCGAAAGCCCTGGCGGGCTAATTCCCCGGCGACATAATACAACAACTGCCGATAAAGGCCGCCTCGATAGCGGGGCAAACAAAACGCGCCACAGATGTTTTGAATATCTGCGGATTCCGCAAGAAAAGTTTCGGCTGTATCTGCTGTTTCCAAAAAAGCGATGGGAGTTTGGCTGTCAAACGCAGCGAAAAGACGCCGGCTGGCCAGCTCCTCTGAAGAATCGGGGGCGGGGTTCATAAAACAAGGGCTTTGGCGCAGATGTTCCCGCAGCAGCTGGCGGAGAGGATCCAGCAAAGGGCTTTCCTCCGCCTTCAGCTGGCGGAAGTTCAGGCCCGGCGGGATTTGGGGCGGAGGAAAAACGTCCAGCTCTTGGAGGGCGTCTGTACAGCGCATACCAAAGCCATAGCGGAAAAAGGCTTGGATTCCCTGGGTATCCCAAGTCCATAAGGCGATGGAATGATAGAGCGCGCCGGCGGCCGCCCAACGCTCCGCCGCAGCCTGATACAATCGCTGGAAAATAGGACCTCTATCCTGTGGTTGGACGGCGTGGGCATGGATCGGAGAAAAAACGCCGGAAACTTGAGAGGCAAAAGCCCTTTGCCGGGGCGGATTGCAACACAAAAAGCCCAGCAGCCGCTGTCCTTCCAGCGCGGCCATTCCCAGGCCGTTTTGCACATAAGGGAGCAGGCTGGGCAGAGGGGAGGCAGGCAACAGGCTGGGAATCTGCTGCTGAGCTCGGCGATAATCCGCCTGAAGCAGCGCTTGGGCCTGGGGAATATGGTCCAATGAAAAGGGAACGATGAGGATGAAAACCCACTCCTTTCGCAAATAAGCCTGCTGGCGCCATTGCCCAAAGCTGGCAATGCGCAAAGGCGGGTAGTTTGGCCGTCGGGCCTTCCCGCTATTGCCCAACAACGCCTTAGCAGCCGCTGGCGCCATTGCCCAAGGCCGGCGATGCGCAAAGGCGGGTAGTTTGGCCGTCGGGCCTTTCCGCTATTGCTCGGCAACGCCTTAGCAGCCGCTGGCGCCATTGCCCAAGGCCGGCAATGCGCAAAGGCGGGTAGTTTGGCCGTCGGGCCTTCCCGACAGAAGCTCAACCGTTGGCGCCGGAGGCCGCCTGGGAGCGGGAGAGGCTGCCGCAGTCGGTTTTTGGCGCCTGAGAAGGCTGAGCAGGCGCCGGAGACAAAACCGGTTGGGAAGAAGAGCTTTTCTGCAAATTCTCCCGCGCCACAGCCAGCATCAGCTTGATGCGGTTTTCTTGGTTGACGCTGGTGGCGCCGGGGTCATAATCCACTGGCACAATGTTGGAATCGGGGTAGAGCTCCCGCAGCCGGCGGATCACGCCCTTGCCCGCGATATGATTGGGTAAACAGCCAAAGGGCTGCGCGCACACAATATTGCCATAGCCAGCCTCGATCAGTTCCGCCATTTCAGCGGTCAGCAGCCAGCCTTCGCCCATTTTGCAGCCCAACCCGATGACGCCTTGAGTCAGTTCCTTGACGCGCGAAAACGGGGAAGGGGCGTGGAACTGGGGGTATTGGGTCACGGCTTGGATCAGAGAGCGTTCAATATCGCATAAATATTTCAAGGCTTGCCGGGCGGCTGCGGCTTTGATTTGGCCGCCGCCGTAAAGCGCCGCGTCCTCCACCAAATCGTCCACACAATACATCACGAAGTTTAGGATACCAGGCAGCATGACTTCGCAATCCTCCCGCCGCAGCAGGGCCTCCAAATTGTTGTTGCCCAAAGGAGAATATTTGACATAGATTTCGCCCACTATGCCCACCTTGACCTTGGGCGTCATGTTCACAGGGATTTGGCTGAAATCATAGGCGATACGCTGTAAATTGCGGGCAATCTGCGCTTTGGAATAGCCGGAACGCTGCTCAAACTGGCGAGTAAGCCGCTTGCTCCACTGGTTCACCAGCTCCATGGCCTGCCCTTTTTGGGTTTCATAAGGCTTGACCTGGTTGGAAAGCAGCATCATCAGGTCGCCATAAACCAGGGCCGCCATAGCCTGGCGAATCAAAGGCAGCGTTAGCTTGAAGCCGCTGTTTTTCTCCAAACCGGCCGTGTTGACGGAGATCACAGGCACGTCGCCGTAACCGGCTTTTTGCAGGGCTTTACGCAGCAAATGGATATAGTTGGACGCTCGGCAGCCGCCGCCGGTCTGGGTCATCAGCAAGGCGGTGCGCTTGGGGTCGTATTGGCCGCTGTTCAGCGCGTCGATCATCTGACCAATGGTCAGCAGAGCGGGGTAACAAGTGTCGTTGTGTACATATTTCAGGCCGCACTCCACAACGGCGGGGCCTGTGTTTTTCAGCAACACCGCTCGATAGCCATGGCTTCGCAGCACAGTCTCCAGCATATTAAAGTGAATGGGCGCCATATTGGGCGCCAAAATGGTATATTCCCGCCGCATTTCCTTGGTAAATTCCAAACGGCCGTTTTTGTCATAAACCAGCTTTGCCATGTCGATCCCCCTCCTTAGCGCCTTCCAGGGCGGCGAAAAGGCTGCGCAGCCGGATTTTTACCGCGCCCAGATTGGCGATTTCATCAATTTTAATTTGCGTATAAATTTTCCCCGCCTTTTCCAAAATTGACCGGACTTCGTCGGCGGTAACGGCGTCCAGCCCGCAGCCAAAGGACACCAGCTGCACCAGATGCATATCCGGTTGAGCGGAAACATAACGGGCGGCGGCATAAAGCCGGGCATGGTAAGTCCATTGGTTGAGCACGCCGACAGGCGCCCGCTTCGTCTGCCAGCTGACGCAGTCCTCCGAAATCACCGCCGCGCCGCAGGCGCAGATCAATTTATCAATGCCGTGGTTGATTTCTGGATCGGCGTGGTATGGCCGGCCGGCCAACACGACGATGGGTTTTCCCTGGCGTCGAGCCTCTGCCACAATCTCTTGGCTTCGGGTCCGCAGCGCGGCAAAATAGGTTTCATAGGCCCGAGCGCCGGCTTTGGCGGCCCGACGGACTTGCTCCAGAGCGATATCGGGGAAATATCGAGAAAGAATCCCATGGATTTTGGCGGGAAAATCCCGTTTGCGGTGAAGGCCCACATAATCGGTTATCAGCCGGACGCCCGACGGCAACGCCATATTGCCGGCGATCACCTCGGGATAATAGGCCACCACCGGGCAGTTAAAGTGATTGTCCCCCAAGCCCTCGTCCACGTTATAGGTCATACAGGGGTAGAAGACGGTTTGAATCCCCTGGGCAATCAGCGACTGGATATGGCCGTGCATCAGCTTGGCTGGGTAGCAGACGGTATCCGAAGGAATACTATCCTGTCCGCTTAGATAAAGAGCCCGGTTGGAGGGCGGGGACAGAACCGGCTGAAAGCCCAATTCTGTGAAAAAAGCGAACCAAAAGGGGGCCAATTCATAGAAATTCAAGCCCATTGGCAGGCCGATAGGCCCATGAGGGGCCGGTTGCTCCACGCGGCGCAGCAGTTTCTGCTTGTCTTCATAGATATCCAGAACAGGGGCAGGGTCCCGGCGCGTCACAGGTCGTTCGCAGCGGTTGCCGCTGATCAGCCGCCGGCCGCCGCCGAAGTTGCTGACCGTTAGTTTACAGTTGTTGCTGCATAAACCGCAGTTGACCGCCTGGGTCTGGCAGGTCAGCGCCAACAGCCCCTGGCGGTCCAGCAGAGAGCTTGGTCCGGTTTGTTTTTCCAGGGCGTAGAGAGCCGCGCCGTAAGCGCCCATCAGCCCCGCCACATTGGGCCGGACTACCGGCGCCCCCAGCTCCTGCTCAAAGGCCCGCAGCACCCCGTCATTGAGAAAGGTTCCGCCCTGAACCACGATATGCCGCCCCAGTTCTTGGGGACTAGAAGCTCGAATCACCTTGTACAGGGCGTTTTTTACCACGCTGATGGCCAAACCGGCGGAGATATTTTCCACAGAAGCGCCGTCCTTCTGAGCTTGCTTCACCGAGGAATTCATAAACACCGTGCAGCGAGAACCCAGATCCACCGGGGCGTCGGCCTTCAAAGCTAAGCGGGCGAAATCTTCCGCCGAATAGCCCAGAGCGTTGGCAAAGGTCTGCAAAAAGGAACCGCAGCCCGAGGAGCAGGCTTCATTGAGAAAGATATTGTCGATGACGCCGTTGCGGATTTTGAAGCACTTGATATCCTGCCCGCCAATGTCGATGATAAATTCCACCTGAGGCAAAAATCGTTTGGCGGCGGTGAAATGAGCCATTGTTTCCACCACGCCGAAATCTGCCTGGAAAGCGCTTTGGATCAGCTCTTCCCCATAACCGGTAACCGCGCTGGCACAGATGGAAATTTGGGGGTATTTTTCGTAGAAATCCAGCAGAAATTTCCGAGCGGTCTCCACTGGGTCGCCGTTGTTGGGCTGATAAAGGGAGGCCAGAATGCGCCCGTCTTCTGAAACGACGGCGGCTTTGAGCGTGGTGGAACCGGAGTCCACGCCGAGAGCGGCCCGGCCCTGGTAGGCGGCGGGATCGGCGGTCTGCAAGGCGTCCTTGGCGTGGCGGGCCTGAAATTCCCGATATTCCGCGTCGTTGCGGAACAGAGGCGGGATGGAGCGATAAGAGCTTTGCGCCTGATATTGGGCCAGCTTTTCCAGGGTTTTCTCCAGATCGGCGGGGTCCTGGGCAGACAGCGCGGCGCCGAGAGCGGCATAATAAAGGGAGTTTTCCGGGCAGAGGCCGCTGGTTTTCAACGTTTCGTCAAAGGCCCGACGCAGCTGGGGCAAAAAGGTCAGCGGCCCGCCCAGGTAAACGACTTTCCCTCGGATGGGCCGACCCTGCGCCAAGCCGGCCACCGTTTGATTGGCCACGGCAAAAAAGATGCTCATGGCCACGTCGGTTTTTTTGGCGCCTTGATTGAGCAAAGGCTGAATATCCGATTTGGCAAAGACGCCGCAGCGGGAGGCAATGGTATAAACCTGCTCGGCCTGGGCGGCCAGTTCGTCCATTTCCTGGGGCGCCAGCTTCATCAGGGCGGCCATCTGATCGATAAAGGAGCCGGTGCCGCCGGCGCAGGCGCCGTTCATCCGCACTTCCACTCCGCCGGTGAGAAACAGGATTTTGGCGTCTTCTCCGCCCAATTCCACAACGACGTCCGCGTCGGGCAGCCAGGCGTTGGCCGCCAGCCGGTCGGCATATACCTCTTGAATAAAGGGGATACCGCAGGCTTCGGCCATGCCCATGCCTGCCGAACCGGTGACGGCCAGCAAAGCCGATTCGCCGTCGGGCAGTTTGGCTTGGAGCTCCCGCAGCAGTTCCGCCGTTTTTTGAGGGATCTGAGAAAAATGCCGCTGATAAGATTGATGTAAAATGGCTCCGGTTTGATCCATTGCCGCGCATTTGATGGTGGTGGAGCCGATGTCAATGCCGATTTTCAAGGGCGAATTCACCTCGTCGAATGTCCGCCGGTTCGCCAAGCCAAGCGGAATATCGCAAAATGTCTATCTATTTATTATGAGAGATTTATTTTGATTTGTAAAGTGGTTTTTTGGAGGTAAATGACGAAAAATCTCGGAATTTACAGATCCGTCACATCTGCAAAGCGGCAAACAAAACAGCAATAGCAAACCCCGGCGCCGATTTGCAGCGGCGCCGGGGTTTGAGAGAATGGAAAGGAAAGATTGCGTCAATCCCGTTTGCGGCCTTTGCGCCACAGGCTGGAAAATAAACTAATTTTGGGTTCTGCCGCCGTTTTCGGCGCTTGAGGCGGCTGGAACCGAGGCAGTTGGGTGATGAAGCGCTCTTGAGAATTGAGCGACTCCTCTTGTTGAGGCGGCAGGGAATAGGCGCCGTCCGGCCCCAAGACGCGAGCCTTTACTGTGTCCTCAAACATCACCTCCAGCATGGAAAGAATCTGCCGGCGCAGGTGGGGAGGGAGGATGGGGCAGCCGATTTCCACCCGGCGCTCGGTGTTGCGGGTCATCAGGTCGCCAGAGGAGATATAGAGCTTGCAATTCTCCCCTTGGCCAAAGCAATAGACCCGAGAATGCTCCAAAAAGCGGCCCACGACGCTGCGGATATGGATATGCTCCGTCTGGTCCGCCACGCCGGGCAGCATACAGCAAATGCCTCGGACGATCATGCGGATCTGCACCCCCGCCTGGGAAGCCTCCCGCAGCTTTTCAATGATGTCCTTATCGGTGACGCTGTTGCATTTGACGGTCAAGAAACCGCCGGCTCCTTGGGAAGCCAGGCGAATCTGCTCGTCGATGCCGGCGATGATCTTGCTCTTGAAAGCGGAGGGAGCCACCCACAGCTTTTCGTAATCTCCCTTCAGGTTGCCCATGCATAGATTGTTGAAAAAGGCGGCGGCGTCCGCGCCGATCATGGGATCGGTCGTCATATAGGAATAATCGGTATAGAGCTTGGCGGTTTTTTCGTTGTAGTTGCCTGTGCCGATTTGCGTGATATAATGAATCTGCCCGTTTTCATTGCGGGTAATCAAACAGATTTTAGAATGAACCTTGAAGCCGTCCATGCCGTAGATCACCCGGCAGCCCGCTTCCTCCAGCTGTTGGGCCCATTCGATGTTGTTCTGCTCGTCGAAGCGGGCCCGCAGTTCCATCAGCACCGTCACTTCCTTGCCGTTTTCTGCGGCGTCGATCAAATATTCCGCCAGTTTGGATTGCCGGGCGATGCGATAGAGAGTGATTTTGATGGAGATGACGCGTTCGTCGAAGGCGCTTTCCCGAATCAGCTGCAAAAAAGGCTGCATACTCTCATAGGGGAAGGACAAAAGCACGTCGCCCTGCGCCTCCAGCTGGTTGGTGACGCTGATCCCCTCCTGGAAGGCGGGGCTATTTTGAGGGACGAAGGACGGACGAACCAGCCCTTGACGTTGGGCGGCGGAAAGCCGTTGCTCCAACAGGCCGCTGAAGCCGAGCTCCAGAGGCGCTTGGCTGGAAAACACCTGGGCCGCGCCGATTTTCAGCTTGCTGCGCAGGAAATCCACAGAAGAGCCGCTCAGGCGGCCTTGAATCTCCAGGCGCACCGGCGTCAAACGGCGGCGCTTTTTCAGCATATTGCTCATGTATTGCCGGTAATCCAAATCTTCGTCAAAGAAACCGGCGTCAGTATCCAAATCGGCGTTGCGGGTGACGCAGATTACCGCCGTGTCCGTCACTTTATAAATCTGAAAAATTTTGTCCGCATAAGCGCAGATAATATCCTCAGCCAGCAGGAATCGAACCCCTTCGCCAGGCAGGAACACCACGCGGTCTACTAGCGGCGGCAGAGGAATCAGCCCCAACAGCTTACGGCCGTTGTGCTCCAGCGAAGCGGCGATGGTCAGATGCTTGTTGTTTAAGTGGGGAAAGGGATGCCGCGGGTCGATGATCTGAGGGGAAAGCACTGGCAGAACGGCGGTTTTGAAATAGCGTTCGGCCGTCTGACGGTCCTCCTTGTCCAGGTCCGCCATGCGCAGATGGCTGACGCCATGCTGGCGCAGCAGGCTCATCAGGTTGTCATAGGCCCTGTCCCGGGCTTCGTACATGGGGGCTGCGGCCTGAAAAATGCGGCTCAGCTGTTCCGCCGCCGTCATGCCGGTTTTGTTGTCGGTGTAATCCGGCGCAAAGGCCATATAGTCGGTTAGGCTGCCCACCCGAACCATGAAGAATTCGTCTAAATTGGTGGTAAAGATATTGACAAAATTCAGCCGTTCCAGCAGGGGGATATCAGGACAGTCCGCTTCGTCCAAAACCCGTTGATTAAATCGGAGCCAGGAAAGCTCCCGGTTTTGCATATATCCTGCAGCGTCGTCTTTATTTCTGTCGTTCATATCCAATAAATGCCTCCTTAACGGACGGTATTAACAGTGTAGTATCCTGTCCAGGATATATCCTTCTCGGATACCGGCCTGGCTCAGCGCAAAGCGGTCGGCAAGAAACTTTTTGGAGACTTGGTTTAAGATCAGCATACCGGGCATGATGGCGAAGACGCGGTCCGGCGTGGCCCGATAGACCCCTTGCTGAATGCGGAAATCCCGGCTTTTCAGTTTTTTATTCACCAAAGAGATGTAACCGGCGTCCACCTCTCGCTGAGGCTTGGGGATGCCGTAAAACTCCCGGCAGATTTTGAAGAAAGCCCGGGCTGTGCCGCCGACGCCGCACAGGGTGACAGGCGCTTCGGGCAAAGGCCATTGAATCTGGGCCAGCTCCTGCTCCACCCGGGCCTTCATGGCCTTTCTGTCCTTGGCGGTGGGGAACAAGTCGGAGGAATATTCGTTATAGAGGCTGAGGGAGCCGACGGGCAGACTGACCAGAGACTGGATGCCGCTGGAATCGAATTTGACCAGCTCTGTGCTGGCGCCGCCGATATCCACAATCACGCCGCTTTGCTGAGAGAGATGGTGCGTGACGCCCACATAGTCCAGCCGGGCCTCTTCCTGGCCGGTCAGCACTTCGGCCCGCATCCCTACGGCGTTTTCCAGGGCCTTCTGAACGCTGTCCAGATTGACCAGGTTGCGCAGAGAGGCGGTGGCAATAATCGAAATGTTGGTAGAATCCAGGTTGCGGGAAAGATTCACAAAGCTCTGCACTTCGTCGCAGCATTTCTGAACGCCCAGTTCGTCCATCACGCCCTCCGATACATAGCTGGCCAGGCCGGCTGTGCTCTTTTTGTTGATTAGCATCGTCAACTGATTGTTTTCATGACGGAAAATCGTCATGCGGATGGAGTTGGAGCCTACGTCAATCACTGTATAAAGCATAATTATGCCGCCTTTCTATTATAAATTGTCTGAGTATTGTCTTTATCATACCACACTCCAGCGCCCAATTTCCAGTGGAATCTGTAAAATACGGACAAAAACGGCGGAAAATTTTCTGAGAGTTTTGTCGAAATGGTTCCTTTCCGTCGTTTGGGCGACTGTTCTGCCCAACCGGGCGCAAAAAGCCGGGGCTTTCGGCCCCGGCTTTGAACGGATGAAAGGGTCTCTGCAAAGGGGCCTATCAGATTACCTTGCTCAGATATTTGTTTTCATACAGGGAAGTAAACGCCTGAAATTCGTCGGTGCGGAGGTCGGTCAGCACTTTGCGGTATTCATGGATATCAAAGGTGTGGTCGGCGTCGGCCAACATCATCACATAAACCGCCACATTGGAGCAGTGGTCGGAGATTTTTTCATAGTTGTGGATGATATCCAGGAAGGGGATGCCGGTATTGACGGTACAGATGCCGCTTTGCAGCCGAGAGATATGACGGGATTTCAGCGCCTCCTTGATGGCGTCGATCACTTCCTCCAGGGGCTCCACCTGCCGGGCCAAAGCGGCGTCGTCGTTTTCATAAGCCTGCACAGTCATGGCCACGATTTCTTCTGTAGCCTGGCTCATCACCCGCAGCTCGGAAATGGCCTCCTGCGAAAAGACGGTGCCTCGCTCGTGCATATCCTGATAAAATTCCAGCAGGTTTTCCGCATAATCGCCCACCCGCTCGAAATCGCCGATAGAATGAAGCATTTCCGCATAATCCTTGCGGCTGTTTTCCGAAAGGTCGTCTTCCTTGATACCCAGCATATAGGAGTTGAGCCGGGCCTCGGCCCTGTCCAAAAAGCTTTCGTTGTCCTTAAAGGTTTCCACATGGGGCGGGGTTCCCTCCACAATAGCGGCGTTGACCATTTGCAGGTTTTGCAGGCCGCATTTGCCCATGGAGACGATGATTTTGTCGCATTGGTCCAAGGCCACGGCGGGAGAGCTGTAGAAGCGGGGGTCCAGGCGGCTCAGGTCTTCGATGACGGCGTTGTCCGTGGGTTCGATCTTGATGGTCTTTTCCGCCATCCGAATGAGCAGCTTGTGGAAGGGCAGGAAGAGCAGCGTAACCACGATATTGAAGGCGGCGTGGAAATTGGCGATGCCCGCCTTGCCGATCGGCGCGTCCCAAAAATCAAAGCGAACTACGGCCTGGAGCGAATAGATCACGACGATAAAGAAAATGGAGCCAATGAGGTTGAAATAAAAGTGAATCATGGCGGCCCGCTTGGCGTTTTTGTTGGCTCCCAAAGCGGAAAGCAGCGCCGTGACGCAGGTGCCGATATTTTGGCCCATGATGATGGGGATGGCGGCGGAATAGGAGATGGCGCCTGTGGCGGACACCGCCTGCAAAATGCCCACCGAGGCAGAAGAGCTTTGAATCAGCGCGGTGACGATCAGACCCGCCAGCACGCCCAACACAGGGTTGGTGAAAAGCGTAAACATCTGCTGGAACCAAGGCATTTCCTGCAAGGGGGCCATGGCGGTTTCCATAATGGACATTCCGATAAACAACACGCCCAGGCCCAGCAGGATTTCGCCGATATCCCGGGATTTTCTCTTTTTGGCGAACATCAGGAGCCACGCGCCTACGGCTACCAAGGCATAGGCCAAGACGGAGGGCTTGAGCAGCTGCAAAAGAACGCTGCCCTCCACCGTGCCGGAGGAATCCAGCCGAAGCAGCTGCGCGGTGACAGTGGTGCCGATGTTGGCGCCCATGATGATGCCCACCGCCTGCCGCAGATTGATTAGGCCGGCGTTGACGAAGCCAACCACCATAACCGTGGTGGCGGCGGAGCTCTGGATAATGCCGGTGACCAGGGCGCCGACGCCCACAGCCTTGAAGATATTGCTCGTGACGGTTTCCAGGGTTTTTTCCAGTTTTTCTCCCGCCAGCTTTTCCAGAGCGTTGCCCATGGTCAGCATACCGTAGATAAACAGACCAAGGCCGCCCAGCGGCTTGAGAATCAGAAGGATGTCCATACTTTCACCTTTCTCGCTTTTTCAAAATAATTGTCTCTCTAAACTCTATGATACCAATGAAAGCCTGGCGTCGTCAATGAGAAAAGGCCAGTGTAAAGGGAATTTTACACAAATGCGGAAAGCCTCTATCAACGGGTTCGCACAGAGCTCCCGGTTGGAACGGCAATAGCCGGCGTCCTGGTTAAAACGCCTGCGAATCGCTGCGCTTCGTTCTATTTCTAAGGAAGCGGCCGCGGATTTCGTCGAGGCTGCTTGACAAATTTGAACAATATGTTAAAATGGTTGTCGAAATTCTTTCCCTGCGCTGCAGAAGGGGGAGAAGGAACCGTCTAATTTTTTTATTTAGGAGAGGATCGCACATGAAACATCTCAGCAAAAAGCTCCGCCGCCCCCTGGCGGTAGCCGCCGTGGCCGTTACGCTTGTCGGCGCCGCGGCAGCCGCCAACGCCAAGCGCACTATGGACGTCACTTATCGGGATATCAAGATGGTGGTGGACGGCGTGGAGGTTGTTCCCAGAGACGCCGCCGGCAACCCCATAGAGCCCTTTATTGAGGACGCCAGCGGCACTACCTATCTGCCTGTGCGCGGCATCGGCTCCGCTCTGGGCAAGCCCGTGGACTGGGACGGCTCCACCAACACCGTCTACATCGGCAGTAAGACAAAGTCTACTCCCTATCAGGTGAACAACGGAACCACCTATAACAGCGACCCGAGTAAAACCTTTGAGGTGGCGGGTATTGCGCACACCAACGGCGTGGTGCTTCAAAGCGTACATAGCACAAAGTACGGCGACGATCACGGCGGCCGCGGATTCAACGGCACTGGGCTGTGGAACACCACAGGACATGAAACCATGACCTTCACAATTGGCCATGTGGGCGACCTCCAGCGCAACGCGACGCTGCTGATCGCTCTGGACACAGTTTCCTTCAAGTCGTATGAGCTGAAATGGGACGGCTCCCCCCAGACCATTACCATCCCTCTGGGCGGCGCCGCCAATGTGAAGATCGATCTGGTGTGCGAGGAAGTACCTAATGCGGATCTGTTTTCCAGCAACGATCGAAATAAAAATTCCGCTTACTACGGCATTTACGACATCGTATTGAATTGATCGTCAGGCGTTTGATGCGTTTTTTGAACAGGGCGGCAAAGCCGCCCTGTTTTTTGCGCTCTAAAACTGCCTTGACAGGCCGGAAGCGGAAAAGCCCTTGCAAACCCCCAAGGCGAATGGTATAGTTAAAAACGCAAACCCCAAGACCCATTCAAAAACTCAAAAGCCAGGAGGCTGCGACCATGATTGACGGAAAACTGACGATTTTAATTCCCACCGATTCTTATGTCATGCCTACAGAGCAGCGGGCCCATTACAGCCCGTCGGCTTATGCCCGGGCGATTGCCGCCGCCGGCGCTGCGCCCATTCTGGGCGGAGAGCAGTGCGCCAAAGAGCTTTCTCATCTGTGCGACGGCCTGCTGTTGGCAGGCGGGCCGGATATCGAGCCGGATTTATTCGGCGAATCGATTTACAACGACACCGTGAAGGTGGATACGCCTCGGACCGAGTTTGAGTATGCCCTTCTCAAGGAATTTCTGGCCCAGGGGAAGGCCGTGATGGGTATTTGCCGGGGCGAGCAGCTGCTCAACGTCTATTTGGGCGGCGATATGTATCAGGATTTGGCGCATCAAAAGGGGCTGTTTCACAGCAGCTACGAGCTGCGGCACAGTGTGAAAGCCGTGCCAGGCTCTTTTGTGGAAAGGCTGTTGGGAACGGAATTTTTGGTCAATAGCACCCATCACCAGGCGGTCCGCCGGCTGGCGCCTGGCCTGAAGCTGGCCGCCGAGGCCCCGGACGGGGTGATTGAAGCCTATGAGCATGAAAGTCTGCCTCTGTTTGGCGTCCAGTGGCACCCCGAACGGCTGACCAATACCATGCGGGACGAACGCACGCCGGATATGGCGCCGTTGTTTTCCTATTTCCTGGAGCTGGTTCAAGCGAACGGCGGAAAATAAACCTCCGCCAGAAGACGGAAACGCCGGCAAACGCCGGCGTTTTTCGTTCTTTTCCTCTAAAATGTTGACGGACAGGCTCAAAACGTCTATAATGCGTATCGTCGACGCAATGGAAAAAGCGCTTTGCTTCTGTTTCGTCGCGTCGACGAGGACCGGCCCCCAAGACAGCGAAAAGCGGCGGCCGGCTCTTGGAAAGGAGCCTTTTATGCCAGTTACCAGATTGAAAAAAACCGTTGGGCGCGCTTTGGCCGCAGGGACGCTGGCCTTGGCTTGCTTGTGCGGCGGCTGCGCGGTGGGCGGCTTCAGCCAGCCCCAACCAACGCCGCAGGAGGATAGCGTCGCCCCGGCGGAAACAGAGTCCGGCGCTCCGGTCCAGGTTTATCAGGCCCGAGAGCTTTTGTATGAAAAAAAGCTGAGCCTGCCCTCCGGCGAGCAGGCGGCGATTTACCGCGTGTCGCTTCCCCAATTTGAGGCGGAGGGAGACAAAGCCCCCATTCTGGAAAAGATCAACCAGCATTACCGGGCAGAGCTCAGCGTTTTACAGCAGGACTGCGAGAGTTATTTCAACCAGATCAAGGCTTATTACGGCGAAAGCTGGCAGAGCGCTCAGCAGCTCGAGCTGGAATACCGGGTGGATTTTGATTATCAGATTCGCCAGGCTGCCGGCCAGCGAATCAGCCTATCCCGTTCCTATCGGTATCTGGACGTCAACGGCAAAGAAAAGACGGTTTACAGCGCCGAAACCTTTGACTGTACCACAGGATGGCTGGTCAAACTGGCGGACCTGTTCGCCGACGCAAGCGAAGCGGAGCAGGAAGTGAAGCGGCAGATTCAACTTTGGATGGATGAAAACCAGATAGAGAATATTTCTGTAGACGACTTTTCGTTTCAGAAGCAGGACAGCGCCTTTGCCATTGGAGAGGATACCCTCTATTTATGCCTGGATGAAAGCGTGGTCAGCACGGAAAGCGCCGGCGGACGCCTGGCCGAGATTCCTTTGGAAAGCCTGGAGCATTTGATGGTTCAGCCTTCGGAGGAGGACTAAAAAACAGCCCTATAAAGGGCTGTTTTTTTGCGCGTTCTTCTGAGCCGGCTTCGGCGGAAGAAGGACGATTTAATCCCACCAAAAATACCAGACGGAGGATTGCTCCAGCGTGGCCGCCAATGTGGCGACGTTGTCGTCTGGGCCGCTTTGGAGCGCTCGGTCCGGGCAGAAGGCATAGTGCTCCAGAGCCAGGTCCATGGACCGGCCGGCGGGGACGGGGAAATTCAGGGCAAATTCCAGGGTGTCGCAGGCCAGAACAGCGGGGACCGCGCCAAAGCGCCGGAACCAATCTTGCGCCGCCGTCATCATTTCCAATTCGCCAGGGCAGTCGTTCCAGCCGCCCATAGGCAGCCAGGCGAAAACCTGCCAGGGGTTGGGCGTAGGGATTTTGGCCAGAATCGCTTCTTTTGTCCGCCCGGGAGCGTCAAAATCCCAATAGCCGCTGAAGGCGGCGACGGTTTCCCCTGGGCCCGCCCGACCTATGACGGTTTTCAGAAAATCGACGCCGTCTTCTGCAGCCTCTCGCTTCATCCGGTCCAGGCGATACTGGAAATAGTCCTCCGCTACGGGCAGAGGATTTTTTAAGAGTTCTTTCCGATAAGCTCGGACCTGCTCCAGGTCGAACGCCATGTCCTTCGCCGGGTCGACGGCCATGGTCAGGCATTCCCACAGAGTTTCGTCTGCGGCGACGATTACTGGGGTGAAGCCCTCCTTTTCGCCCTGCATTCGAGCGGCCCGCCAAGCGTCGATCAGCGGACCGTCGTCTCGCATGGGGCCAAAGGGTTGACAAGGGCAGTCCAAAAACGACGTCATTTGTCGGCAAAGGACAGAGGGGACATAGTCTTTCATCAGGAAAACTCCTTTTGGATTGTATTTGGGTTCAAATGGTCCAGGCTCGGCCCAGGGCCTGGGCCAGGGCGGGGATTTTTTGCTGGGGGATGTGAGCGTAGCCGCACAGAACGTGGGCCTCCGGCGCCAGGGTCGGGTCTTGGTAATAGGCGGAAAGGCCCGTCAGCGCGACGCCTTGCCCGCGGGCCCGCTCCAGCATTTCCTCTTCTCTCAAGCCGTTGGTCAGCCGCAGCAGCAGATGCAGCCCCGCTTCAGCGCCCAGGATCTCAATCCAGGGGCCGGCGGCGGTCTGTTTCAGCTGGTCGATCAGCAAATCCCGGCGTTTTTTGTAGAGGTTCCGCGTTCGGTTCAAATGCCGCTCGTAAAAACCTTCCTGGATAAAGCGCCCCAAAGTATGCTGCTCAAACCGGGAGACCGTGGAGGATTGCAGAGAAAACCGCCGGCGGTATAGCGGCAGCAAGCTGGGAGGAAGCGCCAGATAGGCGATGCGGATGGAGGGCGCTATGCTGCGGGAAAAGGTGCCGCAATAAATCACCTGGCCGCGGCGGTCCGCCCCCTGGAGGGCGGGGATGGGCCGGCCGCTGTAGCGAAATTCGCTGTCGTAATCGTCTTCAATCAGATAGCGGCCCGGCGCGGCGGCGGCCCATTGCAGCAGCTGGCTCCGCCGGCCCGCAGGCGTCGCCGAGCCGGTGGGAAACTGGTGAGAGGGGGTGAGATAAGCGCACTGAGCGCCGCTTTGCTCCAGCAGCTCCGCAGACATTCCGCCCCCTTCCAAAGGGATGTGGACCAGCCGCCTGCCGCTGTTTCGGACGGCCTGAGCCGCCTTGGGATAACCCGGTTCCTCCATGGCGAACAGCGTGTCCTCCGGCAGAAGACAACACAGCGCCATCAGCAGATATTCCATACCGGCGCCGATAATCATCTGCTCCGGCCTGCATCGGACGCCCCGGGCCTGCCGCAGATACCGGCACAGGGCCTGGCGAAGCTCCAGGTCTCCCTGCGGGTCCCCATGGTGCAGCAACTGAGGTTGGCGATACATTACGCTGCGGCTCAGCCGGGACCAGGTTTCAAAGGGGAAGGCGTCGGTATCCACAGAACCGGCGGCGCAGTTGAATTCGCAGCTGGGCTGCGGCGCCGGAGGCGGGCAAAGGGGTTCCTCTTCTGCCGGCGGCGTCAGCCGGGCCAGTGGCTGGACATAGAAGCCGCTGCGGTCCGCCGCCCGCAGATACCCCTCCACCGTAAGCATTTGGTAAGCGGAGTCCACCGTATTGACGCTGACGGAAAGGCGTTGGGCCAGCGTTCGCTTGGAGGGCAATTTTTCTCCGGCGGCCAGGCCGCCGTTTTGAATTTCCTGCAAAATCGCTTGGTAAAGCTGGAAATAATAAGGCTGTTTCCGCTCAGGGTCCAGCCGAACAGTCAGAATGCTCATGGTTTCGCCGCCGTTTCCTTCGGTTATCTTCCCGTGTAAAAGGGGATTGTCGTTCGATCAGCCGGCCGAAGCCAGGGAGGTTGGCAAAGCGCAGGAGCTCGAGCGTTTCCGTCTGTTTTTTCATCCGTCGCTATGCTGAAATCCAGCGGAGGCTGCCGGCTCGCCGCCCCTGCCGCCGTGCCGAAAACAAGTTTGTTCTCAATTTTTCCTATCGTATCATGGCGCCGCCGGAATGTCCAGAAATTTTCGACAAAAGGGCAGGGCCGCCGCTGAGGCGCGTTTTCCGGCGATTTTCAGCTGGACGATTGCGAGGGAGAATGGTATGATATATATAATAATTATAATATGGTCAGTCGTCGCGCCTAAATGTCTGCAACTTGCAGACGTTCAGAGGACCTAAGCAGTTCGTCGGACAGAGGGAGCTTCCGCGGCGCAAATAGCCGCGCCTTCCCATTGAGGTACAATCCTATGGAACAGATACAGATTTTATTTCAGCCGATTTTTGATTTTTTGCAAGCGTATCCCCAGGCGGGGCCCTGGTATACCGGCATATTTCGTTGGGCGGCGCCGCTGCTGGCCTTAGGGCTGCTGTTGGATGTGCTGCGGTCCCTGGCGCAGGTGAAAACGCCGGTGGAAACCTGGGCTTGCCTGCGGCTGCCTGAGGGAATCCGTCTGCCGATCACCCATTGGGAAAACACCTTGGGCCGGGCGGCCAGCGCAGATCTGGTCGTGGATTATCCCACAATCTCCCGCTCCCACGCGGCGTTGATCCGGGACGACCAGGGGAAGTGGGAAGCGATGGATCTGGGCAGCAAAGGGGGCACGCAGGTCAACGGTCAGGAGATTGAAGGGAAAACGCCCTTGCGCTATGGAGACGTCCTGACGGTGGGCGGGGTGGACCTGGAGTTTCAGAGAGCGCCCGCCTCCCGGCGGATGGCGGAGCTTTCCGGCCGGCGGCAGACAAAGCCGGTTTCCCCCTGGGCCTCCCTGGTGATTCTGACCTTTTTTCAGCTGCTCACAGTGCTCCAGTTCGCCGTGGTCCAGGGGCCGGATTGGAGTGTCCAGATTCCCTTGGCTTTTTTCGGCCTGTGCTGCTTGATGTGGTGCTATGTCTGCGCTTTGCGGGCTCTGCGCCGGGTGGGGTTCGAGATGGAAATCGTGGCCTTTTTTCTGTGTACGCTGTCGCTGGCCGTCGTCTCTTCTTCCGCGCCGGAAGCGGCGCTCAAGCAGCTGCTGGCCGTCGTTATAGGGGTGTTGGGCTTTCTGGCTTTGGGCTTTTATCTGCGGGATTTGCGCCGTGCGGTGAAGCTGCGGCATTTCATGGGGGCTGTGGCTGTGGCGCTTTTCGCGGTCAATTTGGCCGTCGCCGGGGTCAACCACGGCGCCCGCAACTGGATTTCTTTGTTTGGTTTCAGCGTCCAACCCTCAGAGCTGATTAAAATCGCCTTTGTCTATGCCGGCTCCGCCACGCTGGACAGGCTATTCGCCCGGCGCAATCTCTATGGCTTTATTTTGTTTTCCGGCTTTTGCTTGGGCTGCTTGGCCCTGATGCGGGATTTCGGCTCCGCCGCCATTTTTTTCGTCACGTTTTTGGTCATTGCCTATTTGCGCTCCGGGGATTTTGCCACGCTCTCCCTGATTTGCGGCGGCGCGGCCTTTGCGGGCATGATGGTTCTGCGCTTTAAGCCCTATATCGCCAATCGTTTCGCCGTCTGGGGCCATGTGTGGCAGGACGCCAGCGGCGCCGGTTTTCAGCAAACCAGGGCCATGAGCGCCGCCGCTTCCGGCGGCCTCATCGGCGTGGGAGCGGGCCGGGGCTGGCTGAAAAATATCTTTGCCGCCGACACCGACCTGGTTTTTGGAATGCTCTGCGAGGAGTGGGGGCTGATTATCGCGTTGCTGGCCGTAGGGGGCCTGATTACCCTGTCGGTCTTCGCCGTCCGCGCCACAAAGGCAGGACGCTCCAGCTTTTATACCATCGCCGCCTGCGCCGCCTCCTCGCTGCTGGTTTTTCAGAGTATGCTCAATATCTTCGGTTCGACAGACCTGCTGCCGCTAACCGGCGTGACGCTGCCCTTCATTTCCCACGGCGGCTCCAGCATGATTAGCGCTTGGGGGCTGCTGGCCTTTTTGAAGGCCGCCGACACCAGGCAGAACGCCAGCTTTGCCATCCGCCTGCAAAACCGGCGAACCATTCGACGGGAGTTGGAGGAGGAATATGAAGAAGATTGAAAAACGGTCCCTTTTCTGCCTGCTGCTGGCCGGCCTGCTGGCTTTGGGGTTAGGCGTTTTTACCTTCCGCTTCTTTGTCCAGGGGAGCCAATGGGCCTCTTTTCCGGCCAATCGACATCTATACGCCGACGGCGGTTTGAGCCGAGGCCGGGTGCTGGACCGAAACGGTCAAGTTTTGGTTCAGACGGCGGAGGGAAGACGGCAGTATCACGACAGCTGGGCCGTCCGGTTGGGCACGATGCACGCCGTAGGCGACGCCCAGGGCCGGGTGGGTTCGGGCGTCCAGACCCGCTTCGCCGGCAAGCTGGCCGGTTATAACCCCATTACTGGAGTCAACGGCGGCGGACAGGATTTGACGTTGACCTTGGACGCCCAGCTCTGCGCCGCCGCCTACAGCGCTCTGGACGGCCGGCGGGGGACGGTGGGAATCTACAATTATAAAACCGGCGAGATTTTGTGCATGGTTTCCTCGCCCTCCTTCGACCCCCAGAACCCGCCGGAGATTCGGGACGACGACCCGGCCTATGAAGGCGTGTTCGTCAACCGGCTGTTGGGGGCGTCGGTGGTTCCGGGGTCGATTTTCAAGGCTGTCACAACGGCGGCGGCCATCGACGTCGTCCCAGACTTGTTTCAACGGACCTTCCGCTGCGAAGGCCGGATTGAAATCGGCGGCGCGCAGATTACTTGTTCCCAGGCTCATGGGGACTTGACCATCGGCCAGGCGTTTACGAAATCCTGTAACTGCGTCTACGGTCAGCTGGCGGTGGAAATCGGCGCCGAAGAGCTGGAAAAGCGCTGCCGGGAATTTGGCCTGACCGAATCTTTTTCCGTAGACGGCGCCCCTGTCGCCCGGGGTTCCTTTGTCTTCGACGAAACGGACCCAGGCGCCTTGGCTTGGTCCGGCGTGGGCCAAGGACAAGACTTGGTCAACCCCTGCTCCATGATGGTCTTCATGGGGGCGGCGGCCAACGGAGGACAGGCGGCCCGGCCGCAGCTGCTGCTCAGCGCCGCCACAGAGGGAGGCTGGAAAACCCACTGGTATCGGACGAAATCCGCAGGACGAATGATGAGCCAAGCCACGGCGGACCAGCTGGCTCAGATGATGCGGGACAATGTGGTCGACAGCTATGGCGAGGGCAATTTGGCAGGGCTGGAGCTTTGCGCCAAATCGGGCACGGCGGAAAACGGCGGCGAGACGCCTCACGCCTGGTTCGCCGGTTTTCTGCGCAGCGAGGAATACCCCTTTGCCTTTATCGTTTTGGTGGAAAACAGCGGCAGCGGCAGCCGAGTTGCAGGCGCTGTGGCGAAAAAAACGCTGGCCGCCGCCACAGGCCGCTGAGGCTTTGCCTTATCGTATGAAAGAGCGTTTGAAAAAAAGGCGCGCCGGCCGCCCCTTTTGCATAGAATGGAGGGAATTGATTGGCAGGAGGCGATGGTTTGAATCTGAGAAACAACCAGATCACAGTGGGCGAAGTATTGAACAACCCTCAGGCGCGGGCGTTGATGCAGCGGCAGTTTCCGGTTCTGTTCCGCAATCAGACGATGCTGCGTCGAGCCTGGAATATGCCGCTGAACCAGGCCATGAATATGGCTTCCCGGTATGTGCCCCAAAATGTGATCAATCAGACGCTGAATCAGCTGCGGGCGCTTTGACGCTCGCCGAAGAAAACGCTCTGCCGGAGAGAACCTGCGCCGGCGGGGCGTTTTTTTCAGCATAAACCTCTTGATATTTCAAAATGATTGGAGTATACTAAACCTGTAATTCAAGTGTTGGACTGATTTTCACATATTTCTGCAAATCATTGATGGCACGATGATTTGCAGAAGTATGTGTTTTTTTCATCCGGTCTTCTTTGGGGCCGGCTGTATAATATTTTATTTGGAGGCGCGCAATATGAGCACGACAGGAACAGTAAAATGGTTCAGCGCGGAGAAGGGCTACGGTTTTATTACAACCGACGCCGGCGAGGACGTTTTCGTCCATTTCTCCGCCATCCAAGCGGAAGGGTATAAAACCCTGAACGAGGGCCAGAGGGTCAGCCTTGAGGTGGCTTCCAGCGAGCGGGGGCCCCAGGCGGAAAATGTGGTCGCTCTGTAAAATCGAAAAGGCGCGGGGCTGCAAAAGTCCCGCGTCTTTTGTGAAACAGGAGAGAAGGAGAAATGGATTTTTCGGGGGTTCTTGCTGCAAGCTCTGAAACCGGAAGGGGAGAAGCAGGCGATTTTCATTTCGGGCTTGACCTTTGGCGTCGGCCATAAGGAGGGCGAAATCCATAACATTCATAAATAGAAAGCCGTTTATCCAAAATAGGATAAACGGCCTTTTTTCGTTCAAAATCCCCGGCCCATCACTTCGCTGGCGGCGGTCATGACGAAGGAGGAAGGATCGGTTTGCCGGATAAACTGGCGGAGCCGCAGGGCCTCGCCAGGGGTCATTGCGGTGAACAAAATCCAGCGGGCTTCGCCGGTGAAAGCGCCCTTTCCCTCTGTCACTGTGGCGCTGCGGCGCAGCTGGTTGGTGATAAATTGGCAGAGCGCCTCGGGCTTGGAACAAACGACGTTGAGGTATTTCACCTGGCGCATGGAGGCGACCAGCTGATCGACGACCAGGGATTTGACGATCAGCCCGGCGAAGGAAAAGAGCAAAGCCTCCACGCCGAACGCCATGGCGCCCAGCAGAACGAAGAGCAAATCGCTGCAAAACAGGGCTTTGCCCACGCTGACGCCGGAATATTTTTTTAAGATCAGGGCGATTACGTCTGTGCCGCCGCCCGAAGCGCCCACGTCAAACAGCAGAGCGGCCCCCAAAGCGGGCAGAGCGATGGCGAAGGCCAGCTCCAAAATGGGTTGGTCGGTCAGCGGGGAAGAGAGGGGGCAAAGTCGGTCCAGCAGCGAGAGCAGCAGGCTGTTGAGCAAGCTGGCATAGGCTGTTTTCAACCCAAAGCTCTTGCCCAAAAAAGCAAAGCCTACGGCCAGCAGCGCCATATTGGCCAGAAAAGAAAAATCCGCCGGGCTGACGGGCAGCCAGGTAGAGGCGACCGCCGCCAAACCGGTGACGCCGCCAAAGGAAAAATGGTTGGGAAATTTGAAAAAATAGGCGCCCAGCGCCACCAACGCCGAGCCGGCGGCGAGCTGGACAAATTCGAAAAGAGCGCTCTTTTGTTTACGCACGATAGAAGACTCCTGTCCGGGCCACAGGCCCTGTTTTTTTACAGGCGCATTGTACAACAAGCGCGGCGGGAACGCAAGGGAAAGGGCCGAGAAATACCGGTATACTTTCGCAGACGCAAAATAAGACAGAAAAATATCTGTAAAAGGATAATCATTTACAAGCGTTGATCCCACAAGAGTTTTGCAAAGAAAGCGGAAAAAGATCGACGGCGGGTAATCGCCAGTTGACGGAAAGAGGCCAGGGTTATTATAATAGACGCAACGGGATTCTGTTTTACTGCGCCAAATCGAAGGACGGCGAAAGAGAGGGGCTTTGTTATGGAGCGTATTCTTTTGGTTGAAGACGACGGCGCTATCGCTATGGGGCTGGAATATTCGCTGACGCAAGAGGGGTATCAGGTAACGACGCGCGGCGATTGCCCCGGCGCTTTGGCGGCTATGGAAAAGGAAAATTTCGATTTGTACCTGCTGGATTTAACCCTGCCCGGCGGCAGCGGCTACGACTTGTGCCGCCGAGCCAAACAGCTGGGGGATTCCCCCGTGATTTTTTTGACGGCCATGGACGACGAGGTCAACGTTGTGATGGGGCTGGATATGGGCGCCGACGATTATATTTCCAAACCATTCCGGGTGCGGGAACTAATCAGCCGCATCAAATCGGTGCTGCGCCGGTACCGCAGAGGGGAAGGGAGCAAAGCCGCCGTTTCCCTGGGGCCGGTGCGGGTGAACGTCGGCGAAGCCAAGGTTTGGAAAAACGGAGAAGAAGTGATTTTGACGGCCTTGGAGTATCGGCTGCTGTTGACCTTTCTCAATCACCCAGGCCAGACGCTGACCCGAGGCCAGCTGCTGGAGGGTATTTGGGACGTGGCCGGGGATTTTGTCAACGACAATACGCTGACGGTTTATATCAAAAGGCTCCGAGAAAAGCTGGAGCAGGACCCCCAGAAACCCCAGATCATCAAAACGGTCCGGGGCGTGGGGTATAAAATTGAGCGAGGCGAAGGGTTATGATTCGCAACCGGGAAATTTGGATTTATACGCTGGTCATGCTGGGCTTTTCGGCGCTGATATCCGCCGCCATCTATCAGTGGGCGCCTCAAGCGGCTGCCGCCGCCCTGTGCGGGTTTCTGTTGCTGACGGCCTTTTCTCTGTTTTTCACGGGGCGGCGGTATCGGCAGATCGCGCAGCTCAACGACTATTTGCAGCAAGCGGCTTCCGGCGATTTTTCTCTGGATATCCGCACGCATCAGGAGGGCGAGCTCAGCCTGCTGCGGACGGAAATTTATAAGGTGGTGCTGCGCCTCTCCGAACAGAAGGACCAGATGGAGCGGGAGCGCCAGGCTCTGGCCGACGCCATATCGAATATTTCTCATCAACTGAAAACCCCGATCACCTCCATGGTGGTGATGACCGATTTGTTGCGGGAGGAAGGGTTGGAGGCGGAAAAACGGCAGCAATTTACCCGCAGCATCCATACCCAGCTTCAGCGCATCGAATGGCTGGTTTCCTCTCTGCTCAAGCTGGCCAAGCTGGACGCCGGCGTCATTCGATTTCAGCGGCGGCAGGAGCCGGCGGGCAAGCTGCTCCGGGAAGCCCTGGCGCCCATTCAAATTCCTCTGGAGCTCAAAGAGATTCAGACGGAAATTCGAGGCGATACCGACGCCGTCCTGCTGTGCGACCGGCAATGGACGGCGGAGGCCTTGGTGAATATCCTGAAAAACTGCATGGAGCACACGCCGAAGGGCGGACGCATCCAGGCGGAAATTCGGGACACCGCCCTGTATACGCAAATCGTCATTCTGGATTCCGGTCCCGGCATTTCCCGGCAAGATTTGCCCTATATCTTCAACCGGTTTTACCGAGGCAAAAACGCCGGCGAGGGAAGCGTTGGCATCGGTTTAGCCATGGCCCGCAGCTTTTTAGACGGCCAGAACGCCGACCTGACCGCCGTAGCCGGTCCGGGAGGTCACTTTGTGATCCGGTTTTACAAACAGGGCGCCATATAAAAGAAAAACCTCCGGTTTTGTAAAAATCCCGGAGGTTTTTGCTTGGGCCGCTATGGGTTGATGGGGAAATCTTCGGCGGCCACCGTTTGCCGCAGCCGCTCCAGGTCGGCGGGGGATTGGCTGTAGCTCTTTAGCCGCTCTTGTCGGCTGTTGTAGACGGAAAGCCGGTAATCGGCCTGCTGAAGCGTGAGCGTCCGGCTGACCTGATGGCCGCCGTATTGGGGATAGGTCCAGCGCACCTGCTCCAGATTGTCCACCAAGGCCAGCATCTGGTAGGCCAGCCGCTCCATTTGCCGGTCCAGAAGCGGGGCGTCCTGCGGAACCTGAGAAAAATGGAGGGTCCAGGCGTAGGGGGCCTCGTCGGTTTGCAGGCTGCTTGTGAAATCGCCGCATAAAGCGCCGACATTCAGCGCTTGGGCCAGTTTGCCTAAAGCGGCGGCGTCTCCGGTATAAGGGGTCGCGGCCTGCCAGGCCAGCCAGGTTTCCCGGGGAATACTCTCTCCATCCTGCCAGACGAGAGCGCCGCACAGCTCGATTTGGCGAAGGTCTTCCAAGGGAATGTCCATAGCCGCCTGCCCGGAACCGCCGAATAGGGAAGAGGCCAAGGTCTTTCGGAGGGAAATGACCGCGGTATCGCCCTGGCGCTCCACCTGCCACCCCCGGAACGCGGCGCCGGAAGAGGAAGTGGAGACGAACAAAGTCAGACAATCCTCTTTTTGCTGTTCCGTCCGCCAGAGCAGCTCTTCCGCTTGGGCGGGGCTTCCGATATAGAACAGTTTGGCGCAAAAGAGGAGCAGCATCGCCAAAACGACGCCAAACGCCGTCAGGACGGTTCGGCGCAGTCCGCGGCGGCGGATGGTTTTCAAATAATCCGGCTCTCTTTGGTCCGCCGTCTGCTCCGGCGAAGAGAGGGGCGCGGTCAAGGCCGCTTTGTATTGGGCGCAGTTGGGACAGAGTTCCAGATGAGTTTCCACCGCTTGGTCGGTCTGGGGACTGGTCAGCCCTTCCAGATACAGGGGCAGCAGATCCCGGACGACGGCGCAGGGCAGAGCCGGGGATGGGTTTTGTTCAACATTCATGGCCTTCCGCTCCTTTTTTCAGTTTTTCCTTGCCTCGGTAAAAGGTTACCCGAGCCCAGTTTTCCGTGCGGCCCGTCACGTCGCCAATCTCCCGGAAGGACAGACCGCCGAAGGCCCGCAGGTATAAAACCTCTCGAGCGTCTGGAGGCAGAGCGTGAATCTGCCGCAGCAGCTCCAGCTGATCTTGCCGGGCCAGCGCGCAGTCCTCCGCCGAGGGAACCAGAGGCTCTTCCGCCTCCTCCAGGGACAAGGGGGCGTTTTTCTGCTTTCGCAGGCGCTGATACCACAGGTGTTTGGCGATTTGGCACAGCCAAACGGAGATTTTGCATCCGCCGTCATAGCGGCCGACGGAGCGCATGGCCTGGTAAAAGGTCTCCTGTGTCAGCTCCTCCGCCAGGTCTCCGTCGCGGCATTGAGACAGCAGAAATTTATAAACCGTTTGGGCGTGCTGCCGGTATACCGCCTCCATATCTTCCAAAGCCTTCGCCTCCTTTCCCTTGTTATATCCGCTCATTCAGCCTTTCGTTACAGAGAAATTTGAAAAAGAAAAATTTTCATCAAGCACAACGCCTCCGAAACCCGGAGGCGTTGTGCTTGGAAAAGATGTAAAAAAGGAAACGACGTCCGTCGCATGGGAAAGAATCAACCCAGCTTGGCCGATTGCCCGCCGGCGTTTGCCGGCGCCGGATCGAATTGAGCGGAGACTTGGGCCATGAAGTCGGCAATGGTCAAATGTTGGGGACATTTAGCCTCGCATTGGCGGCAGCCGGCGCAAGAGGAGGCAAGGGAATGGGTCTGGGCCAGCTCCCAATATCGTTTTTTGGCGTTGGCTTGCCAGCCGTCCCGCTTGTGTTCGTTGTACAGGGCGAAATAACGGGGGATAGGCAGCCGCTGCGGACAAACGTCGGCGCAATACGCGCAGCCAGTGCAGGGAACGGCCACCGAAGCCCGGACAAGATTGGCGCAGCGCTGCAGCAACTGGAATTCGTCCGCAGACAGAGGCTCAAAATTTTTCATCAAGGCGGCGTTCTGCCGAATCTGGTCCAAGTCGCCCATGCCGGAGAGAACCATGGCGACGCCAGGCTGGCTGGCGGCGAACCGCAGAGCCCAGGCGGCGGGACTTGCGTCCGGTCGGCTGGCTTCCATCTGCTCTTGGGCGGCCTTTGGAACATTGGCCAGACTGCCGCCCTTGACGGGCTCCATGACGATAACCGGCTTGCCGTGTTTGCGACAGACCTCCAAGCAGGCTTTGGACTGGATGACAGGGTTTTCCCAATCCAGATAATTCAGCTGTATTTGCACCGCGTCGATATCCGGCTGCTCCGTCAGGATGAGATCCAAGGTTTCGGCGGTATCGTGGAATGAAAAACCCACAAAACGAGCCTGCCCCTGCGCCCGGCGGCGGCGGAGCTCTTCAAAGCAGCCCAGCTTTTTGGCCAGCTGATAGACGGAGGCGTTCAGGCTGTGCAGCAGATAAAAGTCGAAAAAATCCACGCCGCATTTTTGCAGCTGCTCGTCAAAATAGACGGAAGGGTCTGAACCTTCCTTCAGCTCCAGGCAGGGCAGCTTGGTGGTTAGGATATAGGAATCCCGGGGATAGCGGCTGATCAAGGTCTGTTTGACAAACAGCTCGCTTTTGTAGTTGAGATAGGAATAGGCGGTGTCAAAATAGCGAAACCCGGCGGCCAGAAATTCGTCTACCATGCGCTCCATCAGCGGAACGTCCACGTCGCTGGGGTTGTCTGTCGCGTGAGGCAGACGCAGGCAACCGAAGCCCAGCTTTTTTTCGCCCTCTAAAAATTCTCTTGCGTTCATACAGAATCCCTCCGATGGAGCGCCCTGCGGGCGCAGTTTTTTATTGCAGGCTGGCGCCGAAGGCCCGAAGCTCCTCCAGCTTCTCCGGCGATTTGTTCTGTTTGCCGAAGGACGTGAAGATTCCCATTCCCTCCAGCTTCAGGTAATCCAGAAAATCGCCTTCATAAGAGAATTTTGCGCCTTCATACATCTCCGGGCTGCCAGAGCTCAAGATCATAGCGATTTTTTTCAGATTCTTGGGTTTGTCCAAGGCGTAAATCCGGTCCACAACGCATTTGAGTTGGCCGGAAATGTTGTGATAATAGATGGGCGAGGCCAAAACCAGCATTTCCGCCTGGTCCAGCAAGGGGTAAATCTGTTGCATATCGTCCTGCTGAACGCACTTGCCGCCTTTGGTATGGCAGTATTCGCAGGCCAGGCAGCCGGCGATTTTCTTTTGGCAGACGGCGACCACGTCTACCTCGTGGCCCGCCTGGCGGGCGCCTTGGGCAAAAGCCTCCGCCATGGCGGAGGTGGCGCCGTTGGGCCGGGGACTGCCGTTGAGAACTAAAATTTTCATAAATCGTTCCTCCTAAAAATGAAAATCAAACAAGGGTAAATTGAAGTTGAGCAGAGCCGGGGGCGCGGTTTTGCCGAGAAGCGGTCAGCTTTGGGTCGCCGCCGGCTGTTCCTGTTTCTCCTGCGGCAGGGTTTGGAGGAAACGCAGCAGCAAAACGGCGCCGACGGCGGCCATGACGGATTCGGCCAACAGCTGGGCGAAGGAAAGGCCGGTGAGGGGCCAGAGCCGATTGAGCAGATAATAGGCGGGAATCTCCAGCACGGCTTTGCGCAAAATGGCCATGAAAAGAGAGAGATATCCCTTGCCTACCGCCTGGAATACGCCCACCGCCAGAAAATCCATAGAGAGGAAGGGAATCGCCAGCACCATGCCCCGGATGAATACGCTTCCATAGGCGATTGTTTCGGGATCGGAGATAAAAGCGGAGGTGATAGCCCGGGAAAACAGGCTGCAAACCAAAGCTGCCGCAACCAAGAAGGAGAGGGACAATTTGGCGGTAAAAGAAACGGCCTTTTTCATCCGGTTCGACATTCTGGCGGCGTACGTATAGCCGATCAGCGGCATGACGCCTTGCGAAATACCGCTGGAAGCATACATAGGCATCATACAGACCTTGGAGGCAATGCCCATGGCGGCCAAAGCCGCCGCGCCAAAGGGGGCCGCCAGGTTGTTCAATACCATGTGGCTGACCACGTTGAGCAGATTTTGGATGGAAGCGGGCACGCCCACAGCGCACACGCCGCCGGCGATCTCTCTTTTCAAAGTAAATTCCTTGGGCGAAATACACACATAGGTGGAATTTCGCTTCAAGAACAGATACCCCATGAAATAGAGCACCGCCGCGCAGTTGGAAATCAAGGTGGCCAGCGCCGCGCCCTCCGCCCCCATGCCAAAGCCGGAGGGAAGGATAAACAACGGGTCCAGAAGGATATTGAGCAGACAGCCGCTCATGGTCCCTATGCTAGCGTGTAGGGTGGCGCCCTCCGACCGCAGCAGATAAGCCATCACCACATTGAGAATGGAGGGAGCCGCGCCGATGGACACCGTCCAGAACAGATAACGCTGAGTGGCCGGACCGGTGACGGCGTCTGCGCCCAGCAGGTTCAGTAGCGGCTGCATCAGCCCAGCACAGGCCAGGGAGAAGAAAATGCCGCAAATTAGCGCGCCATAAAAACCGAAAGCGGAGCTGCGCCGCAAGGTGGGCATATCGTCTCGGCCCAGAGCTCGGCTCATCATGCTGGAAGCGCCCACGCCAAACAGGTTGTTTACCGCGTTGAAAGCCAGCGTTACGGTGGAGGCCAGCGTCACCGCCGCCGTCTGCACTGGGTCGTTGATTAACCCCACAAAAAAGGTGTCCGCCAAGCTATAGACCAGCGTTACCAGGCTGCTGGCCACTGTGGGGATGGAAAGCAGCGCCACCGCCCTGGGAATGGGGGCGCTTCGGAACAATTGTGTCTTCTTGTCGTCTGCCATAATAAGCGATTTCTCCTTTTGGGCAATGATTTTCTCAGAGCAAAAGCCCAATTATTATAATACTTGAAGCGCGCTCTAAGTCAAGACTCCCCTCGGCGGGACAAAAGAGAATCATTCCCTGCTATCGCCAGCATAAGCCTCTTGGGAGAAAAGATCAAATACTTATCCGGTATAGGGGGATATGCCGAAAGGGTATAGGATAAAACGAAAACCGGAGAAAAGAAAAGGGGCTGGTTTCGGCAAGGAAACAGTTTACTTTTGCAGGGCGGATATGATAAACTGAATACAATGTTGGAACGCGGTTCAAGATGAGGAGGAATTTTTGTGAAAGTATTGATTGTAGGCGGCGTGGCGGGAGGCGCTTCCGCCTGCGCCGGCTGGACGAGCAGGCGGAAATTATCATGTTCGAGCGAGGCGAATATATTTCCTTCGCCAACTGCGGCTTGCCCTATTATATCGGCGGCGAAATCAAAAAGAAATCCGAACTGACCTTGCAGACCCCTCAGAGTTTCCGCAGCCGGTTCAATGTGGACGTGCGGACGAACAGCGAAGTAATCGGCGTGGATACCCAGGCCAAAACGGCGACGGTAAAGGGCCCGGAGGGGGAATATACCGAGAGCTATGACAAGCTGATCCTCTCGCCCGGCGCGGCGCCGCTGGTTCCGCCCATGGAAGGAGCCGACGGCCCTCGGGTATTCACTTTGCGGAATATTCCCGACACCATGAAAATTCGGGATTTCTTGGACGAGGAATTTCCGGAGAGCGCCGTTGTGGTAGGCGGCGGTTATATCGGCGTGGAAATGGCGGAAAATCTGAAAAAAGCCGGCCTGAACGTGACCATTGTGGAGCTGGCAGATCATGTGATCGCTCCGCTGGACGGGGATATGGCCGCCGAGGTCCATCGCTATCTGCGGGACCAGGGAGTGGAACTGCGGCTGGGCCAAGCCGTCCAGGCCATCCGCGATCAAGGGGGCAAGCTGACTCTCCAGCTGAGCCAGGGAGAGATGGAGACGGATATGGTCGTATTGTCCGTGGGCGTGCGGCCGGATACGGCTCTGGCTAAAGCGGCCGGTCTGGAGCTAAATCCGCGGGGCGCCATTTTGGTCAATCAGCATATGGAAACCTCTGCGCCGGACGTCTACGCCGTGGGCGACGCTATTGAGATTACGGATTTTGTCACCGGCAACAAGGGCTATGTGCCTTTGGCCGGCCCAGCCAACAAACAGGGGCGTATTGCGGCAGACAATATCTGCGGCGTCCCCAGCGCATATAAAAACACCCAGGGTTCCTCGGTGCTCAAAATTTTTGATATGACTGTGGCCATGACCGGCGTCAACGAGCGGACGGCTCAGGCCGCCGGCTTGGGTTATGACAAGGTCTATACCTATTCCCAATCTCACGCTTCTTATTATCCCGGCGGCCACGGCATTTCCATTAAAACCATCTATGAAAAGGGCTCTGGCAAAATTTTAGGCGCCCAGTTGGTAGGCTATGACGGAGTGGACAAGCGCTGCGACGTGATGGCCGTGGCCATCCGGGCCGGCATGACGGCTTCGGACCTGACGGAGCTGGAGCTCTGTTATGCGCCGCCCTTCGGCTCCGCCAAGGACCCTGTGAATTTTGTGGGCTATGTCATTGAAAACACGCTGACCGGCCAGGTGAAAAATTTCTTCTGGAACGACGTGGCCGGCCTGCCGCGGGACGGCTCCGCCACTCTGTTGGACGTGCGCACGCCTTCGGAGCGGGAGGCGGGCCATATTCCGGGCTTTGTTCATATCCCGCTGGACGAGCTGCGTCAGCGGGCCGGGGAAATCGACAAGGCCAAGCCGGTTTATATTCACTGCCATTCCGGCCTGCGAAGCTACCTGGCTTGCCGGATGCTGACCGGCATGGGCTATGATTGCTATAATCTTTCCGGCGGCTGGCGCTTTTATGAAATCGCCGCCAACGACAGGCGGACGCCGGACCACGGTTGCTACGACCCGAAATAACCCAAAGAACAAAAAGCCGCCGGCCCGTTTAGGCGGGCCGGCAGGCGCGGATCCGCTCCATCAGCTCCAAAAGGGGCGGGGAGAGATATTTGTCTTTGTGCCAGACCAGGCAGAATTGGCGCGTCAGGCAGGCGTCCGCCAGCGGCAGCTGGCGCAGCAGCCCTTGACGGAACCAGGGCTCCGCCAACAGCTTGGATACCACGGCCAGCCCCTGGCCCGCGGCGGCGGCGCTGAGGATAGCGTCGGCGGAATGGCAAACCCATTTGGGGCGGATTTGAATCCGACGATCTTCTAAATATTGCTCAAACCGAGCGCGGACGCCCGAACCCTGCTCCCGCAGGATGAAGGCTTGGCCCTCCAGCTGCTCTGGCCGGACGCAGCTTTGGCCGGCCAGCGGGTGGTCGAGGCCGCAGGCCAGAGTCAGCTCGTCTTCAGCCACTGGTTCGGTCAGCAGCTCCGGGCTGGATATGGAGCCCTCTACCAGGGCCAGGTCCAACTCGCCCCGTAGCAGCATTTGCTCGATTACCTGGGTGTTGTCCACATAGGCTTGAATTTGGGCTTGAGGCTGCGAAGACTCGTGCCGAGCGGCCAGCTGGGGAAGCAGGCCCGCGCCCACTGTGACGGTGGCGCCGACTCGCAGCAGGCTGGGGGAAGAGGCGTCTCGCATATCCCGCTCCATTTCGTCAAACAGGCTGACAATGCGTCGAGCGTAGGCCAGCAGCTGCCGGCCCTGCTGGGTGATGCGCAGTTTTTTGGAAAGCCGATCAAACAGGCGGACGCTGTATTCCGCCTCGATTTCGGCCACAGCTTGGCTGACGGTGGGCTGGGCGATATACAGGCTTTTGGCCGCCAGGCTCATTTTGCCCGCCTCGGCTACGGCGATGAAAATGCGCAGATGACGGATGGTCGTGGCAATCAGCTCCTTTTTGCATATTTTATCCATAGGCTTTTTCCTATGATTTTGATTTTATATTACTATTTTACCGGAGGAGCTGCAAGAGGTATAATGGATATATCTCAAAAAAAGCGGCCCTGAGCCGCGAAAATGAAAAAGACGGAGGACAGCGCATATGGCGATTCAGACAAGCGATATCAAGCGGGTGAAAGGGGAGGGCTTTTTGCTCAACCGAGGCACAGAGGAATTTTCCGGCCGCATTATTACGGAAAACGGGGTGCTGACCGCAAAGCAGATGCAGATTCTCAGCCAGGCCGCCGAGAAATACGGCAATGGCAAAATTGAATTTACCTCCCGGCTGACAGTGGAATGCCCGGGCATTCATTACGACAATATTCCCGCCTTCCAGCAGGCGGTGGCGGAAGGGGGCATGGTCACCGGCGGCACAGGCTCCAAGGTGCGTCCCATCGTCTCTTGCAAAGGCACAACCTGCGTATTCGGCCTGTATGACACGCAGCAGATGGCCAAAGAGCTGCACGAAAAATTTTATGTGGGCTATCACGATGTGATTTTACCCCACAAATTTAAAATCGCCGTAGGCGGCTGCCCCAACAACTGCGTCAAGCCTGATCTAAACGACCTGGGCATTGTGGGCCAGCGGGTTTCCGCCGTCAAGGCCGAGGGCTGCAAAGGCTGCGCCTCCTGCTCGGTGATGGAGGAATGCCCCATGGGCGCGGTGGCGATGCAGGAGGGCAAAGCGCTGATTGATACCGAGCAATGCAACAACTGCGGTCGTTGCCAGGGAACCTGCCGCTTCGACGCTCTGGAGCACAGCGGAACCGTGTATCGCGTCTATGTGGGCGGCAAATGGGGCAAACGGGTGCGTATGGGCAGCCCGCTGCAAAAGCTCTTTACACGGGAAGAAGTTGTCGATGTGGTGGAAAAAGCGATTTTGCTCTTCAAGCAGCGTGGCGTTTCCGGCGAACGCTTTGGCGACACTGTGGAGCGTCTGGGCGTAGATAAGGTGGAAAAAATGCTGATCGCCGACAATCTGCTGCGCCGTAAAGAAGAGATTTTGGAAATCGAGACAGTGGCTGGGGCGAAGTGCTAAAAAATCGCCGCCCTCTCTGCGGAGAGGATGGAAAACCGGTTGGCGGGCGAGGTTTTTTGAAAAGTCCCCACCGAGTAGGCTCCGGTCGCGGGCGCAAAAGCTCTGTCGCTGGCCGGGTTGAAACGGGATATGGCGGTCGGGCCGTCCCGACGCAGGCTCCGGCTGCGGGCGCAAAAGCTTTATCGCTGGCCGGGCTGAAACGGGATATGGCGGTCGGGCCGTCCCGACGCAGGCTCCGGCTGCGGGCGCAAAAGCTTTGTCGCTGGCCAGGCTGAAACGGGATATGGCCGTCGGGCCGTCCCGACGCAGGCTCCGGCTGCGGGCGCGAAGGCTCTGTCGCTGACCGGGCTGAAACGGGATATGGCCGTCGGGCCGTCCCGACCAAGCAGGCTGCGGGCGCAAAGGCTCTGTCGCTGGCCGGGCTGAAACGGGAATGGCGGTCGGGCTGTCCCGACCGAGCAGGTCCCGGCTGCGGGCGCAAAGGCTCCGTCGCTGGCCGGGCCGAAACGGGATATGGCCGTCGGGCCGTCCCGACGATATAGGGAAGAGGTGTTTTAAATGTCTTTCGTCAGCACAAAAGAGATGTTTGAAAAGGCGTATCAAGGCGGTTATGCAATCGGCGCCTTCAATGTGAACAATATGGAAATTGTCCAGGGCATTACCGAGGCGGCCAAGCTGGAAAATTCCCCTGTGATTTTGCAGGTTTCCGCCGGCGCCCGCAAATATGCCAAGCACAATTACCTCATCAAGCTGGTAGAGGCCGCCGTTATGGAAACCGGCCTGCCCATTGCTTTGCATTTGGACCACGGCGAAAATTTTGACATCTGCAAAGCCTGCGTGGACGGGGGCTTTTCCTCCGTGATGATCGACGGCAGCAAACATAGCTTTGAAGAGAATATTGCAATTACCCGCCAGGTGGTAGAATATGCCCACGCCCACGGCGTCGTGGTAGAGGGCGAGTTGGGCAAGCTGGCCGGAGTGGAGGACGACGTCAATGTGGCGGACGAAGACGCCCAATTTACCAACCCCGCTGAAGTGGAAGAGTTCGTCTCCCGCACAGGAGTGGATTCTCTGGCCATCGCCATTGGCACCAGCCATGGCGCTTATAAATTTAAGCCCGGTCAGAAACCCCGCCTGCGTTTCGATATTCTGGAGCAGATTTCTCAGCGGCTGCCTGGTTTCCCCATCGTGCTGCACGGCGCTTCTTCCGTGCCGCAGGAGTATGTGCAAATCGTCAACCAGTACGGCGGCTCCATGCCGGACGCTATCGGCATCCCCGAGGAAATGCTGCGCCAGGCGGCCTCTATGGCGGTGTGCAAAATCAACATTGATTCCGACCTGCGCCTCTGCATGACGGCGGCTGTGCGCAAGCATCTGGTCCAGCACCCAGACCATTTCGACCCCCGGCAGTATCTGGCGGATGGGCGAGAGGCTATCACAGAAATTGTGCGGCACAAAATTCGGGATGTGCTGGGCTCCTCTGGCAAAGCGTAAACCGCTTTCATGAGAGACGCCGTTTTATTTGACCTGGACGGCACGCTGACCGACCCAGGGGAGGGCATTACAAACTCTGTGGCCTATGCTTTGGAGAGCTTTGGCATAGCGGTGGAGGATAAAACCAGCCTTTATCCTTTTATCGGCCCGCCGTTGGCCGAATCCTTCGCTCAGTTCTATGGCTTTGGGCCGGAGCAGGTTCAGCAGGCCGTGGCCCAATACCGAGAATATTTCTCGCGCAAAGGAATGTATGAAAACGTTCCGTATCCAGGGATTCATCAGGCGCTGGAGGAATTGAAACAAGCGGGCGTCCGGCTGTCCATAGCCACCAGCAAGCCGCTGGAATTTGCTCTGCCTATCCTACGCCGCTTTGATCTGGCTCATTATTTTGAACACATCGGAGCGGCTGATTTGGCGGGCCGCCGGAGCCAAAAGGGCCAAGTGATCGCTTACGTTCTGGATCAGGCTGGGATTTCGGATAAAAGCCGAGCCATTATGGCGGGGGACAGACGCTACGACGCCTTGGGCGCTCGGGAAAACGGGGTAGACTGCGCCGGCGTCCTCTATGGCTACGGAAGCCGGCAGGAGCTGCTGGAGGCCGGCGTCGCGGCGCTGATTGAAAGCCCAGACCAGCTCGTCCGTCTTCCGGCGCTGTAGGGACCCATGAGAATTTCCGCCGTTGCCGGCGGAAATTTTTTTGCCGGCTTGGGCGCCGAAAAAAACTGGGCCGCCGGAGCCGCGCCTAAAATCAGACGCAGCCCCGGCGGGGGCGGGCCGACAGGCTTATCCGCATTTCAGCTGAAGGCGGAGCTTGTCGGCAATCATGGAGATAAACTCCGAATTGGTGGGTTTGCCCTTGATATTGGATACAGTATAGCCGAAATACCCTTGCAGAACTTCGATATCCCCTCTGTCCCAGGCCACTTCAATGGCATGGCGGATGGCGCGTTCCACCCGAGAGCTGGTGGTGTTGTATTTTTTGGCCACAGTGGGGTAGAGCACTTTGGTGACGGCGTTGACCACGTCGATATTCTCAATGGTCATGATGATGGCGTCCCGCAGATATTGGTATCCCTTGATGTGGGCGGGCACGCCGATTTGATGAATCACTTCCGTCACGCGGATTTCGATGTCCACCGCCGGGTCCAGGGCTTGGGGCTGGCCGCCCCGCATGGGGATAGGCAGGCTTTTATAACTGCGGATACGCTCCGCCAGCGCCCGGAGATTGCAAGGCTTCATCATAAAAAAGCCCACGCCCAAGGCGGAAGCCTCCGCCGCCGCCTGGGCGCTGGAGAAAGAAGACAGCACGAAAAAGACGGGCTTTTTGGCGCAGGGGCCGTTGTTGATCTGGCGAATGGCTGTCAGACCGTCCAATCGGGCCAGAACGGTGTCGGTCACCACCACGTCGGGCTGCAATTCCGCCGTCATGCGCACCAGCTCCTCGCCGTCTCCGGCCGAGCCTGCCACGACGATATCTTGGTTTTCTTCCAAAGCCCCCTTGAGCAGCCTGCGGAATTCCTGGCTGTCGTCCGCCAGCAGGACGTTGATTTTCGTATTCATAGTTACAACTCCGTTTTTTGACAAATTGGTGTTTTTGCAGCGCTGTAACTTTAAAATACCACAACAGGCGGCGATTTTCAAGGGAAAACTTTCAATATATTGTAATGTTATTCTACAATATATCTCCAAAAACCGGATAAAAGAACAAATCTTTACAAGCTTCGGGCAGTTTCGAGCATTCTTTCAATGCTGATGCCATAGCCGCGGCAGGGGTCGTTGACCAGCACATGGGTGACGGCGCCCACCAGCTTGCCGTTCTGTATGATGGGGCTGCCGCTCATACCCTGGACGATGCCGCCAGTTTTCTCCAGCAGGCGCTTGTCCGTCACTTGCACCATCATGTCTCGATTGCCCTCCTCGTCGTCATAGAGCTTGACAATCTCGATGTCGTAATATTGAGTTTGAGAGCCTTCTACGTTGGCTACGATCTGCGCTTTGCCTGTTTTGATTTCTTCCTTAGGGGCGGTTTCCAAAGCCTGCTGGCGGCTGTATACGCTTTCGTCCGTGAGCCTGCCATAAATGCCGTCGTCGGCGTTTTGATACAGCACGCCCTGGTCCCGCGTCATTTCATATTCTCCTGTCAGCTCGCCAGGCTGGCCGCTTTGGCCTTTTTTAACGCCTACCACTTGGGAGCGCATCAAGCTGCCGCCGCCGATGGGCATTAGTTCGCCGGTATCTTGGTCGCATACGCCGTGGCCCAAAGCGCCGAAGGCGCCGTTAGCCGGGTCCACATAAGTGATTGTGCCGATGCCGGCCAGGCTGTCCCGCACCCAAGCGCCGATGCGGTACTGCCCGCTGGCGGCCTCTTGCACGGGTTGGACGGTAAAGCTCCGTTGTTCACCGCCCCGCTTGGCTAGAATCGTCAGCGGACCGCCTTGGGATTGGCCGACGGCCTGGGCCATGGTTTCATTGCTGGAAACCGGCTGACCGTTGACTTGGATAATCAAGTCTCCCAGCCGCAGGCCGGCGGCTTCTGCCGGGGAAACGCCCTGTTCCGTCATGGGGGCGAAGCCCACCACCATAGCGCCTTCCGAAAACAGCTTGATGCCAGTGGCGCGCCCCAGAGGAATCAGGCGGGCGCTTTCCGGACGGACGGTTTCGTCTGAATCGGTTTTGGCCACGTTGACGCTGTCGATTTGGGCCGGAGCCGAAGCCGCCGAAGCCCTGCTCGGCAGAGGAAAGAGCAGCAGAGCCGCCGCCAGAGCCAAACCGGCACCGGCGGCGCCTCTGCCCGAAATACAAAGGGCACGAACCCATTTATTTTGTTTTTGCATTGGCGTTCACTCCTTTCTGCCACAGAACTACTATGCCCGGACCGCCCGCCGATACTTGCGAAGAATAATGGTATTCTGTTTACAATCTTGCAAACAGAGAAAGAATGGAAGGAGGGGAGAAAGGGATGAAAACCGCTATTGTAGGCTCGCGTACAGCCGACGCCCAGGATTATTGGCTGATCGGCCGGCATATCCCAGCCCAAACCACTCTGATTATCAGCGGCGGCGCCCGGGGCGCAGACGGCCTGGCTCGCCGCTATGCCCAGGAACACGGCCTGCCGCTGGAGGAATTTCTGCCGGATTACAAAAATTTCGGCAAAATGGCGCCTATTTTTCGCAATAATCAGATTGTCCGTCGGGCGGATTATGTCATGCTCCTTTGGGACGGCAAATCGCCGGGTTCCCGTCATGTGATTTCTTTGTGCTTGACTCTGGACAAGCCGTTTATCGCTTTGCCCATCGGTCGGCGGCAGGAGCAGGCGGAGGAGGCTGAAACATAAAAAATTTTTGAATGAAAATTATGGAATTCAAAGGCCAAAAAACCTGTATTTTCTCGAAAAACTGATAAAAACAGAACCATTTTGCCCGGTTTTTTGACCGATATACGGAGAAACAAAGCAAAAAAATCGTGAATTTTTTAGAAAAAATAGAAAGTAAAAGCGCTGGATGAAACAAATCGCCTCCCATAGAAATTTCTTGTTTTTTGTATGAATTGGTGGTATAATATAAAAAAAGATATTGAAACGACGAAATTTTGTTGAAATCATCTAAAAAGCATAAAGCTTGAAAAGCGAAACAAAGAATCGGTCTGTATCGCGGCTTAACCAAAGGAGGCGGCAGAGATGTATACAGTCGGTAAAAAAGTGGTTCACCCCATGCATGGGGCTGGCGTGATTGAGGAGATCGTAAGCCGTAACGAAAAAGAAGGACCAAAGATCTTTTATTTGATTCGCTTTTCGGTGGGCTCGCTGACGTTGTTGTTGCCCTGCGACAACTGCGAGGCGGTGGGCCTGCGGCAGACGATGACGCCGGAAGAGGCGGAAGAGATGCTGGCTTCGCTGGACGAAGCGCCGGTGGAATATGAGCATAATTGGAGCCAGCGATATAAAGAGAACATGGCCCGGATTCGCAGCGGCGATATGCGCCAAGTGGCGGTGGTGATCCGCACGTTGCGCCGGCGGGATAAGAAGAAAAATCTATCCACCGGCGAGCGCAAGATGCTGTCCAGCGCGAAAAAGATCGTCATTTCTGAGTTGGCGCTGGTGTTGGATCGGGAGTACAGCGAAATCGAGCATATTATCGATACTGTGCTGGTATAAATAAGAGAGAGGCGTTGTTCAGTCAAGGCCATTTTATGGGGTAAGGGAGGCGTTTTCTTGCTGGAGCGCTTTTTCAAAAAAAAAGAGCGTCGGCCCTATACGTCGGCAGTGCTGGCGGCGGGAGGCGCCGCCTCCCGTATGGAAGGAATCAATAAACTGCTGGCCGAGCTGGACGGGACGCCTGTGGCGGCTTATGCGCTGCTGGCTTTGGAGCATTGCGGGCATATTGACGAGATTGTGGTAGCGTCTTCGGAGGAAAATCTGCTGCCGCTGACGGAAATTTGCCGGCAGTTTCAGATTACCAAAGCCACAAAAATCATTCGAGGCGGCGCCAGCCGGGCGGAAAGCGTATATAAGGCTTTGTGCGAATGCAACCCGCAAGCCCGCTTCGTCTTGGTGCAGGACGGCGCTCGGCCTTTTGCGACGCCGGAGTTGATCGAGGCTGTTTGCGAAAAAGCCTATCTTTATCAGTGCGCCACCGCGGCGGCGCCTGTTAAGGACACAATCAAAGTGGTGGAAGACGGCATGGCGGTCCACACGCCGGACAGATCCACGCTGTACGCGGTGCAGACGCCCCAGGCCGCGGATATCGACCTGCTGAAAGCCGCCTTGGTTCAGACGCTGGAGAGGGGAGAGACGGTGACGGACGACTGCGCAGCAGTGGAACGGCTCCATGTCCGCCCAGCAATTGTGCCCGGCTATTATGAAAATATTAAAATCACCACGCCGGAAGACCTGGATATCGCCCAGGCTCTGCTGGAACGGATGCGATAAGCGAATGCAAAGCGAAGGAGACCCCTATGACGATGCGGATTGGAAACGGCTACGACGTACACCGGCTGACGGAGGGGCGTCGGTTGATTTTGTGCGGCGTGGATATTCCCTATGAAAAAGGATTGCTGGGCCACAGCGACGGGGACGCCCCCGTTCATGCGATTATCGACGCCCTGCTGGGCGCCGCCGGGATGGACGATATTGGAACCCATTTCCCGGATACGGACCCGGCTTATTTGGGCGCAGACAGCATGAAGCTGTTGGAAAAAACGGCGGACTTACTGAAAGCCGCCGGTTGGCGGCCTGTCAATATCGACGCTGTTATCGTGGCCCAGCGCCCAAAGCTCTCTCCCTATTTCGGGCAGATGAAGGAAAATTTGGTCCGAGCGCTGAAGATCGGCCCAGACCAGGCGAATATTAAGGCCAAAACGGAGGAAACGTTGGGCTTTACCGGCCAGGGCCAGGGAATCAAAGCCTATGCTGTGGCATTGATTGAGCGAATGGAGCCCAATTAACCGAACAATGGAATAAAAAAACGTCGGAGACCCGCCTGAATTGCCAAAGACGGTTCCGGCGTTTTTTTGCGCGTTCTGCGGAAAGCGGCAAAAAAGGCGGAATGAATTCGATACAATCGGCATAACGGAGGAGCGGCGACAAACCGTCTTTCAACAGGGAAACCGATCGCCTGCTCTTGCGCAAAATCGCCAGACAATCAAGGGAAGGCCGACGAAAACGGCCGCGCCGGCTAAAGTTTTTGCTCTGTTTTGCGTTTGTTCCATAAAAAAATGGGTATACTGCCGTATATGGTCAACGGCAGGCTGCCGGCGCTGGGCGACAGCCAGAATCCAAGAGATTCTTTGCAACCGTCTATAGGAGCCGGTTATATCCAAAAGCGATCAGCAGATAACACAGCGCCAAAAATAAGCCGGACAACCCCTGGCGAAGCAAGGCGTTGTCGCCAGCCAACACAAAGCGACAGGGGCGACGAGGGTCATACAGCAGATGAATCGACTTGCCTTCCTGTAATTCTTCCCGCCAAGGCGCCGGGATCCAGGGTTCCCGGTAAAGCGCGCCCTCTGCAAAATATTCCACTGTGGCCACGAAATGTCCGCTCCAGCGGAAATTGGGACGATAACGGATTACCCGGCCCGAAACCGGCCCGATATAACGCCGAGCCTGGAACCAGCGGAACAGGGAAACGACGCCCCGCCCCAGCCATCCCAAGCTGATGGCAAAGAACCCATAAAAGAAAAACGACATGGACAAGCCCTCCGTCTTCATTGGATTGAAACCGCCGACACAATGGTTTGATACGGTTATAGCAAAAGAATAAGCCGATCGCAAGCGAGACGGGGGCGGACGCAAAAGGAGGACCCATCGATGGACAAAAAATGGACCCGAAGCACGGCTCTGTTTACGGCGAGCCTTCTGGCGGCGTTGGCAGGCCCCTTGGGCGCGGCCCAAGGCAGAGGAGAAATGGCCGGCGCAGCGGCGCGACTGGCGGACATGGCGGCGGAATGGGGCCGGAACGGCCCGACGCCGATGATCGCGGAATCCCCTCTTCCCGAAGGCCCTGTTTCCAAGGGGGAGCCGGCCAAAGCGGTTATGGCGTCCGCCTCGTCGCCGGCGCCCAAGGCCAAGATATCCCTTTCGCCCCAAGAGGTGTCCATGATTGAACATGTTGTGGAGCGGGAAGTCCACGGCGCCAGCTATGCTCATAAAGTGGCGGTGGCCAACGTCATTGTAAACCGGGTGTTGGCTTCTCAGTTTCCCAACAGCGTTTCCGAGGTGCTCCATGCTCCCAACCAGTTTCCTGTGTCCATTAAAAACTATTATAACCCCAAGTGGAAGCCGGACGCCGACACCATCAACGCGGTTTACGCCGCCGTCTATCAGCCGGATACCACTGGCGGCGCTTTGTATTTCTATGCCCCTCAATATACGGGCCAAAAAACGGCCAGCTGGTTTGAGCGTCAACTGACCTATTGCTTTGAGATGGAAGGCCATCGCTTTTTCTGTTGAGAATCGCTCCAGCGACAATGGAAAAACGCCCTCTGACGCGGTTTCTGTTTGCGTCAAAGGGCGTTTTTCAAGCGCGCCGATTGTCGGTCCAGCTCCAAAAGATGAAATCTCCCAATAAACTACAGTTTGTTATCTCTTTTTAGCAGAGCGCAGAGGATATTCCATACATACAAAAAACAGAATGGCGATATGTTTGATATAGCGCCTCAAAGACGACTCTAACCGACCCAATAACCGTTTCAAAGCGTTTCAGCTTTTTGCCGAAGCTTTTTCCCGCAGAGGGTTCCAGGAACCCCGAAGATAGGCGGCGAGATAAAAGACGAACAGCAGCGCATTGTGGGCGATCATGCAGGCCCAAGCCGAAACCAACCCCAGGTTCAGCAGCTGAGTGCAGACAAAAGAACCGACAATGCGCACGCACCACATCCCTAAGATATTGTAAAAGAAAGGCTCCTTCGTTTTGCCGACGCCCATCATCATGCCCTCCACAATGATGGAAAAACCGTACAACGGCTCGGAAACGGCTACCATCCGCAGCACGACGGCGCCCAGAGAAATCACCTCCGGGTTGGAGGAAAACAGCCCCATCAGCGCCGGCGCAGAGGCGAACAGAGCGCCGCCCGAAACGACCATCAAAGCGATTTCAATGGGAATAAAAATAGAGGCCAGATTTTTCATACGTTGGCCGTCGCCTGCGCCGTAGGCGTTTCCTGTCAAAGTGGCGGCGGCGGTCTGCATTCCATAGCCAGGGATATAAAAGGCGGATTCCACTGTGTTGGCGATGGTGTGGGCGGCAGTGGAAATATGCCCCAGAGAATTGATCATGGCGGCAAAGGCTACAAAGCCCAGAGACGTGCCGAAGCGCTGGAGCATATTGGGGAAAGCGATTTTCAGACAAGGCTTGAGAATCTGTTTATCCGGCCGGAGGCTGGCGCCCTTGGGGGAGAGCATGGGGTGGCGCCACAGAGCCCAGGAAATGTGAAGGCCGCCCCAGGTATAGGCAATGGCGCTGGCCGCCGCCGCGCCGACGACGCCCAACCCCGCGCCAGGGATAGTGAAGGAATGGGAGAAGATCGTGGCAGAGCGGGTTGGATAAATCAGCAAAAAATTCATCGTGATATTGATGAAATTGACCAAAACGCCCACCTTCATGGGCGTTTTGGTATCGCCGGCGGCCCGCAGGACAGAGCCGAAAATGGCGCTGGCCGTCCGGGGCAGCATGGGAAGATACAAAATAAAGAAATAGGAGGAGGCCAAGGGGCGGATGTCGGCCTCCACCTGCATCCAAGCGGGAATAGAGCCGCTCAAAGCCAGCGGCAAGGCGGTAAAGGCCGTCCCCACAACCAGCGTTACCAGGACGGCCTGGCCGGCGGCCCGTCGGGCGGCTTCCCGGTCGCCTGCGCCGCAGACCCGGGCAATGATGGCCAGAAACCCCACGCCAAAGGCGGAGATCATGCCGAAAATCAGCCAGCCTACCGTGCTGGTGGCGCCTACCGCCGCGGTAGCCTGAGCGCCAAGCGCGCCCACCATGGCGGTGTCGATATACTGCACGGCGGTCTGCATCACCTGCTCCACAATGGTGGGCCAGGCCAACCCTAAGATGATGGCCGCAAGAGCGCGGGATTCTTGTTTATCCAGTTTTGGTTTCATCGGTTCCTGCCTTTCTACAGGGGCTGAAGCGGGGAAGGGAACGCCGGCCGCCTTGCGTTACCGCAGAAGCAGCGAGAAGCGGGGGTTTTCGGCGGCGCATTGCGCTAAAGTCCGCAAAAGACTGTGGCCAAAAGGGGAGGCCGCAGTCAAGCTGTGATTTTCCACTTCCAGGGCCGCGGGCTCTTTTAGTTCCCATAGGCAGTCGCACAGGGCGTCCAGGTTTCGGCCCCACCAACAAGGGCAATCAAAGGCCGCGCCCAGCAAGTCCATAGCCTGCTCTCGGCAAGCCAGCCGGCCGCCGTCCAAGACGATTGTTTTCATCGTTATGGCTCCCCGTAAAGCAGCTCAAAGCTCTCGTAATGATCGTCTGTATAATAGATCAAACCGTCGTTGGAGAAGACGATGCGCTTGGCGCCTCGGGAAGAGGCGCCCACAGTATCGATGTCGCATTCCTGATAGGTCCGGCCTTCCGCCTGAGGCAACCGTTCCTCGTAGTTGCCGAAGCGGCTGCCGCCCAAAGCCGTCCCTTCGCCAGTATACGGTTCCACATTGCCTCCAGTCCATCCTGCGGCCTGGGCCTCCGCCTTTGTGATAAAATTATCCGGCAGCCGGCCGTATAAATGAAGATACAGAGCGACCTCTTCTTTGGAAGAGTACCAGCCGTCTTCAGGCAGACTGGGTTGATCCGGTTCCGGCGGATCTTCTTGCGTCAGGTCTTCTGCCGGCGGGGGCGTCGGCTGTTCTGGAGCGGCGGGGGTTCCCTGGTCTGCGGAACCTACAGGCTCGTCTGCGGGAAGGAGCTGGACGCCGCAGCCGGAAAGCGGCAAAATCAGCAGTAAAGCCAGCAGCAGGGAAGAGAGCCGCTGGGAAAAACGTCGGTTCTTCATGGCGCGTTTCCTCCTGTCGTTTGCAGTTGCGACAAAAAGTATATCATATCCCAAGGAAAAAATCCATCATGAAGCCGACTCCAAGGGCCTGGAGAAAGGGCAAAAAAGAAAATCAAAATTATTTTCAAAAAAAGCTGGACAAAAGCGCCGGCGTCTTGTATAATAAATAAGCGTTCAGACGCGCTAGTATAGCTCAGTCGGTAGAGCAACGCATTCGTAATGCGTAGGTCGTCGGTTCGAATCCGACTTCTAGCTCCAGTGGGTGTGGGCTAATTTTTAGGCCGCTTGCCTTCCCGGCAAGAGATAGCGGTGTAAATCCGTTCGCCCGCTCCAAATTCTCCGCCGCTTTGTGAAAGCAAAGCGGCGTTTTTGTTGGACCGGCCGCCTTGCAAAGAAAAAATTGCCGCTGCCGGAATTTATCTCTTGACAATTGCGGCGCCGGCGGTTATAATATCGTTTGTTGAGAATAAGCCGATGTCAAATATATGGGCCTGTAGCTCAGCTGGGAGAGCGTTCGGTTCGCATCCGAGAGGTCGACGGTTCGATCCCGTTCAGGTCCACCACAAAAGCCGTGAAATCAATGATTTCACGGCTTTTTTCATGTCTATTTTTCTTTCTGTGTGATTTGATTTTCGCCAAATGGCAAAATACGATGGTTATTCAGTCCTACTGGCGAAAAAGACAGCTTGTCAATCGCCATGACAAAACGATTTTGCATGGTTGTGATCGGCAGGAAAGCGTGATAGAATAAGAAGCACATAGAAACAGAGGAGAATGTCAGGTATGAAAAAATTATTATCCATTTTGCTTATCCTGGTCATGTGTTTGGGAATGTTGCCGAGCGCGGCGTTCGCGGCGGAGAAGGAAACTCTGCCCGACTGGTATTTCCTGTTCGCTGTTTTCAAAAAGTTGGACAGCGACGTTACAGACGGATACTACAAGACAAAGCACGTAACCTATTCCATGCCCCAGGAGGAAGTTGATCTGATCCGGGACCTCGCCGTAGAGTTCGAGGAGTACATGAATTCCGTCGGGGTGATGCGGGCTCATGTTGAAGTGGTGGAGATTGACGCGACTGTTACGGAATTGGAAAAGGCTGATACAGGCATCTCGCTTTTTCTACCGAAACAAGCGGCCCCCTTTCTGGAGGACAAGGTGGATCTGGATCGGTATGACCATGTGTTCTGCATTCTCGATTTTACCGTTTGGACAGGTTATGCGGGAATGACCTATAGCCCCTCGTTTGAGAATGGCGCCGGTATGTCGCATATCCATCCCCAGGACTGGAAGCATCTTCAGGATTCCTATCGTTCTTATACCGACAAAAACCTTTGGCATATAGGGACATATGTTCATGAATTTCTTCATTTCGGAGAACGCATGACTAAAAAATGGGGCGAAGAGTACCATCTACACAATATTATAGATAATTTTTATCCATCTGAGGATCAGAGGCAAACCTGTTTTACTGACATTATATTGAACCGGGCCCAAGGAACCGACGGAACAGGCATATGCCCCGTCGTCTGGCAGTATCCGCCCCATGTGTTGCGGACCATGAAAGAATTAAATATCCCCTCCGGCACTACCAGTATTGGAGAGTGGGCTTTTTCAAATAATACAATGCTGACCAAGGCGACCATCCCGGGTACTGTGACCGCCGTTGGGGGCGCGGCGTTCTATGACTGTACCGGCCTGACCGAAGTAAACATTCTCCCTGGCGTTGCTGAAATCGGAAGCTTTGCCTTTCGAGGCTGCTCCAGCCTGACCAGAGTATCCATCCCCGCCAGCGTCGCCAGTATCGGAGAGGTCGGGTTTGGGAACGCTGGCAGCATAAAGGACGTCTACTACAGCGGCAGCGAGGCCCAGTGGAAGGCCATCCAGATCAGTACGAACAACTCGGTCTTGAGCAGAGCCACTATCCACTACAACCGCCTGATGGCAGACGTGAAGACCGACGACTGGTTTGCCGCGCCTGTGGTATGGGCGCTGGAGGGGGGAATTACCGCAGGAACCGGAGACGGCAATTTCTCTCCTGGCGCTACCTGCTCCCAGGCGCAGATAGTAACCTTCCTCTGGCGGGCCAACGGTTCGCCGGAACCTGCTGGAGCGGCGAGCGGCAGCGAGTATTACGCCAAAGCCGTTCAATGGGCGCGGGAGCAGAACTTGATAGACGGGACTTTTTCCGCCAACGCCCCCTGTACCCGCGCGATGGCAGTGACCTATCTGTGGAAGCTGGCAGGCAGCCCCTCCGCCAAAGCCTCTGGTTTCGCGGACGTTCCCGCCGGAGCGGAATATGCTGGGGCCGTGGCCTGGGCGGTAGAAAAAGGCGTTACCGCCGGGACATCCGCCGACGCCTTCTCGCCGGATTCCACCTGTACGCGCGGGCAAATCGTGACCTTCCTCTACCGGGCTCTGGCAAAATAACAACCACAACAAAAATAATGTAAGCAACCAGCCGCAGTTCGGCGGCTGGTTTGTTTTTATACATAGGTTGCCTTAGACTAACGAACTTTTAAGTGGAAAGAATTTTTCGGTTATTTTGATTTTCTGAGGAAAGGGTGTGAAGAAAATGAACTCAAACGCAGTCTATCGCATGAAAACAGACGGTTTTCATGGCGAGCTGTTTTGTCCGATCCAGGACGCATATCCGGGAAAAGCGCTGATCTGCTTCAGCGGCAGCGACGGGAAGTTTGAGCTGACCCGGAGGCTGGCGGCGGTCTTTCAATCCCACGGGTTGACGGCCCTGGCGCTGGCCTATGTGATGGAGGAAGGACTGCCCGATCAGTTTTACCACGTCCCCATCGACACGTTGGAGGCGGCGACAAAACGGCTGCACGACATGGGCTATGAAAAGGTGGGGCTGTGGGGCGTCTCCAAAGGTGCGGAGCTGGCGCTGACGGCGGGAAGTCTCCTGCCGGGGCTTGTGAACGCGGTGGCGGCGGTAGCGCCGGTCAGTACCGTTTGCCAGGGCTTCACAAAGAAAAAGGGTATCATGCTCCTGCCAGGGAGCAGTTGGAGCTTTCACGGAGAAGAACTCCCTTATACCAGCTTCGGGCTGAAAAAATTCCCCTTCGGCCATGTGCTGCGGAAAAGCCTCGCCGCACGGGAGTTGACCATGTACGATCTCTACCTGCCCGTAGTACAGAAGCCAAACCCCGCCGCAGTTATTAAAGTAGAGAAGATTGCCGGCCCTGTCCTGCTGATCTCATCCAGAATGGATACGATGTGGACCTCTGAGCTGGCTGCGGAACAAGTGACAGACCGGCTGCGGCAGCATGACTTTCCATATTTCTACCAGCATTTGCGTTACGATTATGGCGGGCACTTGTTTGTCCCGGTGGAATTTTGGATGACGAAACTTTTCAAAGGCGATCGGGGAGAGAACAGGGAGCCAGGGCGAAAAGCCCGGATGGATTCGCTCGCAAAAACGCTGGAATTTATCGAGAAATGGCGCTGATTGCGTTCCGAGATTTTGAGCTGACTGAGGAGGAGACGGAGCAAATCCGGGCGCTGGACTGCGGCAAACGGTACGATACCGCTACTCTGGAAGAGCAAGAGCGCAACTTCACTGCTTGGAAACCGGAGGACTGATGAAAAGGAGAGGGCGACGGCTTGTGGAAGCCGCCGCCCTTGCGGTCTTTTTTGCGGGGATTGAATTTTGGCGTCTCTACCTTCCGTAGGTTGCGCCGCGTGTTTTGAAATGGTATGGTGATAACAGCCGACGCTGCGGCCTGCGAATGCGGCTGTCTGCGCCGGACTGCCGAAAGCCGCGGCATAGCCCGCTTGGTTTCGGCGGCGTGGATTCTATCGTCAAAAGGAGGCGTTTACAAATGAATCGCTATATTACTGGCGCTGTTATCAAGAACCTGCGAGAAAAACATGGGATGACGCAAGCCCGGCTGGCCGAAAAGCTGTGTGTCAGCGACAAAACCATTTCCAAGTGGGAAACAGGCAAAGGGCTTCCGGATATTTCTCTGCTGGAGCCCTTGGCAAAGGCGTTAAGGGTCTCTCTGCCGGAATTGCTGTCCGGCGAGCAAATTATCAACGCCAACCGTTCTGCCAATATGCTGAAATCCAAGCTCTATGTCTGCCCTATCTGCGGGAATACTTTGCATTCCACAGGGCCTTCGGTCATATCCTGCTGCGGAGTCGGGCTGCCTCCCTTGGAAATAGAACCGGAAGACGACGGCCATCTCATGCAGTGCGAGCGGTTGGAGGACGAGTATTGTGTTTCTCTGCCGCATTCTATGACGAAAGAACACTATATTTCTTTTGTGGCTTATTGCACGGACGGGCGATTTGAAATCGTGAAACTCTACCCAGAGGGGGACGCAAAGGCCCGATTCTTTATCCGAGGACACGGCGTATTGTATTGGTATTGCAATCGCCATGGATTATTTGCAAAAAAAGTTTAGAAAACCAGGCGGCTTATCCCCGTGAAACCTTTTCTCTGCCGATCGCCGCTGGGCTCGTCGATTCAAATGATGATACTGTTGACGTTCTTTCCGGCAACATCATTATATCGTAAAAAGAGCGAAGGGAAAAAGCGAGGCGGCCTGCCTCGCTCCTTTTATGGGCAAAGCTGGGGCTTTGGGCGCTTCGACCTTGACCGAACGCGCAATATCCGGTACAATAGGAGACAACGATAACAAGGCGGGCGAGCCTGCCGGAAGGGGCGACGCAATGACGGAACAAACGGAAATGGAGCGCTTTTTGGCGGAGATGAAGGGGCGCCGTGCGGACGTGATTGGCATCGGCGTATCCAACAAACCGTTGATTGAGCTGTTGGCCCGGGCCGGGGCCCGGACGACGGCCTGCGATAAAAAGACCGCGGAGCAGCTGGGAGAGGAAACCTGCCGCTGGCTAAAGGACCTGGGGGTCCAGACCAAGCTGGGGCCGGATTATATGGAGGAGTTGGAGGGAGAAGTGATTTTTCGCTCTCCAGGCGTCCGCCCCGACCAGCCGGGCTTGGAGGCGGCTCGCGTTAGGGGAAGCCGAGTAACCTCGGAAATGGAGGTTTTTTTTGCGGTTTGCCCTTGCCCGATTTTAGCCGTCACCGGCTCGGACGGCAAAACCACAACCACTACGCTGATTGCGGAAATGCTGAAAAAAGAAGGGCGGAAGGTGTGGATTGGAGGCAATATCGGCCAGCCGCTGCTGGCTCAGGCAGGGGAAATGACGCCGGAGGACCTGTGCGTTGTGGAGCTTTCCTCCTTCCAGTTGATGACGATGAGGCGCTCGCCTCATGTCGCCGTGGTCACCAACGTGACGCCCAACCATTTGGACGTCCATAAATCCATGGAAGAATATGTGGAGGCCAAAGAGAATATCTGGCTCCATCAGGGGGCGGAGGACCTGCTGGTCGTCAACGCAGATAATCCCCTTTCTGCCGCCATGGCGGAGCGGGCTTCCGGGGAAGTTTTGCGGTTTTCCTGCCGCAGCCGGCCGGAAAACGGCGCCTTTTATCAGGACGGCGCTCTGTATTTGAGCCGGAACGGTCGGGCGGAAAAGGTGATGGAAGCCGGCGAAATTCGCATTCCGGGTATGCACAATGTGGAAAATTATATGGCGGCTCTGTGCGCAGTCAGCCGCTATGTTCAGCCGGAAACCGTCCGCCAGGTAGCCATGGAATTTGCCGGAGTGGAACATCGCATCGAGCTGGCCCGCCGGCTGGACGGGGTGGATTACTATAACGACGCCATCGCCACCAGCCCGGCCCGAGCCATCGCCGGGTTCCGCGCCTTTGACCAGAAGCTGATTGTCATCGCCGGGGGATACGACAAGAAAATCCCCTTTGAGGAATACGGCCGAGAGGCCTGCCGGCACGTCAAGCTGCTGATTCTCAACGGCGCCACGGCGGCTAAGCTGCGTCAAGCAGTGGAAAGCGCCCCGGAATATCCGGGCTGCGGCATTGAAATCGAGGAGCGCGACACGCTGGAGCAGGCGGTGGCTTTGGCCCATGAACGGGCCCAGCCCGGGGATATCGTGACCCTGTCGCCGGCCTGCGCCTCCTTTGACGCCTATCCCAATTTCATGGTCAAAGGCCGGGCTTATAAAGAGCTGGTGCAAAAATTATAAAATTTGTGGAATCCGTTCAAACAGAAAGAAGAGGTGTCAACTCATTGGAACTGTTGGAAACCATCCGAAGCCTGACGGACGTTTACGGCGTGTCAGGCGATGAATTCGGCGTTTCCGCCGTGGCGGCGGAGCTGCTGAAACCCTATGTCGATCAGGTGGAGATCGATAAACTGGGCAATGTGATCGGCCGCCGCAGCTGCGGCAAGCCGGGCGCCAAAAAGCTGATGCTGGACGCGCATTTGGACCAGATCGGCTTTATGATTACCCAGATTACAGAAGAGGGATTCTGCCGGTTTATCGGCATGGGCGTAGATCAGCGGATGCTGCTGGGCAGCGAGCTGACGGTGCTGACAAAAGAAGGCCCGATTCCGGCGGTAGTTTGCTGTCTGCCGCCTCATATCCAAAACCCGGGAGACAACAAAAAATCCGTCCCCATCGACGAGATGGCCCTGGACCTGGGCCTAAACGGCGAACAGGCCAAAAAGCTGGTGCGGATAGGCGATTACGCCGCCTTTTCGGAGGAAGCCTTCGCCTTGCAGAACGACCTGCTCTGCGGCAAATCCATGGACGACCGGGCCTGCTTTGTCTGCATCCTGTTGGCGCTGGAGGCGCTGAAGGACCAGGAGCTGGACGTGGACCTGATTATTTTGGGCAGCACGAAAGAAGAGGTCGGAGGCCACGGCGCCAGAGCCCGGGCTTTTGCCGATAGGCCGGATTACGCCATTGCGATCGACGTATGCCACGCCAAAACGGCGGACAGCAAGCCCGGCGACCGGGTGAGCGACCTGGGCGGGGGCCCGGTGATCGCCTTCGGCTCCAACAGCGTCCCTCGCTTCGCCCGGCGGCTGACGGAAATTGCCCGGGCAAAAGAGATTCCCTATCAGATCGAAGCGATTCCCGCCCACAGCGGCACCAACGCCTGGGCGATTCAGACGGAAGAGGGCGGCGTGTGTACGGCGGTGGTTTCGCTGCCGCTGAAATATATGCATTCCCCAGTAGAAACGCTCAAGCAATCGGATATGCGTCAAACAGGACGGCTGTTGTGCGAATTTGTCCGATCCTTTGACGGCAATCTGTAAAGGGGGCGGGAAGATGAAAGAACTGTTGAAAGAACTGTGCGCCATGAGCGGCGCGCCTGGCTATGAGGACGAGATCCGCCAGCGTATTCAGGAGCATATCCGGCCTTATGCGGACCAGATGATTGTGGACCCTCTGGGCAACCTGCTGGCGCTGAAAAAAGGGAAGGCGCCTCGGAAGGCGCCGATGATGGTTTGCGCCCATATGGACGAGGTGGGCTTTTTGATTACACGCGTCACCGAGGACGGAATGTTTAAGCTGGCGGCCGCCGGCGGCGTGGATCCCCGGGTGTTGGTGGGCCGCCGGATGGAAGTGGGGCCCAAAAAGGTCAAGGGCGTGATTTCTCTCAAGGCCATTCACCTGACCACCCCGGAGGAGCGCAAGCAAGCGCCGGGGCTGGACACGCTGTATATTGATATCGGCGCCTCTTCCAAGAAAGAGGCGGAGCAATTCGCTCGGGCGGGGGATTTTGCCACCTTTGACAGCCGTTGGGTGGAATTTGGCGACCAGAGGGTGAAATCCAAGGCCATCGACGACCGGATCGGCTGCGCTGTGCTGATTAAGCTGATGGAGGAAGGGGTGGACCGGGACACCTGGTTTGTCTTCGCTGTGGGCGAGGAAATCGGCAGCCGAGGCGCCAAAGCGGCCGCCAGCTTCATCAAGCCCCGCTGGGGCCTGGTGGTGGAAGGCACCACCGCCGGCGACGTGCCCGGCGTGGCCGAGCATGAGGTTTCTTGCCGCCAAGGCAAAGGCGCCGTGGTCTCCCTGGCGGATCGAGGCTCGGTTTACGACCGGGATTTTGTCCGACGCCTTGTGGGCCTGGCGGACGAACAGGGAATCCGCTGGCAGTACCGGGCCAGCATGAACGGCGGTACTGACGCCGGAGCCATGCACCTGGCGGGAGAGGGCTCTCAGGTCTTCGGTCTGGCGGCCCCCGTGCGGTATATCCATTCGGCGTCCAACGTGCTCTATTGGCCCGACGCCGAAGAAGTTTTGAAAATGGCCCGGCTTGTGGTGAAGGAGGCGGAGCAGGATGATTGATATTTACGAAACCTTTGTGAAGCTCCAAGCGGCGGCCCGGCCCTCGGGCTTTGAAAAGCCCTGCGTCCAGTTGATCGCTGAGCTGGCGGCGCCCTATTGCGACGAAATCCGCGTCGACGCGATGGGCAACGTGATTTGCCATAAAAAAGGGCCGGGGAAGCGGGTGATGACCGCCGCCCATATGGATACGATTGGTCTGCTGATTACCTATATCGACGAAAAAGGCTTTTTGCGCTTTAACACATTGGGAGGCTTCGCCCCGTATCGGCTGATATCCGCCCGGATGAAGCTGGAAAGCGGCTGCCGAGGCGTCGTATTTTGCGACGACAAAGCGGCGGACAAAAAGCTGGGGGAAATCAAGATTGGCGATCTTTATTTGGATATCGGCGCCCAAAGCCGGGAAGAGGCGGAAAAGCTGGTCTCCATCGGCGACGTGGCCGTCTATGAAGGGGCGCCCTGCCAGCTGGGAGATCGGATCGCTTCCCCTTACTGCGACGACCTCATCGCCTGCGCCGCCCAGCTCAGCGCCATGAGCCGGCTGGAGCGAAGCGAAAACGATGTTTATTTTGTCTTTACCGTCCAAGAAGAAACGGGCTTGCGGGGCGCCAGAACGGCGGCCTATGGAATCGACCCGGAATATGGCTTCTGCATGGATGTGACCCGCACAGGCGACGTGGCTGGGGAAACGGTGAAAATGGAAGTCAAGCTGGGCGGCGGCCCGGCAATCAAAATCAAGGACAGCTCCTTGCTGTGCAATCCTCAGGCCGTAGCTCGTCTGCGGCAGGCGGCGGAGCAGGCGGGCATGGCGTATCAGGACGAGGTGCTGACGGCGGGCGGCACGGACAGCGCCGCCATGCAGCAAACGCGGGCCGGCGTGCTGGCCGGCTGCGTCAGCATTCCCTGCCGGTATATCCACTCGCAGCATGAAATGGTCAGCTTGAAAGACGCGGAGGACTGCGCCCAGCTGCTGGCCCTGGCCTTACAGGCCGCTTTGTAAGGGAGGGGAAGGACAATGAATTTTTTGGAAACGTTTCGGCTGCTGCTGGCCGCCGCTTCGCCCTCGGGCTACGAGGCGCCGGAGGCGGAGGTTATTCGCCGGCTGGCGGCGCCTTATTGCGATAAAATCAAAACGGACCCTATGGGCAACCTGATTTGCCGCAAAAAAGGGTCGGGCAAAAAATTGATGTTGGCCGCTCATATGGACGTGATCGGCTTTATGGTGTCGCGGTTTGAAAAGAACGGCTTTTTGAGCGTAACCAACGTGGGCGGCCACCGCCCCGCCCGGCTTTCAGGCAAAAAGGTCCGGTTTCCCAGCGGCGTCCGGGGTTTGCTCTTTGAGCGGGCTGAGGCCAAGTTCGGCGAGAAAAAGGCTGGGGAAACCAAAATGACCGATATCCTGTTGGATATCGGCGCAACCAGCGAGGAAGAGGCCCGGAAGATGGTTCGGGCGGGAGATATCGCCGTCTTCGATTACGAAGCGGAGGAAATTGCCGGCGACCGGCTGATGAGCCCCTACTGCGACAATTTGGCGTCCTGCGCGGCCCTGCTTTGCGCTATGAGCCAGGTTGACAGCAGCGAAAACGATCTGTATTTTGTCTTCACAGTCCAGGAGGAGCTGGGGCTCAACGGCGCCAAAGGGGCGGCCTTTTCCATCTCCCCGGATATGGGATTGGCAATCGATTTGACGGCGGCGGGAGATTGCCCCGGCGCCGCGGCTGGCGAGGTCAGGCTGGGCGGCGGGCCCGCTGTGAAAATCAAGGATTCCTCTGTCATTTGCTCTCCCGCGGCCATTCGGCATCTGCGCCGGGCGGCGGAAGCGGCGGGCGTCGCCTATCAGGACGAAGTGCTTTTGGCCGGGGGAACGGATACCTTTGCGATGTTGGTCAGCCGAGGCGGCGTCCCCGCCGGCTGCGTCAGCATCCCAGGGCGGTATATCCACAGCCCGGCAGAGATGATTTCCATCCGAGACGCGGAGCAGGCGGCGGCTCTGCTGGCGCAAGCCGCCAAAACGGCCCTATGAGCGAATTTGATTTTTCTCCCGCTCTTTTGCAGCTGGCCCGGCAGGCCGAAGAGGAAATTCGCGGGCAGTTTGCCGAAATTGAGGAAATATCGGCCCGAAACACCGCCAAGGTTCTGAAGGCGTTTTCCGCCAATCGGGTCAGCGACGCCTGCTTTGCCGGGACCGCCGGCTACGGCTACGACGACCTGGGCCGCGACAAGCTGGAATTGATTTACGCCCAGATTTTTGGAGCGGAAAAGGCCCTGGTGCGGCATAATTTTGTCAACGGCACGCACGCCCTCACGGCGGCTATGTTTGCCTGCGTCTCCTCTGGCGACGTGTTTCTTTCGGCCACAGGCAATGTGTATGACACGCTGCAGACTGTCACCGGTCAGCGGGGCAAAACAGGGGGTACCTTTGCCGATTACAACATCGAATTTCGCCAAGTTCCCCTGGCAGAGGGGCTGCCCGATTTGCCGGCCATTGAGAAAGCGGCGGCAGACCCGGCGGTCAAGGCGGTTTTTATCCAGCGCAGCCGAGGGTATGCCAGGCGGCAGACGCTGTCTTGTCGGCAGATTGAGGAAATCTGTCAAGCCGTTCGACGGGTCAACCCCCATGCGGCGATTTTGACGGACAACTGCTATGGCGAATTTGTGGAGGAAACGGAGCCCACCCAGCATGGAGCAGACCTGATCGCCGGGTCGCTGATTAAAAACCCCGGCGGCGGGCTAGCCCCTTCCGGCGGTTATGTGGCGGGCCGGGGGGATTTGGTGGAACGAGCCGCTTACCGGCTGACTGCGCCGGGCATCGGCGGCGAATGCGGCGCCAGCCTGGGGGTCAACCGCTCCCTGTATCAGGGCCTTTTTCTGGCGCCTCATGTGGTGAGTCAGGCAGTCAAAACCGCGGCGTTTGCCGCGGCGCTGCTGGAGCGGTTGGGCTGCCAAGTCTCTCCCCGGGCTGGGGATAAGCGGTTCGATATCATTCAAACCGTGGAATTTGGCGCGCCTGAGCCGCTGCTGGCTTTTTGCCACGGCATCCAGGCCGGCGCGCCGGTGGACGCCTTCGCCACGCCGGAACCTTGGGATATGCCGGGCTACGATTGCCCGGTGGTGATGGCGGCGGGAGCTTTTATCCAAGGCTCTTCCATCGAGCTTTCTTGCGACGGACCTATGCGCCCCCCATATATCGGCTTTTTGCAGGGGGGCTTGACCTATGAAGCGGGCAAGCTGGGGGTCATGGCCGGCGCCAAACGAATTATGGAGTCGCAAGGCTCGTGGAAATAAAATGGACGACAGGGGCGAGAGCCGCGGCGCAAAGTTGCCGCGGCTTTTGCTGACGGAGGTTTTTTGATATATGGAGATCAGGATTCGCCGATATCGGCCGGAAGATTGCTTGACTTTGACCCGGCTTTTTTATGAAACGGTGCGCCGGGCGAACCTGGGGGATTACACCCAGGACCAGGTGGAAGCCTGGGCGCCGGCGCCGCCGGAGGAAAAGCGCTGGGCCGCCATGCTGCTGGACCACGAAAGCTGGGTGGCGGAGGGAGAGGATGGAATCTTGGGTTTCGCCACCCTGGACGGGGATTATTTCGACCATCTTTTCGTCCGATGGGATTGTCAGAGGCAAGGCGTGGCCCGAGCGCTGGCGGACGCTCTGGAAAACCGGGCTTGGGAAAAGGGCTGCGAGAAAATCCGCGTCCATGCGTCTATCACCGCTCGGCCCTTTTTTGAAAAACGGGGATACCAGTTGATCAAGGAGCAGCAGGTGGAAAAAAGAGGACGGTTTTTGACCAATTTTGTGATGGCGGCGACGCGGCGACCGTAACTTGCGCCGGCTGGGCGATTCTTTTGGGTTGAGCGCCCGGCCTTCAAGGCCAAGGCCGCGATTGCCGACGAAGGCAGAAAGCGCCCCTTGCGCAGGAAAGCTCTTCTGCAAAAGGAAGGGAAGGCCCGCAAAGACGGCGGGATTGTTTGATCCAAGGAATTGGACGCAACAGGCATATTTGGTTGTCAGAGCCATATATAAAACCCAAAGGGGGTTTCTCTATGGAGCAAAGCTGCCGGATTTTTGATATGGGATACAAAGAAGTTATTGACTTAGAAACTGGCGCCCGATTGGGATACGTCTACGACGCGGAAATCGAGCTGGAAACAGGGCGGGTGAAAACCCTGTTTGCTCCAGGGCCGGCTCGGCTGTTCGGTCTGTTGGGGCGGGAGGAAGACGTGGCCATTCCTTGGGAAAACATTGAAAAAATCGGAGACGATATCATTCTGGTACGAGGCGCGATTCGGCCGAATGCGGCCCTCAGACCCAGCTTCCCTCGGGGAAGCCGGCGGCGGTGAAAAAATTTGCCCGGAAAATGAAAGATTTTCTTGCAAACCGCCGGCGGATATGGTATATTGGATAAGCTTAAAACACACACACTGCTTGTCCGGCGCCCGGCGCCCGGCCGGCGAAGCTCCGGCGGGCCGCGCCCCCAGAAGAGCAGTGGCGGGTTAGCCAAAAAGGAGGAAACAAAAATGTCTGTTATTTCTATGAAGCAGCTGCTGGAGGCCGGCGTGCATTTCGGCCACCAGACAAGAAGATGGAACCCCAAGATGGCCCAGTATATCTTTACTGAGCGCAACGGAATCTATATCATCGATCTGCAGAAGACGGTTAAAAAGCTGGAAGAGGCTTATTTCTTTGTGCGGGACGTGGCCGCCGCCGGCGACAGCGTTCTGTTTGTGGGCACCAAAAAGCAGGCCCAGGAAGCCGTGAAGGAAGAGGCGGAGCGCTGCGGCCAGTTTTATGTCAACGCCCGCTGGCTGGGCGGTATGCTGACCAACTTCAAGACCATGCGCCGCCGCATCGACCGGCTGAATCAGCTGAAGAAGATGGAAGAGGACGGCACGTTTAACCTGCTGCCCAAGAAGGAAGTCGTCAAGCTGAAGCTGGAGATCGAGAAGCTGGAGAAATATCTGGGCGGCGTCAAAGAGATGAAGCGTCTGCCCGGCGCCTTGTTTGTCATCGACCCCCGGAAAGAAAAGAACGCCATCGCCGAGGCCCGCAAGCTGGGCGTGCCCATTGTGGCGATTGTGGATACCAACTGCGACCCCGACGAGGTGGATTATGTGATCCCCGGCAACGACGACGCCATCCGCGCCATCAAGCTGATCAGCCAGACCATGGCCAACGCCGTGCTGGAAGGCCGTCAGGGCGAGCAGCTGGACGTCAGCGACGAGGCCGCCGCAGCTTCGGAAGAAACGGAGGCCGCTGTGGACGCCGCTCCTCGGGCTCCCCAGAAGCGGGAATCCAAGACGGCGGAAGAGATCGCAAACCAGTAAAGCAGATTTGGCTTTTAAGCCCGCGCCTGACGCGGGCTTAAGCCGGGTTTATTGATCGAAGGGCAAAGCCCGAAAACGTTTAGAAAACGGAGGAATGGACAAAATGGCATTTACAGCGAAAGACGTACAGAAGCTGCGGGAGCAAACCGGCGCCGGCATGATGGACTGCAAAAAAGCGCTGAGCTCCTCGGACGGCGATTTTGATAAAGCGGTAGAGTTTCTGCGGGAAAAGGGCTTGGCCGCCGCCCAGAAAAAGGCTGGCCGCGTGGCCGCCGAAGGCATGGTCTATGCCGGCGTTTGCCCCGAATGCGGCGTTGGCGCTTTGGTGGAAGTGAACAGCGAGACGGACTTTGTGGCGAAAAACGAGATTTTCCAAAATTTCGTGAAGGATTTGGCCGTGGTCGTCATGAAAGAAAACCCTGCCGACGTGGAGGCGCTGAACGCCTGCCAGTATCCCGGCGAGGGCAAAACCGTGGCCGAGGCGTTGACCGAGAAGGTGGCCACTATCGGCGAGAATATCCAGCTGCGCCGTTTTGTGCGCTACTGCGAGAAGACTCAAAATGTGGCTTATATGCACATGGGCGGCAAGATCGGCGTGTTGGTTGCGCTGGAGGTTTCCGACAATCTGAAGGGCAATGAGGCAGTGATCGAGCTGGGCCACGACGTTTGTATGCAGATTGCCGCTATGAATCCCCAATACCTGGATCGGGACAACGTGCCCGCCGAGGTTGTGGAGCATGAAAAGGAAATCCTGATGGCTCAGACGATGAACGAGGGCAAGCCCGCAGCGGTGGCCCAGAAGATTGTGGCTGGCCGGATCAATAAGTTCTTTGAGGAAAATTGCTTGGTAGACCAGGCTTTTGTCAAAGAAAATAAGACCTCTGTTTCCAAATATGTGGAAGCTAAGGCCAAGGAACTGGGCGGCAAGATCAAGATCGCCAAGTTTGCTCGCTTTGAAAAGGGCGAGGGGTTGGCCAAGAAGGAAGACGACTTCGCCGCTGAAGTCGCCGCTATGACTGCGAAAAAATAACGCCGCGGCCAGGCATTCTGCGGAGCTGAGCAAATAGCCGGTTCTGGGCGAGAAGGCCAATGGCTTTTGTTTATAAATGAAAACACCCAAAATCCTCCTGTGAATTTTGTCACGGGAGGATTTTTTTATTCTATTTCTTGTTCCAAGTCGTCAAATTCAGAAGAGGAAAAAAATTCTCCCAGAGAGATATTCAAGCCGTCACAAAATTTTTTGATGGTGACGATTGAAATGTGGCGTCTTCGCGCATCCATCATACTATACGCGGTGGAAGGCGTGATTCCAGAACGATTTGCCAATTCATTGATGTGTATTCCGCGCTCTTCGCAAAGTCCCTGAAAGCGCTTTACGACGGCATCTTTTACGCCCATCTTCTCTCACCTCAAGGGTAGTGCATCGATTTTATCGCAAACGGGTATTAAACTGTTTCTATTATATAAAAAACGCCTCTCCTTTTGAGAAGGAGAGGCGCTTTTTATGTTTTGTCAAGACCGGGGTACAACAGAGGCGATAGGGCTAATCGAGATTTTCCGTCATCATGCGGAAGACCACGTTGAAAGCGGTTTGGAAGACATCCATACGCAGGTTTTCGTTGACGCCATGAACGTCGAACATACCGGTGGTGATGCCGCCGCAGTGGAATCCCTTGCCGGAGAAGATATTGGCGTCGCCGCCGCCGCCGCTGATCAAGTAGCGAGGCTCGATGCCCTCGGCTTGGATGGCGTGGAGATTCAGCTTATAGAGGAAGCTTTCCGGATCCGGCTTAGCAGAGGGATAATCGTGGCTCAGCTCCACTTCCGCTTGGCCGCCGAACTCTTCGGCAGCCTGCTTGCAGGCGGCCTGGATCAAGTCCAGCTGATGCTGAAGTTTTTCCTCGTTGTGAGAACGGACTTCCGCAGTGAAAAACGCCTCGTCAGGCACCACGTTGGTCATGCCGCCGCCTTCGATGCGGCCTATGTTTGAAGTGGTTTCATGGTCGATACGCCCGAATTTTACCAGGGAAATGGCGCGGGCCGCCATGCAGACGGCGTTGACGCCGTTTTGAGGCTCAATGCCCGCATGAGCCGCTTTGCCCTTAAAGGTCGCCTTGATTCCATACTTGGAGGGGGAGGAGGTGGAAATGCCGCCCACCATTCCAGTGCCGTCCAGTGCATAAAGGTTGCGGCAGGGCAGCTTGGAGATATCAAAATTCTTGGCGCCGTGCATTCCCTGCTCCTCGCAGATGGTGAACAGGTAATACATCTCCCGATGGGGAATCTTGTTTTCTTGAAGCACATCCAGCAGCTCCATCAGCATGGCGATACCGGATTTATCGTCGGCGCCCAGGATGGTGTCGCCCTTGCTGGTCAGCACGCCGTTTTCATAAACCGGCTCAATGCCTCGGCCCGGCTCCACCGTATCCTGGTGGGCGTTGAAGCAGACGGCCTCGCCCTCCATGGTTCCAGGGATATGTACCAGGATATTGCCGCCAGTGCTGCCGAATTTTTCGCCGGCGTTGTCCCGATAGACCTCAAAACCCCGGTCCTTGAAGTATTTTTCCAGATAATCTGTCATGGGCTTTTCTTCAAAGGAGGGGCTGTCGATGCGGATCATCTCCATCAGGCGGTCCAGCATCCGTTTTTCGTTGAATTGCATTGCAATCCCTTCTTTCACAGGTTTCTTTTGCGGATTTTGCTATAAAATTAGTATACCAGCAAACCAGCTTTTTTGCAACGGCGAGAAAGGGCCATGGGCTTGACAGGCGAAAGAAACAAGAATATAATAACAATAGTTCTAAAATTAGAACACAATTTTAAAAAAGAAGGAATATGGAAATGAAGCCGGAAAGGAAAAGGGAAAAGCAGGAATGGGCTCGACAAACGATTGTGAAGGCGGCTCGGGAACTGGCGGCGCAAGGCGGCGCTCAGGCCCTGACGGTTCGACAGGTGGCGGAGCGGGCCGGAATCGCGCCAAGCGTATTCTATTACTATTTTGAAAACAGCGGGCAGTTGACGGACGCAGTATGCCGGCAGGCCGGGGAAGAGGCTGCCGCCGTGGCAAAAGACGCCATAAAGCCTGAGCGAAACTTTGTGGAAAATTTTTTGGAGGTTTGGCGTACTTTACTCCGATTGGCCTGGGAACGACCGGGAGAATATCGGATGCTGTCCTCGCTGACCAGAGAGGGAGCGGCGGGACCGGGGTTGGAGCTATTAACTAGGCAAATTGAACTGGAAATAGCGGCTGGGACAATTCAGTCAAGAGAAGCTCAACCGTTGGCGGAAGATATTTGGACAGCGGCGCAAGCGCTGATTTGCCGGCTGACGCTCCGGGAAAAGTCGCTGGAAGTTGCGGAAAAACGACTGAACGAATTTTTGTCGCTGTTGTTGCGGGGAATGAGGGCGGAGGGAAGGCGATATGAAAATATTGGTGATTGAGGATTCTAAATATGGAACAAGCCGGCGATATGCCCAATGGATTGCCCAGCAGACAGAGGCCCAATTGCTGAACCGGCGGCAAGTTCAGCCGGAGCATTTGGCGGAAGCCGACATCTTGGTATATGGCGCTGGCGTTTATGCCGGCGTCTTATCTGGCGGAAAGTGGCTGGCCAGCCAGCAGGAATTGCTGGCGGATAAAAAACTGGCGATTTTCACTTGCGGAATGCTGGACCCAAAAGCGCCGGGGGCGATGGAGCAAATTCGTCGGGAGCTGAGCCGTATGTTGCCCCCGCAGATGATGGAGCAGGCGGCGATTTTTGCGCTGAGGGGCGCTATGGATTACAGCAGAATGTCAAGCAAACATCGGGCCATGATGGCTGGGCTGCGGCTTTTTTTGTTGGCAAAAGGGAAAAAACAGCGGTCGCCTGCGGATCAAATGACGTTGGACAGCTATGGGAAACGTTTGGATTTGGCAGATAAAGACGCCGCGGCGCCCATTGTTTCCTGGTGCGTCGACGCATCGACCCAGGCCGACGGCCGCGCTCCGCGTTAGCGTGTGTGTAGAGAGGATTTTGCCTTTTGCGCAAAGAGCGAATGGCGCCATTGCCGAAGGCCGGCAGAGCGACTGGCCTTGTTGTGTGTGAGCCGGCCCTTGACAAAACGATAAAAACGTATTACAATAAAAACGTAAAATTTCTTTTCAGTTCTGAATGAATAAAAAAAGGCGGCCCGAAGGCCGCCAAGAGAGGGAGAAACACAACAGCCGATTTCGGTGGAACGAAAACGGCTAAAACGGGGTGTCGACGCCGCCGTCTATCAAATTGCGATAGATGCCGCCGGCGTGTTCCCAATCGATATGGCCGATCAGGGTATCCACATAATCAGCCCGCTTATTTTGATAATCCAGGTAATAGGCGTGCTCCCAGACGTCTACCGCCACAATCGGATAGAGTTGCTGGCGATAGGGCGTATCCTGATTAGAAGTGGCGATGATGCACAGAGAATTTACGTTTTTATCGTAGCACAGCCACCCCCAACCGGAACCAAAGACGCCGACTGAGGTTTCGGCCAGCCGTCGCTTCATCTGATCGAAGGAACCGAAATCCTGTCGGATGGCTTCCAAAAAAGGGCCCTGGGGTTCCGAGGGCTTGGCAGACAGACCACGAAAATAAAAATCGTGGTTAAAACAGCCGCCCCCATTGTTGCGCGCCGCCGTTCGGATGTCGGCAGGAAGGGAATCCCATTGGCAGATCAGCTGCTCCAGGCAGGTATCGTGGTATTGGCCGTAGGGCTCCAGCAGGGCGTTCAGCTTCTCCACATAGTTGCGGAAATGTTTGCCGTGATGCAGCTCCATGGTCTGAGCGCTGATATAGGGCTCCAGAGCGGACGGAGGGAAATACAGGGGCGGCAGCTGAAAAGGGTAGTGCATATTTTTCATCAGTCGGCCTCCGGTCCCTGGTAATGCGTCAGATGCTGAGCGATGGCCTGAACTTCTCCAGCAGGGAGATGGGCCATGCCGGCCTGGTGCAGGCTTTCCTGGATATAAGTGGGCAGATTCTGGCCGGACAGGCGGGAAATGTTTTGGGGCTGATTCGGAGTAGGAAACATTGCGTTCACCTCATTTGGTAAAATAGGCGGCCCAAGGGCCGGCGGTCCGGCCAGGGCAATTCGGGCCGCCTTCCCAGAGCGGGGAAGCCTGCGCTGGGAAGGGGGTCCGAGGCCGAGCCCCATGGCCCAAAGGCCATGGGACGCGGAGTTCGCTCAGTTAGGCGGCTGGTCGAAGACGGATTCCAGCACGGCGTCTGTTACATAGGGAGAATAACGAGGCAGAAAGCCATAGAGCACATGCTGATTCTGCCGCCGATAAAACAAATCGGGAAAATCCCGCTCCAAGGCGCTGTTCATGGATATCACCTCGGGCATAGTATGCGCCGGCCGGCGGCGATTAACCGCCAAAGACGCTCCAAAACAAAGGAAGAGCTGGAAGGAAAAGAAATTTCAAAAGGAGAGGGAGGCAAAAAGATGAACGACAGCAAAGAAAGAAAAGAAGTTACGCCGGAACAGCTGGGGCAGCTGCGGGCGCTGAACCGGGAAATCGCGGCTCAAAAGGACCGATTGGCGCAGCTGCGCGCTTTGCGTCAAGGCAAACAGACGCGAGTGGAGGGGATTCCCTATTTAGGGCCGGAACAAGCGCAAGAACCGTACGGCTTGCAGATTCAGGCCCTTGAGGAAAAAATAAAGGAAAATTTGGGCCGATGCCTGGAAGAGCTGGCCCGGCTGGAGGAATTTATCGGGCGGGTGGAGGATAGCCAGATGCGGCAGATTTTATCGCTGCGATACGTCAGCGGCCTGACCTGGCAGCAGACGGCTTTTCGCATGGGGCATTATGACGAACAGATTCCTCGAAAGAAACATCGGAAATTTTTTGAAAACCAAAGCAAAGAAAAGAAAATATGCCGATAAAGGCAGTCTGCCCAGAAACAGCGGCGTTTATGCTTGAAAAATCGAAAATCAACCCCAAAAAGCGAAGAAAAACCGGCCGAAACGGCCGGTTTTTTGACGTTGTGAAAAAACGCAAACGAAAATAACGAAACGTTGCCGCTATGATGAAAAAGAGCGGCGGGGGAGGAGGTGAAAAAATGACGAGAAAGCGCAAGGAACCTCAGGAGCAGGCCCGAGAAATTTTGACAAAGGCCAGCCCGGCGGCGGCTCGGCTGCTGGCGCAGACGCTGACGGGAGAGGAGGGCAACCTGAAAGAAAAAATCGACTGCGCCAAAGAGGTGCTCAACCGGGTATACGGGCGAAGCGGCAGGCCGTTGGCGCCTCCTCAGGACCTGCTTGTGGAAGTGAAACTGCCGGAAGAGCTGGAGGAGGACGCGCAATGACAGCGAAGCCAAATTAGTTTGGACGCTCGGGCGGGCTTTGGCCGTAAACCTCCTGTTCCAGATTGCTCAGCTGCCGGCGGATTTCATCCAGTTGATCCTGAAGCTGCGCCTTTTGCCGAGCCGTTTGCCGGGCGGTTTGTTGATCCTCCAGCAGCTGGAGCTGAGCGGCGTTTGTCTCCATAATTTGGGCGATCAGCATCAGAAAATTGCCCAGAGCGTTTTGTTGGTCTCCGTTCAGGTCGCCCAGCACCGCAAAGCCCAGCACAGTGCCCAAGGCTGTCATCAGCTGAGGCGGCAGGGAGAAAAAGGATTGTAAAAACGGAAGCAAACCAAAGCCCCCTTGAATCTAAAACAGATTTGGCGGGGCTCGGAAAAGGCGCCGCCCCTTGCGCCACTCTATGCAGAGGAAGAACCTTTGTTGCGGGCGATAGCAGAAAAAGGCTGGCTTTCGCCAGCTTTTTTCAAAGGCCGACAAGACGCCGCGAATGCCGCCAGAGGGTTTCGGCGACGGAGCGCCGGAAATCGGTCTAATCCAAAGATCCTGCAAAATAGGAGGTTTTGCGGGAATTGAACAAGGAGGAGTATTGTTGCAGTTGCATTTGGAACAGCCCTCGCCAAGACAGAGGGAATTTTTGCGATCTCGAGCGCGCTTTACTGCTTACGGCGGCGCTCGAGGAGGAGGAAAAAGCTGGGCTGTGCGGCAAAAAGCGTTGCTTTTGGCCCTGCGTTATCCAGGAATTCGGATTTTGCTGCTGCGGCGCAGTTATCCCGAATTGAGGGAAAACCACATCCTTCCTTTGCGCCGGTTGGCCAATGGAGCGGCGGATTATCGGGAAGGGGAAAAAAGCCTGATGTTTACAAACGGCAGTCGGCTGAAATTTGGATACTGCGCCAATCCAGGAGACGTCTTGCAGTACCAGGGGCAGGAATATGACGCGATTTTTCTGGATGAAGCCACGCACTTTACGGAGTATCAGTTTTCGGCCCTGACGGCCTGCATTCGAGGCGCAAACGATTACCCCAAGCGAATGTATCTGACCTGCAACCCAGGGGGACCAGGGCATCAATGGGTCAAACGGCTTTTTGTGGACCGGGATTTCCGAGCTGGAGAGAATCCGGCGGATTATTTGTTTATCCCGGCTTTGGTCTATGACAACCGGGCGCTGCTGGAGAAAGACCCAGGATATGTGGAGCTGCTGCAAAACCTGCCTCAGGGGCTGCGGGAGGCCTGGCTGGAGGGGCGATGGGATCAGTTTGAGGGCCAGTTTTTCCCGGAATTCCGGCGAGAAACCCATGTATGCCGTCCGTTTGAAATCCCGAAAGCTTGGCGGCGGTATTTCGCCATGGACTATGGCTTGGATATGCTGGCGGGGTATTTTATCGCAGTGGACCAGGAGGGCGCGGCTTGGGTTTATCAGGAGGTCTATGAAAGCGGCCTGATCGTATCCCAGGCAGCGGAGCGAATATTGGCCTGCGGCCAAAGCCCGGAGCGGCTGTTGGCGCCGCCGGATCTTTGGAACAGGCGGCAGGACACCGGACGCAGCGCCGCAGAAATTTTTGCGCAAAAGGGGCTTTGGCTGGAAAAGGCGGAAAACCGCCGGGCGCCGGGATGGCTGGATTTGAAGGAATGGCTGGCAATCCGCCCTGCGTCCGGCGGACCGGGGCGACCTTGGCTGAAGATTTTTGACTGCTGCCCCAATCTAATCCGTTCTTTGGAGGCTTTGCGCTTTGCCCCTGACGGCGGCGGGGACGCGGCGACCCAGCCTCATGAAATCACCCACGGCCCCGACGCTCTGCGGTATTTTGCAGCGGGGAGGCCCTGCCCGGCGTCCCAGACCGCGCCGCGGCAGGAGCGAGAGGATTTTCATTTCAAAAGCGACAAGGAAAAAAATAAAATCTTTGCGATTTAAGCGTCTGACGAAAATGACGGAAATCCGGCGTTACGATAACGCCAGGGTTGAGAAAGCCCAAAAAATGGCGGGTAAACCGCCGGGAAGGAGAAAACGATGGAAGAGAAAAACATGGAAAGCATGGAACGGGAGGTTTCGCCGCAGGCGCTGGAATCCGCTCAGCTGCTGGAGGAGCTGCGAGCCCTGCGAGCCCGGGAGCTGGAATGGGTGTTCCGGGAGGATCTGGACCGGATTCGCCGGGCTTTTCCCCAACAAGCGCCGGACAGCATTCCGGAATTAGGGGACGATTTTTTGAAAATGCGCAGCCTGGGAATCGACGCGGTTACGGCGTTTGCCGCCATCCGCCAGGCGCGACAGCCGGAAACGCCGCCTCCCATGGGGCCGGCGGACGGACAAAGCGACTCGGATCAGGATTTTTTTGGCCCGGAGGAGGTGCGCCGCATGACGCCCCGGCAGGTAGAGGCCAATCTGAAAAAAATCGAGCGCTCCCAGCGCCATTGGTAGCGTTGGCAAACGGAAAGGAGAGAAGACGATGAGTTTTAAGAATTTTATTCCCACGGTGTGGAGCGCCCAGATGCTGCGTTCGCTGAAAAACGACAATGTGGCCGCCCGGCTCAGCGACGCTCGATACCGCAGCGACGCCAAATACGGCGAGGAAATCAAGATCAACGGCGTGGGTAAGGTGGCTATCCGGGATTATGAAAAGGGCGCGCCCTTGACCCGGGACGGATGGGAGGATCAATCGACCCTGATTAAAATCGACCAGCAGAAATATTTCAATTTCGGCGTGGACGATATCGACAAACGTCAGGCCCAGGGGGATTTGATGGCCGCTCTGCGGGAAGAAGCCAACTTGGCCTTGGCCGAAGCGACGGATAGCTATATTTATGGCTTCTATCGGGAGGCGGGCTCCGTCGTGACCCAAGACAGCCTGACCAGCGGCAATGTGCTGAGCACGATCGCGTCGGCTGTCAAGGCCCTTTACCGCCGCAATGTGCCCAAGAACGCCGCTCTGAGCCTGGAGGTTTCGCCAGATTTTCTGGAAAAAATGATGCTGGCCGATATCCTCTATGGAACGCCAAATGAGGATACCATGAAAAATGGATTTGTGGGCCGCGTGGGAAAATGGCTGAATATTCATGTGTATATGACGAATAACTTAGCGCAGGAGGACGGCAAGGACTGCTGCCTGCTGCGGACCAAGCGAGCGATCGCCTATGTGGAGAATATGAGTCAGGTGGAGGCCTATCGGCCGGAAGACAGCTTTGAAGACGCCTTAAAAGGGCTGCACGTTTACGGGGCCAAAGTTGTGCGTCCAGACGAAATGGCTGTAATCAAATGCAGCTATGGGGAAGAGACGAAAATTTAAGGGAGACAAGGAGACGTTTTGGTATGACAAAAATTGAAGCGACGTTTTGCAAACGAGACGACATTTCGCCGGCGATTGTTTATACCCCGGGAGAGGCGACGATGGCGGCGGAAGCGGGGATGGACGAGCGCACCGCTTTGCTGGTGGACAACCAGGGGACGGCGGATTGCGGTATTCTGGTGGAGGCGGGAGACGGCCTGCGCCGGGCCGTGGGCCCGCTCCACGCCGCGGCGCCTCAGGGCCAGCGCCGCGCTTTTGTGCTGGACAGTATGCGATTCAAAAAACTGGAGGGAGAGCAGCGGGGCTGCTTCGTCATCAAGCTGTGCGACCCGGCAGACCCCACGAAGGCCTTTGGCGGAACGGCGGCCAATGTGAAATTCGCTTTGTTGAAATTGTAGACTGCGTCACGAGCGGTTTTGACGATTCCCTTGGCAAAAAGGGAGAAGAAAAAAGGCTATCACGAAAAAAGACGTCTGCGGACGTCTTTTTTTGCGCGCTTTCCGGGCGGAGATGGGATTTTTCTTTGAATCACAGAAGGATGAAAAAGGGAAATAAAACGGCGAAATTGACAAAGGGTCGGCGGGCGGAGCCTGGGCAAATTGGTGTGATATGCACAAAGTATTGAAAAAGATAATAGACCAGGACGGATTTACAATATTTTTGAATTTGACTTGATTTTAACGATGTGCTTTAATGGGAGCCGTTGGATGACGCGGGGCGGGCTGGAAAAGCGCTCCGTAAAAACCCCTTGAGGGGAAATGATGAAGGAGCGTTGACGCAATGAAGACCATCTCAAAGGGCGGCGCGGCCGGAACGGCTCAAGCCAACCTGACGCGGCAGCAGCTGGAGGAGCTGGAAGAGCGGCAAAAAACGCCGTTTCAGAAAGTGCTGGACCTGCTGATTTCCCTTTTGCCGCTGGTCGCCGGTTTGGCGGCCGTGCTGGAATACCGGTTGCTTCCGGATTCCTTTTCCAATCCTGTACCGAATACCTATTTGTGGTTTTTACTGGTCTGTATTGGCTTATATGCCGTAAGGCTGCTCTATGGCCTGGCTGTATTGGCGTTGAAACAGGATAAACGGCCTTTTCAGAAAACCCGTTTCCGGGCCCCGCTGTATACGGCGTTGTTTCTGTTGCTGGCAGGTTATGACTATTTGACGCTGAAAACCGGCATTTTGACCCAGCCCCTGGTGCCCTGTGTCAACAGCATCATGAACGCCGCTTGGGGAGATCGGGTTATGCTGCTCACCAGCGCGCTGCACACGCTGCGGCTGATGTTCATCGGCTATTTTATCGGCGTGGCGCTCGGTTTGGTCACCGGCATCACCTGCGGCTACAGCAAGCGGGTGCGTTATTGGGTGGACCCGATTATCAAGTTTCTGGGGCCCATCCCCACTTCCACCTGGATTCCCATTATCATGGTGGTTTCCGGTTCGCTGTTCGGCGGCGCTATCTTCATTATCGCCTTGGGATCCTGGTTTGCAGTGACAGTGGCTTCTATGACCGGCGTTTCCAATGTGGATAAGGATTATTTTGAGGCCGCTAAGACCCTGGGCGCTTCTGAGCGCCAGCTGGTGTTTCGTGTGGCGATTCCCCACGCTATGCCTAATATTTTGCAGGGCATGACCCAGGCGCTGAGCACGGCCTGCACCGCTATTATGGTGGCGGAAATGATGGGCGTGAAAGCCGGTTTGGGTTGGTATATCACATGGGCCAAATCATGGGCCTCCTACGACAAGATGTTCGCGGCCCTGTTTGTGATTTGTATGATTTTTACAGTTGTGACAAGGATCATGAATATGGTAAAAAAACACGTGCTGCGCTGGCAGGCTGGGGTGGTGAAATAACATGGCGGAAAAAACAGAAAATGCAGTGGAACTCAAGCTGGACGGCGTTTCTAAAATATTTGCCAAGGTGGAAAAAGAGGGTATCACCCATGCGCTGAAGCAGGTGGACCTGACCATGAAGAGCGGCGAATTTGTCAGCCTGGTGGGCGCTTCCGGCTGCGGAAAATCCACTATGCTGCGGCTGATCGCCGGGTTGATTCCGCCCACTACAGGCAAATTGACGGTAAACGACAAGGAGATCACGCAGCCTGACCCGGAGCGGGGCATGGTGTTCCAGCGGCCCACGCTGTTTCCTTGGCTCACGATGGAGAAAAATATCTCCTTCAGCCTGCGGATGCAGGGAAAATACCAGGGAAATGAGGAGCGAGTGCAGCGCATGATGCGCATGATCGGCTTGGAAGAATTCAAGGACGATTATCCCAGCCAGCTTTCCGGCGGTATGGCCCAGCGAGTGGCGCTGGCCCGTTCGCTGATCAATCAGCCCAATATTTTGCTGTTGGACGAGCCTTTGGGCGCTTTGGACGCCTTTACCCGCATGAATATGCAGGATGAAATTCTTTCTATGTGGCGGGCCAGAAAACAGCTGGCCGTCATGGTGACCCACGATGTGGACGAGGCGATTTATATGAGCAGCCGCGTCATTGTTATGGAAGCCGCTCCAGGCCGGGTGAAAGCGGATATTCCCATCGAACTGGAATACCCCCGGAACCGCAGCAGCTCCGCGTTTGTGGAATATCGAAATCAAATCCTCGAAATGCTCAATTACGGCGCGAAAGAATAGGAATCGGCCGGGACCCGCCGCAGATGGGACGCCTCCCGTGCGGCGAAGCGATTTCTGGAAATTGATTTCCCAGAAATCGACCCCATGAGGGACTCCGAAAAATCAAAGATTTTTGAGGGACCCGCTCCATATGTATTTTGCGGCGACTCGCCTTCTAAAAGGGGGAGAGGCGCTGTGAAAAATAAAAATCCATAGAAAGGGAAGAGAAAAAACATGAATCTGAAGCGACTGCTGTGCGTCCTGATGGCCGCCGCGATGACGCTGTCCTTGGCGGCGTGCAGCAAAGACGAACCCCAGGAGGCCGACGACCAGAACCCCGGCGTCCAAGACGGCGCCGACAAGACCGACGACAAAAAAGAAGAGGAAAACAAAGAGGACGACAAGCAGGACGACGCCCCTGCAGACGTCAGCACGATGACCAAAGAGCAGCTGCTGGAGGCGGCGAAAAACGAGCCCGCTTGGGGCCAGCCCGTCGTTTATTGGTACGACGGCGGCAACTGCACTTCCGCCCCTTATCTGGCGGAAAAGCAGGGCTATTTTGAGGAGTATGGCATTGAAGTCGAGCTGTTGAACGGCACGGCGATCAAAGAGGCGCTGGGTACCAATTCCGCCCAAATCGGCGTCAGCCATATCGCCTCCCTGTTGGTTCCGATTACAAATAAAGTAGACTATACCTTTGTGGCCGGCGCCCATATCGGCTGCAAATCCCTGTATGTGCTGAACGACAGCGATTACCAGACGACAGAGGATCTGAAGGGCACCAACATTTCTGTGCCCAACGGCATCGGCAACAGCGACTACAATATCACCGCTATCCTGCTGGACGCCGACGGCATTGATCCGCTGAACGACGTGAACCTGACCCCTGTGGAAACCAGCGCCTGCATTGCCGCCATGCAAAACGGCGAGCTTTCCGCCGCGCTGCTCAGCGACACCTACGCCTATAAGATGGTGCAGGACGGCACGCTGCGCTGCATCCGTTCCCTGGTGGACGATGATTTCCAGAACGTTCCTTGCTGCGTGCTGGCCATGAGCAATCAGTTCCGCAATGAGAACCCCGCTATGGCTCGCCTGGTGGTAGACTGCGTCAAGAGAGGCGGCGATTGGGGCCGGGAAAACCCGGAAGAGGCCGTTCAACTGTTGTTGGACGACGAGAAGATCAGCGGCGACTTTGATATGAACGTGGAGCTGTGGAATCAGCTGAAAATGGGCCTGACCGACGATTTCACCGAGACCGGTCTGCGCAAGATTGTGGAAGATTATCTGCGCCTGGGTCTGATCGTTTCCATGGACGACGCGGACGAAATTATGGATATGGCTTGGAACCCCCAGGGTTATATTGACTAAAAGCGGAATTGCGCATCAAAAAGACGCCGGAAGGCGTCTTTTTTATGGGTTTCGACGCAAAGAAAGGGCTTGCGTTTTGAGGCGGATTATATTATGATAGTTGCGGCCGATACGGCTCTTTTCGGAAACAGCCGATAGGGGGAATGCAGACGGATGCTTCTGGCGATTGCGGTGGGCAGCAGCAATATTCGCATTGGGGTGTTTGACGGGAAAAAGCTGGCGATGCGTACCAGTATGCGGGTGGACGCTCAGATTCTGCCAGACGAATATGCGGTCAAGCTCCAATCGGCGCTGGCCCTTTTTGGCTGCGACCCCCAAAAGATAGACGGAGCGATTTTATGCTCGGTGACGCCGCCTCTTACCGGCGTGATGCGGCAGGCCGTGGCTCGGCTGACCCGGGCTCGGCTGATGATCGTGGGACCGGGACTCAAAACCGGCCTGCAGATCCGCATCAACGACCCGGCCCAGTTGGGGGCGGACCTGGCTGTCTGCGCCGTCGCGGCGCTGGACCGCTATGAGCCGCCGCTGATTGTGGCCAGCTTTGGCACAGCAGCCGCCTTGTTGGCGCTGGACCAAACTGGGGCTGTGCGAGGCGGCGCTATTTTACCTGGGCTGAAAATATCTCTGGAGGCGCTGACGGCCCGCACAGCCCAGCTGCCCCAGATCGATTTGGAGCGGCCGCCGAAAGCGGCGATTGGCTCTAATACAGTGGACGCTATGACCAGCGGATTGATCTATGGCGCGGCCTGCGCCGCAGACGGAATGGTCTGCCGCATGGAGAAAGAGCTGGGCCGGCCGGCAAGGCTGATCGCCACCGGCTCCTTTGCCCAGATTGTGGCGCCTCATTGCGCGCATCCGCTGGAAATCGAAGAGGATTTGATTATGGAGGGACTGCGGCTGATTTACCTGCGCAACGCCAGGGAAACGAAACCGCTGTAAGACCCGCCGCCGACAGGGCGGCTCAACTGGAACGCCGCGCCCAAAAGGGCGTTGCGAATATAGATTGCGCCGCATCCGCAAAAGGACGGAGCGGCAGCAAGGAGGAAACAAAAATGGAAAAATCAAGCGCGCAAACCCGTAGGATGGTCCAGCTGGCGATTCTCATCGCCTTAGAGGCTGTCCTCACCTTCACGTCCCTGGGCTTCATCATGATCCCGCCCATTTCTATCACCCTGCTGCATATCCCGGTGATCATAGGCGCTATTTTGATGGGCCCCTCGGCAGGCGGCATTCTGGGGCTGGCTTTTGGCCTGTTCAGTATGCTCAAGGCGTCCACCGCGGCGGCCAGCCCGGCGGATATGGCCTTTTCGCCTTTTCTCAGCGGCAGCCCTTTGTCTTCTGTGGTCATGTGCATTTTGCCCCGCGTGTTGCTGGGGGTCATTGCCGGCGGGCTGTATCTGTTGCTGAGCCGCAAGGTGAAGGGGGACGCCGTTTCCATGGGCGTCAGCGCCGTGGCGGCTACCTTTCTGCACTCCATGATGGTGCTGGGTCTGCTGTCCCTGCTGTTTCAGGCCCTGCCGTTGAAGGATGTGATCGCCGCGCTGATCGGCGTCAACTGCCTGCTGGAAATGTTGGCGGCGGCCGTTGTCACGGCGGCGGTATGCGTGCCGCTGAAAAAGGCGCTGGTCCGGCGATAAACGACCTCGGACGCCGCGCGCTCGCCAAGCGCCCCGCTTTTTAGGCGGGGCGCTTGCTTCATAATAGCAAAAGGAGGAGACGCTATGGAGCTGCCGCAAGGATTTATCCGGCGGATGGAGGAACGGATGGGCGAAGAAGCGGAAGCCCTGCTGGCTCAATATCAAGGGGAAGAAGAGCGCTGGCAGGCTCTGCGAGTCAATCCTCTGAAAATAAGCCCAGAAGCCTTTGCCCAACGAGCGCCCTTTGCTTTAGAGCCTGTGCCCTGGGCGCCGGAGGGCTTTTATTACCGCCCAGAGGACAGACCCGGCTTGCATCCCTGGCACGAAGCCGGGGTTTACTATATCCAGGAACCCAGCGCTATGGCGGCGGGCCGGTTGGCGGCGCCTGAGCCAGGCCAGCGGATTTTGGACTTGTGCGCCGCGCCAGGCGGAAAATCCGCTCATCTGGCCGGACAAATGCAGGGCCAAGGGCTGCTGCTATGCAATGAAATCCATCCCAAACGGGCGCAGATTTTATCTCAAAACATGGAACGGATGGGGGCGGTCAACGCCGTCGTTGTCAATGAAAGCCCAGAGCGCTTGGCTCAGCGGCTGCCCAGTTTTTTTGATACAATCCTGGCGGACGCCCCGTGCAGCGGCGAGGGGATGTTTCGCAAAAGCCTGGCCGCCCGGCAGGATTGGAGCCTGGACAACATCCGCCTGTGCGCCCGGCGGCAGGACGAGATTCTGGATCAAGCTGTCCAAATGCTGCGGCCTGGGGGATTGCTGGTCTATTCCACCTGCACTTTTGCGCCAGAGGAAGACGAGGGGACGGTGGAGCGGCTGATCGCCCGCCACGGCTTCGCCGTGGAAGAGGCCCGGTATTGCCCATTGTTTGAAGGGGGTCGGCCGGAATGGTCTGAGAGCAAAGACCCGGCTTTGGCCAAAACAGCGCGGCTTTGGCCCCATAAGCTCCGGGGCGAAGGCCATTTTATCGCGCTGCTGCGCAAGCCCGGTCAGAAAGAGCGGGAGGAGGGCGGTTCGCCCGATTTTGCCCCGCCGCCGCGGGAATGGCTGAAATTTGCGGCGGAATCTCTGCCCGGCTTTGCGGCGGAAGAGCGGCTTTTGCAGTTTGGCGATAAGCTCTACCAAGCGCCGAAGGACTGCCCGCCGCTGAAGGGGCTGCGGGCGCTGCGCCCCGGCCTGGAGCTGGGGCGGCTGAAAAAAGAGCGGCTGGAGCCCGCTCACGCTTTGGCCCTGGCGCTCCCCCCAGAAGCTCCTGTCCAAGCCATCGAGCTGGAGGCGGAAAACCCGCAGATTTTGGCCTACCTGCGGGGGGAGCAAATTGCCGCGCCGCCAAGCTCAAAGGGATGGGCTTTAGTCAAAGCGGGAGGGTTTGCTTTGGGTTGGTGCAAAATTTCCGGCGGCCAAGCGAAAAATCACCGCCCCAAAGGGTTGCGCCGGTAGAACCCGGCGGAGAAGTCCGCAAAAAGCCCTCTAACCGGGTCCTGGCGTCGGGCTGCGAGGCGGATGGCGTCGCCAAGGCTGATACGGGATGGGATACGGCCGCGCCGCCGCCGCGACGGACTCAACGCATTTCTTGAATTTGGTTGACTGGAGTGGCGGTTTCGGAGAGGGGGCGGACCTCGATACCATGGCTGCGGAAAAAGGCGGCCAGAGAAGACAGGGCCTGGACGCTGGCCGGGTTGTTGCCCAGGCAGAGCACGGCGTTGCCCGGCGCTCGGCGCAGCTGAGACAGGCTGGAAGAATAGATATCGTTGGCGGAGGCCCATAGGTCGGTTTGGCCGCTGCCGTCCCATAGACGATAGCCGGCTTGAATCAAGGCGTCTCGCTGCTCGTGGGTCAAAGAAGCGCTGCCGCCGGGGACCATCAGCGCCCGCGCGCGGGTTTTGGTTACGGCGCGAATGACCTGCTGCGTATCCTGGGCCTGGGCCAACAGCTGTTGGGTGGAATCAAAGGAAGAGCCTTCGCCGTAAAGATTGACGCCGATTACATGGCCGGAAGCGGCCGCCCGCAACAGATAATCGGCGTTTTCTCCTTGGGCGCGGGGGGTGACGAAAAAGGCCGCCGAATACCGATTGTCTTCCAAGAGATCCAAAATTTGAGCGGTATATTCGTTGACGTCGCCTACAATCGCCAGATAGACCACTTTTCCTGTCAGCGCTTCGTCAGGGTCCGGTTGCTCTGGCTGCGTTTGCGGAGCCTCAGGCTCGGGTTCCGGGGCGTCGGAGGGCTCCGGTTCCTCCAGCGGCGCGCCGTAATCTCGTTGGTATTGGTCGTAAATCGTGCGCATGACGGAGAAACCCCGGCTGACCAGATAATCGTCCGAAAGGCCGCTGCCGTCGGTATTGATGCGGACAATGGGACCCAACAGGTTGCCCGGAACGAAGGAATAGCGAAACCCAAACGCCTCGCAGACCACCCGAGCCGGCACATAATAAGTGCCGTTGCGCCGCACTGCGCCGGCAGAATAGACGGTTCCCTGCTCGTCTCGGGTGATGGCGTTGGCCATGTCAAAGGTCAGAATCCGGTTGATGTTATAGAGCACCAGTTGGTTGTTGACCCCGTCGTATTTGCCGATGAGCCCTGGGTTGGGGGCGGCGGTGAAGGTGGCGTAGGGCACATAAGCCTGACCGCCGATCACCGTGGGCATGGTAGAGGGAGAAAGCCCTCGGAGAAAGGTGTCGTTGACGGCGGTAAAAATCACGTCCGGCGCGGCGGAGGAGGGAGAAGGGCCGTTGAACAGCAGCGCCAGCACAGGCAAAAGCGCCGCTATTCGCAGAAAAAGCCTCTTGGTTTTTCGGAAATTCATAGAACCGCCTCCTTTCGTCGAGAAGCTTTTCAAGTCAGTTCTATTATATAAGAATTGTCCCCTAAGCGCAAGGATAGGATACCGTCGGCTTTGCGAAGAGCGCGCCTGTTTTGGCCGGCCTTGGGAGAGAAGGAAGAAATTGCGTCGAAGAGATTCTGCGCCGCTGCGGCGAGCAGAAGCTTTTTGGGGGAGACGTCAGCCGGATAGACAAGCGGTATCTGCGTCTGCTGAAGCGGCTGAAAGCGTTGCCGGATAAAGCGTTTCTGGAAACCTATACGGGGGTCGTTTTTGCCTTTGACGCGCTGGACGCTGGCATAGCGGAGCGGGCCGCCAAGGAAAAGTTGTTTCCTATCGGCTCTGTGGCGATAGACGGCCTTTCTTACGTTGCGGAAAGCGGGAGGATTTATACGTTATTCCGCGACAGCGCCTTTTTATCCGGCGACTGCGTGGAAGATTACTGCAACACGCTCTTTTGCCGAAACAAAAAAACCAAGCAAATGCTTTGACGGCTGGCGGACGCTCTTCTCATTGATCGGGAAGAGCGTTTTTCTTTTTGTGGGGAAACATTTCCGGCAGATCGCCGTATGATGGAGGGAGAGAGGTGGATTGCTGATGAATAACCCCAGCCTAATTCTTTTCAAATCTGTCACTTACGCCCAGCGGGGCGGCCGGGTGCTGGCCCAGCGAGGGATTTCCAGTTATATGATCCGCAGTCAAGCCGCTTTGGGCGGAGGCTCCTGCAGCTATGCGCTGAAGGTACGCCCCGAGCTTTTGCAGCGGTCGCTGGCCGCGCTGAACGAAACCAACATTCCTTACGGCAAGGTCTATCAAACAGACCGGTCGGGCAATTTTATCGAATATCGCTGAAAAAAGGAGAAAGAGCATGATTTATCTGGATAACGCGGCCACCACGCTGATCAAACCGCAGCAGGTGAAAAACGCCGTGGCCGCCGCCATGGAAACCTGCGCCAACCCAGGCCGGGGCGGCCACAGGCCCGCCATGGCGGCGGCCAGAACGGTATTCGCCTGCCGGGAGACGGCTGCGGAATTTTTTGGTTTGGAGCAGCCCGAGCGAGCGGTTCTCACGCAAAACGCCACTCATGGGCTGAATCTGGCCATTAAAAGCGCCATGGCTCAAGGCGGCCATGCGGTGATTTCCGGTTATGAACACAACAGCGTGGCCCGGCCCTTGGAGGCTATGAAGAGCCGGGGCGTTTCGTATACGCCGGCCTATTCCAAGCTGTTTGACCAGCAGGATATGATCGATCAAATCGAAGCGGCCATTCGACCGGACACCCGATGCGTGATTGTCAACCATGTTTCCAATGTATTCGGCTTTATCGCGCCGCTGGAGCAGATCGATCAGCTGTGTCGGCAAAAGGGCCTGCCGCTGATTATCGACGCTTCCCAATCGGCGGGAACTTTGCCGGTACGGGCTTCGGATTACCCCAGCGCCATTTTTATTTGTATGCCCGGCCATAAAGGGCTTTACGGCCCTCAGGGAACCGGCCTGCTGCTTTGTTGCGGAGAGACGCCGCTGCACAGCCTGATGGAAGGAGGCACGGGCAGCAACTCGCTGGAGACCAGTCAGCCGGATTTTCTGCCGGATATTTTTGAAAGCGGCACGCTGAACGTGCCTGGCGCCGCAGGGCTGCAGGCGGGTATTTTATATGTGAAAAAGCGGGGGCTGGACCAGATTCTGGCTCACCAGCGGGCGCTGATGGAGATCTTGGCCCAACGGCTGGAGGGGCAGGAAGGGCTGCGCTGCTACTATTGCCCCCAATGCCAGACAGGCGTGATGGCTTTGACCTGCCCGTTGCCCTCGGAAGAGGCGGCCCAGCGGCTGGCCGATGAAGATATCTGCGCCAGAGCCGGGCTCCATTGCTCGCCGCTGGCCCACCGCAGCGCCGGCACGCTGCCGGACGGCGCTTTGCGCCTCAGCTTTTCCTGCTTCAACACCCAGGAGGAAGCGGAGGGAACCGCCGAAATCATTAAGCAAATGTTAAAAAAATGATAACTTTCGTTTTTTTCATGTTTTCGTATTGAAATGGAAGCCGCTTATTGATAGTATAATAAGTAAATTTATACGTTGAAATAGGTGTTTCCATGGATTTTGTCGATAAGCTGGCTCACTTTATCAGGCTGCTGACCATTCCCGATTTGGCGGATATGCTCATTGTAGCCGTCGTCATTTATAAGCTGCTCAAGGCGATACGCCATACCAACGCTCAAAAGCTGGCAAAGGGCATTATCCTGCTGTTGCTGGCCGTCCAGGCCGCTTCCTGGATGAAATTGCAGACCATTTGGTTCCTGCTGGATCAAGTGATGCGGGTGGGCCCCACTGCCTTTGTCATTATTTTTCAGCCTGAGCTGCGCAAAATGCTGGAGCAGTTTGGGCGGAGCAAGCTGCCCTTTTTGCGTCGAGGCGCCTTGGGCGACGCCCAGACCCTGCAAAGGGCTATCGTCCGCACCGTAGAGGCTGTGGGCTCTATGGCTTGGTCCAAGACAGGAGCGCTGATTATCTTTGAACGAAGCGAGAATCTGGACCATATTGTCAAAACCGGTTCCACCATCGACGCGGAAGTGAACCCCGAGCTGCTGAAAAACATCTTTTTCAACAAAGCGCCCTTGCACGACGGCGCCGTCGTCATCAGCCAGGGGAGAGTGAAGGCGGCGGGTTGTTTGCTTCCTCTTTCTGCCAACCTGAATATCAGCAAGGAGCTGGGCACTCGGCATCGAGCCGCTGTGGGCATGAGCGAAAATTCAGACGCTTTGTGCGTGGTGGTTTCGGAGGAAACTGGGTCTATCTCCATGGCTGAGGGCGGGATGCTCAAACGCCATTTGGCCACAGAGACGCTGGAACGGCTGCTGGCCAACGGCCTGATGCCCGCCGAAGAGAAAGAGCCTTCCGGCGGACTGTTCGCCAAGCTCAGGGGGAAGAAAAAATGATGGAATGGATGCGCAAACATGATATCCTGACCCGCCTGCTTTCGCTGATGGCGGCCATAATGCTGTGGCTCTATGTGGTGGAGAGCAGGAATGAGGATGTGGTGCAGACTTATAAAAATATCGGCGTACAGATTCAGGGACTGGACGTGCTGCGGGACAACGGCATGACGATCATCGAAGGCGCCGACACCAAGGTGAATGTGACGGTCGTGGGCAAGCGGGACGCCCTGCTCAACGTGCGCCAAGATAAATTTTTAGCGACGGTGGACGTATCCAACATTCCCTCGCCAGGAGATTATAATTTGCAGTATACGGTCAGCTCCAACACCGAAGGAGCTCGGATTTCCGATAAAAACCCCCGGCTGATTACGCTGAAAATCGATCGGATGACCAATAAGAGCGTGCCTGTGCGGCTGAAAATTATAGGCCAGCCCCCTGAAGGTTATTCGCTGGCCGGCGACTGTCTGTGCAACCCCACCGCCGTGGAGATTCAGGGTCCCGAGGCCGATCTGGAGAAAATCGAATATGCTTATGTGGAGGTGGACGTTTCCGAGCTGCGGCAAACCTCTACCCAGCGGGTGGCTTATACGCTGATGACGGCGGAAGACCAGCCGGCGGACGCTAGCCGGACGACGTCTGAGGATCCGGCAGTGGATGTGACGACGCCGATACACAAAGCTGGCTCTGCGCCGCTGGTGCTGGATTTGATTTTGCCCGACGGCTTGCCGGAAGGGCTGGTCAGTTATGTAATCGAGCCTTCCAGCGTGGAAATCAGAGGCGATTCCGACACGCTGGCGGCGGTGAACAGCATCCAGCTGGGCAGCGTCAATCTCATGGCTTTGCTGGAACAAGAGATGGATCAAACGACCATGCCTCTGATTCTGCCCAACGGCCTCACCTCGGACAGCGCGCCCTCTGAGGCGGTGATCCGGTTTGATCTGAGCCGCTTGGGAGATAAAACCATCCGGGTGCCTTCTGCCCAATTTACAGATCAGTCGGGCTTCGTCTATATTACCGAGGAGCTGGATGTGCGGGTTGTGGGCACAGAGCAGGCTGTGGCCGAGCTGGACGCCCAGGACTTTACCGTCTCCTTTGATCCTCAGGGTCTGGGCGACGGGCAGACTTCGATCACAGCTTCCGTCTCCTGCGTCGACAAAAGCGTGACGATCGTCGGTCGTTATCAAGTGACGGTGGAGTCGGTTGAAACAGAGCCAGAGGAGCCGGACCCGACCCCTGAACCGGAGGAGCCGCCTGAAGAATGAGTATTGTGATTTCTGGCATCCGCCTGCCTTATGAGCAGGCGGATGCGTCTGCGCTGAAAGAGGCCCGCCGGCGCTGTGGGCTGGAAGCGGGACAAGCCGCCGCCCGGGTTTATAAGCGCTCCTTTGATTTGCGCCATGGCAAACTGACCCAGGTGTTTTCCGTCTTGCTGGAAGCGGAGCCAGAGCTGGAGAGCCGCGTTCTGCAACGCTGCCAAGACCCGAATATTCGCCCAAAGGCCGCGCCGGCGGCGCCTTGTCCCACAGGAGAGCGGCGGCTGGAGCGCAGACCGGTTGTGGTCGGCTGCGGGCCGGCAGGGCTTTTTGCCGCCTTGTTGCTGGCGGAACATGGCTATCGTCCTCTTTTGTTGGAGCGGGGCGGCAGCCTGGAGGAGCGGGACTTGGCGACCGACCGCTTCCGGCAAACCGGAGAGCTGGACGAGGAAACCAACATCCAATTTGGCGAAGGCGGCGCAGGCGCTTATTCCGACGGCAAGCTGACCACCCGGATTCACGACCCGCGCTGCGAACTGGCGCTGCAAAAGCTGCTGGAATGCGGCGCGCCGCCGGAAACGGCGGAGCTGGCCAAGCCCCATGTGGGCACTGATTTGCTGAAGGGAGTGGTTTCTGCCCTTCGCCGCCGGATAGAGGCGTTGGGCGGGGAGGTCCGATTTCATTGCCGCGTCACAGGCTTCCAGAGAAACAAGGGAAAGCTGACGGGGGCGGAAACCTGCGGCGGCCTCATTCCCTGCCAGACCGCCGTGCTGGCCGTGGGCCACAGCGCCCGAGATCTGTTTGAAGCGTTGGCGGGCCAGGGCTTTGTTTTGGAGCGCAAGGCGTTTTCTGTGGGCGTCCGGGCCGAACATTTGCAGCAGACCGTCGACCAAGGCCGTTACGGCCGGTATGCTCAAGGCTATGGCCTGCCTCCGGCGGAATACAGCCTGTCTTGGCGGAAAGGCAACCGGGCCTGTTATTCCTTTTGTATGTGCCCTGGCGGCCAGGTTGTGGCGGCGGCCAGCCAGCGGGGCGGGGTTGTGACCAACGGTATGAGCTTTCACGCGCGGGATGGGCGGAACGCTAACGCCGCTCTGGCGGTGTCTGTGTTGCCGGAGGATTTTGAAGGGGCGGACCCTTTGGCGGGAATGTGGTTTCAGCAGCGGCTGGAGCAAAAAGCCTTTGCGCTGGGAGGCGGCGGTTACGCTGCGCCGGTCCAGCGTTATGGCGATTTGAAAGAGGGGCGGGTTTCTCGGGCTTTTGGCGCCGTGAAGCCCACTTATCCCCGAGGAACGGCCTTTGCCGACCTGCGCCAAGCGCTTCCAGCTTTTGTGATTGATTATTTGTTGGAGGCTATGCCCGGTTTCGGCAAGCAGCTGCCCGGTTTTGACGGAGCGGACGCTCTGTTTACCGGCGTGGAAACCAGAACTTCGTCGCCGGTGCGGATTGTGCGAGGGCCGGATTTTTTCGCCCCAGGCTGGCAAGGGCTGATTCCCTGCGGCGAAGGGGCGGGATACGCCGGCGGCATTATGAGCGCCGCGGTAGACGGGATGCGAGCTGCGGAACGGATTATGGAAATCTATCGCCCCTGGGAGGATTGAAGGCATGGAACAGACAGGAAGAGTTGTGGCGCTGCTGCCGGGCGGCCGGGCTCAGGTGGAGATTCAGCGCAAGGCGGCCTGCGCCTCCGATTGCTCCAAATGCGGCGGCTGCGCCCATCCGGAGCAGATTATGGCGGTGGAGGTTCCCAACGCCTGCGGCGCTCAAGTGGGCGAGCAGGTGGTGATTCGGGCTCGCGCCAGCAGTATTTTGTCCATCGCCGCCTTGGTTTATCTGGCGCCGGTTGTTCTAATGATCGGGTGCTATTTTCTGCCCGTTTCCCAGGGGGAAGGGCCCCGGATTTTGTGCTCCTTGGCCGGTCTGGCGGCGGGCGCCGCTTTGTGCGCCCTCTATTCCCGGCGGGTCAAAACCGCCCGGCGGGTATTGTTTGAAATCGAAAGGGGCATAGGAAAGCCGGAAACTCAGAGATAAGGCGCTTTCTCTGGCGCTCTTGCAACAATCGGCGGCGCGATTTGGACTCTTTTTCTGAGCGAAAAAGGGCCTTTTCGGATAGAGAAAATTTGCGTTTGCCCGGCGACGGACCGTTTGCGATCTCTCGGCTCTTATGGTATAATAATAAAATGGGATTAGGGCGCGGCGAAGCCGACGCAGGCGAGACTCGCCGGCCTTCGCCGACGGAGCAGGGGAGGATTGCAGATGGAATCTGGCGCGAAGAGCGGCCGGCAGGCCGATTCGGTCAAATGGGAATATAAATTTGTCGAAGTGCCTGTGAAAATCGGCGCAGGATTTCGAGCGACGTCTGGCGAGACGTTTGAAGAATGCAAAAGGATTATTGCTTCGGAAGCGGAGAACGGATGGCGGTTCAAACAGATTGTCACGCCTTTCAGCGAAAAAGTTCATGTTTATGGCGTGATGGGGTATCAAATTATTTTTGAAAAAGAGCGGTAGGTTCTTTTCGGCCCCGCGGAACTTGCTGGAGCGGCGCGTTTGGAACGGCGGCCCGACCTCTACGGAAGGGAAAGATTTTTCCGAAAGGGAAGTTTGAATATGATGAAAAGCATGACCGGCTATGGTCGGAAAAAGATAGAGGATCAGGGGCTGGAAATTTCGGTGGAAATCAAATCGGTGAACCACCGGTATCTGGACTTGAACGTCAAAACGCCTCGGCTTTACGCCTTTTTGGAGGAGCCTATCAAAGGGGCGGCCTCTGCCGCCGTCTCTCGAGGCAAAGTGGATATCTATGTAACCGCCGTGAAAAAGGACGGCGGAGATGCGACCGTGACGCCCAATCTGGCGCTGGCTCGGGAATATCTGACGGCGCTGGAGCGGCTGCGGGACGAACTGGGGCTGACAGACGATATTTCTGTGATGAAAACGGCTCAGCTGCCCGAGGTGCTGACAGTGGGCAAGGAGGAGCCCGACGCCGAGGCCGCCAAGGCGCTGGCGTTGGAGGCGGTTCGACAGGCCTTGGAAGAATATAACGCCATGCGCCAGACGGAAGGGCGGAGACTGTGTCAGGATATTTTGGGCAGAATCCAGACGCTGACTCAACTGACCGACCAGGTGGAGCGGCGCTCCCCCCAATCGGTAGAGGAATACCGACAGAAGATACAGGCCCGGATGCTGGAGATTCTGGGGGACGCGCAGATTGCCGAACAGCGGATTTTGGCGGAAGCGGCTTTGTTTGCCGACAAGGTTTCGGTTACAGAGGAGATTGTGCGGCTGCGCAGCCATTTGGCTCAGGCCGCCGCTTTGGTCCAGGGAGATCAACCGGCGGGCCGAAAGCTGGATTTTCTTGCGCAAGAGCTCAACCGAGAAGCCAATACCGTCGGCTCTAAGGCCAACGACTATGAGCTGGCCCAAACGGTGGTGGAGATCAAGGCGGAAATTGAAAAAATCCGCGAACAGATACAAAACCTGGAATGAACGGGGGAACGGCATGAAACTGATCAATATCGGCTTTGGCAATATGGTTTCCGCCGGACGGCTGGTGGCCATCGTCAGCCCGGAATCTGCCCCAATCAAGCGTATTATCCAAAACGCTAAGGAAAAAAATATGCTTATCGACGCTACCTACGGCCGGCGGACCCGGGCGGTGCTGATTACCGATTCCGAGCATGTGATTTTATCTCCGTTGCAGCCGGAGACAGTGGCCAATCGGCTGGGCGATTACGACGAGGACGAGGAGGAAGACGAAGATGAGTAAAGGCAACTTATTTATTGTCACCGGCCCTTCGGGGGCGGGAAAGGGCACAGTGCTGAGCCGGCTGCTGCCCGCTATGGAGAGGCTGCACTGCTCGGTTTCCGCCACCACTCGCCAGCCCCGACCCGGCGAACAAGACGGCGTCAATTATTATTTCCTGGCCAAGCCGGCTTTTGAAGAGATGATTCGGCGCAATGAATTTTTGGAATATGCCGAATATGTGGGCAATTATTACGGCACGCCGGCGGCTCCAGTGGACGAATGTTTGGAAAAGGGCATAGACGTTATTCTGGAGATTGAGGTTCAGGGGGCGTTGATTGTCAAAGAGAAGCGGCCGGAGGCTCGGTTGGTCTTTATTATTCCGCCTTCTTTTGCCGATTTGGAGCTGCGGCTTCGGTCTCGGGGCAGCGAAAGCGCGGAAGCCATCCAAAAAAGGCTGGCCAAGGCCAGGGAGGAATATGCTTCCGCCGATCAATATGATTATATTGTAGTCAACGATCAAGTGGAAGGGGCGGCGGAAGAACTGCGCTCCATCATCCAGGCCGCCCGCTGCGCGGCAGACCGCAGAATCAATTTGTTGAGGTGAATGAATTATGATGCTGGAACCCACCATGAGCGACTTGCTGGAAAAAATTCCAAACCGTTATTTGCTGGTGAATGTTGCCGCCAAACGGGCCCGGGACATTGCGGACAGCGCCGAGCAGGCCGAGGAGCCGCTGGATGAAAAACCGGTAAAAATCGCCCTTTATGACATTATGGACGGCCGGGTCCGCCCGGCAGAGAGGCAGGAACGGGCGGAGCCTGGGGAAATCCGAATGGCGGAGCCGCAGGAAGAGCCTTTGAATTTTTCATTGGATTTGGAAGAGACAACGCTGGATTTGGACCAGGAAGACGGGGAAGAGGAATAACAGGCAAAACGAAGGGTTGCTCCGACGCGACGATACGGGGGAACGGCAGGTCGTTGGATCTGCCTGCCGCCGCCTGCGCCGAAGCGGCCCTTTTTGCACAGCGAGAAAGCGCGCTTGAAAAAGAATGGTTTTAATCCTTTTTTAGGCGCCGACGACGGTTTAGAAACCAAGAAAGGAGGCGGCTCAGGATGCACTGCGTTGCGAAGGTGGCGGTGGCGGCGGCGGTTATTTCCATCGATAAGCCCTATGATTACCTGGCGCCGCCGGAGCTGGCGGACCAGGCTCAGCCGGGTCGACGGGTGATGGCGCCGTTTGGCCGGGGAGATAAGCTGACGGAAGGGTTCATTGTAGAAATTCGTTGGCAAGAGGAAATCAGCCCCCGAATCAAGCCGCTGAACCATATTTTCGGCCCTACGGTGATGCTGGACGTCGAGCAGCTGGAGTTGGCGGATATCATCCGCAAACGGTATTTCTGCACTTTTTTTGAGGCTGCCAACCTGATGACGCCGCCAGGGGTTTGGTCCCGCAAGACCTATTACCGCTTGGGCGACGGCCTCACGTTGGAACAGGCTCAGGCTCGCTGCAGCCAGGATTGGGATTCTCAGGCCGTTTGCCAGTTGATCGCCGCCAGGCAGGGGCCTGTGGAGGAAGAGGAGCTGAAAAAAAGCTTTTCGGCCAAAGTATTGAAAAAATGCTGCAAAGAGCTGCTGGAAACGCATACAATAGAGAAAACCGTTCGCTTTACAGCGGCAAAGGACCAGACGATTCGCATCCTGCGGCTGAAAAAGCCCTTAGAAGAGGCGCTGGCCTCCCTGCGCAAAAACAACGGCTATGAAAAGCGGGCGGAGGCCCTGCGCTGCATTGCCGACTACGACGGCATACCGGAAAAAGAGGTCTGCTATCTGACGGGGGCTTCCGCCTCCTCGGTGCGGACGTTGATTCGCTCCGGTTTGGTGGATTGCGCAGAGCAGCAAACCTTCCGCCGGGTTGCCGCCGGACCGACGGAGCTGGCGCCGCCGATCCTTCTGGAAGAAGAGCAGCGGCAGGCTTATGAGGGCATTTTGGCGATGGAGCCGCCGGCCGCGGCTTTGCTCCAAGGGGTGACGGGCAGCGGCAAAACCGAGGTCTATATCCGCCTGGCGCAGGCGGCGCTGGAAGCGGGCCGCAGCGCCATTGTGCTGACGCCGGAAATCTCTTTGACGCCGCAGCTGCTCCGCCGCTTCTGCGGGTATTTTCCAGACCAGGTGGCCGTATTCCACAGCGGGCTGACGGCAGGGCAGCGGTACGACGAATACAAACGAGTGAAAAGCGGCCAGGCTCGGGTGGCGCTGGGCGCCCGCAGCGCGGTGTTCGCCCCTTTGCAGAATATCGGTTTGATTATCGTCGACGAGGAGCAGGAATGGACCTATAAATCCGATTCCGCCCCCCGCTACCATACCCGGGAAATCGCCAAATACCGGTGCGTGCGCCACAAGGCCCGGCTGGTTTTGGGCAGCGCCACCCCGGCGGTGGAGAGCCGGTTTCAGGCGGAACAGGGCAAATATGGCTTTTTTCCGATCACCCGGCGGTATCAAAACACGCCGTTGCCTCGGGTAATCGTCGCCGATATGCGCAGCCGCCTGCGCCAGGGGGAGCCGGATTGCGTCGCCCCCGAGCTGGCGGCGGAGCTGGAGCGCAACTTGGAAAAAGGCGAGCAAAGCGTGCTTTTTCTCAACCGACGGGGCGCCAGCCGCATGGCGACCTGCGTGGCTTGCGGCCATGTGCCCCAGTGCCAAAACTGCTCGGCGGCTTTGACCTATCATTCCCGCAACAACCGGCTGATGTGCCATTACTGCGGCTATTCCCAGCCTATGCCGGAAAAATGCCCGCAGTGCGGCGAGCCGCTGCGCATGGTGGGCTTTGGGACTCAGAGAGTGCAGCAGAGGCTTGAGGAAAAATTTCCTGGCATACAGATCATCCGTATGGACGCGGACACCACGACGCAGCGCGTTTCCCATGAAAAGCTGCTGGAAGCCTTTCGGGCCGGGCAGGCCCAGATTTTGTTGGGCACGCAGATGATCGCCAAAGGACTGGATTTTGAAAACGTCACGTTGGCCGGCGTGCTGGATGCAGACCTTTCGCTGTACAGCGGCGATTTTCGGGCGGGGGAGCGGACTTTTTCGCTGCTGACCCAAGCGGTGGGGCGCAGCGGCCGGCGGGATAAGGCGGGTCGGGCGGTGATTCAGACCTATACGCCGGAAAACCGTGTGATTCAGGCCGCCGCCGCCCAGGATTACGAGGCGTTTTACCGCTATGAAATTGAAATGAGACAAGCGCTGATGGCGCCGCCTTTTCAGGATCTGTTTTCCTTTTTGGTCAGCGGCGAAAACCAAAATCAGGCGGAGCAGGCGGCCCTGCGGCTGGCCGCCACCTTGCGCCAGTGGTTTGAGGGGCCTTTTCAAGATATCGCCGCTCCGGTGCTGGGGCCGGCGCCGCCGCCCATCTGGCAGCTCAACCGCCGGTATCGGTATCAGGTGAGCTTCCGAGGCCGGGAAACGCCCCGCTCCCGTCAGCTGGCGGAGGCGTTGCTGCGGGCCTTTTACAACGAAAGCGTCAGCCGGGGCGTTTCGCTGATTGCGGATATCAACCCTTATTCGCTGTGACGCAAGCAGAATACAGAATAAAAAGGAGTATGGAACAATGGCCATCCGAAACATTGTAAAACAAGGGGACAGCTGCCTGGAAAAGGTCTGCCGCCCTGTGACGGAATTCAACGCCCGCCTGCATATGCTGCTGGACGATATGCGGGAAACGCTGGCCGCGGCGGACGGCGCCGGGCTGGCGGCGCCCCAGGTGGGCGTGCTGCGCCGAGCGGCGATTATTGTGGACGGCGAAGGGGGATATTTGGAGCTGATTAACCCGGAAATTCTGGATCAGCAGGGCTCCCAGGAGGGCGCCGAGGGCTGCCTCAGCGTGCCCGGCCGCTATGGCATAGTGGAGCGGCCCCAAAAGATCACGATCAAATTTCAGGACAGAACTGGGGCGGAACGACAGCTGGAGCTGGAGGATTTTCTGGCTCGGGCCGCCTGCCATGAAACGGACCATCTGGAAGGCAAGCTCTATCTGCGGCTGGTCACGCGGTTTTTGGAACCGGAGGAAGTGGAAGCATGAAAATTGTCTATATGGGCTCGCCGGAGTTTGCCGTGGCGCCGTTGGAGCGCCTGATTCAGGACGGCCACGAAATTGCCGGCGTTTTTACCCAGCGGGATAAGCCGAAAAACAGGGGCATGAAGACGGCCCCTACCCCGGTGAAAAAAGCGGCGCTTGCCCATGGTATTCCAGTGTTTCAGCCCGCCAGCTTTAAGAGCGAAGGAGCGCTTGCGATTTTGGAAGGCTTGGAAGCGGATATCGCCGTGGTGACCGCCTATGGGATGCTGCTGCCTCAGAGGGCCCTGGACGCCCCGCGATTGGGCTGCGTCAACGTCCATGCCTCTCTGTTGCCCGATTACAGAGGGGCCAGCCCCATTCAGCAGGCGATTCTGCAAGGGGAAACGAAAACCGGCGTCACCATCATGCAAATGGACGCCGGGCTGGACACCGGCGATATCCTGTTGGCGAAGGAAATTGCAATCGAACCGGAGGAGACGGCGGACAGCCTCCACGACAAATTGGCCGCCTTGGGGGCGGAGGCCCTGAGCCAGTGCCTGAAAGAGCTGGAGGCGGGCTGCGCGGCGCCCCGGCCTCAACCGGCGGAGTGCCCCCATTACGCCCCCCGAATCTGCCGAGAAGACGGGCGGATTCGCTTTACCGAAACCGCCGAACAGATCGATCGAATGGCTCGAGGTTTGACTCCCTGGCCCGGGACGTTTTCCAGTTTGGGTGGGAAAACGATCAAGCTCTTTGGCCTACAGGCGAAGCCGGGCGGACCAGAGGCTCCCTGCGGCCAGATTTTGGCCTGCGACGCCGCAGGATTGCGGGTCCGCTGCGCCGACGGCGTTGTTGAGATTGCTCAGATACAGGCGCCAGGCGGCAAGCGGATGAACTGCGTCGATTATTTCCGGGGACATCCGGAAGAGCGAGAGGCCCGTTTTGAATAGAAACGAGTTGGCGTCCGCGAAGCAGAAAAACGTTTGATTTGTTTCAAATTTGTTCACAATAAGGAGGTCGGTTATGTTTATTGATCGATATTATCTGATTTTGGTGCTGCCGGCTGTGATTTTCGCCCTGTGGGCCCAGAGTCAGGTGAACAGTACGTTCAACAAATATTCCAAGGTGCGAGCGGGGCGGAATGTCACCGGCGCTCAAGCCGCTCAAGCGGTGCTGCAAGCCGGAGGCGTTTATGACGTGCGCATTGAGCGGATTGCCGGCAATTTGACGGACCATTATGATCCGCGAGACAAAGTGATTCGTCTATCCGACTCGGTGTATGACAACCCGTCCATTGCGGCGCTGGGGGTGGCCGCCCACGAAGCGGGACACGCCGTGCAGCACGCAGAGGAATATTTCCCCTTGCGGCTGCGGCGGGCCATCATCCCCGTCACCCAGATCGGCTCCACCTTGGCTATGCCCCTGCTGATTATCGGTTTGATTTTGTCCAGCATGAACTTGGTCTATTTGGGCATCGCCTTTTTCGGCCTTTCCACGTTGTTTCAGGCCGTCACTCTGCC
>CAJTUM010000005.1:0-21933 GCA_910579575.1 uncultured Eubacteriales bacterium | reverse complement strand
TGGAGTTTGACGCCTCCCGCCGGGCGGTGGCCGCGCTAAGCGAAGGAGGCTTGCTGTCGCTGGAGGAGATTCCCGCCGCCAAAAAGACGCTGCGGGCCGCCGCGCTGACCTATGTGGCGGCTTTGGCGGTTTCGCTGGCCCAGTTGCTGCGCCTGCTGATCGTATTCGGCGGCCGGCGGGACGATTGACATGGCCGCTTCGGCTCGGTCCGCCGCCTTGGCGGGCCTGAAGGCCCAACGGACTCAAGGGACATGGCCGGATCAGTTTGTCAAAAACCAGCTGCCCGGCTTTGCGCTGGAAAGGAAGGACGCCGCTTTGGCGGCTCGGCTGCTTTACGGCGTTTTGCAAAACCAGCAATTGATTGATTTTTATCTGGCCCAGTATTCCAAAATCAAGCTGAATAAAATTGCCCCTCAAGTGTTGGACGTTTTGCGGCTGGGGGTTTATCAAATCGCTTTTTTAGATAAAATTCCGGCGTGGGCGGCGGTGAACGAATCGGTGAACCTGGCCCGAAAAAAGGGGGGCCAGCGGGCGGCCGCCTTTGTCAACGGTCTGTTGCGCGCTGTCGCCGCCCAAAGCCAGGCTGGGCGGCTGCCGGAGCCGGATAGAGGGGATTTTCCCCAATATTTGTCCGTCCGCTATTCTCATCCTCTGTGGTATGTTCGGCAGATGATTGAAATCTTAGGCCCTCAGGAGACAGAGGCTCTTTGCGCGGCGGATAATCAAACCGCCGCCGTCACGGCGCGGGTCAACCGGCTGAAGACAGACGCAGAGGCCTTGATTGGGCTGTTGGCGGGGCAGGGGATTGAGGCGGAAGCGCACCCTTGGATGCCGGATTGCATCGTCTTTCGCTCTGGCGGCGATCTGACGGTCTGCCCGGCGTTTCAACAGGGGTTGTTTTACATTCAGGACCCGGCCAGCCAGCTGCCTCCCTGGGCGCTGGAAATTCATCCGGGAGAAAATGTGATCGATTTATGCGCCGCGCCAGGAGGAAAAAGCCTGATTGCTGCTCAAATGCAGAGATGTAAAGGTAATTTACTTGCCATGGATATTCACGGATTCAAATGCGAAGAGATGGAAAAAACGGCCCGGCGCTATGGGGCGGAAAACCTGAAAACCATGGAAGCGGATTCTTCCCGCCTGCGGCCGGAGCTTCTGGAGCGAGCGGACAAGGTGATCTGCGACGTTCCCTGCTCAGGCATGGGTATCCTGCGGAAAAAGGCGGATATCCGCTTCAAAGCAGAAGAGCGGCTGGCTGACCTGCCGGAGCTGCAAGGCAAGATATTGGATTGCGCCGCCGCTTATTGCCGGCCCGGCGGGCGGGTGGTTTATTCCACCTGCACCACGTTGCCACGAGAAAACGAAGAGGTTGCGGCGGCCTTTTTGGCACGTCGGCCGGATTTCGCTCTGGCGCCGTTGACTCTGCCCGGCGGCATGGGGGCGGCGCAAGGATATCGCACATTTTATCCTCATCGAGAGGGCGTAGACGGCTTTTTCATCGCCTGCTTGGAGCGGAAGGAGGGATAGATTATGAATGCGGGAACGACAGAAACAATCAGAACGACGCCGGAAGGCAAGGCGGATTTGAAATCCATGCTGCCGCAGGAGCTGGAGCAATATATGGCCTCTGTCGGCCAGCCGCCCTATCGGGCCAATCAGGTTTTTCGCTGGCTCAGCCAAGGAATTACGGATTTTGACCAGATGAGCGATCTGCCGAAAAGCCTGCGGGAAACCTTGGCCCAAACCGCCGATCTTGGTGGACCTCGGATTGCGCGCAAACAGGTTTCCAAGCGGGACGGCACGGTAAAATATCTGTTCGGCCTGGCGGACGGAAACTGCGTGGAAACCGTTGTGATGCAGTACGCCCATGGCAACAGCGTCTGTCTTTCCACCCAAGCGGGCTGTCATATGGGCTGCGCCTTTTGCGCTTCCTTTGAAAAAGGCGAAACCCGGAACCTGACGCCGGCGGAAATCTTGGACCAAGTGATTTTCGCCGGGCTGGACAGCGGCCTTTCCATTTCCAACATTGTGTTGATGGGGACTGGCGAACCGTTGGACAACTACGACAATGTAATTCAGTTTTTGAGGCTGGTCGGCCATGAGCGGGGGCTGCGCATCGGGATGCGCCATATTTCCCTATCCACCTGCGGCCTGGTCCCCCGGATTTACGACTTGGCGGCGCTGAAATTGCAGTTGACGCTCTCTGTTTCCCTCCACGCGCCCACGGACGAAATACGGAGCCAGATTATGCCGATCAACAACAAATACCCGCTGGCGCAGCTGATCCGCGCCTGCCGAGATTATTTTGAAACCACAGGCCGGCGGATTTCGTTTGAATACGCCATGATCGCCGGCCTCAACGACGGGCGGGACTGCGCCCAGGCCCTGTGCGGCCTGCTGCGGGGGCTGCCCTGCCATATCAACCTAATCCCGCTGAATCATGTGGAGGGCAGCCCCTTGAAGCCTTCTGGGCGGGAGACTGTTCGCCGCTTTCAGCAATATTTGCAGGGGCGGGGGTTCAACGCCACCGTGCGTCGCAGCTTGGGAGGGGATATCGACGCCTCCTGCGGGCAGCTGCGCCGCAAAGCCATGGCAGGAAAGAAGGATTGAGAATATGAAATGCTGGGGAAATTCGGATACAGGCGTGGTCCGGGGCGAAAATCAGGACGCCTATATCCTGCGTCAGTTTGAAAACGGCTGGGCGCTGCTGCTGGTGTGCGACGGCATGGGCGGCGCTCGAGGCGGCAAAACCGCCAGCTTCACCGCCAGCCAGGTGTTTGCTCAGACAGTGGAGCAAAAGCTGGCGGAAGGCGCCGGGGCGGATCAGATGGCGGATCTTGTGACGGCGGCCGCTCAAGCGGCCAATCAGGCCGTCTATCAAGCCGCCGGGCTGGACGGCAGCCTGGCCGGCATGGGCACGACGCTGGTTTGCCTGCTGACCGACGGCCAGAGCGCCGTCGTGGGAAACATCGGCGACAGCCGGGCTTATCTGGCCACAGAGGAAGGGCTGCGGCAGGTGACCCACGACCATTCGCTGGTGGCGGAGATGGCCCGCCGAGGGGAGATATCCTGGCGGGAGGCCAACAGCCACCCCAATAAAAATGTGATTACCAGGGCTTTGGGCGTGGACAGCGACGTGGCCTGCGACGTTTTTCCGCTGAAAGTAAAACCGGGGCAATATGTCCTGCTGTGCTCCGACGGGCTGACCAACGAGGTCAGCGACCCGGAGCTCTACTACGAAATATTCCAATCCCAGGCGCCGGAAAGGGCCTGCGACACGCTGATTGACATTGCCAACCAACGGGGCGGCCGGGATAATATCACCGTGCTGCTGGCGGCATTTTAGAGGGGAGATGAGATTGTGGACAATTACATTGGCAAAATGCTGGACAACCGGTATGAGATACTGGAGGTCATCGGCCGCGGAGGCATGGCCGTGGTTTACAAGGCAAAATGCCACCGGCTCAACCGCTTTGTGGCCATCAAGGTGCTGAAGGACGAGCTGGCGCAGGACGCGGAATTTTTGCAGCGCTTCCGGGACGAATCCCAGGCTGTGGCCATGCTGTCCCATCCCAATATCGTCTCGGTGTACGACGTATCCCGTACCAGCGACATGGAATATATCGTGATGGAGCTGATCGACGGCATTACCCTGAAAGATTATCTGGAGCGCAGAAGCCCTTTGGATTGGACGCAAACCACGTTTTTTGCTTTGCAGATCGCCAAGGCGCTGGAACACGCCCACAGCCGGGGCATCATCCATCGGGACATCAAGCCCCAAAATATCATGGTGCTGCGGGACGGCACAGTGAAGGTGACAGATTTCGGCATCGCCCGGCAGGCGGGCAGCAACACCTATAACCTGCGGGAGGCTATCGGCTCGGTTCACTATGTGTCGCCGGAGCAGGCCAAGGGCGGGCATATCGACAATCGGTCCGATCTGTATTCTTTGGGCGTCGTGATGTATGAAATGTTGGCCGGCCGGCTGCCCTTTGAGGGAGACACCCCGTTAGCGGTGGCCATGCAGCACGTCAATTCGGCGCCGACGCCGCCCAGCGCCTATGTTCCCGCGATCCCCAAAACGTTGGAGGATATTGTGATGAAGGCCATGACGCCCCAGCAGGCGGGCCGGTATCACAGCGCCACCGAAATGATACGGGATATGGAGAATTTCCGCAACGACCCTCATTATAAAATCGACGTGGCGCCCCGAAATTACGGCGGCAGACAGGTCGAGCAGGACCCAAACGAAACCCGCGTTATCAAGTACTCTTCGGAGTTCGGCGGCGTCCATCGCGCGCAGCCCCCTCAGACCAACGTCAAGCGGCCGGCGGCCCGCCCTATTGTGGACGAGGAGCCGGAAGAAGAATACGACCCGCCTCGCCGGAGAGTTTCGGGCGCGATGATTTTTACCATATTGGCTGTGATGATTTTTGTGGTGGGCGCAGGCTTTTTTATCGCGGCAGTGATGAATCCGCTTGAAAAAACGCCCGGCCCCGGCCAGACTCAAGGGCCGGACGACAGCGAAAATCCATTGGAAAACCCAGACGGCGAGGACCAGGCTCTGGAGGCGCCCAAGTTGGTGGGAAGAGATTATCAGGACGTGATAGCCGACGCCGAGCTGGCCCGCCAGGGGATTATCGTCAAAGAAAAAGAGCGGGTGTATGACAAAAACGCCGAAGTAGGCGAAATCTTGACGCAAGACCCCAAAGCGGGCCGCAGTCTGGGAGCGAATAAGACCATTTATGTGGAGGTCTGCAAAGGTCCGCCGGCCACGGAAATGCCCGACGTGGTGGGCCAAAGCGACCGCAAGGCGGAGCTGGCGGTGAAAAACGCCGCTTCTCGGGCGGATATCCAGGTGGAAATCAAGATTGAAGAGGAATTTTCAGACGACGACGCCGAAGGACAAGTGATCCGTACCGACCCCAAGGCGGAAGAAGATTTGAGCGACGGCGACATCGTCACGCTCTATGTGAGCAAGGGGCCGGACACCCCCAAGACCAAAGCGCCCAATCTGCTGCAATGGAGCATCGGCGACATTGAAAACGAGCTGAAAAAGAGCAAATTGACGATGGGAACCACAAGAGAGGTGGACAGCAGCCTGCCTGCCGGCGCCATCGTCAACCAATATCCCGGCCCGGGGGAAGAGGTGGACGAAGGCTCCGCCGTTAATTTTGAAGTGAGCAAAGGCCCCAAGGAGCCGGTGAAAAAGGACGTGACCATCACCCAGACCTTCCCGCTGGTGCCCGATTTGGACGACCCGGAGGCCCCGATTCGCGTGGTGGTAGAGGTGGACGGCGCCGCAGCTTATGAAAAGGAGCACTATGCCAGCGAGGGGCAGATCAGCGTGCGCCTCAAGGCGCTGGAAGGGGAGCACGAGGTGCGCATTTTGCAAAACGGCGCCACGGTATCCCGCCAGATGGTGAATTTTGAATGATGGAAACGATTGAAGCGGTTATTCTCAAGGGCATCGGCGGTTTTTATTATATCTGCTGGCAAGGCCGGGAAATCGAATGCAAGGCCGGAGGACGGCTGCGGCTGCGGCGGGATTTCCGTCCGGCGGTGGGCGACCTGGCCCGGGTGGAGCTGCGGGGGCAGGACGAAGGGTTGATTACCGATATCCTGCCTCGGCGCAGCTTTCTGCTCCGCCCTCCCGTCGCCAACATCGATCAGCTGATGATCGTGGCCTCGGAGGCCGACCCAGAAACAGACCCTTACCTGATCGATAAAGTGGTCGTCATTGCGCTGCGGCAGGGAATCCAACCTGCGGTCGTCTTGAACAAGGCGGATTTGCGCCCCAGCCCGCGGCTGGAAGAAATATATCGCCAAGCGGGCTTTCCAACGATTCAGGTCAGCGCTCAGACGGGCCAAGGCCTGGAAGAGCTGCGGCGACTGCTGAAAAACAAAATCTCGGCCTTTACCGGCAATTCGGGCGTCGGCAAATCCAGCCTGCTCAACCGGCTGGAGCCTGGCGTCAGCTTGGAAACAGGCGCAATCAGCCGCATCAGCCGAGGGCGACACACCACCCGGCGCGTGGAGCTTTTTCCTTTGCAGGACGGGGGCTATGCGGCGGATACCCCCGGATTTTCCTCCTTTGATATCTCTCGAATCGACCGGATTCCCAAGGAGGAGCTGGAGCAATATTTTCCGGAATTTGAGCCTTATATCGGGCAGTGCCGGTTTTCCGGCTGCGCCCATTGCAAAGAGCCGGATTGCGCTGTGGACCAGGCCGCTCGTCAGGGACGGATCGCCCCCTCTCGTCTGGAAAGCTATCGTAGGCTCTATGAAGAAATGGCGAAGCGGAAGGAGTGGCAAACAAATTGAAGTGGGCTTTGATCATCGCCGCCGCGCCAGAGGAGGATATTGCGTATATTCAGCGCGTTTATCAAAGTTTGTCCCAACCGCTGACGCTGTGCGCCGACGGCGGGCTGCAAAAGGCCCGAAAACTGGGCCTCCCCTGCGATCTGCTGATTGGAGATATGGACTCCGGCGGTCTGGAAGAGACGGGCGAGGGAACGGAGCAGATCCGCCTGCCGGCGGAAAAGGACTTCACCGATACCCAGAGCTGCCTGGAAGAGGCCGTCCGCCGCGGCTGCGACGCCATAGTGCTGACGGGGGCTTCGGGCGGCAGGTTGGACCATCTGCTGTGCAACCTGCATCTGTTGGAGGCTTTGGAAATTCGGGGCGTTCGGGGATATCTGGCGGACGGTCGCAATTTGGTTCAGCTGTTGCGAAACGGTCCGGCGGCGGTTCCGGCCTGCTATCGTTATTTCTCCCTGCTCCCAATCGACGAAACGCTGGAGGGCGTCACGATTCGGGGAGCTAAATATCCGTTGGAAAACGGGACAATCCGACGGGCGGATTCGCTGGCCGTCAGCAACGAGGCGCTGGGCGGAACGGTGGAAATCCAGGTTCGGCGGGGGCGGGCGTTTTTGATTTTTTCCCGATGAACCCAGGCAAAGGCGGCACAAACCGGGCGACGCGCTAATATACTGATAACACAAAGGAAATGACAAGCGTATTGGGGTGTTGCGAATGAAGCCTTGCTGCAACCGGCGGGGGCGGCTGCCGTATTTAGTGTCCGCCATCGCCGGCATCATTCTGGCGCTGCTGCTGCCCGCTTGGCTGTGTTTCTGCGTGATTATCGGCCTGCTGGCGCTGATCTGCCTGCTTTGACCTGTTAGATTCCGGGAGGTGTGCTGCGTGAAAATTATGGTGGTAAAAGCGCCCCGGCTGCTCCGGGGCCTTCTGAAAAAAGTGTTCGGCATCCGCGAAGCGGAATAAAAGCGCGTTCTGACAGCCGGAGAGGCCGCCCTATGGGCGGTCTCTTTTTTGTTCTATGGCATATCTGGCTTCGGAAGCGCGTATAAATGCAGTGATTCAAACGGAAACCGATGAAACTGATGAAAGAAGGGTCGTTTATGGAACTGATGAAGAGCAGCGCCCTCCAATATGCCGCCGTGTCCCGCGCCTGTACCATCCACGAAGAATCGCTGGACGCCATTGTGCCGGATACGTTTCCTGATATTGAGGCCGTCTGCTGCGCCCTGGGGTCGATGGAGATCCGGGAAAAGCTGGTGCAGACAGATCGGGTGATGGTTTCGGGCAATATCCGCTGCGCTCTGGTTTATCGGGGAGAAAGCGGCGGCCCCCTGTGCGCGCTGGAATGCGCCGTGCCCTTCGCCGCCCTGGCCGAGGCCAGAGGCTGCCGGCAGCAGGACACGGTGTTTACCAAAGCGTCGCTGCTGCGGGTGGAAGGGCGGATGTTAAATCCCCGCAAATTTGCCGTGCGAGCTGAATTCTGTCTGGAAACTCAAGTCTGCGCCCTGCGGGAATGTCAAGTCTGCGAAGGGGCGGAGGGCCGGCCGGAAGAGGGGATTGAGACGCTGGTGGAGCAGCGCCGGTTTGATTCCACCGTCTGTATGCGGGAAAAGAGCTTATCGATTCACGAGGACGTCCGCCTGACCGGCGAGGGCTGCAGCGGAGAAGACCGGGTGCTGCGGAGCTGGGCGGAGCTGACCACCGAGGACGTGCGGGTGATTTCCAACAAAGTGATGCTGCGGGGGGCGGCCCGAGGCGAGGCGTTGGTGCTGCGCCAGGGCGCGGGAACCATGGCCAAGGAGAGCTTCAGTCTGCCCTTTTCCCAGATTATCGAGCTGGAAAACGCCGAGGATGGCGATATCGCCGAGGTGGAATACTGCCTGAAAAGCTGCCAATGTACCATTGTAGAAGGCGGAGAAGGGCCGCTGCTGCAATGCGACTTGACCGCCGAAGCCTGCGTCCGCGTGCGGAGGGAGATCTGCAAAAACGTGCTGTTGGACGCCTTTAGCACAGCTTATGCCTGCCAGGTCAAGCAGGGGACGTTGGAAGCGCCCGCCGCCACCCAGAAAACCGCCGCCGCCGGGGAGCTGCGGCTGACGCTGGACACGCCGGAGCGGGCCTGCGCTATCGCCGATTACACCGTGGCCGTCAAAAGCTGCTCCGCGTCAGGGGGGGAGGGCGTCGCCAGAGCCAGCCTGTGCGTCAGCCTGATTTATTACAACGAGCAGAATCAGCCTTGCCAGCATCTCCAAACGGCGGAATGCGAAGCTCGGTTTGCCGGAGGCTGGGCGGGAGACTGCCTGTGCGCCTGCGATCTTTCCGGTTTGGCAATCGTCTGCGCAGACGGAACGGCTCAGCTGTCCGGCGCAGTGAATTTTACCGTCAGCGCGCCGGCGGAGGAGAAAACTTTCCAGGTAGAGGAGTTCCAGCTGCTGGAGGATGAGCCAAAGGAGAAAAAGAGCCGGGCTTCTCTGATTTTGCGGCGGGCCCAAGGGGGCGAAACGGTGTGGCAGCTTTCCAAGCGGTTTAACGCCTCGCCCCAGCAGATTATGGCGGCCAATCGATTGGAGGACCAGAGCCCGCTGGAGCCGGGCGCGCTGGTGATGATACCCTTTTAGAAAGAAGCAGAGCATGGGTTGAAGGGCCCCCAGGGGCCGCACAAAACATCCGCAGGGAGGAATAGCAGTGGAAAACCGCAGTATTTATGAGGATATCGCCGTCCGCACAGAGGGCGATATTTACATCGGCGTAGTGGGCCCGGTGCGCACGGGCAAATCCACTTTTATCAAAAGTTTTATGGAAACCATGGTGCTGCCCCGCATCGACAACGTCTATCTGCGGGAGCGGGCCAGAGACGAGCTGCCTCAGAGCGGCAGCGGCAAGACCATCATGACGGCGGAGCCCAAATTTGTGCCGGAGGATGCGGTGAACATCGCCCTGGACGGCGGGGGAAACTTCAATGTGCGCATGATCGATTGCGTGGGATATATGATTGAAAGCGCCCTGGGGCAGTTTGAAGGAGATTCTCCCCGGATGGTCTCCACCCCCTGGTTCGACCATGAGGTCCCTTTGCGGGAGGCGGCGGAAACGGGCACGCAGAAGGTGATTGCCGAGCATTCCACCATTGGCATTGTGGTCACCACCGACGGCAGCATCTCCGAAATTCCTCGGGCGGAGTACATCCAGGCGGAGGAGCGGGTGGTGGCCGAGCTTAAGCAGATGAACAAACCTTTTGTGGTGGCGTTGAACAGCGTGGACCCGAACGGCCCAGAAGCGCAGCAGCTCCGGGCCCAGTTGGAAGAAAAATATGGCGTCAGCTGCTTGGCGATCAACTGCGCCAGGCTGAGTCAGCAGGACATCGAGGGCGTGCTGCGCACGGTGCTCTATGAATTTCCGGCCAAAGAATTTCTCTATACGCTGCCCAGCTGGGTCAACGCCCTGGAGGCGGACAACAGCATTCGTCAGCAGATTTATGACGTCATCTGCCAGTGTACCGGCGCCATCGCCCGAATGCGGGATGTGAACCAGGCCATGGAGGGACTGTCGGACTGCGAGTACATCAGCGATTTTTCCATCTCCGCTATGAACTTGGGAGAGGGCTCGGTGGAAATCAGCGTGACGGCGGAGGACGCGCTTTATTACAACATTCTATCCCAGCGAAGCGGCATTGCGATACGCGATCAAGCGGATTTTCTGCCTTTGCTCTGCGAGCTGGCCTCCATTCGAGAGGAATACGGCCGCATCAGCAGCGCGCTGGACCAAGTGCGCCAGACGGGCTATGGCATCGTCATGCCTTCCCGCAGCGAGATGACGCTGGACGAACCGGAGATTGTGCGCCAGGGAGGTCGTTTCGGCGTGCGTCTCAAGGCCAGCGCTCCTTCGATTCACATGATACGGGCGGATATCAAAACAGAGGTTTCTCCCATCGTAGGCAGCGAAAAGCAATCGGAAGAGCTGGTGCATTATCTGCTCAGCGAATTTGAGGATTCGCCGGAAAAAATCTGGGAGAGCAATATTTTCGGCAAATCCCTTCATGAGCTGGTAAACGAAGGGCTGAACAACAAGCTCTATAAAATGCCGTCGGACGCTCGGGCCAAGATTCAGGAAACGCTTCAGAGAATCGTCAACGAAAACAGCAGCGGGTTGATCTGCATCATCCTGTAACGAGCCGGGAGGGGTGAAGATGAACAGAAAAACATATCGGCCCAGCCGGGCGGCCCAATACCGGCGCGGCGCCGCCCGGTATCGAGCCGGAGGAGCCGGCGGCCGGCGGGAGGAGGGGCCGCGGCTGGGGACAATCCTGCTTTTGGGTCTGCTGATTTTGGCGGTCTACCTGCGGTTTTCCCCTGGGGAGACGCCTCAGGCCGTGCGCCAGGCGGTTTCTTCTCTGCTCAGCGGAGATATGGACCTGAAAGAAGCGGTGACAGTATTCGGCCGCAAAGCGGCGGGAGAGGGGGAAGAGGCGCTGCTGACCTTTGGCCGAAAGCTGTTGGGTCAGGGCGGAGAAGAGCAGTCAGACCCCGGCGCCGAGGAATATCAGATACCGGCGGAGCAGGAGATCCATCAGATTTCGCCGGAGCAGATGAATTGGAAAGAGGCGGCCGGGAATGCATCCGGCCGTCTTTTCCTATCGGCCCAGGGGTTGGAGGGTTTGTGCGAATCGCCTTATCCGGCCTTTGACTTTTCTTGTCTTCGCTTTGATCTGCCGGAGGAGGAGCTGCTGGACGACACGCCCAACGAAGAATTTGTCATCCCCAGCCCGGATGTGGTAGACGACGGCGTCTATTCGCTTTCCTTCCCCTGCGCCGCGCCGTTACAGGGGCGGATCACCTCCTCCTATGGATATCGAGACCATCCCATTGACGAAGAAGTGAAATTTCACTATGGCGTGGATATCGCCGCCGCCCGAGGGACGCCCATCGGCTCCTTTGCCGCCGGCACAGTGACCGACACAGGCCGAGGGACGGTATACGGCAATTTTGTCCGGGTGGACCACGGCGACGGCTTTACGTCTTTTTACGGTCATATGGACAGTATTTCAGTGACAAAAGGGCAGAAGGTGGCTTTGGGGCAGCAGGTGGGCAAGGTGGGCTCCACCGGCAAATCCACCGGCCCCCATTTGCATTTTGAAATGAGAAAGGATGGGAAGATCATCAATCCCAACGACTATGTGGAGCTGGCGGCATGAGGGGAAAACGGTTTGATTGCTCCGCCCCCTTTGCGCTGACGCTGGCTATGCTTTTGTGCTGCGGGCATTGGGCGCTGCTGCTGGCGGCGGGCTTGGCCGCCGCTCTTCATGAGGGAGGACATCTGTTGGCCATCGCCCTTTATGGCGGCAGAGCGGAGCGCTTTGTGCTGGGCTTGGGAGGGCTGGACATCCAATACGACTGCCCGCGGGCCGACTACCGCCAAGAGGGGCGCGTCGCTTTGGCCGGCCCCGGCGCCAACTTGGCCGCCTGCGGTCTGGCCGCCCTGCTGGCCCGCTTGGTTTCAGCCGGACCTTGGCAGGATGGGCTCTATCTCTTTTGCGGCTGCAACGCCTTGCTGGCTCTGTTTAATTTGGTTCCGGCCCTGCCGCTGGACGGCGGCGTCTATCTGCGCTGTCTGCTGCTGCGGCGAGCCGAACTTTGGCGAGCCGAGCGCCTGTCCGTCTGGTGCTCGCTGGCGGCGGGGCTGGCGCTGTTGGCGGCGGGATTAGCCCTTTTTTTCAAAACCCGGGGCAATATCACTCTGTTGGCCTGCGCTTTGGCGATTTTGGGCCGTCAGAGCCGAAATTTCTTTACACCGGGCCGGAAAAGCCTTATAGTATAAGTATTGCAATCAATCGGCTTTTCTGGAGGAAACATGGATTATAAACTAAAACAATGCTTGGATAATGTGCGCAAGCCGGCCCGATACGCCGGCGGCGAATACAACCAGGTCGTGAAAGACAAACGCCAGGTAGACTGTCGGGTGGCCCTGTGCTTCCCCGAGCTTTATGAAATCGCCATGAGCCACCTGGGCACAAAGATTCTTTATGGGCGGCTCAACGCCATGGAGGGCGTCTGGTGCGAGCGGATGCACGCCCCCGCTCCGGACATGGAGCGGGAGATGCGCCGCCGGGGTCTTCCCCTTTACGGCCTGGAGAGCAAGGACCCGGCTTCGGATTTTGATATCCTGGGCTTTTCCCTGCAATATGAGCTCAATTATACCACTGTGCTGAATCTGTTGGATCTGGCTGGGGTCTCTCCGTTTTCCAAGGACCGGGCGGAGCTGACGCCGTTAATAGTAGCCGGAGGCCCCTGCGTCTATAATGTGGAGCCTATGGCGGATTTTTTTGACATTGTGCTGGTGGGCGAGGGAGAGGAAAATCTGCCTGCTTTGGTGGAGCTCTACCGCCAGGCCAAGGCTCAGGGTTGGAGCAAGCAGACCTTTTTGAAGCAGGCGCTGGACATCGAGGGCGTCTATGTCCCTTCTTTCTATCAGCTAAAATACAACCCAGATGGAACCGTGGCCGAAATAATTCCCCAAAACGGCGCTCCCGCTCAGGTGAAAAAGGCCATTGTCCGGGACCTGGACAAAGCCTATTATCCCGACAGCTTCATTGTGCCCTCCACCGATATTGTTTTCGACCGGGCCATGATCGAGCTGTTCCGGGGCTGCCGGCGGGGCTGCCGGTTTTGCCAGGCCGGCTATACCTATCGGCCGATTCGAGCCAAAAGCGCCGAGACGCTGACCCGCCAGGCCAAAAAGCTGGCGGAGACCACCGGCTATGACGAAATTTCCCTCAGCTCCCTCAGCTCCAGCGATTATCCCTGGCTGGAGCAGTTGTGCGACAGTTTGGTGGATTATTGCGAGCCTCGCCATGTGAACTTGGCGCTGCCCTCTCTGCGGGCGGATAATTTCAACATGGACCTGATGGAAAATATTCAGAAGGTGCGCAAAAGCGGCCTGACCTTTGCGCCGGAAGCGGGCTCTCAGCGACTGCGGGATGTGATTAACAAAAATCTGTATGAGCAGGACCTGTTGGATTCCTGCGCCGTGGCCTTCGCCGCCGGCTACAACAGCGTCAAGCTTTATTTCATGATGGGCCTGCCCACCGAGACGGAGGAGGATTTGGCCGGCATTGCCGCCATTGTGCGCAATGTGATCCGCACATTCCGGCAGACGGCTTCCAACAAAGCCCGGGGCGTCAAGATCAACGTGGGCGTTTCTACCTTTGTGCCAAAGGCCCAGACTCCCTTTCAGTGGGTGGGGCAAAACAGCCGGGAGCAGGTGCGGCAGAAGCAGGAGTTTTTGCGGGAACAGCTGAAAATCAAAAACGTCAGCTTCAGCCTGCACAAAAGCGAATCCAGCTATTTGGAGGCGGTTTTCGCCCGGGGAGACCGGCGGCTGTCCGCCGTGATCTATCAGGCGTGGAAAAACGGCTGCAACCTGGACGCCTGGGACGAATATTTCCAATTTGAAGCCTGGATGGACGCCTTTGAGACCTGCGGCCTGGACCCGGATTTTTATGCCTATCGCCAGCCGGGCAAGGACGAAATTCTCCCGTGGGATCATATTTTCTCTGGGGTGACCAAAGAATATCTGCGGAGCGAATATGAGCAGGCTCTGCTGGGCAAGGCCACGCCGGACTGCGCCCACGGCTGCCGAAACTGCGGCGCGCTGGCCCTTTCAGAAGGGAGGAAATGCGATGTATAAGACGAGAATCCGCTTTGAAAAACAGGGGTGCGCCTCTTATATCTCCCATCTGGACCTGATGCGCGCTCTTCAGCGGTCGCTGACCCGGGCGGCGCTGCCTGTGCGCTACACCGCCGGTTTCAACCCCCATATCTATCTGTCTATTCTCGCGCCGCTTTCCACCGGCTACCAGAGCGAATACGAGCTGGCGGATTTTGACCTAACCTGCGATTACCTGCCGGCGGATTTGACGGAGCGGCTCAACGCCGTCCTGCCTCAGGGGCTGCGGGTTCTGGCCGCCGGCCCCGCCGCCCGTCCCGTCGGCCAAATCGCGAGCTGCGATTACCTCGTTTCGTATCATTCTCCCTGGAATGAGAAAATTCCGGAGATTTTTCAAGGCCAAGTGAAGATTCTCAAGCGCTCCAAGCGGGGGGACAAGGAGGCCGTGCTCAACGATTATATCCGGCGGATGGAGTTTGAACCGGCGGACGCCGCCGACCCAGGCCAAGGTTTTTGCTGCCGCTGCCGGCTGAAGGCCGGGGAAGACCCCATGAACCCCAGCTATATCACCGACGTGCTGCGCTTCCATAATCTTGTCTCGCAAGAGGACAGGCCCCTGTACTTCCGCAAAGCCATCCTGGACGAAGGGGGAAATCTCTTTTTTTAAGGCGCTTCAGGCTTTTTTGCGGCGGTTTTATGAAAAACCCTTGCAATTTGCGAAAAGCCGTGGTAATATAATCGAGCGTGTATTACGGACAGTCCTCTGCCGCAGTCAGGGCACGAATGTCTAAGAACGAAAGGAAAGAGAATTATGGATCTCATTGCAAAACTGACCGAACCCCAGCTGAAGCAGAACGCGATCAACTTCGGCATCGGCGACACCGTGCGGGTGCACGCCAAAATCAAAGAAGGCAACCGTGAAAGAATTCAGGTCTTTGAGGGCGCCGTCATCGCCATGAAGCACGGCGGCATCCAGGAGACGTTCACCGTTCGCCGCGTATCCTATGGCGTCGGCGTAGAAAAGGCTTTCCCCGTCCATTCCCCCAATATCCAAAAGATTGAGGTCGTGCGGAAGGGCAAAGTCAGAAGAGCCAAGCTTTACTACCTGCGTAACAGAGTTGGCAAGGCGGCAAAAGTCAAACAGGATATCTAAAGAAAGCAGGGACGGAGTAATTCTGTCCCTCTTCTTTTTGTATCCGCCAGCTCCAGGAGGATGTGATAAAATGGACGAACAGGATCAGGAAAAAGAGCGCCGCCCGGCGGAAGAGGCCCAAAAGCCCGCGGCGGAAGCCGCAGCCCAGGAGAAAGCCGAGACGCCGGAGAGGGAAGAGCCGGACGAAGAGAAAAAGCGGCCCTTTGCCGCCGATCTTTTCGACTGGGCGGAGGCCTTGGTTTACGCGCTGGCCATGTTGGTAGTTATTTCTACTTTTTTCATTCGCCTTTCCGGCGTGGTGGGTTCTTCGATGTATCCCACGCTGGAGGACGGCGATCAGCTACTGATTTCTGCCTTTGGCTACAGTCAGCCGGAGCGGGGGGATATTGTGGTGCTGATGGCCGACGGGTTTATGGAAAAGCCCCTGGTCAAGCGGGTCGTCGGCGTAGGCGGCGATACGGTGGAGGTGGACAGCTTGACCAACACAGTCTATGTCAACGGTCAGGCGATTTATGAGCCCTATATCAATCAACTGAACGAGCCCATGTTTACCGGCGATATGAACGGCCCCTTCACTGTGCCCGAGGGCCAGGTGTTTGTAATGGGCGACAATCGCAACGGCAGCTCGGACAGCCGCAAGCTGATGGACATCGGCCCGATTCCTTATGAAAAAATCGTGGGCAAAGCCATTTTCCGGGTGTTTCCCTTTGGGCGGATGGGGAAAGTGAAATGAAAATCAACTGGTACCCTGGCCATATGGCCAAAACAAAGCGGCTGATGCAGCAGGACATCCGTCAGATCGACCTGATTTGCGAGCTGCTGGACGCCCGGATTCCCGCCGCCTCCAGCAACCCGGATCTGGCCGCTCTGGCCGGGCAGAAAAAGCGGATGATCGTCCTCAATCGGGCGGATCAGGCGGACCCGGATAAAACGGAGCGCTGGAAAAGCTATTTTCAGCGCCAGGGCTTGCCTGCCGTCGCCTTGGATAGCAAGAGCGGCGGGGGATATCAGCAGCTGATTCCCCAAATTCGCCAGGTAATGGCCGATTGGCTGGCCCGCAACGAGCAAAAAGGGCTGAAGGGCCGCAGCGTCCGCATTATGGCCTGCGGCATTCCCAACGTGGGCAAATCCTCCTTTATCAACCGAGCGCTGGGGCGTAGATCCGCTGTGGCGGAAGACAGACCCGGCGTTACTCGGCAAAAACAATGGTTTGCCTTGAAGGGCGGCGTGGAGCTGATGGACACCCCTGGGATGCTTTGGCCCCGGATTGACGACGAACAAACCGGCTTGATGCTGGCGTTCACCGGCGCCGTCAACGACGATATCCTGGATCTGGAGGAGCTGGCTTGTGAATTGATCCGAGCCTTAGTTCAGGCTGCTCCGGGCGCGCTGGAGAGCCGATACAAGATCGAACGAGCAGACCCGGAGCAGCCTTATGAGACATTGGAGGCGCTGGCGCGAGCCAGAGGCTTTTTGCAGGCGCGGGGAATGTGCGACACGGAGCGGACGGCCCGGGCGCTGCTGGACGAATTCCGCAGCGGCAAATTGGGGCGGATTACGCTGCAAGATCCGCCAGAAGAAAGCGGGCGATGAAGATGGGCGGAAAGCAAGCCGGCGCGCCCCCAATCGATTTATATGAAATGGAGCGCCTATGCCGGCAGGAGGGCTTTCAGGCGGTGTGCGGGGTGGACGAAGCGGGCCGAGGCCCGTTGGCCGGCCCGGTGTGCGCCGCCGCCGTCATTCTCAACCCGGAGGACCCTATTTTTGGACTGAACGACTCGAAAAAACTTTCCCCCAAGCGGCGAGAGCAGCTTTTTGATGAAATTTGCGCTCGGGCGCTGGCCTTTTCCGTCGGATGGGCCGATCAGGAAGAAATCGACCGAGCCAATATCCTGCAAGCCACATTTTTGGCCATGGGCCGAGCGGCGGCGGGGCTGCGTTTGCAGCCGGACTTGCTTTTGGTAGACGGCAACCGAAATCCCTCCATCTCTGGAGCGCCTAACCGCTGCGTCGTTAAGGGCGACGGCAAATGCGCCGCCATAGCGGCGGCTTCTATCTTGGCGAAGGTCAGCCGAGACCGGCTGATGGAAACGCTGGCCGTTCAATATCCCGGATATGGATTTGAAATCCACAAAGGGTATGGAACGCAGGCCCATCGACAGGCTATTCTGGAAAAAGGACCCTGCCCAATTCACCGCAAAACGTTTTTGAAAAAGCTGTGGGCGGCCCAGAAGGAGGGGAAATGAAGGCGTCTCTTGTGGGCCGGCGAGGCGAAGCCCAGGCGGCGGATTATCTGCGCCGTCGGGGCTACCGAATCATCGAGGCGGGATATCGCAGCCGCTATGGAGAGATCGATTTGATTGCCGAAAAACGGGGGATCGTCGCCATTGTGGAGGTGAAAACCCGCAGCGGAGACCGCTTCGCGCAGGCGCTGGAGGCGGTAGACGGCCCCAAGCGGCGGCGCATCCGGTTGACGGCTCTGCAATGGCTGGCCCAGCAGGAAAGGGAGCCTCAGCTTCGCTTCGACGTGATCGAGGTCTATCCAGGAGGCAAAATCAATCATATCGAAAACGCCTTTGAGTAAAGCAGGCGGAAAGGGGGAACGGTCATGGCCCTTTATACCATCGGCGATCTCCATTTGTCGGAGACGGCCGGCAAGCCGATGGACGTGTTCGGCGGCGTATGGCGGGATTACCGGCAGAAAATCATCCAGGGTTTCAGCCGGCTGGAGCCGGAGGACGTGACGGTGCTGTGCGGCGACTTTTCTTGGGGAATCAACTTGGAAGAGGCTCTGGCGGATTTTCGCCTGGTCGATTCTTTTCCGGGAAAAAAAATTCTGGTCAAGGGCAATCACGACCTTTGGTGGCAGACCGTCTCCAAAATGAATAAATTTTTTGAAAAAAATTCGATAAAGACCTTGTCTTTTCTCCACAATAATTGTATTTTTTATAATGGGACGGCTTTGTGCGGCACGCGGGGTTGGTTTTATGACCCGGCGGACCCGGCCGCCGCCGAGGAAAAGGTGTTCCGGCGGGAGCTGATTCGCTTGGAGGCGTCGTTGTCCGCCGCCCGCCGGCAGGCGCCGGACTGCGAAATTTTTTGTTTTCTGCATTATCCGCCTATCTTGGCCGGCCTGGGAGGCGACGAGGTGAAGGAAATCACCGCGTTGCTCCGAAAATACGGCGTTCGCCGCTGTTATTACGGCCATCTGCACGGCGAATGCCTGCGGGCCGCCTTCAACGGCTTCCGAGACGGGGTGGAATATCGGACGGCGTCCGCCGATTATCTCAATTTCAGACCCGTGATGATCAAACCATAATAGAACAACAGAGGAGGAAACTCAAATGCAGCTGAAGGGCATTGAGAAAAAAGAAACCAACCAAGTGGAGCTGACAATCTCCGTTGATAAGGAAGAATTTGATAAGGCTATGAATCAGGCCTACCGCAAAAATGTGGGCAAAATGAATGTGCCCGGTTTCCGCAAAGGCAAGGCTCCCCGAAAGATCATTGAAAAGATGTACGGCGAAGGGGTCTTTTTTGAGGACGCTGTCAACGCCTGCTACCCTGCGGCCTACGACGCCGCCGTGGCGGAAGCCAAAATCGAGCCGGTGGATCATCCTGAAGTGACGGTGGACGAACTTTCCCCCGAGGGATTTACCTTCAAAGCGCTGGTGACCGTGAAGCCTGAGGTGAAAATTTCGGATTATAAGGGCCTTATCGTCGAGAAGTCCCGGGTTTCTGTGACGGAAAAGGACGTCAAAGAAGAGCTGAACCGCATGGCGGACCGGAACGCGCGGCTGGAAACGGTGGACCGCCCTGTGAAGGACGGCGACACGGTTACGCTGGACTTTGAAGGCTTTGTGGACGGCGTAGCCTTTGAGGGCGGCAAGGGCGAGAATTATACCCTGGGCGTTGGTTCTGGAATGTTTATCCCCGGTTTTGAAGAGCAGATTGTGGGCAAAAAGGCCGAGGAGCCCTTTGACGTCAACGTAACCTTCCCCGAGCAGTATCAGGCTGCGGAGCTGGCCGGCAAGCCGGCGGTGTTTAAGTGCTTGGTTCATGAGGTAAAAGAAACCCAGAAACCCGCCCTGGACGACGAATTTGCCAAGGACGTTTCTGAATTTGACACATTGGATGAATTGAAAGCCGATTTGAAGGTTAAAATCAAAGAGAATAAAGAAAGAGCCGCCGAAGACGAATACGACGAAAAATTGATCGACGCCATGCTGGAGCATTTTGAGGCCGAAATCCCGGAAGTGATGTTTGAGGCGCAAATCGACAGGATCGTGGAGGACTTCGGGTATAAACTGTCCATGCAGGGCATGGGGCTGGATACATACCTGCAAATGAACGATATGCCTATGGAGAGCTTCCGCAAGCTGTTCCGGGAGCAGGCGGAGAAGCAGGTGAAGGTCCGCCTGGCTCTGGAGGCGATCGCCGCTCAGGAAAACCTGGAAGTCAGCGAGGAAGAGCTGGACAAAGAATTCGCCAGCCTGGCCGAGCAGAACAACCTGCCGGCAGATCGGGTCAAGCAGCTGCTGCCCGCGGAATCTCTGCGGGGCGACCTGTTGACCCAAAAGGCTGTGGAGCTGATTAAATCCGCCGCGAAGAAGCCCGCCAAGAAGGCGGCCAAAAAGGCAGGGGAAAAAGAGGCGAACGCCGAGGAAAACAACTGATTTTCCTCTTGCCCGTCATCCCGCCTTTTGCATCAGAAAGGAGTTTAGCGCATATGTCTCTTGTACCTATGGTAGTGGAGCAGACCAGCAAAGGGGAACGTTCTTATGATATTTATTCCCGTCTGCTCAACGATCGCATTGTCATCCTGTCCGAAGAGGTCAACGACGCCACGGCCAGCCTGATTGTGGCCCAGCTTTTATATCTGGAAGGGCAGGACCCGGATAAGGATATCAGTTTTTATATCAATAGCCCCGGCGGTTCCATTACCTCCGGAATGGCCATTTACGATACGATGCAGTATATCAAGTGCGACGTGAGCACCATCTGCATCGGCATGGCGGCCAGCATGGGGGCCTTTTTGCTGGCGGCCGGCGCCAAGGGCAAACGCTTTGCCCTGCCCAACAGCGAAATTATGATTCACCAGCCTTTGGGCGGCGTAAAGGGCCAGGCCACGGATATCAAAATCCACGCCGAATATATCCTGCGCACCAAACAGCGGATGAACCGGATGCTCAGCGAGATGACGGGCCAGCCGCTGGAAACCATTGAGCGGGATACGGAGCGGGATAACTTTATGACGGCCCAGCAGGCCTGCGATTACGGCCTGATTGATAAAGTGTTCGTCCATCGGTAAAAAATGCTGACCATATAAATAAGAGGTATGTCATGTCCGAAGAACAAAAGGATATTCATTGCAGTTTCTGCGGCCGGTCTCAAAAGGAAGTGCGACGCATCATCGCCGGCCCGGGCGCCTATATCTGCAACGAATGTATTGAGATCTGCAAGGATCTGCTGGATGAAGAACAGAACGTCGCCAACCGAGGCCGAAGCCGCCGGGGCTTGAAGGACGAGGAGCTGCTCAAACCCGCCGAGCTCAAGGCCATATTGGATCAATATGTAATCGGCCAAGACAGAGCCAAAGTGGTGCTGTCTGTGGCGGTATATAACCATTACAAGCGCATTCGCTCTCAGGAAAAGAGCGGAGATGTGGAGATCCAAAAGAGCAATATCCTGATGCTGGGCCCCACAGGCTCGGGCAAGACGATGCTGGCCCAAACTTTGGCCCGGACGCTGAACGTTCCCTTTGCCATTGCAGACGCCACTACTCTGACAGAGGCCGGCTATGTGGGCGAAGACGTTGAAAATATTCTGCTGCGTCTGATTCAGGCGGCGGATTACGACGTGGAACGGGCCGAGCGGGGCATTATCTATGTAGACGAGCTGGATAAGATCGCCCGGAAGAGCGAAAATCCCTCCATTACCCGAGACGTCAGCGGCGAAGGGGTGCAGCAGGCGCTGCTGAAAATTCTAGAGGGCACAGTGGCCAATGTGCCGCCTCAAGGGGGGCGTAAACATCCCCAGCAGGAGTTTATCCAGATTGACACCAGCAACATCCTGTTTATCTGCGGCGGCGCTTTTGACGGCCTGTCTCAAATCATCGAAAAGCGCTGCGGCAACCAGGGGCTCGGTTTCGGCGCCCAGGTTTTGTCCAAAAAGCAATCCAAGGAGGCGGATATCCTGCAAAAGGCGGAGCCCCAGGATATTCTGAAATTCGGTCTGATTCCTGAGCTCATCGGCCGCCTACCGGTTATTACTACGTTGGAGCCTTTGGATAAAACGGCGCTGATCAATATCTTGACCAAGCCGAAAAACGCCTTGACCAAGCAATATCGCCGCCTTTTGGAGATGGACGGCGTGGAGCTGGAGTTTGAAGAGGACGCGCTGGAGGCAATCGCGGAAAAAACGCTGGAACGGAACACTGGCGCTCGAGGTCTTCGCTCCGTACTTGAGGAAATTATAACCAATGTGATGTACGAGGCGCCGTCCGACCCTACAGTGAGCCGAGTGGTGGTCACCCGAGCTGCGGTGGAGCGGCAGGAAAAGCCTGTGGTAGAGCGCGAACACAAGCTGCTCAAGAAAAAATGATCCTCTGAAATTTTTGCAAGAGGCCGCCGACCAAGGCGGCCTCTTCTCTATTTGAATCTTGCAAAATCATTTTTTTGCTGAAATGCACAAAAAGCAATCCAAAAATCTTGTGGAACTTGCCGCGCTATGGTATAATATCCGCAGGATAGTATACCAGGGCCCCATCAAAGATGGGACGCCGGGAATCCGGCGAAGGG
>CAJTUM010000004.1:227586-230993 GCA_910579575.1 uncultured Eubacteriales bacterium | reverse complement strand
ACCAAGAAGAACCTGGAGATGCGGGTCGAGGCCGAAAACGGCGCCACCGCCGGCAAGACCGATCTGGCCAAGCGGGCTAAGGCCGCCAACCTGGACGCCATCCATGATACCGTCCACGAGATGGCCCGGGACGAGGCCCGCCACGGCAAAGCCCTGGCCGGCCTGCTGAAGCGCTACTTCGGCTAATCTATGGATCTGAAGCAGAAGATTGAGGAGCTGGCCCAGCGGGTGAAAAACGATAAAGCCCTGCAAGCCCAGTTTATGAAAGACCCGGTGGCCGCCGCGGAAAATCTGCTGGGCGTCGACCTGCCCGAGGAGCAGATCAAGCAGATCGCCGAAGGCGTTATGGCCAAGCTCAGCCTGCAAAAGCTGACAGGATTATTCAAGTAAGGCAAAGAAAAAGCCTCCCGCAAGGGAGGCTTTTTTGCGTGCCGAAAAGCGGTTGACATAGGTTGCGATAGTATAACCCAGTATGCGATCGCCTTGGCCTGGGCAGCCCTGGGCGGAAACGCCGCCGCGACATGGGTTAGGATAAACAAACTTTGGGCCTTGCCCCGAGCGCTGTAATCTGATAAAATGGAGGCGGTCTAAAAAAGAGAGACGCCTGGAGGTTGCCAGGCGCGAGAAAAGGAGAGGATCATTCCCCATGAAATTTAAGAGAGAGACTTATGGAATTTTCATGATGCTGGGGCATCTGTGCGCCGATATCAGCGGCGGCGCTCTGCCCGCCATTCTGCCCTTTTTGGTTACGCAGAAGGGCATTACCCTGGCTTCGGCCGCCGGGCTGACTTTCGCCCTCAGCAGCATCGGTTCCGTCATTCAGCCGGTGTTCGGCAATATGGCCGATAAGCATTCCCGCCCCTGGATGATGTGCTTGGGTATTTTTATGTCGGGCTGCGGCGTTTCTATGTTGGGCTTTTTAAATAACTATTGGGCTATGTTTGTGGCGGTGGCCTTCACCGGCATCGGCTCGGCCCTGTTTCACCCGGACGGCGGGCGGATGGCCAACTATGTGGCCGGCGAACGCAAAGGCCGGGGCATGAGCAATTTCTCCGTCGGCGGCAACCTGGGCGGCGCCGTGGGTCCTATGCTGGCGGTATTTGGAATCAAGCAATTCGGTATGAAGGGCGCCGCGATCCTGGCTGTTCCCGCTGTGCTGATGTCGGTCTTTTTGCTGACGCAGACCAAAGAGCTGGCCAAATTCGCCCAGGAGGGCAGCCGGGCCACCGAAAAGGCCAAGGCCGCCGGGCAGAAGGACGATTGGAAATCCTTTGGCAAGCTGACAGGCGTCGTCTTTTTGCGCTCCACCATTTCCATCGGCATGACCACCTTCATTCCCTTGTTCTGGATGAGCGTGCTGCTGCAATCGGATTCTGTTTCAGGCACAACCACCACCATCCTGGCCATCGCCGGGGCGATTTCCACTCTGATCGGCGGCCGTATGGCGGATAAGCTGGGTTTCAACAGGGTGATTCGTACTGGTTTGATTCTGTATATTCCCTGTTTGATCGTCGTGATCCTTTCCCGGTCCGTGTTGTTCTCCACCTTCATGCTGATCCCCTTGGCCATGTGCCTGAATCTGGCGTTCAGCCCCTCTGTGGCGCTGGGGCAGAAGCTGGTGCCCAATCATGTGGGCCTGGCTTCGGGCATCACCATGGGTCTGGCCTCCAGCTTCGGCGGCGTGATTTCGCCGGCGCTGGGCAAGCTGGGCGACAGCCAGGGCCTGCCTACGGTGCTTTGGGTGCTGGTAGGCTGCGCCGTTTTGGCCTGCCTGGGCTCCTTCTTAGTGCCCGACGCGCCGGATTCCACCCATGCGGAACCCAAACCTCAGGCACAGCAAACACATTAAGAAAATACCTGTCGGGGGCCTTGTAAAAGGCCCCTGATTTTTTTTGCCAATCGCTTGAATTGCGCGCTATTTTGTATCGTATTGGCGTAGGGCCATACTTGCCGTAGAAGGCGTCGTTTCGGGCGGTATTGCCGCCGCTGGAACATTAGAAGTTATGTGCCGCTTACCAAAGCTGACGAGGGATATACAATGTTAGATATGGCAGCTTCTGTTTCATCTCAAAAAGTCACTTTAGGTTGTAATGGGATAGGAGACGGCCTCTGTGGGTCGTCCCCTTTTATATGGTTGACAAATTTTAAAAAAACATGTAAAATATAACAAAGGGAATAATCTGCACGATTTTATTTTTGAATTGGGAGGCGCAGAATGAAAAAAGAACTAAAAAATAGCTTAAAAGAAGGGACGCTTCCAGTTTTTTATATTGGCCTTTATCTGCTGTATTACCTGTGGATCTTTGCGTTTGAAAAGATTTATCAATACTATGCCGCTCAATTGAGATATACTTTTCAAGTTACGCTCGTTGGCCGTGTGTGCATTGTCGGCGGATATGTTGTCGCCATGTTGATTTTGCTGGCCCGCTCCTCTGTTTCCGAGAAGTTGGCGAACGGTTGGAAAGCCGCGGCGCTTCGCGTGTTGTTCCTCGTCATATCTGTGGCGACCTATCCGTATTTTCAGACGATGCTGGTCGTTCGTCTCTGTTATTTGATTTGGGGCCAGTGTATTTTTGACTTGCTTCAATCGGCGTTTTTCGCCTGGCGGCGGCGCGGCCAAAAACAGCGCCAGCAACCATGAAAAATCAAGAGCTTTCCAAGCGCCGGCAGGCGATTTACATTGCTTGCTATCTCGGCTTGTATCCAGGGTTTATTTTTTGGCACTTTCTCAGCCTCAAGATTTCAGGCGCGCTGCGAGCGGAATTGCAAGCGACTTTAAGCGAATCGGCGTTGCGAAATTGGGATGTTTTCACCTTTGTGCTGTATGCCGTGGCATTGGCGCTGCTTATCAGCCGCTCTCGTATCTCCATTGCATTAGGAAGCGATTGGAAGACAATCCTGCTTCGAGTCGCCTTAATGGCGTTGACGGTTTGGGGAATACAATACTATTTTGATACATATGGCGACAGGCAGATCAGCACAGTGGCTTTGCTCTGCGGCCAGTGTTTCTATGATTTGATTCAATCCATTTTCGCAATGTTCCGCGAAAAGATGTTTTCCCAAAAGGCAAAGCAGCCGGAGCAAATCAAAGACTGAGAAAAGGGGGCGGCTTCTGTTGAAGGAGGCGCCCCTTTTCGCTTTCGCACAGCGGTTGAACATGATGAAAAAGGGAAACGAAAAGGAGGTTTTCTCAATGCCGATAAGCAAAAAGATGAGCGGTTTTCGTTGGGCGCTTGAGCAAGCGCTTCGACGCTTTCTAACTCTCGCCGGGGCTGTTTTGCTGGCCTGGCTGCTGGCGCCCAAAGAGCAGCCGCCCAGGCGGGTTTATCTGCTGGGCAGGCCGGTTTCCGCAGAATATGGCGGCATTGCGCTGCCGGTGGAAAATCAGGCGCTGGCCCGGGATATCC
>CAJTUM010000004.1:0-227486 GCA_910579575.1 uncultured Eubacteriales bacterium | reverse complement strand
GCCTGCGGTATGACGATTTGCAGGACCTTTACCCCAGCCTGGGCCAGTGGCCGGATCGGTAAGAAATTTGAAGAAATGTTTGAGGAGGAACCATGACATGAAAAAAGAATTGAGCGTTGTTTTGGCGGCAGTGTTGTCGTTTGTTTTGGCAGTGCCTGTATTTTCCGCAGATTCCCCCGAAACCACGATAGAACAGATCGATTTGAAAAAAGGGACTATGTCATTGTAACTACTTATGTAGAGGCCCCGGTGTGGCGAGCGAATCAGAAAAACGACGCGCATGTTTTTGAGTATTATACTGATAATAATCATATTGCATGGACATATACCTTACACGGCACGTTTACTTATGACGGATCCAGATCTATTGTGGTTTCTTCCAGCGGAAGTCATGCGATCAATGATAACAGGTGGACGTGTACTGAATCGGGTTACTGCTTTGGAGCCACTGTTTAATTTTAAATAAAATACAATTTTTGTATTGAAATATTTATTTCGATGTGTTATCCTATAATCAGACAAAGATAACAAGGAAAGGAAGTGATACCAATATGCTAAATAAAAAGGAAGTATAAGCCAAGCGTCCAACGGCGCGCTGGACGAATGAAGGAGGACTTTTGGGTGAAAAAACTTATCAGCATGTTGATGTGTGGGATGATGGTTGGAAGTATGGCTTTTGCCGCTCCTATGGAAGATGATCGTTCCTATCTACCCGAAGGCGAAGAGGTCAATGGCGACCTGTCTTACGAGGAGGGCGGACAATATTATGTCCCCACTCCCGAAGAAGAAGCCATGAATGAGCTTATTGCTTCTATGCCTGAACTGCATAGCGATAGCTACTACAAGGTGGTTTCTGTAACGCCTTTCTTGCAGGAAAACTCTTATTACTGTGGCCCTGCAACAGTGAAGCAGACAATCAACGCTATCAATGGTAGCTCCGAAAGCCAGTCGGCCTATGCTTCGAAGCTGGGAACAACAACATCTGGCACAGACATGACTCGCATTGCTCCTGTTCTCAATGCAGCGCAAAGCAAAAAGCAGTATGTCTATAGAAACTTCAGCGATATGAATTTTTGGCTGTCTTATGGCAAATGGGCGCTGAATGCTGGCGTACCTGCTGTTTTAGACATTAACACTACAAATGTGCCTGCTTTTCCATATAGAACGACGGGCCACTTTATCAACCTGAGCGGTTTGAACATGGATAGCAACGACGGAAGCGGTACCACCAATCAAGCTTTGGTTACCGATCCTTTCGGCCCTGGTTTCGGAAACAAGTGGTATTATGTGACGAATGTGTACCAAGCGAACCGTAACCACACAAGAAGCGCGATCATTAGCTAAGCAATATGTCAATCAGCCGAGATGATTTCATCTCGGCTGATATTATAAGGAGGAAAAAATGAAAAAGCTGAAATTATTTTTGCTGATATGCTTTGTGTTTACAGTGGTAAGCGGATGCCGTCAAACAGGGGAGCAGAGGCCGCTCGACTTGACTTCATTTCAAAGCGTGGAGACAGAGGAAGAACAGATTAGCCAGGCGGGGTATCGTTTTGAAAGAATCAAGACCAGCGCTTTGAACCCAGATTTGATGGTCGATTTGGCGTGGGCGTCGCCTGAGCAGGATATTTGCGCCGCCTTTCAGAATGAAGCGGGCGACATCTATTTTTCAGCCTATGAATATGAGACAAAGACAAAAATTTGGGAAGGGAATCCCTTGGACTGCGCTTTCTTTCTGGACACTGTGTCGCTCGACGGCGCGGAATATGGGTTGTGCGCCAATTGGTCAGACGATACAGAGGATCTGGAAATCATCCTGACGGACATACGAACAGGAGAAACCGTGAACGCCGTTCATAGCGTGAAACTTCCCTTTTATTGTGCAAACGAAGATAAACTTTATTTGACGATCACCCAGAAGGAGGGCGAAAAAACAAAGAATATCCTGGCGGCGGCAGACGTTGACGGCGGTTTTGATGAAATCGAAACCTTTGAATCTGTGGCGGACGAACAGGGCCTATATACAGGACAAAGCATTACGGCAATGGGCGGAGTGGAAGGAATTCTCTATTTGCAAATCAGTTCAACAGAGAAAGAATTGCTGGAAAAAGGCGACGTGCAAATAATTCAATATGATTTAGCAGGGGAGCGGCGGGAGAAATTCGCTATGGACATTCCGGCGGAATTTGTAAGCGGAGACAATCAGATCATGCTGGTAAGTCAACATGGGGTAGAACGCCCGATTTTTGGGAGCGGCGTGATCTATGATTTGCAAGGGAAGAAACAGAGCGTTCTGCAAGATGTGAGCTCGGGAAACGATATTTCCTATATGGACAAAGGCCAAGGCCGATATTGGTTTGGCGCAAATCAGCAGGTTTATGCCATGGATGAACAGACAAAGGAAATTCAGATGCTGGATAAGCAGGAAAACATGGGAAGCTATTCGCTGAAAGACGGTTGTTTTTCATATTTATATGGCTTGGCCGGCGAGCAGGAAATAGCGATAGTGCAGCCGGAATAGAACTGACAACGGATATGGATGATACAGCTCAATCAACGCCGGCGGCTCTTTTCTGCATTTCCAAAAGAACAGAAAAATTTACAAACTAGATATTGACAAAAAATAAAAAATAGTGTAAAATATAGAAGTATTTGCAATGATGAAACGCAGAACAGTTTGCATTTTTGCTGCGTTGCTGGCGCTGGTTTATGCCGGGTTGATTGGCGCGGGGGCCTATCTGCAATATGACGCAGGCAGGCAATTTGACCGGATGATGGAGGATTCCGCCGCCGGCAGCCTTTCTCCAGAGGATGTGGAACGCCATCAGCAGACCGCTGAGCGCTCGGAGAGCCTGAAACAATATGGCCGGGCGCTGGGCTATTTTGCCGCGGGAGTTTGCTTATTGCTGACGCTGGTCAAGTTCATGGGATGGAAGGATTATCTGCTGGTCGTGGGCGCCGCCTTGGGACTTGGCCTGCTGGTCACGCTGCCTTGGCTGCTGAGAAGCGGCGATCATTTGGTGAATTATTACCATGAACAGCTCTTTGTGGTTTTGGCTGGGCTGATTGGCGGAGCCGTCGCCGGCGGCGCCGGGTTGCTGAGGGAGAAAAGCCGCTGATTGGCCAAAGGGGGAGATTGGATGATATTGAGCCAAAGAACAACTGGCTTGGCCTGGGTTTTCCGGCGGGTCCTCCGGCACTTTTTCGCCTTCGCCGGGGCTGTTTTGCTGGCCTGGCTGCTGCTGGCGCCCAAAGAGCAGCCGCCCAGGCGGGTTTATCTGCTGGGCGGGCAGGTTTCCGCGGAATATGGCGGCATTGCGCTGCCGGTGGAAAATCAGGCGCTGGCCCGGGATATCCGCCGGCTCGTCAACAGCCTGCGGTATGACGATTTGCAGGACCTTTACCCCAGCCTGGGCCAGTGGCCGGACCGGGCGGTAGATTTCGACCAAAGCCAGCCTGTGATCTCCTTTCAGGCGGGAGGGTATACCTTAGAGCTGTTTCAGACAGAGCGCCCGCAGGCGATCCTGTCCAAAACCGACGGCCAGGGGAAGGCCATCTGGCGGGATTTTTACCGCACGGAGCAAATTGATTTGCTGGAAAAATTGATTGCTTTGAATGAAAAGATCCGCCAACAAGGCCCGCCGCTTTGATGGAATGCAGAGTAAGTTTTATCATAAAAGCCTCTGTAGTGGTGAGAGGGTTCTTTTCCGCTATAGGGGCTTTTGCCCTGCCAAGAAAGAAAAATTTACAAATTATTTGTAGATTTTATCAATAAGAATTATTAAGATGAACTTCAAGGAGGAGATAAGATGAAAAAGAAAACCATCGGTATCGTTGTGGGCTTGCTGGCCGTGGCCGCCGCGGCGGTTTGGGCTTTTTGGCCCAAGGGGGCAGAGCCGCAGCATGGGCCGCTGTTCCTTCAGGAATTTCAGCGTTTCATTGAGCCGCTTTGCCAGGGAGAAGCGGATCGATATGAAATCTTGGATAAAAGCGGCCAGGATATCACAGAGCAGGTGAAACAGGCCGTTCAACAAGATGTGGAAAAGGGAAACTGGGATCAAGCGGCCCAGACGGCCTTTTCTATGGCGGATTCCATGATGTATCGCCATGCCCTTGCGCCGGACGGCAACCGGGTTCGGTTTTTGATCTCTTTTGCAAACAAAGCGGCGCCCAAAGAGGGCGAAGGGGAAGACTGTAAAATCCTTTGGATGCTGGAAACCACTTTGGAACAGGATGAATCCGGCTTGTTTGTGGAAGCTGATACAAGCGAGGTATCGATCAGCGGCGAGCAGATTTGGCCTAAGGGAAGAATTAGAGATTCCAACGCCGGATGTGAAATCGCCTATGACAGAAAATCGGCGGTCCTGTTTGGAAATTTGACCCTCGTCGGAGGCGAAAACGAAGAGATTGTCTATGAAAACATCCATAACGAGGTTGTGTTGCAGCCGGCGGAGTAAGGTCTGCAAACCCGCTCAGGAGTAATCTTAAAAATTTTCCTCAAGAGAATGGCTTTCCCATTTTTGTTCAATTTCTTGAAAGGAAAACACATATGAAAAAACAAATTTTAGACAAATATGCCATTTTATATGGCGCTTTAACCGCTTTGATAATCGGCAGTATGGTGTTGTGGGAGGATATTTTTTTATTTCTGTATGTCAATGATAGGCTGCCTTTGTGGATGATGGACATGAACCGAGCTATGGTTGTTTGGCACAACGAAATATGCCTGATCCTTTGGCCGGGAGCTTTGATTTTTTGGACGCTGGATGCTTTGGAAAAGAAACGCGAAACACTGGTTTATGCTATGGGCGTTGGGTATATGTTGCTGTTCAGCAAGATTGTAGACAATGGCTTGTCGATGCTTTTTCAATTGGATATCAACTATTTTCACAGGGGTTTTTATGTGACGGAGTTTGCGCCAGCCTTGTTCTGTTTTCCGGTTGGCCTTGTACTGCTGTATTTGAGAAAAAAGCCCAAAAAGAGAGACGAGAAAATTGGACATAAAGCAATATGGTTCGTTGTTTTAACTGGGTATTTTTTACTTTTATCGTATGCTTGTATGATGGATTTATTTGGAATCAAATCCAAAGTGATGTATCACATAAATCAATTTTTTCAATATGGCTGGCTTCCCCTGATGATTTTGATAATTACATTTTTTGCGTGGAAAAACAGCGCTCCAATTTTTAGAACAGCAGCGGCGGCTGCGTTGTTGTTGGCGGCAACCGCTATCGCTATGGATTTTTTCGATAGACGGGAAATCTATCTGATATGGGAGCGAGGGATACAATATGGCGTGGTGCTTTTGAGCATTGTTTTAGGAAAAATTTCTCTGATGCGTCAAGACGCAGCTATGGCAAAAATCGGATGGGCAGGCTCCGCCGCCGTCATGATTTTGATGATAGGAGCTAATCTGTTTTACGCCTGTACACAGGGTGCAGTTCCATGGCACATACTGGTTTTCCTGAAATGGATCGGTGTAATACTGCTTTTTGGTTGGGCGGTCATGGATTTACTTCATCTTTGGAAAAACAGCTGTTGACATAGAAAGGCTTCCGCTGGTAGGACTCTGATGTGTTGGGAGATTAGGGGAAAGGCGAGGTTTTATTGAAGCCGGTTGCCTAATCCTTCCCTTTCAACGGGCGGCTCCCCAGGGGCCGCCCGCTTTTTCGCCCGTTTGGATGGAGTTTCTTGCTTTTTTTCAGCGCTTGCGGTAGAATATCCCGAGGAGGGATGGAAATGGGAAGAACAATCGGTAAAATAGCCTTCGGGCTGCTGTTGACGGTTTTTGTCGCCTGCGCTGCTTATGCAGATCTTTACCAGCAGGCGGAGGGCTTTGGCCAGTTGGAAAAGCTGGCCCAGGTCGCTGTTTTGTGCCGGGCGGAGGGAGAGCCGCAGCGCCAGGAGTATGTGATGCACACCGCCCTAAAAACAGAGCAGGTTTTCAAAGGCAAAGCGGAGGGCCAGCTGTCGCTGCGCCAATCAGTGGAGGAAGAGCCGTTGTCTCCCGGCCGATATATCCTGTTTTTGGAGGAACGAGAGGACAACCAGGGAACCTATTATTACCTCTGCTGCGGTCGGCAAGGCATTTTTCGCTTGGAGGACGAGCGAATGATTGCCCAAGATCCGGCCATGGACGACGAGGAGATGCAATCCTGGGCTCAAGTCTATCTGCCTCAGGAGCCGCCGGCCACCGCCGGGCAGCGGGCCGCCTGGTTGGCAGGTTTGCTGGCGCCAGTGCTGGCCGTGTTGACGTTGTTTTATGTCCGAGGCCGCCGAGATCAATCGCCGCTGGCAAAATAAAAACCAAGGCTCCCTCTCGGGGGTCTTATTTTTTTGCTGGAACAAATGGACGGCGGCTGCATACAATGGAACGGGGAGCAATCCCCGTTGTTTTTTGCCAAAAATGTAAATTTTCTGTGAATAGTAAAAATGCTGAACGTTTTTAGCCGTTTTGTATCCGGTTGTGTAACCGTCGAATGATACAATACTCTTAAATAAGCCGCGCCTTGTTTTTCCAGCGCGGCCGATGGATTGCGTGAAAGGGGGAATGCCGGCAAAATCACAGAGCCTCGCCGCTAAGGCTCAGGGGTTCCCGGGCCGAAAGTCCGTCTGGCGGGCGGCGGGGACGCGGGCAAAGGGCCAGCGGACAAAATGGGCAAACCGCAGGAAACTGCGGGACGCAAAGCCATGGGGGCTAAGGCGCATAAGCGCTATGCCGGCCCGGCCGCTAATTATGAAAAGCAAACCGCGGGAAACCGCGGGGCGCAAAGCTAAGGGGGCTAAAGCGCGCCAGCGCCACGCCAGCCCGGCCGCTGATTAAATTAGCAAACCATGGGAAACTATGGGACGCAAAGCCACGGGGGCTAAGGCGCGCAGGCGCTATGCCAGCCCGGCCGCCGGATACTTTGCATCCGACTGCAAGCAAAGGAAGGAAGATTGATTCATGCGTAAAGCGAGAAGAATTTTGGCCCTTGCAGTAGCTCTGGTGATGACGGTAGGTATGCTGCCCACATCCGCCTTTGCGGCAGAACCAGAAGAGCCTCAGCAAGGCCATGTCCACACCGCGGAATGCTATGCGGAAACGCTGGTTTGCGGCTTGGACGAACACACCCATGGAGAGGACTGTTATACCATAACCGAAGCGCCCGCGCCGGAAGAGGATAACAGCGCATCCGACGAACCCGCCGGCTCTGACGAGACGACAGAGCCCGAGCCCGCCCCCGACGCCTCCGACGACGGCGACCAGGGCGGCGACACAGAAGCCGACGCCGACTCCGGCAACGAAGGCGGCGAAAGCGACGGCAACGCCGAAGCGGAAAGCGGCTCCGATAGCAGCGTAAGCAGCGACTCCGAATCCTCCTCTGCGGAAGATACGACCATCGCGGACGAACCGGCCCCTCTGGCCGCCGAGCCCACGAAAGAGCTGACTTGCGGCCTGGAAGAGCATACGCACGGCGAGGATTGCTATGAATTGACCCTGATCTGCGGCCTGGAAGAGGACGAAGAGGCGGAAGCCCCTGAAGCCAACGGCGGCGCGGCTGTAACCGAAGAGCCTTCCGAGGCTGTCCAGGCTTTCCTGGAAGCAGTGGCCCAGCTGCCCGAAACCGTGGATGAGGAGAATGCCGAGGAAATCGAGTCTCTGCTCCAAGAGGCGCTGGAGATGTTTGGCCAACTGACCGCTGAGGAGCAGGAGCGCGAAGACGTCATGAACGCCCAAGCGAAGACCCTTTCCCTGTGGGAGCAGCTGGAAGGCGTGAAGGCGGAAACGCTGGATGTCGAAGGCGTTGCCAGAATTGGCGATCAAGGGTATGAAACCCTATCAGAAGCGATTAAGGCTGCCAAAACAGACGATGAAATTATCTTGTTGGAAGACATTGTTGAAACCAGCAAAAACGTTACGTTCAGCGCAGATAAGCTTACCCTGAATTTGAACGGACACACGATTAAGTTGGGGTATCCGGCAACGAGCAAAGGCTTTATTGATGTTGTGGAAGGCCGTACCCTGACGATTACTGGAGAAGGCGGATTTACTGGAACATCGTACAGTGAGTATACAAAGCAATATGATATAAACCTTAAAAATGGGAATTTGATTATTGCGGAAGATGCTCATATAGCCACAATTAAAGTAGGAACCCCGTCTTTCACAAACAAAGACAAACAAGAAGATGTAAATTATAAGGCTGAGTGTACGATTGATGGTGTGGTAGACAATTTGGTGGTTGGTCAGGTGACGCCACATTCTAAGACCTATGAAAATGTGTCGCTGACAAACATTTTGGAGGTCAATGCCCCAGTAGAAACATTAACTCTTGGTCAGAGCTGTGCTGGAACTTACAGAGAAACATTGAAGAATCGAGCGTTTATCAATGCTTCTGTAGGAACGATGACCGCAACGCAATCTGGCAAGACTTCTGAACTGTATCTGAATAGCACAGTGGACACGCTCAATTTGTCCCTGAATAAGAATTATTCGGCTGAAGATGATGTGCCTGTTACCCAAGTGGGGCCGGAGTTCAAGGCGAGCACTTGGAACGTAGCAAAATTGAACCTGGTTAATTTTGCTACCTCGGATATTCGGAACCAATATGCGAATCCGATGCAGAAAATGGAAGATTTGATTCTTGCCACTGGTATGGATGGGCACGAAATTACGGTTGATCAGGTTGGGAATACCTCTTGGATGCCGAGTAATGGTTCGAGCAAATTGGAGTATACCGATCCAGAAAGCGGCATTAAGGCAGATTACAAGTATCTGACCCAAGTAGAAGTGATTAATGGGCAGATTGTTTTGCACAAAACCGTATTGGCTGGCGTGCCGAAGGTAATTTATATCAACGGAAGCAACGGAAGTGACGCTAACGACGGCGCGACCACAAAAACGCCTATCAAAACATTTGCCAGAGCGAAAGAACTGCTCAATGCTAACGACTTGAACACCATTTATGTGATGGGTACGGTGACGGTTAGCGGCAATGAAACCTGGGAATTGGGAAATGACGCAGGCGTTAGCGGAACAATCAAGCGTTATAGCTCTTTTAAAAACGCTTTGATTAATATTCCGAAGAATGCAAATCTGACGCTGGGAAATATTATTATTGACGGCGGTAGGAACGAAAACATTTCCGCCAGCCAGCCGTTGGTAACAGTGCAAGCTGACGCAGCTTTGACACTTGGCCAGGGCGCAGTGCTCCAAAATAACACTAATACAGGTTCTGTCCGCGGCGGCGCTATCAACAATAAAGGCAAATTGACTATTGAAGACGGCGCTTTGATCCAAAAAAACACCACTGTGGAATCCGGCGGCGGTATCTATAGTACCGGCAGCATCGAGATGAACGGCGGCGAAATTTCCGCGAATAGCTCCACCAAGTGGTCGGGCGCTCAAAACAAAAGCACTGGCGGCGGCGTCTGCATTGGCCCCAATGGCTATATGGAGATGAACGACGGCCTGATCGCCAAGAATAGCACAACAGGTTACTTGGCTTTTGGCGGCGGTATTGCCTTGGGCGATGCGGCCGCTCGAGAGGGAATGAAATTGGTAATGAACGGCGGCACGATTGAAAGCAACGTCTGCAAAGGAAACGGCGGCGGTATTGCGGTCTGGACTGGCGGCGAAGCTGAGATCAATGGCGGCAACATTATCAATAACAGCTGTAACAGCAACACTACAGATTGGACTCTTTCTTATTTTGGCGGCGGCGGTATTTACGTCAATAAAGGCGCAACGCTGACGCTGAAAACTGTAGAAGTAACAAATAACAAGGGCCTTACGGGCAATGGAATTTCTGCTTGCCCCACGTCTGACGTCCGTTTTTATATCAAAAACGGCGGTGTTTTCTACGGCAATGGTTCCTCTATTTGGATTTCCACTACAACAGGCGGCTCTGGTAAAGTACCGGTTAGTATTACCAATTACACATTGAACGGTTATAAATATAACTGGAACAATGGGGAAATCACAACAGAAGACCTGAATACTGTGCTGGGTAAAGAAGGCATTGGCCTGAATAGCGGATTGACAATGGAACAAGGGAAATCTGCCGCTGAATTTTGCAATGTCCATATTACGGGCAATAGCAGCGGCACAGGCGGCAAGGCCTATCCCGGCGGCGGTATTGGCTGCAATGGCACGCTGATTATCGGCGAAGCCTCCAACGACCTGACTCTGGAAAAAAAGGTCGACGGCTCTGCGGCGCCGCTGGATGAGCAGTTTGATTTTACAGTAGCTTTCAAAACCTCGGACGGCGCTCCCTATACCGGCTCGATTACTGTGTTGAGAGACGGTGTGGAAAGCAAGATGGAGCCGAACGAAGAAGGCGAAGTAGAACTGTCTTTGGTCAAGGATGGATATGTTGTGTTCCATGATCTCCCTGTCGGTGTGAAATATGAGATAACCGAAGGCGAAAACCAGGCCAACAAAGTTACGATTGATAAAATTGTAGTAACTGATCTGGAAAACCTGGATGAATACAAAGATCCGAATATTGAGCATACCACGACAGAGGACAACAAGGTGTCTGGCGAAACCAGCGAGACTGACAAAGGCCTGAATGAGGTCGTATTTACCAACACCTATGACTTGGCTAAACTGACTATTCAAAAGGTTGTTACAGGCGATAGCGACAATGCGAAAGATAAGGTCTATACCATCGTCGTGACAGGCCCCTCTTATCCCGATGGAAAAGAGTTTTCTGTTACAGCCGAAAAGCCTTTCGAATTGCAAGACCTGCAGCCCGGCGAGTACACTGTAACCGAAAAAGGCGCTGAAATCGACGGCTTTGAATGGACAGTGCAGATTACTGCCGCTTTGGTAGAAAAATCTGAAGATAGCGGCGACGCTGACGAAGGCGAAGAAACGCAGCCTGTGCAAGGCGTTGTGAATCTGCCTGCGGCAGGAGAAGGAACAGTCGTTGTTACAAACAATTACAAAGAATTGCCTCCGAACTCCTTGACCATCAGCAAAAAAGTCGTCGGAGAAAATATTGGAAATCGGTTTGACTTTGTTTTGAAGCTGAATAGGTACGGCAATCCTGTAACGGACGAGTTGCAGTATGCCATTAATGGCGAAGAAACAGAAGAAAAGCTGAAAGCCAATGAAAATGGCGAATATGTCTTCCAGCTGGAGGGCGATCAGTCCATCACGATCTTTGGAATCAAGCATAACACGCAGTATGAAGTACAGGAAAACGTGGACGGCGATAAGTATCAAACCGTTTATGGCAAGCTTGATGAAGAAGGTCAGCGAGTCAATATCGAGGCAGGCTCCATTTACTCAGATAAGGGAGCAAGCGTCCTTGTTACCAATACTCGCGTTACCGGTAACTTGAGCGTCTCTAAAACTGTGGAAAATGAAACGACAGATAAGGAATTCAAATTTGTCGTAAAGTTGACCGACGAAAACGATAAGCCTCTTACCGGCAAAATCGGCGGTCTGGAATTTGACGAGCAGGGTCAAGCCGCGTTTACATTGAAACATGGCGAAACCCGCGAAATCAAAGGAATTCCTACAGCTACAGCGGAAGGTAAACGCACAAAGTATGAAGTGACCGAAGTGGAAATTGATAACGATCAGTATGTAGTCTCTTATACGAAGCGGACTGGCGACATTATAGCTTCTACAGAAGAAACTACTGCCGTTACTGTTTCTGTTGTCAACGCTCGGCGCTTGGGCTCTTTGAGCCTGACTAAGAAGGTTGTTGGAACAATGACAACCGAAGAATTTAAGTTGGTTCTGACGCTGACTAACGACGGAATGCCGTTAACTGGCCAATTTGGCGAATACCTCTTTGATGAAAAAGGCCAAGCAACTATTTCGTTGAAGGCCGATCAGTCTGTGGTGATCAATGGTATCCCCGCCGGAACGCAATATAAGGTGGAGGAGACAGCTGAAAGCAGCCATGGATATGTGGCGACGTATGAAAACGCTTTTGGCACTATCACAGAAAAAACGATCGAAGTCGTAGTGACTAACACCAAGCCTGAAGAGCCCGAAGCTCCCAAGGGTAACCTCTCCGTTTCCAAGACCGTCACCGGCAACGGCGGCGATCGGAACCGCGAATTCACCTTTGTGATCGAGCTGTTTGACGGCGAAACCGCCCTCTCCGGCGCGTTTGCCGCAACAGGCGAAGCCTTTGTGGAAGGCGTGGAAGCCCCTGAAATCCAGGAGCTGACCTTTGTGGACGGCAAGGCGGAACTCAAGCTGCGCCATGGCCAGCGCGTGACGATCCAAGGCATCCCCTCTGGAGCCGCTTATAAAGTGACCGAGACGGAAGCCAACCAGGACGGTTATACCACAACTGTCGCCGGCGCGGAGGGCGTTATTGCTGAAAACGGCAATGCGGCCGCGGCCTTTGTCAACGATCGCACCGTCAGAAGACCGCCGGACGAACCCGACGATCCGGATGAGCCGGATGAGCCCGACGAACCCAATACCCCGGACGAACCGGACGAGGATATCCCAGACGACGAGACGCCTCTGACGCCTGGTCCTGGACCTGACCCTGACCCGGAGGTTCCCACCCCGGGTGTGCCCAAGACCCCAGAAGAGGTGATCGAGTTGGAAGAGCCTGAGGTTCCCCTGGCCAAAGTGCCTGGAGAGCCTGAGGAGCCTGAGGAAGAGATTCCTGACGAGGATGTGCCGCTTGCAGACGTGCCCAAGACAGGCGACGACAGCAACGCCCAGGTGTGGTTGGCTCTGGCGTTGGCGTCCCTGTGCGGCATGGCTTTGGTAGCTCGCAAATCCGACGAGAACGCCCGATAAAACCCAATCATCTTTCGGCCGTTAAAAACGGCTGATCAGACAAAAGCGCCGGCAGGCTTCAAAACCTGCCGGCGTCTTTTTCTGCGCTGTTGTTCAAAATGAATTGTGTTTTCCGTTGCTCTTTGAACGAAACAGATTTTTAGGAAAATTGGAAAACAGCCGCGCAGGAAAGCCTGCGCTTTTGTCTCAAGCAAGGCAAAAGAATAAGCGCCCAAGGGCGCTTATTTGCGATAGGCGACATAGCGGCAAAGCGTGAAAATGGTTCCATCGGCAGACCCGCAGATTGCCGCGGCGCAAAGCCGTTTGCCTTCGCCCAAAATCCGAACAGGGGGGGCGCTTTGCAGCCCGAAACGCCGTTACACAGCGTTTTGTTGAGAGGAATCCATGGAATTTTTCAACTGTAAGCTATAGTTGAAAATCCTCTTTTTTGAATTCTTTTTTCAGCGCCTGAGAAGGGGAACGGGGAATGCGCCGCAGAGGGTCGTAACGATACCGCCGGCAACAAAAATCGTAATCCACCGGCCCTTTGTCGCTGCACAACACCAGTCGGTCGTCCAAATCCGAGGCTTTTTCGCAATAAGCGCAGCAGCGCTTGATTTCTGGGTCGAATAACATGGCAAGCTCTCTTTCCGCAGCCTCGCGGCGTGAAGCGGGCCGCGCTGCCTTTCAATTTCATTTTCTCCATTATACCGGTTTGCGGGGGCGCTGGCAACGTTTTTTTACTTGGCGTCGCCGGGCCCGCCACAAAACCAAGCTAAATACTGCCAGCCCGGCCAGAGCGGCCTGGCCGACAGGGGGGATCCGCCTGGAAACGGTCAGAATCGGAGCGCCGGCCAGCCCTGCCACTTGAGCAAAGGGCGTCAGCCCGGCGGCGGCATAGGTCAACCCGGCGGCCAGCAGCCCTTGGGTCAGCTTGCCCGCAAGATAGGGGCCGGCGGAAAGGTCGCTGTCCGCCAGCAGGGATAGGGTCTGGCAATGAACGCTGAGGCCGCCCCAAGCCAGCAGAAAAGCGGCGGCCGCCAACCTGGCCGGGTTCGCCGGGCCGGCCAGGGCCATCACGCCGCCGGACATTTCAAAAAAACCTCCGGCCAGCGGCGCGGCCAACGACGGCTCCAGGCCTAAGCGAACCAACAGACCAGCCAGGGCGGGCAGCAGCCCCGTCAGCGTCAGCAATCGGATAAAGACGGTGAAAAATACAACAAAGGCGCATACATTGATAACGGAAGAGGCGGCGGAGCGGACGCTTTCCGCCAGAGCGGCGCCGAAGGGTTTTTCTGGTTCTTCCACCCGTCTTACCGGCAGGGTTTCGGAAGAGCGCCGGCCAGAGAAACGGAAGAGCAGACCAGTAAGCAGGCTGGCCAGCACATGGCATCCATAGAGCAGCCCCCCAACGGCGGCGGAACCAAAGGCCGCCGTCCCCGCCGCCCCTAAGAGAAAGGCCGGACCGCAGTTGTTGCAAAAAGCCAGCAGCCGCTGGGCCTCCTCTTTGCCGCACAGCTTTTGCCGGTAAAGACTCAAGGCCGCCCCGGCGCCCACTGGATACCCCCCCGCCAGCCCCAGAGCAAAGGCCGAGGCGCAGGCGCCGGGCAGCCGGAAAAGAGCCTGCATAGGTCTCTCCAACCATCGCCCCGCCAGGCCGGCCAAGCCGGTGGAGACTGCCAACGAAGAAGCGGCAAAAAAGGGGAACAGGACAGGAACCAGAGTCCGAGCGCAGAGGGTCAGCCCCTGCCAAGCGCTTTCCGCCGTTTGTCGGGAATAGCGGATCAGACCATAAGCCAGAAAACAGACCGCCCCATAGGAAAACAGGCGGCTGAGATAGGAGAGCAATCCGGCCGATCGTTTCATAACAAATCACCTCGCCACAGATATATGCCCAGGACAGGCAAAAATACCAGCGGCGCGCATATAAATAGGCGTCAGGGGCGCGAAAAGCCCCGTTCACGGGGGTGAAAGCATGAGCAAAAACCAAAAATGGAAACCGCCCCGGCCCAAGGAAGAGGGCTTGAAGGAATGTTTGGCCCGGGCTGCGGATCAATTTGGCGTGGGCGCCGGAGCCATATTGGATATGCCGGAGGTGCAGTGCACGCCTCGGGGGGCGTTGCTGGAAGGTTGCCACGGCGTGCTGGAGTACACAGAACAGCGGATACGGGTCGCAGGCAAAGACGTGACTGTACAGATTTGCGGCATGGATTTGGAGCTGGAATCCATGAGCGACGGCGAGATGAACGTCCGGGGAAAAATCGCTTCGGTGGAATTTATCCGATCGTGAGGAGTAACGCATGATTCTTAGAATAATCAACTATGTCCGAGGCAGCGTGCGCATTGAGATACAAGGAGCCGCCATCGAGCGCTTTCTCAATCTGTGCGCCCAGAACCAGATTGATTTCTGGGACGTGCGCCGCATTGCGCCGGATTTGGCTCAGGCGACCGTGCGGATTTCAGGCTTCCGGCAGCTGCGCCGGTTTACCCGGCGCGCCATGTGCTCGGTGCGCATCGTGGGCAAAAGGGGCGTTCCCTTTCAGGCGCGGCGGCTGAGACCCCGGGCGGCGCTCTGGGGAGGCGCGGCGCTGTGCGCGCTGCTGCTGTGGGTCGCCAGCCAGATGATTTGGACCATCGACGCCTCTAACTGCGACCAATCTTTGCAAACCGAAGCGTTGGAGCTGGCCAGCCAGGCTGGGTTGCGGCCAGGAGCGCCGGCCCGCCAGGTGGACGGAGACCAAGTGCGGGATTATATTATGACCCACAGCGACAAGTTTTCCTTTGTGGCGGTGAATATTCGGGGCAGCTGGGCCCAGATCATCGCCCAGGGCCGAACGCCCACACCGGAAATGACGCCAGTGGACCAGCCTTGCGACATTGTGGCGGATAAAACCGGCGTCATTGTCAGTATGCAGGTCAAAGCCGGCGTGGCCATGAAAAAAGTGGGGGAGACGGTGGTGGAAGGGGATATTTTGGCCACAGGAACCATCGTCAGCGCCCAGGGCGAGGTCTACCAGGTTCACGCCATGGCGGATGTGGAACTGCGCACCTGGCGGACCTTGCGCAGCGTGATGCCGACGCAGCTGACGGCTAAAATCCCCACAGGCCGCAGCAAAACCCGCTGGGCATTGGTAATAGGAGGAAGGCGTTTTAATCTTTCTTTCATTGAAAAAGAGCCCTTCCAGTGGTATGATACCTTTATTGAAAAGAAATTTCTGCGGCTGACAAAAAACACCGTGCTGCCCGTCGCCCTTGTGCGTCAACAATATGTGGAGTATCAGCCCAGACCTTTTACCGTCAGCCAGGAGGTTTGCGCCCAGGTGATGGAGCGGCGGCAGCGGGAGGCGCTGGCCCAGCGCTTGCCTGAGGCCCAGGTCGTGCAGGCGGATTTCAGCTGTCAGTATAGCCAGCCCTTCGCCCAGGCTGCGCTGACGGTGGAATGCAGAGAAAAAACGGGCGTATTAACGGAAGTATCTGGGATAGCCCAGGAAACGACGGAGGATGGAAATGATTGAACAGAATGTCAGCATCGAGCGGCTGGAAGAGGTGGTCAACCTCTTCGGCGCGTTTGACGAAAATATCCGCCTGCTGGAGGCGGAATATGGCGTAAGCATCGTATGTCGGGATGAAAACCTGAAAATTTGCGGCGAGGCGGATCATGTGCTCCAGGCCCAAAACGCCGTGACAGAGCTGCTGCGCTTGGCGGCCCGCGGGGAACAGATCACCCCTCAAAACGTCCATTATGTGATCTCCTTGATCCGAGAGGGCCAGCAGGATAAACTGAGCCAGATGGGAGGCGACTTGATTTGCGTAACGGCCAAAGGCCGGCCCATCAAGGCCAAGACCTTGGGCCAGCAGGAGTATGTGGACTGCATCCAGCAGAACACCGTTACCCTGGGCGTCGGCCCAGCGGGAACAGGGAAAACTTATCTGGCGGTGGCCAAGGCTGTGGTGGCCTTCCGCGAAAAGGCGGTCAACCGCATTATCCTCACCCGACCTGCCGTAGAAGCTGGAGAAAAGCTGGGCTTTTTGCCTGGAGACCTGCAAAACAAGGTGGACCCCTATCTGCGGCCGCTTTATGACGCTCTGTTTGATATGTTGGGACCAGAAACCTTTCAGCGATATCTGGAAAAGGGCAGCATTGAAGTGGCGCCTTTGGCCTATATGCGGGGCCGGACGCTGGACGACTCCTTTATCATCTTGGATGAAGCCCAAAACACCACGCCGGAACAGATGAAAATGTTTCTGACCCGCCTAGGCTTCAATTCCAAGATTGTGATTACCGGCGACGTCACCCAAATCGACCTGCCCGACGGCAAGCTCAGCGGCCTGAAAGAGGCCATGCGGGTGCTGAAGGATGTGGAAGGCGTAGGGCAATGCCGTCTAACGTCGCTGGACGTGGTGCGTCATGAGCTGGTGCAGCGCATTGTCAACGCTTATGCCAAATACGAGGAGCAGCGCCAAGACAGCCGTCCGAAGCCCCGAGAAGCCCGGGAGAAAAACAGCAGAAGAAACAATAAAAAATAGGCTGCGAAGCCGCGGCGGGTCAATTTCGTGCGGGCGTCGCGTGGTCAACAGCTCTTGTGTCTGCTGTCGGGGGGTTATTTGAAAAAATTCCGCCCCTGGGCGCGAAAGCCCATGGAGCGACAAAGCCGACATGGGATACGGCCGTCGGGCCGCCCCAATAAATTGGCCCGACGGCCCCCTTTTGGAGGGGCCGCCGGGCCTTTCTGGCAGCGGATGCTGTGGAGGGAAGGTCGGAAAGAGGGCGGGGTTGATGTATCCGGGGGATTGCTCCCCCGGCGGTTTAACGCCAGCGGCGGCAGCCGCAGCTACAGCCGCAGCCATTATTGCCGCTGTTGTTGTTGTCGCTGTCCGCTTCGCCGCAGTTGAAGCAGGCGGACATGCGGGACAGGGAATCGGAGATTTGCTCCAAAACGTTCTTGGTGTCCTCACAGCAGTTCAGCTCGGAATAACCGGCGCCATAGTAAATGGACATGGGCACATCCACATAGCGGGAATAGGTGCATACCGTCTCAATTTCGACGTTGGTATTGCCGGCGTTGCAGCCGCAGGAATTGCAGCCACAGCCACAGGAATTGCAGGAATTGCAGCCGCAGCCACAGCCGCAGGAATTACAGTTGTTATTGCAGTTACAGCTCATAGTTTCACTCTCTTTCCGTCGCGGTCAGGATTGACGCCGTCTGCCGGGCGGCGTCTACTTTATCATATGTCCCGAGGGGGGATCGGGTGACTGTCCGTTGATTTGACAAAGGCAGGGGCAAATGGTAAAATATCAGTCAAAGGGCCGAAACGCTCCCTATTTTGTGGGACTCAAAAGAGAAACCGACGCAGTTTCGAGGAAAATAGATTCCACTGGGCCGGCCGTTTGCCTGGCTTGGTTTTCCGGTTGCGATTGCGTTTGGCCGAGGTCGGCCTGCCGCCTTTTCGGGCGGCGAATTTTTTGTCTGAAAGGACCGGAATCTATGAAAACGCAGAAGGCGCTTTTTTATAACTTCCTACTGGTCGCCACCGCCTTTATCTGGGGCGTCTCTTTTTTATGGGTGAAAGACGCTCTCAACGCCGGACTGGATAGCAGCTTTTTTCTGTTCCTCCGTTATCTGCTGGCCTCCCTGCTTTGGCTGCCCGTCTGCGCCAAGGAGCTGCGCCAGGCCACAGGCCGGCAGATTTGGATGGGCGTCGTGGTGGGCTTTTTCCTCTATGCGGCTATGTTGGTGCAGACCGTCGCCCTCAATGTGACGACCCCTTCCAACAGCGCTTTTATCACCACGTCTTATGTGGTGCTCACGCCCTTTGCCGCTTGGCTGATTATGGGGCAAAAGCCCCGTAGAAAGGTCTATGCCTGCGCTCTGCTCTGTTTGTTGGGTCTCTATGTGCTCACCATGACGCCGGGCCAGCCCTTCGTCCTTTCCTTTGGCGACGGTCTGACGTTGTTGGCCGCCCTGCTGTTTGCCTTTCAGATCACCTTCCTCTATCGGTTTACCAGCCAGATGCCCGCTCGGCTGCTGACCTTTCTGCCGCTAGCGACCACCTGCGTTTTCTGCCTGATTACCGCTGCGGCCACGGGAAAAATGTCGTTCCAGGGCGTCCAGATTCAGAAGGCGGTTTTTCCCATCGTCCTGGTGGTGCTGCTGGCCACCATCGCCGCCGGCTATATGCAGACAGTGGGGCAGAAGCACGTGGAGCCCTCCCGCTGCGCTATCATTTTTTCGCTGGAATCTGTTTTCGCCTGCCTGTCCTCGGTGGTCATGGGTTATGAACCCTTGACCCCCAACCTGGCCATAGGCGGCCTGATCGTGGTTTGTTCCATCATGATTTCCGAGTATCAGGGCAAAAAGAATGGGGATAAGGAAAAGCCAGAATGAGGGGCAGAAAGGATAAAAGATGAGTCCTATGTCAAAATCGCGGCGCGGTTTAGCGATATTTGGCCTGGCGTTTTTCGGGATTGAATCATAATCATAGACTTATGAAAAGTTTTGCTTCAAAAGGCGCTTTGAAAAAAGCAGAGAAAGAACTGTAAAATATTCGTGCAGAATCGGAGGGCAAGACTGGCGGCCGCGGCTCCGCCGGTTCTGTGCGCAAAAAGCCAGGCAGCTTGCGCGCCTGGCTTTTTGCATTTTTTGCATGGAGAGAAAAAGGTCGATCACGGCTTTTCCTCGCCGGCTTTGAAATTGTAGACGGGGCGAATCACGCGTTCGATTCGAGCCGTAGGGCCGATGCAGCGGACGATATCCTCCATGCTCTTGTAGGCCATAGGACATTCGTCCAGAGTGGAGCGGTCCACAGAGGTGGTGTAAATCCCCTCCATTTGCCGCTGAAATTCCTCCAGAGAAAAAGCGGCCTTGGCGGCGGAACGGCTCATCAGCCGACCTGCGCCGTGGGGCGCCGAGCAATTCCAATCCTCATTGCCCAACCCTATGCAGATCAGGATGCCGTCCCGCATATTGATAGGGATGAGCAACCGTTCCTCCGTCTGAGCGGAAACGGCGCCTTTGCGCAGAATCATGGCGTCGGTATCGATATAGTTGTGGACAGTGGAAAACGATTCGTCGACGCGGAGCCCCAAACCGGAGACAATGCGCTCCAGCATAGCCTGGCGGTTCAAGGCCGCGAATTGCTGCACCAGCCGCATATCGTGGAGGTAATCCTCCATCAGCCAACCGGAGATATAAGCCAACTCCTTGGAAATTGACGGCCTCTGTTTTTTCAGGGCCGCGATCTGCGCTTCGATTTCCTGAGCCCGCCCTTGGGACCGCAGCGAAGCGGCTATCTGCTGAAAATCCTGCCGGTCGCCTCGGTTCAACGTTCGCCAGCCGGCCTGCTGATAATATTTGGCCGTTTCCACGCCCAGATGGCGGCTGCCCGAGTGGACCACAAGGTAAAGGGCGCCCTGTTCGTCGCGATCGACCTCGATAAAATGGTTGCCGCCGCCCAGGGTTCCCATGCTTTTTGCTGCTCGAGCCAGATCGACATGATTGCTGCATTTCAGCTTTTGCAGGTCGATTTTTTGATAAAATGGGTGATTTTTTTGTCGGACGCCAAAGCCGGAGGGGATTTCTCGGCGAATCAGCCGGTCCAGGGCTTGAAAATCCAAGGAATCTTCCCGCAGGCGCAGGGTTTCCATGCCGCAGCCGATATCCACCCCCACCAGATTGGGCACGATTTTGTCTGTGATCGTCATAGTAGTCCCCACCGTGCAGCCGGTGCCGGCGTGGATATCCGGCATCATGCGGATACGGCTGCCAGCGCAAAAGGGCTGGTTGCACAGCTGAATCACTTGCGCTATCGATTCCTGGTCCACTGTGTCCGTAAAAATTTTGGCTGTGTTATATTTGCCTGTTACTTCAATCATACGTCGCTCCTTTCTCAGCTGCAACGATTGGACAGATCGTGCAAAAAAGCCGGACCTTTTGTGGCCCGGCTTTTGGTTTCATTTGGTTTGGGAGCAAATCAGACCCACAGGGGGTTATCCCATAGGTTGAGCTTGGTTCCAATGCCCATGGCTTTGGCGTTTTCATAGAGCTTGGCCGCCAGCATAATGTCCACGCTTCCCACGCCTGCGCTGCCGCAATAGACAAATTGGTCTTCGTTTTGCCGCACGGCTACGCCGTTGACCATATCGGGCAGCTCCACAACGTCTTCTTTTTTCAGTTTACCCGCTTTGCAGAGCTGGCAAACCAAAATGCCCGTCAAGTGGGACATCTGGCTCCAGTTGTCCAGCACGATCCGGTCCGCCGTCAACAGAATATCCTCTTCGCAGGATTGGCCCTCCATCTGAATCACCGTCATATTGGGCTGGAGCCATTCCTTTTTGATAAAGGGCTTGCGGGAGGTGGTCTCTGTCACCAGCAACTGAGCGCCCTTCAGCGCCTCTTCCACATTGGAATAGGGAACCACCTTGATCTGCCCCTCAAACTCCTTGGCCAGACCCTCGGCTTTTTCGATTACCAGGTCCGTCATATGGATTTCCTCCAGAGTGGGCACAGCTTCTTTCATAGCCATAATCATAGTGCGGCCGATGACGCCGGCGCCGACCAGGCAGGCGATTTTGGTTCCTTTCAGGGCGTTATACTTAGCCATAACGCCTGCTGTGGCCGAGGTCCGCATGGCGGTGGTGATAGTGCCGTCCAAAATGGCTTTAGGGAAAACCGTCTTGGGATCGGAAAGCACCACGATATCGATGCCGTAAGGCACGCCTTCCAGCTGGGAATTGGCTTTGGATTCTGCCGCCCACTTGAAGCCTGCGGTGTCCACGTCGCCGCCGATGTAGGCGGGCATGGACATACAGTAGGAATCCCAATTTTCGTCGCTGGGCATTCCCAAAAATACCTTGGTAGGGTTGATGATCTGGTTTTGGCCGATCATCTTAAAGGTCTTTTCCGTCTCGGCCAGCACCATTTTCATATCCAGCAGGCCTGCTTTGATCACGTCTTCTTGCTTCAAAAAAAGAATTTCCGGTTTCATTTTATTCCGCCTCCGCTTTTGTTTGGGTTAATTGTTATTCATATCTTAGCATAATTATTCTCGAAAAGCAAGAGGCAATCTGAATATTTTTTCAGAAAGATGAATATTTTTTCATGCGTCGCCAACCTTGAGCAGAAAGGCTGTAGCAAGCCAGCCCCGCCGCGTCGCGCCCCTCCGGCGTCATGCCCAGCTTTTGCATCAGGCCCGCCGATTTGACGAGGTCTGCCGTTTCCGCCGTGATTGTTTGGGCGCCGAGTTCCTGGAAGGCCCAGTCGACCAAGGCGGCGCCGGCTTCGAAGGCCAGGCCCTGCCGCCAATATCGGCGGTTGAAAAACCATCCGATTTCCCACTCTTTCCGCCCCAGAGGCTTGAACAGCAGATAGCCTATGACTTTGCCGCTTTCTTTCAGCGCGGCGGCCTGAGCGGCCCTCCGGCCAATGCAGAAATCCATTAAAAAAGACCTGGTCTGGGCGGGGGAATAGGGCGGCTCGCTGAAGGCCATGGTTTGCGGGTCGCCTAAAATTTCGTGGAGGTCCCCCTGGTCCGCCGGCTCAAAATCGCGGATCGTCATCCGCTTTGTTTCCAGAACCATATTATTCGGGCTTTTTGAAGGACAATTTTTTTTGCAGCGGGCAGCGCTGGGCGATAAATTCCCGAAATTCGGCGGGGGTTACGCCTTGGAAGCCTCCTTTATCCAGCATAAAAAGCTGGCCCTGGGAAACCAAGCCCAGGGCGGCTCTGGTTTCCAGCAAAAAAGACACCTGGCCGTAATCCACCTGCTGGCGCAGCTGGCTGGCCGTCACAGTGAAGCCCGTTTCGGTGAAGACGAATTGTCGGGGCTCCTGCAAAGCCTCCTGCCGCTGTTTATAGACGGCCCGGGCCGGGTACCAATAGCCCCAGAAACAAAAATAAATCATCAGGAAACCCAGAAAACAGAAAAAGAAATCGGGAAAACCCTTGGTCTGGCCCTTGAGGTAGGCGATATAAAAGCAAAGAGCGCCCCAGATCAGGGCGAAGAGCCGGCTCTTCCACTGTTTTTTATAGTAATAGACCCGCTGAGTGGCCATGTAAATCCGCCGGTCATACAGGGTCTGGTTGGTGAAGAGGGTTTGCTCCATGGAGTTATCCTCTATCCGGCAGCTGAATTTGCTGGAATTCCCGGATAAACTCCACAATATATTGGCTCACTGTCTCCAGCATCTCTTTGCCCCATTCCGCCGTAGCGTCCCGAGGGTCGTCGGGCCCATACCAGCCGGAGGGGGTAACGGACTGGAAGCGCCGCTGCACGGTGACGTTAGCGCCCTTGAAGGCCACGGTCTTCATGCCGGATACCTTCAAATTTTCCGAAAGGTCTACCGGGGTCAGAGGCATATAATCCTCCATATGCACCCAATCCGGGTTGATGGCCAGGATAGCCGCCGTTTCCTCGCCGCCGCCGTGTCCTCCCTTCCACTTGGGGTTCAGTTCGCCGGCCAGCTGCCACCAGTTGACCAGGGCGGAAAGAGCGCCCATATCCTCCAGCTCCAGACCCACGTCCAGCAGGGCGTTGTCGTTGCCGCCATGGCCGTTGAGGAAGATGAATTTTCGGGCGCCATAACCATATAGGCAGCCCACGATACGCTCTATCACCATCTTTAGCCCGTCATAGCCCAGAGAGACAGTGCCGGGGAAGCCGAAATGGTGGTCCGCCACGCCGTAAGGCACGGCGGGGGCGATCAGAACGTCGGTCTGTTGATCGATGGTCTGGGCGATGTGGGAGGGAACCAGAAAATCCGTGCCCAAGGCCAGGTGAGAGCCGTGGTTCTCAATGCTGCCCACCGGGATCACCACTGTGTCGTGTTCCGCAAAATAGGCCTGGGCCTGCTTCCATGTCATGTGCTCTAAACGCATATCCATTCTCCTATCTATAAATGATCTGTCTGCAAAACCTTTGACGCCATTATACACTATTTTCCCGGCGCTGTCATGCCGGCAAGGCGTAAAAGGGAGGCGGGAACGGAAAAATTTACGTTCCGTTTCCATCTGCAAGCCCCTGTTTTCTTGTAATCCAGGGCGGAGTGTGATAAAATGTGCCCAGAGTATTTGAGCGCGCAGAACGCCGGCTTGCCGGCGTTCCCCCATCTGAATGGGAAAATCACGAAAGGCGGGAAAAAATATGCTTCTCAAGCAACTGATTGAGGTTTATGACATTTTGGACAGCGGCTCGGCCAGCGGACAAGCTGTGGCGGAGTATCTGCGCTCCATCAAGGCGGACGCTAACATTGAGATCCAAGTGCTTACCGGCGCCAAGGGCTCCACCGATATGGTGAAAATCCGCATTCCCGGCAAAAATGGCAAAAGCGGCGGCGGAACCGCCCCCACCATCGGTCTGCTGGGCCGTCTGGGCGGCCTGGGCGCCCGGCCGGAGATGACCGGCTTTGTGTCCGACGGCGACGGCGCGCTGGTGGCGCTGACGCTGGCGGCAAAGCTGCTGGATATGCAAAATAAGGGCGACGCGCTGGAGGGCGACGTCTTTATCTCCACCCATGTGTGCCCCAACGCCCCCACCCAGCCCCATAAGCCGGTGCCCTTTATGGGCTCCCCTCTGGATATGGCCCAGGTCAACCAGGCGGAAGTGACGCCAGAGCTGGACGCGATCTTGGTCGTGGACACCACCAAGGGAAACCGGATTATCAACGCCCGGGGTTTCGCCATTTCTCCCACCGTCAAGGAAGGGTATATTCTGAAGGTCAGCGACGATTTGCTGGATATCATGCAGACCACTACCGGCAAACTGCCTCAGGTTTTCGCCCTGTCCCAACAGGATATCACGCCCTATGGCAACAACCTGTATCATCTGAACAGCATTTTGCAGCCCGCCACCGCCACAAACGCCCCCGTTGTGGGCGTGGCTATTACAACAGAAACCGCCGTGGCCGGCTGCGCCACTGGAGCCACCCATTTCGCCGATTGCGAGGAGGCCGCTCGCTTTATGCTGGAGGTAGCCAAATACTATGGCAAGGGCGACTGCAAGCTCTATGACGAGCAGGAATACGCTCTGATTCAAAGGCTCTATGGGCCCATGAGCCGTTTCCAGACTAAGGGCGAAGAATAAAATGGATAGAGTGAAAATCGGCGCAATTACCGTGGGTCAAGCGCCGCGGACAGATGTGACGGCGGACATTCTGCCTCTATTGGGCGATTGCCAGCTGCTGGAGCGGGGCGGATTAGACGGCCTGAGCCGGCAGGAAATCGCCGCCTTTGCCCCAGAGCCTGGAGATTACGTGCTGGTGTCTCGGCTCGCCGACGGCAGCTCTGTCACCTTTGCGGAAAAACACATTTTGCCCCGGATGCAGCAGGCCATTGACGACCTGGAAGCCCAGGGCTGCCGGCTGATCGCGTTTTTCTGTACCGGCGATTTTCCAGATATCTTCCATTCCAAGGCGCCGCTGGCGTTTCCCAATCGCATTTTGCAGGGAGTAGCCCCGACGCTGACGGCCTCGGGCAAAATCGGCGTCGTTACGCCCTCTCCCCTGCAGCTGGAGCAGAGCAAGAGAAAATGGGAAAAATATGTTTCCCAAGCCACGGCGATCGCCGCCTCTCCCTATGAAGGGCTGGAGGGAATCCGCCAGGCCGCCCGGCAGATGGCCCAGGTCGATTGCGACCTGATTTTGTTGGATTGCATTGGATACACAATTGAAATGAAGCAAATTTTCGCCAGGGTCACAGGCAAAAACGTCTTGCTTTCCCGCACGCTGCTGGCCCGGGTAATTGCCGAGCTGGCAGGCTGAACAGCCTGCCGACGCTCATTGCAAAGGGGCGCGGAACGCCTTGTCCCGCCCCGTTTTGACAGGAGGAACCAAAGGATGAACCTGATAGAAAACGCAAAGTCTGTGCTGCGCTCCAGCTTGGACGTAAAACCGGGGGAAACCGTGCTGGTGGTGACGGACGACACCCGGGATTCCATTGGCCGAGCCTTGTATCTGGCTGCGAAGGAGCTGGGGGCCGAGGCTATGCTGATGCAGATGCTGGAGCGCTCTGTTTCCAGCGAAGAGCCGCCTGCGCCGGTAGCGGCCGCCATGGCGGCGGCAGACGTGATTTTATGCCCCACCGCCAAATCGCTGACCCACACCAACGCCCGGATTCAGGCGGTGAAAAACGGCGCCCGGATGGCCACTATGCCCGGTATTACCGAGGGGATGTTTCAGCAGGGCGCCATTACGGCAGATTACGACCAGGTGGGCAAGCTGGTCGCGCGGCTGACCGAGCGGCTGGACCAGGCTTCCCAGGCCCGCATTTGCAAAGACGGCCATGAATTGACGCTGGACCTCAGAGGGCGCAAGGGCGTGCCTTCTCCAGGCGTCTACCGGGAGCCCGGCTCCAGCGGCAACCTGCCCTCCGGCGAGGCCTATATCGCCCCGGTGGAAAACGGAACAAACGGCTCTGTGGTCATTGACGGCAGCATGGTGGGCGTCGGCAAGCTGGACAGCCCGCTGGTTGCGACCATTGAAAACGGCGTTTTGACCAAGATTGACGGCGATCATGGCGGCAAGCTGGATATTTTATTCCAAAAGCCCGAAAACGGCACAGTGGGAGAGCTGGGCATTGGGGCCAACGACAAGGCCATTTTGTGCGGCATTATTCTGGAGGATGAAAAGGTCTATGGCACAGTGCATATCGCCTTTGGCACGAACACTTCTTTTGGCGGACAGAACAAGGCGGACTGCCATATGGACGGCATTATCCTGAAGCCCGATCTCTATTTGGACGATACGTTGGTTATCAAACAAGGCGAATTTGTCGGGTAGACCCGAGTCGGGACGGCCCGACAGCCGCAACCCGTATTCGCCTGACCGGCAAACTGGTATTGACCAAAAACGGCCTGTCATCTGGCGTTCAAACGCTCCAAGACCCAAAAGGCGATTGGCTTAAAAACAGCATAAAGGCCATAACCCAGCGCTCCGCCGATCACATTCGTGATCAGATCCGTGACGTCCGAGGAGCGGTCGAAGAACGGTTGCAACAGTTCGATGCTCAGGCTCATCAAAAAGCAGCAAAACACCGTCCTGCCGAATTTGGCCCTTTTGTCCTGGGTCAGCGGAAATAGGAACCCAAAGGGCAGGGTCATGATAACATTCAAGAATACCTGCCGGAAAAAGTCTCCTCTCCCCAACGAAACGTCGATAAACGGCGCCAGATTCATGGGTTTATAGGGGTGGTCCAGCATGAATGGGATCGATGCGACCACCGGCATCATGGTAAAATAGAGGACCAGAGAGAGGTATGCATACATGAGGGTGTTGACCAGCAGTTTGTCTCTGCCCTGGGTTCTCCACTTCCTGAAAAAGACGAAAGCATACAGGAAAACCAACACTGTAAAATCGATGAAATATTTTATCTGGTATTTCATTGCATCACTTCTTTCCACTTACCGCCCAATTCAAATTTCGATTTGTTGAGACGAGTATATCATGCCCGACTTCTGGTTGCAAGCCGTAACCCGTATTTGCCTGACCGGCAAACTTGCATTTGCGCCTGCGGCCAGGGTTTTGGCTGACAAAATGCCCGTGGACGGAAGCCTTTTTTCAAAGGTTCCGGCCACGGGCGTTTGTTTTCACAAAACGGCCAAGCCTGCGCGCAGCCGGGTTGTCAGGGCGTCCCGGCTTGGACCGCCGCGATAAAAGCGGGCGGGTCGACGCAGGGGAAGCCCAGATCGTTTTCGGCGGCGGTTTCTATCAGCAGATTCAGCATTTGCTCGGGGGCGTAATCCGGCCGGATTTGCCAGCCCAGGGCCAGCACGCCGGCCGCATAGGGGACGCCCCAGCTCAGGCCGCCGACGCCCCAATAGGAGTATTGGCTGTCTTCTGGGTTGCTCCACATTCCGGCAGTCGTGCGGCGAGAACAGGGAACCAAAAGCAGGCGATCTACGAGGCCGCTGGTTGGAGGCCCGTCTTTGGCGTTTGGATCGCCGGCAATCAATTTTTCTGGGTCTTGCAGCGTTTCAGGTTCGCCGTATCCCCGCAAGAGCTGAATGCCTGATTGGCTTGTCACATCCAACACCAGCATCCCGTCTGCCAGCGCTCGCTGGCGGGCTTCTTCCCATAATTCATTATTTTTGGTAAAAGGGCCGATGTTTGAGCCTGGCGCGGCGGAGACGGACACTACCCGGATTTTCTCCTCTTCCGGCAGGGTTTTGTTTTGGTCGATCAGCCAATTTAGGGCGTCGGCGTAAGATTTGGCGTCGCCGTCCCAGGAATTGGCCGCTACATAGTAGAGGCTGGCGCCGGGCGCTACGCCGCAGTTTTCGCCAACCAACAGGCTGGCCACAGCCGGGCCGTGCATACTGATTTCCTGGTCGGCGAGATTTTGATAAGCCTTAAATTTTCCGGCGTATTCCGGGTGATTTTCCCGGTTGTGTGCAGGGATGCCCTGGTCGATAATGGCTACCGACACCCCCTGGCCGGTAACGCCCTGCTGATGCAGCCGCCGGACGCCCAGACCCGGGTCCATGGCTTGCTCCATCAGCTGCTCCGGCGTCAGGTTTTCCGGCATTCCAGTTTCGGGGAAAACAGTCTGCTGGTCAAAGCTCAGGCTCCGCAGCTGGTCTTCGGAAATTTTTTCAATGCGGCTCAGATCGTAATCTCGGCCCAGTTCGCTCCGCGCGTCCATGTATTTTCGCAGAGGCGGCTGGACAAAGCGCCCGTCTTGCAGCAGATATTTCTGCCCTGCCTCCCAGCGCTGAGGCAGCTCAATGCAAAAGGCTTCCTGCTCGCCTTGCTCGGGGACGAACTTCCAAAAAAACGTCTGGCCTTGGGCCTGTTGGGCGGGGATGGCGATGGAAATCTGGTTTTCTCCCTCGCTCAGTCCCCCTTCCTGCTGTTGGAGAATGGTTGTTTCGTCGCCGGCCAACAGCTCCCAGTCTCCGGAAATAGAGCTGGAAACCGCCAGTTCCAGCGTCAGATTGCCCTGCTCGTCGGCTTGCCACAGGGCCTCTTGCAGCTGAGCGTGATGATTTGGCATCGCAATGGAGGCATAACAAATCCCTGCGGGAATGATTTCTGCCTGGGGCTGCTGGCTGTGCTCCAGCGGCGTTTTGGGGCTGTCCGATGGGGGATTTTGGTTGTTTTGGCAGGCGGACAAGTTGGCAGTCAGCGCCAGAGCGGCCAGCAGAGCCGGCAAACGTTTTGTATACATAGAGATTCCTCCTTAAACAAACTATTTGTAGTTCTAAAATTAAAATAACACACTACAGTTTGTTTGTCAATGGAGAAAATCGCCGTTCTCTCGCCGCCGCAGCCGGTTTGCCCAAAAAACCTGCCCAATGTCTTTTCTTTTGGGGCGGCGAGTCTTGGCCCGGTTGTTGAGGAGAAGAGAATTGTAGGATAGAATTTTATAACATTTGGAGGAACGCTGTCGCTTGGCGGAGCAGGGTTTCCGGCGGCGCATTGTTCCATAGGATCAGACTGGGGCAGGGCGTTCGGGCCAGCAGAGCCATATGAGAGGCCAGGGAATTGGCTTCCTCCAGGCCGTATTGTTCGTATCCCGCCGCCCATTCCAAAAATTCCTGCGTCAGCTGAAAATGAGGGTGGAGGGGAGAGAAGCAATCCTGCCCATAGCGGTTTCGCTCCCGCTGGGCCAGCCGCTCCATCCGCGTCTTTTGCGGGCAGCGGACCAAGAGCAGCAAATCCGGCTGGAGCAGCTCCTCCGGCAGCCAACTGGATAGGCCGCCGTCCAGCAGGAAAGAAGGGCGGCAGGCCATATCTTGGGCCAGCATGGCTCGGCGGACAGAGATGGGACGCATTTGCTCAAATTGATCGTCCTGCCAGCGATAGAAATCGGCGTGGAGCAAAGGCAGGCCGGTCTGCCGGGCCATCAGCGTTCCTAGGGTGGATTTTCCGGCGCCTGCGGCGCCCAAAATTTGAAGAATCATTTGTATCATGCCTCGCTTTCCGGTACAATAAAGGATAGAATGTGCGGCAGGGTTGCGGGAGGGAAAATAGCATGGAAAAGGAACGTCGAGCGGCCGAGATTTTGGCCGCCTGCTGTCAGGGGGCGGCGGCCGCCGCTTCTCCAGAGGCCGTATTGGCGCGGATGGGAGAAGCAAACCGCCGGAAGGCCCTGGAACAGGTCCCTGGGTTGCAGGGGCTGTTATGCTGCGTATTCCCCTATTTCAACCGTCTGGATGGGGGCAACTTGTCCCTTTATGCCAGAGGGATGGATTATCATCTGGCGGCCCGGAAACGGCTGGACCGGGCCTGCGAAGCGCTGGAAAAGGAATTTCCAGGATTCCAGTTTCGGGGCTATGCCGACGTCTCGCCCTTTCCCGAAGTCTATGCCTGCGCTTGGGCCGGATTGGGCGCGATTGGGAAAAACGGCCTGCTTTTGACCCGGCGCTGGGGCAGCTATGTCTTCTGCGGTATGATCGCCACAGATTTGCCTCTGGAAGGGGGCGAAGAACCGCAGAAATGCCCAGACTGCGGCCTGTGCCTCCGAACCTGCCCCGGCGGCGCTTTGAGCCAGGACGGACGGCTGGACCAGAGCCGCTGTCTCTCGGCGTTGACCCAGCAAAAAGGCGAACTGACGCTGGAACAACGGCGGCTGATTGGACGGAGCGGCATGGCCTGGGGCTGCGACGTTTGTCAGCGGGTCTGCCCAGCCAATCGAGGGCCGGAGCAGACGAAAATTGCGGAATTTTTGGAAAATATCCGGTCTTCGTTGACGGCGGAGGAGCTGGAGGGCCTGACGCAGCGAGAATTTCGGCAAAAATATGGAGACAGAGCGTTTGCTTGGCGGGGCGTCGTCCCCCTGCGCCGGAATCTGGCGCTGCTTTCCCAAGAGAAGGATTCACTATAACAGAAAAGGTTTGCCTTTGCAAGGGAGAGGCTCTGACGAAGACGGGGCGGCGACTTAGAAAATCCCTTTTGCAAAGGAGAGGAGGGCTGCCGTGCAGCGGTGGCTGAGGAATCTGCCCGCCTGTTGGGGGTGCGTAGCGTCGAGGTCGGCCTAAGATTAAGGCGGGAATCTCGTTTTCTCCCGCCTTTCCCTTGCGGCGGCGATTTTATTTGATATAATGGAGACAGAGAAACAAGAGAAGGCCCGCTTTTCCAGCGGGCGGGAAAGGACTGCTGTGAGATGAAAAGAATGAGGAAAAAGGCGGTTTCTATGCTGCTGGCGGCGGCGTTGCTGCTGGCTATGGCGCCGTTGGGGGCTTTTGCCGCCTCTGAGCGCAAGCCCATCTACATCGGTTATGCCGATGTGGACTACATGGCGGAGGAAGTGCTGAAGCAGATCCCCACAGCGGGCAAAAGCCCTCGGGAACAGATCAAGGCCGTATACGATTGGATTATTTGGAACTGCGACCGGGACGAATGGGACGGCACGTGTTATTTTGACGAGAACGAGGTCAGTATTCAGGCTGGCGGCGCTTTTTATGAAAAAACCGCCGCCCAGCTGGAAGCCGGCGAAATTGTGATTCGCCAGGAATTAGAATCGCAGGCGGGGACCAATTCCGGCGGCGGGCTGTTTCTCTCCTATGATTCCAACAGCTATATCGCTTCCTTTGCTTACGACATGATGGCGACTCATACGGGCAACTGCGCCCATTACTCCGCGCTGCTGGCGGTGCTGCTGGGCCACCTGGGTTATGATTGCCGGCTGATTCCCGGCGAATTTCTCAACCGCAACGGCTCTCAGGTGGAGCATAAATGGAATTATGTGCTGCTGGACGACGGCTATTATTGGCTGGACGTGCGGATGGACCATTCTTCCTATGCCAGCACGGGAAAAATTCCCTATACCTATTTTCTGCAAAAAGACGCCGGCTCTTGGGCCAAGCGCCATGCTTGGGATCAGCAGTATTCCAACTGGCTGGCGGCCAACCCGGGCAAGGTGCGGGAGAGCTATGCCGAGGCGGCTGTCATCGCGGCGGCAGGCCCTTGGGGCCGCTGCTCGAAATGGGCCAAGGACGCCATGGCCCGGGCCGGCGAGATGGGGCTGATTCCCGACGCTTTGGCTGGTCAGGACCTGACGAAGAGCATCACGCGGCAGGAGTTTGCGGCGGTGGCGGTGAATTTTTATGAGGCCATGACGGGCAAAAGCGCCCCCTACGCCAATTCGCCCTTTACGGATACCAACGACAGCGACGTGGCCCGGGCTCATGAGCTGGGCGTTGTCAACGGCTTGGGCGGCGGCCTGTTTGGACCCGATCGCACGCTGACCCGGGAAGAAGCGGCGACAATGCTGGGCCGAGTCTGCGAGCTGGCGCAAACAGGCGCGGTGGAGGATGGAATAAGCTTAGGCGGCGGGACGATGAATTTCAGCGACAACGCCGCGATTGGCCAATACGCCAGGCCTTATGTATCCTATTTTGTGGCCGGCGGCATGGTGAAGGGCATGGAAGACGGCCGCTTCGCCCCCAAGGACGCCATGACCCGAGAACAAGCGCTGAAGGTGGCGCTGGAAACCGTGGAGCAAGCCGGGGCAGGCCGATAACGGCGATTTTTCTGGCGCAGGCCCCATGGTTTTCAGCCGGAGCCGCCGATTTTTTGCATAAAACTTCCCGCCGGAGGGCAAAATAACCCCAAAAACAACGGAGGGAACGGAATGCGCGTTTCGGAATTGATGAGCCGGGCGACAGTGACGGTGGCGCCGGAGGACAGCGTAGCCTGCGCCGCCCGGCTGATGGACAGGCATTCGGTGGGCGCTTTGCCCGTTTGCAGCCAAGACGGCCGGCTGCGGGGCATTGTCACCGATCGAGATATTGTGGTTCGCTGCGTGGCCGGGGACAGGGAACCGGAGCACACGCCGGTCAAAGCTGTGATGAGCCGGCATATGCTGGTGGTTCCCCCAGAGGCAGATTTGCGGGAAGCCGCTCTATATATGGCTCAAGGCCAGGTTCGCCGCTTGCCGGTGGCGGAAAACGGCCGACTGCGGGGGATGCTTTCGCTGGCGGACCTGGCGCGGCTGCGGTCCTGCGATATGGAAACCGCCCGAGCTCTGGCGGAGATCAGCTTGGAACGACGGCCCGGAGAGGGCTGAACGAGCCGATAAGAGGCGGAGCTTCCGCGCCGGCGGCCAACGCATTTTCGGCGGATTTTTTGACAATGGATGGGAAGAAAGGACGTTAGAATGATTGAGATGGTGACGGCGGCCACATTGGCCGAATACGAGCAATTTATTCAAACCAGCCCGAAGGGACACTTTTTGCAATCCTCCCGCTGGGGCAAGGTGAAAAGCAGCTGGAAATGGGAAGCTGTTGTGAGCCGAGGAGAGGACGGCGCTATCCGGGGGTCTCTGGCGGTGCTGATTCGCAAGGCGCCGGCGGCGCCCTATACCCTGATGTATGCCGGCCGAGGCCCCGTCTGCGACAGCCACGACCGCAAAACGCTGGAGGAGCTGACCCAAGGCGCGGCGGAGCTGGCGGAAAAATACCGGGCCTATTCGCTGATGATGGACCCGGATATCTCCAGCGACGACAAGGAATTTATCGAGATCATGAAGGGCCTGGGGTATAAACACAAGGAGAGCGGCAAAAACTTTGAAGGCGTTCAGCCCAATTATGTGTTTCGGCTGGACATTGCCGGCAAGACGGAAGAAGAGCTGATGGCCGCCTTCCACCAAAAGACCCGGTACAACATCCGGTTGGCCGGCCGCAAGGGCGTCCGCGTTATTTGCTGCGACGAGAGCGACACGGCGGAGATGCTGCCGCATTTTGCCCGCATTATGAAGGAAACCGGCGAGCGGGACGGCTTTATCACAAGGCCGGAAAGCTATTTTGCCGACCTGTTGCGGCATATGGGGGAAAACGCCCGGCTTTACATGGCCCTTTACAATGATAAGCCGGTGGCCGGTACTCTGGCTATCCAGTTCGGCAATAAAGTTTGGTATCTTTACGGCGCTTCCTCCAACCAATACCGCAATGTGATGCCCAATTACCTGCTGCAATGGAACATGATTCAGTGGGCGGTGGAATGCGGCTGCGAAATTTATGATTTTCGGGGCGTTTCCGGCGATTTGAGTCCGGAAAATCCTCTCTATGGACTGTATCTCTTCAAAAAGGGTTTTAACGGCGAGCTGACGGAATTCTGCGGCGAATTTGAAAAGGTCTACCGCCCCGCAGTGAATCTGGCCGTCAACGCCGGGATCAAGGCCGTGCGCGCGATGCGCCACGCCGCTTTTGTGCGCAAAACCAAAAAGGCCGACAAAGGGGAAAAACCGGCGGAGCAATAATCGGCGCCTGGGGAAGGGGAAAGACATGACGCGGCTTGTGATAGAAAAAGACAAAATCGTACATAACCTCCAGGTTATCCGCGAAAAGGCCGGGGGCGGCGAGCTCATCGCAGTGCTCAAAGCCGACGCCTACGGCCTGGGCTTGCTGCCCATGGCCGGTCTGCTGCGGGAGCAGGGGGTGCGGCGCTTCGGCGTCACCGAGCCTCGGGACGCCGCCCGCCTGCGGGAGGCTGGATTTGTGGAGGAGGAGATTTTGATGCTGCGCTCCACCTCCCTTCGAGAGGATATTCAGATCATTGTAGATTCGCTGGCCACCGCCGCCGTAGGCTCCTATGACGCGGCAGTGGCGCTGAGCGGCGCGGCCGAAGAGCAGGGGACGGCGTTGGACGTCCATCTGGAAATCGATACCGGCATGGGGCGCTATGGTTTCATGCCCTCGGAGATTGAGCGGATTCTCTCCATTTATCGGTATATGGGCAGCCTAAACGTCACGGGAATGTTCACCCATTTCCCCTCCGCGTTTTCCAATAAAAAGGCCACGTTGGCGCAGCAGCAAGCTCTGCTGGATACGGCGGCCAAGGTGCGTCAGGCCGGCTTTGAGCCGGGAATGCTCCACGCCGCCAACAGCGCCGCCCTGTTCCACTGCGGCCTGCCGCCGCTGGACGGGGTTCGGGTGGGGTCGGCTATTAGCGGCAGAACCACCGGCCGAGGGGAGACGGGCCTGCAAAAGACCGGGCGACTGGAAAGCCAGGTGGCCGAGGTTCGCTGGCTGCCCGCCGGCTCCGGCGTCGGTTATGGCCCGGCGTTTGTCACGCGAAAACCCACTCAAATTGCGGTGATTCCCTTGGGATATTGGGAAGGCTTTCTGGTGGAAAAGAGTCGGGATTCCTATCGGTTTCGAGACGCGTTTCGCTATTGCTTGGGGGACGCGGCCAAATGGCTGCGGCGCAAACGGTTTTATGTGACGATCAACGGCCGCCGAGCCCGAGTGTTGGGCCATGTGGGCCTCAACCACGTTACGGCGGACGTCACTCAGATGGAATGCCATCCTGGCGACCCGGTTGCGATGGACGTTTCTCCAATGTTTGTGCCGGAGCAGATTCCCCGCGTTTATCAATAGGAGCCCAGGGAACTTTGCCAATTTACGAAAAATACATTGAATCCCCCGGGGAAAACGGGTATAATGTAAGCAAGGAATTTTATATCGACGGCGGCTGAATGGGTTAAGACGCCGGCGAAACGCGAACGGGAGCGCCCTGACAGGGGCGGATTATTTGAAGGAGGCGCATACATATGAAAATGATTATCGGCATCCTCAATTCTGACGATGCGTCCACTGTGATGCACAACCTGATGAAAGAAGGATATCAGATCACCAAGCTATCCACCACCGGCGGCTTTTTGCGGGCGGGAAACGTCACAGTGCTGATCGGCGTGGACGACGAAAAGCTGGACCATTGCATTGAAATCATTGCCAAGTACTCCAAGAGCCGCAAGCAGCTGATTCCCAGCAGCGCCGAGGCGGGCATCAGCTTCTATCCCTCCATGCCGGTGGAGGTGGTGGTGGGCGGCGCCACCATCTTTGTGCTGGATGTAGAGCAATTTAAGAAAGTCTAAAATGCAATTACCGCGTCTTTTGGGGAACGAGCGCTTCAAAAAAGCGCTCGCTCCCTTTTTCAGGGAAAATTTCCCCCAAGCGGCGATTATAGAGGGCGCCGCCGGTCTGGGCAAAAAAACCGCCGCCTTTGACATCGCTCAGGCCCTGATGTGCGGAGGAGAAGCGCCGCCTTGCGGCCGCTGCGGACCCTGCGTCCGTATGCAGGCCGGCTCCCACCCGGATTACCGGCTGTTTAACCCGGAGGGAGGGCCGGTGAAGGTGGACGATATCCGCCAAGCCCGCAGGCTGTCCTTTATCCGCCCCAGCGAGGCCGCGCAGAAGGTCTTTGTCGTCAACGACGCCGGCCGAATGAACGTCCAAGCTCAAAACGCCCTGCTCAAGGTGCTGGAAGAGCCCCAGCAGACCATATTTTTGCTGCTGTGCCAACAGGCGGAGCAGCTGCTGGAGACCGTTCGCTCCCGCTGCGTTCGTTTTCGGCTGGAGCCCCTGTCTGAGCAGGAAATCCGGCGGCAGCTGGAGGAGCGAGCGCCCCAGGCTACGGCGGAAGACCGAGAGGCCGCTCTGGCTCGCTGCGGCGGCAGCCTGGGTCAGGCTCTGCGCCGAATCCAAGAGGGGCCGGGGAAAACCGAAGCGTTAGCCGCCCGGTTCGTCCGCGCCTTGGAGCAAAGCGAGTTGGCGGTGCTGGAGGCCTGTTTGGAGGCTGGGGCCCTGCCCCGGGAGGAATTTGGCCAATTTTGCGACGAAAGCTGCCTGGGTCTCTGGGAATTGGCAAAAAAAAGCCCAGAAAAGGGCTGGACGCTGCCCGTTTACGATTATTTGCGAGGGTTGAGCGCCAGGGTGGAGGTTAACGCCTCGGCCTCCGCCATGAGCGGGGCGCTGGCCGCCTACTGCGGCGGCTTGATTTTTGCCCAGAACTGATTGGGAGGGGATTATCACGGAAATTATTGGAGTTCGTTTCAAAAAAGTGGGCAAAGTCTATGATTTTGACCCGGTGAATCTGAAAGTAGACGAAGGCAGTTTTGTAATTGTGGAAACTGCCCGGGGGATTGAATACGGGGAAGTGGCGCAAGCCAACCACGAGGTCCCAGAGGAAGAGCTGGTCAAGCCTTTGCGCCGAGTGCTGCGGGCCGCCACTCAGGAAGACAAAAAAACGATGGAGGAAAACGCCGCCTTGGAAAAACAGGCTTTTGGCGTCTGCGAACAAAAAATTCGAGCTCATGGCCTGGAAATGAAGCTTGTTTCGGTGGAATATACCTTTGACCGAGGGAAAATTTTGTTTTATTTTACGGCCGACGGGCGCATTGATTTCCGGGAGCTGGTCAAGGACTTGGCTTCGGTGTTCCGCACCCGCATCGAGCTGCGGCAGATCGGCGTGCGGGATGAAGCCAAAATGTTGGGCGGCCTGGGCATTTGCGGCTGCCCTCTGTGCTGCGCCACCTTTTTGGATGATTTTGCCCCGGTTTCCATCAACATGGCCAAGGATCAAGGGCTGTCGCTGAATCCCGCCAAAATATCCGGCAGCTGCGGCAGATTGATGTGCTGCCTAAAATACGAAAACGAAGCCTATCAGGATCTGCTACGCTCCACCCCTTCTGTGGATTCTCTGGTGGAAACGCCTCAGGGCAGAGGCGTGGTCACCGAGGCGGGGCTGCTTCGGGGCCTTTGCAAAGTGCGGCTGGAGCAGAGCGGCGAGGCGCCGAAAACCTTCCATCGAGAGGAACTGACCGTACTGCGGCCCGGCCGGGGGCGGGGCCGCCGAAGCGGCAAAAAGGCGGAAGGCCCAGAGGAGACGCCGGAAAAGCCGGCGGTTTCGGCCGAACAGCCTCCGCTTCCCGAAGCAACCGTTCCTCCTGAGACAGACTCCCAGCCTGGGCCGAGTCCTCGAGCTGGGCGGACGGACAATCGACCGCCTCGGCCTCCCCGTCAGACGGAGCCGGCGGCCTCAGCGGAGCAAGAGGACAAGCCCGCTCGCCCTCCGCGTCGGGACAACCGCCGCCCTGGCGGACGCCGTCCAAACAAGCCGGGACGGGCCAAGAGCAAGCCGGAAAAAGAGGGTTGAGAGATCGCGAAAGTTAGAACTCAATCAAAAAAAGGGGCTTGGCCGGCATACCGTTGAAGCGAGCCGCATAAGCATGAAGCAGGAAAAAACGGAGGTGCGTCATGCTTATTTTTACTGCCAAGCTCAACCGGAAAAAGCTGCTGGCCATTGCGATACTCGCCGCCTTCGCCCTGGGGGCGCTGATTCTGGCTGCGCCAGACAAGGAAGAGGCCGTTTTCAGCTCGGTTAAGGGGCTGAAAACCGATCAGGACCGGCTTGAATTCATCCAGAGTCTGGGATATGAAGTGGACCCCCAGCCTCTGCGCAGCCAGCAGGTGGTGATTCCCAGCCAGTTTGACCAGACATACGAGCAATATAACGAGCTGCAAAAAGAGTGCGGCTTTGATCTGGAGCCATACCAAGGGAAGACCTTGAGCCTGTATACGTATCGGGCGACGAATTACCCAGGCCAGCAGGATGTGATGATCGATTTGCTGATCGATAAAGACCGGGCGGCGGGCGGCGCCGTCTATTCCGCCGCGCTGGACGGTTTTATGCACGGCCTTCGGCCGGCGGCCTGAAGCAGGGCGGGCGCAGCGGCGCCCGCTTTTTTTCAAAGGTTCTGAAAAAAAGTTTTTCCATCAAATTGAAAACAAGAATTAACCATAAATTGGCTCCTATGCGCAAAGTTTATAAATTTCCGCGCAAATAATTGTTGAAATTCATCAAAAAAACCGTTAAAATAAACATAGAGTGTGCCCGAAATTTATTTATTTTAGACAAAGGGTGGTTTTCACATGGCGGCTCGTCTGTTTCAGAGCATATTGCTTGAGGTAAAAGACAAGGTTGATTTTATCCTGGGCGTAGTGGATAATACAGGTGTGATTACCGCCTGCACCGAGCTGAAGTTTATCGGGGAAAGCATTGAAGCCGCCGCGGAATTTTTCAAAACCGGGCTGGAGGAATTGCAGACCGGCGGATATACCTTCTGCTTGGTGGGAGGTTTTGAAGGCGGCGGGGAAAACGCGGTGTTCGCCGGCAGCGTCAGCGAACAGGCTTCTCTGGTGTGCGGACTCACCGCCGTGGCCATCAAAAACAGCAAAACCCAGTATGACGAAAAGCATGATAAGGTGGCTTTTGTCAAAAAAATCATTCTGGACAATATCTTGCCCGGGGACATCTACATCAAATCCCGAGAGATGCACTTTGTCAGCGAATGCAAGCGCGCGGTCTACAGCGTCCGCTTGGAGGACAGGCAGGACGCCGCTGTGACGGAAACCTTGGCGCAGCTTTTTCCGGACAGGCAGAAGGATTTTGTCGTCACCATCAGCGAAAGCGAAATCGCTTTGATTAAAGAGCTGAAAACCGGCGACAGCCGCGAGACGGCTCGGGTGGCCGAGCAGATCGACCGAGCGCTGGACGAGGAAGTGGGCATTCCTCATGTGATCGGCGTGGGCTCTGTGGTCAACCAGCTGAAGGACGTGGCCCGGTCTTTCAAAGAGGCCCAGATCGCCGTGGACGTGGGCCATGTGTTCAGCGAAGAAAAAACCATTATGAATTTTGAAAATCTGGGCATCGGCCGGTTGATTTATCAGCTGCCTACCACTTTGTGCGAGATGTTTTTGTCTGAGGTTTTCAAAAAAGGCTCCATCGAATCGCTGGACGAGGAAACGCTGTTCACCATCCACAAGTTTTTTGAAAACAATCTGAATGTGTCGGAAACCTCCCGCAAGCTGTTTGTTCACCGGAATACCCTGGTTTACCGGCTGGATAAGATCAAAAAGCTCACCGGATTGGATCTGCGGGAATTTGACAACGCCATTGTGCTCAAGGTGGCGCTGATGGTCAAGCAATATTTAAAATCGAGAGAATTGATGCTGTAGATCATTGCGGCCCTTTGCCAGAAAGGGCGCGATGGTCTGTTTCCATTTTGTCCGGCCCTTGTTTTTGCAGGGTCGGCGAAATTTGCGGGAAGGGGCGGCTGCCGAAACCATGATTAAGCTGATCGATACATATAAAACTTATGACAACGGCACCAAAGCGCTGAACGGCGTGAATCTGGAAATTCAGGACGGGGAATTTGCTTTTATTGTGGGCCCTTCCGGCTCGGGCAAATCCACCATGATGAAGCTGATGACGGGGGAAATCCGCCCCACCAGCGGCAAGGTCTATGTGAATAACTTTGACCTGACCACCATCAAAACCAAGCAGCTGCCTTATATGCGGCGGACGGTGGGCGTGGTTTTTCAGGATTTTCGGCTGATTGACAAAAAGACGGTGTTTGAAAACGTGGCCTTCGTCATGCGGGCTGTGGGGACGCCTCCCCGCATTATCAAAAAACGAGTGCCTTATGTGCTGGATCTGGTGGGCGTGCTGCACAAGGCTCGCCGATATCCCGACGAGCTTTCCGGCGGCGAGCAGCAGAGGGTGGCCATCGCCCGGGCGCTGGTCAACAACCCCAAGGTGATTATCGCCGACGAGCCCACTGGCAACCTGGACCCAGCCCGTTCGCTGGAGTTGATGACGCTGCTGGGCAAAATCAACGACCTGGGCACCACTGTGCTGGTGGTGACTCATGAGCGAGACTTGGTGAATCAATTTGGCAAGCGGGTTATCAGCATCGACCGAGGCCGGGTGGTGGGAGACCATTCCGGCGGTTATTACGACGATTTGGAATTGATTTAACCCTTGCGCTTGAGAAACGCAGACCATAAAGCGGTTTTTTCAAGCGCCCCAATTATTATGTAAGGCGGTATTGGCAAAATGAAACGCTGGAATTTGAGTTATTATCTGAAAGAAGGGGTATCCAACTTTTTTTCCCACCGGTTGATGTCTGTGGCGGCCATTACCGTCATCACAGCCTGCTTGCTGATTACCTCCAGCTTTAGCTTGATGGCCTATAACCTGAGCATAGAGGTGGCCAAGCTGGAAAACCAGAGCGAGATCATGGTCTGGGTGGAGGATTCTTATGACCAGACCCAAGCCCGGGAGCTGGAGGGAGAGATTCTGGCCCTGGACAATGTGGACGAGGCGCAGTTTATTCCCAAGGAAGTCTCGCTGGAGGATTATAAGGACCAGCTGGGGGAGGACGCCTATATCTTGGAGGGGCTGGAGGACGACAACCCCCTGCGGGACGGCTACCGCGTGACTATGCGGGATATCTCTTTGCATCAGCAGACGGTGGAGGGGCTGGAAAACATTACGGGCATTGCGGAGACCACCAGCAAAAAAGAGTTTTCCGACAGCCTGATTAAAGTGCGCAGCGTGGTCAACGCCATTTGTTATACGCTGATCGCGATGTTGGGGGCGGTTTCCATCTTTATCATCTCCAACACGGTAAAACTGGCCATGTTCGCCCGCCGGGAAGAAATTTCGATTATGCGCATGATGGGCGCCACCAGCCATTTTATCCGCTCCCCCTTTGTGGTGGAGGGGCTGTTGCTGGGAGAAATATCTGCGTTGATCGCTTTCGGCTTGGAGTGGCTGGTTTATGATTACATTGCCGAGGGCCTGGTGGGCGCTACCGGCTTGATGGATATGGCGGAGTTTTCCGGTCTGTCTTTGCCTCTGCTGGGCATTCTGCTGATCGCCGGCTTGATTTTGGGCTCGGGCGGCAGCGTGGCCACCATCCGCAAATTTTTGAAGGTGTAAGAACCAAAAGACTGTTTGGGTAATTTGCAGCGTTGGAACATTATCAAATGAAAGGGGGCCCGCAGAAACCTTGAGTTTTGCGGGGAAAAGGAAACGGAATCATGAAATTATCGCAAAAGAGAAAGTTGATTCGCATCGGGGCGGGAGCCGTCGCCGGCCTGCTGGCCTTTCTTATGCTGTTTGGGTTGGTAGCCGACCTGTTTTTTCGTACAAACGCCGCCGCGGCGTCTCAGGCGGAAATCAACGCCTTGAAGGAGAAGCTGAAGGAATCGGCTGCGGAGAAAAAGCAGCTTCAGCAAAAGCTGGAGAGCATCGACCGGGACAAGGCCACCATTAAAAGCCAGATTGAGGCTCTGGATCAACAGATCGCCAACACAGAAGGGGAAATCGACCTGCAAAACCAGCTGATCGAGCAGCTTCAGGGCATGATCGCCCAAAAAGAGCTGGAGCTGGAAGAAGCGCAGAAAGAGGAAGAGGTTCAATACGAAAAGTTCAAAACGCGGGTTCGAGTGATGTATGAGCAAGGAGACGCCAGCTATTTGGAGGTGCTGCTCGCCTCGGACAGCGTATCAGATTTTCTCTCTCGATATGAAATCGTTTCCCAGATTGCCAAATATGATAAGGGGCTTTTTGAAAAGCTGAAGGCCGCCAAGGAGGCTGTGGCTCAGAAAAAGGCGGAGCTGGAAGCCAGCCAAGCTGAGGCGGAGGAAGCCAAAGCCGGCTTGGAGGCTACCAAACGGGACCTGGACGCCCAACTGGAAAACCGTTCTGCCGCGATGCGGGAGCTGGAAAACGCGTCCGACGAAGTGAAGGCTTCTTATCAGGAGATTGAGGACGAAGAGGCGGATATCAACGCTCAGATCGACAAGATGGCCAAGGAGCTGGCCGAGCAGGAGCGCCGCCGCCAGGAAGAAGCGGCCCGCATAGCGGCTCAGAACAGCGGTTCAAGCGGTCAGAGCAATCAGAGCGTGGCGCCTGTCCAGACCAGCAGCGGCTATACCTTCCCGCTGCCCAGCGGCTACCGGAGGGTGACCAGCCGGTTCGGCAACCGCAAACATCCCATCACAGGCCAGTATAAGCTGCATACGGGCGTGGATATCTCGGCGCCCAACGGCACGACCATCATGGCGGCCAAGTCGGGCACGGTGATTATCGCCGGCCGCAGCACAGCCTATGGCAATTATGTGGTTATCAACCATGGCGGCGGCCTGACCACGCTTTACGCCCATATGAGCAAATTGGGCACGACCAAAGGAGCCACGGTGAACGCCGGGGATACCATTGGTTATGTGGGCTCCACCGGTTATTCCACCGGCAATCACCTGCATTTTGAGGTGCGTCTCAACGGCTCTTATCAGGACGCCGGCAGCATCCTGGGCCTATATTAAGGCCCGGGCTGGGGGATAAGCGATGAAAAAGAAAACGACCTGGGGCTCGGCTCTCATGCTGGCGGCGCTGGCCGTTGTGGCCACGTTCAATATCACCTTTTATGTGGCTTCGGAATATTACAGGGCCCGTCTGGGCGATTTTGACAAGTTGGAGGCGGAATACAAGGATTTCAAGGAACTCGCCAACTTGGTGGACAAGTATTTTGTGGGCGAATACGACAAAGAAATGATGATGGGCGAAGCCCTGAAGGGCTATATTCAGGGAACGGGGGACCAATGGTCTTCCTACTTGACAGAAGAGGAATACCAGGACCTGCTGGAGCGGCGGGAACGGGTGTATGCCGGCGTGGGCATCACCATCTCTGCCGGCACAGAAGATAGCTACTATGTCATCACTGCCGTCACCGAGGGTTCGCCGGCGGAAAAGGCGGGCGTTCAGGTGCTGGACCTGCTGGCCGCCGTGGACGGCCAAAGCGTGGCGGATATGACCTATGACGACTTGAACGACCGTGTGAAGGGCGAACAAGGAACAGAGGTGGAATTGACGATTTTGCGGGAGGGCGTCAGCCAAAAGCTGACCCTGACGCGGGAAGAAGTGCAGACTCCTGGCGTCAAAGCGCAAATGCTGGAGAATCAAATCGGCCTGATCCGCATTGAGTCCTTCTCCCGCAATGTGGACGGGGAATTTGAGCAAAAGCTTCAGGACCTGCTGGACCAGGGCGCTCAGGCGTTGGTTTTTGACGTGCGCTTCAACCCCGGCGGCTTTGTGGACGTATTGGTGAATATGCTGGATCTGTTGTTGCCAAAGGGCGCTATCATCAGCATCACCGATAAGGAAGGCCAAAGCACCACCTATTCCTCCAACGAGGCTTGCGTGGAGCTGCCCATGGCGGTGCTCTGCAACGAATATTCCATCAGCGCGGCGGAGTTTTTTGCCGCTTCTCTCCAGGAATACGGCGCGGCCACGGTGGTGGGCGGCCACACCCTGGGCAAGGGCTATGCCCAAACCCTGATCCCCCTTTCCGGCGGCGGCGCAGTGAACCTTTCCACCAGCCGTTATTACACCGCCAAAGGCGTCAGTCTGGCCGGCGTGGGCATCGCCCCGGATGTGGAAGCGGAGCTCAGCGAGGAAAAGCTGGCCAACTTCTACACCCTGACCCCCGAAGAAGACGACCAACTGCAAACGGCCTTGACCCTGCTGCAAGAGCAGTTGGGAGACTAAAAAACAGAACAAAAGCGACGAAAGATTCGCGGAATACAGATGGAAAGTCCCCCGGCGGCCGTTTTTGGGCCGCTGGGGGACTTTTGTGTTTGTTGGAATGTTTGGGCGTTTGTTCTTCTGTGCGGAGCCTTCTGCAAAAAAGTATACTTTCTTGTAACCTATTGAATTTTTGGTTCAGAAAAGACAATATCATAAAATACGTAAATTTTCAATAGGTATTCTCCCGATTTATTGTTCTTTTTAAAATAAAATTTTTTGCCGGCCTGTTTTGCAAGAAAGTATACTTTCTTGTAAAACAGGAGGAACAAGATGACGAAAAGAACCCTATCCGTTTTATTGGCATTGTGCCTGCTGCTGAGCGCCGCAGCGCCGGCTGTAGCGGCGAACGACGACGGAGCGGCTTTGACGCCCTTGGCGGCTCCCTCAAATCTGAGATGGAGCCGCGACGGAGCTTGGGGCCCTGGCGAAATGACTTGGGATATCGACGGAGCTTTTCAGGGAAAGCTGGAAATTAATATCTATCGGGAAGGCAATGGAAAACCAGTGTTTTCAACCTTGCAGGAATATGAAGCAGACGACAGAGGTCCATTTTCGACGGAGCATTTTATTGTCCGCGCCCTTGACGGCGATGAAGAATCCCTGGAAAGCGGGTCTTATTATTTTACGATTCAAAATATAGGCGATGAGAAAACATATGCCAGCAGCGCGGTTGTTTCCTCTAAGGATATGCCGGACGGCGAAGGCGTATATTTGTATGTCAGACCAGAGGCCCAGCTGGAAAAGCCGCAGAAAGGTCATTGGGAATGGCCTGCGGCTGTATGGGATGACAAACAGAATGACGACGAGCGCATTCGCGCTTACTACATTGAATATGGATTTTCAGAAACCGAAGGCGGTCAAATTGAGATTGTTGGCAATACCAACGATATCAAAAGCGGCGAAGCGGATTTTTGGCTTCGGGATGTGGTGATTGGTATTACGGGAGACGGATATTATTATTTCCGCGTCAAGCCGATCAGCCGCAATATTGAGCAGACCCAAAATGGAGAGTTTTCTCCTTGGAGCGAGGCCTATAACCTAAAAGCAGAAAATAGGGATACATTAGACGCGCTTTATGATCTAACCACTGAAACGGACGTCGACTATATCCGCGAACAGTTGAAAGAAATAGGCCGGCAGAAGCTGTATGAGTCGCTGCAAGCCGATTTGCAAAACGTCAATGGCGCCGCCGGGCTTTTAAGGGATTTAGAAGCAATTGCAGGAGGACCGGCGAACGCGCAAGTTTCCCCGGAATTGACGGATTTTCCGGAGGACAAAATCTCCATTGTGGGCGCAATGCTGAATACGCAGGACGGCGCTGGCGATATTACTTTGCATGTTGGGAAAGCGCAACAAAATCATATTCGAGACGAAATGTACGATAGCGTTTTGGCAGTGGATTTTTCCATGACGTTGGCGAATGTCGCCGATCCAGAAAACTTGGAAGTTCCCGTTAAAATCACGCTGCCCATTCCTCAAAATATGAATCCTGGGATTTTGAGAATTCTGCACTATCGTCAAGATGGGACGCATGAAGACGTTGTTACCGAAAAATATCAAAAAGACGGTCAGTGGTATGTTTCCTTTGTGCTTACCAGCTTCAGTGATTTTACCATGACGCAGCTGGCAGAGAATCCCGACCAACCGGGGAATCCCGATCAACCGGGGAATCCCGATCAACCGACGGTTAAGCTGAAAGCGGCTGCGGACTTGGCTTGGCACAAATATTATAAAGACGGCGAAGGGGCTATGGATTACAAGGGCATGATTTCCTGGAAGGAAGATATGACCCAACCTGCTCATCAAACCGCAGTAAAAGTTTACAAAAAAGGCGCTGCGGAAGAGGCGGACGCGCTGGTATGGGATGCGGGCAGCTGGAATAGCATTGCAAACTCCACAAACGCTTCCTACGGCCGCAGCGACCATGATTTTGTCAACAACCAATCGATGGACCTGCCCGCAGGCCAATATTATTTCACCATCCAGCTGATCGGCGACGACACAACCTGTGTTTCCAGCGACGTTGTTACATCGGACGTCTGGGATTACAGTCCGCCTGCGGAAAAGCAACTGGCCGCCCCTACAGGCATGAAATGGGAATGGCCCGTCGCAAAATGGGACGCTTCCACAGAGCAGGACGCCGGCGGCTATATCGTGGATTTCTACTATTCTGCGGATAACGGCAGCGCCGCTTCTACAATGGGTCTGAAGCGGGTAAGAGGCTTCTTCTGGCTGGCGGAAGAAGGTTACGGCTGGGACGAGGACCATGAGACCATCGCCAATTCCAGCTTTGCCCTGCTGGAGCAAAACAGAAAAGACAAAGGATACTATTACTTTACAGTGCGTACTCTCAGCAAAAATGTGGAGGAGAGCAAAAACTCCGTAGATTCCGCTCTCAGCGCCGCCTATTATTACAGTGGCAGCGACGGAGGTTCTGGTTCCGGCTCGGGAAGCGGTTCTGGCTCCGGCGGCGGCGCTGGTTCGGGCGGCAGCTCTGGTTCGGGCGGCAGCTCTGGTTCGGGAAGCGGCTCTGGTTCGGGAAGCGGCTCTGGTTCGGGAAGCGGCTCCGGTTCGTCTTCTGGCTCAGGTTCTTCCAGCGGCGGCAGTTCCGCTACCGCGCCCACAACCCCTGTTCAGCCAGAGACGCCGGCTATCAATGCGGCGGAGAAATTTGCCGACGTGCAGGCGGGGGCCTGGTATGAGGAAGCGGTCAATTACGTCCTTTCCAAGGGCCTGATGAACGGCGTCAGCGAAAGCAGCTTTGCCCCTGGCGAGACCCTTTCTCGGGCGATGTTGGCCCAGATCCTCTATAACAATGAGGGCAAGCCTGCCGCCCATGGAGCAGGTAAGTTCTCCGACGTTTCCGGCGGCTGGTATGCCGACGCCGTGGCTTGGGCTGCGGAGAGCGGCGTTGTGACCGGCAATATCGACGGCACGTTTAACCCCAACGGAGCCATTACCCGAGAGCAAATCGCCGTGATTCTCTATCGCTACGCGCAGCAGAAGGGCTATGACGTGAGCAAAAAGGCGGATCTCTCTGCCTTTGCGGACGCGGCGTCGATCAGCGATTATGCCAAGGAAGCCATGGCCTGGGCCAACGCCTCCGGCCTGATCAACGGTATGGACGAAAACACGCTGGCTCCAGTTGGCAACGCCACGCGAGCCCAAGTAGCCGCTATGCTGATGCGGTTTTTACAATCCGTCGAAAAATAATTAAAATCAACGGAATGAGTAAAATATTCTTGCTTTTTCCGCGAAAAGCCGGCCTATGGGCCGGTTTTTTCGCACTCGCCGTATACTGGCCCCGACCGCGTTCATATAGATGGGCAAACGGGACAGGATAAGGGAGGCAAGGGTATGATTGCATATTTTGAAATAGAGGAGCGTCCGGCCCAGGGACTGATACAGCGGCTCAAATGGCGGCTGGACCCTCTGAGCCGGCTGGAGATCCAGACCCGCTGCCTAAAGACCGCCGCTTTCTGGCAGGTCTGCTGGCCTGTGCGGCAGGGGCTGGGGGCGGAAGAGCTGGAAAAGCAGGCTCGGCAGGGGCTGAATCTGCTGCGGCAGAAGGGCGTTCATCGAACGGCGGCGGCGGAGCGTTGGCGGGCCGCCGTCGTCCAAACGGGGCTTGCGCCGGTGACAGAAGATCGGCTGTGGCCTGCCGCCGGGTTTCAGGCGGTGATGGCCGAGCTGAAAGCCCGAAAGGCGGATTTGGACAAAACCTGGGTGTGTGTGGCCGCCCAGCGGGCGGACCGAGACGTGGTCCGATGCGTTCGGGCGTTGGCTGGCAAAGTGCGTTATCTCACTGTCCAGACCCAGGCGGGAGAGGATTATCTGGCGGATATGCTTTACCAGGATTTCGGCATCGCTCGCCAGAGCAGCGCGCCGCCGGAATACGCCCGGCTGCTGGCCGCTTTTCCCGGGGCGGAAAAGCAGGACGGTATTGCGTTGATCCCTGGCGGCTGCCCCGGCCTGCGGCTGCTGGCCCCCGATTGGGCCCGAACCCAGAAGCCCGCCGGCATGACGGAGGAGCTGTATGCCGCCATGCTGCTGGAAAACGGTTTGATTCGCCCTCAAGATATTCGAGCTCTGCCGGCGGAAAACCGCGCTTGACATGGGGGAGCCTGACCCCTATAATTTAAGGTATTCGCAGACCCGTTTGCCGGAACAAAGGGAGGACAAAGAAGATCATGCAGAAGCAATTTATGATGACCGAAAAGCGGCTCCAAGAAATCAAGGACGAGCTGGAATATCTGAAAACCGTTCGGGAAAAAGAGGTGGCCGAGCAGATTAAGGAGGCCCGCTCCTTTGGCGACCTTTCGGAAAACAGCGAGTATGACGAGGCCAAAAACGAGCAGGGCAAGCTCTATTCCCGCATCGCCGAGCTGGAGAATATCCTGGCCGGCGCGGTGATTATCAATGAGGATTCCATTACCACCCAACACGTCAGCATGGGCACCCGGGTGACGGTGATGGAAGAGGGCGACGACGAGCCCCAGGAATATTCGATTGTAGGCTCTCAGGAGGCCAACCCGGGGATGGGCCGCATCTCCGACGAATCTCCCTTGGGCAAGGCTCTGTACGGCCACGGCGTGGGAGACGAGGTAATTGTGGAGGCGCCGGCGGGCAATGTGACCTACCGCATTATCGCCATCGACCGCTAAAGGCCGAAAGGCTGCAAGAAAATCAGGAGGCCGCGGCGCTGCGGAATGCCGCGGCTTTTGGCATGGAGGATGAAATTATGAACGAAGAACAACGGAACCAGGAGCAGCAGCCTCAGGAGCAGGAAATGCGGGAGCTGCTGCGCATCCGCCGGGACAAGCTGGAGGCCCTGCGCGCCGCCGGCGAAGACCCGTTTACTATCACCAAATATCCAGTGGATAGCCGCGCCGCCGCCATCAAAGAGCAGTTTGCCTACCTGGAGCCGGAGCAGGAGACAGACACCACCGTCCGCCTGGGCGGCCGCCTGATGAGCAAGCGGGTGATGGGCAAGGCCAGCTTTGCCGACCTGCGGGATTCCTCCGGCGATATTCAGCTGTATATCCGCCGGGATAACGTGGGCGACGAGGCCTACGCCGCTTTCAAGAAATTTGACATCGGCGACGTTGTCGGCGTGGAGGGCAAGGTCTTCCGCACCAAAATGGGGGAGATCAGCGTCAAGGCGGACCAGATCCAGCTGCTGAGCAAAAGCCTGCTGCCGCTGCCGGAAAAATTCCACGGCCTGAAGGACATGGACCTGCGCTACCGCCAGCGGTATGTGGATCTGATCGTCAACCCGGAGGTCAAAGACACCTTTATCAAGCGCAGCCGCATTTTGCGGGAGATCCGGGATTATCTGGATGAAAAGGGATTTCTGGAGGTGGACACCCCCATCCTGCTGCCGCTGGAGATCGGCGCCTCCGCCCGGCCCTTTGTCACCCATCACAATACCCTGGATATGGATATGTATCTGCGCATTGAAACCGAGCTGGCGCTGAAGCGGCTGATCGTGGGCGGCTTTGACCGGGTGTATGAGGTGGGCCGCATCTTCCGCAACGAGGGCATGGACACCAAGCACAACCCGGAATTTACCACCATCGAGCTGTATCAGGCGTTCACCGATTACAAGGGCATGATGGATTTGGTAGAGGAGCTTTATAAGCGCTTAGCCCAGAACGTCTGCGGCAGCTTGACGATTCCCTATATGGGCAAGACCATCGACATGAGCCGCTGGGAGCGGATGACCATGGCGGAAGCGGTGAAGAAATACTCTGGCTGCGATTATTACGACTGGAAGACCGACGAAGACGCTCGGGCCGCCGCCAAGGAGAAGGGCGTGGAAATCCCCTCCAACGCCACAAAAGGGGCGGTGTTGGTTGAATTTTTTGACGCCTTTGTGGAGGAGAATTTGATTCAGCCCACGTTTATCTATGATTATCCGGTGGAAAACAGCCCGCTGGCCAAACGCAAGCCGGAAGACCCTGCTTTTACCGAGCGGTTTGAATATTTTATCAACGCCATGGAATTTGGCAACGCCTTCAGCGAGCTGAACGACCCCATCGACCAAAAAGCACGCTTCGAGGGGCAGGTGGCCGCCCGCAAAGCGGCCAACCCCAAGGATACTTGCCAGGTGGATTACGACTATATCACGGCTCTGGAATACGGCTTGCCCCCCACCGGCGGCCTGGGCTTCGGTCTGGATCGGCTGGTCATGCTCCTGACTGATTCTTCCAGCATCAGGGATGTTTTACTGTTCCCCACAATGAAGCCGATTGATTGAGTAAGTTCGTATAACTTCATACACAGAGACATACAGAGGGTTATGGAGGGAGCTTACCACAGAACTTACCACAATTTACGAAAACCGTACCACAAAAAGTGCGGAGCGATTATGCAAATCTTCGCAAGCCCCCGCAGGTCTCTGTAAATCTATATAGCACAGAAGCCCACCGAGAAATCGGTGGGCTTTTTTGTTGCGCCCGTTGCATTCCAGAGCGGAATGTGACGGGCGTTTTTTGCTTTTCCATGCCTGTCATCCTGCCCGAAAAAATTTTTTTGAAAATGTGGTTTAATTTTTCGCCCTTTTTGTGCTGTTAGGGGGTGTGAGGCGAAACACCTCGCAAGTTCTTTGAAAACTGAATACACATTTATCAGGTACATTCCCTGTATCAGAGGAAACTCGAAGCCGTGTTTGTAGGTGCGCCATGACCCTGTAAGGGCGAGCGATAAAACTTATACAACGAAAGCCGGATTGCTTCCGGTGGTGGCGATGACAGGTGCAGGGGATAATGATACTTCCCTATGGGGCTGGCGGAGAACCCGGCAGAGGTGAGACTCCTATGGACTTGGTAAGCAGCCGAGCGCCTGATGACTTCCCGTTGTGCTTGGGGTGTCGTGGACAAATAAAGCACATTACATAGCCGTTCTTGCGGCTATGAATCTATGAGAAAGGAGGTAAGCCGAATGAGCGACTGCAAAACTATCGCAATCTGCAACCAGAAGGGCGGCGTGGGAAAAACCACAACGGCGGTCAACTTGGGTATTGGACTGGCGATGAACGGCAAGAAGGTCTTGCTCGTTGACGCAGACCCGCAGGGCGACCTTACCACCTGCCTTGGCTGGCAGGATACGGACGCTCTCTCTATCACGCTGGCGACAAAGCTGGCAGAGGTGATGAGAGATGAAACAAGCGACCCCATGAACGGGATTCTGCACCATGAAGAGGATGTAGATCTTCTTCCCGCCAATCTGGAGCTGTCTGCGTTGGAAATGAGCCTTGTAACGGTGATGAGCCGAGAAACCACCCTGCGGACATATCTCAATCAGGTAAAAGACGATTACGACTATATCCTGATCGACTGTATGCCCTCGCTGGGTATGATAACGCTCAATGCCCTTGCTGCGGCTGACAGCGTGATTATCCCTGTTCAGGCGCAGTACCTTCCGGCAAAGGGTATGACCCAGCTTTTGCAGACCGTTTCCAAAGTCAAGAAGCACATCAACCCGAATCTGAAGGTCGATGGAATCCTGCTGACCCTGGTGGACGGGCGAACAAACCTTGCCAGAAGCACCGTGGAAGCCCTCAGAGCGAACTTTGGAAGCGTGATGAGGATTTACAAGTCCTCCATACCCAGCGCTGTAAAAGCCGCCGAGGTAAGCTCCAAGGGCAAAAGCATTTATGCTTATGAGCCGAGCAGTCCAGCGTCAAAGGCTTATACCGACTTCACAAGGGAGGTGTTAGCCAGTGGCAGGCAGAAAGAGCGACTTCGTTCTGCCGACGCTCGATGACCTGTTTTCCACGCAGGAAATGCGGGACGAGGCGAAGCTCACAAGAATACGGGACATTCCTCTTGAGCTGATCGACAGCTTTCCCGACCACCCTTTTAAGGTACGGGACGATGAGGACATGACCCAGCTTGTGGAGAGTATCAAGGAGCGTGGAGTGATTACTCCGGCTACCGTCAGACCAAAGGGCGATGGGCGCTATGAGCTTGTTTCGGGACACCGGCGAAAACGGGCCTGTGAGCTTGCCGGTATGAACACGCTGCGCTGTGAGGTCGTGGAGCTGACGAGAGATGAAGCCACGATTCTCATGGTGGAGAGCAACTTCCAGCGTTCGCAAATCCTGCCCAGCGAAAAGGCGTTTGCCTACAAAATGCGATTGGACGCTATGAGCAGACAAGGCAAACGCACAGACTTAACTTCCACGCCAGTGGCGGGGAAGTTGGAACGAGGGAAAGAGACTGCCGAAATAGTAGGCGAGGCTTTGGGTGACAGTAAAGACCAAGTGCGCCGTTTTGTGCGCCTGACAAATCTTGTTCCAGAGTTGCTTCAATTCGTGGACGAGGGGCGTATCAAAATGCGGCCTGCGGTGGAGCTGTCCTATCTGGACGAGGACTGTCAGAGGGATATTGTGGACGAAATCGACATGACCGATTCCACGCCGTCCCACGACCAGACTATCCGCATGAGGAAATTCTTTGAAGAGGGCAAGCTGACAACCGAGGTCATCCAAGCCATCATGGGGGAGGAAAAGCCGAACCAAAAGGAAAAAATCGTCCTCCGAGGGGAGCGTGTCAGACAGCTTATCCCCAAATCTGTGCCGCTGAACCAGACGGAGGATTATGTCTGCAAAGCGTTGGAGCATTATGCCAGCTTCCTGCGTCGGAGGGCAGAGCGGGATTCCCGCTAAATCCCCCATCTCACACTCTTACCCCCTGAGAACTACCAGACTTACCGAGATAAAATAATCTGTCTCTTTCTTTATTCTATCTCCTAAGTCAGTCTATCTCAGCAATCGCATCATTCACGACCACAGGCAACGGCTGGTATGATAAAAGATTACCCTGCAAATTCCGCCACAAGTTTTATCTGTTTTTCGGGAAGTTGGCAGGAGCGGTCTTTACAGCCGAAAAAACAATGGGCCATGTTTCCGCAGTTTTGGACTGCGGTTTTTTTATGCCCAAAATCTAAAATGGAGGATTCGACAATGAATCATTGTATCAAAACCAATGGAAAGCGAATGACAGCGCTGTTTCTGGTGCTTGTCCTCGCCCTCTCTATGTTCTCCACTACGGCGTTTGCCGCTCAGGAGGACAACTACCACGACCCCGCCGAGCATTGGCTCAATGCTGCCAATCGTACCAATGAGCTGGATGCTAACGCTGTTGTGACAAGCGAAACATTTAACTGCGCTGTGTGCGGTGCTTCTCGTTCTTTCAAAGCATGGCGCACACCTGAATATACCCGCAATGGCGAGACCGCTATGACCCGCAATGTTCGTTATTCGGACGGTACGCTCATTGGCGGTGAGGGTACAGGTGCAGTCATGGACGGAACGCCGGGCGTCAATGCCTATTATACAGGCTACCATTGGACAAAAGCCTGCTGCGAGACCTGCGGCACGATGAACAGCAATATGGGCATCGGGGATTACAGTTTTGGCAAGAATGTGTACTGGCTGTATGATTGCGCCCCTGAGTTCACCGAGGAACTGCCCGAACAGGTGAAGTACGAGTATGCTGACAGCACCTATCACAGCAAAATCACCACCAGCGGCACCTATTGCTGCTTCTGCTTCGGTACGAACCGTACCAGCGATTCCAAGCTGGAGCGCCACAATATGCAGACGGAGATTCTGCCTCAGATCGGCAACAACCGGTTTGCTATCGTGAAGCACTGCAAGGACTGCGAGTACACCAGCACCAGCTATGTTGCCGCCAAGTCTGTTGTAGCAGACTACTACGGCGTAGTGGACGGTCAGCCCCACACTGTCACGATTTCCGACTTGTCTGAGGCTGGCGTATCTACCCAGATTCGCTATGGCAACTCCGCTACCTCCTGCACCCTCACCAGCGCTCCCAACTATACCGAAAAGGGGCAGTACACCGTTTACTATGAGATCAACTACACCTATTCCGGTGTCAGCATGACCGAGAACGGCGTTGCCTATGTGTGGCTGCACGACGAGACTACCGCACCGGACGCAAATTGTCCCTGCGGCTGTGGCGACCCTGACTGCGACTGCCAGAACAAGAACTGCAATGGAAGCTGCCACAACAATGGTTGCAGCGACAAGCACAACTTTGTTGTCCTTGAAACTGTGAACCCCACCTGCAAGACCCTCGGCTATACCCGCTATCTCTGCGTGGAGTGCGGGAAAATCGAGAAGCGTGACTATGTGAACGCTATCGGTCATGCGTGGCAGAGTATAGTTGTTCGTGACGCCACCTGTGAGGTTGGCGGCAAGGTTCTGAACATCTGCAAGAACTGCGGCGAGTGTGAAGAGACCACCACTCCGAAGGGTGAGCATAAGTACAGCGTTTCCGTAGTGAAAGCCACCTGTGTAAGCCCCGGCTACACCGTCAAGGAGTGCGAGGTCTGCGGCGACCGCCACATCACCGACATTCAGAATGCCAAGCCTCACAATTATGAAGCTATCACGACCCCCGCAAACTGTGAGAGCGGCGGCTATACCCTGCATTTGTGCAAGGGCTGCGGCAGTTCCTTTATCACCGATTATACGGGCGCTCTGGGGCATAGCTTCGACAAGGGAACCCCTGTGACTTCCCCCTCCTGCACCGGTGAAGGCGTGACAGAGTACCGTTGCGAGCATTGCGGTTATCACTATGTGGATGGTGACGCAGCCAGCGGGCATACCCCGGGCGAGGCTGCTACCTGCACCCATCCCCAGCTCTGCACTGTCTGCGGTGCTGTGCTGGCTCAGGCGCTGGGACACAGCTACAAGGCGGAGGTTACTGCCCCCACCTGCACCGAGATGGGCTATACCACCTGCACCTGTGAGCGCTGCGGCGAGAGCTATAAGGGCGACTATGTGAAGCCCTTGGGCCACAAGGAGAGCGACTGGATCATCGACAAGGAGCCTACCACCGACAATGAGGGTTCCCGCCATAAGGAGTGCGAGAACTGCGGTGAGAAGCTGGGAACCGAGTCTATCCCCAAGCTCTATCTGACCGGCACGACCGACAGCAAGGGCGAGGCTGTTGTGGGCGGCTATCTCGTCATCGTGACCGATACCGACACAAAGAACCCTGTTTCCAACGCTAAGGTGGTGCTGAATAAGGACGGAAGCCTGTCTATCCGTCTGCCCAATGGTCGTATCATCGACTATGCCGACCAGACTACTGTGACGGTAAAGCTGGTGAAAGACAAGACTGCTGTTTCTGACCTTCCGATTGCCGTTACTGACAAGAACGACAACTATGCCGCTGGTAAGACCGATAAGGCTGGGCAGATCACCATTCCCAGCGGCTCCGGCAACACCAACGATGACGGCAAAACGACTATCGGTGGCGAGGACGCCGAGGGCGACCGCTATACCATCACAGTCAGGGTCATTGACTTTGAGACTGGCAGACCCATCGAGGGCGCTGTTGTTACCATCGGCAAAACCGGCAACATCATTGTGAAGCTGCCTGACGGCACAGATATGGACGAGAACAACCGCATTACCGTCATTGTCACCGATAACCGCAAGAATCCCCTTGAGGACAAGAATGTGACGGTGAAGGGCGATCTGGGTCAGACCGCTTCCGGCAAGACGGATGAGGACGGAACCCTGACGGTTCCCGCCGTTACCGTGAGCGAGAAGCATGGTGTGTATATCTACGGCTATCCCGATGGCACCTTTGGCCCTGAGCGCAATATGTCCCGCAGCGAAGCGGCGGCTATTTTCGCCCGCCTGCTTGCCGAAAAGAATGGCGACAAGATTCCGGAGGTCGGCACTGTCACCACCAAGTACACCGATATTCCTGCAAATGCGTGGTATGCGGGGTATGTGAAGTACCTCACCAATTTTGGTGTGGTCTATGGTCGTGGCGAGGGCATTTTCGCACCCGAAGCGCCCATCAGTCGTGCCGAGTTTACCGTCATGGCGGTGCGCTTCTTTGAAGCATATGGCGACGGCGCAGCCGACATCGTGGAGAAGTATGAAGGCTTCTCCGATGTTTCCTCTGGTTATTGGGCGGCTGAGTATATCAAGGACGCCGCTATTCATGGCTGGGTCTATGGTTACGGCGATGGAACCTTCCACGCTGATGCGAGCATCACTCGTGCCGAGATCGTTACCCTGATGAACCGTATGCTGGGCAGAACTGCGGACAAGGCGTATATCGTCAAGAATCTGCGTTATCTCAACACCTTCTCCGATATGTCCGATAAGCATTGGGCTTATCTGGCTGTCATGGAGGCGGCAAACGCCCATACTGCGGTTTTCGACACCACTGAGCTTTGGAGCAAGTAAGCTAAACGCTCTGACGACCTGCTCTTGCAGGTCGTTTACATACACGAGCCGCTTGGACGCAGGCGGTTGGTGTATTTAATATAACTCTCAAGAAGGAGGGATGGTGATAGCCATGTAGCAGCAACAGAGGGCGCAAAAAAGGCCCCGTCCCATGAGGACGGAGCCTTTCTGCACTCAGGTTATTTGATCCAGACAGAAGCAGGTGAGAAATTGCTGAACTCGTAGTCGCCATAGGCGAAGGCTGTACCGAGGTTGTACGATCCGAAGGAGAAGTACATGGTTACGGTATAGCCGGGGTTGAGGCTCTGTGCTTCAGCGGCGAGCTTCTCAGCTTCCCTTGCAATCTCGTCCCCGCTGAGGGACTTCCACCATGACTTGAACTCACTCATGTTGAGGGAGCCGGAGTAGGTTGCGGTGTAGATCTTCTCGCTGCCATAGTTGGTGACGGGCTTTTCCTTGACCGTCCAAGAGGATGCGAAACTGTTGGCGGCGGCTGGAGTGCCAGACACTTTAGCCGGATTTGTGACAGTGGCGGTGTTGCTTTTTGCATCATAGCCAACTTCAAGGTCATAAGCCTCTGCCAAGGCTCTCAGCGGGGCGTAGGTTGTGCCGTTGTAGGTGAACACCAGCACATCGTTTCCGTTGGCGTCCTTTGGAGCAAAGACCTGTCCATTAACAAGAATCCTGATGGGGTACGCCTTGATGGACAGAGCACCATCGGACGCAAGAGCGGAAACAGGGAGAGCGACGAGCATAAGTACGGTAAGAGCGCCTGCGACGAACGATAAGAATTTGGTTTTCATTTTTGTGACCTCCAAAGTATGTATTTTGTCTTTCGACACTGTAAGCATACCGCATGGGAGGCGTTTCAACAATTATGCGACAGGAGCGGTCGCACATTTGAAATCTTGGAAAGGAGTGAAATCGTGAACGCCAAGACCATCATTGGAATTGTTCTGGTCGTCTTTATCTTAGGCGGCTTTGTGTTCCTGCAACTCAGGAACCGCAGGAAGTAGAAAACAGGCAACGGGGCGGAGGATACTTCGCCCCGATTCTATTTATGGGAGGAAAACATGAATCAGACAACAACGGTCGAGAGCCGAGTGCTTGAGATTATGAGGGCTTGCCCTCGTTCCAGATATGACGATATGGTGCTTGCCACGCAGTATTACTGCCGGTATGGGCACCGAAAAATCGCAGAACTGCCCTTTGGGTATGTGATGTTCAACTACAAGAGGTTTGGTCTGCCCTGCTTTGAGACCATCCGCAGGGCAAGACAGAGGGTACAGTCTCTCTTTCCTGAGCTGTCCCGAAATCCCAGCGAGCCGGAGGACATCGAGATTGTCCTGCTGCTTCAGATTGGAGGGTAAGGCGTATGGCAATGAGCAAATCCGCAGAAGAGCTTGCCTTGCAAAGAAAGGTCAAGGTCATGGCAAAGCTGTTTGCCAGTGGCTGCAAGACAGAAAGCGAACTGCAATCGCTTTCGATGGAGGCAATTTTGCAGATTCAGGGAATCACGATGGACGATCTCAGAACCATCATGGCGCTGCAAAAGAGCGTAAAGAACCGCTCTCTGTTTAGCTATCTGGGAGGTGGAGAAGATGAGCAGTCAGGCCAGAACCAGTGACCGGCTTATCATTTGGAGTGATCAGAACCTCGACATTGAAGATTGGAGGGAAGAGTACAAAGAGTATTTGGAAGCCAATGAGCTGGACTTAGACCCCAATGATGAACAAGCTATCTATGAATGGATGATGGAGACAAATGGGGAATACCTTTCCGATGAGCGGGACAATCTTAACATTCAGCTTTCTCAGCCTATCATAGTCATTGGCGATCTCGGTCGCTGGAATGGACGGGTGACGGGCTATAAGATGATTGACTCCGGCAATATCAAGGACTGCCTGTATTCCGATACCGATTTCATAGAATGGTATGTTGACCGGTACGGAGATCTGTGGGCAGACGCAGTTCATCACGACGGGACAAATCACTATCTCTATCGAGTGTTCAAAGAGGGCGTGACGGAAGGCCAGATCGAGCGCTTGCAGGAGAAAATCTATATGGGAAAAGCAACCAGAGCGGACATCACAAGGGTTACAAAGCGCCTTGGTGATGAAATCGGCAAGGTTTACGGCTGGGACTTTCCGAAAAACAGGACAACAGTTGAAAGAGAGGTGGGCTGAAATGGAGTTTGAAATCAGACCGATGAGCTTTGAGGAGCGGAAGTACACCTATGCTCAGAGTTCTCAGCTTATGAGCCAGACTGAAAGTATCGGGCGGCTCAGAGGCGACTTCGGCAGAAGCGGCACCGAGTTTTGGACAACATGGGAGGATCATCGGCAAGACCTGAAAACCGATGAGTTCAAAACAGAGTTGGATGAGGTCATCAACGCTCTGCGCTCCGAGGAATACGGGTTGCTGAAGGACAGGCGCAGTATGGTGTCCTTTTCCAGAGCAGAGCCGGACAGCACCTTCAAGGGGAGCTATACTACGGAGTACGGTTTCCGAGTAGATACGGAGAAACACGCCTTCCTGATTCGCTGCAATCCCCAGCAGGGGGACTATAACTTCTATTGCTTCTGCTATGTCTCCAAGTGGCTTGACCATCATATCGAGGAGGCAAGGAAGGACATTCGCTTTATCGACAGCGGCTACAAAGAGCTGTTCCGACTGCCTGACGGTGAACAGGTCACGATCACACTTGCCAGCGGTGAAAAGTTGGAGGAAACCTGCCGGTATATTGATGAGACGCACCTTGAGGTGGGGCGCAGCCTCTATCATATCTGTGAGTTTGCCGAGCGGATGGAGCGAAACGGGAACACCTATGCGCCCAAGGAGCCGCCGCTGCCGCCGAAGTGCTTTAGTGTACTTCCCAGCGGGACAGATATGGTGATACTGACCCGATAAGAAAAAGGGTACAAACCCACAGGACGGAAAGCCGTTGGAAAAACACTGCAAGAGTCTGCCGACATCTTAAACGATACGATGGGCGTGACGAAAGCGCAGGAGGCAGCAATGCTTGCCGGTTCCATGTTCGGATGGGACACACCGGCGGCAAAGCCGAAAAACTATGATGAAAACGGAAAGGCAATCAAGCCGAAAGACCGAGAACGATAAGGAGGTGTTACGATGGCTCGCAAGTACGATCTGATCTCAGCAATCTATGAGCGAACGGCTAAAACGGTAGTGAACAACCCTGCAGCGTGGGAGCGCTTTCTGGAGTCTGCGTGTAGAAACTTCAAGCTCCGCTTCGACGAGCAGCTTTTGATATACGCTCAGAGACCGGAGGCTACGGCAGTTCTGGAGATTGAGCGCTGGAATGAAACCTTTGGCCGCTGGGTAAACCGTGGCGCTCGTGGTATCGCTGTCTTTGAGGATGCAGACCGCAGCCACCAGCGACTCAAGCACTACTTTGATGTTTCGGATACCCATGCCAGCCGCTATTCCCGCCCCGTTCCTATCTGGGAGATGAGGCCGGAGTATGAGGCAGAGGTCATCGAGACATTGGAAAGCACTTTTGGTACGCTGGACAGCAAGGAAACGCTTGCCGAAGCCATCGAGAGTGCCGCCAAAAATGCTGTTGAGGATAATATCCCCGATTATGTGGGTGATCTGCTGCACACCGTAAAAAACAGCTTTCTGGAAGAGTTGAACGAGGACATGGTGGCGGCGATGTACCGCAAGGTAGTCCGAAACAGCGTCGCCTATATGCTGATGAGCCGTCTGGGACTGGACACCGGCGATTATTTTGAACGCAGCGATTTTGAGGATGTTATCAACTTTAATACCTCAGAGACCATGAACGCCCTTGGCTATGCCACAAGCGATATTGCTGAAATGGCGCTCACAGAGGTAGCCCGAACCATTAACGCCCTGAACAGAGAAAATCGCATAATTGCGGGGCGGGCGCTGAGTGGCTACAATGAAGGTGCAAGAATCACACAAGAAAGGAGTTCTAAGCATGAACGAGATCAGCTACACCATGCAGGGAGATTATCAGATCCCGAACCTGACCTTGCCGGAGCAGCCGGAGGTAACTCTGGGCAGATACGCCGAGATGCGGAGGAAGTACCTGAAGGAACACCATCGGGTGCTGTACTACAACCTGTTGACGAGCTGCAAGCTCAAGGAGCATCTGGCGGAGGTAGAGCAGAGGGCGACCTCGATGGAGGAGACTCTGGTGCGCCAGATGGCGGAGAAGGAGGGCCTCAGCGAGAGCCTGAAAGCGGAGAACATGATGGCTTGGGTGCGGAAGATGAACAATCTGAGGAACTCGGCGCAGGAAATCGTGCTGGCGGAAGTGGTTTACGCCTAAGCTGGCATGAGCGGTCAGACGAGGACAAGAGTGTTCCCTTCCTTGGGTCAACTGAGGATGTAAATGCCATTCTTATGGCAACTCCCCACCTGAAAAAGTCTAAGGCGCTCATTCGTGAGTTTCTTGAAGGCAAGCCGGATGAGCATACTCGGACGGAGTTTATCAAGGACTGCTTTAACAACGACTACACCGAGGTTATTCTCGATGATGGTCGCAGAATGGGCTACAAGACCTATGAGAATGTGCTTCACCTTTGGGAAGGGAGCTACCTCTCCCGCACGAAGCAGGCATATTATGATTGGGGCGTTATAGGCGCTCATTTTGAGGGACTGCGCCTTCTGGGAGAGCTTCAGGACAACATGAAGCCCCTTCCGTCGATGGAGGGACAACAGGAAACGCTTTCTTTGGCAGAGGAGAAATCCTCTGCCTTTTCCTTTTCACAGGAGATCATCGACGCTGTTCTCACTCGTGGGAGCGGCGTGTCAGAGGGTAAATTCCGAATCTATGAGCAGTTTCAAAAGAGCCTGTCTGCAAAGGAAAACGCTGACTTCCTCAAAAACGAGTATGGCTGGGGCGGCGCTTATCCTGTTATCACCGGCACTGGCATTGATGAGCAGCACGATGGCAAGGGTATTACCCTGCAAAGGGGCTTTGGAGAACACGACCCCCGTATCACGCTGAAATGGAATCAGGTTGAAAAACGGATCGCCGAGCTGATTCGCATGGACAGATACCTGAATCCGAAAGAAGTGGAGTTGTACCCTGCATGGCTTGAGCAGCAGGAGGAACGCAGACAGGAGCAGAGGGAACACCAAGCTGTTCGTGAAGTGCTGAACACAGCGCCACCCGAACGAGAGCCTGAGCCGGAAGCGGCGTCGCACTATGAATATCATCTGGGCGATAAAGTCTACTTCGGTGCTGACGAGTATGAAATCCTGTCCCTTGCCGGTGACAGGGTTTTGCTCTATGACACGAAGTTTCCCCTTTTTCAGAAGGAAGAGACGAGGGCAGACTTTGAAAGGAAGGTGCAGGAAAATCCGCTCAACGACCATTTGAAAGTACGGGACATCGAAAGTGTCCCCGTTCCGTCTGACCTGTCGAAAGAAGAGGTTTCAAAAGCCGATGACCGATTCCATGTGGTGGAGCTGGACAGGGACTATCAGACTGCCTATGGCATATGGGACGATGTGCAGGACGGTCAATATGTGGACGAGGAAGGTGTCAGCGAAGAGTTCCTGAGCGAGTGGGAGGCCAATGCCTATGCCGAGAAGCTCAACGCCGCTTGGAAAGAGGAACCTGCTCAAGAAAACCTATCTGTGAGCCAACTGTATAGCCAGACCAAGGCAGAAAATCCGGACAGTATTTTGCTGTTTCAGGATAGGGAATCCTTTGTAGCTTTTCGTGAAGATGCCGGAGTGATAGGCGATATTCTGGGGATTGCTTCGTCCACGCAGAGGATGGCAGAAACATTGGATTCTCCTTTGCAGATTCCAGAAGCCCGCCTGCAACTATTTATGAATCTTCTGTACGACAGGGGCTATGATGTGGCGATCTCAACCCTTGAGGACGGGGAGCGGGTGACAAGGAATGTCATCTCCACCAGCAAAGATGACCCTGTTGAATCACAGCCGGTGGGCAGGATTGACTATCTGGGGACAAACGGCGCAGTTGGCGAAAGCGTTGAGTATACCAGTGAGTATCAATTCCTAAAGGACATCAAAGAGGAAAACTACTACGGATCGCCCATGAGCATTGTTCTTTACCGAAACAGGAACGGGGAGACGATCTCGCAGGACTTTCTCTCCCAGCTTGACCCGCCGCCGCAGGGCTTCCGAGTGGAGGACTTTGTTCCCAATCCTGAGCGCCTGATGGCACAGGCAAAGAGCCTGATTAACGAGTTTTGCAGTAAGGAATACGGGGCAGGTTCAGAAGCCGACTTCTCAGACTTGACAAGAGTGGGAATTGCCTACACGACCATAACAGATGAAGAACTGGAGGTTCAGGTGGAGGTTGACCTTGTTCACTTCCAAATCAGAACCTTAGTTGAGAATCAGGTTGTGCGCTTTTCGGAGTACAAAAGCCTTGAAAATCTGATAGAGGACGGCTTGACCGGACAGGGCTTTGATGACCTTGTTTCTGTACCGGATAGACTGCTTGACCGCTTCCTTGGTAAGGATGAGGTCCCCAGTTCAAATCTGGGTAGCAGCTCCAAGAGAAACCCCGTAACCGCAACGGTTACGGGGTTTTTTCTGTTTTACGACACGCCCTCTTTTTTTTCGCTTGGGGTGAATTTGGGGTGAATGTCGTCGGAGAACTTATCCAGGACTTCGGCGGCCTTGGCCTCCGCCGAGGCTATAACGTGGCTGTAAATATCGTTGGTGGTGCTGACCTGGGCGTGGCCGAGGTTGCTGGCCACTACCACCAGCGGCGTCTTGTCCGCAATCAGCAGGCTGGCGTATGTATGCCGGAGCGAGTGGACGCAGGCCGGGGGGAGGCCGGTCCGCTTGATGAACTTCCCCATCCATTGGGTGATGGAGGTGGGGAACATAGGCCGCCCCACTTCGTTGGTGAAGATCCTGTCGTCCTCCGGGGTGCCCTCCCAGGCGTCGCCCACCTTGTCCCGCATTTCATCCTGCCAGCGTTTATACTCCAGCAGAATCAGAACGGCGGTCCGGGAAACGCGGAGGTATCGGTCCGAGTCCTCCGTCTTGGGGGTGCTGACATACACGCCCTTGCCGGACACATAGTTGGAGGTCTGGACGATATGCACCACGCCGTCGTCCAAGTTGACGTCCTGCCAGCGCAGGCCCAGCAGCTCCGCCCGGCGGAGGCCGGAGAGCAGGTCGAAGATGATGGGTGCCCGCCACTTGATCGGCTCGGCCTGGAGCAGCTGCAGCATCCGTTTGGCGTCCGGCTCGTCCAGGTATCGGGCCTTGTGCCCGGCCAGGGAGGGCAGCTCCGCCCGTTCCGCCGGATTGCTGGGGATGCACTTCCATTTGACCGCCCTCTCCAGGATGGAGGAAATGGTGCGGTGGTAAGAGTGGATCGTGGCCGGGGCCAGGGGCGTGGTGTCGGCATTGACGGTGAACAGCTCCTTGACCTCCACGCCAATGGCAGCGGCGATCTTCTCGGCGGACGCCTGGTTGATCGTGTTGCCCTTTAGGGCCTGGCTCACGGTCTGATGGGTGATGCCGGCTTTTTTGGCAAAGGCGGATCTGGAGATATGCTGCTGGCTGATCCACTCGGACAGGGCCGGGGTGGCCGTGGCGGTGGTGTGCTGCCGGATACCGTCCTCCTGGAGATTGCGGTAAAATGCCTGGATGTGCATGGGGGTTAGGTCCTTCAGCCGAATGTGGCCTATGGCCTGATTGATGCGGACCAGGTTCCGTTCATAGTTGGACAGGGTGGTGGGCTTTAGGTTCAGACGGCCATAGTCTTTCATGTACCGCTCCGCGAAGTCTACGAAGCGCACGTTCCCGTCCAGGGCTGCGGAGCCGGTCTTGACCTGTTCTTCAAAGCGGACAATCTGCCGGTTCAGCTCTTTCTCCACCTGGCGGGGCGTCAGCTTCTCGTCCGGGGTCCAGACCATGCGGTGACGGATCTGCTTGCCGTTGAGGTCGATGCCCGCCGCAACGGTGATGCGGTATCCTTTTCCGCGTTTTTCTACTGTTGCCATGTTGTAATCCCTCCATTTTTGTGCTAAAATGGGGGACGTGATAGGGGTGCAATCTTATCACGTCCCCGGAGCCGCTGTTGGTGTTCCAGCACCAGCAGCGGCTTTTTTTGTTTTAACAGGCCCACTCCCCAGGGACCACCGTTTCCATCCGCCAAGTGGCCAGCTGGATGGACACGCCCATAAAAGCCGCAGCGTCGGTGATGGAGCGGTTCAAGAACGGCTGCAAGTCCTCGTCTGTGAAAATCAGCTCCAGGGAGAACAGGTTGGCCTCGTTCTCGAATTTCTGGGTGACAAACTGGGTGTTGAGGTTCATAAAGATGCGGTTCATCCCCCGGTGCATGAAGTGGTGACCCATCTCGTGGCCGCATACAAGGGCCTGCTGCCGTTCGTCCAGCTCGTCGTTGATATAGATAATATTTTGCCGCTTGATACGCTGTTGAAACCCCCGCATACCGACCAGCGGGGCAAAAACTACGATGAAGCCCATTTCATCCGCCAGCCGGAACGGGTCCCTGGTATCGTACTTTTTGGACAAGCGGGCTGCAAGCGCCTTGCTATCCATGAGCTACCCCTTTCTGAACTTCTTCGGAGTGTATAGAGCCTTGTTGCGGCGGCGGGCCTCCTCCAGCCCGATCCGCATAGCGGCGGCCATGGCCGCCTTGGATTCCTCGGTCATGGGGACACCGTCAAACATAAGCTCCCCGCTGCTCTCCAGGCTCTCCATGATCTGATACACGTCTTTCGCTACATCGCGCCGGTCCTTTTCAGTAAGGGCGGGCGCTTTTTCTGTTTCAACGCCGGTCATAAGGAAATCGACAGACACCGAGAAATAGTTTGCAATTTCCAGGAGCCGGTCAGCCGGGAAAACGCCTTTGCGAAGCTGGTTAATATACCCGTTTGCGTATCCCAGGTCTTTTTCAAGTCGATAAACCGGGATTTTCCGTTCTTTGCAAAGTTGCCGTACACGTTCAACGCTGTTCATAAGGACCCTCCAAAAAATTTTTTAGAGAAAGCCCTAAAAATGGGCTTGACAATTTAGAGAGTTCCCTATATAATGGCCGTAGGATTTAGAGAAAAGCCTAAATCTGCCGAGGGAATTCTCTTAGTGAAGGTGACAATTCACATTTTAGATTATTCTCTAAAGGTTGTCAAGACTTTTCTCTAAATTCGACCAAAAAAGAAGGGAGGGTGAATAGCATGATCTTCACCAACATCTCCAGGCTTTGCAAAAAGACCGGGGTTAGCATCGCCAAGCTGGAGAGGGAAACCGGCCTCGGCAATGCCACGGTTCGCAACTGGAGCGTATCTTCTCCGACGGTTGATAAGCTCAAACTTGTGGCGGACTACTTTGGCGTTACTGTAGACGAGCTTCTGCGTAACCCGGTCGGTGAAGAAGTCAGCGAGTGAGAAGGAGGCCCCAATGGAGCAAGGAACTATCCCGCGTATGCGGACGGCCCCGAAAATCGTGGCTGAAATCAAGGCCCAGGACCCCGGCTCCGAAGTGACCGAGCACTACGTCAGGCAGCTTGTGAAAGACGGCAAGGTGCCCGTTGTATGGGCCGGGAGTAAAGCGTTGATCAACCTGGACGATGTTCTGACCCTGTTACGGATGGGGACGAACCGGGCGGAGCCTGCGCCCTGTGTATTGGGCGGCATCCGGCGGATCGACGCCAAACGGCCAACGTGAAAGGATGCAAGCGCATGAGCAAGTATTACCCCATCAACGAGGACTTGGCCCGGCGGGCCAAGGAAATGAACAGCTTCTACGATTACGTGCCCGGCAGCGCCACCGCCGAATACCAGCGCATGGTGGACGAGGCCGCCGAGATCGCAGAGCAGCAGAAGCGTCGGGTGGACCCCATGTACCATGAGAGAATCGACCAGCTGCTGGACCTCTATGCCAAAAAGCTGGCCGAGAACGTGAACCAGCGGCACAGCATTGACACCCGGTGCCCCTCTATCCTGATTGCTGGCGGCAGCAACTTCCCCGTCCGCAAAAAGGAGAAGCAAAACGCCGCCTGGGACCGAAATTCGGAGGAGTTCAGCTATATTCAAGGGCTGCTCTCCAAAATCCGCAGCACTGGCATGGGCGGCATAAGCGGCGACGACCCGCAGGCCCTGGAGAAGCTGAAAGCCAAAGTGGAGAAGTTGAAGAAGCACCAGGAGCTTATGAAAGCCGCCAACGCTGCCATCCGCATGAAGGACAAGGCGAAGGGCGATGCCAAGCTGGAAGAACTGGGCTATACCCCGGAGGAAATCAAGCAGCTTCGGGAGCCGGACTACTGTGGCCGCATCGGCTACCCCGCCTTTGAGCTTTCCAACAACAACGCCAACATTCGGCGGTATGAGGCCCGCATAAAGGAGCTGGAGAAGCGGGCCGCTGAACCGGCACAGGAGGGCTGGGAGTTTGACGGTGGTCGGGTCGTGGTCAATGCCGAGATGAACCGGCTCCAAATCGTCTTTGACGGAAAGCCTGATGAAGCTATCCGGGCCGAACTGAAAGCCGAGGGGTTTCGCTGGGCACCGAGCCAGAAAGCCTGGCAGCGCCAGCTGACCGACAACGCCCTCCGTGCAGTGCGGCGGATCAAGTCCATAGCGCCGGAGGCCCCCGACGCAAAGTGAAAGGCCCCACATCCAACCTGCCGACCAAAGCGTTTGGATGTGAAGCCCATAACCCACGAGGGGGATTTCTGCCATTATAGCACACCCCCTCCCGAAAAACAAGGAGGATTTTCAAAATGGCTATTCTGAGTAAAAACCAGGTCGACGAGCTGTTCAGCCGTGAGGCTGTGCTGCTGGGCCAGGCGGACTGTGTTCCGGGTTTCCGGGCGGCGCATCTGTTTGGCCGGGACGCCGTGTGCCACGCCAAGAAAATTGATGGCGGTTGGAACGCCTATGGCATCGGAGACTTTACGCTGTTCTACCTCACCCGGAAGGGTTTCCAGGCCGCTGCCAGTTTCTACAACGTCCAGCAGCTTCAGGAGGAGGCCGAACTGGAGGGGGCCGCTCATGAGGGCATCGCTTAGCCCGCTGTCCCCGGCGGAGCAGACCTTGGCCGAGCAGAACTTTTATATGGTCAATCGGTTCCTCTCGGCGCAAAGGCTCTCGTCGGACGAGTGGTTTGATGTGGTCATTTTTCGGTATCTGCTCACGGTGAAAAACTGGTTCCGGCGCCCGGAGCTGTACAAGTACGAGTTCAGCACCATCGTCTGGAAAGCCATGAGTTCTGCTGTCCACAATGAGCGGCAGAAGCAGGACCGCCGGATCAAGACCATCAGCCTTGACGCCCCTATCCCTGGCACCGACGGACTGACCTGGGGCGATATTGTCACGGATGATAATCAGAACTATTCAATCTATGCAAGGAGCGTGTGCTAAATGAAAATCACCTATGACCTGGAGCATCTGCCGGAGCGCCGGAACGGTGCCAAGGAGAGCGAGGAGGTCGCGGCCATCAAGGTGTTCATGGCCGGGCAGCAGAAAAATATGTGTTTCGAGTACGATACCCCGGCGGAGGCCAAGCGCCGGTATGACACGGTGCGGAACTTCCGCCTCACCCACAAGCTCCAGGAGGTGTTTGACCTCTACCGCAAGGACCAGTGCATCTATATCCTGCGCACCAAGAAGAAGGGGACGCCCCGCCAGGGCACCCGGTAATCCGTTATCACAACACACGAAAGGAAGGAAACCCATGGTGGAAATCAAAGTCACGGGCAACACGCCCCTGGAGGCTCTGTCCTCCCTGACCGCGTTCGGTATGCACTGTATGCAGAATGCCGACGTCTACGCCGCCGCCAGCCGCATCCTGGAGGCGGAGAAGCACGAGGAAAAGAAGCTGGCCGCCGCCCAGGCGCAGGCCCCCACCGACCAGCCCCAGCCCAAGCCCCAGAACGGGGCCACGCAGCCCCAGCAGGAGGCCCCGGTGCAGGAGCCTATCTCTGATACCCCCAAGCCCGCCCCGGCCCCTACGGCGGCTCCTGGCCCTGTGGATGGGGCGAATGGCCCGACGTCTGCCCCTGGTGATAAGCCGGAGCCGGTGCCCACGGTGGAGCAGGTGAGAGCCAAGGGGATCGAGGCGTCCCGGAAGTACGGCAAGGAGGCCGTGGTGGCCATCCTTCAGAAGTACGGAGTCTCCGGGATGTCGGCTATCGCGGAGAATGACCGGGCCGCTTTCCTGGCCGACCTGGAAGGGCTGGGTGAGAAGAATGCCTGACCTCCACGCTCTGCTGGGGCCGTCCAGCGCCCATATGTGGATGGCCTGCCCGCCCAGCGCCCGGCTGGGTGAGGGTATCGAGGACAAGGGCAGCGAGTACGCCCAGGAGGGCACCCTGGTCCACCGCATCGGGGAGCTGCTTCTGAGGAAACGCTGGGAGGGGGCCGACATCACCGCCGATCTGGAGGCCGCCCAGGCTGACCCGCTGTACTCAGGTGAGATGGGGGAGTGCATGGAAGCCTACGCCGCCTTCGTGGAGGAACGTATGGCCGAGGCCAAGACCCGGTGCGCTGATCCCCGTATCTTCATCGAGCAGACGGTGAAGTTCGACGAGTATGTGCCGGAGGGCTTTGGTACCTCGGACGCCATCATCATTTCCGACGGACTGATGGACGTGGTGGACCTCAAATACGGCAAGGGCGTCCCCGTCAGCGCCGAGAACAACCCGCAAATGAAGCTGTACGCCCTGGGCTGCTATCTGGCCCTCTCCTGGGCCTATGAAATCAGCACCATCCGCATGAACATCTTCCAGCCCCGGCTTGACAGTATCTCCACCGCTACCGTCACGCGGGCGGAGCTGCTGGACTGGGCGGAGAACGAGCTGAAGCCCAGGGCCGTCCTGGCCTGGGCGGGCGAGGGGGACTTCTGCCCCGGTGAGGGGACTTGCCGGTGGTGTCGGGCCTCCCCCATCTGCCGGGCGCACCGCGACTACCAGCTGGAGCTTGCCAAGCGGGACTTCGCAGACCCGCCGCTCCTGTCCCCTGACGAGGTGGCCGAGGTCCTGGCCCGGCTGCCCGCCCTGACCGCCTGGGCCAAGAGCGTGGAGGACTACGCCCTGGACGCTGCGATCAACCAGGGGGTTAGCTTCCCCGGCTACAAGGTGGTGGAGGGCAGAAGCAACCGCAAGTATGCAGACACCGACAGCATCGCCGCCGCTCTCCGCAAGGCCGGTTACAAAGTGGCCGACATCTACAAACCCCGCGAGCTGCTGGGCCTGACTGCTATGGAAAAGCTGGTCGGCAAGAAGAAATTCGGAGAGCTGGCCGGGCAGTACATCATCAAGCCCGAAGGCGCACCCACGTTAGTCCCGGAGGCCGACAAGCGGCCCCCCATCAACACCGCCGCCAAAGCGGCAGAAGATTTTAAGGAGGATATTGAAAATGGCTAACAACGTCAACAACCCCTGCAAGGTGATTACCGGCAAGTGCCGCCTGTCCTACGCCCACATCTGGGAGCCGTCCAGCATGGACGAGAAGTCCCCCAAGAAGTACAGCGCCTGCATCATCTGGCCCAAGAGCGACACAGCCATGACCAAGAAGGTGGAGGCGGCTATGGAGGCGGCCACCCAGGACGGCATCAAGGCCAAGTGGAAGGGCAAGAAGCCCCCCAAGCTGAAGCTGCCCATGAGGGACGGCGACGAGGAAAGGCCGGAGGACGAGGCGTTCCAGGGCTGCTGGTTCCTCAACGCCAACTCCAGCAAGCAGCCGGGCGTGGTGGACCTGGCCCGCAACGCCATCATGGACCAGGAGGAGATTTACAGCGGGTGCTACTGCCGGTTCTCCCTGATGTTCTACCCCTTCTCCAGCAACGGCAATAATGGTGTGGCCGTGGGCCTCAACAATGTGCAGAAAATCTGCGACGGTGAGCGCCTGTCCGGCGGCAGCCGTGCCGAGGACGACTTCGACGACGGCTACATGGGCGACGGCGACGACCTGGGCGACATCATGTGAAAACGAAAGGCGGCCCCCGCTGTCCATCCGGCGGCGGGGGCCGTGGTCCACGAAAGGGGGAAAACAACATGATTATGGGAGTGGACATAGAAACCTATTCCAGCGTGGACCTACAAAAAGCCGGGGTTCGGCCCTACACCGAAGCCCCTGACTTCACCATACTGCTGATTAGCTATCGGGTAGACGACCAGCCCACCCGGATCATCGACCTGGCCGACAGCGAGGATGCGGACCCCACGCTTTTGCCGCCGGTCCTCTCTGACCTCCCGGCGGGTGACCTGGACGAGTTTCTGTGCCTGCTCACCAGCCCGGAGGTAGTCAAGACCGCCTACAACGCCTCCTTCGAGCGCACCTGTCTGGCCCGGTACTTTGCCCGGCCTATGCCCCCAGAGCAGTGGCGCTGTACGATGGTCCAGGCGGCCACCCTGGGGCTGCCCGGTACGCTGGCCCAGGTGGGGGCTGCCCTGGGGCTGGAAAAGCAGAAGCTCACCGAGGGGGCGGAGCTGATCCGCTACTTCTGCAAGCCCGCCAAGGACGGCACCCGGCACTACCCCAAGGACGCCCCCGACAAGTGGGAGCGGTTCCGCAAGTACAACGTGCGGGACGTGGACGTAGAGACCGACATCCGGGACCGCCTGGCCCGCTGGCCCAGGCCCCCGGCGGAGCTTGCCGCCTGGGAGCTGGATCAGCGCATCAATGACCGGGGTGTGCGACTGGACGCCGGGCTGCTGGACAAGGCCCTGGAGCTGGACGGTCAATACTCCGCCCGGCTGATGGCCGAGGCCCGCCAGCTGACCGCCCTGGGAAACCCCAACAGCGACGCCCAGTTAAAGGGGTGGCTGGCGGGCCGGGGCCTGGTGACCGACAGCCTGGACAAGAACGCCATCCCCCCGCTGTTGGAGGCGGCCCCGGACGATACCACCCGGCGGGTGCTGCAGCTCCGGCAAGAGCTGGGCAAAACCAGCGTGAAGAAGTACGAGGCCATGGAGCGGGGCCGCTGCCAGGATGGCCGGGTCCACAATCTTCTGCAATTTTACGGCGCTGGCCGGACCGGGCGCTGGGCCGGGCGGCTGGTTCAAGTTCAAAATTTGCCCCAAAATAAGCTCAATGACCTATCTACCGCCCGCGAACTTGTCAAAAACGGCGAGTTTGACCTGCTGGAGCTGGCCTACGGTTCCCCGCCCTTCGTCCTGTCCCAGCTGATACGGACCGCGTTCATCCCCTCGGAGGGCTGCCGGTTCATCATAGCCGACTACTCGGCCATTGAAGCGCGGGTGCTGGCCTGGCTGGCGGGCGAGGACTGGGTTCTCCAGGAGTTCTATGGGGACGGCCTGATCTACGAGGCCACCGCCTCCATGATGTTCCATGTGCCCAAGGACCAAATCAAGAAGGGCGGCGCTCGTGCCGATCTGCGCTCCAAGGGCAAGGTGGCCACGTTGGCCTGCGGCTACCAGGGCAGCACCGGGGCGCTGATTCAGATGGGCGCTTTGAAATCCGGCATCCCGGAGGACGAGCTGCCGGGCATCGTGAAGCGGTGGCGCAAGGCCAATCAGAACATCGTCCACTTTTGGTACGCGGTGGAGGAGGCGGCGATCAACGCCGTGCAGGGCCGCCCCAGCACCCTGGCCCACGGCATACGGTTTGAACGCGAGGCCGACTACCTTTTCATTACCCTGCCTTCCGGGCGGCGGTTGGCCTACTACAAGCCGGAACTGCGGCCAGAACCGAAGTTTGACAAGCTGGGCCTCACCTATATGGGCGTGGGCCAGAACCGGCAGTATTGCCGCCAGAAATCCTACGGCGGCAAGCTGGTGGAGAACATCACCCAGGCCACCGCGAGGGACTGTCTGAGGGACGCCATGACCGCCCTGGAGGCCGCTGGGTATCGGATTGTGTTCCATGTCCACGACGAGGTCATAGCCGATATGCCGGAGGGTACGGGGTCCCTGGCGGAGATGCAGGAAATCATGGGCCGCCCCCTGGCCTGGGCACCGGGGCTGCCCCTGCGGGCGGCTGGCTTCGAGGCCGGCTTCTACATGAAGGACTAAGGAGGGGTGCAGGCGGATGAAAAATAGAGGGTATATGCAAAAGCACCCATACCTGACACAGCTTTTCTATATTTTCAAGTATTTACTTTTTGGAGGGAGGGGACCCCATGATAAGCCTTCGCTATGACGGAGAAATTCACATCTCCACCTTCAGCTCCCGGATGGCCAAGACCGGGAAAAACAAGGCGCTGTCTTGGTCCGAGTTCCTTCCCTCCCTGCTGCGGACTACCACCACCAAAGAGACCATCCAGGAATATTTCAAGATGGGCAAGGAGGAACAGGACCGCATCAAGGACGTGGGGGCCTATGTTGGCGGCTGGCTGAAAGAGGGCAGGCGCAAGACGGGGTGCGTGGAACACCGCACCCTGCTCACCCTCGACGCCGACTTCGCCCAGTCTGATATGCTGGACGCCTTTGACCTGGTGTACGGTTGCGCCGTGGCGGTCTACCCCACCCACAAGCACACCCCGGAGAAGCCCCGCCTGCGGTTCGTGATCCCCCTGGCCCGGCCTGTGTCGGTGGAGGAATACGAGGCCCTGGGCCGCCGGGTGGCTGGGGACCTGGGCATTGACCTTTTCGACGATACCACCTACCAGGCCACCCGGATCATGTACTACCCCAGCACGGCGGCCAATGGGGAGTTCAAGCCTGAATACCGGGACGCCCCCTGGCTGGACCCGGACAAGGTTCTGGCCCAATACCCCGACTGGCGGGACACGTCCTATTGGCCCACGTCCTCCCGTGTCAACGCCGCCCGGAGCCGTGAGGCCAAGAAGCAGGGCAACCCCCTGGAGAAGCCGGGGATCGTGGGGGCGTTCTGCCGGTGCTACGACATCGACGCCGCTATTGAAAAGTTCCTGCCCGACGTCTATACCGCCTGCGCCCTGCCGGACCGCTACACCTACGTCAAGGGGTCCACGGCGGCGGGGCTGGTGCTGTACGACGGTGGCGTGTTTGCCTACTCCAACCACGCCACCGACCCGGCCTCCGGGAAGCTGTGTAACGCCTTTGACCTGGTCCGGGTCCACCTCTATGGGGACCAGGACGAGGACGCCGCCCCGGATACCCCCATGTCCCGCCGCCCCTCATTCCTGTCTATGCAGGACCTGGCGGCGGGGGATGTGGAGGTGAAGCGGCTGCTGAACCGGGAACGCCTGGACCGGGCAAAGGCCGACTTTGACCACCCCGGCGACGAGGACGACGAACACTGGGAGGACGGCCTGGAGGTAGACCGCAAGGGCAAGGTCCTCTCCACCATTGACAACGCTTTTATCATCCTATGCCATGACCCCCTGTTAAAAGGGGCCATCGCCTACAACGACCTGAAGGTGCGCCCGGTGGCGCTGCGGGACCTCCCCTGGCGTGAGGTGGCCGACCATGTCAACGGCAGCACGTGGAACGACGCCGACGACAGCGCCCTGCGCTGGTATTTGGAGAAATACTACAAGCTGACCGGAAAAGAGAAAATCATGGACGGCATGATCCGCACCGCCAAGACCAACGCAATCCACCCCATTCGGGACTATTTGGAGGGGCTATCCTGGGACGGGACTCCCCGCCTGGATACGCTGCTCGTGGACTACCTGGGGGCGGAGGATACCCCCTACACCCGCGCTGTGACCCGGAAAACATTCATGGCGGCGGTGGCCCGTGTCTTTGAGCCGGGATGCAAATTCGACTATGTGCTGGTGCTGGCAGGCCCCCAGGGGCGCGGAAAAAGCACCCTTGTGGCGAAGATGGCCAACGGCTGGTATACGGACAGCCTGGCCGGGATCGGCACCAAGGAGGCGTATGAGGGCCTCCAGGGCTACTGGCTGATTGAGCTGGGCGAGCTGGCCGCTATGCGGAAGATAGAGATCGAGACCATCAAGAACTTCATCAGCAAGCAGGTGGACAGCTACCGGGCCGCCTATGGCCGCCGGGTGGAGGACCACCCCCGCCAGTGCGTGTTCATCGGCACCACCAACAGCACCGCTTTTCTCCGGGACGATACCGGCAACCGGCGCTTCTGGCCTGTGCGCCTGGGGGAGCAGGCCCCGGTTAAAACCGTATGGGGCGACCTGACCCAGCCCGTCATTGACCAGCTGTGGGCCGAGGCTGTCACCATGTACCAGGTCGGGGAGGCCCTGATTCTGCCGCCGGAGCTGGCGGACTACGCTCTGGAGCAACAGCAGAATTTCACCGAGGACGACCCACGGGCCGGGGAGGTGGCGGAGTTCCTGGACCGGCCCTTGCCGGAGGACTGGGAGAAGAAGGACAAGGCCGCCCGGCAGCTCTGGCTTTGTGATGAACTGGCCGCCGGGCAGGGTGTGATCCGGCGGAACCGGGTTTGTATTGCGGAGATTTGGAACGAGCTTTTTCAAGAGGATACCAGCCGACTGGACCGCCAGCGTGGGGACCAGCTACGGGCTATCATGCGGAATATGCCCGGCTGGCGGGAGGTTGCCAAAAAGCAGAAATGCGGCCCCTACGGGGTGCAGAGGTGCTTTGAGCGCATGACCGAGTAAAGCCGATTTATCCCGGTTGCCGTGGTTGCCGTTCTCCATAGTACGGCAACCGGAAGGCCCCGTTTTGGTTGCCGTGGTTGCCGCTATGTTGCCGATACCGGCAACCGGGATAAACCATTGAGCTGTCAGGGAATACCGGGGGCGGTTGCCGTGGTTGCCGTAAATCCTAAATGAAACTGAAATTAAAGGGATTAAAGAGAAAAAAGCGCGTATTGCCCGCTTAATGCGCCAGCATATACGCGCGCGAGAGGCGGCAACCGGCAACCTGGCCAAAATCCCAAGCGTTTGTGAATTTGGAGGACCTATGGAAAAAACAGTGGAAGCATATCTCCGCGACAGAGTAAAAGCGGCAGGCGGCCTCGCCTTGAAACTGGTGTGCCCTGGGTGGACCGGGGTGCCGGACCGGCTGATACTCCTTCCGGGGGCCAGGGTCTACTTTGCGGAAACAAAGGACCTCGGCAAGACCCCGAAGCGGAGGCAGCGTTATGTGCATGGGCGGCTTCGGGCTTTGGGCTTCCGTGTCTTTGTGCCGGATAGCAAGCCTGCCGTCGATGCCATGATGGCCGCCATCAGCGGGGAGGGCCGGACATGAAGTACACCCCCCACGAATACCAGCAGTTTTGTATTGACTACCTCCTGGCCCACCCCGCCGCCGGGCTGTTTTTGAAGCCGGGCATGGGGAAAACGTCCGTGGCCCTGACAGTGGCGGACCGGCTATTGTATGACAGCTTCGAGGTGTCCAAGGTCCTGGTAATCGCACCGCTGCGGGTGGCGGAGGACACTTGGAGCCGGGAAAGCGAGAAGTGGGACCACCTCCGCCATCTGCGGATCAGCAAGGTCCTGGGGACCGCACAACAGCGGCGGGCGGCCCTGGCCCGGAGCGCCGACGTCTATTGCATCAACCGGGAGAACGTGGCGTGGCTGGTGAAGTATTACGGCCTGAAATGGCCCTTTGACCTGGTGATTGTTGACGAGCTGTCCAGCTTCCGAAACCCCAGCTCCCAACGCTTCAAGGCCCTGCGGAAAGTGCGGCCCCTGATCAAGCACCTGTGGGGCCTGACCGGCACCCCCCGCCCCCGGAGCCTGTTGGACCTCTGGGCGCAGGTGTACTTACTGGATCAGGGGGAACGGCTGGGCCGGACATTCACCGCATACCGCAATCAATACTTCACCCCTGGCCGCCAGAATGGATATGTGATTTATGAGTGGAAGCCCAGGCCGGGGGCGGAGGACCAGGTTTACAGCCTGATCTCCGATATTTGCGTCAGCCTGGAAACAAAGGGCAACGTGAAGATGCCGGAGCTGGTGGAAACCGTGAGGCCGGTGGTCCTGTCCCCGGAGGCCCGTGCCCTATACGAGAGCATGGAGAGGGACGCCCTTCTGGAGCTGGCCGAGGACGTCATAGACGCCGGGAGTGCGGCGGCGGTAAACGGAAAGCTGTTGCAGATCGCGGGCGGGGCCGTCTACGACGAGGACCACGTCGCCCATGAGCTTCATACCGACAAGCTGGACGTCCTGGAGGATGTTCTGGAGGAGGCCGCCGGGGAGCCGGTATTGGTGGCCTACCGATACCAGCATGAGCGGGACCGCATCATGGCCCGGTTCCCCCAGGCGGTGCAGCTGAAGAACAGCGACACCATAGCGGCCTGGAACCGTGGGGAGATACCGCTGCTGGTGGCCCACCCTGCCGGGGTCGGGCATGGGCTGAACCTCCAGGACGGCGGGCACATCGTCGTTTGGTATGGCCCCATGTACGACCTGGAGCTTGACGAGCAATTCAATGACCGCCTGCACCGGCAGGGGCAGCGGTCTGCCACCACCAGCGTGATCTACCTGGTGGCTGAGGGAACCGTGGAGCAGGACGCTATGGCAGCTCTGCGGGAAAAGGCCGACGGACAAAACGCCATGATGGCCGCTATCCGGGCCAGGCTGAAAAAATACAGGGATATGGAGGTTTGACTATGGCAAGGAACAAATACCCAGGCCGTTGCTACTGCTGCGGGAAGTGGATAGAACCGGGCTATGGGCATTTTGAGAGGGTCCGGGGCGCTTCCCCCGGCCAGCCCAAGTGGCGGATCAAGTGTGTCCAATGCGCCAGCGGGCGGGTCTTGACCGATAAGGACCCCGGTGTGATCTGGGCGAAGAAAGCGGCTAAAGAGGCAAGGAGGGTTTGACTATGAGCGCAACAGTGATTTTGAACGGTGACCAGGTCTACACGGAGGAGCTGGTACGGGAGAACGCCCGGTTGACGGTTCAGGTAGAGGCCGAGCGGCAGCACCGGCGGGAGCTGGAGGCGGCGCTGGCCCGGCTGAAGATGGAAAACGAGGCCCTTTCCAGCCGGGCCGAGCAGGCGGAGGGTGACCTGGGCCTGGTGGCGGCGGGGCTGGAGCAGGAGAAGGTTCTGGCCTCCAAGCTGGACCAGGCTATCCACGATCTACATTTCGTCATGGCCGACGGCGACGCCTGCACGGTCTGTAAAAACAAGTGCCTGATGGGTACGGCGGACGCCTGTGAACCGCGCTGGAAGGGTCTGGACGACTGAGAGGAGGTCCACAATGAACTGGAAACGCGAGGCAATCGACAAGCTGAAAAACTACGAGGCCCACCGGGAAGCCCTGGAGAACATCCCCAAGGAGATCAAGCGCCTGGAGTCGGCTTATGCCGGTATCCGAAGCGCCACCACCGACGGCACCCCTGTGTCCGGGGGCGGCAATACGCGGGAGGACTCCATGCTGTCCAACATCGTCCACCGGGACGAATTGAAGCGGCGACTGAGGGAGGCCCGGCTGTGGGTGGCCCAGGTCGACAAGGCCCTGGCGGTGCTGGACGACGAGGAGCGTTTGGTTCTGGACCGCTTCTACATCCACCGGGCAAAGGGCAACGTCGGGGAGCTGTGTGAACGGCTGAACGTGGAGCAGGCTACGGTTTACCGCAAGCGGGACAGCGCCCTTCGGCGGTTCACCATCGCCCTCTATGGGGTTACCGAAACCGAGTAAAAAAGATGATAAAAAAATGAGAAGATTTTTTGAGATCAAAGTGCTATAATAATATAATCCATAGCAGGGTTAAGACCGGGTGCTCTCCGCATTTTGGAGGGCACTCGGTAGTTGCTTGAAAACCCCTTGACTTTTGTAGTCCAATATGATAATATAATTACGGGCTACAAAAGTGAGGTGATGGAAATGCCTTCGCGCATAGGCCGCCCAACCGACAACCCCAAAGGGAAACCTATTCACATTCGGCTTGATTCTAAGAGCGAAACCATTTTGCAGGAATACACCGAACAGGAAAAGGTTTCAAGAGCAGAGGCCATCCGGCGGGGGATTGCTAAGTTGGAGAACGACCTAAAAAAATAAGACAACCGGGAGCCGTGGAAAGCAAACCCCGATTGTCTTATGCACCAAGACCCGGAGGTCTGGTAAATTTGATTATACCAGACCTCCCGTCTAAAATCAACAGGGGGTTTTGATAAAGTGAATAGCAGTTTTGAACTGGCCTATCAGCTCATGGAGGCCATCCGTCAAACGGACGAGTGGGAGGCCATATGGCAGGAATACCCTGGTATTGCAGAGGCCAAAGCCAAACTGGATGCCATTATGGAACGGGTAGACGCTCAAATTCCCACAGAACTGGTCAATGAGCTGTGGGAGGCTATGGGAGCGATGGACTGGGCCAATGAATGCGCCAGCGTTCTCTATGGTGTAAGGCTCGTCTTTTCTGTAACCAAAGCTATGAAAGACCCGGCAGCATTTTCTGGATATGTCAATGACCAAAAGGCGGTACAGAATGGGTAAGGCCATTGATTTGACTGGCCAGCGGTTTGGCAGATTGACAGTGATAAGACAAGCAGAAAATGATAAGTTTGGAAATATCTGCTGGTGGTGCCGATGTGACTGCGGGAAAGAAAAAGCTATTTCAGGGCATCACTTGAGAGCGGGGCAATCTACCAGTTGTGGTTGTGTGAGAATACGGCGAAGGAAACACGGTGATGCGGGGAGCAAGTTGTACCAAGTATGGGCAAACATGAAACAACGGTGCCTCAATTCTCGCAACAAGAGGTATAAAGACTGGGGAGGCCGCGGCATTACTGTTTGCAAGGAATGGCTGGAAAGCTACGACAAATTCAAAGCGTGGGCGATTTCCAGTGGATACCGCGAAGGGCTATCTATTGACCGCATTGACAATGACGGTGATTATTGCCCTGATAATTGCAGGTGGGCTACCGCTTCTGAGCAGCGAAGAAATCAGCGGCCCAAGAAGCGTTCCCAATAAAAAGTAAAATCCTGACAATCCAGGCGACCCCCACGAGCTGGGGGCCGCCATTCTTTTTGGGAAGGGCGGCTTTTGGCCCCGCGTTTCTCCTTTGCGTGGGGCATGGTCCGGGCTGGCAGCGGTCGCCAACGAGGCCAGCGGCGGGCACATCACGAAAAGGAGCAGCGAACAATGGAAATGCAGCTGGTGACCAAGAAGCTGTCGGAGATCCGTCCGTATGAGCGAAACCCCCGGCGCAACGATCCGGCGGTGGCCTCAGTGGTAGAGAGCATTCAACAGTGTACCTATGTCGCCCCCATCGTCGTGGACGAGGATGGCGTGATCCTGGCCGGGCATACCCGATACCGGGCGCTGAAGAAGCTGAAACGGAAAGAGGCCGAGGTCATTGTCAAGGCCGGGTTGACCGAGGAACAGAAGCGGAAATACCGCCTGCTGGACAACAAGACCGCCGAGCTGGCGGGTTGGGACCTGGACCTTTTGGCCGATGAGCTGGAGGGGCTGGACTTCGGGGACCTGGACCTGGACTGGGGCATCAAGGCCGACGAGGAGGAGCAGCCGGGGGAGGAAAAGCCCGGTAACTTCGCCAAGTCCGAGTTTGAGTACAGCCAGCAGTAGGCCCAGGCTGGAGCGGCGGGACCTTTTGGCCCTTTGTGGGCCGGTGTCCAACTTGGACACAATTCCCCCGGAGTGCGTGGGCTGCATCCGGGACTGTAACTGGTGTACCTACAACATAGCTGACCCGGAGAACTATCACCGGCGATAAGTATGCTGGCCCGCTTTCGGGAGGGAAGGTGGTGATATGGCCAATGAGAAAAATTTAACCCCCTTCACCAGTGAGCAAAGCCGTGAGGAAGCCGTGAAGAATGGCAGAAAAGGCGGGCAAGCGTCAGGTGCGGCAAAACGCCGTAAAAAGGCTATGCGTCAGGCTGCCGCTATGCTGCTGAATACGCCGCTCTCGGCAAATACGCAGACAAAACTCATGGCTACCATCAAGGAGTTACTGGGTATTTTTAGATATAGCGAGGAAAGCGCCACTTATCAGGATGCACTTCTGGCCGGTATCATGCTGGAGGCCATGAAAGGGGATGTCCGGGCGGCGGAGTTCATCCGGGACACCGCTGGGGAAAGCCCCGCCCTTGATATCCGCAGGCAGGAATTGAAGCTAAGGAAGGACGAACTAAAATTCAAGCGTGAGCAACAGGCCGGAGCCGGGGCGTCTAACACAGAAAACAATCTGCTGTCGGCTATCATGGGGGCCGAGGAGGTAGACACGGATGATTTACCAGAGGTTGAGTAAGCGCCAGCTGCTGGCTATGCTTTGGTGGCAGCAGCCCCGGTTCCGGGGCCGTGACGCCTTGGTGTGCGACGGGTCCATTCGTTCCGGCAAGACCGTGTGCATGACCGTCGGCTTCGTCCTCTGGAGTATGGCCATGTTCAACGGCCAGAAATTCGCCATCTGCGGCAAGACCATCGAGAGCCTGCGCCGAAATGTGATCCTCAATCTGCGGGACTGGGTTCCACCGGATTTGACCATTGTGGAGAAGCGGGCGGAAAACAAGCTGGTCATATCCGACGGCACCGGGCGGGAGAACGCCTATTTCCTGTTCGGCGGGCGGGACGAGTCGTCCTATATGCTGATCCAGGGCATCACCCTGGCGGGCGTCCTCTTGGACGAGGTGGCCCTGCAACCCCAATCCTTTGTGGAGCAGGCCCTGGCCCGCTGCTCTATTGAGGGGAGCAAGTTTTGGTTCAACTGTAACCCGGAAGGCCCTGAACATTGGTTTTATAAAAACTGGGTAGAGGGTAATAAGCCCAAGGAAAAGAACGCCCTCCATCTGCATTTCACCATGGACGACAACCTGGCCCTGCCTCCGCGTATCCGGGAGCGGTACGAGGGTATGTATTCCGGGGTGTTCTATGACCGTTACATCCGGGGGCTGTGGGTGGTGGCCGAGGGTCTGATCTATACCATGTTCAACAAGGACTTCCACGTTGTCCCGGCGGTCCCCCGGCCCTATGACCGCTATTACATCAGCGTGGACTACGGCACCGCCAACCCCACCAGCATGGGCCTGTGGGGCCGGGCTGACGGGGTATGGTATCGGATGCGGGAGTATTACTACAACAGCCGGAAAGAGGGCCACCAGCAGACCGACGAGGAGTACTACACGGAGCTGGAGAAGCTGGCCGGTGATCTCCCCATCCGGGGCGTGATCGTGGACCCGTCGGCGGCCTCCTTCCTGGAGACCATCCGGCGGCACGGGCGCTTTCACGACATTAAGGCGTCCAACGCCGTGCTGGACGGAATCCGGGACGTGGCTACCCAGCTCCAAACTGGGCGGCTGTTCATCTGCGAGGGCTGCGCGGACTGTATTCGGGAGTTTGGGCTGTACCGCTGGGATGAAAAGGCCCCCGGCGGCGATAAGCCCATTAAGGAGAACGACCACGCCATGGACGACGTTCGGTATTTTGTCCACCGCATTTTTGCGCCGGACATTTTCAGTTTTTAGGAGGTGCAACTATGCAAACCGTGGATATTCTGGGGACGCGGTACACCATCGCTGTCAAGAGATACGACGAGGACGAGGTTTTTTCGCGCCGGTCCATTGACGGCTATTGCGACAGCTGGACAAAAGAAATCGTTGTTTGCGATATGGCGACCTATAAGGGCTGGGAGCATGAGCAACCCGGCACCGTGGCGGCAGCGCAAAAAGAAACGCTCCGGCATGAGATCGTTCACGCCTTTTTCAACGAGAGCGGCCTGGCGGACAGCTCCAGCACCGTGGAGGGGGCCTGGGCCAAGAACGAGGAAATGGTGGACTGGATTGCCCTGCAAGGTCCCAAATTGTGCGCCGCCTGGAAAGAGGCGGGCTGCCTGTGAGGTGAGCGGCTATGGTTATTTTGAATTTGCGGGATGATTGCGTGGCCCGGACAGCCACTAACTTCCGCCGGGGCATGACCGACAAGCGGTTCCTGGAGCTGGAGATCACCGCCTGGCTGGCCTCCCCAGAGCGCAAGCGGCAAATCAATGGGGAGCTGTACTACGACGGGAAACAGGCGGTGCTTGGCCGGAAGCGCATGGCCCTGGATGACGACGGCCATGTGGTAGAGCTGAAGCACCTCCCCAACAACCGCATGGTCAACAATCAGTATGCCAAGATGGTGGACCAAAAGACCAACTACTCCTTCGGACGCCCGTTTTCCTTTGACACCGAGAACAAGCAGTACGCCGAGGCACTGAACGCTGTCCTGGGCGCTCGGTTCCGGCGGCTGCTCCGGGCCGTTGGCGAGGGGGCATGGGTCGGCGGCAAGAGCTGGGTGTATCCGTACTATGAGGCCGGGGAGCTGGCTTTCAAGCGGTTCCCAGCAGATGAAGTGTTACCATTCTGGGCCGACGCCGACCACACGATCCTGGACGCCGCCGTTCACGTCTACATGGTCCAGGAATACGACGAGACAGAGCAGACCAAGGAAGTGGTCAAGGTCGAGGTCATGCACGGGGGCGGGGTGGATTGCTTCATCCGTAAGGACGACGGCACCCTGATCCCAGACGACTACGCCCGCTCCGGCCCCTACATCACCGAAACGGACGAGGACAGCGGGGAGGCTAAGACCTACAACTGGGAGCGTATCCCCCTGGTTTGCTTCAAAAGCTCCCACCATGAGCTGCCGCTGCTTTCCAGGGTGAAGTGCCTCCAGGACGCCTACAATGACGTCCTCTCCAACTTCGCCAATCAGATGGAGGAGGACGTACACAACACCATCCTGGTCATTCGGAACTATGACGGGGAGGACCTGGGCCGGTTCCGACACAACCTGGCCACCTATGGGGCCATCAAAGTGCGGTCCTATGAGAATACGGAGGGTGGCGTGGACACCCTGACGCTGGAGGTCAATGCGGAGAACTTCAAGACGTTGCTGGCCTTGCTGAAGGACGCCATCATAGAAAACGCTCGTGGCTATGACGCCAAGGACGAGCGCATGAGCGGCAACCCCAATCAGATGAACATTCAGTCTATGTACTCCGACATTGACCTGGACGCCAACGGGATCGAGACCGAGTTCCAGGCCGCGTTTGAGGAATTGCTGTGGTTCGTCAACAAGCACTTGGCCAACACCAGTAAGGGCAGCTTTGAGGGCACCGAGGTCAAGATTATTTTTGACCGGGACGTTCTGATCAACGAAACCGAGGCCATCAATAACTGCAAGGCGTCGGTGGGTATCCTCTCCAATGAAACCATCGTGAAGATGCACCCCTGGGTCACGGACCCGGAGGAGGAGCTGAAACGGCTGAAGGAGGAAAAGGAGGAGGAGGCCGCCGCTGATCCATACCGGGCTGCCTTTGAAGCCACCCATGGAGCAGGCGGAACGACCGGCAAGGGTACGCCGCCCGTGAAGGACGGTGAGGGTGATGACAAGGCAGAATAACCCCGCCTACTGGTCCCAGCGCATGAAGCTGATGGAGGACGCGCTGAAAGACCGCTCGTTTTCCTATGTGGAAAACATGGAGCGCCAGTTCATGGCCGCCCAGGCGGAGGTGGAGCGCCAGATCGCTGTATGGTATCAGCGGTTTGCCGCCAACAATCAAATCTCCCTGGCCGACGCCAAGCGACTATTGACCGCCGGGGAGCTGGCGGAGTTCCGCTGGACCGTGGGCGAGTATATCGCCTATGGACAGCAGAACGCCATAGACGGGGCCTGGATGCGCCAGCTGGAGAACGCCAGCGCCAGGGTGCACGTTTCCCGGCTGGAGGCCATCAAGCTCCAAATCCAGCAGCAGGCCGAGGCGCTATACGCCAATCAGCTTGACCTTGTAGACGCCGCTGCTCGTGAAATGTACCTGGGCAGCTACTACGGCACCGCTTTTGAGCTTCAGCGGGGCCTTGGGGTGGGCTGGACCATGCAGGCCATCAACGAGGCGACTATTGCAAAGGTCCTCTCCCGGCCCTGGACGGCGGATAACCTGACCTTCCGGGATCGCTGCTGGACCAACAAGCAAGCCTTGGTGAACAGCGTGAACACCCAGCTCACGCAAATGATCATTCGAGGTGAGGCCCCGGACAAGGCCATCGCCGCCATTTCCCACCAGTTCAAAGTGTCCAGGGGCAAGGCGGGCCGCTTGGTTATGACGGAGGCCGCTGCCTTTTCCAGCGCCGCCCAAAAGGACAGCTTCACGGAGCTGGGGGTGGAGCGGTTCAAGGTCGTGGCCACCTTCGACAAAGACACCTGCGACATATGCGGGGCGATGGACGGCCAGGTTTTCAAAATGTCGGAGTACCAGGTGGGCCTCACCGCTCCGCCGTTCCATCCCTGGTGCCGGTGCTGCACCTGTCCCTACTACGCCGACATGGCGGGTCTGGGGGAACGCTGGACCCGCAACCCGGACGGCACCACCGCCAAGGTCCCCGCCGATATGGGCTTCGACGAGTGGCGTCAGAAGTTCGTGCAGGGGGCGGGACTAGGTTTGACACCACCCCAGGCCGGTGGTACAATACCAGCACCCACCCCGGAACAACAGCATTTTTCTACCGCCGTCCGGGGTATGCCCGGCATGACCCAGGACTATGGCGACGCTTTGGAAGCCCGCTTCGCTACCGGCACCCAGGCAGGACAAAGCGCCTTTGCAAAGCACGTCCCGGCTGGTTCTGTGGCGGATGGGGCGCACAGCGGGACAGCCTATTTCAGCTCCCTGAAGCAGAAAGTGTATATGAACTTTGCCGACGACCTGAGCAACGTCCGGGGAGCCGGGGCCACATTCTTCCACGAACACGGCCATTTTATCGACTTCATGGCAGCACCGGGGACCGGCTGGACCTCCCTCAGTACACCGGCCTTTGGAGTGGCGCTACGGGCGGACTTCGACGCCTATATCAAAGGCATTATGAAATCACAGAAAATCACAAAGACGGCGGCCTATTCGGTGATCTCCAAGGAGGTCACGCCGGACCTATACAGCGCCATTTCTGACCTGATGGGCGGGCTGTCCCGCAACAAGGCCCGTGGTAACTGGGGCCATCCCACAAAATACTGGAAGGGCTACGGGGCGCTGGAGCTGGAGGCGTTTGCTCATATGTACGAGGCGCAGTTCAACCCAGCCCGGTATGCCCTGATGCAGAAGTATTTTCCTAGCGCCCTGACCGAATTTGAAAACCTGTTGAATGGGGTGATTTGATGCAATACCAAGATTTTAGAGCGGACGAGAGATTGACAGCTGCCGCCGCCGTTTACACGGCCCAGCATGGCGGCGATTTCTACGGCGGGGAGCCGGGCGGCGGCCTGGTGTATGAACAGGAGGACGGCGAGGCCGCCTATATTCCCCCAGAGGGGGCGGACGCCGCCCAGGTTCTTCAGGACCTCCGAAGCGGCAAGCCGCTCCCGGAACTGTGGCCGGAGCTGGAGTATGACCCGGACAACGTATACTGATGATTGAAGCATCGTGCAGGCGCACGGTGCTTTTTTCATACCCAAAACTACCGCTGGCCCGGCGGATAAAAAAGGGGCCGCTGCCATACGGGGACAGGCCCGATAAAAAGGACGGCAGCAGAAAGGAGCCAAACATGAAATTGCAGTGGATCAAAGATATCCTGGGGGATACCTACACCGAGGAGCTGGATGCCAAGGTCAGCGCCGCCCTGGGGGAGCGGTTCGTTTCCCGCTCCGACTTCAACGCGAAGAATACCCGTGTGACCGAACTGGAAACCCAGGTGGGCCAGCTGGAGACGCAAGCCAAGACCCACGCGGCGTCACTGGCCGATCTGAAAAAGCTCACCGGCGACAACGAGGCCCTGACCAAGAAGATCGGGGAGCTGGAGGAGCAGGCCAAGACCGACAAGGCCGCCCATGAGAAGGAGCTGGCCCAGGTGAAGCTCGTGGCCGCTGTGGACGCCGAGCTGACCGCCGCCGGGTCCAAGAACAACACCGCAGTGCGGGCCATTCTGGCCGACTTCCTGGCGGGTGCTAAGGTGGTGGACGGCAAGGTTACCGGCAAGGTGAACGGCGAGAGCGTCACCCTGGCTGCCCGGATCGAGGCGATGAAAAAGGACACGTCCACCGACTTCATGTTCGGTTCCGTACAGCGGGAGGGCTGGAAGCCCGGCGAGGGCGGCGAGGGCGGCAAGCCTGCGGGCAGCAAGAAGCCCTCCGAGATGTCCTACGCCGAGCTGGCCGAGTACCTGGCCGCCAACCCCGACGCCAAGCTGGACTGAGAGGTGCGCTATGAGTAAAAACGTCGTAACCCCCAAAAGCGTGTCCTTTGAGGACGCGCTGCGAAACCTGGCCAGCCGGTTGACCGGCCACCCCGCCGCCGAACTGCCCCGTACCCAGGAGGGTATTGTGCAGTTCATGGCGGAGAACGTCCCCAGCTTCGACGAGATGGCGGAGGCCATTACCATGGAGGTCTTTGCCCGGCTTGTCAAAACTGAGGCGGAGAACCCCGGCAGCGTCGTGCAGCAGGAGGACCCCGACAAGGCCGCTCAGGAGGCCCACGATGCCCCTGACACTTCCGAGGGTACGTCTACCCCTGGGGCGGTTGTGAAACCCAACACGGAGGCCCTTGTGGCCGACGACAAGCCCAAACGCGGGTCTAAATCCAAGACCCAGAAATGAGAAAGGACGATGAACAATGCCTAATGCGAAATTCGATGCAAAGAGCTTCAACCCCCAGGCGTTCAAGTACCGGGCGGACCGTATCCCCCGGACCCGCCTCAACGAGATGCGGAAGTCCCGCATCCTGGCCGGAAACCCGGATATCCGCTCTGTGTTCACCACCCAGGACGGCACCGGCTACGCCCGGATCGCTATGCGGGGCCTGCTGGACGGCGACGCTGTGAACTATGATGGCAAGACCGACATCACCGCCACCAGCACCAAGACCTTCGAGCAGGGCGTGGTGGTCGTTGGCCGGGCCAAGGCGTGGGTGGAGAAGGATTTCTCCCACGACATCACCGGCGGGATCGACTTCATGGACAATGTGGCCGCTCAGGTGGCGGAATACTGGCAGGACGTGGACCAGGACACCCTCCTGGCGGTCCTCCGGGGCGTGTTCTCCATGACCAGCGCCAAGGGCGTGGAGTTCGTCAAGAAGCATACCTTCACCGTGGACGGCCCCATGGAGGCCACCACCCTCAACAGCGCCACCGCCCAGGCGTGTGGGGACCGCAAGAAGAAGTTCACCATGATCTTCATGCACTCCGCCGTGGCCACCAACCTGGAGAACCTGAACCTCCTGACGGCGCTGAAGTACACCGACAAGGAGGGCGTCACCCGTGACCTGACCCTCTACACCTGGAACGGCAAGCTGGTGATCACCGACGACGGGATGCCCACCGAGCAGGGGGAGGACGGGTCCACCGTGTATACCAGCTATGCGCTGGGCGAGGGCGCTATCGAGTACGAGGACATCGGTGCCAAGGTGCCCTATGAGATGGCCCGCGACCCCAAGACCAACGGCGGCCAGGACACCCTCTACACCCGCCAGCGGAAAGTGTTCTCCCCCAAGGGTATCTCCTACGAGAAGAAGGTGCAGGCCAGCCTCTCCCCCACCGACGCGGAGCTGGAGAACGGCGAGAACTGGGACCTGGTTCACTCCGGGGAGGCCACGGAGGCGGAGCGGTCCTACATCGCGGACAAGGTGATCGCCATTTGCCGCATCAAGTCCAAGGGTTAAGGTGAGCGCCGTGGAGGTATACGAGGCCGTGGTGCCCCGGCTGGCCATGCTGGGGTACAGCGCCACCGAAGCCGACAAGCCTGCCCTGGAATACCTGATCGCCAAGTGCCGGGTGGAGCTGCTGACGAATATCAACCACAAGGAAGTGCCGGAGGGCCTTTTCTATGTGCTGGTGGATATGGTGGCCGGGTCTTTCCTCCATGAGAAGCTGGCCGCCGGTGGGCTGGAGATCGAGGGCCTGGACTTCGACCAGCCCGCCAAGAGTATCACCCAAGGGGATATCAAGGTTGACTTTGCCGGAGCCAGCGACGGGGTGGGCAGCGCCGAGGTGCGGTTCCGCTCCCAGCTGGACGCCATGATGCACCCCCCGGAGAGCGTCCTTGGGGCGTTCAGGAGGCTGCGATGGTAATACCGAAGGGCTACAACAAGGCGATACAAAGCCTGTGGGATGGCAGAGCCACCATCACCGTGCGGGAGGGTGTGCTTGACGAGCGCACGGGCCGCACTGAACCTGTGGAGCGTGTCACGGCCTCGGAGCTTCCCTGCCGCATCTCCTTCACCACCGTCAAAAGTACGGAGCCGGACGAGGAGGCCGCCAGGGTGGCCCAGACCGTGACGCTCTATATTGACCCCTCCGTGGTGATCCCGGAGGGGTCGAAAATTACCGTCACCCAAAACCAGGTGACAACCGACTACGAGCGAAGCGGCAAGGCGGCGGTCTACACCGACCACCAGGAGGTGCCGCTGGAGCTGTGGGAGGGGTGGGCCTGATGGCAAAACGCTGGGGGAGCTGTGATTACAAGCAGCTCCAAAAGCTCCGGCAAAACCTCGCCAAGCTCCAGGAGGTAGACATGGACCGCTTTTGCCGGGAGGTATCCAAGGAGCTGGCCGCCCGGCTGCTGGCCTTGGTGATCCCCCGGACGCCCGTGGGGCAATACCCCAAGGCCAGCGGCAAAAAGGGCGGCACCCTGCGCCGGGGCTGGACCGCCGGGAGCCGGGACGCCAAAGCCTACGCCCAGGCCCTGCCCATCGACAGGCAGGGCAGCACCTACACCGTCGAGGTGATCAACCCCGTGCAGTATGCCAGCTATGTGGAGTTCGGACACCGCACCAGGGGCGGCAAGGGCTGGGTGGATGGTCAGTATTTCCTCACCCTCTCCGAACAGGACTTGCGGGGCCTGGCCCCCGGCCTGATCGAGAAGAAGCTGGAGAAGCGGCTGCGGGAGGTTTTCAATGTCTGAAATCAGTTTCAACAGTATCCGGGACGGGGTAAGCCTTGCGCTTCATACCGCATTCCCGGCCCCCGCTGAAATCCACGGGGGCAACGTCAAGCAGGGGCTAAAGGCCGGCGACTTCAACGTGGTCATGCCCGGCGCTGGGCACCGGCTGGAGGTGGGGCGATGGTACAAACGGACCCCCACCGTGGACGTGATCTACTACCCCCGCAAGGACAGCGCCGAGTGCTACGCCGTGGCGGATAAGCTGACCGCCGTCCTGGAGAGCATCACGACCCCGGAGGGGATTGTGGTCCATGCTACCAACTGCACATGGAGCGTCACCGACGGGGTGCTTCATGTGCTGGTGGCCTACGACCACCACGTCTATAAACCCCGTGAGGAAATCATGATGGAAACCCTAAAAATTGATCAGAGAGGATGAACAACATGGCTAAAACGACACCGGCGGCGGATACCACCGCCGAGAAGAAAGAGGCAGCCCCCACCTTCACCCGTGACCAGCTGGCCGCCTCCAAGCGGTACGCCACCCGGCGGGACCTGGTGAACACGCTCCTGGAGGACGGCAAGCAGTACACGTTGGCCGAGGTGGACGAGAAGATCGAGGCGTTCAAGAAAGGCAAGGTGAATTAAATGGCACTGGGCGGCGGCACCTGGCTGGTCCAAAACAAGGTCCTGCCGGGCAGCTATATCAACTTCTCCAGCATCGCCAAGGCGTCCGCTACGCTGTCCGACAGAGGATATGCGGCGGCCCCCTTCGTCCTGAGCTGGGGACCCGAAAACGAGGTTTTCGCTGTCACCTCCGGGGAGTTCCAGAAGAACAGCAAGGCCATCTTCGGCTATTCCTACGACCACCCCAAGATGTGGGCGCTGCGGGAGATTTTCCTCCACGCCACCACCGTGTACTGCTACCGGCTGGGGCTGGGGGCCATCAAGGCCACCAATGCCCACGCCTCCGCCAAGTATCCGGGAGTGCGGGGGAACGACATTTCTATCGTCATCGCCGCCAACGTGGACGACCCCGCCCTGTGGGACGTCAGCACCGTCCTGGACGGGATCAAGGTGGACACGCAGACAGTAGCCACGGTGGAGGACCTGGCCCCCAATGACTATGTCGTGTTCAACACCAAGACGGCGCTGGAGGCTACGGCTGGAATGCCTTTGCAGGGCGGAGCCGACGCCGAGGGCGTCACGGGGGACAGCCACCAGGCGTTCCTCGACAAGATCGAGCCGTATGCGTTCAACGCTATGTGCTGCCCGGCGGCGGACCCCACCATCGTCAAGCTGTACGCCACCTATACGGAGCGGATGCGGGACGAGGTGGGCGCAAAGTTCCAGCTGGTAGCCTGGCAGCCCTCCACTGTGGACTATGAGGGCGTGATTGGCGTCTGGAACACGGCCACCCACCCCACCATCAAGGACATGGAGGAACACGCCGTTGTGTACTGGGCCACCGGCGCTCAGGCTGGCGTGGCCGTCAACAAGTCCCTGACCAACGCCAAGTATGACGGGGAGCTGGTCCTGAATACGGACTATAAACAGCCGGAACTGACGGCGGCCCTCAAGGCGGGCAAGTTCATGTTCCATAACGTGAACGGCCTGACCCGTGTCCTGGAGGACATCAACACCCTGCTCACCCTCTCCGACACCAAGGGAGAGGTTTTCCAGAGCAATCAGACCATGCGGGTCTGTGATCAGATCGCCAACGACGTGGCGGTCCTGTTCAACGAGCGGTATGTGGGCGTGGTCCCCAACGACGCCTCCGGGCGCTCCACCCTGTGGGGGGACATCACTCACTACATCAAGGAGCTGGAGAAAATCCGGGCGGTGGAGAACTTCGACCCCGATACCGTGACCTGTGAGCAGGGCGACAAGAAGAAGGCCGTCCTGGTGGTCGTGAATGGGCTGAACGTGGTCAACGCTATGGCCCAGCTCTACATGAGCGTCATCATCCAGTAAAGGAGGGAGCATAAATGTCTGATACTGCTATGATGCGGGCGGGGGACGCTGTAAGCGCCCACCGTGCGGAGTGCTTCGTCACCATTGACGGCAAGCGGTATTCCCTGCTGATGGCCAAGGAGTTTGAGGGCAAGGCCCAGGTCAACACCAAGGAGGTCCCCCGGCTGGGCAATATCGTGATCGGCCACAAGGCCGACACGCTGGTGCTGGCCTTTTCCATGACCATCTACAAGTGCACGGAGATCTTCGACGACGTGATCGAGCGGTTCATCCGCACCGGGGTTATGCCCACGTTCACGATCCAGACCAGCAACGACGACCAGGCCAGCACCGTTGGGCGGTCCACGAAAATTTATAACGAGTGCGTCCTGGACGGCGACGTACTGCTGTCCATGTTCAATGCGGAGGGCGATTTCATCGAGCAGACCATTGAGGGCTTCTGCGACAGTATCGCCCGCCCGGAGAAGTACACCAACCCGGCCTATATGTAACAGGAGGAACAGAGTATGAGCAATAAGAGCCTGTCCGCGTTTATGCGACCCAATGTCCAGCAGATCGAGAACGCCAAGTACGCCGCCTCCCCTCGGTTTCAGGGGGAGGACGGCAAGCCCCTGGAGTGGGAAATCTGTTGTATCTCCGCCGACGAGTACGCCCGTATCCGCTCTGGCTGCATCCGCCAGGTGCCAGTGCCGGGCAAGAAGAACCAGTTTACCCAGAAGCTGGACACCTACGAGTTCCAGTCCAAGGTGTGCGCCCGCTGTACCGTGTTCCCCGACCTCAACAACGCCGAGCTTCAGGACAGCTGGGGCGTAGCCAAGCCGGAGCAGCTGGTGGGTGCCATGCTGATCGGCGGGGAATTCGACGACTATGTAACGGAGGTTTTCCGGGTCAACGGCTTCAAGACTGAGAACGAGCTGGTAGACGAGGCAAAAAACTAATAGAGGACGGCGACCCGGAGGCCAACTATGCACATTTTTGTTTGCAGAAATTCGGCTGGGAGCCGTCCAAGTTTTTAGATTTGCCTGTCAAAGAACGGGCTTTCGTGATTGCCTCTATTGACGCCCGCTGTGCTGCGGAGAAGAAAAAAGAGGCAGAACTGAAAAGCAAAGCGAATAAGGGCCGGAGCAGGGGCCGGGGGCGTAAAAGGTGACCTCGGCCCTGCTGTAAAGGTGGTGAGCGTATGGCAACAATCAAATCCCAAATGGCCCTCAATGATGGCATGAGCGTGGTTTTGAAAAAAATCACCGCCGCCCTGGATACTACGCTGTCCTCCTTTGAGCAAATCCAGCGGCTGTCCGGCAACGCCATGGACGTGGCCGAGATCGAGGCCGCACGGGGGGCGCTGGCAGACGCCAGCAACGCCGTGGACGAAATGGCGGACAATTACCGCCGGGCCGCCCAGGAGGAGGAGCGGCTAAACCAGGGTATCCATGAGGGCACCTCCGCCCTGGATGGCATGGTAACAAAGGTCGTTTCCCTGGTGGGGGCTTACATGAGCCTATCCGCCATTAAGGGCTTTGCCACCAGCTCCATGGATGCTGCCAATGTCCAGATCAATGCCCAGCGGCAGCTTCGCACGGTTCTGAACAACATGGGGGCGGAGGACGACTTCCAGGCCCTTGCGGACGAAACATCCGGGAACACCCTGGAAAATACCCTGGCCCTGGATACCTCCGAAGCTGTGAGCAATTATGAAGCCCTGGCGGACATGGCCGACGGCGCAGAGCTGGGGAATACCCTGACCCTTGCCACGGAAGGGGCCGCCAATGGCTACACGGGCCTCGCTGACAGCGTGGACGGGGCAGAGCTGGGAAACACCCTAACCCTGGACACAGACCCCGCACAGGCGGCCTATACGGCCTTTACAGCAGGCGTGGACGGGGGCCAGGTCAGTATGGAGGTGCAGGCGAACACCGGCCAGGCCACGGCAGCCTATGATGCCATCCTTGCCAAAGCCTCCGAAATCCAGGGTGCAGGCATCTATGGCGACGAGGCCATGATTGCCGGGGCAGCGGAGTTCGCCACCTACTTTTCCGACGCCAACGCCATCCTCTCCATGATGGACACCCTCACCGACTACGCTATGGGTATGAGCGGGGGCGGCGCTCTGGACACCGAGGCTATGGTGGACTACGCCACCGGCCTGGGCAAGATCATGTCCGGGTCCTACGACGCCATGACCAAAAAGGGCTTCGAGTTCACCGACACCCAAAAGGCCATTATTGAGGGCACCGCCACCGAGGCCCAAATCGTGGCGGAACTGGGCGAGGAATACCTGGGCATGAGTCAGGATATGCAGGCCGCCGCTGCCATCAACGCCGTAATCGCGGAGGGCTGGGGCGGGCTGTACGAGGCTATGAGCAACACCCCGGAGGGCAAAATCATCCAGCTCAACAACGCCCTGGGGGACATCAAGGAAAACGTGGGGGCCGGTATCTATCCGGCAGTTCTGAATTTTATCAACGTTTTCCAGCAGAACCTTCCGCAAATCGAAACGGCAGCCATGGGCCTGGCCACAATGCTGGGCTTCGTAATCTCCCTCCTGACCGGCATGGTAGAGGGGGCCATAGCATTTGGCACCGCCGTGTCGGACAACTGGAGCTGGATCGGCCCCATCGTTTACGGCATTGTCGCTGCCCTGGGGGCCTATGTCGCAGTTCTGACGGTCTACAATGCGGTGCAGGCAATCACAACTGGGCTAAAAGCGGCGGCGGCTTTCCAAGAAACAGTCCACGCCGCAGCCGTGGCTATGTCTACCGGGGCCACGTTTGCCGCTACGGCGGCCCAGTACGGCTTTAACGCCGCTCTCCTGGCCTGCCCTATTACCTGGATCGTGGTGGCCGTTATCGCCCTTGTAGCGGGCATTATGGCCCTCTGCAACTGGATTGCCAAGACCACGGGCGTGGCGCAGACCGGGTTTGGAGTGCTGACCGGCGGCATCAATGTGGTAATCCAGGCCGTGGTCAACGCGGGCCTGGTGGTGGCAAATATCGCTCTGGGCATTTGGAACGCCCTGGGAGCGGTCTGCTCCAACATCGGCACCGCGTTTCACAACGTAATCGCCAATGTGCAGAGCTGGTTCTACGGTCTGCTTTCTACCGCCTTGACGGTGGTGGCCGGTATCTGCGAGGCGCTGAACAAGCTCCCCTTCGTGGAGTTCGACTATTCTGGCATCACCAGCAAAGCCGACGAGTACGCTGCCAAATCCGCTGAGGCCGCCAATAGTAAAGAGGAATACACCAGCGTGGCCGAAGCCTTCAGCGAGGGTTTCGGGACCTTCGACGCCTACTCCGAGGGCTGGGCCTCTGACGCTTTCCAGGCCGGAGCGGCCTGGGGGGACAGCGTGGCCGACAAAGTGGGCGGGATGTTCGACAGCCTGGGCTACGAGCCGGGGACCATTGAGGACTTCGCCAACCAGGGCTTTGACAGCTTCGCTATGGACGGCCTGGGCAACGACGTGGGAGAAATCGCGGACAACACCGGCGGCATGGCCCACGCCCTGGACGTGAGCGGCGAGGAGCTGAAATACCTCCGGGATATTGCCGAGCGTGACGCCATCAACCGCTTTACCACGGCAGAGGTCAAAATCGACATGACCGGCATGACCAATAAGATCGACAACAGCAACGACCTGGACGGTGTCATTCGGGAGCTGACCGACGGCTTCTCCGAGGCGCTGGTCACCGCAGCCGAGGGGGTGCATGAATGAGTTATTCCTGCTATCTGGGCGGTATGGAGGTCCCGACCCCGGCCAAGCTGACCGTCAAGGTCAAGGGGAAAAACAAGACCCTGATACTGCTCAACGAGGGGGAAATCAATTTCCTGCGCTCCCCCGGTCTGACGGAGATCACGGTGCCGCTGCTGCTCCCCATGCTGGGCGGCAGCCGGTCCCCGTCGGCTTACCTGGATATGCTGGAGGACCTAAAGACCGGCAAAGGAACCACCCAATTTATCCTGGTGCGCTCCAGCCCGGACGGGCGGCGGCTGTTTGACACCAACTTGACCGTAAGCGTGGAGGACTACAACATCGTGGAGGACGCTAAAAAGGGGCTGGACGTGTCGGTGGACGTGAACTTGAAACAGTGGCGGCCCTATGGGACCAAGACCGCCACCGTGGAACCGCCCGCCGAACCCAGCCAGCCCCCCACGGTGACTGTGGAGCAGGAGCGGGAGGCCAGCACGGCCCCTGCTGCCAAAACTTACACCGTGAAAAAGGGCGACAGCCTGTGGGCCATCGCCGCCAAGTATTACGGGAAGGGGTCCGACTACTCCAAAATCGCCAGTGCGAACACGGACAAAATCAGCAACCCTAATCTAATCTATCCGGGGCAGGTGCTGACGCTGCCATGACCTATGAACTGATGATCCAGCACAAGGGCACTGTCATGCTGCCCCCCACCGTTGAGGGCGTGACCATTGAGTGGGAGCGCAAGGGGCAGCCAGGCAAGCTGGTGGCCGACGTGGTCAAAACGCCCGGTTTGAGCTTTCAAGAAGGGGACCCATGCCGTTTTTCCGTGGACGGCACCCCTGTCTTTTACGGCTTTGTATTCGATAAGGCCCGGAAGGGCAGTAATCCGAATGTCATTACCATAACGGTGTATGACCAGCTGTACTACCTGAAGAACAAAGACACCTATGTCTACGAGAACAAAACCGCTGACGCCGTGATCCGTATGATTGCGGACGACTTCCAGCTGAATGTGGGCAGCCTGGAGGGGACCGGCTTTTCCATCGCCAGCCGGGTGGAGGACAACAAAACCCTCTTTGACATCATCCAGACGGCCCTCGACGAAACCCTAAAGGCCACCAGTCAGATGTTCGTCCTCTATGACGACGTGGGCAAGCTAACCCTCAAAGGGCTGGGCAGCATGAAGATCAACATGGTGGTAGACGACTCCGCCGCCGGGGACTACGACTACAAGAGCTCTATTTCCTCCGGGACCTATGACAAGATCAAGCTGTCCTATGAGAACAAGGAAACCGGCAAGCGGGAAATCTACATCGCCCAGGACGGGGCCAACATCAACCAGTGGGGCGTCCTCCAGTATTACGAGAAGATCGACAGCACGGCCAACGCCAAGTCTATGGCCGACGCCCTGCTGGACCTCTACAACACCAAGACCCGGACCCTCAAGCTCCAAAATGTGCTGGGGGACATTCGGGTCCGTGGCGGAACGCTGCTGATCGTTACCCTGGGCCTGGGGGACATCAACCTGTCCAGCTACCTGATGGTGGAGCAGGTCAAGCATACCTTCAGCAACGAGCAACACCTGATGGACATGAAGATGCGGGGTGGTACGTTTGTCGCTTGATATTAACGAGCTGGTGCGCCTGGTAAAACAGGCCGCCGTGGAGGCCGTGCGGGCGGACGCCCCTATGGCGGTATGCTACGGCACGGTCCTCTCCACGGCCCCGCTGAAAATCCAGGTGGACCAAAAGAAGATTTTGGGGACGGCCCAGCTGATCCTAACCGACGCCGTGCGGGACTACAACGTGGAAATGTCCACCATTGAAGGAACCGGCAAAAGTCTGGGACCGCACTACACCGAGGACGAAAGCGGCGGTTCCGGGTATCCGGCTTTTGCGGCCCACAAGCACCGATACCAGGGCCGGAAAAAGTGGCGGGTACACAACGCCTTGAAAAAGGGCGAGAAGGTGATCCTGCTCCGCTGCGACGGCGGGCAGAAGTATGTGGTCCTGGACAGATGGGAGGCGAGGGAGTAATGGGCCTGTTACCGACTACCGGGGACGACCTGGACCTGGTGCGCTTTCAAATAGCGACCCAGCCGGGGTACACCCACAATCTGGACATTGACCAGCAGCGAGTACGAGGGACCACCGACGAGCGCGATGCCGTGCTTCAGGCGGTCTATTTGATTTTGAACGTGGAGCGGTACGCATACCCCATCTATTCCCGCAACTACGGGTCCGAGCTGGCCGACCTGATCGGTAAGCCCAAGGACTACGCCATGAGCGAGATGAAGCGCCGGATCACCGAGGCGCTGCTTCAGGACGACAGAATTACCAGTCTTAGCGACTGGGAGTTTGAACCGGGCCGAAAAAGCGTCCGGGCCAGCTTTGTGGTGCATACCATCTACGGCGACGTGGAGGCTTCCAAGGAGGTGGATATTTAGTGTTCGAGAATATGACCTATGAAGCCCTGGTAAAACGGGCACTGGCCAGGGTGCCTCCCACAATGGATAAGCGGGAGGGGTCCATGGTATTCAACGGAGTGGCCCCCTCTATGGCGGAGCTGGCCCAGCTGTATATCGCCGCTGACTTCGTTTTCCAGGCCACCTATCTCCTGACCGCTCCCAGGGAATACCTGATCAAGCGGGCGTCTGACCGCAACATGGCCCCGTATCCGGCCACCGCCGCCGTTTACCGGGCGGAGTTCAATCGGGAGGTGCCGGAGGGGACCCGCTTCTCCTGCGAGGATGTGAACTTCGTCGTTACGGGCCGTATGGACCCGGAGGACGATACTGAAACCGGGTTGAGCCACCGCGTTACCTGCGAAAAGGTGGGGGCGGCCACCAATCAGTACGCCGGCCAGCTTATCCCTGTGGAATACCTGGACGGCCTGACCCATGCGGAGCTGGTGGAGCTGTTAATCCCCGGCGACGACGAGGAGGAAACAGAGGCGTTCCGGCAGCGGGTCCTCGACAGTTTCCAATCCCAGGCGTTCGGCGGGAACCAGGCCGACTACAAGGAAAAGGTGCTGGCCATACCGGGCGTGAGCGCCGTCAAGGTCCACCCGGTATGGAATGAGGGCATACAGCCCGCCTCCCTGGTCCCCAATGAGGAAGTGGCCGCCTGGTACAACGCCTCTGTGGGCGCGTTAGAGGCCCCTGTGGCGGCTTGGCTGACAGGGGTATATACAGCGGCCTCCCGCCGCCTGCTGACCGTTGGCGGGGCTGTCAGACTGGTTATTATGGCCTCCAACGATACCGCACCGACTGAAACGCTGCTGGAGGAGGTTCAGACCCGTATTGACCCCACCCAGAACGCCGGGGAAGGGCTGGGTCTGGCCCCTATTGGTCATGTGGTCCGGGTGGATGGCGTCACCCCGGAGCGGGTGAACATCGACCTCAATCTGACCTATGCTCCCGGCTGGAGCTGGGAGGCCGTTAAGAGCTATGTGGAGGGCGTGATCGACAACTATTTTGTGGAGCTGGCTAAGACCTGGGCCAGCTCTGATTTTTTGGTCGTCCGTATCTCCCAAATTGAAAGTCGTATCCTCGCCGGGTGCGCCACCATGATAACCGACATTGGCGGCACCCGGATCAACGGGGTGGAGAGCAATCTGGCATTGGACGCGGACAGCGTTCCCGTGAGGGGTGAAATCCGTGGATAGGAAGCTGCTGGACTACCTCCCCCCGGTACTTCGGGACGTCATGGAGATGCAAGCCATCAATGAGGCCAACGAGCCGGAGATCGCCATAGCCTGGGACGCCCTGACCCTGGTGCTGGCGAACCAGTTCCTTGAAACCGCCGATGTTCGCGGGGTGTCCGTCTGGGAGAAAGAGCTGAAGATATTCCCCAAGGACACCGACACCTTGGCAGGCCGTAAAGCCCGCATCAAGGCCATGTGGAACCTGGAGATACCCTACACGATCCCCTGGCTTAAAAACTGGCTGACGGGCCTTTGCGGCCCGGAGGGGCATGAAGAAACCATAGTCGATTACACCATCAACATCCAACTCGACTATACCGTGCTGCCCGACGCCGACAGCCTGGCGTCGGAAATTTTGAAAATGCTGCTGGCGGTGCGTCCCTCCAATATGCGGGTGATGCTGACCGCCTTTTTGCAATCCTACGGCACGATCTCCTTCGGGGCGGCTGCGGAAATGTCCCAGGCTATGGAGGTCTACCCCCGGATTGTGCAGGGCATGAAAACCACCGGCGCATTGAGGACCGGGGCCTATACGGAACAGGCGAACCACATAGACGTATGGCCCAAAATCGTGCGGGGCATGAGGAGCAGCGGCACCTCCATCATGGCGGGCGCTCTGGAGTATCATGCCATTCTGGAAATTTACCCAAAGGAGGGAATAGCAAATGCCCAGTGAGTTTGAAACTGTGATCACCGAGCAGACGGAGTATGGGACGATAATCACCACCCAGGGGGCGGCAATTATCGCGGACTGTATTCTGAATGGAAAGAAGCTGCCCATCGTGGAGGCCGCCGCCGGTGATGGCGGTGGGGAAGCCACGACCCCCACTCCCGGCCAGACCGCCCTCGTCAATGAGCGGTGGCGTGGCGAGATTGCTGGGAAGTCGCTCAGTCCTACCACCCCTAATATGATCGACGTAAAAGTCGTTATTGAGGACAGCGTGGGCGGCTTCACCATCCGGGAAATGGGCCTCTACAGCGACACAGGGGTGCTGATTGCCGTATGCAATACCCCAGCCACCGAGAAGGTGTCTATCTCCGGCGGAGTGTCCGGCAAGCTGACCATGCTCATGCACATTGTTGTGGCGGACGCTTCGGTGCTGGACTTCATCATCAACCCGTCGCTGGACACCGTGAACCGCCAGGAGCTGGAGGCGGCCCTGGAGGCCCACAACACCGACCCGGAAGCACACCCGGATATTCGGGAGGACATTCAGACTAACGCCGAGGCAATCGTGGAGATTGGCAAGACAGCCAGGACCGCCCAAACGACGGCTGACAAGGCCCTGGAGGCGGCGGAGGCCGCAGCCAAGGAAGTGTCCACCCTGACCCATACCATCAGCGTGGTGCCCTCTCAAAGCGGCAGCCTGACCTATAACGGGGCGGAGCAGTCCCCGGTGTGGAACAACTACAACCCCGAAACACTGGCCATCAGCGGCGACATCAAAAAGACCGCCGCCGGGACCTATACGGCCATCTTCACGCCCAAGGGGGAGTATGTATGGTCCGACGGTACAAACGACCCCAAGGAGGTCACCTGGACCATTGGGCGGGCAGTGGTCAACTTGCCCACCCAGAACGGCAGCTTGACCTACACCGGGGCGGTCCAGTCCCCCACCTGGAGCGGCTACGACAGCGCCAAGATGACCCTGGGCGGGGTCACCAGCGGGACCGACGTGGGGAGCTATTCCGCCACGTTCACGCCCAAGGGAAACTACCAGTGGGCGGATGGCAGCACAGCGGCCCGGACGGTGCCCTGGAGCATCGGCAAATCTACCGTTGCCCCTCCCCAGCAGAGCGGCAACCTGACCTATACCGGCAGCGCCCAGACCCCTGTGTGGACCGGCTACGATGCCACCAAGCTGACCATGGGCGGCACGACCTCCGGCACCAATGCTGGGACCTATACGGCTACCTTCACCCCGACTGGCAACTATGCGTGGGCGGATGGCAGCACCGGGGCCAAGAGCGTGACCTGGACCATCAGCAAGGCGGTGGGCAGCCTGACCCTCAGCAAGAGCAGCCTGACGCTCAACGCCGCCACCCTGTCCACTACGTTCACCGTGACCCGGCTGGGGGATGGTGCCATCAACGTGACTTCCAGCGCCACCAACGTGGCCACCGTGACCCTGTCCGGGACCACCGTCACCGTGACGGCCAAGGGCAAGGGCAGTGCCACCATCACCGTGTCCGTTGGGGCCGGGACCAACCACAGCGCCCCCGCCAATAAGACGTGCAGCGTGACCGTGACGCTCCCCACGACTACGCTGAAGGACAACAGCTGGGCGACTGTCCGGCAGGCGTCTGATGCGGGCAACGGGGCCAACTACTGGGCCGTGGGCGATACCAAGCCCGTGACCATCAACGGCAAGGTGGGGAACTTCACGTTCTCCAACTTCACCGTGGACGCCTTTATCCTGGGCTTCAATCACAACGCCAGCCGGGAGGGGTCCAACCGCATTCACTTCCAGATCGGCAAGGTGGGCGGCAAGCTGGTGGGCCTGTGCGACAACCAGTACAACAACGAGCAGACGTCGGCGGGCTATTTCAACATGAACACCAGCCGGAGCAACAGCGGCGGGTGGAACAATAGCAATATGCGAAAGAACATCCTGGGCAATACCGGGACCCCCAGCAGCCCTCCGGCCAATACGCTCCTGGCGGCGCTTCCCTCTGATCTGCGGAGCAACATGAAGGCCACGACCAAGTACACTGATAACACCGCCGGGACGAATTACAATGTGGCGTCTAATGTGACGGCCACCACGGACTATCTTTTCCTTCTGGCGGAGTTTGAGGTATTCGGCACTCGGTATGTAGCGAATGAGGCGGAGAAGAACTACCAGCTTCAGTATGCCTATTACAAGGCAGGAAACAGTAAAATCCATTATAAGCACAACGCTACAGGTACGGCGGTGTGGGCGTGGCTGCGGTCCCCCTACTGCAACAACTCTAGCAGTTTCTGCGCTATCCACGCCAGCGGCGCCTACTCCGACGGCAATGCCTCGTGGTCGGCGGCGGTGGCCCCCGGCTTTTCCGTCTAATCCTCCGCAGAGTATCCCGGCCTGATCCGCCCGCGAAAGCGGGCGGCCCATCGGGAGAAGGGATGAGCCGAGAGGGCGAAAAAAATAATGTCGGGCGCGAAGCGCCCGACGCGATTTTTGAAATTTTGGCCTCTTTCCAATTCTCTCTATCGAAAAGCGATATTTTGCAACGACCCCGGTTATAATGCCGGGGCCACTATCTTTGAGACCGAGGCGCTTTGTGCTATAATCGGCCCCAGCAGCGCCAAGAAAAAGAGGTGAAACTATGTCGGTCCTAAAGCAAAAGCGGACCACCAGCAAAGCCGAGTTTATCAACACGGCGGCGCAAATTTATGTGGAAACGCTCAATTTTCTATCCAGGCTTTCGGCCCGGTATTCCCGCCTGGTGGCGGAGCCGGTTGCCAAGCTGGCCGGTGAAGTGCTGGACCATGCCGAAAAGGCTAACAGCATTTTCCCGTCCGACGCCCAGCGGATCGAGCTTCGCAAGGCCCATCTGCTGGAGGCCAGGGCATCCCTGATGGCCTTGGACGTGCGCCTGACCCTCTGCTATGAGGTGATGAACAAAAACCCGGAAGGGTGCTTTACCACCTCCACCGGCAAAACCGTGGACGCCAGCAAGGCAACGGAGAAACTGGACAAAATGGCCCAGAGCCTGGGTGAGCTTATCGACAAGGAAAACGAACTTCTCAAAGGCGCTGTAAAATCGTTAGGCCAACGGCAAAGACCCTAAACCCATATTGGGTGTGTATCTGACAATCGACCACTGGCGGTGTGGGCGTGGCTGCGGTCCCCCTACTACAACAACAATAACAATTTCTGCGAAATCAACACCAGCGGCAACTACAACAACAACAATGCCTCGTGGTCGGCGGCGGTGGCCCCCGGATTTTGCTTTATGCGAGGTCAAATGGAGTAGCGGGGCCGGTTTTATCCGGTCCAGGTGAAAGACGACCGAAGCAAAAGGAGATACACTTCCCTGGGTGGAAATCCCTAAAACTGCCCCTTGATGTTCCCGCACGGACGCTTCTTGCATGGCGGGGGGATTGTGCCTTACCCCGTTTCATGTGCTGGAACAAAGCAGATTAGACGGCACCCTACAATTCATCTGTACGAGGTTGGCGAATACTCTATGAACAGTCAAGAACGCCGAGAGGCAAGGTATCAGCGCCGCCGGGCAAGGCGGCAGGAAAAGAGGGAGGCCCGCTGCGCCGCCCTCGGCCCCATCGACAAAGTGTTTTCATTTCGTAAAATGTTCTATTACGGGAAAAAATGCTGTAATGGGGTGCGGTGGAAACAGTCGGTGCAGAACTTTGAAACCCACCTGTTCTCCGGGACGGCCCGACGGCGGCGGGAGCTACTGGACGGGAAATGGGCACCCAAGACCGGGTCGCACTTTACCCTCCGCGAGAGGGGCAAGGTGCGTCCTATTGATGCGCCCAAAATCGCGGACCGGCAAATCGAAAAGGTACACAGCAACGAGGTCCTTGTCCCCCTCTATACCCCCAGCATGATCCACGACAACGGGGCCAGCCGGAAGGGGATGGGGTTGCACTATACCTTCAAGCGGCTAAAGGACCAGCTACGCTGGCACTTCCGGCGCTATGGCCGGGAGGGGGCCGTGGCGTTGCTGGACCTAAAGCATTTCTTCCCCAGCGCTCCGCACCAAGCCATATACCAGCGCCACCAACAGATAATTCTAAACCCGGACTTACGCCAGGTGGCCGATACCATCATCCGACACTCGCCTTGCCAGACGCCGGGCCGGGGGCTGCCGCTGGGGGTAGAGCCGTCCCAGCAGGAAATGGTGGCCTTGCCAAGCCCCGTTGATAATTGGGTTAAGTGCCAGGCTGGTGTCCATTGTGCCGGGCATTACATGGATGACTACTACATCATTATGCCGGACGTGGAGCAGCTGAAGAACGTGGTCCGGGAAATGGTCCGACGCTTTGAAGCTATGGGCATTCGTGTCAACAAGCGGAAATGCCAAATCATACCCCTGACCAAACCCTTCCGTTTCTGCAAAGCCCGGTTTACCCTCAGCCCCACCGGCAAGGTGACCGTCAACGGGAACCGGGACGGTATCAAGCGGGCCAGGCGAAAGCTGAAGCTATTCCACCGGGAGTTCCTGGAGGGTAAGCGGGACTTCAAGGACATCGAGCAGTATATGGAGTGCCAGGGCGCATACTATCGCAATTTTAACGACCACGGGCGGCTTCTCCGCCTGCGGCGGATCTATCACGCCATCTTTTTTGGAGGTGCCCAATGTTCAAAATCACAAGAAACGGGGAAAGCCTCGGCATGACCGAGGCCCCCAACTATATCAAACTGACCGAGAACGGCAGCTATAACCTGTGCCCGGAGCCGGAGGCTTCGGGCATTGCTTTTGCCGGGAAGGTGTACCATCTGCTGGGCCGGACGGCCATGGAGGGCGTGGACACCGTCATGTTGGAGGAAGTCGACGCTGGCGACGAGATCGTCAAGGCCAACGAGGCGGGCAGTATCATGTTTGTTACTATGGCCGAAGCCGGGGCCATCGACGCCACCACGGCAGCGGAACACGCCGAGCTGTTCGCCCCCTGGGCCTACCCCATCAGCTACAAGGTCGGCAATATCCGCCGATATGGCGGGGCGCTCTATAAGTGCGTCCAGGACCATACCTCCCAGGCCGACTGGACCCCAGACACCGCCGCCAGCCTGTGGTCGGCCACGTCTGACCCGGCAGAGGAATGGCCCGCCTGGAGCCAGCCCGTCGGAGCGCACGACGCTTACAGCGCCGGGGCCAAGGTTTCCCACAACGGCAAGCACTGGACCAGCAACCAGGACGGGAATGTGTGGGAGCCGGGGGCCTTCGGCTGGACCGAAGCTGTGGAGGGGTAAGCCGTGGAACACATCCGCTATATCGCCCGGCAGCGGGCCAGGTTTAAGGGCCTCTCCGGCCCTGTCAATATCCCGTGGGGGGCCGCTCTCGAAAACGAGGGCGGCTTCCTTATGTGGCGGGGGGAGCAGCTTTGCGCCGCCACCAGCCAGAACGCTTTCGACTTCTTTTCCCATGACGACGACGGCCAGGGCCGGGAGCGGGGGGCGCTGGTGACCGCCATCCTGGCCCGCCTCCAGCCCCAGAACCCAGGGGACGCCTGCCAGGCCCGCTGGGATAAGGTGTGGGGCGACGCCCTGTGCCAGCGATACCGGCGGCCTGAACATGAGGACCATTGGATATGGTCCTATGACTTCTACAACGCCCCGACAGTGGACCTCTGGCATATTGCCAGGCTGATTGGAGCCAGGCCCAAGTACAAGTAAACGCGAGGCAAGGCGAGGTGTGGAAACGCACCCCGCCTTTTTATATGCTGGCTGCCTCAAATTCACAGGAAGGGGGTGAAGGGCATGGAGGGCATTGTCGTGGCGCTGATTGGCCTTGTTGGGTCTGCCGTCGGTTCCCTGGTCGGTATTCTGACCTCCTCCAAGCTGACTAACTATCGGCTGGAGCAGTTGGAGAAACGGGTGCAGGCCCACAACAACCTGATCGAGCGGACCTACAAGCTGGAGGAACGGACCGAACTGCAAGAGGAAAAAATCCGGGTTGCAAACCACCGCATTGACGACCTGGAAGGGTTCCACAAACCGAATTAAGGAGGATTTATCCATGGAATTTATTATCAACAACTGGTACATCATCCTCGCTCTTGTCGCCATCCTGGCGGCGGTGGGTGTTGCCGTGTACCGCTATTTCAATCTGCCCAGCGAGACCCAACTTGCCAAGGTTCGGGAGTGGCTTCTGTGGGCCGTCACCGAAGCGGAGAAGGAACTGGGCGGCGGCACCGGACGGCTGAAGCTCCGCCAGGTCTATGACCTTTTCGTGACCCGCTTCCCCTGGCTGGCCCGGATCGTCCCCTTCGACCTGTTTTCTTCCCTGGTTGACGACGCCCTGGAGGATATGCGGGATATGCTGAAAACGAACCAGGCCGTAAAGGCCCACGTCAACGGAGAGGGTGTCAGCAATGAATAAGAAGCCTGTCAGCTACCTCCAGACCGACCCCAGGTGGAAAAACAAGCCGTATAGAGTGCCAGGTGAGACGGCCACCATTGGCGACTCCGGGTGTGGGCCTACAGCGGCGGCCATGCTGATCGAAACGCTGACCGGCAAGACCTACACCCCAGAGGACGCCTGTGCTTGGTCCGTCGCCCATGGGTATAAGGCCCTCAAAGCTGGCACCTATTATGCCTACTTTGCTCCCCAGTTTGCGGAGTTCGGTATTAAGTGCTGGCAACTTTCCTGGACCAACGGCTACCACAACCCCAAGGCCAAGGTCCACGACCAGGCCCTGGAGTATCTGAAGCAGGGCTACTATCTGATCGCCCTGATGAAGAAAGGCACCTGGACCGGAGGCGGCCATTTCGTGGTGGTTTGGTGGGCGGACAACAAAATCCGCATCAATGACCCGGCCAGCACCAAGGACAAACGCCTGAACGGTGATCCGGCCACCTTCCGCAACGAGGCCGCCTATTACTGGGTGATCGACGCCAGGGCCTACAACAACGGCGGAGCGGCCACAGTGCCGGAGTACCGCACCTATACTGTGATGGCCGGGGACAGCCTCTCCACCATCGGGGCCAAGACGGGAGTGGACTGGAAAACCATCGCCGCCCTTAACGGTATCAACAGCCCCTACACCATCCACCCCGGCCAGGTCCTGAAGCTGGCCGAGGAAACCAAAAAGGAGGACGACGACATGGATCAGGACAAGTTCAATAAGATGTTCGCCACGGCGATGCAGCAGTACCGCCAGGAGTTGCGGGACAACGACTGCGGCGAGTGGAGCCGGGCCGCCCGGCAATTCGCCGTGGACAACGGCATTTTCGCCGGGAGCGGCACCACGGCCTCGGACGGCCAGCTCAACATGATGTGGGAGGATCTTCTGACCCGTGAGCAGTGCGCCCAGGTGCTGTACCGCTTCGCTCAGAAGTTCGGCCTGGCATGACCATCACCATCGGCGGGAAGAAGCCCCGGAACAGCAAAACCCAAAAGCGGCGAAAGAAACAGACCGACTTCTCCAAGCGCTTGGTGTCCGACATTCGCCTGCTGCTTTGGGCCGTTACCTTGGGCGGCCTGGCCTTGGCGGCCTACTGCATCCATGAGGACTACGCCGGGGCCTTGCCCTGGCTGTCCGCTATGGTGGGCCTGCCCTGGACTGCCCACGGGGTTGTGTGTAGCTTCTACATCAACATGGCCAAGTCCGACCACAAGGCGGGCGGCATTACCTTTGAGAGCGCCAAGGCCACCGGCTTCACCGACGACGCCAGCGACGGAAACAGCCCCCCAATTTGACCAGCGCCCCCGATGCCGGATTTACGGCATCGGGGGCGCTTTCATTTTGCCCTCTATTCGGCCCACAGAGGCCCCCTGACGGGCTTTTGTGCCAGGGTAGGGTAAACATACCACCCAGCCCCTTGAAGGGCCTGTTTTTTCCTTTGGAAAAAAGAGAGTGGGCACGGCGCTGGGGAGGGTAGTTATAGGGGTAGAGAATGAGGGCGGTTGTTGGCCCCTCTATGGGTTCAACAACCGCCCTTGTGTATCCCGCCTCAGTATGTCGCCCGGTTGAAGCCATGCCGCCGGAGGTAGGCTTCGGCTTGGGCGTACTGCGTAAAAATGCGGGACTTCTTCCGCTGCCGGTCCCGGCCAATGATTACCGTGTCCCCGATGCCCTTGATCACCCACGCTTCCTTGCCGTGCTTCAGAATGGGGTTGAAGTAGACCGCCCCGCCCTGGTCGTTTTCCAGTCTCGCCATTGTGTGACCCTCCTTTTCACTTTACCTTGAAGGTGACCTCGTGGCCGGGGTTCTCCCGGATCAGGAGGGCCTTCATGTCATCCACCATCATGTTGTTGTCGAGGGCCGCCTTGACTACGTCCACCAGCTTCTTGCCGTCCAGGTAGGCCCAAACCGTCATGCGCTTTCTCCGCTTCATGCCGACACCTCCTTACATCTTGGGGAGGTTCGCCAGTGCGTCCTGGCGGGTTTTCCCGAACCAGGGCTTCTGGATCACGCCGGGGGCCGGGAGAAACGCCCAGGTTTCAGGGGAGTAGTCGGCATATTCAAGAATACCCTCTTGGAGAAGATCACCGACGGTTCCAACAACACCGAAACACACTTCTTTGTCGTCGCTCCACACTTTGCGGAGGCTGCCTTCATAATTGCGCTTTTTCATAAACTTCATTTTAATCTACCTTTCTCCCCGTCTGGCCGGTAGGTCAGCCTCCGCATTTAGCAGCTGTAGGTCTTCAGCTCTCCGTTGACCATCTCATACATCCAAGTCATGTGCCCACAATCCACGTCAAAGCGGATATAGTTATAATCGCTGACATCGTACATGGGGCGGCGGATATACTCGGCGGACTTCCGCAGCTGGCAGTGCTTGTTGACCTCATAGGTGTGGACAACATGGATAATCACGACTTTCTCAACCGCAAAGCCAAACTCGGAAGCGATCAACGCCTTGGCTTCATCGTCGGTCATTTCGTGGGGGTCACCGTGGGTACCATCACAGAGAGCCGCCAAAGCCTCGTAGTCTCTCTGGCTCATGTTGGTGCCGGTTCCCTCGCTGGGCTTCCACTCCAGCTCCTTGTCCAACTGGGCCTGGAGGTCAGCGATCCGCTTCTCGTACACCTCGCTGTCCTTTTTGCTGGCCCGGTCCATCTCCAGGATTTTGCCGTTCAGCCGGTCGATCTCGGTGGCCCTGGCCTGGTAGACTTTCTTCTCACCGCCAGCTTCGACGAAGGCCCGGCAGAAGGCGTCCTTGTCGCCGTCAAAGTCATAGTAGGCCTCCTCGATCTTGGCGTACTCGAAGGGAAGGGGCTGGAACCCGGTGCGCTCGATAAACTCGGACATCATCATTTTTGTGTACCTCCTTGAATTTTTGGGTCCGTTCTGTTATTCTGGAGGTGCCGGGCTTTCCCGGTGCCTCCTTTGGGGCTGGGCGGCGGGTGTCCTTGGTCGGGTGGCCCGCCGCCCTTTATTCAAAACCCGGCTTTAAATTTCAAAGCCAGCGTTCTGAACGGTGGCGGCGATTGCGTTGAAGGTGCGCTTGCCGGTGGTGTCATACCAGCGGCTTTTGTAGGGCTGGACGGTGGGGCCGTTGAAGTAGTCCACCCGGCAGATGCAGGACTTGAGGTTGATGAACACGTCCACCGAGTAGGTGCGCTCCCGAACCGTGCGGCCTTGCCAGGCGATGTCTACTTCCTCGGTGATATTCCATACCCGGCGGAGGGCCAGCATATCGGGGTGCCTGTCGTGGTGGGCGGCGCTGGCCTCAAAACCGGCAGCCTGGAGCATTTCAGCGAGTAGGTTCTTCATATTGATTACCTCCGTTTTTTGGGGGCCTTCCCGGCCTGCCCTACGAGTAATAGTATAAAGGAAAACCTTTCAAATGTCAAGGCTTTTCTTAAATATTCTTCTGTAAATTTGAAAAGTTCTATTTGACATATGAAAAGGTTTCCTTTATACTGGTGGACAACGGAGGTGAACAGCGTGGATATACCGACGAAAATCAAACTAGCGGAGACATACGCAAAGGTCAGCGAGTCCGAATTGGCCCGCCGCATGGGGACCTCTCCGCAGGCTTTTGGGCAGCGCATGAAGACGGGGAAGTTTTCTTCCGCAGACCTCGAAAAAATAGCCAGCGCCCTGGGGGCCGAGCTGGTATGCGTTTTCAAGTTCCCGGACGGGACCGAGATTTGAAAATCCCAAACATCTGGGATTTTGCCCGGTTGCCGTGCGGTTGCCGTTCTCGGACTTCGGCAACCGAAAATCCCGGTTTTGGTTGCCGACGTTGCCGCCGGGTTGCCGTATGCGGCAACCGTGGAAAAGTATAGAACCGTGGGGCGTTAGCCTGTGCGGTTGCCGTGGTTGCCGTAAATCCTATATGAAACTAAAATTAAAGGGATTAAACAGACAAACACCCGCCTAACGCGCTTAATGCGCCTATGTGTACGTGCGCGAGGGACGGCAACCGGCAACCAGCCCGAAAAACAGAAAAAGGCCCGGACGCTTTCACGTCCGGGCCAAAGGCCAAGCCTGGTTATTGCCCGCCCTTACCGGGCAGGGGTGCACCTGTGCGGGTCTTTACTCGCGGCTCCGCATTGGGGGTGATCTCCAATAGGTCCGTGAGACCGCACCCCAGGGCCTCGCAAATCAGGTCCAGGTGGTCCAGGCTGATCCTGGTGGCGATCTCGTTGTAAAGCTCGCTGATTGTGTTTTTGCGTATCCCCGTCATTCTGGCGAGGTCCGCTTGGGTCAACCGTCGTTCGCCAAGTCGGGTTGACAGTAAAATCCTAACCATAGCCATGCTCCTTTGCGATACAGTATAGCGACATTCATGCTGCCTTGCTTGATTTTGGTACAGAATATCGAAAATCGATACACAAATTCGCAGGGCTACCAGGGCATAAAAAAGCGCCCCCATGTGGGCGGCGGTGCTGGGCGAGGGCTTGGGGTGAATTTGGGGTGAAATCCTGTGAAAAGTCACCCCAGACGGCGGAGAGATACAAATGCGGCGAAACGGAAACCCAGTGATTGCAACTGTTTGCGGACGTTGTGAAAAGCCGCAACAAGTAAAAGGTGTTATTGAGGAAGATGAGCTTGACGAGCCAGACGAGTTTGAGGATATCGACCCTGAGCTGATTCGTATGCAGCTTGAGAGCGATGAGCCAAGTCCCTTTGTGGAGCAGGTCATGGCTGATGTGGAGCGCCTCGCAGCGGAGCAAGGAACTGAGCAGGAGTTGAAACCATCGTGGGAGCAGCAGAAAAGGTCGAGAGTTCAGACCTTTGATCTGCACCCTGATATTCCAATGTCAGAGCGGCACACTTTTGACCTCGCCGCCCACGAGGTGGAGGAAGTCGGGAAGAAAGAACGCTTCCGCAGAAATATCATGGCAATTCAGCTTCTGAAGAAGTGCGAGGACGAGAACCGTTTTGCAACGCCCGAAGAGCAGGAAATCCTGTCGAAGTATGTTGGGTGGGGTGGTATTCCCGAAGCCTTCGACGAAAGCAATTCCTCTTGGGGAACCGAGTATCTGGAACTGAAAACAGTGCTGACGCCGGAGGAATACCGCTCTGCCAGAGAAAGTGTCCTGACAGCGTTTTACACGCCGCCAGAGGTCATTCAGGGCATTTATAAGGCAATGGAGCGCATGGGCTTTCGGGAAGGAAACATCTTAGAGCCGTCCTGCGGTATCGGCAACTTTATCGGTATGCTGCCGCAGGAAATGCAGCAGGCAAGGATGTATGGCGTTGAAATCGACACCATCTCAGCGGCAATCGCCCAGCAGCTTTATCAGCGCACCTCTATCGCCGTACAACCCTTTGAAGAGGCAAATATCCCTGACAGCTTCTTTGACGCTGTTGTGGGTAATGTGCCTTTTGGTGACTTTAGCGTTGCCGATAAGAAATACGACAAAAACCACTTTCTGATCCACGATTATTTCTTTGCCAAGTCCCTTGATAAGCTCCGCCCCGGCGGTGTAATGGCTCTGGTGACGAGCAAAGGGACAATGGACAAGGAAAACAGCTCTGTGCGGAAGTATATCGCACAGAGAGCCGACCTCCTTGGAGCGATCCGACTGCCCAACAATACCTTCAAGGGCAACGCCGGCACTGAGGTCGTGTCGGACATTCTGATCTTGCAAAAGCGAGACCGCATGATTGATCTCGAACCGGATTGGGTTCATCTTGACACCGATGAAAACGGGGTTAAGATGAACTCTTATTTTGTCCAACACCCCGAAATGGTGCTGGGTGAGATTAAGATGGTGTCCGGTAGATTTGGCGAGGAAATGACGGTCGTTCCCTTTGAGGGCGGCGACCTCAGTGTTCTGCTTGATGAAGCGGTCGCTAACATTCATGGGGAAATCACAGAGTACGAGATGGACGATGAGCTTGGCGATGAGGACAATTCTATTCCCGCTGACCCCACAGTTCGCAACTTCTCCTACACGATACTGGACGATAAAATCTACTACCGTGAAAACTCCCGCATGGCTCCCGTGGAGGTGTCGGCAACTGCGGAGAACCGCATAAAAGGCATGATACACATACGGGATACGGTGAGGAACCTGCTTGAAATCCAAACGGAGGGTTTCCCAGATGAGCAGATACAGGCAGCTCAAAAGAAGCTGAACGAGCTGTACGACCGCTTCACAGATAAGTACGGGCTTATCAATTCTCGTGCCAATATCTCTGCCTTTTCGCAGGACAGTTCGTTTTCGCTTCTCTCCGCACTGGAAATTCTGGACGAGGAGCGGAATCTGGAGCGCAAAGCGGACATCTTCACCAAGCGCACCATAAAGCCTCATGTGCCTGTTACCTCAGTGGATACAGCCAGTGAAGCGCTCGCTGTGTCGCTGGGAGAGAAGGCGAAAATCGACATGGAGTATATCTGTTCACTCTGCGGCAAGACCGAAAATGAAGTCTATGAAGAGCTGAAAGGCGTTATCTTCCTGAACCCTATGTGTGGATACGGAACCGCCACAGAGCCGAAGTATCTGATGGCGGACGAGTACCTGTCCGGCAATGTGAGAGAGAAGCTGGCGTGGGCAAAACGCTCCGCAGAGGTCTATCCAGATGACTTCACAGTGAATGTGGAAGCGTTGGAAAAGGTGCAGCCGAAAGACCTGACTGCCAGCGAAATCTTTGTGCGGCTCGGCACAACTTGGGTGCCGCCGGAGATCGTTCAGCAATTCATCTTTGAGTTTCTGGACACGCCCCGATATGCTCAGTGGAACATCAAAGTCCACTATTCGCAGTTCTCCAGCGAGTGGAACATCGAGGGCAAGAGCTACGACCGCAGCAATGTCAAAGCCTATTCCACCTATGGCACCAGCCGTATCAATGCCTATAAGATTATCGAGGAAACCTTGAATCTGAAGGATGTTCGTATTTTCGATTATGTGGAGGACGCCGACGGCAAGAAAAAGGCGGTACTCAATGCCAAGGAGACCGCTATTGCTCAGGCAAAGCAGGAGCAAATCAAGCAGGGCTTTCAGGATTGGGTCTGGCAAGACCCTGCCCGAAGGGAACGGCTTTGTAAGATTTATAATGAGAAGTTCAACTCCACAAGACCGAGAGAGTATGACGGAAGTCACATTGTTTTCTCTGGCATGAACCCCGAAATCGAACTGCGGGATCACCAGAAAAATGCTGTGGCGCATATCCTTTACGGCGGCAATACGCTGCTTGCACACGCTGTGGGGGCAGGCAAGACCTACGAAATGACCGCCGCTGCGATGGAATCCAAACGGCTTGGCCTGTGCAGCAAATCCCTGTTTGTTGTCCCGAATCATCTGACGGAGCAGTGGGCGGCTGAGTTCTTGCAGCTCTATCCTGCGGCGAATATCTTGGTCGCCACAAAAAAAGATTTTGAAACCAAGAACCGCAAACGCTTTTGCGGCAGGATTGCCACCGGCGACTACGACGCTATCATCATCGGGCATTCACAGTTCGAGAAAATCCCCATGAGTATCGAGCGGCAAATCGCTCTTCTTGAGCAGGAGCTTGACGAAATCATGAAGGGCATTAAAGAACTCGAGGAAAACCGTGGTGAGAAGTTTACCATTAAGCAGTATGAGAAGTCGAGGAAAACCATTGAGACGAAGCTGAAAAACCTTTACGACCAGAGTAGAAAAGATGATGTCGTGACCTTTGAGGAACTCGGCATAGACCGTCTGTTCATCGACGAGAGTCACTACTACAAGAACCTCCATCTCTACACAAAGATGAGGAATGTGGGCGGCGTTTCCCAGACAGACGCCAAAAAATCGGCAGACCTCTATATGAAATGCCGCTATCTTGATGAGCTGACCGGAGGGCGTGGGACAGTCTTTGCCACCGGTACGCCTATCTCAAACAGTATGGTTGAGTTATACACGATTCAGAGATATTTGCAGTACAGCACCCTTGAAAAGCATGGCTTGCAGCACTTTGATTCGTGGGCGTCCAGCTTTGGCGAGACTGTTACAGCGGTCGAATTGAAACCGGAGGGAACGGGCTATCGGACAAAGACACGCTTTGCAAAGTTCTATAATTTGCCTGAGCTGATGTCCATGTTCAAGGAGGTTGCGGATATCAAAACTGCGGATACCCTCAACCTGCCAGTACCGGATGCGAAGTACCACAACATCGCTGTGAAGCCCTCTGAAATGCAAAAGGAAATGGTTGCCGGTCTTGCTGAACGGGCAGAGCGTATCCGTCTCGGTGGTATTGACCCAAGCGTTGATAATATGCTCAAGATAACCAACGATGGCAGAAAGCTCGCTCTCGATCAGCGTATGATTAACCCTATGCTGAATGATTTTGAGGGGAGCAAGGTCAACGCCTGTGTGGAGAATATCTATCAGATATGGCGTGACAACAGCGATAAGAAGTCGGCGCAGCTTGTGTTCTGCGACCTCTCCACGCCGAAATCAGAGGAAGAGTTCTCAGTCTATACCGACATCCGAGAGAAGCTGATAGAGCGTGGTATCCCTGCCGAGGAAGTCCGTTTTATCCACGAGGCGGACACAGAAATCAAGAAGCAAGAGATGTTTAAGAATGTTCGCAAGGGCGAGGTTCGTGTGCTTTTGGGTTCCACCCAGAAGATGGGCGCTGGCACCAACTGTCAGGATAAACTCATAGCGCTTCACGATATTGATTGCCCGTGGCGACCCTCAGATTTGGAGCAGCGCAGCGGCAGAATTGTCCGGCAGGGCAATGAAAATCCAGAGGTGAACATTTACCGGTATGTGACGGAGGGAACCTTTGACGCATATCTGTATCAGCTTGTTGAGGGCAAGCAGAAGTTCGCAAGCCAGATCATGACGAGCAAGTCTCCCGTCAGATCTGCGGAGGATATCGACGCAACCGCACTCAGCTATGCGGAGATAAAAATGCTTGCAACCGGCAATCCGTATATCAAAGAGAAGATGGATTTGGATATCCAAGTCCAGAAGCTGCGGCTGTTGAAGTCCAGCTTCCTGTCGGAAAAATATGCGCTGGAAGATAAGATTGTCAAGTTCTATCCACAGCAGATTGCCACGCTGCGGGAAGCCATAGCGGGGCTTGAAGCTGACAGAAGGACAAGGCTGGATCATCCCAAGCCTGCGGATGAACGCTTTGTGGGAATGGAAATCAAGGGTGTGTTACACTCCGAAAAGGCAGACGCAGGCAAGGCTATCATTGAAGCCTGCAAGCAGATGGAAAGCCCAGAACCTATCCCGCTGGGCGGGTATAGAGGATTTCACTTGGAGCTGTCCTTTAACACCGTGGAGCGTTACTATGAGGTGAAAATACAGGGCGAGACGAGCCGTAAGATTGCCCTTGGTGATGATGTGTTCGGAAACATCTCCCGTATCGACAACGCCATTGAGCGTATTCCAGATGTCCTTGAGGATAAGCGTATTGCCCTTGAGGTTGCGGAGCAGCAGCTTCAAACCGCCAAAGCGGAGGTGGAAAAGCCCTTCCCTCAAGACGAAGAGCTACAGCGGATGACCGCAAGGCTGAACGAGTTAGATATTCTGTTGAACCTCGATAAGAGGGAGAATGAGATGGCTGGTGATGAACTCGACGAGGGAGAGGATCTGACACCGGAGCGAGACCGGTCGAGGGAAAGATAAGACAGCCAACACCAGACAGCACGAGATTTTCTCGTGCTGTTTTACATAGCCGAAAGAACCAATCCGCTGTTTTTCCGGCTATGAATTATTCAAAGGAGGTGTCGATATGACCCAGCGGGACTATCGAACAGAGCTGTGTGAGAAGATGAAAGCGGAGCAGGACAGCTATCGTGACTGGTTGCTGCAACAGGAACCCAGCGAGATTTTGAGCCACACAAACGAGTACACTGTTCGGGAGGACATTCTGATGGAGATGGATGTTCTTGAGCTTTCGCCCAAGCGGGCAAAGGCGCTTTTGAAGTCTCCCACTCCGCTTGCCGACCTCTATAAAGAGTTCGACAAGAGGGATACAGACCGCATGGATGTGGTTCGTGACTGCATTGAGAGCCGAGCCGATGAGGTTATCAAGCGGGAACACGCAAAGGAAAGCCGGTGATGTAGTATGCCATATATTGCACCGGAGGTAATCGAACAGGCAAGGAGAATAGACCTTCTGACCTATCTGCAAGCGTGTGAACCGGATGAGCTTGTTCGGATTTCTCCGAACAATTACACGACCAGAACCCACGACAGCTTAAAGATTTCCAACGGAAAATGGATGTGGTGGTCGCAGCGAATCGGCGGCTACAATGCCCTTGACTATCTCGTGAAGGTCAGGGGCGTTTCTTTTATCGAAGCCGTTGAGACGCTGATGGGAAGGGCGGCTGTCATGCCTACGATGGTGTGCGCCAAGCCAAAAGAGGATGTGCCGAAGGTTTTGCTCTTGCCAGAGAAAAGCCCCTCAACGGATAAGGTCACAGAGTACCTTTTCGGGAGAGGAATCGACTATGGCGTCATTGAATACTGCATTTCCCATGAGCTGATCTTTGAGAACCTTCCGTATCACAATGCCGTTTTTGTAGGCTATGACCGAGAGCATAAGCCCAGATATGCGGCGTTTCGGGCAACAAACAGCACCCGCATTATGGGTGACTGTTCCGGCAGCGACAAGCACTATTCCTTTCGGATAGCGGAAAGCAGAAACGAAGAGTTGCACCTGTTCGAGTGTGCTATTGACCTGCTTTCCTATGCAACCTTGGATGTCATGGCAGGGCGAGACTGGAGGGCAAATAACCTTGTTTCTCTTTCTGGCGTGTACCTGTCAAAGAAGCGACCGGAGGACAGCAAGACACCTATGGCATTGTCACAGTTTCTCTCTGAGAATCCTTCGATGAGAAAAATCTCGCTTCATTTTGACAATGACGCAGCAGGGAGAAATGCGAGCTTGGCGCTCAGAGCGAAGCTGGCAGACAGGTATGAGATAGAAGATTGCCCGCCGCAGTACGGCAAGGACTATAACGATTTCCTTTGCCGGAAGCTAGGATTATCCAGAGAAAAAAGCAATGAGAGGAGAAGAGAACGCTGATGAAAATCAAAATCTATCAGGTAAACATGGAGCGGGATTCTGAAAATCTCGCTTTCATGGGGAGCGATTTCCTGATGAAAAAGCATGGGGACATGAGCCTTGACAGTTCAGTCTATGACAGTGTTTTTGAGGGGACTGTCGGGTGCAGGAGCCTTGAAGATGTGTACGAAGTGTTCAACCAAAGCCATCCCACCGGCTACAAAGCTCGGTCGCTGTCCGTCTCCGATGTGGTGGAAGTGATAGAGGCGGAAAAGGTGGAAAAGGGCTTCTATTTCTGTGACAGCTTTGGATTTAAGGAGGTTTCCTTTGACCCCAGCAAGGCACAGAAAAGCGAACGGTTCTGTGATCTCGACAAGCTCAAGACCATTGAGGTGCTTCTTGTGCAGCCGGATAAAATACCCCGGCTTATCAAAATCGAGGATAGCTTGTCGGCAATGCAGGCGGTTGTTGGCGGCGACATTGAGGAATATATGCCCTTTGCGGATGAGGTGGCGCTCATCTGCAACGAGGAGGGAAAGGTCAATGGACTGCCGCTGAATCGGGCTATTTATGCCGAGCCGGTTGAGGTTGACATGACCTATCAGGAGATGAAAAACCTTTTTCGGGAGGTCGAGAAAGAGTACGGCGGTCATGTTACCGGCTATATTGTTTTCTCGCAGGACAGCTTCACTAAGCCCTATTCGTTGGAATCCAGAACCTATGTGGTGTCCAGCGACAACAAGGCGTTTCGGCCTAATATGGGCGGCTACTCCATCTTTGCAGAAGCCCTTGACGGGACAGATAAGGGCGTCCGTCTGGAACAGTATATGGCAGACGAACATGGCGGCAAAGACGGTTGGAAGGTTGAGCGGTGCTATATGAAAAACGACTCTCGTGAAATGATCGACATCATTGCGGGGGATTTTTTTATCGTTGCAGCTCCCATAGAGAGCGAAAGATTCGAGAGCCTGTCTCCCAAACAGGTGAAAAAGTATCAGGAGAAGTTCAAGAATCCTGAGCGCTTTTTCCGCACCGAAAGCGGTATCGCAGCCGTCCCATATAAGCCGGTCTCGAAGGAAATGGAGCGATAATCTGCGAGAGAACGGCGGGCTTGAGAGAGACTGCATCATCTTAACGAGCAGTGCGTTTTTACTCCTACCGTCGAAAAACACCTCGTTAGGGGTTCCCCCTAATACCCCAATCAATGAAAGGAGAGTTTGCCCATGAAGCGAACTATTAAAAAGCAGTTCTGGTTTTCCAAATCGGAAGCACAGGACTTGCAGAAGAAAGCCAAGCGCACCTGCCTGACGGAAGCTGCGCTTGTCCGATTGCTGCTGAAAGGATACGAACCCAGAGAGAAGCCGGATGACCGGTTCTATGATGTCATGCGGGAGCTGTCTGCCATCGGCAACAACATTCACCAACTGTCCACAAAGGCGAATGCCCTGAACTTCATCGACGCTCCGGCGCTTGCGAAGGAGGCGGAGCGCTGGCACAGGTTTCAGGCTGATGTGGAGCGTGAGTTCCTGCGACCGGAGCATAGCGGCTTGAAGTGGCAGTAACAAAGCTGTGGCCAGTGACGGTCAGGCTTGGAGCAGTGCTGGACTATGCCACCAATCCCGAAAAGACAGACAAAACACTGCGGGACTACTCACTCAATGATTACCAAGCCCTGCGAGATGTGCTTGCCTATGCAAAGGACGAGGAAAAAACCGAGCATGAGTATTTCTGCGAGGGGATCAACTGCAATGTGGCGACAGCACGAGAGCAGTTTGTCACTGTCAAAGAGCAGTTCGAAAAACCGGACGGAATCCAAGCCTATCATGGCTACTTGAGCTTCAAGGAGCAGGACATCACACCGGAGCTGGCCCAGAAGATTGGCATGGAGTTTGCCAATGAGGTATGGGGCGAGCGGTTTCAGGTGGTGGTGACAACGCACCTGAACACCAAACACCTTCATTGTCACTTTGTCATCAACTCGGTTTCCTTTGTGGATGGGAAACGATGTCGTGATACTTCATGGTTCAAGTTCAGGAAGGTTGCGGATCGGATTTGTGAAAAGCACAAGCTCCATGTGATTCGAGAGCCTAAGCGAAATCTCCCGTCTGCTCACCTGACTGTGATGGACAAAGCGGGTATGCCCACAAGATACAATGTGGTGCGGGCTGCCCTCGATGAAGCCATTTCTCAAAGCTCCAACAGGAAACAGCTTGAGTATGCCCTGAAGGAGATGGGCTACTCGTTCGATTTCAACGACCGTCACAAATACTGGACGATCCTGCCCAAAGGAAGCAAGAAGCCGATCCGTTTGTACCGGCTCGGTGACGAGTATGCGAACGACCGGATCATGGAGCGGCTCAGAGAAAATCAGGGAAAAGTTTTACTCAGGTCGTTCCAGCGTGAAGCGCCCAAGCCACGCCAGTATGCGCTTGTCACTCGTGAGCAGCGTATCCGCAAGGTCTCTGGACTAAAGGGGCGTTACCTTTATTATTGCTACAAGCTGGGCTATCTGCCGAACTACAAGAAGCGAAGCCCTACCAAGGTGCATTACCTGTTGAGGGATGACCTGATGAGGCTGGACGAATTGAGCGCACAGACAACGCTGCTATGCAGACACCGTATTGGTACTGCCGAGCAGCTTTTTTCGTATCGAGACTCGGTAGAGGAAGAAATCAAAGCGCTTACTGCCAACAGAACACATCTCCGAAACGAAATCCGAAGAGTGGATGTATCAGATGACAGGCTGTTGGCAGCAAAGGCAGAGATTTCTGAAATCTCCGAAAAGCTAAAATCGCTCCGCAAGGAAATAAAGCTCTGCGATGGAATAGCGGAGCGCTCCGGCGTGATTCAAGAGAAGCTGGAGAAGGTTATCGCAGAGGAAGAAATCATGCACAGAAAGGAGAGGAGGTTCCATGACAAGCAGCGGTGACGCAGCGGAACAGGTAGTCAGACTATCCCTTGAGGGCATCGAGGTTGCCGCAAAGCTGACCGGTTCAGCGGCAAAGGAGGTTGCCATCTTACTGGCGTCGGTCTTGAAGCAGGAAGTATCACAGTCTGGCAAAACCCGTGGCAAGGCACGACTGACCAGCATGATAAAGTCCGGCAAGGAGCTGAAAGTGTTTTCCCTCCCACAGAAAGACTTGAAGAAGTTTACAGAGCACGCCAAGCGATACGGCGTACTGTACTGCGTCCTTCGTGACCGGAACACCAACGCTCCTGACGCTCAAGTGGACATTATCGCAAGAGCCGAGGACGCTTCTAAAATCCAGCGCATTGTGGATCGCTTTGAGCTTGGCACTGTGGACAAGGCTTCCATCGTCTCTGAAGCAGAGCGGGATGTTGCCGAGCGTGAGGCAAAGGAGCGTGAGGTTCCCTCGAAAACAATGGGGCAGCGCATTGTGGAAGAAGCGATGGGCAAAGCCAAGCAAAGGGAGCGAAACGAACAGGAAAACCCTACTGCCGCAAAGACAGACAAAAGCCCTCTGTCCGAGCAGCACTTAGAGCAGGACGGTACGCACACTGATAAGGGTGCTGCCACGCCACCCCAGCGTAAGCCCTCTGTGAAAGAGAAGTTGGAGGGGTACAAGAGACAGGCGGCGAAGCAGAAGGAAGCAGAGCGTGTCGAGCCTGAGAGCGGCAAAGAGAAGGTGGGGGCAAAGGGCAAGCCCCGTCAGACTGTCCACCAGCAGCCAGCCGCAAAGAAGAAAAAGCCGAAAGAGAGGTAATATGGGATGACAAACAATTTCAAGCCCAAGCGGACGGAGCAGAGCCAGCGTCCGCAGCTTTCCACCGAAGAGTGGATGGCAAAGAAACAGGCGGAGAAAGAGGAGATCTACGCAGTCATTGACAAGACGGCACAAGAGGTGTTCTCTGATCCCAATAAGTTGCAGGGGTTCCTCGACACGCAGAGCCGAATGGATCGGTATTCGGCGGCGAATGCCTTGTTGATTTTCAAGCAGTATCCCAGCGCTACGCAGCTCAAGAGCTTTGGCGATTGGGGTGAAGAGAATGTGAAGATCAACAAGGGTGAAAAGAGCCTTTCCATCCTTGAACCGGTGGAGTACACCAAGAAGGACGGGACACCGGGGATTGCCTACAATGTGAAGAAGGTTTTTGATGTGGCGCAGACCAATGGGAAGCGTCTGCCTGCGCCCAGCGTGAACCGAGACCCGCAGCAGCTTGTAGCAATCATGCTGGATACCGCCCCTGTGAAGGTGGAGCTTGCCGATGAGCTGCCCTTTCCTGAGATGGGAGCGTTCTACAACAACGAAAAGCAGACGCTCTATGTAAAGCGGGATATCGGCGACAGCGTTGCTCTGTGCCAGTGTGTGGCGCAGGAGCTTGGACACGCCCAGCTTGCCATCAACAGTGAGGCATACAGTCGCAGGGATTCCGGCTTTCAGGCGGTGTGCATTGGGTATATGGTCTGCAAGAAGTACGGCGTGGACACGCAGAACTTCGCTATTGGGCGAGTGCCTGATGAGCTTGCCAAAGCCGAGCCGAAGGAGCAGCGGGATATCCTGTCCAAGACCCGTACAGCGATGAGCGAGATTTGCTCCAAGGTATCTGATGAGCTTTACCGCCAAAAGCAGGAGCGGAGCCGAGACAGGGAGCGATAAGGAGGGCAGTCGATGAAAGAGAGACAGTATTTTGTCGCTCTGGACGATTACGAGCATGGGGTTGTCATTCGGTCTCTGAACGACAAGAAAACCGAGCTTCGGAGCGAGGGTAAGTCCACCGACGCTGTTGACGAACTTATTATCAAGATCGGCAATGCCCCCAGCAAAAAGTTCCGAGTGATTGAGAAAGACAGGCGAAGCTATGACGAGAGATAATGACCGGCAGAGCGCCATTATCCTTTCCATCGTCGGTGTGATTCCTGTTGTGTGGGCTGCGCTTCTGATTGCGCCCTCTGTCTCAGGCGGGCTTCCAGAGATTCTTCCCAAACTGGCGACAGTGTTTAACAACCCGTTTCAAATTGAGCTGTGCGAGGACAGTCTGCGGACTGTCCTCGTCTTGCTCCTGAGCTACGGAATGGGTATCGGGATTTATTTTTCTACACGACGGAATTACCGGCGCAGGGAAGAACACGGTTCCGCTAAGTGGGGGGACGCAAGGGCGATAAGCAGGAAGTATCAGCAATCGCCGCCCCAGCAAAACAAGCTGATGACCCAGAATGTGAAGATTGGCTTGAATGCCAAGAAACACCGTCGCAATCTGAACACGCTGGTGTGCGGCGGCAGCGGTGCCGGTAAGACGAGATTTTATTGCAAGCCCAATCTCATGCAGGCAAACACATCATTTGTTATCCTCGATCCAAAGGGAGAAATCCTGCGGGATACAGGAGGGCTGCTAAAAGCGAAAGGATATGAAATCCGAGTCCTTGACCTGATCTCTATGGAAAAGAGCCATTGCTACAATCCCTTTGTCTATTTGCAGAGCGACAATGATGTGCAGCGACTTGTGACCAATCTGTTCAAAAGCACCACGCCGAAAGGCTCACAGGCGCAAGACCCCTTTTGGGATACGGCGGCTTCCATGCTGCTGCTTGCGCTGATATTCTATCTGCGCTATGAAGCGCCACCGGAGGAACAGAACTTCCCGATGGTGATGGAAATGCTCAGGGCGGGCGCTATTGAGGACGAGGAGGACAACCGGCCTTCACCGCTGGACAATCTGTTTTCCGATTTGGAGATGGACAATCCAGACCATATCGCTGTGAAGTATTATCACAACTACCACTCCGGCAGCGCTAAGACCATTCAGTCGATCCAGATCACCCTTGCGGCAAGGCTGGAGAAGTTCAATCTGGAAAGCCTTGCGTCGATGACGCAGACGGACGAGCTGGACTTGCCCTCGATGGGTGAGAAAAAAGTTGCGCTGTTTGCCTTGATTCCTGACAACGATTCCAGCTTCAATTTTCTTGTGTCAATCCTATACACCCAGCTATTCCAGCAATTATTCTATTCCGCTGACCATGTGCATGGCGGTTCGCTGCCGATGCCGGTTCATTTCCTGATGGACGAGTTTGCGAATGTCTCGCTACCCGATGACTTTGACAAGATTCTATCCGTCATGCGTTCCAGAGGGGTATCGGTTTCGATTATCCTGCAAAATCTGGCGCAGCTCAAGGCACTGTTTGAAAAACAGTGGGAGTCCATCGTGGGTAACTGCGATGAGTTTCTCTATTTGGGTGGCAACGAGCAATCAACGCACAAATATGTGTCGGAGCTGCTGGGCAAGGAAACGATTGACACGAACACCTTTGGTAAGAGTTCGGGGCGGAGCGGCAACTATTCCACCAACTACCAGATCAGCGGTCGAGAACTTTGGACCCCTGATGAAGTGCGTATGCTGGACAATCAGTATGCAATCCTCTTTATCCGAGGGGAGCGCCCTGTTATGGATTTCAAGTATGATATCTTGAAACATCCTGATGTGAAGCTGACTGCCGACGGTGACGGGGAGATCTACCGGCATGGCACTGTGAAGTCCGATGTTGCGACCATCCTTGTGGATTGGCTCGACCCTGAGCTTGTCCCTGAGATGGAACTCACTGAAACAAACTACGAGCTTCTGTCCGATGAGGACTTTGAAGCAGACAATCAATGAATGGAGGAAATATCAATGAAAATTATTTACAAGAACAAGAACGCCAATAAGGAGACCACCAAGCTGCCCATGAAGGGCAAGGTTGGCAAAGGCTACCGCACCTACTGCGCTTTGGTGCTTGCCCTCACTATGGCAGTGAGCATGGCTGCTCCGGCTTATGCGGCGGGCGACCCTCTGACCGTTATCAACAATCTGTCCGATTTCATTTTCGGCTTGATTCGAGCGGTAGGTATGATCCTGCTGGGCTTCGGCATTGTGCAGGTGGGCTTGTCCCTGAAATCTCACGACCCCTCTCAGCGGGCTAACGGCTTTCTGACCCTTGCCGGCGGCGTTATCATCACCTTTGCAAAGGAGATTTTGACCCTGATCGTCGGCTGATACACTCAAATCCAAAATCGAAACACTCAGGATGGGGTGTTCCCAGCGAGGAACACCCCATTTTTTCGTTTATAGGAGGAGGTGCGAAGATTGAGTGATAACTGGGTTGTTCAAAACATTGAAAATGCCCTTGAGACATGGAATGACAAGCTGGCTGAAATCTGGACGCTCATAACAACGACCCCACAGGAATTCAAGGGCGGCGGGATATGGAGCGTCATCGTGAACATTAACGGAGCGGTTCAGGCAATCGGGCTTGCCCTGCTTGTCCTGTTTTTCGTCGTAGGTATGGTTAAGACCTGCGGCAGCTATACAGATGTGAAAAAACCGGAGCACGCTCTGAAGCTCTTTGTGCGCTTTGCTATTGCAAAAGGGGCTATCACCTATGGCATGGAACTAATGCTGGCGCTGTTCAACATTGTGCAGGGAACCATCTCGACCATTATGACGGCGGCTGGATTTAGCTCTGCCTCGCAGACGGTTCTCCCACTGGAGATGATTACTACCATCGAGGACTGCGGCTTCTTTGAATCTATCCCCTTATGGGCGGTGACGCTCATCGGCGGGCTGTTCATCACAGTGTTGTCATTTATCCTGATTATGACTGTGTATGGCCGCTTTTTTAAGCTCTATATGTATACGGCGTTAGCCCCAATTCCACTTTCAACATTTGCGGGAGAACCCTCGCAGAATGTGGGCAAGTCGTTCATCAAGAGCTATTGTGCGGTATGCCTTGAAGGTGCGGTTATTGTTTTGGCGTGTATCATCTTCTCTCTGTTTGCTTCGTCGCCGCCCGTCGTGAATCCTGACGCAGCGGCTGTCACGCAGGTATGGTCTTATATCGGAGAGCTGGTTTTTAATATGCTCGTGCTGGTTGGAAGCGTGAAAATGGCAGACCGGATTATTCGTGAGATGATGGGACTGTAAGGTGTGCGCCATGAAGAGAATCTACAACAGGTGGCAGGGCTACACGCTTGCCGACTGTGACTGCAAATATTGTCTTTACTACGGGGGGCAACGAAAAGGCGAGATAAACTGCCTTGCTGATGAATGTGTCTGCAAGGCGGAACTTCGTGAAGCTGCCCTCCGAGAAAGGAGCGAAAATGGAAGTAAAGATTAATCGAGAGATTCGCAACTACACCGAATCCATGTTTTTCGGACTGTCTCTGCGACAGTTCATTTTTTCTGCCTGTGCTTGTGTGGTGGCTGTCGGACTCTATTTTCTGTTGAAACCCCATCTTGGGACGGAAACGGTATCGTGGGTTTGCATTTTGGGCGCAGCACCCTTTGCGGCACTTGGGTTCTTGAAGTATAACGGCATGACGGCGGAGAAGTTTATTTGCACTTGGGTGAAATCCGAGTTCATTATGCCGAAGAAGCTGACCTTCCGAGCGACCAACACCTACTATGAGCTGATGAAGCCCAGCATGGAGAAAAAGACAAAGGAGGCTATGAAGTCGAATGATTAAGACATTATCCAACCTGTTTAAGCAGGATAAAGAAAAGTTTGTTGTACCGAGGGGCGTTCAGGATGTGATCCCCATCACCGCCATCTACGATGATGGTATCTTTCAGGTGGGCAGGGACAAGTTCTCTAAAACCTTTAAGTTCTCAGACATCAATTATGCTGTTGCCAGTCGGGAGGATAAGGAAGCGATGTTCCTCGAATACTCTGAGCTTCTCAACTCCCTTGACAGCGGCGCTACAACCAAAATCACCATCAACAACCGCCGCCTGAACCGGCTGGACTTTGAGAAAACCATTCTTATTCCCCTGAAGGGCGACGAGTTGGACGAGTACCGAGAAGAGTATAACAAAATGCTCTTGGAAAAGGCGACTGGCGCTAATTCCATCGTGCAGGACAAGTATATGACGATCTCGGTCAATAAGAAGTCGGTAGAGGATGCGAGAACCTATTTTGCACGAGTGGGTGCAGACCTGATTGCTCACTTTGGGCGGCTGGGCAGCAAGTGCGTGGAGCTGGAGACTGAAGAAAGGCTCCGCATTTTTCACGACTTCTATCGTGTGGGAGAAGAAACCAACTTCCGCTTTGACCTGAAGGAGACTCGCCAGAAGGGTCACAGCTTCAAGGATTTCATCTGCCCTGATACGATGGAGTTCGAGAAGGACTATTTCAAGCTGGGAGATCGTTATGGCAGGGTGCTGTTTCTGCGTGAGTATGCGTCCTATATCAAGGACAGCATGGTGACAGAGCTGACCGACATGAACCGCAATCTGATGATGAGCATTGATGTGGTGCCGGTTCCCACTGACGAAGCGGTTAAGGAGGCGGAGAACCGCTTGCTGGGCGTTGAGACCAACATCACCAACTGGCAGCGCAAACAGAATCAGAATAACAATTTCTCCGCCACTGTGCCCTACGACATGGAGCAACAGAAGCGGGAAATGAAGGAGTTTCTGGACGATCTGACCACCAGAGACCAGCGCATGATGTTTGCCGTCCTGACGATGGTTCACACGGCGGACACCAAAGAGCAGCTCGACAACGACACCGAAGCGCTGCTTACTACCGCCAGAAAGCACCTCTGCCAGTTTGGTGTCTTGAAGTTCCAGCAGATGGACGGGCTGAATACGGTCATGCCCTTTGGCGTCCGCAAGGTGGACGCTTTCAGAACGCTGACAACGGAGAGCCTTGCGGTTTTTATCCCGTTTCGGGTGCAGGACATCTACCACGAAAACGGTATTTACTACGGTCAAAATGTCATCAGCAAGAATATGATTATTGCTGACCGCAAGCAGCTTTTGAACGGAAACGCCTTTATTCTGGGCGTTTCCGGTGGCGGCAAGTCCTTTGCCGCTAAGGGGGAGATCATCAATCAGGTGCTTGCCAGCAACGCTGACATCATCATTATCGACCCTGAGCGAGAGTATTCGCCCCTTGTAAACGCTATGGGCGGCGAGATCATCAATATCTCCGCAACCTCTCCCAGCCACATTAACGCTATGGATATGAATAAGGACTACGGCGACGGGGCAAACCCTGTTATCCTGAAATCTGAGTTCATCATGTCCCTGTGTGAGCAACTCATCGGCGGCAGCAACCTCGGCGCAAAGCAAAAGTCCATTATCGACCGCTGCACCGCTTCTGTGTACCGAGGGTATCAGCAAAACAATTATGAGGGTAAGGCTCCGACTTTGCAGGACTTCCGGCAGGAGCTGCTCAAGCAGGACGAGCCGGAGGCACAGGAGATTGCCCTTGCCATTGAGCTGTTCACCAACGGCTCTCTGAACACCTTTGCGAAAGAGACCAATGTGGACACCGATAATCGGCTGATTTGCTATGACATTCTTGACCTTGGCAAGCAGCTCATGCCCATCGGTATGCTGGTAGTGCTGGATTCTATCCTGAACCGCATTACCCAGAACAGAGCCAAGGGCAAGAACACCTATATCTTCATCGACGAGATTTATCTGCTGTTCCAGCATGAGTACAGCGCCAACTTCCTGTTCACTCTCTGGAAGCGTGTGAGAAAGTACGGCGCTTATGCCACCGGCATTACGCAGAATGTGGACGATCTGCTCCAGAGCCACACCGCCCGCACTATGCTGGCGAACTCTGAGTTTATCATTATGCTCAATCAGGCGTCCACAGACAGGCTGGAGCTGGCGAAGCTGCTGAATATCTCCGACCTTCAGATGAGCTATATCACCAATGTGGAAGCCGGCCATGGGCTTATCAAGGTAGGCAGTTCGCTGGTGCCCTTTGCAAACAAGTTCCCCAGAAACACCAAACTTTATCAGCTTATGACAACAAAGCCGGGCGAGGGGGCATAACCCTCGCTTTGCCTTTATCTGTCAATGAGAAAGGAGGGCTTCAATGGGGAAAATCAAGACCAAGGACGCCATAAAAGGCGCGATAAAGCAACTCGACCGAGCAGCGATTGCCTCTGACCGTATGCGTAGGGCATTCATCCAAACCAAAGAGAAAGCGGAGACTTCCACAAATCCCACAGAGGGAAGCGTGGAGGAATATGCTTCCTCTCGTATGGAAGCCGGAGCGGAGACAGTAGCGCATGAGACAGGACATCAAGCTCAGAAGATAGGCAGAAACAGTGTTTCTCATGTCAAGGAGGATGTTCACGAAGCAAAGCGGGCGGTCGAGAACTTCAAAGCGGTAAAAGTCGAGCAATCAAAAAAGGGCAAGGGGATAAAAACCCGTGAATCTCAGATTGAACAGGCGGTTCAGACAGAGAACTACGCTCCATCTGAACCAATCACCCATACAAGGGGTAAAGAGTATAGCCCATCATCTCCAAGGGGTGGAACGAGACAGCGCTCAGGGAGGCAGGAGGAGCCATCCAAGCGTGTGTATGAGCAGGGAAAGAAAAGAGCCGAGCAGATGATTCGGTCAAAGCAGAGGCACAATATGGAAAAGAGTGTCGATGTTTTCCCAGAGAGAATAACGGGGCATGATAAATCCAATATACGCTCACAATCTGCTGGAAGCAAATCTCACCGCATTGTTGAGCGGTCAGAAAAGCGGGTAAATGAATCTGCAAAGTCAGCCGGTAAGAAGTCCATTAAGACAACACAGCGGGCTGCGGCAAAAACTACGAAGAAATCTATTAAAACCGCAGAGCGGACAGCGAAAACAACGGTTAAGACCACGAAAGAAGCTGCGAAAGCAACGGAGAGAGCGGCTAAGGCTACCGCCAAGTCTGCACAGAAAGCGGCTCAGGCGGCAAAGGCAACGGCGAAAGCGGCAGCGCAAGGAGTGAAAGCTGCTGTGAAGGTCACTGTTGCGACCATCAAAGCCATTATTGCCGCAACAAAGGCTCTTGTCAGTGCAATTATTGCTGGTGGCTGGGTAGCGCTTCTCGTAATTGTCGTAATTTGTATGATAGGTCTACTTGTCAGCTCCATTTTCGGAATATTCTTTTCCGGCGAGGATTCCGGAACAGGTATGAGTATGCGGACGGTCGTACAGGAGATCAATGAGGACTATGACGCCCGGCTGGAAGCCGAGAAAAACGCTGTGTCCTATGATTCCCTTGAGATGAGTGGAAGTAGAGCGGTTTGGAAAGAGGTGCTTGCAGTCTATGCGGTTAAGGTGAATACCGACCCTGATAATCCACAGGAAGTCGCCACAATGGACGATAGCAAGAAGCAACTCTTATCCGACATCTTCTGGGAGATGAACTCAATATCGTCGCACACAGAGACGAGCAGCACCACCTTTACAACGGAGACAGACGATGGGGAAGGGAACATTATTGAAACCGAGACAACGGAAACCTATACGACGCTCTATATCGTTGTAAGCCATAAGACGGTAGATGAGATGGCGGCACAGTACGGTTTTACGCAGGAGCAGAAGGACTACCTTGCCGAGTTGCTGCAAGATGAGAACAACTCCCTATGGTCGGCTGTTCTTTATGGGATTGGTTACAGCGACGATCAGATTGTTACCGTCGCCTTGTCCCAGATCGGAAACTACGGCGGAGCGCCTTATTGGAGCTGGTACGGATTTGGTTCTCGTGTTGAGTGGTGTGCCTGCTTTGTAAGCTGGTGTGCCAACGAGTGCGGCTATATTGACACAGGGGTCATCCCCAAGTACGCCGGATGCACCCTTGGTTCTCAGTGGTTCAAGGACAGAGGGCAGTGGATGGACAACGCCGCCGAACCCTCGCCCGGCATGATAATCTTTTTCGATTGGGAAGGAGACGGTGAAACAGACCACACAGGCATTGTGCAGAAGGTCGAAGGCGGTCTTGTTTACACTGTGGAGGGCAACTCCGGCGACAGTGTGAGAATTAACTCTTATACGGTTGGTGCCAGCGTGATCTTTGGCTACGGAGTACCACAATACTAAAAAACTGCCACCCGTCAGGGTGGCAGTAGTACATATCAGGTGTTATTGAAAAGTCGGTTGCATTCGTCAATCACATTTTCAACAATTCGTAGCTGCTCTGGTGTGAGAGAACGCATCTTGTCGGAGAGGATAAGGAGGTCTTTATCAACAATATCTCCGGTAAGCAAGTAGTCGGCACTGACACCGAGAGCAGATGAAATCTTCAAGAGGTTCTCGGGTCTCATGGCTCTCTTTCCTGCTTCTGCATAGGAGACAAACTGTGTGGTCATGTCACCCTTTTCAGCAAGAGCTTCTTGTGTTAGACCCATCTGTTTTCGGCGTGCTGTGATTCTATTCCCTATTTCTATCAGACTTAGCTCGGTATCCGCCATTTTCTCACCTCGCCTTCTCGTTAAATTATATCCACAACAGGCGAGAAAATTAAGCGTGTGTTGTTGACTAAAATCCACAATACACGATATAATGACTTTGAATAAGAAACAGGTATAGGCGATAGGTGGTTTTCAGATGACAGAGAAGGAAAAACGAAAAAAGCGGTGCTGCTTCACAGGTCATAGGCCACAGAAACTCACTCGCTCAGAGGGCGCAATCAGGCATGACTTGGAAAAAGTCATTGTCAAGGCAATAGAGGCTGGGTACACGACCTTCATAACGGGGATGGCTTACGGTGTAGATATTTGGGCTGGCGAAGTTGTTGTCCGGTTGAGAGAAGAAAATCCAGAGTTGCATTTGATTGCTGCTGTGCCTTTTGACGGCTTTGAGAGCCGGTGGTCGAGGGAATGGAAGGAACGATATGCTGAACTGCTTGGTAAAGCTGACTTGATTCGGTATATATGCCCTGCCTATCATGCGGGAGCATATCAGAGACGAAACGAATGGATGGTAGACCATTCTGCCCTTGTTATCGCAGTATTCAACGGCGAGAAAAGCGGAACAAAGAACACGATTGATTATGCTGCCAGATGTGGCGTTCAGGTTCAATACATAAATGGATAGGTGGTAAGAAGTATGTCTGAAATAATCTATGAGAAGCACTACCCGCATAAGAGCTTTGAAGAGGAAATGAAGGGGTTAGAAGAATATCAAAAGGAATTGGAAAGCTTACCCGATTATGTGCCAAGCCCAACACCAACATTTGAAGAGTTTTATAGGGAGTTAGTCGAAAACACTGTCCTTGTGCCTTTGCCAGAGCGCATTGAGCAAGCAGGTGCTTTTATCCAGCTTGCAATCAGAACGGGTGAGGCATATGAGCTTGATACGAAAATCCTTCAAAGCGACTGCAACATTATGGTTTACTATTTCTTTGATGGAGGCCCAGAGCTACTCATGCTTATGCCAATTATCAAAATGGCAGACTGCATTTCTGTCGAGCCAAACATAAATGGATTTAAGATACAGCTTAACCTTGATTACTATACACACGCCGTATATCGCAACGGCAGACTTCTCCATCCAAAGTATTTGGAGCCATAGGTTCATTTTTTTCGACCCAAAGGGGCGAAATACTGACTGTGAGGTTGTTGTTTCGACTGTAATATGCTATAATTAGCCCATGTCAATCGCTAAGGAGAGATGAAGATGGCTGTTAGCTATAAGAAACTCTGGCATATTCTCTTGGATAGGGATATGAAAAAGAAAGACTTGGCAGAGCTTGCCGGACTCACTTCCTATACAGTAAAGAAGCTGGGTAGAGACGAAGCAGTATCTACAGAGGTGGTGGGTAAAATATGCAGGGCATTAGATTGTCGTGCTGATGATATTATGGAGTTCCGAGCAGATTGAGTCAGCTATATAGATTTGTATTTGTGATATTCCAAATTATCTAACAATTTAGGAGATAATAAAATGGAGCTAATCAATAATACGACAAAAACGCTAAAAGATGATTTGTCCGTCGAGATAAAACCAGGGAGCAAACTTTCTATTGCAGCGGCTTGCTTCTCAATCTATGCTTTTGAGGAGCTGAAAGCACAGCTCAGCTCCATAAACGAGTTGCGCTTCATATTTACCTCTCCGACCTTCGTAGCAGAAAAAGCAAGGAAAGAAAAGCGGGAGTTTTATATTCCCCGTCTAAACCGAGAGCGGAGTTTGTATGGAACTGAGTTTGAAATTAAACTGCGAAATGAACTGACTCAGAAGGCGATTGCAAAAGAATGTGCAGATTGGATCAGAAACAAAGTTACATTCAAATCAAATGTCAGTGATAAGTCCATTCAAGGGCAGATGGTTGTAGGCGATGTCGGCTATACTCCAATCAACAATTTTACAACCGTTGAACTCGGCTGTGAAAAAGGAAATGTCATTAGCACGACAATCGTAAAGGATCAATCCTTAGCGCAAACACTTATTAAGGACTTCAATGAAATCTGGAATGACAAACGAGTGTTACAGGATGTGACAGAGGAGGTTATCGACAGCATTACCGCTGCCTATAACGAAAACTCCCCTGATTTCATTTACTTTGTTACCCTCTATAACATTTTTAATGAGTTTCTTGAAGATGTATCCGAAGATGTGCTACCAAATGAAGCAACGGGGTTCAAGGACAGTAAGATTTGGAATATGCTCTACAATTTCCAAAAGGATGCTGCCCTGGCAATCATCAATAAGTTGGAAAAGTACAACGGTTGTATTTTGGCAGACAGCGTTGGCTTGGGAAAAACCTTTACGGCACTTTCGGTAATCAAGTATTACGAAAATCGCAACAAGACAGTTCTCGTTTTATGCCCGAAAAAACTTGCTAACAACTGGAATACATACAAGGACAACTATATCAATAACCCAATTGCCGCAGACCGGCTCCGTTATGATGTCCTATACCATACTGATCTCAACAGAACGAGTGGATTCTCCAACGGAATAGATTTAAACAGAATCAACTGGAGCAATTATGATCTCGTAGTCATTGATGAGTCTCATAATTTCAGAAACGGCGGCAAGATCATCGAGAATCCCGATGAGAGCGATAGAGATAACCGCTATGTCACTTTGATGAAAAAGGTAATCAGGGCCGGCGTCAAGACAAAAGTCCTCATGCTCTCGGCTACCCCCGTCAACAACAAGTTTCTTGACCTGAAGAACCAGCTTGCGCTTGCCTACGAGGGCCACACTGACTTTATAGACGATAAGCTCAATACTTCACGCTCCATTGATGAGATATTCAGAAACGCTCAGCGGGCATTTAACACCTGGAGCAAATGGGCACCGGAGGATCGGACAACAGAAAACCTGCTTAAAATGCTGGACTTTGATTTTTTCGAGGTTCTGGACAGCGTTACCATTGCCCGTTCCAGAAAGCATATTCAGAAGTATTATGACACCAGCGATGTGGGCACATTTCCCACAAGACTTATCCCGATTTCCCATAGACCGAACCTCACGGATTTAGAGTCGGCCATCAATTACAATGAGATATTCGAGCAACTTATGCTTCTCACGCTGACGATCTACACGCCGACGCACTATATCCTCCCGAGCAAGATGGACAAATATGCTGAGCTGTATGGGGATAACAAAGTCAATGTGGGCTTCACGCAGGCCAACCGTGAACAGGGCATCCGGCGGCTGACAGCAATCAATTTGATGAAACGCATGGAGAGTTCGGTTTTCTCTTTTAACCTGACGCTGAAGCGCATAAAGCAGCTTATTGAGAGCACGATCAGCACAATCGACCAATTTGACAAGCAATCCGGCTTGAACCTTGACCTGACGGATATTTCTGATATCGACGAGTTTGACGACGAGGATCAGAATACCGAGGATTTGTTTTCCCTTGGCCGGAAAGTGAAGATTGACCTTGTGGATATGGATTATCTGTCATGGAGAGACAGCCTGTCCAAAGACGCCGAGGTGCTGGAGCTGCTCACTGTCATGGTAGGAGACATTACCCCTGAGCATGACTCTAAACTGCAAAAGCTACTCAGCGTGATTGATGACAAAATTGCACATCCCATCAATGAAGGGAATAGAAAGATTATTATCTTCACGGCCTTTGCGGACACAGCAGGGTATCTCTATGACAATATCAGCGGGTATGCAAAAGCAAAATACAATATCAATACGGCAATGGTCTCCGGCACCGTTGACGGACGAACCACATGTCCGAAACTCCGAAGCGATTTGAATACAGTTCTGACCTGCTTCTCGCCCATCTCCAAGGACAGAGACCTTTTTGAAAGCATACCCAAAGAGGATATTGATATTCTCATTGCTACAGACTGTATTTCGGAAGGTCAGAACTTGCAAGATTGCGACTACCTAATAAACTACGATATACACTGGAATCCTGTCCGTATTATCCAGCGGTTTGGGCGAATCGACCGTATCGGCAGCAGAAACAATGTGATTCAGCTTGTAAACTTCTGGCCTAATGTAACGCTTGATGACTACATAAACCTGAAAGCCAAGGTCGAGACACGAATGAAAATCGTGGACATGACAGCGACCGGTGACGATAACATTTTGAGCGATGAGGAAAAGACCGATCTGGAGTATCGAAAGGCGCAGCTGCGGAAGCTGCAAGATGAGGTCGTTGATATTGAGGATATGACCTCCGGCATTTCTATTATGGATTTGGGTCTCAATGAGTTTCGCCTTGACCTGTTGGAGTATATAAAAAACCATCCTGATATTGAAAAGGCCCCCTTCGGCCTCAATGCGGTGGTTCCAGCAACCGAGGATGCTCCGGCAGGCGTAGTCTATGTTCTAAAAAACCGTTCGGACAGCGTGAATATTGATAACCAGAACAGGCTCCACCCGTTTTACATGGTGTATATCAGTAACGATGGTGAAGTGATTTGTGACCACCTCTCCCCTAAACAGATGCTGGACAAGATGCGCCTGCTGTGTAAGGGAAAGACAGAGCCGATTCCCGAAGTGTACCGGCAGTTTAACAAGGAAACTCGGGACGGCAGAGATATGTCCCAGCTTTCAAAACTGCTTGGGCAGGCGATAGCCTCCATCATAGAAGTGAAGGAAGAGAGCGACATTGACAGCTTCCTGGGCGGCGGTCAAGTGAGCTTCCTCTCCAATGAAATTAAAGGACTCGATGATTTTGAATTGATATGTTTCTTAGTGGTGAGGTGAAACCATGCTTGGGCTGCCAAAGGCAACAGAAATGAATAAACAGCTTCCCAAGAAAGCGATCTATGCCAAGTTTCAGATGAACACAGCAGCAAAAGCCAAGATAGACGCTGACATTTCAAAAATCAGTATTGTCAATGAGATTACGCCGTCAAAGGTCAACATTCCTGCGGGGGAGGAAGTAAAGAGCTTTTTTGTCCTTTTGGTGTCCCTCAAAAGAAAGGACTATGAGGAACGGACAATAGGGATGCTCTCAAAGCTGATTCCACAGAATATCCTTTTTGTCCTTGAACACGATGGACAGAGCAGGCTTGCAATCTACCATACAAAGCTGATGCAGTCGGAGTGGAAAACTACTGCTACCCAGCAGATAGAACTTCATGGTCTTGACCTCGACAGGGTTTGGGAAAATGTTGTTGTCACTGTTGGTGATGTGACGGTTGAGAAAGGCCGTTCTCTGGATGAGCAAATTGTGGAAGATGAGAAGAGGCAGAAACTAGAAAAGGAAATAGCAAGGCTGGAAAAGCTGGCAAGGGCTGAGAAGCAGCCGAAGAAGAAGTTTGAGTTGGTGCAGCAGGTAAACAAGCTAAAGGGACTGTTGAGGTGATATGAATGGACAAGAAAGCGATAGAAGACCTTGCAATTAGTGCGGTAAAAAATAGCATAACTGTGTGCGAACTTCTTAGTCCATTTATAAATGATAACGATAAGGAGCCAACATGGGATGGTCATATCTATATTTACAGAGATAAGCGTAAAACGAAGGATGGAGTAAGAAGGATTCCGGTTCAGGTTAAAGGAACGGAAAAGGATGATCTTTCAAAGGAAGAGATATCGTTTCCTGTTTCTATCATCGAACTCAATAGCTACCTTGACGATGGCGGTGTTATCTTTTTTGTAGTCTATATTGGGCATAGCGGACAAAACATTCAGATATATTATGCGAGCTTAACTCCCATCAAAATCAGGATGCTCCTTGAAGAAGCGAAGGGACAAGCATCAAAGAGCATCAAACTTAACAGATTCCCGTCGGACAATAATAAAAAAGAGATGATTGTCATTAACTGCTGGGAGGATTGCCGACGCCAGGCAAGCTTTGCTAAAGCAAATCTTTACTCAATTGAGGAGCTTGAGCAACAGGGTACATTAGAAAGTGTTACTCTTTCAGTTACAAGCGTTGGTGGCGTTGATCCACAAACAGCCCTGTTAACAAATGAGGTTTATCTGTATGCAAATATCAAAGGAGGAGTGATTCCACAACCGATTGAGGCAATTCCGCAAAGATTGGTGGTACATGAAGAAAAGGATGCTCGCATCATGGTGGGAGAGCAACTTTTCTATACAAGAGTAAGAGTTGTCCGAGATGGTAAAACAATCAGAACTCTCTTTGGAGAAAGTTTTTCAATTACTACTCAAGTGGAGAGTAAAGCGGTTAAGTTCAATTATAAAGGCACTCACAATCTAAGAGCACTTACAGTTGACCTGAGCTTTATTCTGGCTCTGATAGATAATAAAAGCTTCACATATAATGGAGCATCTTTCCCCTTTAATATTGATAGCGCTGATTTTTCCAACTTCCCAAGAGATGAAATGAGAGGACGATTGGTCTACTTTAAAAAGATTGTCCAATTGCTCGACCGGTTCGGGTGTGAGAGAGATATTGACCTGAAGTCATTACAGGCTAAGGATTGGAATAATATTAATATTTTAATAAAAGGGATAATTGATAATGAACCGGTAGGTGGTCTCAAAAAAGATCTGCCACCTGTCTTGACATTGGAAGTTGGCAATTTGCGATTTGTTGTATGCCTGTTCAAGGACGGAGACGAGGGTGATGCGTACAGAATATCGGATTTCTTTACAACAGAGTTGCTCTGTGTTTACGAGGACAAGAAAGGTGAAAAATTGACAACTTCTCAGTATTTCAATCTCAGAGCCAAGGATTTCCTTGAAGCGGATAATATTCGATATGATGTTCTACTGCCATCCTTTCAAAAGACTGAGCGTAACAAAGAAACGATGACACGAGCAAATTATCTTTTGCTGGAAATTTTGAATGCCTATGATATAAGCTCAAAGCCTGAAATGCTTGCTACAGCTATATCCTTTTCCGACTGGATAAAGACAGCCTCGGAAGAAGAGCTGCCTTACCCAATAAGGACTTTGAATGATTTGCAGATTAAGAAGCGGCAAAGGGAACTGGAAGAAGAGGAGAAAAAAGAACTCTATCGTCTTATAGAGACACCTGGCGTCGGAGAAGAAACAATCGTTGGAGCATATCTCCTTTTAGAGCAACAAACTGCCGCTGAGATTCACTTTGAGAAGTTGCCTGCTGCTATTCAAAGCAAATTCAAGCAATTCCCAATATACCACTTCTGGAATAATGGAGGAGACCATAATGGACAAGCTTAAGATGATGACTGCAAATAGAGCGGATGAAAACTTCAAGAAGCTGGCGGCGCTGTTTCCCAATGCAGTGACGGAAACCATTGACGAGGCCACCGGCGAGGTCGTCCGAGCCATTGATAAGGATATGCTGATGCAGGAGATTTCCACCAAGGTAGTGGAGGGTCGGGAGGAGCGCTATCAGTTTACCTGGCCAGATAAGAGGAAGTCTGTCCTGCTTGCCAATGCTCCGATTAACAAGACGCTTAGACCTTGCAGAGAGGAAAGCGTGGACTTTGATACCACAGAAAACCTCTATATTGAGGGCGATAATCTGGAAGTGCTGAAGCTGCTTCAGGAGACTTATCTGGGCAAAATCAAAATGATTTACATAGACCCGCCCTACAACACCGGCAATGACTTTGTATACAACGATGACTTTGCCGAGAGTGTGGACGAGTACCTTGAAGACAGTGGGCAGTTTGACGAGGACGGCAACCGGCTGGTGCAGAACACCGAAAGTAATGGGCGCTTTCACACAGACTGGCTGAATATGCTATATCCACGGTTGAAACTCGCAAAAGATTTACTGACAGATGATGGAATCATTATTATCAGTATTGATGACAACGAGTTAAGAAATATGCGAGTTCTGTGTGATGATGTGTTCGGTGAGGCCAATTTTGTTGCAACAATTGTTTGGCAAAAAATCCACAGCATAAAAAATGACGCTAAGTATCTATCTGAGAATCATGAGTACGCAGTCGTTTACTCGAAAAGTATTAACCAGATTCACATAAATCTTCTTCCACGAACAAATGAAATGAATGACCGATATAAAAATCCTGATGGTGATCCAAGAGGGCCTTGGCAATCGGGAGATTTGGTTGCGAGCGGAGAAAGAAGCAACGGTCATTTTATTATTAGAAGCCCCAAGACGGGGAAGGAATTTGATGTCCCGGCTGGGAAGCATTGGGTCTATTCTAAAGAAAACTTGGAGAAGCTGGTCGTAGATGGGCAAATTTGGTTTGGGAGCGATGGGAATTCATTTCCACGAAAAAAGAGATTTCTTTCCGATGTCCAAGATGGAAGAACACCAAGCACACTTTGGCTTGCAGAAGAAGTGGGACATAATCAGTCGGCAACAAGAGAAGTTAAGGCACTTTTTGACGATGAGAAGTTGTTTGATTTTCCGAAACCGGTAGAGTATATTAAGCAGATGATTAGAATTGCGGCTAACAGCGATTCTATTGTGTTGGATTTCTTCTCTGGTTCTTCCACCACAGCCCACGCAGTTATGCAGCTCAACGCTGAGGATGGTGGACACCGCAAGTTTATTATGGTTCAGCTTCCCGAAGAAACAGATGAGAAAAGCGAGGCTTATAAAGCCGGTTACAAGAATATCTGCGAAATCGGCAAAGAGCGTATTCGTCGTGCCGGTGCGAAAATCAAGGAAGAAGCCGGGCTCACCGCACATGGCCTTGATATCGGCTTCCGTGTGCTGAAATGCGATAGTTCCAACATGAAAGATGTCTACTACAACCCCGCCGATTATGAAGCCTCTCTGTTCAGCAGCCTTGAGGATAACATCAAAGAGGATAGAACACCGGAGGATTTACTGTTCCAAGTCATGCTGGATTTGGGCGTACTGCTCTCCAGTAAGATTGAGGAAAGCGCCATTGCCGGCAAGCGAGTGTTCAAAGTGGAGGGCAACTACCTGATTGCCTGTTTTGACGAGGCTGTGACCGATGAGGTAATCACCGAAATTGCAAAGCAAAAACCCTATTATTTCGTTATGCGGGACAGTTCCATGGCCAGCGACAGCGTAGCCACGAACTTTGAGCAGATTTTTGCTGCGTATAGCCCTGAGACCGTGAGGAAGGTATTGTAATGAAGCATATCTCAGAAATAACCAGAAGAGACATTTTCTCATTGTTTATATGCGGTCTGGACATAGAAGAATTCTTTGAAAGCAAGCGAGTTAGGTATGCCTTTTGTGGAAGGCTAAGCGAGCTGGATTTTTTGAAGAGAATTTACAATCTCAAAGAACTCCCGAGCTTTGATAGCCGTTTTGATGATGCTGAGGGCGATATTCTGCAACATACTGTGAACAACAATGATTATGAAGATGGATGGGTGTTTGAGGACGAACGCTTTGGGTTGATGAACGGAGAAGATGAAACCCTCCTAAGATTTCTATGTTCTGTGTTCCACCCAGCAGTTAGAGACGAGGGAGGATATTGGAAGAGATTTTTAGATGCGGCAAACGAACTTCTCCGGAAAGACGGATATGAATTGCACCCCGAAGCAAAAATCTCCGGTCGGGATGTCTATGGTTGGAGAAAGTACGACCCGAGCGAAAGCGCTTTATTTATTCCGTTTTCACAAAGACATAAAGCAGAAATTAAATCACGCCATCTAACTCAGAAAATCAGTCGTGAGGCACGGAAGCAGATATATGCCATCCTTGAAAGACATACAGATGCTTATCTTGAAACCAGTGACACTGGCTGGCAAGAACACATTTCCACAAGTGAATATGTGTTCCGAGATATCTCTCAATTCTACGAGCCGAAATGTTATAATGAAAAAAGGCAATACGCAAAGACAAGCGATATGGAACAGTTCGTGTTAAGCACATCCCCGTTCTCCGTTTTTGATGCGATTGAGTTTTACGAGAAATATAACGCCGATAACGATTTTGCAGATCAAATCAATGCTTTGCTCAAACTCAATGGCATATCATATAGACTTGAGCAGGGACGGATTGAAAGCACTTTTGAAATATCTATAGATAAAGGAAACATATCTATTATTTCAGAGCAGGGGTTGAAAGATCTGCTTCTGGAGGCAGACAACTACTATCGTAAAGGCAATATGCAAATCGCAGTCGAGAAGCTATGGGATGCGTTCGAGAGATTAAAAACTTACTATTCTCCGGCACTTAACAAGTCTGAATCAGCGAACAAAATCATTGATGATATGAGCGCTTCTGAAACTCATTTCAAAACTTTGTATGAGACCGAGTTTAGGGCGTTGACCACTATGGGAAACGATTTCAGAATCCGTCACCACGAAACAACAAAGATTAACTTTACAGATGAACGGCAGATAGAATATTTCTATAAACGGTGTCTTGCCCTGGTTTCTGTGGCGATTATGTTCTTGGAAAAGGATGTGGGGATATGAAATTCAACTTCAAAATCCAACAATACCAAACTGATGCCGTTGATGCTGTGGTAAAAGTCTTTCAGGGTCAGGGATTTCACGACAAAATCAGCTATATCCGTGACCTCGGAAAGAAAACGGAGCCGCAGAATTATCAGATCACGCTTGACATGGCACAGGAGGATTCTGAGCTGCTTGACCCCCTGAACGATACGGGCTATAAAAATGAGCTGGTGGAGTTGTCCGACGAGCAGCTATTGAAAAATATCCAGACCTTACAGAGCCAGAACAACATCAAGCTGTCGCCCTCCCTTGTGAAGAACCTGGGCCGGTGCAGCCTTGACATTGAAATGGAGACCGGCACTGGAAAGACCTATGTGTATATCAAGACCATGTTCGAGCTGAACCGGAAGTATGGCTGGAGCAAGTTTATCGTGGTCGTTCCCAGCATAGCGATTCGTGAAGGCGTGAAGAAATCATTTGAGATCACCGCCGACCACTTCATGGAACACTACGGCAAAAAGGCGAGATTCTTTATCTATAACAGCTCCAACCTCAATCAACTGGATACCTTCTCTTCCAGCTCCGGCATCAATGTGATGATTATCAACACCCAGGCGTTTGCTTCCTCGCTGAAGGAGGACGGAAAAAGCAAAGAAGCCAGAATCATATATTCCAAGCGTGATGAGTTCGGCTCCCGCCGACCTATTGATGTTATCAAAGCAAACAGACCCATTATTATTTTGGACGAGCCGCAGAAAATGGGCGGTGAGGTTACGCAAAAGGCACTCAAGAACTTCAACCCTCTTTTCTGCTTGAACTACTCAGCCACCCATGCAAAGCAGCACAACCTGATTTATGTGTTGGATGCGCTGGACGCCTTCAACAAGAAGCTGGTTAAGAAGATTGAAGTCAAAGGTTTTGAAGTCAAGAACTTCAGAGGCACAGACAGCTATCTGTATCTGGAGCAAATCATGCTCTCTTCCAAGAAGCCGCCTATGGCGAAGATAGAGCTGGAGATTGCCTACAACAAGTCCATTAACCGTGAGACCCGTATTCTCGGCGTGGGGGACGATTTATTCTATGTGTCTCAGGAGATGGAGCAATATAAAGGCTATACCGTTTCTGAGATTGACCCGCTGCAAGGCACAGTCACCTTTACGAACGGCGATGTAATCAAAACCGGCGATGTGGTGGGCGATGTTTCTGAAAAGGATATGCGCCAGATTCAGATTCGTGAGACGATCCTTTCCCATTTTGAGAAAGAGGAAAGGCTTTATAACAAGGGCATCAAGTGCCTGTCCCTGTTCTTCATCGACGAGGTGGCGAAATACCGCCAGTATGACGAAGATGGCAATGAGGTGCTGGGCGAGTATGGGCAGATGTTTGAGCAGGAGTATGTCAGTGTTCTGAACGATTATGTCCAGCTCTTTGACACGCCCTATCAGAAATACTTGAAATCCACTTGCAGTGATGTAAACGCAGTACATAAGGGATACTTCAGCATCGACAAAAAGACCGGCAGAAGTGTTGACAGTCAGCTCAAGCGAGGCAGCGAGTTCTCAGACGACATTTCTGCCTATGACTTGATTTTGAAGAACAAAGAGCGGCTGCTTTCCTTTGGAGAACCCACAAGGTTTATTTTCTCCCACTCTGCCCTGCGGGAAGGTTGGGACAACCCCAATGTGTTCCAGATTTGCACCCTGAAGCACTCTGACAGCAACACCGCCAAACGGCAGGAAGTTGGTCGTGGCCTGCGACTGTGTGTCAATCAGGACGGAAACCGAATGGATGTCCAGAGCTGCGGGGATTCGATTCATGATGTGAACATGCTGACGGTCATTGCAAGTGAAAGCTATAAGGACTTTGTGACCGATTTGCAGTCCGATATCAAGACCGTCCTTTATGACAGACCGACGGTTGCAACCAGCGAGTATTTCAAGGGAAAATATGTCAAGGTGGATGGTGTACCGACGCTGATAGATGACAACGCCGCAAATGCGATTGAGTTCTATCTGATTCAGAACGGTTATGTTGATATGAAGCGCAAGGTCACTGACAAATACCGGAACGAAGTGGCAATGAATACGGTTGCGGAGCTGCCGGAGGAGCTGAAGCCGATGGCGGAGGGTGTCCATGCGCTGATTCAGTCCGTCTACGACGACAGTGTTCTCAAGGATATGTTCACTGACGGGCATGAAACTAAGGTGAAAGATAATCCGCTCAATGAGAACTTCGCCAAAAAGGAGTTCCAAGCCCTTTGGAAGGAGATCAATCACAAATACGCCTACACCGTGGATTTTGATTCTGATGAGTTGATAGAGAAGGCTATCGACCATATCAATGAAAAGCTCTTTGTCTCAGAGCTTCAGTACACAGCCACGATCGGCGCTCAAAAGTCCGAAATGAATGCCTATGAGGTGGAGCGTGGAGAGTCCTTCGCTGGGGAAAAGACGAGGACGCAGACGCTCAGACACGCAGAAACCAGCCAAATCAAGTATGACCTGATTGGCAAGATTGCGTCCGGTACTGTTTTGACTCGTAAAACCGCCTCTGCCATTCTGCAAGGACTTCGGATGGACAAGCTTTATATGTTCAGGAATAATCCTGAAGAGTTTATCTCCAAGGTCGTAAGGCTCATAAACGAACAAAAGGCAACTATGATTGTAGAGCATATCTCCTACGACACGATTGAAGGGCAATATGACTCTGACATTTTCACCGCAGAGAAAAACACACAGCCCTTTGAAAAAGCTTTTCTGGCAAAGAAGGCAATTCAGGACTATGTGTTTACGGATGGTTCTGCTGAAAAGAGTGTGGAGAGGCGATTTGCTGAGGATTTGGATGCAGCCGAAGAGGTTTGTGTTTATGCGAAGCTCCCAAGGACATTTCAGATTCCCACCCCAGTGGGCAACTACTCGCCGGATTGGGCAATCGCCTTTTATGAGGGAAAAGTCAAGCATATCTTCTTTGTCGCTGAAACAAAGGGTACGATGGAGAGTTTGAATCTAAGGCCAATAGAGCAGGCTAAAATCTCCTGTGCTAAAAAGCTGTTTAATGAGATGTCAACAAGCAAGGTGAAATACCATGATGTGGATAGCTACCAGAGCTTGCTAAACATTATGAGCGCAATGTAAAGACAAGAACTCCGACAGTCAAATGACTATCGGAGTTCTTGTCATGAAAGGGAATCGAGAGGGGCAAAAAAGTCGCCGGACAGCTCTGCAATACTCTCAAAGGGGATTTCAATGCTGGTGGTCGTGAGAAGCAAACCTTCGTGCTGCCGTACTCGCCTTATTGTTCCTGAAAATTCAACATAGGAGCCGCCGGATTTTTTCTTGTCAGGTTCAAAGTAGAGAACCTGAATAATAGGCAATTCTGAAAGGTGGTCTTGCAGGTAGTTGAGCCGTTTGTTCAATACCTCGTATTCCTCATCTGAAAGCTTGACCTTTTGATCTGTAACTCTTGCGGATTCAGCAACAAGACTGTCATAGCCGGTAAGGGCGGCGAAGGGTGAGAACTGTGCAGCTCGGTTGCTTCTCGACATTTGAGGCCGTTTGGAGGACACATGATGAGGACGGTCAAAAATGTCGCTGTATTCTTTTTTCCCACTGGCCATTCTTATCACCTCACGCCTTGTGACCGCCGATTTGTTTGTTGCGCTCTATAGCAGTAGCGCCTTCGTGCATATTAAGCCCTTTAACAATGGCATTTTTTCCGAACTTGTCTCGAATGGTGATAATCGCCTTCTGCATTTTGAGTTCACGGTCAAGCGCTTCTGCTTCGGCCTTCCGCTGCTGCTCCAATGCCTCATAGTCTGTGAAAAGGTCGAGCTGCTCGCCCACCTGAATGGCGGACTCTGCCTCACCCTCTGGTATCAAATGGGTAACGGCGACTGTGAAGCGCCGGACTAAAAGGCTCTTATCCACAATGCTGTCATAAATGGCGGCAACCGCATCCATGATTTTGTTGGTGGAGGATGTTTGCCTGCCCAAGCTCTTTGAGCCATGAACCCCTTTCGGGATTTGCCGCCCATAGTGGTCTGTTACGATTGAGCCCTTATACTTGGCAGCTCGTTTTGGGTCTGTCAGATTCTCAATGTCGTAGCCAACATCAAGCACCACCTGATCGGTGAAAAGACCTGCCCGAACCAAGTCCATAGAGAGTTGGTCTGCCATTTCAAGGACAACGATCCTGCCCGCATGAAAGTCATAGGGACAAGATAGCACTTGCCCCTGACTGAGACTTTTTGATTCTGGCTTATACGCCTTACAGTCTGCTATTTCAGTGGGTTCCCAGCCCCAAGCGTGATCTATGAGCAGCTCGGCGTTTACTTCGAGGAGTTCGTAAAGCAGATCTTCGTTATAGTAGTCTGTATCCTTTCCCTCGGAGCAGCGGGCGATGTCGCCCATAGTGAAAAGACCGTTTTGCTCCAATTTACGGGCAATTCCTCTGCCCACCCGCCAAAAGTCTGTAAGCGGTCGGTGTGTCCAGAGTTTGTCCCGATAGCTCGTTTCATTCAACTCTGCAATACGGACGCCATCCTTGTCGGCGGGGATATGCTTTGCCTCAATGTCCATCGCAATCTTCGCAAGGTACATATTCGTGCCAATTCCAGCGGTGGCGGTGATTCGAGTCTCCTTCAAGACCTCTTGAATCAACATCATAGCAAAATCGTGGGCGCTCATGTTGTAGGTTGAGAGATACGGTGTGGCGTCGATGAAAACCTCGTCGATAGAGTAGACCAAGATATCATCGAAGGAGACATAGCGCATATAGATTTCAACTATGCTTTTGCTGTAGTCCATGTAATAAGCCATTCGTGGCGGCGCAATAACAAGGTCAAGTTCCAGCGTCGGGTCTTTTGCCAGCTCCGAGCCATAGATTGATTTGCCCCTGAACCGGTGTTCGGGAGCTTTTCTTTGCCTTTCCCTGTTTACTTCCTTGATACGCTGCTTGGCTTCAAAGAGCCTTGCTCGACCGGATATGCCATGCGCTTTCAGGGCGGGAGAGACGGCAAGGCAGATGGTTTTGTCTGTTCTGCTTTCGTCCGCAACAACAAGGTTGGCGTCAAGGGGATCGAGACCTCTTTCGGCGCACTCCACCGAAGCGTAAAACGATTTTAAGTCGATAGCTATATACTGCTTCTGCATACGCTTCGTTGTCCTCCCATGTTTTATTTATCGAACCGTAAAAAGTCGTTCCGATGTTCCTGCGGTCTGAGCCTGTACCCCTGTGAGATAAGAGTGTCCGCCTTTAGAGCGACAAGGTTCACATCGGAGTGTAAGGCAGCGGCTATCTGCTGCACATCGTAGCCTTGCTCTGCCAAGTCTAAAAAGTCGTCGTCTGGGAGTGCAATCTGCGTGGCAAAGATATTAGCTTCATATTCCATTCTGCTGTCCCGAATATCAAAGATATTAAACTCCTCAAAGCCGCCAACTTGGGTGGCTTCCTCTCGGTGCAGAGTGTCATGTCCCAGCTCATGGAGAAGCACAATGTTCTCCATAACAGGGTGCAAATCCTCTTTCACGAACATAAAACGGTTTCGCATGATGACCTTGTAGGCACCACGCTGAGCCTTAAAAGGACAATAGAGAATCTCAATACCGAGTTCGTCTGCTATCTTGTGGGGGTCACGAGTCCCACATTGTCGTACAATATGGTTGGCCTTGCGAACGATCTCGGAAGTGGAGGCATACATTGACCCTCACCTCTTTCCACACTGTGTAAAGTATAAACTGGTCTATGTACCATAAACGGGACTTAGCCCTGAGTTGTGTCCTGCTCCTTATAACGCTTAGGAGCATACTTCTTGTTCTTCTCCTTGGCAATCCAGTATGCGTCTGTGATGGCTTTCATCATCACATCCATATCTTCCTCAGCCATTTCTCCGCCGGCAAACAGGCCGGTAACCTCTGCCATGAGTTGTTCAGCCTGTTTTGCGCCCCTTGCACCATACCTTTCTCCTGCTTCAGCTATAAGTGTTCCGCTCTCGCCAAGAATATCATAAACCGAGACTTCCAGTGCGGTTGCCAGCTTTTTAGCGTTGTCAAACTGCGGACGGCTATTCTTTTCATAGTTTTGAATCATACGGGTAGAAAGCCCCGAGAGCTTGGCAAGCTGCTCCTGTGTTAATCCCTTTTTTTCTCTGATTTCTTTGAGCCGCTCATTGAATGTCATAATGATTCTCCTTCAACTATGTATGTGTCTATCCAAGGATACGAAACTGGCTTCGCAAAAAACTATTGACACGAAATCGGCTTCGTGATATAATCTGCTCAAAACACGAAATCAGCTTCGTGAATATATCTTACATCACGAATAGGTTTTCGTCAAGCCTTTTTTATGTTTTCTGCGAAATGAGGTGCTGAGATGGGTAGAAGAAAGGTTTATGTGACTGTAAATGCCGAACATAAACCGGACGGTTCGTGCTGTCCAAAGACAATAAAGATAGCTGACGAGGCTGAGTATGAGATAGACAAAGTTCTTCAGGTATGTCGTGCAGCCTCTATGGTCGGAGGTCGTGGCGTCAGATATACCATCAGGATAGGACACAGCGAGACCCATCTTTTCGACGAGCAGAATGGACGCTGGTTTGTAGAGGCAAAGTTTAACTAAGGAGGACGACATTGAAGCGTTTATCTCGGAATGACCTTGAAGCAATCGGTGAACGGGTGATTCGAGCGTACATGAAGCTGCCAGAGGTTAAGGGACAGCCGGTATATCGGATTTATCCTGAAATCCTTGTCAAGAGCCTGCTGGGTCTGCAAATTGATTATCAGCATCTCTCGATAGATGGGACAATCCTTGGACTGACATCTTTTGAAAGTATAGGTGTTGAACTGCCGGGGAATGAGGAAACCGGTGAGGTCTACTTTTTGGATGGAAAAACGATCCTGATTGAAAGTGATCTGAGGGACGATGTAGAGCAGACGGGACGAAGGAACTTCACAATAACCCACGAAGCAAGCCACCAAGTCCTGAAAATGCTCTTTCCGTCAGATTATGGGGTGAAGCCCCATGAAGAGCCGATCCACTTTTGCAAGGCGAATACGATGCGGAAAAAACCTATATCAGATTGGGAAGAATGGCAGAGTAATGCCCTGAGTTCAGCCATGCTTCTTCCAAGACATCTCGTTGAACAGGCTATGGGCTTATTCGGCGTACAAGGGAAAATCCGCATACTGAACAAAATCTTCGCCCGAGAAGAGTATGACCGGTTTGTTGGAATGACAGAGTTGTTGGGGTGTTCCAAAACCGCTTTGGCGATTCGTATGAAGCAGTTTGGATTCATCGGGGAGGACTATCTCGACAACCCGTACAGGATGTTAGATGTGGAGGTTGATAAAGAATGGCGAAGGTGAATATCCAAGAAATCAATCCGGAGCGCTATGCTCAGGTGAAGGCCGCTCAGAACTCGCTAAGGAACAAGTGCAGCGGTATGATGAAGATGGTTAGGCTCTGTCCATATTGCGATCATCGAGTAGAGAATGTCGCAAGGGGTGAGCATGGCTATACATTTGCAAAATGCTCAAACTGTGGAGAGGAGGTGGTATTCCCACCGGTATCGTTCAGAAAGACCAGCTAAGACCCAAGACCCAGCAAGAAAAAACAACAAAATAATCTAAAGCAAGATTTGTGCTACGGAGCCGCTTGATGCGTTGACTTCCAAATGCCACTTGACTTTGACTTACACCCAAGGGTGTAGTCTGTCAAAGTGGCGTATGTCAACGGTCAAGTGGCTTTTTTGTGTTCTCGTTTCATCGGCTTCGGGAAAGGAAACCGATGAAAAAGACCACTATTCTAATTTACAAGGACATTAGCGACCCGAAAAGAGGATTGAAAGAAGCTACGCAGGAGGAATGGAACGCTATCATGCAGGGCAACAAGGGACTGCCGATGTGCCAGCGCCGCTGCTTCATGGAGAATAGCTTTGAGGACTGCGGCGTGATTGACCGTATGTTTATTGAAGTACCCTATGCCAAATATCTCGTCTGGCATAAAGAGAAAATGGGGCAGGAGAGAAATAGGGTTAGAGGGAAAGACTATGTTCACTTTTCGATTAACAGGGACTTACATGGTGCGGAAGGCTGCTCTATCCAAGATACCATCCCAGCCGAGTTCGACCTTGAGGAAAGCATTATTGGTGAGATGGTGCTTGAAAGGCTAAGAGAACAGCTTGCCAACTGGAAACCGTGGGCGCTTGAATTGCTTGATTTTTACCTTGATGGGAAGAAGAAAACCTGTGCAAAGGTTCTTGGCGAGAAGTATGGCATATCGGCAATGGCTATGTCAAAGCGAAAAAAACTGTTCGATGAGTTCCTCAAAACTTTTTTCTCCGATCTGGTTTAATTTTTCGATGATTTTGTGCTGTTGTGGATTGGAGGGAGACTTCCAATCCAACAACGGAGGCTCAGAAAGTGGAAAAGACCAAGAGTATCAAAGATACTATCCGCAGAGGGGATATCTTCTATGCCGATCTGTCTGGAACGATAGGCTCGGAGCAGGGCGGTGTTCGTCCCGTTCTTGTCATTCAGAATGACATTGGGAATCGAAGCAGCAACACAGTGATTGTAGCCGCAATCACAAGTAAGGTGAAGCGACTCGATATGCCGACTCATGCCAAATTAGGAAAACGGTTCGGACTGGCGGAAAACTCAATCGTGCTTCTTGAGCAGATTCGGACTATCGACAAGAGCAGACTATCACAATATGTCGGAAGCGTTGATCTGCTTACGATGAAAGATGTCGACAGAGCGCTTTCGATAAGCGTGGGGAGATATGCCGTACCCGCAAAGCGGGGTGGTAAGATTGAATAAGCAGGAAAAATCCGAAGCTGTCCCCATTTGGCTCAAGTCAAATCTGACGCTGGAGGAAGCTGCTGCCTATACCGGAATAGGAGTAGGTAAGCTCAGAGAACTGTCTGATGACGAAGCCTGCGAGTTCGTCCTTTGGGTAGGAACAAAGCGGTTGTTGAAGCGAAAGAAGCTCGATGAGTATTTGGAAAAGGCATATTCAATATGAAAGTGCAAGGGTGCGATTTGGGTATTCGCAGCTTTGCCGATTGGTTGGGATAGGGTGTATCTTGGTGGCACAACAAAGAACAGGAGGGTGTTATCAAGATGACAAAGAAAATTGAAGTTCCCGTCTGGGAGAGATTCACGATTACGATTGAAGAGGCATCGCAGTATTTCGGGATAGGTACTTCAAAGCTAAGGGAGCTTTCCAATGAGGATAACTGCCCCTTTGTGCTGTGGGTCGGTAGTAAGCGCCTAATAAAGCGGCGAAAGTTGGAGGAGTATCTGACAGAGCTAAAATCAATATAGGAGGGGAACTATGGCGGCAAAAGCAAAATCAAAGGCTCGGCTGGACGGTAATCGTCTACGGTTAAAAAAGGGCGAGTACCAGAGAAAGAACGGTACTTATGAGTTTAGATGGACTACAGAGGACGGAGTAAGGCACAATGTCTATGCTCCCACGCTGGACAAGCTGAGGGAGATTGAGGAACAGGTCACTGTCGATCATCACGATGGCATCAGGACGGATGTGAAAAGCCTTACGGTCAACTATATGTTTGACCTATGGTGCCAGCTTAAAAAAGGAATAAAAGACAGCACCTTTAAGAACTATATCTATATGTATGAGACATTTGTGAAGGCGACTTTCGGCCAAAAAAGGCTCGTAGATGTAAAACGGTCTGATGTGAAGCGGTTTTACAACCGTCTGGTGGACGATAGGGGATTAAAAATCTCGACAGTCGATAATGTCCACAATGTTTTGTACCAAGTGTTCCAGATAGCAGTTGAGGACGATATGATACGGGGCAATCCGACACTCAATACCATGAAAGAGCTTCGTCTGACCCATACGCTTGATACTGAGAAGAGAAAGGCACTCTCCATTGAGCAGGAGGTATTACTGCTGGATTTCCTCAAACGGCGACCACAGTACCAGCACTGGTATCCAATTTTCTATATCATGCTGAACACCGGAATGCGTGTGGGGGAAATCACCGGTCTCCGCTGGTGTGATGTGAACTTGGAGGAGGGAGAAATCTCCATCAATCATACCCTCGTCTACTATAATCATCGGGACGAAAAGGGCTGCTATTTCAGCATCAACACGCCAAAGACTAAAGCGGGGTATAGGACTATTCCGATGGTAAACGGCGTAAAAGAGGCTTTCATCATGGAAAGGGACTATCAGAAGGAAGCCGGTCTTGAGAGCATAGGACGAGTAGATGGATATGATGATTTTATCTTCATCAACCGTGACGGACAGGTTCAGCATCAGGGTACGCTCAACAAGGCTCTGCGCCGAATCATTCGAGACTGCAACGACGAAGTGCTTGAGAAGTACGGTATAGATTCCGATCCGGTTCTTCTGCCACACTTTAGCTGTCATATCCTCCGGCACACATTCGCTACAAGACTGTGTGAGTCGGGCGTGAACATCAAGGTTATACAGGATGTACTTGGACACGCTGACATTGACACCACAATGAACATCTATATAGATGTGACGAAAGAACTGAAGAAAAAGGAGATAGCCGCCTTTGGCTCATATATTGAGAGGGAGGGGCAGTCAACTATCTCAGCATAATGAAAAGGCTCTGCGATAAGTGGTCGCAGAGCCTTTTCGCAGGTTTCTCAAATCTTCCTCCACACACTATTATATAAGGTAGTTAGAGAGGAGGACTTGGTGAATATGAAGAACAGCCTGAAAGAAGTGCATCCTGAGCTGGTATCGGAGTGGTCAGAGAAGAACTTGCCGCTGACACCGGAAACCGTATCATACGGCTCCAACAAGGTCGTTTGGTGGCATGGTAAGTGTGGGCATGAGTGGAAAACGAGTGTGAAGGCACGATCCAGCGGTGAGAGCTGCCCTATCTGCAACGGGACAAGAATCATAGAGGGTATCAATGACCTTGCCTCAACACATCCTGTTATTGCCGCTGAATGGTCTCCCAAAAACCTGCCGCTCCAGCCAACGATGGTGGGTTCCGGTTCACACCAAAAGGTTTGGTGGAGGGACGAGCTGGGGCATGAGTGGAAAGCAGAGGTCAGAGCGAGAGTGAAAGGAACAGGCTGCCCCTACTGCTCCCATAATAAAGTTCTGGAGGGGTTTAATGACCTTGCTACACGATTTCCGGAAGTCGCCGCTGAATGGTCTGAGCGAAACCTGCCGCTCCAACCAACGATGGTAACGGCATTTGCGAACAAAAAAGTGTGGTGGAGGTGCAGCAAAGGGCATGAGTGGTTCACTCTGATCTCTACCAGAACGGGCGGAAGCAAGTGTCCGTATTGCAGCGAGATCGAGCTGCTAAAAGGCTTCAATGACTTTGCGACACGACAGCCGGGGCTTGCAGAAGAATGGTCTGATAGGAACCTCCCCCTGACACCGGACATGGTGAATGAGAAGTCAAGGAAGAAGGTGTGGTGGAAATGTAAGGTTTGTGGTTTTGAGTGGCAGTCGCTTGTAAAGAGCCGCATCAAAGGTACGGTTTGTCCGGTGTGCGCTGATCGGGCAGTGAAAGAGGGATACAACGACCTTGTAACTACTGACCCTGAAATAGCTTCTGAATGGAACACCGAGAGAAACAAAGGGCTTTTGCCATCTCGCATATCAAGGAACTCCCTGCGGTATGTGTGGTGGAAAGACCGATATGGACATGAGTGGCGTGACAGGGTGTTCAACAGGGCTGTTGAGGGAGTGGGTTGTAAAGAATGTGAGAAGGAGTTTCAGATGGCGCTTCCTCGGTTGCTGATTTCAGCCTATGCACGAAGCCTTGATATAGGGGTCAAGATAGACAGCGGTGAGAGTATAGGCTTGCCTGTGGTTGCCTACATTCCAGAACTAAAACTTGCTTTTGAGTCTGCATCAACTAAAAGAGAAAGGAGAGTCCATGAGGAGGAACTAAAAGCGTTCATCTGTAAGAAGCAGGGGATTAAGCTCGTACATATCCCGCTTGGGACACAGGGAACTAAGGAAAAGGTGGCGGACGAGATCAAGAGAGGGTTTCGAGAACGGGATATATTTATCTCGTCAGACACAGCAGCCGATACAAGAGAAATCCGCAAGCGGTTCTTTGAGTGGAAGCGAAGCGGTCAAAATGGAGAAAAGTGACTTCTTGCATTGGCAAGTGAAGTATGCTATACTACTCCATGTATGATTAAATGATTTGGGAATTATTCCTGCTCCTAAAGCTGATAGCTTACCACCTTACCACCTTACCACAAACCTTACCACAAAGTACACATCCGTAATAGAGACTTGTGGAGAGTGGCAGAGGGGGAGAGGGAACGGTATCGGTATGGTCGTAGGGTTACAGAGGATTACGAAGAGTTACCGGCGTTTTCCTCTGGAAATCCCCACAATGAAGCCGATTGACTGAGAAGCGGGGCTTCTGAAGGATGAGGAGGCCGATGCGGCTTTGAAAGTATTGTATAAAATCCGTCGGGGGCTGCGCAAAAGCCCCGGCGGTTTTTTGGGCCGGGCGGCGCCGGTTCGAGTGATGGCGGCGGGCTTCGCCTTGGTCATTTTGTTGGGGACGGCCCTTTTATGTTTGCCGGCCGCCGCCAACTCGGGCGAAAGCGCCGGAGTTATCAAGGCTTTGTTTACCGCCACCTCGGCCACCTGCGTCACTGGGCTGGTGGTGGAGGATACCTATTTGTTTTGGAGCCCCTTTGGCCGCTGGGTGATTTTGGCCATGATTCAGGTGGGCGGGCTGGGCTTTATGACGCTGGCCGCCGGCTTAGCCATGCTGCTGCGCCGCCGCATTTCTCTGCGGCAGCGGCGGCTGCTGGGGGCTTCGCTGAATATGGACGGCCTTTCCGGCCTGGTGCGGCTGGCCCGGCGGGTGCTCCTGGGCTCGCTGGCCTTCGAGGGGGCGGGGGCGGTCATTCTTTGGGTCCGCTTCGCCCGGGATTACGGCTTCTGGGGCGGCTTAGAGCGAGGGATTTTTCACGCGGTGTCCGCCTTTTGCAACGCCGGTTTTGATATGCTGGGCGACCAGGGGGCTTTTGGTTCCCTTGCCCCTTACGCCGGGGATTTTGCGGTGACGATGACGCTGACGGCTCTGATCGTCATGGGCGGGCTGGGCTTTTTCGTGTGGGGAGATCTGTATGGCGGCAAAGGCGATTCCCGACGGCGTTTGCAGACCCATACGAAAATTGTGCTGTGGTCCACCGGGCTGCTGCTGGCCGGCGGCGCTCTGTTTTTTCTGGCGGCGGAATACAATAACCCGGAGACTCTGGGGTCCATGAATTTTGGGGAAAAAGCGTTGAGCGCCTTGTTTCAATCGGCCACCACCCGGACGGCGGGCTTTGCGCAGCTGGATCAAGCCGCTTTGACCGGCCCCTCCAAGGCTATGACGGTGGGGCTGATGTTCATCGGCGGCTCCCCGGGCAGCACGGCGGGCGGCGTTAAAACCGTGACGCTGGCAGTGCTGTTAACAGCGGCGCTTTCCGCTCTGCGGGGCTCCTATCAGGTTACGGTGGACGGCCGGCGGATTCCGGCAAAGCTGGTGATGGACGCCTTGTCCGTCTTTGTTTTCGGCATTGTATTTGTGTCGGCAGGCTCCTTCTTTTTGGCCATTGTAGACGGCGTGCGCCTCAGCGAGGCTTTGTTTGAATGTGTCTCGGCTTTTGGCACTTCGGGGCTGACGCTGGGGCTGACGCCCAGCCTTTCCGCCCCTTCTCTGCTGATGCTGGCGGGGCTGATGTTTTTGGGCCGGGTGGGAGTGATCACCATTGGCATGGCCGCCATGGCTCGACAGGGCGGAGACCAGGGCGTCCGCTACCCGGAAGCCCGGGTGATTATCGGATAACAGGAGGAAGCCATGGAATCATTTGCGGTGATTGGAATGGGCCGCTTCGGCATGACGCTGGCCCGAGAATTATACCGTCTGGGCCACGAGGTGTTGGCGGTGGACAAGGACGAGGAAATCTGCCGCCGGGTGGCGGATAGCGTCAGTCACGCCGTTACGGCGGACGCCAGGGACGAGCAGACCTTGATCTCCCTGGGGATGCGGAATTTTGACCATGCGGTGGTGGCCTTTGCCGGCAATATTCAGGATAATATCCTGATTACCCTGATGCTCAAGGAGCTGGGCGTCCGGCACGTTGTGGCCAAAGCGGCGGACGATCTGCACGTCAAGGTTCTCCGCCGCATTGGGGCGGACCGGATTGTCTTTCCCGAGGCGGACATGGGCGCCCGGTTTGCCCAGACCATCAGCGCTAAGAATATTGTGGATTATATCGATTTGTCGGAGGATTACAGCATCGCCGAAGCCGCCGCGCCGGACCGATGGGCGGGCAAAACCATCCGTCAGCTGGACGTGCGGGCTCGGTACGGCGTCAATATCCTGGCGGTGAAAACCGGCGGGGGAGGGCAAATTCACGTTTCTCCTGGGCCGGATTATACGGTTCGCCGCGGGGATACGCTGGTGGTCATTGGCGCCAACGACGATATCAAAGAGCTGAAATGAGCTGAGGCAACCATGGAACTGATTACAAGCCGGGACAACCCCAAAATCCGCCGAGCGATCAAGCTGCAAAGCGGCAAACGTCAGCGGGAGAAGGAGGGCCTTTTTTGCTGCGAAGGGGAAAAGCTGCTGAAGGAAGCGCTGGCCTGCGGCGTTCAGGTAGAGCAGATTTTTATTAGCCAGAATTTCCCTGAAGAACGGCGGCGGGATTGGGGTCCCGAGGCTTATTTGGTAACGCAGCGGCTGATGGAACAGATGAGCGGGGTGGAAACCCCCCAGGGCCTGTTGTTTGTCTGCCGGGCGCAAGCGCCGCTCCAGCTGCCTCCGCCAGGAGAATGCTTGATTTTAGAGGATGTGCGGGACCCAGGCAACCTGGGCACGGCGGTGCGCACAGCGGAGGCTTTTGACGTGCCGCTGGTTATGACAGAGGGCTGCGCGGAGCTGTATAACCCCAAAACCATTCGCTCCACCATGGGCTCCGTCTTTCGCGCCAAGTTGTGTCGGGCGCCGGCGGAGACGATTTTTGACGCGTTGGATCGCCGGGGGACGCCGCTTTATGCCGCGGCGTTGAGCCCTCAGGCCCAGGACGTGCGTCAGGCGCAACTGAAGGGGGCGGCCGTAGCCGTGGGCAACGAGGCCCGAGGCGTCAGCCCGGCGCTGTTGCGCCGGAGCCAAGGTCAGGTCGTCATTCCCATCCAGGGGGCGGAATCGCTGAACGCCGGCGTGGCCGCCGCTTTGCTGATGTGGGAGATGCGGCGAAGCCGGTAACGACGGAGGGGCGAAAGGAGGGCTGGTCGTGGCCGACGTAGTATTTGATCTTTGGCTCCGGGAAACCGGGCGGCTCTCCGCCCGGCGTATCCTGGAGGCTCGCCGACGGTTTGGCTCGGCGGAGCAGGTCTATCGGGCGGTGGAAGCAGGGGAAGGACTTGCCTTCTTCACTCAGGCCGAACGGACGCCTTTGCGGGATCTTTCGCTGGATGGGCCCAAACGACTGCTGGAGCAATGCGAAAAGGGAAAAATCCAGGTTTACGGTTATGAAGACCCTCGTTATCCCCAGCCCCTGCGGGAGATTTATGACCCGCCGGCGGCGCTTTATGTCCGGGGGAACTTGCCCGATTTTGCTGACAGCCTGTCTCTGGCCATTGTGGGCCGCCGGCAGGCGGGGGACCGGGGGATGGAAAACGCCCGCCGCTTTGCCCATGTGCTGTCCGCCCACGGGTTTATCATTGTCTCAGGCATGGCCTACGGCATTGACGGCGCGGCCCACCGGGGGGCTTTGGCTGGGCCCAGCCCCACAGTGGCGGTGTTCGGCACGGCCATCGACAAATGTTACCCGGCCAGCCACAACGGCTTATTGCGCCAAATTCTGGAGCAAGGGGCGGCTGTCAGCGAATATGGCCCCGGCGCGCCGGGACATCCAGGATATTTTCCCCAGCGGAATCGGATTATCGCGGGGCTGACCTTGGGTACGCTGGTGGCGGAGGCCGCCCGCCGCAGCGGCTCGCTGATCACGGCCTCTATCGCCCTGGAGCAGGGGCGGGACGTCTTCGCCATCCCCGGCGACATTGACAGGCCGGAATATCAGGGGTGCAACGAGCTGATTCGAGCGGGCGGCGCCGCTTTGTGCAGCGACCCAGTGCAGATCTGCCAAGAATACGCCGGTCGATTTCCCCATCTGGCGGCGGGGCTGGAGAAAGAGGCGCCTACCAAAGCTCGTCGACCGGCCCGGCAGCGGGAGACGACGCAGCCGCCCGCCTGCCAAGAGGCGTCGGGCGCTCCTTTGAGCCCTCGGCAGCTGGCGGCGCTGACGCCTCGGGAAACCGCCATAGCCCAGGCCATCCAGGGCAGGACTCATATCGACTTGATCTGTCAGCGGACCGAGCTGCCCGCCGCCCAGGCTCTGGCCAGCTTGACGATGATGCAGATCAAGGGAATTGTCAAAGATTGCGGCGCAAAATATTTTGAAATTTTATAAAAACCGTGGTATGATAGTCGGCAAGCGCCGGCGGGTGATGGACGGGGCGGCGTTTATCGCGAGCCCCTGTGTGAAAGAAGCGTCGGCTGGCGTTCGGGCAAAACCGCCGCCCAGCCGATAGGGAGCGCGGCCGCCGCGCCCTGATTTTTGGAAAACGGTATTCAATGGAAAAACGGGAGCCCTGCTGCGCCGACGCATTTCGCAGGGATAAGCGTTTCTGGCGAAACAAAATTGAAAAGCGCTGGGCGGCCTCGTTTTTCAATTTTGCCGTCTATCATCAAAACCGGGAGGGACGAAAATGTCAAAGCTGCTGATTGTGGAATCCCCCGCTAAGGCCAAGACGATTGGCAAATATCTGGGCCCGGATTATGTGGTCAAAGCGTCTATGGGCCATTTGCGGGATTTGCCCAGAAAAACCATGGGCGTAGACCTGGAGGGGGATTTTACGCCTCAATACGAACCCATTGACGGCAAGGACAAAATCATAGACGACCTGAAGCAGGCGGCGGACCAGAGCGAATTTATCTATCTGGCCACCGACCCGGATCGGGAAGGGGAGGCTATTTCCTGGCATCTGAAGGAAATGTTGCATTTGCCGGAGGACAAAACCAAGCGAGTCACGTTTAACGAAATCACCAAAAAAGCGGTGATCGCCGGGGTACAGAACCCTCGGGACATCGATATGAATCTGGTGGACGCCCAGCAGGGCAGGCGCATTCTGGATCGAATTGTGGGATATCAGCTTTCCCCTTTTCTGTGGCGCAAGGTCCGGGCGGGCCTTTCCGCCGGCCGAGTGCAGTCTGCCGTCACCCGCCTGGTGGTGGACCGGGAGCGGGAGATCCAGGCCTTTCAGCCCCAGGAATACTGGTCCATTCAGGTGACGCTGACCGCCGGACGGAAAAATTTTATCGCCAATTTCTATGGAAACAGCCAGGGCAAACTTGAGCTGGCCAACGAAGAGGAGACCAACAAGGTGTTGACCGCCATCGACGGCGGCGTCTACCAGGTGGAGAAAGTGCGCAAGGCCAAAAAGAAGCGGACCCCGGCTCCGCCCTTTATCACCTCCACTTTGCAGCAAGAGGCCTCCCGCAAGCTTTCGATGACGGCTAAGCGCACCATGATGGTGGCGCAGGAGCTCTATGAGGGCGTGGCGATCGAGGGGCAGGACCGCACCGGCCTGATCACCTATATGCGAACAGACTCTCTGCGCATCTCCGACGACGCCTTGGCCGGCGCCCGGGATTATATTGACCAGCGGTTCGGAAAGGATTACCTGCCCGACAAGGCCCGGCACTACAAGACCAAGAAAACCGCTCAGGACGCTCATGAGGCCGTGCGCCCCACCAACCCCCAGATGGACCCGGACAGCATCCGCCAGAGCCTGACCCCCGACCAATACAAGCTCTATAAGCTGATTTGGTCCCGGTTTACCGCCAGCCAGATGACCGACGCTGTGATGGACACCACGTCGGCGGACATCGGCTGCGGCGGCTATATCTTCCGGGCTACAGGGCAGACGGTGGCCTTTCCCGGCTTTTTAGCCTTGTATGAGGAGGGGCTGGACGAGGCCGCCGCCGACGGCGATCAGGCCCCCCTGCCGCCGCTGGAAGAGGGGAACCAGCCCAAACACAAGAAAACCGAGCCCAAACAGCACTTCACCCAGCCTCCCGCCCGGTATACCGAGGCGTCCTTGATCCGCACCATGGAGGAAAAGGGCATCGGCCGACCCAGCACCTACGCTCCCACGATTTCGGTGGTGTTGGGCCGGGATTATGTGGTCAAAGAGGGCAAGGCCCTGCGGCCCACGCCTTTGGGCGAGGCCGTCACCGATTTGATGATCGATAAATTTCACGATGTGATCGACATCAAGTTTACCGCCGGCATGGAGGAACAGCTGGACGAAGTGGAGCAGGGCAAAACCGATTATGTGAAGATCCTGCGGAAATTTTACGACGGCTTTGCCGGCGAGCTGGCTCAGGCGGAAAAGGACCTGGACAAAAAGCGCATCAAGGTAAAGGACGAAGAAACCGATATTGTCTGCGAACTGTGCGGGCGAAAGATGGTGATCAAATCCGGCCGATTTGGCAAATTCCTGGCCTGCCCCGGGTACCCTGAATGCAAAAACACCAAGCCCATCACCGAGGATACCGGCGTGCTCTGCCCCTTGTGCGGCGCCAAGCTGGTGAAAAAGAAATCCCGCAGCGGGTATTATTACTATGGCTGCGAAAAAAACCCGGATTGCTCGTTTATGACCTGGGATAAGCCCACGCCCAACAAGAAATGCCCCAACTGCGGGGAGCCTCTGTACAAGCGGTATACCAAGCTGGAGAAAAAATACGTCTGCTATAAGCCGGGCTGCGGATATGAAGAAGAGCTGCCGCAGCGCAAAAGCAAAAAGAAAGAGACGGAGGGGGAAGGGGCAGAAACGGCGGCCCAGGCCCTGCCGCTGGAGCAGGCGGAGGCCCAGCAGGCGCCGGCCAAAAAGACGACCCGGAAGAGCGCCAAAAAGGCGGAAAGCCAGCCGGAGGGCGAAGAAAAGCCCAAGAAGACGGCGGCGAAGAAAACTGCCGCGAAAAAGGCGACGGAGAAAAAGGCGACAACCGCCAAGAAAACCGCCGCGCCGAAAAAAACCGCCTCCAAAAAGAAGGCGGCAGAGACAGAGCAGGAAGGGGCGGAGCAATGAGCCGGGTCGCCGTGATCGGCGCCGGCCTGGCCGGCGGAGAAGCGGCCTGGCAGCTGGCCCGGCGAGGAGTATCGGTCGAACTGCTGGAGATGAAGCCGGGCCGCCGGACCCCAGCCCACAGCGCGGATACTTTCGCCGAGCTGGTGTGCTCCAATTCCTTCCGCTCCGCCGAGCTGACCAACGCCGCCGGCTTGCTGAAGGAAGAGCTGCGCCGCTTGGGCAGCCTGCTGATCGCTTGCGCCGACGCCTGTAAGGTGGATGCCGGCGGCGCTTTGGCGGTGGACAGGCAGGCGTTTTCTCAAATGGTTACAGAAAAGCTGACCGCCCATCCGTTGATTGCCGCCCGGCAGGCCCATGTGGAAAAAATCCCGGCAGAGGGCCCTGTGATTATCGCCACCGGCCCTTTGACCGACGGCCCATTGGCCCAGAATATTGTGGACTGGCTGGGGGAAGAACAGGCTCTGAGCTTTTATGACGCGGCGGCGCCCATCGTCTCCGCCGCCAGCCTGGATATGGACAAAGCCTATTTCGCGTCCCGTTACGGCAAAGGAACCGGGTTCGATTATATCAACTGCCCCATGAGTCGGGAGCAATATCTGGCCTTTTGGCGGGAATTGTGTCAGGCGGAGCAGGCGCCCGTCCATGGATTTGAGGATCAAAAGGTGTTTGAGGGCTGTATGCCGGTGGAGGTTATGGCTCGGCGGGGGGAAGACACTCTGCGATACGGCCCCATGAAGCCCGTCGGCCTGCCCGACCCCCGAACGGGGGAAGAGCCCTACGCCGTGGTTCAGCTGCGGCGGGAAAACAGCCAGGGAACGATGTTCAATCTGGTGGGCTTTCAGACCCATCTGCGTTTTCCAGAGCAGAAACGGGTGTTCTCCATGATTCCCGGCCTGGAGCGGGCGGAGTTTCTGCGCTATGGCGTGATGCACCGCAACAGCTACTTATGCTCTCCCCGGGCGCTGGACGGCTTTTATCGGGCCAAAAAAGACCCGCGGGTGATGTTTGCCGGGCAGATGACCGGGGTGGAGGGATATGTGGAATCCATTGCCTCGGGCTTTGCCTGCGGCGTCAATATGGCTCGGCAGCTGGCGGGGCGGCCGTTGATTGCATTTTCGCCCCAGACCGCCATCGGCGCTTTGGCTCGGCATATCAGCCAATATGACGGAGGGGATTTCCAGCCCATGAATATCAATTTTGGGTTGATCGACCCCTTGGAGCAGCGCGTGCGGGGCAAGCGCAATCGATACGCACAGGTCGCCCAGCGGGCCCTGGAGCGGATTGAGCAAGATCGGGATACTGTAATGGAGGATGCGGCACAATGAAAATTATCATAGACGCCATGGGCGGCGACAACGCCCCTCGCAGCACGGTAGAAGGCGCTGTATTGGCTGTGCGGGAATTTGGCATTGACGCGGCGTTGGTGGGCAGAGAGTCGGAAATTCGGGCCTGCCTGGAGGCCGTCCAGGCGGGAGACGCGGCGGATAAGCTCCAGATTGTCCACGCCGAGCAGGTTATTGATATGTGCGACAGCGCCACAAGCGTTACCAAAGAGAAAAAAGATTCCTCTTTGGCGGCGGCTCTGCGGATGCTGGGCGCCGGAGAAGGGGACGCCCTGGTCTCCAGCGGCAACACCGGCGCCGTGCTGGTGGGCTCCACGATGTACGTCAAGCGGATACGGGGCGTGCGCCGGGCGGCTCTGGCGCCGGTGCTGCCCACGGACAAGGGCGGCGCTCTGCTCATCGACAGCGGCGCCAATGTGGAGTGTACGCCGGAATATCTGCTTCAATTCGCCTATATGGGCTCCTTTTACGCCCAGAAGCAGATGGGGATTGCCAAACCCAAGGTAGGGCTGATGAACAACGGCGCCGAGGCCAGCAAGGGCACTCCTGTTCTTCGGGAAACCTATGCTCTGCTTCAGGAGGCGGCTCAGGCGGGCCGGCTGAATTTCATCGGCAATATCGAGGGACGGGACGTGCCCTTTGGCGCGGCGGACGTGGTGTTGTGCGACGGTTTTACCGGCAACGTGCTGCTCAAGACATATGAGGGCGTGGGAATGTATTTTGCCGGCGAGATGAAAAAGATGTTTCTAAAAAACCTGGGGACCAAAATGGCCGCTTTGCTGGTTAAGGACGGCTTGGGCGCGTTTAAGAAAAAAATGGACTACAAAGAGGTGGGCGGCGCGCCGCTGCTGGGGATCGCCAAGCCGGTGATCAAGGCCCACGGCTCCAGCGACCCTCGGGCCTTTAAGAGCGCGATCCGCCAGGCGGTGCAATACGCCGAAAGCGGCATTATCGCCAGCATTGCGGAAAATATCGACCACATGACGCTGGCGGTCGGCGACGAAAAAAACTGACGCAGCTACTTTACAAGAGGGCGCCTGTTTGTTATAATCACTGACGGCGAGGAAGGTTTTTCCCGCCCTCGTTTGAATGAAACGATATCGGCAAATCCGCATAGTATGCGATATGAAATTGCTGCAACGGAGGTGGCAAAAATGGTATTTGATAAGCTGAGCGGCATTATCGCCCAACAGTTCGGCGTCTCCAAAGACGAGATTACCGAAGAGACCTCTTTTGTGGAGGACCTGGGCGCCGACTCTCTGGACCTGGTGGAGCTGATTATGAGCGTGGAAGAGGCTTTTGAACTGGGCGAGGTGGAGGACGAAACCCTGGACGGCGTGAAGACCGTGGGCGACGTGGTCAATTTTATCAAGGACCGTATCGGCGAATAAGCCCCGGCGCAGCCGCCGGATGGAAAGGCGCGAGGGCCAGAGCCCCGCGCCTTTTCTGCATGAACGAAAAAAACGGAATGAAAAAAGGAGGGCCTCCTTATGGCGCCAAAGTCACAGCTGGAAATCGGTTATACCTTTCGCAACGAGCAGCTTCGGCAAAACGCCCTGACCCACAGCTCTTACGCCAATGAAAATCGGGAAAAAGGCGCCCGCAGCAACGAGCGGCTGGAATTTTTGGGAGACGCGGTGCTGGGCTTTATCTGCGCGGAATATATCTACGCCCATTTCCGCTCCATGCCCGAGGGGGAGCTGACCAAGCTGCGGGCCTCTATCGTATGCGAAAAATCCTTGTATGAATACGCCCTGCGCCTGGGCCTGGGGGATCATCTGCTGCTGGGCCACGGCGAGGAGGCCGGCGGCGGGCGGAGAAGGCCCTCTGTGCTGGCCGACGCGGTGGAAGCCATGTTGGCCGCCGTCTATCTGGACGGCGGCATAGAGGCCGCCAAAGGGTTTATTTTGGATTATATCAAGGAAAAGGCCGAGGAGGCCTTCCATACGCGCCACCCGCTGGATTACAAAACCGCTTTACAGGAGATTGTGCAAAAAAACCGGGAGGAAACCTTGACCTATCGGCTAAAGGGGGAAACCGGGCCAGACCATGACAAACGCTTTATCATCGAGCTGCTGATCAACTCCAACGTCATCGCTCAGGGCCAGGGGCGCAGCAAAAAGGAGGCCGAGCAGGAGGCCGCTCGGCTGGCCTTGGAACTGATGGGGCAATGAACCGGGCGATTATCCCTATTTTTATCCCTCACCTGGGCTGCCCTCATCAATGCGTTTTTTGCGACCAGCGCGCTATTGCCGCGCCGGAGGCCCCGGCGCCCAGCGCGATTCCGGCCGTGGTTCGCCAGGCTATGCCTTGGGCGGAGGGGGGGCAGTTGGCCTTTTATGGGGGTAGCTTTACCGCTATTCCCGCAGAGGAGCAGATTGCCTATCTGCAAGCCGCCCAGCCTTTTTTGCAAGCGGGCTTGGTGAAAAGCCTGCGCATTTCCACCAGGCCGGACGCGATTGACGGGTCTATTCTGGAGCGGCTGCAGCGTTACGGCGTCCGCACAGTGGAGCTGGGCGCTCAATCCATGAACGACGAAGTTTTGCGTCAGTCCGGCCGAGGGCATACGGCGGAAGACGTGCGTCGGGCGGCTAAACGGGTGAAAGAAGCAGGGTTTGAGCTGGTCCTCCAGGTTATGGCCGGTCTGCCCGGCGACAGCCGAGCCCTGTGCCGCCAAACGGCGGAGCAAATTGCCGCGTTGGCGCCGGACGCCGTCCGCATTTACCCAGTCTGCGTGCTTCGAGGCTCGCCGTTGGCCCAGCGGGTCGATTATCGGCCCCTTTCCATCGATCAGGCCGCCGAATGGTGCGCCGATATGCTGGAAGTCTTTCAACAGGCTCGGATTCCCGTCATCCGTTTGGGGCTCAACCCCACGGAGGATTTGGCCAAAGCTGTGTTAGCCGGGCCGTATCACCCGGCCTTGGGGCAGATCGTGCAAGCCCGCTTGGCTCGGAGGCAGGCGGCAGCGCTGTTGCAAGCGCTTCCGCCTCAGGCCCATGTGCTGCTGCAATGCCCCAAAGGCCAACTCTCCACCCTGCGGGGGCAAAAAAACGATAATATGGCCTGGTTTCAGAAAACATTCCCCCAAATGCGGATTGAAACCGCCGAAAATAGGGGGATAAACAAAATCAAAACTGTTGTTCTGGACAAGTAACAGAAAGGGAACTCTTATGCAGCGAAAACATACGCCGCGCCTGACTGGCGCAGCTCAAAGTTTGCGCCGCAACATGACGAAAGAAGAGCGGCGTCTTTGGTATGATTTTTTGCGCCAATATCCTATCCGCTTTTTGCGACAGAAAGTAATTGGTCGCTATATCGTCGATTTTTATTGTCGCTAAGCGGCCTTGGTAATAGAAGTAGACGGCGGTCAGCATGGTCAGCCGGATGCAGTGGAATATGATGAAATCCGCACGAGATGGATAAGTCAGTGGGGATTGACCGTCATGCGTATATCTAATAAGGAAGTGAATCAAAATTTTGCCGCCGTCTGTCAAGCCATTGATTGCGCTGTGCAGGAGAGAATCAGGCAATAAAGGCGGAGTTGGGGGGGAGAATCCCTCCACCGGCGTTCGCCGGTCCCCCTCCCTTTGGCAAGGGAGGCTGGCGAAGGACGAGGACGCGGCAATGGAGAAGGGCGCCTCCGCCGTCCCAGAGGGGGCTGGCGAAGGACGGGGCGCGGCAATGAATAAGGACAGGGCCGCGTCTTAGAAAAGCCCCCCTTGCTAAAGGGGGGAGGGCCACGAAGTGGCGGGGGGATTCATTTTCCGCCGAGGGGGAGTTTTGGCCCCCCCTCCCCCTTTGTCAACCGCATCCTCCAACATTACGCTTCTGTTACATCCGGCCAAAACCTCTTGCAAAAAGAATCGAGGTTTGGTATCATAGCACTCGTAAGGCACGGGGTCAGCCCGGAGCCTTGCAAAAAAAAATTTTTACAGGAGGAATGAACCACCATGAGAACTCTTAAAAAAGTTCTTGCGCTGTCCATGGTTTTCGCTATGGCGTTTTCCATGATGGCTGGGGCCGCGTTCAACGACCAGGATCAGATCGATGCTTCCCTGGTTGAGGACATCCAGCTGCTGACAGCTCTCGACGTCTTCCAAGGCGACGAGAAGGGCGACTTCAACCCGACCGCTAACGTGACTCGGGCCCAGGCCGCCAAGATGATCTACGTCCTGAAGAACAACGGCCAGGACGACGAGGCCGCTGCCTTCAAGGGCAATTCCGTTTACGCCGATGTTCCCTCTGGCCACTGGGCTGAAGGCTACATCAACTACGCCACCAACCTGGGCATCATGAGCGGCTGGAACGAAGGCTCCGCCCGCAAGTTCGATCCCAACGGCAACGTCACCGGCATTGAGCTGACAAAGATGTTGCTGTGCATGATCGGCTATCGCGCTGACGTCCAGGGCTACACCGGCAACGGCTGGCAGACCAATGTGCTGCGCGACGGCGCTACTTCTGCCATCACCACTAACTATCTGCCCACTATCTACAACGCCGCTCCCCGGCAGTGGACAGCCCGCCTGATGGCCAACGCTATCAACGCTCCTTATGTCTCTTATTCCAGAGGCGAAGTTGTGATGGGCCATGCCACTGATCCTTCCAAGAGTTATGGCCAGCAGTATCTGGGCCTGAATACTGTTGAAGGTTATCTGAGAGATTCCGGCAGAGTTTCTCTGGCGGGCGGAGTAATTTCCTTGGATGACGACGGCGACGAAATCGAGCTGTCTGGCACAAAGAGCCTGGCTGAACGGGGCGTTGTGAAGTCCAGCCTGAGCGGAACTCCGACTACCGTTTTCAAAACAACAGTCGATCCCTCCCTGCTGGGTCAGTATGTGAAGGTTTATTACAAGTCCAGCACCCTGACTACAATGGACGTGAAGGTCTATGCTGTTTTGGCGACTGGCCAATCTAAGGTCTATGATAAAACTCTGGCTGACGTTACTGTTAGCAAAGATAAGACCAAGGATTATGAAACCATCAAATTTGACGGCTATAACGGCGGTTCTGCCAAGCAGTATGGCAACGTGACAGTTGGTACAGGCGAATCTGCTACAACAGGCGGCCGCTCCATCAAGTTGGTTAAGAACCTGGATGAAGTTAAAACTCTGACAGCTAACACCAAGACCAACGGTACTGAGGCTGAGAACAAGGCCAAAGGCTTTGCTGACCTGTCTGCCACATCTAACGCCAACATTCGCTTTGTCGACCAGGATAACGACGGCTTTATCGATCTGGCCTTCCTGGAAGAAGTGAAGTATGCTATTGTTGATTCCCACAACGCTGAGAAGAACACTCTGCGTCTGAAGAATGCCAATGGCAAAGTTGAGAAATTGGTTGACGGCGACGTTGTGAACAGCGAATCTGCCTACAAGAAGATCAACTTCGTGAACGAAGTGGCTGCTGACGATGTTGTTTCCGTTACTCTGGATTGCACTTCTGGCACAAAGGTTTGGAATGTGGCCAAGGTTGAGCCCACCACAGGCTCTGTGGGCGGTTACAACCTGGACGGCGCCAATTATGACAGCATCACCCTGAACGGCGAGAGCACCAAGATTGCGAATGGCGAAGGCTATCGTGTTGGCGGCTATTCTAAGGATGCTGGTGTGAATACCTCTCTGCTGAACGATACTACCTTCTACACAGACGGTAAGTATATCATCTACTCCAAGGGTGGCGACAGCGTTGCTTCTGTTGGCAGCCTGGCTTACCTCATTGGTACTCAGGACTATTCTGCTTTCCAATCCACAACATGGTATGCCAAGGTTCTGCTGAGCGATGGTACAGCCGGTCAATATGAAATTGCTGCTACCTATAAGTTGAAGGATGGCAAACTGGTTGAAACTGATACAGTTAATGAAGGCAAATTCCTGAAAGCTGATAGGGTGTACAGCTACAGCATCTCCGACAACAAGATCACACTGAGCGAGCTGAAGAGCGACTCTTCTGCCAACGGTATCAAGTTCGGCACAGGCATTCAGGGGTATAACAATTCCTCTAAGCGTTATACTATTGGTTCTGCCAATCAGGTTCTGTCTGAAGATGCGTACTTCTTTGTAAAGAGCAACGCCAATGTTGCAGGCAAAGAGAAGTACAGCGTTGTGAAAGCTTCCGAACTGGGTAAGACAATGACAGCATATAATAATGCGGTAACTGACTATGCCACAAAGAAGATCAACAACATTGATACTGTTGTCTTTGGCACTTTGGTCGTTGAAGGTAATGCCGTTGCTACTGCTGCGAAGTATGCTTTCGTGAAGTCTGCTCCCAGCTATACAACGGTTGACGGCGATCATGTGGCTCAGATGACTGTTGTTCTGCCCAATGGCGAAGAGCAGGTTATTAAAGACACATTCACCAATGCCAGCGGCGCTTATGACAAGATCAATGACTGGACTAAGTATCGCGGCAAAGTGATCACCTATGATGTGGACGCTGCGGGTGACGTTGAAAAGGTTGAGCAGATTTCTATAGACAATTATACAGTCGCTGATGGCAAGCTGGCTAACGACAAGTGGTATGCTGTCCGTATCCTTGGCTGGAACGGTTCGGTTGCCAGCGTTGATAACGTTGTTGCAAACAGCAACCTGATTATCAACATCGCTTCCGATGTGAAGACTCACATTGTGGATGGTCCCAGCGGTTCCAGAACGTACTTCAACTATTCCGATGGTTCTGTTGTTGAGACAGCCCAGATTGAGGCTCCCGAAGATGAGGATAATACTGTGATGGGCAGCTTTAAATCCGCTATCATCTATGTGAGCGAAGTGAACGGCCAGCAGGTCATCACTGACATCTTCTGCGAAGAGGATGGCAATGATATTAATGCTCTGACATCTGTTCCTTCTGCTAACTAATCTCCCTCAAGAGATTACCCAAGCCTGAAAAGGCAAACCAAAAGGCGATGGCCCTCGCGGCCATCGCCTTTTCCTTTCGCCTGTGCCTCTTGACGCCCTGCACCAACGCTGGTATAATAAGAACATAAAAGGGGGACGCTGCCGGCAAAGGCTATCCTTCCCCTAAATTACTTGGTTAGAAGTAACCGTCCACTTTGTGAGGGCAGACGGTTACTTCTTTTTTACGCTCATGCAAAAAGCCGCGAGCGCGAGAACAAATGTACCAAACTCAAAAAGATCCGAGAATGTAACGTACGCCTGCTTCCCCCCCCCTTCTTAGGTATCGGGGGAAAGAAGAGCCGCCCCCCGTGCGCGCTGGAGAAAGAGGGAGGGAAGCCGCTGTGATTCCGACAGCGTCCTTGGACTTATTCTACCATAAGCCGCATAATTTAACAAGCGAAAGCATAAAAAGCGCCGGCCCTTGACAACCCAGGCCGGCGTTGGTATAATAAAAGCAGAAGGGGACGCTGCTGCAAGCTCAGGGTGAACTCCCCAGATTGGTTTTTCAAAAAGAAGTAACCGTGTCTTTCGAGGGAGACGGTTACTTCTTTTTATGTCTCAGGCAAAGCCCGATAATGGCACAGACCAATAATCCAAACTGGATTAAATCGCTGTAAGTCACATACATCAGCCTCACCCCCTTTGCGAAAGCATCGGGGACAATGAAAGAAGTTCGTCCCCGTTTCAAGGGGGAACTCAACCGTCAACGCTTGCAGCAGCGTCCTTGGGCTTATTCTACCATAAAGCTCATAATTTGACAAGGCAAAGCTGCCCTTGACAACTCGGCCGGATATGGTATAATAAAACTACAAGGGGACGCTGCTGCAAGGTTTTAGGTTGAGTTCCCCAATAGTTATTCTCAAAAAGAGATAACCAGCGCTCTTGGGGGGAGACGGTTATCTCTTTTTATGTCTCAGGCAAAGCCCGATAATGGCACAGATCAACAATCCGAACTGGATCATATCACTATATGTGACATACATCAGCCTCACCCCCTTTGCAGAAGCATCGGGGACATAGAAAGAAGTTCGTCCCCGTTCAAGGGGGAACTCAGCCGTCAACGCTTGCAGCAGCGTCCTTGAGCTCATTCTACCATAAAACTCATAATTTGACAAGGCAAAGCATAAAAAGGACGACAGCCCCCGCGGCCATCGCCTTTTCCTTTGCTCCGGCCCCTTGACATCCCAAGCCGGCGTTGGTATAATAAAAGCAGAAAAGGGGACGCTGCTGCAAGCTCGGGTGAGCTCCCCGCGATTACTTTAGAAGTAACCGTCAGCCTTTGGCCGGGAGACGGTTACTTCTTTCTATATGTCAGGCAAAGCCCGATGATCGCGCAAATTAGCAACCCAAATTGGAACAGGTCGCTATATGTGACATACATCAGCCTCACCCCCCTTTGCAGAAGCATCGGGGACAATGAAAGAAGTTCGTCCCCGTTCAAGGGGGAACTCAACCGTCAACGCTTGCAACAGCGTCCTTGAGCTCATTCTACCATAAAGCTCATAATTTGACAAGGCAAAGCATAAAAAGGACGACAGCCCCCGCGGCCATCGCCTTTTCCTTTGCTCCGGCCCCTTGACATCCCAAGCCGGCGTTGGTATAATAAAAGCAGAAAAGGGGACGCTGCTGCAAGCTCGGGTGAGCTCCCCGCGATTACTTTAGAAGTAACCGTCAGCCTTTGGCCGGGAGACGGTTACTTCTTTCTATATGTCAGGCAAAGCCCGATGATTGCGCAAATTAGCAACCCAAATTGGAACAGGTCGCTATATGTGACATACATCAGCCTCACCCCCTTTGCAAAAGCATCGGGGACAATGAAAGAAGTTCGTCCCCGTTTCAAGGGGGAACTCAACCGTCAACGCTTGCAACAGCGTCCTTGAACTCATTCTACCGTAAAGCTCATAATTTGACAAGGCAAAGCGCGGATTGCGTCGGATTGTTGGGAAATGGGCGAATTTACCATTGACTTTGTCGAATAAAACTGATAGAATAAATGCAGAAAGAAAGGGGCGCAAAGCCTCTATCAAATGTGATTTAGGCCGTTTGGCGTTGTGCCAAACGGTCATTTTTTTGTGTGGAATTTTTGAAACAGATGTGCTATAATAAAAACTATCAAAGCGGAATAGAACAACGGAAACGACGGGTGATGAAATTGGCTAATTCTACAAACAACAAAACCGGGAAAGCCGGCGGACGCAGCGGCGGAAGCCGGACAGCCGGAGCCTCTACAAAAAAGAATCTGAACCGGCAGCAAATCGCCTTCCGGCGGGAAATCTATGCCGGCGTTTGCGCTTTGCTGGCGCTGCTTTGTTTGTTGAGTCTTTTCCATGTCAAAGGTTTTTTGCTGGAGTGGATTGAAAAAATTGTGGCCGGCGCCATTGGCAGCGGTTTTGTGTTGGCGCCGTTCTGCCTGTTTTGGGCCGCAGGCCTGTTTTTTCTCAAGCGAAAAGGGAAAGTGCGCCTTCGAGCGACTTGCGCGCTGTTGTTGCCCGTTTTGTGGGGCGCCGCCGCGCATGTATTCAACTGCGTTCAGGAATTTTCGCTGACGGCTAAGGGCATCGCCGATTTGGCCGTTACCGGCGCGGCTCGGGAATCTGGCGGCTTGCTTTCCGGCAGTTTGGCGCTACTGTTTTCCAGCTTGGTTTCCGACGCCGGCGCGATTTTATTTTTCTTTTTTGGCGGTTTGTCCTGCTTGATGGCGGCCAGCAACACCACGTTTGCTATGCTGTTTGACCGGGTGAAGGGCTTGCCGCCGGAAGAGGAGGACGAGACCCCGATTCGGCCCAAGAAAAAGGCGGAGCGTCTGCCCAAAGAAGAGCTGGCGGACGGCCAGCCCCCTTTGGACGAGGAGCGAGCCAGGCGAGTCGCTCAAATGACGCAACCTGCCAAACAGCCGATTCTGGGCGGTCTTTTCGGCGGGAGACGAAAAAATATCGATATTCCGATTGGTCCTATGGAAAGGCAGGAATATCCCAAGGGAGAGCCTATTCAGTTGTCGCCGCCCAACGTTCGCACGCCGGATCAGGTGATTGAGGGCGGCAGACCGGCAGAAAAACAACCGCCCAAGCCCTCTCTCAATGTGGCTGAGCCGGTAAAACGAGATATATCGCCAGAGCCGGTGCTGCCAGAACTGCCCAAAGCCGCGCCCGTGATTTCGCCAGCAGTGTTGCGGGCCCAGCAATATGCCGCTCAAAAAGCGGCGGAGCTGGGGAGAGACCGCCAGCCGGAGGAAGAGCGCCTGGCTCCGGCGCCGTTGGACCCGTTGACGCCGCCTCAAAAGATTGTGCCAAATCGGCCTGAACTTCAGGAAAGCCAGACGATTCCGCAGCCGGAAAAAGAGCCTATTTCCCTTTCGCGCTTGCCTTGGGACGAGGATCAAGAGGCGCCGTTTGCGCCGGAACAGCCAGCCTCTATAGCAGCTTCGCCGGCTTCGGTCGTTTCCCCCGCTTTGCTTCGGCGGCAGCCGCCGGAAGCCCCGCCAAAGGCTCAGGAGCCGGAAGAACTCCAGCCGGAAATTGCAGCGGCCGCAGCCTTGGCCGCCGCCCAATCGCCTCGGGAATCTTTGGGGCAAGAAGGGCCGGAGTGGGACGCGCCAGACTTGGAAATCGCCAGCCAAAGCAAACAAGCGCTGGAAGAGGCTTTGGACAGGGCGCCGAAAGACGTATATCTGTATCCTCCGGTCAGCTTGTTGAGCAAAAGCGCCGCCACGCCGACGGATTATAGCCAGGAACTGGCTGAAAATTCCGCCCGACTGGTGGATACGCTGAAGAGCTTTGGCGTGGAAGCCACTTTGGTAGATATCACCCGGGGCCCCAACGTCACCCGATATGAGCTGCAATTAAAACGAGGCACTAAATTTTCCCGGGTCAACAATTTATCCGATGATATTGCCTTGTCCTTGGGCGCCGCCAGCGTCCGTATTACCATGATACCAGATAAATTGGCCGTAGGCATCGAAGCGCCCAACAAGGTTTCCGAAACAGTGCCCATTCGGGATCTGATTGATTCCCCGGAATTTGGGGACAGCAAATCCAAAATCAGCTTTTGCGTGGGCAAGGATATCACCGGCCACAATGTGATCGGCGATATTAAAAAAATGCCCCATATGCTGATCGCCGGCACTACGGGTTCTGGCAAATCGGTTTGCATCAATTCTCTATTGGTCAGCTTGATTTACAAAGCCACTCCAGAAGAGGTGCGGCTGATTATGGTGGACCCCAAGATGGTGGAGTTGGGCGGCTACAACGGAATTCCTCATCTGCTGATTCCGGTGGTGACAGACCCCCGAAAGGCGGCGGGCGCTTTGAATTGGGCCGTTTCTGAGATGGAGCGGCGATACAAGCTGCTGTCCGAAGTCAACGTCCGAGATTTGGAATCTTATAACAACCTGATGGAAGACCAGGGAGGCGAAAAACTGCCGCAGATCGTCATTGTCATCGACGAGCTGGCCGACCTGATGTTTGTGGCGGCCAACGACGTAGAGCAGTCTATCGTCCGGGTGGCTCAAAAGGCGCGAGCCGCTGGAATGCATCTGGTCATCGCTACCCAGCGCCCTTCGGCAGATGTTATTACCGGCATTATGAAGGCCAATATTCCCTCCCGCATCAGCTTTGCCGTGGCTTCCCAAATCGAATCTCGGATTATTCTGGATACGCCAGGCGCGGAAAAGCTGCTGGGACGGGGCGATATGCTCTATGCTCCCTTGGGAGCCCCCAAGCCTTTGCGGGTTCAAGGCTGCTTTATTACCACGGCGGAAATCGAGTCTGTGGTGGAATTCGTCAAAAAGACCAGCAAGGCGGATTATTCGCAGGAGGTGATGGATCAGATCGAGCGCCAGGCCGAGGGCGCGGATAACGGCGCCGATTTGGGCGGCGGCGAGGAAGCAGAGGACGAGATGCTGCCCCGGGCCATCGAAGTGGTGGTGGAGATGGGACAGGCTTCCACCTCCATGCTCCAACGCCGGCTCAAGCTGGGCTATTCCCGGGCTTCCCGACTGGTGGACGAAATGGAGGCCCGAGGCATTGTGGGCCCCTTCGAGGGCTCCAAGCCCCGCCAGGTGCTGATTACCCGAGACGAATGGCGGGAAATGATGCTGCGGCGGCAGGATTGACGGGATATTTTTCTGCTTCTTTCAAAGGGCGGCAGTGCTACTTGCCAGATTGGGCGATGGATAAAAAACCGGTCTGTTCAGACCGGTTTTGTTTATTTCCAAATTTTTTTCAAGAAAGTCTTGACAAAAAAGTGAATATAGTGTAACATAAGGAAAAAGAGGTGATGTTGAAAACGAAAAATCTGTAAATATAGGGCTTGTATGGAAAAGGAGAATGTATTATTAGGAAATCCGTTGCTTTAGCCAGTTTCATCGCGCTGTGCCTAGTTCTTTTGGCGGCCTGCGGGCGGCAGCCGGAGCAGGCCAACGACGGCGTCCGGCCCCGGAACCTGACGGAAGAGCAGGCGGCGGGGGAGCGGGCCGGGACGGAAAACGGCCTGGCGGCTGTGCGGCTGCCTTATCAGACGGCCCAGCTGACTCCTTTGGCCCGCCCGGAGAGCGGCGCCCGGGAGGCGATGGTTTGGACGATCGACCAGGCGGAGGAAGAGGAGATTGCCGCCGCGCAGGCTTTTCTGGACAGCCTGGCCTTTGAAACCGCGGATTACAGCCAATGGGCGGGCGGCGACTTGGCCCGGGCCATGGAAGGGGAATACTGCCTGCTGGAAATCGACACGCCTCGGTATTTTGTCTGCGTGGCCCCTTGCCATCCGAAATTGGCTCGGGTCGCCGTCACGGCCCGCCTTTCTCAAACCCAACCGGGCCAAAGCTGGACCGCCTGGTATCGGACAGACCCTCAAGCCTCGGAAAATCTGCTAGCTTTGATCGATTGCCGGTTTGAGGATTGGGAGACGATTCTTACTTCGTGACAGAAATCAAAAAGAGTTGGTTGCGGCCAACTCTTTTTTTGCATCATGGGGCGAGCTTCTTTTGGAAAAAGCAGAAATAGAACCGGAGGAAAGCGAAAGAAAAAAGCCCGAAGCCTGGGAGAGGCTTCGGGCTTTTCATAAGGCGCCTGCCATGGGAGAAGGCAGGCAGGGAGAAAAGATGAATGGCCATAGCAGAACGGTTTTGGGAGGGAGATCGCCCTGCGGCCTGGGAGATAAGCAAAATCAAAAGATGGGAAACCAGAGATTCCCGACACATATATTTTAAACCTTTTTTCGCGATATTACCACAATAAATTGTTCAGCAATTTGACTAAAATTTTGAGGAAAAAATGATGAATTTTGAACAAATATTTCGGATAGCGTCCAAAAAGGATTTTTTCAGAAAAAAATAATGGCTCTTCCGGTAGACGAACCGCAATAAAAAATGATACAATAGCGAAGTAAGCCGACAGCCGAAGGATAGGGCTGGCGTTTTTTACAGTTTGGGACGGGTCAAAAATGGAGTTCCCAAACATTCAATCAACGAGAGGAGCTCTGCAAACGATTTGGTTTTGCAGGGGAAATGGTTTGGGGCCGGCGGAGGTTAGCCGCCGGAAATATCTTGGGAGGATACCATGGCGAAGACAAAAACAAGGAAGAAGATGCGGGGACTGTGGATGGCGGCGCTGCTGTTTACAGGACTGGGATGCACGGCGGCCGCCGACGGCCAGAAAGCGCAGTTTAACAATATGCCCGTGTTGGCTCAGGATCAGGCCATCGCAGTGGAGGCGTACAATATCAACGATTATAACTATTTTAAGCTGCGGGACGTGGCCCAATCGCTTCAGGGCAGCGAAAAATCCTTTGATTTGCAATACAACGAGGAAAGCCGATCCATTTATGTCAGCACAGGTCAGAGTTATTCCTCCCTGGGCACCGAGTTAAATCCGCCTCAGAATACGGATACCGTCAAGCAGGCGGCCCCCAGCAAAGCGGCCCTTTATATCGACGGCGCTCCCGCCTCTTTGAGCGCATATAATATCGACGGCTATACTTATTATAAGTTGCAGGACTTGGGTCAGGCGCTGAATTTTGACGTACAGTATGACGAAGTTGGGCGGCGGGTGCTGATCGAGTGTCAACCCCTGGAGCCGGAGGAGCCAGAAGAACCAGAGCGGCCGGACGATTCGGATCAACTCATTCAACCGGGCCAGGACGGCGAAGAAAACCGGGACGACGACGATGACAACGCCGGAGATTCAGGGGAATCCTGGGGCGTCGCCGGGCCGGATTTCAGCATTATCCCAATCCCAGGGGGATCCACAGACCCTCAGGACCCCGATAATCCCAACAACCCCAATCAATCCTCCCAGCCTCAGCGGCCTCCCAAGACAGGCCCCATTGTGGTGATGGTGGACCCGGGGCACGGCGGCAAAGAGACGGGCAGCATGAACGAAGAGGCGGGGATTGTGGAAAGCGAAATCAATTATATCGCCGCCAGCCGCCTGGGCCAACTGCTGACGCAGGCCGGATATCAGGTGATTTTTACGCGAGGCGAAGGGGAAACCCTATCCCTCAGCGATAGAATGGAAATGATTCGCCAGGAACAGCCCGACCTGGTGGTCAGCGTCCACCACAACGCCACCGAGGCTCATACCGCCTATGGCGCCGAGGTGCTGGCTCAAGTGGCGGACAAGGAGGACGGCCCTACAAAGCGATTGGCCCAGCTCATCAACCAGGAATATGAAAAAATGGGCCAGACGGTTCGCCCCATCGTTTTCCGGTATAACAGCGCCAAAACCGGAGATTATTACGGCTTGCTGCGGGCCGCCGCCTCTGTGGAGGTTCCAGCGGTGATTTCAGAATTCGCCTTTATCGATCACCCAGAGGACATCGCCAAAATCGACACCAAGGAAGAGCTGTGGCAGGAGGCCGAAGCCATTTTCCGAGCGGTAGACGCCTTTTTGGGCGGCCCTGTGCGGAAATAGACGTTTGACAGAATAATTTGACGAAGATTAAGGAAATCTTTAAGATTTTGAGGCCCGCCTGGCGTATGATATACACAGGCGGGCCTTGGTTTGGCCCGAAAACGGAAAGAGAGGGATTTGCGGTGGAAGAGGAACGGACGCAGGAGCTGGCCCAACGCCAGATCAGAAGGAGAAAAAAGCGCCGTCAGCGCCAGACGTTGATTCGGCTGGCGGGGTTGTGCGCCGCGGCGCTTTTGGCTTTGGGGCTGTTGAAGGCGCTGAACCGAGGGCCTGTGGAGGGAATGTACCCAGAGCAGGTTTTGGGCGTGACAGTGCATACCAAACTGGCGCCAGAGGGAGGGCAAAACAGGCCCGGAACCAAACGAACGATCCAATACATTGTCATCCATGAAACGGGCAATCCAGCGGCTGGCGCCGACGCTCAGGCCCACGGCGAGCTCCAGGCTCGGGGCGGGGAAGGGACCACCGGTTGGCATTACACGGTGGACGACCAAGAGATTTGGCACAGCATTCCGGACGATGAAAAGGCCTATCATGCCGGCGACGGCGCCGAGGGAGAGGGCAATCTGCATGGCATTGGCATAGAGCTTTGCGTCAATCAGGACGGAGATTTTGAAAAAACCTTTGACAACGCCGCCCGCCTCGCCGGCTGGTTGATGAACGAATACAAGATTCCCGCCAGCCGGGTGCGGCAGCACTTTGACTTCAGCGGCAAGGACTGCCCGGAAATCATTCGGGCGCAGGGGAGAATGGAAGAATTTATTTCTTTGGCGGAATCCTATGCTCGGCAGGCGGCGGAGGAGGATGCGGAGTGACCCGGAAAAAGGCGTGGCGATTCGGAGAATTTATCGATTTTTTCTATAAAAATTGACAATGGCTTTTCTGGATGATAGGATAAACCAGCGCTTGGGCGACCGCCGGCGGACCGGAGGCGCAGGCGGTCGCTCAACAGAAAGCCCGATAAAAAAGGAGCATACCGGAATGAAAAAATTGATTTCTTTGCTGCTGGCCGCGGCGATGCTGGCGGGAGTTTCCGCTATGGCGCTGGCCGTGGAGCCGGCGGAAGCCGCTTTTGAGGCGGCCAAAACCTATTTTGAAAAAGCAGACGGCAAAAACATGATTTCTCTGGAAAAGGCGCTGGAGATTGCAGAAGCGGGAGATTCGCTGATTTTGGATATCCGCAGCGCCGAAGACTACGCCAAGGGCCACTTGAAAGGCGCCGTCAACATCCCCTTTGTCGAGGTTGTGAAGTTTTTGGACCAGCTGCCCCGGGAGCGGCGGATTGTGGTCGCCTGCTATTCCGGCCAGACCGCCGGCCAGATCGTGGGCTCTTTGCGCTTGGCCGGCTTTAACGCGTATTCTCTCAGCGGCGGCATGGGCTCTGTGACGGAGGATACGCCCCTGGAAACGGAAGCTCATGAATTTGTCCCCGCCGAAAAGGCGCGGCTGAATGAAACCGAAGCCGCTTTGCTGGAGGCCGCTCGGACGGCCATGACCATCCCCGAGGGCAACAACGTCGTCAAGCCCGCCGACCTGAACGAGCGCTTGGACGATTATTTTGTGTTGGATGTACGGGACGCCGAAACCTTTGCCAAGGGCCATATTGAAGGCGCCGTCAACGTCCCCTACTTGGAGATGGGCGGCTATATCGACCAGCTGCCTCGGGATAAGACCATCGCCGTGGTGTGCAATTCCGGCCAGCAGTCCTCACAGACAGTGGCCGTGCTGATCGCTTCCGGTTTCCAGGCGCTGAATGTGCAAAGCGGCATGAACAACGGCTGGAACAAGGCCAATCTGCCCACGGTTTCCGATCAGGCCGCAGAGCCGGAAAAACCTGCGGAGCCGGAAAAGCCGGCGGAATCCGCCCCTGTTTCGCCTGCGCCGCAGCCGGAGCCTCAGCCTACTCCCGCTCAGCCCCAGGCGAAGATTTATATCGTCCAATCCGGCGACTGCCTGTGGAACATTGCTCGGGATCAGCTGGGCAGCGGCGCCCGCTGGAACGAGATTTATCAGCTCAACCAGGATATCATCCGCAACCCTGAGCGCATCAACGTAGGCCAGGAACTGAAACTGCCGGCCTAAAATCTGCTTGCGCTTTCCTCCGGCCATGATGAAAACCAATCCAACAATAAGCGCCTTTAGGCGCTTATTGTTGCATTACAGGGAAGAAGCGGCCTCCAGGCGCGGCGGCGGTAAGGATTGGGCGTATCCGATGCAATGCATCTCGCTTATATGATTTTTAACGGCGAGAGTAAAAATGTTTCGACAATCTGGACGGAATTTCACTGCGATTATTGCAAATTTCTGCAATCCTATGAGGCGGATGTGAAGGAGTTTTCTTCCTCTGTAAAATTTTCTCCCAAACCCAACCGACCTCCCAATGCTTTTGATATTTCCATTTATTTGATCGATAAGCCATGGTCGAATCGGCTTCCATCCAAAACAAGCGCCTTGAAGCGCTTGTTTTTTCATGAAAAGCTTTTTGCCCGCCTAAGGCGGGTCCCTGGGTCTTCGCTAAAAGAATGGCGGTTGGTTTCTTTTTCGCATAGGATGGAAAAAAGCGCGAAAGGAGAAGACCCTTGTCTGGATGGTTTTCTGATTTGATACAAATGACAGCGTTGGCGGCGGCCTTGTCGCTGGACGCCTTTTTTGCGGGAATGGGGTACGGGGCTTCGGGGGTTCGGTTGACCCGAGCCGCCGTTTTAGCCGCGGCAGGGTGCTGCGCCGGCATATTGGCCGCCGGTATGCTGTTGGGCGGATGGTTGGAGCCGATGCTTGCCGCAGGAACGGCCCGCTGGATCGGCGCTTTGACCTTAGCGCTGCTGGGCTGCGGCAAGATCGGCGGCGGCGCTTTGAAAAAGCGCATTCGGCGGGCAGACGCCGGCCAAGTCAGCTTTCGTCTGCTGGATTTCCGCTGCATTCTGCGGGTATACGCCGACCCGGCCAAAGCGGACGCCGACCTCTCTCGCAGCATTTCCCTGGGGGAGGGCTTGGCTCTGGGGGCGGCGTTATCGTTGGACGGAGCCGCCGCCGGGCTGGGCGCCGGCCTGACCGGCGGCGCCGGGTCCCTGACCGCTCTGCTGGCCTTTGCTATGACCGCGGCGCTGTTGGCGGGAGGCGTCGGGGTGGGAGGCCGTCTGCGCCAAGCGGGCAAAGGAGACGCTGATTGGCTGGCCGGCGGACTGTTGTTGGCGCTGGCGGCGGCAAAATGGATTGGATGAACCAGGACGTTTTGCCAAACCTTAAGGATTTTCATCATTGATTTTGCCTATAAAAGAGCGTATCATGAAAAGAAGAGCGGGAAAACTGAAAGCGAAGAAAAAGGAGGAAAATTGAACATGAGACAAAAAAGATGGCTGGCGGCGGCGCTGGCCGCTGTCCTGGCTTTCGCGCTGGCCTGCCCTGTTTTTGCAGCAGACGGCTCGCAACAGCTGACTCGGATACAGGTTGTGGAAACTTTGCTGACCGCGGCGGACGACTATAACCCCGGCCTACAAAAGTCGGATATCATCCAGGGCGACGGCAACGGCCTGAACGAGGATCGGCTGGTGACCCGGGCCGAAGCGATGGTCATGCTCGCCCGGGCCTTCGGCTCGCTGCCAGAACCCCAGGGAGACGCCAAGCGGGCGGGGTATGCCGGCGTAACGTTTGAAGATATTCCGGCCTGGGCGGCTTCGGAAATCGGCGGGTTGGCGGCGGCAGGCGTCCTGGCCGGAGACGGCCAAGGACATTTGAACCCCAACAGCCCGGTGACGGCGGAACAGCTGGATTTGATGATCCGCCGGGTCTGGGCGCTGAAGGCCAGCAACCTGAAGGACGATTATTATGCCGCTGTGAACAAGCAGTGGCTGGAAAGCAGCCAGATCCCTGCCGGCGAAGCGGCCAATGGCGCTATGTACGAGATGACGGCCAAAATCAACGCACAGGTACAGGAGATCATCCAGCAGGCGGCCCAGAACAAGGACGCCAAGGGCTCCGAGCAGAAAATCGGCGCTCTTTACCGAGGCGTGCTGGCGGTGAAGCAGGGCCAGGTAGAGGATTTGAGCCCGCTGAAGCCCTACCTGGATCAAGTTGATTCGGCCCAAACCATGGCGGAGCTGATGAAGGTTCGGAACCAGATCAGCCGGCAGCTGGGCCTGCCGGCCTTGGGACGCTTCTCCCTGACCATCGATTTCAAAGACAGCGACAGATACTTGCTGCAGTTCAGCGCATTGTCTTCCGATCTGCCGAAAGAGTATTTCAATGCTGGCGGCAACATTATGGACCAATATCGCTGGGCTGTGGCGGAGCTGCTGAAGCTGGCGGGCGTTGGCGAAGAGCAGGCTCAGGCTGGGGCTCGACGCTTGGCAGAGGCGCAACAGCCGCTGGCGGAAGCGGCCATGAATGTGGAAGACAGCGGAAATGTGGATAAAATTTATAATCTTTACACCCTGGAGCAGCTCCAACAGCTGTTTCCTGGGGTAGACCTGAAGCAGATGCTGGCCGCCGACGGCTTGAAGCAGGAGGAGAGCATTCTGGTGTCAGACCCAGGCTTGCTGAAAGCTGCGGCGCTCTATTTTGACGATCAGCATTTGGAGCTCATGAAGGACTGGCTGCGCCTGAGCCTGATTCAAGGCTATGGTCCGACGCTCAGCGGCCAGGTCGATCAGGTCAACGCCCGGTTCCAGCAGGCTTTTTACGGCGTGGACGGCAGCAAAAGCCCAGAGGAACAGGCGGCGTTGACCGTTCAGCAGCTGTTGGGCAACCAGATCGGCGAGATTTACGTTCAGCGTCATTTCTCCGCTCAGGCCAAGGAGGATGTGACGTCCATGGTCAAGGAGTTCATCCAGGTCTATCAAAACCGGCTGCAAAAGCTGGATTGGATGAGCCAGGCCACCAAGGACAAGGCGATTCGCAAGCTGGAAACCATGAATATCAAAATCGGATACCCTGACAGCTGGGAAAGCTATTTGGACGATGTGGAATTTACAGACAGTTATTACCAAAACGCCCTGAAGATAACGCTGGCCGCCCGGGATTGGCAAAACGCCTTTCAAGGCCAACAGACGGATAAGAGCCTATGGGCGATGACAGCCTATACCGTCAATGCATATTATAACGCTACCGCCAATGAAATCGTCTTTCCAGCGGGCATTTTGCAGGCGCCGTTTTACGATGTGGACGCCCCGCGGGAGCAGAATTTGGGCGGCATCGGCGTGGTGATCGCCCACGAAATTACCCATAGCTTTGACAACAACGGCGCCAAATTTGATGAAAAGGGAGACGCCGTCAACTGGTGGCAGCCCGAGGATTATGAGCGTTTTCAGCAGCTGTGCGATAAGGTTCGACAGGTTTACGACGGCCCAGAGGCCGCCCCTGGCTTCGCCAACAACGGCGCGCAGACTCTCAGCGAAAACATTGCCGATCTGGGCGGTATGGCCTGTGTGCTGGAAGCGGCCAAGAGCTTGGAAAACCCGGATTACAATCTGCTGTTTTCCAGCATGGCTCGCTGCTGGACGCTAACCGCCGGCCGGGATTATCTGCAAATGCTGGCCAATATGGACGTTCACAGCTTCAACAAGGTGCGGGTCAACCGCACGATGCAGAATTTTGAGGAATTTTATCAGACTTATGAAATCGGCCCTGACGACGGAATGTACCTGCCGCCGGAGGACCGGGCCCAGATCTGGTAACTTGGGGAAAAGGAGAAAATGGGATGAAAACGGACGGAATTATTTTTGACCTGGACGGCACGCTGTGGAACGCTGTGGAACAGATCCGTCTGGCCTGGAATCAGGCGATCGGCCGCCGTCCGGGTCTTCGTCCGCCGCTGACAGCTCAGGAGCTGGAGGGATATATGGGCCTGCCTATGGACGAAATCGGCCGGCGGATGTTTCCCGGCGAAAGCCCTCAGAGCCAGGCGGCGCTGATGGAGGAATGCTGCCAAGAGGAACACCGGGTTTTGGCCCGGCAGGGGGGCAAGCTATACCCAGAGTTGGAGAGGACGCTGGCCGCCCTCTCCGCTTGGGCGCCCCTCTTTATCGTCAGCAACTGCGAAGACGGCTATATCCAATGCTTTTTCCAAGCCAGCGGATTGGGAAAATATTTCAAGGATTTTGAGTGCTTTGGCGCTACCGGTCTGCAAAAAGGGGAAAACAACCGGCTGATCTGCCGCCGCAACGGCTTGCGCGCCCCGGTCTACATAGGCGACACCGCCGGCGACGAGCAGGCCGCCAAAGAGGCGGAAATTCCCTTTCTCTTTGCCCGCTATGGTTTTGGACAAGCCCAAAAACCGGTTGCTGTGATTGACGCGCCGTCTCAGCTGCTGGAGCTGCTGGAACCGATGGAACAGGGGGGAGAAGGTTGCTGACAAAGCCGGTTCACGGATGGACGGATTTTCATTTGGATGGAACGAGCGCCTACGGCCTGAGCTACCTGGACGACGTTCCCTTTGAATGGCTGGAACAGGCCGTTCACGGCCTGGAAACAATGCTGCCTTTCTGTGTGAAGGGCTTTCTGGAGCCTGGGCGCTTTCTCTGCCTGGTAAGCTATTGGAGCTGTTATGTCATGGTTGAAGGGGAAAATCGAGAGCCCCAGGGCAAAGAGACGGCCCTCGTCCAGCGTTCTTATACCAGTATGTTGGATTTCTGCAAAATGCTGCATCAAGACATTAGCGCCGACCTGGAGGGCTGGGCCTCCTTTGTGGATTATCGAGGGGAAGACGTTTCACAGAAGCAGAACCTGCTGATTCAGCGGCTCCAGAAGCTGGAGGAATGGATCGAAGAGCGGGAAGAACAATTTGATGAAAATCATTGCTTTTTGTAGTCAGGCAAGCGCCAAAACATTCAAAAAATTTTTGGAAGTTTGCTGCGGACAACCGACGCAGGAGACCCCAGGCGCGGCTTTGGCGATCTCTTACAAAAAAACGGCGGGATGTCAAATCCCGCCGTTTTTACGGCCTTTTTTCGGTTTCCCGAAGCGTCCAAACCGCGAACCCAGCCGCAGGAGGCGTGCTCTTGTTCGCTTGGGGGCTCTCCGTTTTTGGGAGGCTATTTCACGCCGCGGATAATCATGGTCAGAGAGACGTCGGTATCCCATTGCGGCGTTCCGGCTTGGTAAAGTTGGAGGCGGCGGTCGTATCGCCGGTTGATTTGCGCCTTTACTTCTTCCAGCTCCCAAGAGGCTGCCAGACCGGGGGCGACGCAGGTTAGGGAAGCTATGGCGTCCAGATCGTTTTGACGGTTGGCGTTGATCATAGCCAACGCCTGTTCCGAGGAATGGTCCGGGTTGTCCGGGGTCAGGTTGACGGCCAGATACGAAGTGGAAATATGGCGAAAGCCGGCTTGAGCCATAGCGACAGGCAGTTCTCGTTCATTCATCCAATATTGCCCCACAGAAAGACCGCGGTCGTTGCTTTGAAAAAAGCGTTCCGCTCGTTTCCAGATTTCCTGCTCCAATGGGCTTCGCTCGGCGACACAGGGGGCGGAGAGACTGACGCCCCGCCGGGCGGAAAGAACCAGGCAAAGCCCTCCAGGCTTGAGAACCTGATATTGTTGACCAAAAAATTTGTCAGGCGGCAGATGCTCTTGGACCGTATTGGAAACCGTAACGTCAAAAGAACCCTCTTCAAAGGGCAGGTTGGCGGCGTCTGCTTGTAAAAATCGGATATTGGGCGCTTGTCGGGCGGCGAATTGGATAAACGCTGTATCCAGATCGATGCCGGTAACGTGGGCGTTGGGATACCAGCGAGCCAGAGATTGGGCAAAAGCGCCTGGGCCGCAGCCGATTTCCAGAATTGTTTCAACGCCTGGGTCGAGCGAAAAGGCGGTTTGGTACTGGGCTTGATATTCGTCGGAAAACCGAAGCCGACGGGAGAGATACAGAGTCCCTATGGGCTGAATTCGATCCGACCAAGCGGTATTGACCATTTGGCAAGCCTCCTCTTTTGGAAATTTGGAAAAAGAAAACCCCGAAAACTAAAGGTTTTCGGGGTTGGTGGGAGAGGACGGATTCGAACCATCGAAGCGAAACGCAACAGATTTACAGTCTGCCCCCTTTGGCCACTCGGGAACTCTCCCTTATAAAATTGGAGCTGGTGGACGGATTCGAACCCCCGACCTGCTGATTACAAATCAGCTGCTCTACCAGCTGAGCTACACCAGCTTATCTGCGTTTGAAACACAGTACTGAACGCAAGAAATACTATAACACAAGTTTTCCCCCTTGGCAAGGGTTTTTTCAAAAAAATCTGAAAAAATTTTAGAAGACCCGCCAAAAGCAGGGGCGGAGCTATTTTCCGCCCCTGCCATCCAGCGAGTCGTCGGGCGCTTGGTCCGGCAGGGTTTTTCGGCTTCGTCTGCGTCGGCTCAGGTTGATATAGCCCCATTCCTGCAATTTGATGACGGTGAGCACAATCACCGGCACAATGAACATCCCAGCGAAGCCGGCGATACGATATCCAAAATAAATGCACAGCAGAGTCGCAAAAGGGTCCAGCCCCAGCTGGCCGCCGACGATGCGGGGCTCGATCATGTTGCGCACGGTCAGCACCACAAGGTAGAGAATCAGCAGCGTCAACGCCCGGCGAAATTCGCCGGTCAGCAGCGAGACGGCGGCCCAGGGCAGCAGCGCCGTGCCTACGCCCAAAATGGGCAGAGCGTCCACAAAGGCGATGATCAGCGCCAGCAGCCCGGCATAGGGCAGGCCCAGAATGAAAAAGCCGACGGACAGCTCGCAGAAAGTGACGCAGATGAGGATACATTGGGCGCGCAGCCATTTGCCCACGCTGTTGTAGAAAAAGGAGCGGAGTTTGCGGGCCAGGTCCGCGGCGGCAGGGCCCATCTGATAGGATAAAAAACCAAAAATCTTCTGGTTTTCGCTGCACATGAAATAAGTGCCCAGCAAAATAAAGACCAGGGTAATCAGGATGGAAGGCACGCTGGAAGCCGCCGAGCCCACGGTGTTCAGCACGCGGGTCAGGTTGACGGAGGGCAGCTTGATTTGCCGCAGCAGGCCCTCCGCCGTCAACAGGGCTGGGTCGAAAAAATTCAGATGACGCCGGGCCAAAAAGGCGTTGAGCGTCTGGCCCGCCTGGCTGATTTTATCCTGAAGAGAGGAGAGATAAACGGGCAGATCCTGCGCCAGCAGCAGCCCCTCCCGCAGCAGATTGGAGACCAGGAAAAACACCAGCCAGCAAAAGGCGGAAACCGCCAACAGCGTGCATAGGACGGTGGCCGCTTTGCGATTCATTTTCAACTTGTTGCATAAAAATTCCACAGGGCGCAAAATCAACCGAGACAGCAGATAGGCGATAATCAGGGGAATCGTCCACCCAAAGGCATATTTGAAAAACAGCCAGACCGCCCCGCCGATGAGAACCAGGTAAATCAGCTTGAGCAGGATATCGATATAACGATTTTCGTGCATCCGCACAGGGACCCCTCCTTTTTGGCAGCGTCGGCCGGCGTCAAACGCCGCCGTATTTCATGTAAATTTTGGCGCTGAAGCCTTTTTTCGTTCCGTGTTTTTCCGGCGAGCGCCGGAACTCCCGAAACCCCAACTTCTCATAAAGCCGGATGGCGTTGGCGTTAGTATTGACCACATCTAAAATATAATCCCGGTACAAGCCGCTGGATACGATTTTTTGCAAAAGGGCCGTGGCGACCCCTTGCCGCCGGAACCGACGATCTGTCGTGACAAATTCCAGATATCCTGTTTCAGGGGGAATATCCAGAGGCGCCTCAAATTCCTCTTTCAGCACAAGCAGCGCCAAGCGGCCCCGCAGCGGGCCGAAATGCTTTCGATAGCCGGCTTTGTCGGTCAAAACGGCTCGTCCTTGGCAGTCGGAAACAGCCGCCGTCCCAATCAGGACGCCTTCCCGCTCTGCAACCCAGAATCGCTGGGTTTGAACGCCGCCTTCGAGGGCTCGAGCCGTTTTGTCCATATCCTTGCATAAAATAGAAAAATCTTTTTCAAAGCCCTCCGCAATGCAGCGGGCCAAAGCCTGCCGATCCTTCGGCGAAGCGGGGCGGAGCGTCGTCTTCATAGCAGGTTCCTTTCAGCGCAATAAGTTGTTTAGAACTTAGAAAAAAGACAGCAAATCTCCCATCCATTGAACGGCGCAAAGGGCCAAAGCGGCGCAAAAAACGGACAGAGCGGCCAACGCCCAGCGAAGGGGCTTTCGATTTCGCTGCCGCCGAGAAGCCCGCAGCAGCGCCCAAGACGCCGCCGCCGAGGCGACCAGCAAGAAAAACAGCATTCCCAACAGCAGGCCCATTCAGATCAGCTCCTTTTAGGACCCTATAAAATGAATGATTTTGCAGGAGAACATCCCAAACGCGCGTTTTAAGCCTCGGCCACAGATGGAGCAAGGGTTGTATTACAGCTATTGTATCACAGCAATCGCCATCTTTCTACAGTCTTTGAAACGCTTGCGCAAAATCCAGCCAAGCGCATATCTTTTTGCCAAGGCCAAAAAAATTGTTTGCTTTTTTCCGTTGGTTCGATACAATAAAGAAGCGGCGGAATGTCCGGCCCGCACAGGGCTTCATATACTGATAATGAACCATTCGCGGGGCGGGAGCCGCCGGGCGCCCGCCCTGCTTCAGCCTCAAAATCGGAGGAGCGATAGCAAGTGTCTTTGATTGTGTTAAAATTTGGCGGCACCTCGGTGGCCTCCAGGGAACGGCTGTTCAACGCCGCCTCCATTGTGGAAAAGGTTTGGCGGGCGGGGGACGACGTGGCGGTCGTGGTTTCCGCTCAGGGGGATACCACCGACGAGCTGCTGAAAAAAGCGGCGGAAATCAGCCCTTCGCCGCCGGAGCGGGAGATGGATATGCTGCTGGCCACCGGAGAACAGATTTCCATCGCCCTTTTGTGCATGGCGCTGCACAGTCTGGGTTGTCCGGCGATTTCGCTGACGGGCTGGCAGGCCGGGGTGTCGACCGACAGCCATCACGCCAAGGCCCGGATACGCTTTGTGGAAACCCGCCGTCTTCGGGAGGAGCTGGCCCGGCGAAAAATCGTTGTGGTAGCCGGCTTCCAAGGCGTAGACGCCCAAGGGGACATTACCACCATCGGCCGGGGCGGCTCGGATACCACCGCCGTGGCGCTGGCCGCCGCTCTGGGGGCTTCCAAGTGCGTGATTTATACCGACGTGGACGGCGTCTACACTGGCGACCCCCGGCTGGTGCAGAGCGCCCGCAAGCTGAAAGAGATTACTTATGACGAGATGCTGGAGCTGGCTTCCATGGGCGCTCAGGTGCTGCATAACCGCTCGGTGGAGCTGGCGAAGCGCAACCAGACGCCTATCGAAGTGCGGTCCAGTTTTACCGACGAGCCGGGGACGATAGTACGGGAGGAAACCATGGAGCGAAGAACAGTCAGCGGCGTAGCGCAAGACGCGGATGTGGCGGTGATCAGCCTGACCGGCACGGCGGACGTGCCCGGCATCGCCTATAAAATTTTTGACAGGCTGGCCAAAGAAAAAATCAATGTGGATATGATCGTCCAATCCGCCGCGGAAAACAGATGCAAGCACATCTGCTTTACCGTCGCTCAGGATCAGGCCGCTCAGGCTCTGGAGCTGATTCAGAACCAAAAAGACGTGGCGTACCAGAGCTTGAATATGGACCCGGACGTGTGCAAAATCTCCATCGTGGGCGCGGGCATGGCGGGCAGCGCCGGCGTGGCTTCCGAGATGTTCCAGGCTCTTTATGAGCAGGGGATCAACATTATGTTTATCTCCACCAGCGAAATCAAGGTGTCTGTCGTCATCAAAAGCCAAGACGCCCAGCGGGCCGTTCAGGCCATTCACGATCGGTTTTTTCAGCCTGAAAACCAATGATTTTGCCAAAGCGGCAAAGCCTTCGGCCCGCCGCTTTGGCGCCGGACCAAAGCCAGGGAGCAGCTTATGCCGCCCTGGCGCAGAGAGACGGATTTTTCTTGAAAAATCCGTCTCCCTTTCTTTTTTTCAAAGAAATATGAACTTTGTCAAAATTCGAGGATTTTATGGTTAATTTTTGTTAGCTTTTCTGATATAATGATCAAATAAGCGCGGCAGCCGCAGGATAAGGCCGACAATATGGCCGGTTTTGCCGCTCTACTCCCAGAAAGACCCAGGAATGGCGTGGGGGGCAGACGAACGATTGGCTTGCTGAGAAGAAGCAGAAAAACAAAACGTTCCTGCAAATCTCCAGGTTTTGCAGGGGAAGAAGGATGGAAAGAACAAACTGAAGCCGACAAAAGGCGGACGGAGGACGGAACATGGACGACAAAACCCAAAGACCTGGCTCGCGGGGAAAAGGCCCTTTTGCTGGGAATAAACAGCGGCGCAGCCCTTCGCCCCGGCGAGACCGCCGGCCGGAGGAGCGGGACGAAACGATGTTGGAGGGGCGCAACGCGGTGACGGAGGCGTTGCGCAGCGGCCGGCAGATTGACAAAATTTATTTTGCCGGGGGCTCCATCAGCTCCTTGGGCCATCTTGTGGCCCAGGCCCGGCGGCAGGGGGTGACGGCTCAGGAGGTGGACAAGCGCAAGCTGGACGCGATGAGCGTTACCGGCTCTCACCAGGGAATTATTGCCTTATGCGCCGCCGCGCCTTACCGGCGGCTGGACGATCTGCTGGCTTTGGCTCGGGAAAGAGGGGAGGCGCCGCTGTTGGTATTGTGCGACGGCGTCACCGACCCGCACAATTTGGGCGCTATTATCCGCACGGCGGAAATCGCCGGCGCTCATGGGGTAGTCGTTCCCCGCCGCCGCAGCGCCGGGCTCAACAGCGCCTGTGCCAAAGCCGCCGCCGGCGCGCTGGAATATTTGCCGGTGGCCAAGGAGAATAACATTGCCTCTGCCGTCAGAGAGTTGAAGCAAAAAGGGCTGTTTGTCTTTGCTGCGGATATGGACGGAGAGCAGACCTTGTATGAAGCGGACTTGGCCGCTCCTGCCGCCATCGTCATCGGCGGCGAAGGCCAAGGAGTGTCCGCTTTGGTGAAGAAAGAATGCGACTATGTGGTGCGCATTCCGCAAAAGGGGAAAATCCCGTCGTTGAACGCCTCCAACGCGGCGGCGGTGCTGCTGTATGAGGCGGTGCGGAAGCGGCAGTAGCCGCGGAATCGATGGAATCGATAAGGAGCAGAGTGTGAGCAGAAAAATCGGGGAAGAATACGGCGAATATGAAGAATATGGTGAAAATGGATATGAGGAAGAGGAACTGGAGGAATTTTCGGTAGAGGAGATCATCGCCGAATTCAAAGGGACCGAACCGAAAACGCCAGAGGGACGTCTGCCGGACGCCCCTGTTTTTGGCGCCCGTCCGCGTCCGGCGTCTGAGCCGGAGCCCTGGGAAAGCGAAAAGAAACCGGCTGAGCCGGCGCTCTTCCGGGCCCAAACCAAGCAGAAGCCGGTTCAGCCCCCAGCGCCGCCGCCGAAGCCGGCCGAGCCGCCTCTTCGCCGGCCGGAGCCGCCTCTTCCGGCGCCCCCGGCGGAAGAGCGGCGGCAGGAGAGCTCTGAGCCGGAGGAAGGCCGGGTGATCGACATGGCCAGCCTGAGCCGCCGCCGGCCTAAGCCAGAAAAAGAGGAAGAGGAGCCAGAGGCTCGGCGGCCGCAGGCCAGGGAGAAGGAGCCGCCTCAGCCCGAGCCGCCTCCGTTGGAGGAAGAGGAGGACAGCCGGGTTCGCCGGTTTCCGCTGAACAGGCGACCCTCTGTTTTGGAAGAACCGGAGCCGGAGGAAGAGGAGGAACCGTCGGAGTCTCCGCCGCCCTTTGACTTTTTATTTGAAGCGGATGAAAAGGACATTCCCCATACCATTGCTAATCTGAGTAAAAAGCTGCGGCGGCTGCGCAGGCGGTCCATTCTTTGCCTGCTGCTGGCCGCGCTGGGCTGCCTGATTACCGCTTTGCCGCAGTTGCCCGTGGCCCTGCCCGAGGGCTATGGCTTTGCCCAGGTTCCTCATTATTATTTTTGGGCGCTGAACCTGCTTTTATGTTGTTCGATGCTGGCGGCGGACGACGTGCTGCTGGCCGGCGCTTATCGGCTGGCAATTTTCCGCCCCACGTTGGATACTGTGGCCGCCGCCGGCGCTTTTTCCTCTCTGGCGCAGGGGGTCTGGCACGCTTTGCAGAAAGGGGACGCCATGCCCTATACCGCCGTGGCCCAGGTTACTTTGTTTTATTGCCTGCTGGCCAAGCGTGGCCGGCTGTTGACGCTGCGGCGCGTTTATAAGGCCGCCAGCCTCAGCGCCAACCCGGCCTGCGTCTGCACAAAAGAAGACGGAAAGCAACGCACAATGGCCTATAAAACCCAGCTCCCTCAGCCGCCCGATCTGGGGTGCGTGGACAGCCCCGACGCCGTCATGCGGTTTTCGCAGTTTTATGGGCCGTTGGCCATTGTGGCGGCGGCTGTCTTGGCTTTTATGGCCTCTTTCGGCGCGCGGCGGCCCGATCGGTTTGCGGATAGCTTGGCGGCGATTACCGCCATGGCGGCGCCGGCGGGGATGCTGTTGTCCGCCGCTACGCCGGGGGTCCGGATCTCTAAAAAATTGTTTACCGCCGGCACGGCGCTGCTCAACGACCAGTCGGCCCGGGAGATGGCTTGGGCGGAGCTGGCCGTTTTGACCGATCCGGATATTTTCCCCAACGGCAGCGTGGCCATCAGCGGCATGAAGGTGGCTCGGAACATGAGCATGGAAAAGGCGGTGGCCAGCGCCGCCGCAGCTTTGAAGACGGTAGGCGGCGGTCTGAGCCATGTTTTTTCGGATTTTGCCAAGCAGCAATATATCTTTGTGCCTGAGCCCAACCGGGTCCAGTATTATGAAAACGGCGGCATTTCTGTTCAGATTGGGCGGGACAACGTGTTGTGCGGCTCCGCCAATTTCCTGACGCGGATGGGCGTTCATGTGACGGAAGGGCGCACCATCAAAAGCGGCGTGTTTGTGGCCGTCAATTCCTCCTTCGCCGCAGTGTTTGCTTTGAAATACAATGCGCAGCCCCAGGCGCAGTCCGCCTTTCGAGTGTTGCGGCTGGGCCGGTTGCGGCCCGTGCTGGCGATGAAGGATTTCAACGCCACGCCCTTTATGGTGGAAGATAAATTTGACCTGCGGCCGGGCCAGGCGGAGTTCCCTTCTATGGAAGAGCGGGTGGCCCTGGGCATGGGCGGCCAGGGGCAGGACGTCAAGCCGCTGGCCCTGCTGTCCCGGGATTCTATGCTCAGCTTCTGCGAATGCGTTACGGCGGCTCGCCGGCTGTGTCGGGCCGTTCGGCTCAATTTGGTCTGCTCCACTGCGGCGGCGGTTTTCGGCATGGGGCTGATGTATTTTTTGGCCAGCGTCGACCAGCTGCAGGCCGCCGGTCCGCTGAATGTGATTTTCTACCTGCTGCTGTGGTATGCGCCGGTATGGCTATTCAGCCAGGTCGCCTCCAAAATTTAAGGGAAATTCTGCTTAAATTGTGAAAAATGCCGAAAAAATTCATTGTAAAACCGCCGCATTTACGATATAATGACTATGAAGCCGGCCGATGGAGAGCCTGCGGCGGCTCGGCCGGCGGGAATGGATTGGACGAAAAGACACACCTATTCAGATAAAGGAGAGACGTAAATTATGGCCTACGCAACCGAGAAGATCAGGAATATATGCCTGCTGGGGCACAAGGGAGACGGAAAAACCTCCTTGGTGGAAAGCCTGCTGTATCTGACGGGAAACATCGACCGCCTGGGCAAAACGGCGGACGGCAACACCGTGTGCGATTACGACCCGGAGGAAATCAAGCGCCAGATTTCGATCCAGACCACATTGGCCACGGTGGAAACCCAGGGCTATAAGCTGAATATCCTGGATACGCCGGGTTCCTTCGATTTTGCCGGCGAGGTAGCGCAGGCGCTGCGCGTGGCGGGCTGCGGCCTGATTGTGGTTTCCGCTAAGGACGGCGTCAGCGTAGGCACGGAAAAAGCCTGGCGCATGGTCCGGGGCAAGCATCTGCCCAGCTTCTTCTATGTGTCCAAAATTGACGAGGAAAACGCCAATTTTGACAATGTGTACGAAAACCTGCGCGGCCTGTTCGGCAACAGCGTGGCGCCGTTTGTCTTCCCCTTGTTTGAAGACGGCAACCGGCCCGCCGGCGTGATCAATATCGTCACCCGAAAGGCCTATAAGGCGGAAAACGGCAAGATTGTGGAAGCGGTTCTGCCGGCAGAGAAGATGAATAAGGTCAACCGCCTGCGGGATTCCTTGGTGGAAAGCGTGGCCAGCAGCTCGGAGGAGCTGATGGAAAAGTATTTTGCGGGAGAGGAATTCAGCGAGGAGGAGCTGCTGCACGGCCTGCATCAGGGCGTGCTGGAAGGCGCCATCACCCCGGTTTGCTGCGGCAGCGCCTACACCGGCGTGGGTTCCCTGCAGCTTATCAAAACGCTGATCGACTATGCGCCTATCCCCTATGAAGGCTTGGCGGAGCACGGCGTGGACGGCGAAGGCAACGAAACCCGAGTGGAATTTGACGAAAACGGCAAGGCTCTGGCCATTGTGTTCAAAACCATTGCGGACCAATACGGCCGTTCCTCTTTCTTTAAGGTGGTATCCGGCAAGGTGACCTCGGATATGCAGCTGAAGAACCAGCGCACCGGCTCGATGGAGAAAATGGGCAATCTGTTCACCGTCAACGGCAAAAAGACCGTGGATGTGAAAGAGGTGTGTTGCGGCGATATTGCGGCGGTTTCCAAGCTGGCGGAAACCAAGACCGGCGACACACTGGCGGATTCTTCTGTCAACATTGTGCTGGATGGGATTGATTTTGCGGAGCCCTGTTATTCGCAGGCCATCGCCCCCAAGACCAAAGGCACAGAGGACAAAATGGCCGCCGGCCTGACCCGCCTCCAGGACGAAGATCCGGCTTTCAGCATGGTCAACAACAACGAAACCCATCAGATTGTCATTTCCGGCGCTGGCGATATTCATCTGGACGTGCTGTGCTCCAAGTTGAAGAGCAAATTTGGCGTGGAAGTGGAGCTGACCGACGCCAAGGTGCCCTATCGGGAGAAAATCCGCAAATCGGTGGATGTGGAAGGCAAGCATAAGAAGCAATCCGGCGGCCACGGCCAATATGGCCACGTCAAGATGACATTCGAGCCTTATACCGAGGGAGATTACCTGTTTGAGGAGCGGACGTTCGGCGGCAGCGTTCCGAAAAATTTCCATCCCGCAGTGGACAAGGGCATTCGAGAGGCCATGGAACACGGCGTGCTGGCCGGTTATCCTCTGGTGGGCCTCCACGCGATTTTGACAGACGGCTCCTACCATGATGTGGATAGTAACGAGCTTTCCTTTAAAATGGCGGCCCGGCTGGCCTATAAGGCGGGCATTCCCCAGGCCAATCCCTGCATCCTGGAGCCCATTGGCTCCATGAAGGTCTATGTGCCCGACAGCTGTATGGGCGACGTGATCGGCGATCTCAACAAGCGTCGGGGCCGCATTCTGGGCATGAATCCCACTGAGGGCGGCGAGCAGGAGGTTGTGGCCGAGGTTCCCATGGCGGAGGCGGCCTCTTATGCCATCGCTCTCCGCTCCATCACCCAGGGCAGAGGCTGGTTTACCTATCACTTTGAGCGCTATGAAGAAGCGCCGCCCGCTGTGCAGCAGAAGGTAATCGAAGAGAGCAAATTTGTGGACACAGAGGAATAATCGACTTTTTTGCAGAGAGTATGAAAAGAACAAAACCCGGACGGAATTTTCCGTCCGGGTTTTGCTATCCAAATTGCGGGTATAGGCGGCGTTAGGGGGAGAATCCCTCCACCGGCGCTCGCCGGTCCCCCTCCCTTTGGCAAGGGGGGCTGGCGACAGACAGGGCAGCGGGCTATGAATAAGATCGCCTCCGCCGTCCCAGAGGGGGCTGGCGAGGGACAGGGCAGCAGGCTATGAATAAGGGCGCCTCCGCCGTCCCAGAGGGGGCTGGCGAGGGACAGGGCAGCGGGCTATGAATAAGATCGCCTCCGCCGTCCCAGAGGGGGCTGGCGCAGGCTGTGGCCTCGTCTTGAAGCAGGCCGTTCCGCCGTCCCAGAGGGGGCTGGCGCAGGCTGTGGCCTCGTCTTGGAGCAGGCTGTTCCGCCGTCCCAGAGGGGGCTGGCGCAGGCTGTGGCCTCGTCTTGGAGCAGGCTGTTCCGCCGTCCCAGAGGGGGCTGGAGACAGACAAGGCTGCTGTCTTAGAAAAGCCCCCATGCGAAAGGGGGGAAGAGCTGGCGAAGCCTGCGAAGGGGAGGTTCCCTCGCCCTCTCAGCTTGGCGTTTCCACATAGCGGAGCGTCCTGGCAAGAGCTTACACGACTACGCCTGCTGTTTTCTCTAAATATTCGTCGTAAGTGCAAACGCGGTCCACAAAGCCTTCGGGCTTGAGTTCGATGATGCGGTTGGCTACAGTCTGGATAAATTGATGGTCATGGGAGCTGAACAGCACGTTGCTCTTGAACTCCATCAGGCCGTTGTTGACGGCGGTGATGGATTCCAAATCCAGGTGGTTGGTAGGTTGATCCAACACCAGAACATTGGCGTTTTTCATCATCATCCGAGACAGCATACAGCGAACTTTTTCGCCGCCGGACAGCACTCGGGCGCTTTTGAGCGCGTCGTCGCCGGAAAACAGCATTTTGCCCAAAAAGCTCCGCAGATAGGTTTCGGTGACGTCGTTTTCGGAGAACTGCTCAATCCACCGCAGGAGATTGCCCTCAAACCCATCGAAAAAGGCGGAATTATCCCGGGGAAAATAGCTCTGGGAGATCGTGGAGCCCCATTTGAATTCGCCTTCGTCGGGTTCCAGCTCTCCCATGAGAATGCGAAATAAAGTGGTGGCGGCGTTTTCGTTTTCGCCAATAAAGGCGATTTTATCCCCTCGGTTGACCCGAAAGGACACCCGGTTGAGCAGCTGCTGTCCGTCCACAAATTTACTCAGGTTGGTTACGGTGAGAATTTCCTTGCCTGGTTCTCTGTCCATGGTGAAGCCCACAAAGGGATAGCGCCGAGAGGAAGCGGGCATCTCCGTTACCTCCAGCTTTTCCAACAGCTTGCGGCGAGAGGTGGCTTGACGGGATTTGGATTTGTTGGCGGAAAAGCGCTGGACAAAGCTTTGCAGCTCCCGGATTTTTTCCTCGTTCTTTTTGTTTTGGTCCCGCAGCAGCTTCTGCATCAGCTGGCTGGATTCATACCAAAAATCGTAGTTGCCCACATAGAGATTGACTTTGCCGTAATCAATATCCACAATATGAGTGCATACGTTGTTGAGGAAATGTCGGTCGTGGGAAACCACGATCACAGTTCCCGGGTAATCCTGCAAAAAATCTTCCAGCCACTGGACGGAAAGGACGTCCAGGTCGTTGGTGGGCTCGTCCAGCAAAATAACGTCCGGCTGGCCGAACAGGGCTTGCGCCAGCAGGATTTTCACCTTTTCCTTGCCTTGTAGGCGTTCCATTTGCCGCTCCAGGATATCCGCCGGCAGACCCAAACCTTGAACCAGCCGGGAAGCCTCGCTCTCCGCCTCCCAGCCGTTCATCTCGGCAAATTCCGCTTCCAGCTCCGAAGCGCGGATGCCGTCTTCATCGCTGAAATCTTCCTTGGCATACAGAGCGTCCTTTTCCTTCATAATGTCGTATAGGATCTGGTTGCCCATAATCACGGTATCCAGCGCGGAATATTGGTCATAGGCGAAGTGATTTTGCTTCAAAACGCTCATGCGCCGGCCTTTGGCCAACGTCGCTTCGCCATGGGAAGGCTCCAAATCGCCGGAGAGGATGCGCAAAAAGGTGGATTTGCCCGCGCCGTTGGCGCCGATGACGCCGTAGCAGTTGCCCGGCGTAAATTTCAGGTCCACATGAGAAAATAAATTCTGCCCGTCAAAATTCAGGGACAAATCGGTGACTGTAATCAAGAAAAACCGTCGTTTCTCCGCGCAAATGGGAATTTTGCCCCGCTGAAAAACGCCTCCTCCCTGCGCGGCGGGGGAGGGAACGGCGGCAACTTCCCCATAGTATCATATCCGCCGCAAAAATCAAGGGATTTATCGTGAACAATAGGGGGAAGCGCGGAAGGGTTCTTTCTGCGGCTGAATGGCCGGCCGGCTAAAACGGCGATGGACAAGGGCGGTTTGAGCGTGTACAATAGAGAAAGAAACGCAAACAAGGCCATAGGCCGCGAAAACAGAGAAAAAGGAGAATGAACGATGGTTCAGATTGGAAACGACTGGGACGAGCTGCTGGCTGGCGAATTTGAAAAGGATTACTATCAGAATCTGCGCAAATTCCTGGCGGAGGAATATCGGCAGAACACAATTTATCCCGATATGCACGATATTTTTAACGCGCTGAAATTCACCCCTTACAGCCAGGTTCGGGCGGTGATTCTGGGGCAGGACCCTTATCATGGGCCGGGGCAAGCCCATGGCCTGAGCTTTTCGGTGCAGAAGGGCAAGAGGATCCCGCCTTCTCTGGTTAACATCTATCAGGAGCTGCGGGACGATTTGGGCGTTCAGTCGCCGGGCCACGGCTGCCTGGAGGGTTGGGCTCGCCAAGGGGTGCTGATGCTCAACACGGTGCTGACGGTTCGGGCCAAGCAGGCCAATTCCCACAAAGGAAAGGGATGGGAAATTTTCACGGACCGAATCATCGAGCTGCTCAACCAGCGGCAGGAGCCTATGGTCTTTTTGCTTTGGGGCGCCAACGCCAAGGCCAAGCAAAGTTTGATTACAAATCCCAATCATCTGGTGCTGACGGCGGCTCACCCCAGCCCCTTTTCCGCTTTCAGCGGCTTTTTTGGTTGCCGGCATTTCTCGCAGTGCAACGACTTTTTGGAGGCTCATGGCCAGGGGCGCATCCAATGGGACGCGCTGGGAAAATAAAGCCGGCGAGGCGGGCGGTTGGTTTGCTTGTGTGCCTGAGCTTGTGTCTGATCGGCTGCCTGGCGGCAGGCTGCCAAAAAACGCTTCAGAAATATACCCAGGAAGTTTATGGAGCCTTTGACACCGTGATTCAGATTACCGCCTATGCCGAAAATCAAGCTCAGTTTGACGAGCTGGCCCAGTTGGCCGAGGATGAGCTGCTGCGCCTCTCGCAGCTCTATGATATTTATACGCCTTATCAGGGCGTTCAGGGCCTGTATCAGCTCAACCAACAGGCGGGCCAAGGGCCGGTGAAACTGGAGCCGGAGGCGCTGGATCTGCTGGAATTTGGCCAGGATTGCTTTCGCCTGACGGAAGGGCGGGTCAACGTGGCCACGGGCGCTGTCCTCTCCATCTGGCACGATCTGCGGCTGGAGGCTGGGCAAAACCCAGACCAGGCGCGGCTGCCCCGGCAGGAGGAGCTGGAAGCGGCGGCGGAGCATTGCCGCATGGAAGACCTGATTGTGGATAGGCAGGCGGGAACGGCGGAGCTGCGGGACCCGAAAATGCGGCTGGACGTGGGCGCTGTGGCCAAAGGATATGCCGTCCAGCAGGTTACAGAAACGCTGGAAGAGGCGGGGTATCGTGATTTTATCCTGTCTGCCGGCGGAAACGTCCAGGCCCAAGGAACGCCGCCGGATAGAGACAACTGGACGGTAGGCGTCCAGAGCCCAGAGGAGCCGGGAAAGCTGGTTGCCGCAATCGAAGTTTCCGATATGGCGGTGGTCACTTCCGGGGGATATGAGCGGTTTTATACCGTAGAAGGCCGGCAGTATCATCATATTGTGGACCCATCCACCCTGTATCCGGCGGAACGGATGCTTTCCGCCACCGTAATCTGCCCAGAAGGCGGGCTGGCGGACTGTCTGTCCACCGCCCTGTTTCTGACAGAGCCTCAAGAGGCGCTGGAGTTTGTCCGAACCATCCCCAACGCGCGAGCCGTTTTGACGACGCTGGACGGAGAAATTTTGGACAGCGCCGGCCTACTGGGGCCCGATCGGCTGGAATAGAAGCCGGTCCTGCGATTTTACACGGTTTTTACCTAGACCTTTTGACACAAGCCCTCGGGTCGTGGTAAACTTTTGGGCGGAGGCGCGCTCCGGTCTGTCGGAGCGGCGCCGAAAAAAAATGGAGAAGGAAGAGTTATGGAATTTTTGACCCAAGGGCTGCTGGCCCTTACCTGGAAACAGCTGGTGATGTACGCCGTAGGCGGACTGCTGATCTGGCTGGCGGTGAAAAAAGAGATGGAGCCCGCTCTGCTGCTGCCCATGGGCTTCGGCGCTATTTTGGTCAATATCCCCATGTCAGGGGTGATCGACCAGACCATGGCCGGCGCGGGCCAGGTTCAGGGCATTATCGATTGGCTGTTTGAGGTGGGCGTTCACGCCGCCGAGGCCATGCCCCTGCTGCTGTTTATCGGCATTGGAGCCATGATTGATTTTGGCCCGGTGCTCTCCAACCCTAAGCTGCTTTTGTTTGGCGCGGCGGCTCAGTTCGGCGTGTTTCTCACCATTTCGGCGGCCTCTCTGCTGGGGTTTGATCTGGTGGACGCCGCTTCCATTGGCATCATCGGCGCGGCGGACGGCCCCACCTCCATTTTGGTCAGCCTGACCTTGGGCAGCAAGTATATTGGCGCCATCGCCGTGGCGGCCTATTCCTATATGGCGTTGGTGCCCATTATCCAGCCCTTTGCCATCCGGCTGTGCACGACCCGAAAAGAACGGTTGATCCGAATGCCTTATGAGCCCAAGAGCGTCAGCCATACCGCCCGTCTGCTGTTTCCCATCGGGGTCACGCTGGTGGCGGGGCTGGTGGCGCCGGCCTCGGTGAGCCTGGTGGGCTTTCTGATGTTCGGCAACCTGATCCGAGAGTGCGGCGTGTTGGAAAACCTGTCTCAGACAGCGCAGAAAGAGCTGGCCAATCTGATTACCCTGCTGCTGGGCATTACCATCGCCGCCAGCATGAAGGCGGAGAGCTTTGTCAACTTGCAAACTGTGATGATTATGGGTCTTGGCGTGTTGGCCTTTGTGTTCGACACCGTGGCCGGCTGTCTTTTTGCCAAGCTGATGAATTTGTTTTCCAAACATAAAATCAACCCCATGGTGGGGGCGGCGGGCATTTCCGCCTTTCCCATGTCCTCTCGGGTGATTCAGAAAATGGGCTTGAAAGAAGACCCCACGAACCACCTGCTGATGCACGCGGTGGGCGCCAACGTGGCGGGGCAAATCGGTTCGGTGATTGTCGGCGGCGTTATTTTGGGATTGGTTCCCGGTATGCTGGGTTAAAGGAGGAGACAGCATGAATTGGACTGTTTTTGGGCAGACGCTGTTGCTGATGTGGCAGGGCATGGCTGCGGTTTTTATCGTGATGATGGTCATTTATATCTTTGTGCTGGCTCTGTATATCGGCGCTCATAAGCGAAGCGACCGGAAGAATGGAACGCAGAAATTGAAATGAAGGAGAGAACGACAATGGAACAGAAGTATTTGGATTATATTGTGGAGCAGACCCAGAAGCTGCTGGCTATCCCCAGCCCCACAGGCTATAATCAGCAGGTGCAGCAATATCTGCGAGAGGAGCTGGGCCGCTTGGGCTACCCGGAAACCGTCGGCCCCCGCCGAGGCGGCGTGGCCTGCTGCATCGGCGGCGAAGGCAACCCCATTACCCTGACGGCCCATGCGGACACGCTGGGCGCCATGGTCCGGGCCATTAAGGAAAACGGCGCGCTGATGATTACTCCCATCGGCGGCTTAAACCCCAACAATGTGGAAACCAGCAATGTGGAAATTGTCACGAAATTTGACGGGACCTATACGGGAACCATTCAGATTGAAAACCCCTCCACCCATGTGAACCCCCATGTCAACGACCCTCGGAGCTTTGAGGAGAATATCGAAGTCGTCATTGACGAGGATGTCCATTGCCCCGCGGACGTGCTGGCTCTGGGCATTGAAACCGGCGATTTCATCTGCCTGGACCCCAGAACCGTCGTGACCAAATCCGGCTATATTAAGAGCCGTTTTCTGGACGACAAGGCTTGCTGCGCCGTTTTATTGGCCTACGCCAAGTATGTGAAAGAAGAGATGGTCCGGCTGCCTCGGCAGGTCTGGCTCCATTTCAGCGTCTATGAGGAAATCGGCACCGGCGGCGCCACTCTGTTTCCTCGAGAAGCCCACGACATTATCGCAGTGGATATGGGCTGCGTGGGGCTGCTTCAGGCGGGCACGGAGCGGAAAGTTTCTTTGTGCGCCAAGGACTCCAAAGGCCCTTATCACTATGAGATGCTGAAAGAAATGGCCCAGGTCTGCAAGGAACACGGCGTGGATTATGCGGTGGACACCTATTTCCGCTATGGCTCCGATGTGGAAGGAAGCCTGGTCGCCGGCTACGACGTGCGGCACCTGACCATGGGCCCCGGCGTCTATGCCTCCCACGGCTATGAGCGCACCCATATCAGCGCCCTGGAGCAGACGTTTCAGGCTCTGCGTTTTTATCTGCAACAATAAGTCGGAACGCTTTGACAGGCGGCCGGCCTGCGCCTGGAGGTAACATAATCAAAAAAGCCGGCTCGTCCGGCTTTTTTGTCATTCCGTCAAGGAGGAGAGGCTTTTGGCCATTGCGCCGGTTTTGCAAACGGAGCGGCTGCTTTTGCGCCCCTTTGAGGAGCGGGATTTGCAGGCGATCTTTCAGATTTACAGCGACCGGGAAACCAACCGGTTTTTACCCTGGTTTCCCGCCTCTTGTTTGGAAGAGGCCCGGGATATCTTTGTGCAAAGATATCGAGAGCCTTCCGGCTGGCGATACGCCCTTTGCCTGCGGGAGGAGAATATTCCTATTGGCTATGCGCATATCGGCGGAGAAGCGCCTTGGGATTTGGGCTACGGCTTGCGACGGGAATTTTGGGGCCGGGGGCTGGCGGCGGAGGCCGCTCAGGCCGCGGCGGACCAAGCCCGGCGAGAGGGCCTGCCCTATCTGACCGCTACGCATGATGTGGAAAACCCCCGCAGCGGAGCGGTGATGCGGAAATTAGGCATGACCTACCGCTATTCTTACCAAGAGTTTTGGCAGCCGAAAAACAAGACTGTGATTTTTCGGCTGTATCAGCTGAATTTCCGCTGTTCAGAGGATTGGACCTGGCGGGGATATTGGGAAAGCTCGCCTTGGGCCTTTGTGGAGCAGAGCCTTGGAAGGGCGAGCGAGCGGTCTCGCCTTGCCGGGGCAGAACGGAGGATTTTATGAGTACGACCAAGGAATTTTTGCAATTTGCGCTGGATCAGCTCTCTGGGCTGGACCAGATTGCCCATCGACAGATGATGGGGGAATATATCGTCTATTATCAGGGGAAAATTGCCGCTTATATCTGCGACAATCGGTTTTTGGTCAAGCCGGTAGAGGCCGCTCGGACTCTGTTGCCAGAGGCGCCGCTGGAGCCGCCCTATCCAGGGGCCAAAGAGATGCTGCTGGTGGAGGACCTGGAGGATAAAGCGGCGCTGACCGCCCTGTTTGAGGCAATGGAGCCTCAGCTGCCTGCGCCCAAGCCCAAAAAGTCCAAGGCGCCAAAAAAGAAAAATTGAACCGAAGCCGGCGCGAACCGGCTGAAACCGGAAGGAGGAGCTTATGAAAACCGTACGCCGCGCGCTGGCCCTTTGCCTGAGCCTCTGTTTGTTGGCCGCCTGCATTCCCAGCGTCTGGGCTGACGACGGACAATTTGACGACGTGCCGGAGAGCAGCTTCGCTTACCAGGATATCCTGGCGCTGCGCCAGAAAGGCGTGGTTTTGGGCATGGGAGATAATTTATATGGCCCGGACCAGAATTTCAGACGGTGCGATTTTATCCTAATGTTGGCTCGGCTGCTGGGCGGAGAAACCGGCCAGGCAACGCCTCGCGCCTCGGATATGCCCGCCGGGCACTATGCCGCCGGCGCCGTCGCTTGGGCGGAACATGGGGGCCTGCTGGACGAGGCCGGAGCAGAAGGAGCCTATCGATTTCGGCCTGACGACTGGATTACACGGCAGGAAATGGCCGTGATTTTGACGCGGGCCCTGGGCGTTCCGGCAGACGCCTCCAAAAGCCTGGCCGCTTCGGTTGCCGACAACCCTTTTACCGATATGAGCGCCTCAGAATACCCAAACAGCTTTTATGAGGCGCTGGCGGCCTATGATTTTGGCGTTATCAACGGCTTGACGGCGGAAAAGCCCACGGCCTTCAACCCCCAGGGCGCCGCCACGCGGGAGCAGACCGCCGCCATGATGATGCGGTTTTATCGCCTCTACAGCAGCAAGCCGGCGGATCTTCACGGTTTCTATGCCATTTCCTCGTATTCCCAGAAAGACCGGATCGCCGATTTGACCGGCGTTACCGCCGGCTGGTCCCGGCTGGAATATGGTTCCAGCGGCCCCTGGCTGAATACTTCCAAAGAGGGAGGCAACGATTGGGCCGAGCCTTCTGGGGCGGAGGAAATCCAGAACCTGACCCGGGAAACAGGAACGCCGCTGCTGCTGGGGGTCTTTCTCAGCGCGGACCGACAATACGAGGGCCAGAGCCAGGCCCGGCTGCTGTTGGCGGAGGAAAACCGCGCCGCCGCCGTTCAGGCGATTGCGGATTACTTAGCGCAGAACCCGGCCTGTCAAGGCGTCACCATCGATTTTGAGGGCTTTGTATCCGCTGATTACAAGGCGCCTTATACCGCCTTTTTGACACAGCTGCGACAGGCGTTGAAGGATTCGGGACGGCAGTATCTGCTCTATTGCGCCCTGCCGCCCTCAGACAATTACCAAGGCTACGATTACCGCGCGATTGGCGATATCGCAGATAAGATTATCCTGATGGCCCATGATTATCAGCCCGCAACCTTGCCGGAATATCTGCAAAAAGAGGTTCCCATGACGCCGTTGGCCCCCTTTAACCGGGTGTACGCCGCTTTGCGGCAGATCACGGACTCGGAAACCGGCGTGAGAGACAAAAGCAAGGTATTGTTGGCGATATCCTTCGGCGCCGTCCGGTGGGAATACACGCAGACGGAATTTTCAGACCGAGCAAAAAACACAACCTATCAGGCTGTGCATGACCGGCTGCAAAACGGTTCCGCTCAGTATTCCTTCGATCAGGCTAGCCAAGCTCCCTATATCTATTATCAGGACGACAGCGACGGCACGACCAATGTGGTCTGGTATGAAGACCAGCAAAGCGTGGCGGCCAAAGCCGCGTTGGCTCGGAATTTTGGCGTCGGCGGCCTTTCCGTCTGGCGACTGGGCATTGTGCCGGATTACGACGACAGCTCCAACCTGAATCTATGGCCTGTTTTGTTGGCCGGAGCGGGAAAATAGCATAAAAAGGCCCTGGCTTTTTGTTTAAAAGCCAGGGCCTGTTTATGCGAAAAAGCAAGGCGATCAGTAAGAAGGCCAAACGCTTGGCCGCTGGAGGTTTCGAATGGACTCTGTAACTGCATTCTGTTGCCAGCGGAGGAGCAATCGTTATCGGTTGGCGCGCTCCTCTCCATCAGAAACGGCCAGCTTTTCCAGCGAAGACGAGGTTCCGTGCAGCAGGGAGAGCAGGGCCGGCGCCAGCTGGGGATAAGCGGCGGACAGGCCGTCGATGGAAAGGTCCGGGAATTGCAAAGGCTCTTTGCTTTTGCCGTTGGCCGAGGCCCGCGCCCGCAGCCGGTATTCACGCAGTTTCATTTCGGCGTCGCACAAATCGGAAAACAGGTTGGCCGGCGCTGGGAACATGGCGTCCGCATATTCGCCGGAAATGAGATAAAGGTGGCGATAGGCTTTGTAAAGAGCGGCGGAGAGATAGCCGGAAAAATCCCGGATAAGCCCCCGGTCCCCCACTTTGCCCAGAATATCCAGCAGGATGCCGGCGGAATTGACCAACAGCTTTTTTTGCAGCAGGGCGGCGGCGCTGCCCCGCAGCACATTGTCTTTTTCCTCAGAAAGGTCCGCCAGTTCATCCGCAGAGATGGAAGCGCCTTCCTTGGACATCGTGCGCCCCAGCAGATAATCGCAGGACACGCCATAAAAATCCGCGGCCCGTACGACGAAGCTGAGCCCCGGTTCCCGGACGCCGTTTTCATAATGAGACAGCAGCGCCTGAGAAACGCCCAGGGCTTGAGCAGCCTTTTTTTGGCTGATCTTCTTGTCCTGCCGCAGCAGGGAAAGGGTCCGCGGGAAATCAGTAACCATTTGGCCTCCACCTTGCAATAAAAATTTCAAAATGGGTATCAACTATAGTATAATGCGCGAAATAGGCTTTGTAAAGTATGATTTTGTCGGGACCCATCGACGAGCGACGGTTTGGCAGAAAGCGGCGACTGCGTTCGCCGTCGCCGCCGCTTTTTTTGAGGCAAAAGATTCCGCTTTATTTCGGTTTGCGCTTCTCTTCTGGAAGCTCCACATAGTCCACGTCATATTTGGCGTCTACCAGGTTTCCATCGGCATTGTAGATACGGGTGACGACGGTTCGTTCGATATGGGGTTTTTTGTTCATTTCATTCAGCGTTCTTCCGAGGAAATAGAGGACCACAATGGCTAAAATGGCCAGAATGAGCTGGAAAATTTGCCCTAAAGACTGAAAAATGATATAGGCGACGGCGGCGATCCAAATATCGTGGCAGAAGCCCAGAGGGACGGCGCCCAGCAGATAAACCGCCGGATTGCACAGGTCTTCATGGGCCAGCCACAGCAGGGAAACCGCGCAGACGGCCGTTATCAGGCCGAATATCACAGCCGGGATCCAAAAGCCCGGCCCGCCGGCGGCCAAGAGGAAGGAAAGACAGCCCAAGGAAACGACGGACAGAATGTTGGGATGGCTACGGCCATAGAACAGCAGGAACAGGATGAAACCGCAGGCAAACAGCCCTGCAGCCAGCAGAGCGGCGATATCGTCTGTGACAAACAGTTTATACCCGACTTTTTTGGCCAGAAGATGCAGAAAATAGCTTCCGACCAAAACCGCCGCCGTTAGCAGCAGGCGGCCCCAAAGGGAAGGAAGCCAGCCCGCGCCGCCCAGATCCTGAAACTCGATGTTGGACAGCGTCCGGTTTTTGACGGACAGATACAGATAAATCTGGTCGTTGGTCAGGTTGCCCACGCTCTGTCGCCCTTTCCAGGCCGTCATTCCGTCAATTTCCAGAACGGCCTGGACGTTTTTCCCCTTTCGGGAGAAAGTCAGAACCATATCGGCGGCGCCCACGTCCTCCATGTCGCCATAGGGCTTCCACATCGTCCACTTGGGCGGGGAATCCCAGAAAGGCTTTTTCCAGGCGCTCTCTTCGGGGGCGCCGGGCCTTTGCTGGACGGAAAAGGCGTTGTAGGATTGCCCCAGGCTGGGCGCCTTGCCGATCCAGGAAGTACACCAGTTGTCCGCCTGGTCAAATTCCTCCGCCTCTTTGTCGAAAAAAGCCAGGGTGATTGTAGAATCGTCCCAGGAATGGAGGACCTCCGAATGGAAACGGTAGACGATTTTCTGATTTTCCCCAATGACCCGGGTCTGAGTCCGCGCGTCGGTATCCGGCTCTTGAACGGGCGGCTGGGGCTCTCTGGCCTGCCTGGCGTATGCGGCCGGCAGCAAAATCCAAGCCAAAACCAGCGCAAGAGCTGCAAATTTTGTTTTCATCCTCTCATACCTCCTAAACAATCGGGTCTTTTCGGCTGTGTCGACTATATCACATCGGCAAAACCTCGTCAATTTTTTCAGCGGTTTGCGTTGCGGAAAGGTGAGAAATATGGTAAGTTATTAAGGAAGAGGGCTCGAAAGGGCGCCAAACATAAAATGGATCATGAAGGAGATAGAAGACAATGGCCAATGTAATCATCGAAACATCTGCAAGACATCTGCATCTGAGCCGTAAGGACGTGGATATTCTATTCGGCGAGGGATATCAGCTGACCTCCAAGAAGGAGCTGAGTCAGCCCGGGCAGTTCGCCTGCAACGAAAAGGTGAAGGTAGAGGGCCCCAAGGGCGCCCTGAATATGAGCATTCTGGGGCCTGAGCGGGCCGCCGCCCAGGTGGAGGTTTCCTTTACAGACGCTCGCGCTCTGGGGTTGCAGGTTCCCGTTCGGGAAAGCGGCGACATTGAGGGCTCCCCCAGCGTCAAGCTGGTAGGTCCTGCCGGCGAAGTGACCATTCTCTGCGGCGTGATCGCCGCCAAGCGCCATATCCACATGACTCCCGCCGACGCCGCCGAGCTGGGCTTGAAGGATAAGGACGTGGTCAGCGTGAAAACCAAGGGCGAGCGCTCTGTGGTATTCAACGAAACCGTGGTGCGGGTTTCTGAAAAATTCCAGCTGCGGATGCACATCGACACCGACGAGGCCAACGCCGCCGGTATTGCCGGCGAGGTAGAGGGCGAAATCCTCAAATAAGCCTCATGTTAGCGAAAAACCCCCGGCGCGCCGCGCCGGGGGTTTTAGCGTCTGCCGATTGTCAAACGCTTGGCCTTGGGCTTTCTTGCTCCTCGCGGGAGGTCAAAGCCTGCCGGAGTTCCTTCAATAGGGTTTGGGGGGAGAAGGGCTTTGTCACAAAGCCGCGGGCGCCAAGCTTGACGGCCTCGGCAATTAAGGAAGCGGTGGTGCGTTCCGACATCACCACAATGGGAAAGCCGGGGCTCTGATCCAGAATCTGCCGAGCGGCTTCCAGGCCGTCCATCTCTGGCATCACAATGTCCAATAGCATTACGTCCGGCTTTAGGCGCTGAAAAGCTTCCACGGCCTGTATGCCGTTGGTCGCTTCGCCGATGCAATCGAAATCGCTTTTTTCCAGGATATCCTTGACCATCATGCGCACAAAGGCGCTGTCGTCGCAGGTCAGCACAGAAATCTTTTTCTCGTCCATAGTGTGATCCTTTCATGCCGGCAAAAGGGCAGGCGCGTCGTTTCATGAGCAGTATATCACGAGGGCCGGGGGTTTTGCAAGCAGACTTTTACAAGCAGTTCATTGACGAACCGGGCGGCGAATGATAAAATAGGTTGACTGCGGGCAGGGGAAAACAGGCAAAATCCGGCCCGCGACGGACGGAGACGAAGGGGGAGCGGCGATGTGGCGCGCAGACAAATGGAAGGACTATGAGCTGATAGACTGCGGCGGCGGCCGGCGGCTGGAGCGCTGGGGAAAACAAATTTTGATCCGACCGGACCCTCAGGCTGTCTGGCCTCAAGGGGAGCACCCCCTGTGGAGCAGGGCGGACGGAATTTATCGCCGCTCGGAGAAAGGGGGCGGCGGTTGGGAAATCCGCAGCCTGCCGGAAAGCTGGCCCGTCCGCTATGGGGACCTGACGTTTCAAATACGGCCTATGGGTTTCAAGCACACTGGCGTTTTTCCGGAACAGGCGCCCAACTGGGATTTTATTCGCCGGACGGTGGAAGAGCGCCGGCGCAGCAAGCCCGTGCGTTTGCTGAATCTTTTTGCCTACACCGGCGGGGCTACCCTGGCCGGGGCGGCGGCCGGCGCGTCCGTTTGCCATGTGGACGCTTCCAAGGGCATTGTGGGCTTCGCCAAGGAAAACGCTCGACTTTCCGGCCTGGGAGACGCGCCCATTCGCTATATCGTGGACGATTGCCAGAAATTCATCCAGCGGGAAATCCGCCGGGGGCGGCGGTACGACGCCATTGTGATGGACCCGCCCTCCTACGGCAGAGGCCCTTCCGGCGAGGTGTGGAAGTTTGAAGAAAATATCGCCTCCTTTTTGGATTTGTGCGTTCAGTTGCTCAGCGACGACCCGCTGTTTGTGATGATCAATTCCTACACCACCGGCATTTCGCCTTCCACCCCCGCATATCTGTTGGGGCTCAGCCTTTTGCCCCGCTTCGGCGGAGAGATTGAAAGCGGGGAGCTACTGCTGCCCGTGACTCAAAGCGGCCTGGGCCTGCCTTGCGGCCATACCAGCCGCTGGTTGCGAAGCCGCGGCGAGCAAGCGCGAGGCTGAGTTCGCGCGTTTCCCTTGGATTTTGGCGGCTGTCAAGCCCAAGCGGGCGTTTTTTCGGTTTTCCAGCGAAGGGGCGGCTTTCAGTTGGGATTCCATGCAATCCAATTAAAAGAAAGGGGGCGGCGGCGGTGGAGCCGATGATTCAAGCGCAGGAGTTATCCTTTGCTTATACCCACAGAGAAGGCCGGCCGGACCTGCTGGCTCTGGACGGGCTTAACCTGGAGATTGAGCAAGGCTCCTTTGTGGCGGTGTTGGGGCACAACGGCTCGGGCAAATCCACCTTGGCCAAGCAAATCAACGCTATTTTGATTCCCACACAGGGCAGGATGTTGACGGCGGGAATGGACACCGCCCGGGAAGAGCTGCGCTTCCAGATTCGGGAGGCGGCGGGTATGGTTTTTCAAAACCCGGACAACCAGATTGTGGCGACTATTGTGGAGGAGGACGCGGCTTTTGCCCCAGAAAACTTGGGTTTGCCGCCAGAGGAAATTCGCCGCCGAGTCGACCAAGCCTTGGAGGCTGTGGGTATGGCCGAATATAAGAACAGCGGGCCGCATATGCTGTCCGGCGGCCAAAAGCAGCGGGTGGCGATTGCCGGCGTGCTGGCTATGGCGCCCCGAATTATCGTGCTGGACGAGCCCACCGCCATGCTGGACCCCAACGGCCGGCGGGAGGTGATGACCGCCGTCCGCCGGCTTCACCAGGAGCAGGGCATTACGGTGGTGCTGATTACCCACCATATGGACGAGGCGGCCCAGGCTCAGCGGGTGGTGGTAATGGAAGACGGAAAAGTGATCGCCGACGGCCCGCCTCGACAGATTTTCTCTCAGACGGAGCAAATGCGGGCCGCCGGCCTGGGCGCTCCCCAGACGGTGGAAATCCTGGAGGCATTGAATCAGGAGGGGTATGATCTGCCCATCGACGCGCTGACGGTGGAGGAATGCGCCCGGCGGCTGATTTCTTTTTTGGAGGGCTGATTGTGGAGGAAATACTGCGAGTCGAAGACTTGACCTATCTTTACAGCCCGGGCACGCCTTTTGAAAAGGCGGCGGTGGAGGGCGTCAATCTTTCGGTAAAACAAGGGGAATTTTTGGCGGTCATCGGCCATACAGGCTCAGGCAAATCCACCCTGATTCAGCATTTCAACGGGCTGCTCAAGCCTTCCCGAGGCCGCGTGCTGCTGCGGGGCCGGGATATCTGGGAAGATAAGGCTCTGACTCGCCAGGCCCGGTTCCGAGTGGGGCTGGTGTTTCAATACCCGGAAAACCAGCTGTTTGAAGAGACGGTGGAGGCCGACGTCTCCTTCGGCCCTAAAAACATGGGCCTGCCGCCGGAGGAAATCCGCCGTCGGGCGGTGGAATCGCTGGCGGCCTGCGGTCTGGGGGAGGAAACGCTGCAAAAATCGCCCTTCGATTTATCCGGCGGGCAGAAGCGGCGGGCGGCTCTGGCCGGAGTGTTGGCTATGGAGCCGGAAGCGCTTGTGCTGGACGAGCCCGCCGCCGGGCTGGACCCCCGGGGGCGGGAGGAGATTTTCCGGCTGATTCAGCAATACCATCGGCAGAAGGGCGCCACCGTGATTTTTGTCACCCACAGCATGGAGGACGCCGCCCGGCTGGCCAGCCGCATTGTAGTGATGCGGGCTGGGAAAATCTTTATGGAGGGGACGCCGCCTCAGGTTTTTTCGCAGGCGCAGCAGCTGGCCGACGCCGGTCTGGACGTGCCCCAGATCACTCAGGTCTTTTTGCGGCTGCGGGAGCTGGGGGCGCCGGTCGACGCCGGAGTCTATACCATTGAGCAAGCCAAAGAGGAGCTGCTACGCTGCAGGAGGGAGGGGAAAGGATGCTGAAGGATATCACTTTGGGCCAATATTTCCCTGTAGATAGCCCGGTTCATCGGTTGGACGCCCGCACCAAGCTGCTTCTCAGCTTTGCCTATATCATGGTTTTGTTTCTGATTCACGGTCCGGCGGCTTATCTGCTGTGCGCCTTGGCTGTGGCGGGCGTGACGGCGCTTTCCCGCATTCCGTTCAAAATGCTGCTCAAAAGCTTGAAGCCCATCGCTTTTTTGGCTGTTTTTACTTCTGTTCTCAATATGCTCTATACACCCGGCCAGATTTTATGGCAGTGGCATTTTCTCCGCATCACCGTAGAAGGGCTGGAAAGCGCGGCTTATATGGCCTCCCGCATCGTTATGTTGGTGGCCTCTACCTCGCTGTTGACCTACTCCACCTCGCCGGTTTCGCTGACCGACGCCATTGAAACCCTGCTTCGCCCGCTGATGAAAGTTCGCGTGCCTGTCCATGAATTTGCCATGATGATGACCATCGCTCTGCGTTTTATCCCCACGTTGATTGAGGAGACGGATAAAATTATGAACGCCCAGAAGGCCCGGGGGGCGGATTTTGAAAGCGGCAATTTAATGCGCCGGGCCAAAGCCCTGGTTCCTGTGCTGACGCCGCTGTTTATCTCCGCCTTCCGCCGAGCGGACGAGCTTTCGGTGGCCATGGAGTGCCGCCTTTACCGGGGCGGCCAGGGCCGCACGCGGATGAAACAGCTGAAAATGGGCAAAAATGACGGGGCGGCCTTTGCCCTGGCCCTTCTTTTCGCGTTGTGCGCCTTTGGAGCGGGGAGGATTTTGCCATGAGCGCCAAAGAAAAGAAGCTGCCGCCGGAGCGAAATATCGCTTTGCGGCTGGCCTACTTGGGAACCAATTACCACGGCTGGCAATACCAAAACAACGCCTTGTCCATCCAGCAGGTTTTGCAGGAAGCCCTGGCCAAGGCCACAGGCTGCCAGGTCGTCCTCTCCGGCGTGGGGCGCACGGACGCCGGCGTCCACGCCCGAGCCTATGTGGCCAACGGCCGTATGCGGACGGGCATTCCCTTGGATAAGCTGCCGCTGGCCGTCGGCGCCTATTTGCCCGAAGATATTGCGGTGAGCCGAGCGACGGAGGTCCCAGAGGATTTTGACGCCCGGTTCAACTGCCGCAGCAAGGAATATACCTATTTGATTCACAACAGCCGGACGCGCAACCCCTTTTACCATAATCGGGCTTATTTTTGCCCCGCTCCTTTGGATTTTGAGGCGATGGTCCAGGCGGCCCCCCATTTTGAGGGCCAGCAAGATTTCGCCGCCGTGCGCAGCGTGGGCACGCCGGTGCGCAGCACAGTGCGCACAATGCTCTATTGCAGGGCGGAGCGGCAGGGGGATCTGATCGCTGTGCGCGTGCGGGCCGACGGCTTTTTATACAATATGGCCCGGGCCATTGCAGGCACGCTGATCTATTGCGGTCTGGGCAAAATCTCTCCTGAGGAGATCCCTGCCGTGCTGGCCTCTCGCGACCGGGAGCGCGCAGGGCCCACGGCGCCGGCCTGCGGCCTGTATATGACGGGCTTGGATTACGGGATGGAGGAGCTGGATGTCTGATTTTCGCAAGGCGCCGCCCGCTCCGCCAGAGGCGAATCTGGGCAATATCACCCCTTTCCGGCCGGACCGGCGGCGGCAGGTCTGCGGCCTGCTGAAAAGCCTTTCTGTCCTGGGTTTGCTGTGCTTTCTCATCTATTCCGTGTGGAATTACCACGAACAGCTTTCGCTGACCAATCTGCGCCGCATGGCCGCTTATCTTTCCGACGCTTGGGCCAGCGGCGGGATGGGGGCGGCGGGAGTTTCGTTTCCCTTTGAAGCCGACAGCGTCTACTGCTCCTTTGGCGACGGTTTGGCGGCGCTCAGCGGAGACACGCTGAGCTTTATCAACGCCCAAGGGCAAGAGCAGCTGCGGGCGCAGCTCAAATACGCCAACCCCGCCTTGAGCGCCGCCGCCGACAACTTGCTGGCCTATGACAGAGGGGGCAAAAGCCTTTGCCTGACCAACCGCTACGCCGCCCTGTGGCAGATTCAGCTGGAATCGGACATTATTTCGGCCTCGGTCAATTACAATGGGGCTTTCAGCGTGGTGACGGACGAGCAGGGCTATCGGGCCGCCGTTACTTTATATGACAATCGGAAAAAACCTCGGTTTAAATGGAGCACTTCAGAATATTATATCATGAAATCCTGCGTCTCGCCGGACGCTCGGCGGCTGGCCGCTTTGTGCATGAGCGAGGAAGGCGGCCGGCGGGTTTCCGTCGTTCGGGTGTTTGCCACCGACCGAGAAGAGCCGCTTTTTGACATCCCTTTGGGCGATTTGACGGTCTATTCCATGGAATACTATGAACAGGATTCCCTAATGCTTGTGACAGATCGGGGCGTTTTCTCCTATGACGAAGAGGGCCAAGAGCGGGGCCGCTTTGAATATTCCAAGGGAGCGGCCGTAACCTTCTGCCATGAAATGGGCCGCCTGCCTTGCGTGGTTTTGGAAACTGGAGAGAAAAACCAGCGCTCTCGGGCGGCGGTTATTGACGAAAACGGAGGGCTGGCCTTCGACCGGTATTATGCCGACGCGGCGCGGGATATTTCCTATGGCGGCGATTATGTGGCCCTGCTGCTGCGGGACAGGGTGGAGCAGGCTTCGATTTTGCCTGGAGGAGAGGAGACCTCCTGCCAGGAGGTCAACGCCCGGGCCGTCCTTCAGCGGGAGGATGGGGGCCTGGTTCTGATTTACGCCGACCGGGCAGAGCTGTTGTACCTGGATTGATCCGAAAGATTTTTTACGAAAGCAGGAAGGCGTTATGGATATCTGGCAAGAGGGGCAATATCAGGAGATCTGGGTTTGCCCTCAAGAGACGGAAGAGAACCAACGGACCATGACGGCGCTGATTAACGGGGATTGGGGCTGGCTCATGTATCTGCGGGAAGAAGGCGATGCGGGATTCAGCTCCAGAAATCCAGATTACCCAGGAACCGAGGATGACGGCGAAACCATGGAGTTTATGCTGGCCAACGGTCAGCTGGATCGTTATCCGTTGGCCTATGCGCTGCCCGTGGAGCAAGTGAAGAAGGCTCTGGATTTCTTTGAAAAGCGCCATGAACTGCCGGATTTTATTACATGGCATGACGACGCAGAGCCTTGAGCGGCGATTTAGTCGCCGGAAATCGATTCAATCAAAAGAGGGCCCCCGCAAAATCGCAGATTTTGTGGGGAGAAGGCGCGGAGCGCCGGGGCCCCGCCTCGGCGGGGCGGCGGGAATCCGGCGAGTGGATTTGCGGCGATTTAGTCGCCGGAAATCGATTCAATCAAAAGAGGGCCCCCGCAAAATCGCAGATTTTGTGGGGAGAAAGGAGCGGCCGCTATGGTCGATTTAATCTTTTTGGCGATTTTTTTGGGCGCCTGCTGGATAGGCGCCCGCAAAGGCGTTTTTGGGGCTGCGGCCGGCTTGTGCGGTTCGCTGATTTCTTATGTGGGCGCGGTCAAAATCGCCGCGCCGGCTCTTACGCCTATGATCGCCGGTATATTGGAGCCTTCTGTGGAAAAAATGCTGCTGCGGGCTGGCGGCGACAAGCTGTCTCAGGTCATTCAGGGGCCGGCGGCGGCCTTGGGCGCTCAGTTGGATTCGCTGATGCAATCGTTGCGGATACCGGAGCATCTGTTTGACGCCGTGCGTCAGAATTTGCAGGTTTCCGGCCAGGATTTGCTTTCCGCCGCCGCCAAGGCCGTCAGCCAGGAAATCGCTCCGGTTCTGGCCTTTCTCGTCGGTTTTACTTTGTGTAAAGGGGCGATCTGGCTCTTGGTTCGTTTGGCGGGCAGCAAACTGCCTGTGGTGCGGGCGGTCAATCATGGAGCCGGTCTGGCGTTGGGCGCCGCAGGAGGTCTGTTGACGATTCTGCTGCTGTGCTTGGGAATGCGGGCCTTGGCCCCCCAGGGCGTGGGAGGATTTTTGGACCAGCAGAGCTTGGCCCAGAGCCATGTGGGCGCTTTTGTTTATAGCCTGTTTCCCTAAAAGGAGGAGCAAAACGCCCTTTGCCCAGAAAGAACATAGGATAGATCGCAATTTGCCTGCGTCTCGCCGCGCCATGCGGCGGCGGGACGGAGATTGATATCCCGCATGGAGAATGGGATGGATGATCATGAATATGCCGCTTTGCTCTAAATGCAAAAAGAATGTGGCCGTCGTCTTTGTCACGCGGTTGGAAAACGGCAAAGCCGTCAACGAAGGCCTGTGCCTTCAGTGCGCCAAAGAGCTGAATATCAAGCCAGTGACGGATATGATCGAGCGCTTTGGCATTACGGACAGCGATATTGAAAACGTGGCCCAGGAGCTGCAGAACGCCAACCCGGAAGAGATGATTTCGGCGCTGATGCGAGGCGTCGCCGATGATTTGAACGATTTGGAAGAAGACGACGAGGAAGAATTTGAAGAATATGACGAAGAAGAAGAGGAGGAGGAGCCTGAAAACCAATCCCGCACGCCGGTGATTCCCTTCTTTTCCATGCAGGCGCAGGAGGAGGGGCCGGAGGACGAAGAACGCCGCAGCCGACCGAGCCGCTGGGGGCAGAAAAAGAAAAAGCCGGATAAAAAGCGAAAATTCCTCAACGGATACGCCACGGACCTGACTCGAAAGGCCCGGGAAGGCGGATTGGACCGGGTGATCGGCCGGGAGAACGAGATTGAGCGGGTGATTCAAATCCTCAACCGCAGGCAGAAAAACAACCCCTGCCTGATCGGCGAGCCCGGCGTGGGCAAAACCGCCGTGGCCGAAGGGCTGGCCGCCAAAATCGCCCAAGGAGAGGTTCCCTTTAAGCTGCAAAACAAAGAGGTCTGGTTGCTGGATATGACCGCTATGGTGGCGGGCACACAGTTTCGGGGCCAGTTTGAAAGCCGGATGAAGGGCTTGATCGACGAGGTGAAGAGTCTGGGCAACATCATCCTGGTGATCGACGAGGTGCACAACCTGGCGGGCGCCGGCGACGCCGAAGGCTCTATGAACGCCGCTAATATTTTGAAACCAGCCCTTTCCCGGGGAGAGGTGCAGGTCATCGGCGCCACAACCTTTAAGGAATACCGCCGGTATATCGAAAAGGATTCCGCCTTGGAGCGCCGGTTTCAGCCCGTCACGGTCAACGAGCCCTCCTTGGAGCAGACGGTGGATATTCTCAAGGGTATTCGAGGCTATTATGAGAGCTTCCATGGGGTGGAAATCGGCGACGAAGCCGCCCGCCAGGCGGTTTATCTGGCGGAACGGTATATCAACGACCGGTTTTTGCCCGACAAGGCCATCGACCTCATCGACGAGGCTTGCTCGGAAATCAACCTGAAAAACCAGGAAATCAACGAGCGGAGCCGGCTGGAAGAGGAGGGGGCGGCCTTGGCGGCCGAGCAGGAAGAGCTGATGCAGAACCCAGATGAAACTGGCGTTTACCAGCGGCTGGCTTATATTCGCAGCCGCCAGATGCAGATCGACCAGCGGCTGACGCAACTGCGGGCCCAAGCCAAACCCCAGTTGACGGTGAACGATTTGGCTCTGGTCATCGAGCGGTGGACCAAAATCCCCGCCAGCAAGGTGCGCCAGCAGGAGTTTGAGCGGTTGAACTGCTTGGAGGAGCGGCTGCGCCGCCGAGTCGTGGGGCAAAACGAGGCCATCGGCGCTGTGGCCGCCGCCATCCGCCGCAGCCGAGCGGGGGTTTCGCCCAAGCGCAAGCCAGTTTCTTTTATCTTTGTGGGCCCCACCGGCGTGGGCAAAACCGAGCTGGTAAAATGTCTGGCGGCCGATTTGTTTGATACGCCGGACGCTTTGATCCGGCTGGATATGAGCGAATATATGGAAAAACACAGCGTCAGCCGGCTCATCGGCGCCCCTCCAGGCTATGTGGGCTATGACGAGGCCGGGCAGCTGACGGAGAAAATCCGCCGCCGCCCCTATTCAGTGGTGCTGTTTGACGAGATTGAAAAGGCCCACCCGGACGTGCTCAACGTGTTGCTGCAAATCTTGGACGACGGAGTGGCCACGGATTCCCAGGGGCGCCGGGTTTCCTTTGAAAACGCAGTGATTATCATGACCTCCAACGCCGGCTCGGATAGAAAGGACGGCTCGGTGGGCTTTGGCCGCAGCGTAAGCGAGCAGGGGCAGGAAAAGGCTATGAAAGCCCTGCGCGAGATTATGCGGCCGGAATTTATCAACCGCATCGATGAAGTCGTGGCCTTTCAGCAGTTGTCCAAACAGGATTTTGCTTGTATTGCCAGGATTATGCTGGAAGATTTGGCCGCCGCTCTGAAAGAAAACGGCGTCGAGCTGATTTTTGACGATTTCGTCCTTGACTTTTTGGTAGAAAAGTCGTATTCTATTAAATACGGGGCGAGGAATTTACGCCGCTGTGTCCAAAAGGAAATCGAGGACAAGGCCGCCGCGGCGATGATTGCGGCGTACCAGAACCCGATTGCATCCATCCGCATCACTGCCGACAGCGAGAACGTTTTGCTGGAGACGCGTTGAAGAAAAAGGCTCCCCGGCCCAAAAAAAAGGGCCGGGGTTCCATAAATGGGTGTTGACAAAAGACTGCTGATGTGATATGCTTGTAAAGCTGAATTGCTTTGCGGGTGTAGTTCAATGGTAGAATTCCAGCCTTCCAAGCTGGCTACGTGGGTTCGATTCCCATCACCCGCTCCATTGCGGTTTGCCGTGGGGGATATGTGCCCGTAGCTCAGCAGGATAGAGCAACTGCCTTCTAAGCAGTAGGTTGGGGGTTCGAGTCCCTCCGGGCACGCCAGGATATGGTGGGTGTAGCTCAGTTGGTTAGAGCACCAGATTGTGGCTCTGGGGGTCGCCGGTTCGAATCCGGTCATCCACCCCATATCTTTTCTTTCGTCCTTTGCTCCTGATTGGGCGGCCCATGTGTGATTTTTGTTATATTGGGGTGTAGCCAAGGGGTAAGGCACGGGACTTTGACTCCCGCATCCGCAGGTTCAAATCCTGCCATCCCAGCCATATGACCCATTAGCTCAGCTGGCAGAGCACCTCCCTTTTAAGGAGGGTGTCCGGCGTTCGAGTCGCCGATGGGTCACCAGAAAAAAAGACACGCTGAAAGGCGTGTCTTTTTTTGTTGCCCGTCGGGCAGTTTTCCCAGCCGCCGCCGGCGAAACGGCGCAAACGCGCCGCCTGGTTTGGGCGGCCTACGCTCTGTCCTTCCGCGAGTTCCCGGCAATGGGAAACCGCTTTAAGGCAGATTGGGCGGTTATCGTTGCAGGCTACGGCCGCTGAATCGAGAATCCCATGGCGTTCGCCGTGGAGAGCGTCAGCTTTTGAAAATTGACGAAACGAAAACCCCTGAAAAAACGAAGATTTTTCGAGGCGCTATTTGGTCTTCCGCTTTTGCAGAGGGCTTTTTTGCAAGAAAAGACTTTTGCTGGTAAAAAACGAGGGAAATCATCCGCTTCTGCAGTGTAAACTATCGGTTATAGTCAGCGCAGTTGAAAAGAACCAGATGAATTGTTTCAACAAAACGCCGCCAAACGGCCTTTCAGGCCGCAAAGCGGCTCTTTGTCTGCGGCTTCATAGAAAACGCAAACGCGCTTTGCGCATCGGCAGTCTGTGGGTCTGCCGATGAAAAAGGAGCCTTCGCTCCGTTTCAACTGCATGGACGATAGAGAAAGAGACGATAGGGACGGAAACGGAGGAACAATATGCAGGGGAAAATTTACGGTTATGCGCGGGTATCCACCATGGAGCAAAACGAGGCCCGGCAGATGGAGGCCATTCGTCGGGTAGGAACGCCGGAGAGAAATATTTATATCGATAAAATCTCGGGCAAGGATTTTCATCGACCGCAATATCAGAAAATGGTATCCAGAATGCGGGAGGGAGATCTGCTTTATGTCTTGAGCATTGATCGGCTGGGGCGCAATTATGAGGAAATCCAAATTCAATGGCGGCGCCTGACCAAGGAAATCGGGGCGGATATCTGCGTCATTGATATGCCGCTGCTGGATACCCGGACAGGCAAAGACCTGATGGGGGCTTTTATCGCCGACCTGGTGCTGCAAATACTATCCTTTGTGGCCCAGAAGGAGCGAGAAAACATCCGATGCCGCCAAAAGGAGGGAATCGCCGCCGCCAAAGCCCGGGGCGTGCAGTTTGGCAGGCCGCCGGCGCCTCTGCCCAAAAATTTTGACGAGCTTTACCGGGCCTGGCGCAGAAACCAGATTTCCCTGCGCCAGGCCGCTTTGGAATGCCGGATGCCCACGGCCACCTTTTATTCGAGGGCCTTAAAAATACAGGGGGAGGAAGCGGATTTGAGCCTATAAAGGGACGGTTCGATTTGTCGCCGTCCGCCGTCGGGGCTCAGGAGCCGGGTTTGCGCAAAACCATGGAGAGAGAAAAATCGACGTCGCGTCGTTTCCACTTTTTCTGGCTTTTAGACAGAAAGCCTGCGGCCGCGAAAAAGGAATAGACTTTTTTGCTGAGACCGTGTAATATAGTACTAGAAAATTGCCCTTCGGGGCGGGAGGTTGTAAAAGGTGATTGAGAAAAAAGTCCGGCCTGTGCTGCCGGTCTATCTGTTCGCCGTCAGTTGGGTGGTCTGCGGCCTGGTTTTGCCGTTGTACACGCTGTGGGGCCTGGTGACGACGCTGGCGATTTCCATGGCGGTTTATCTGGCGGCCACGGCTTTTATGCCGCCCAAAACCATTTTGGTCCCAGCGCCTTTGAAACCCTTTGACACAGGAGAAGAGCAGTTGGACCAGGCGCTGGAGCAGGCTCGAAGCCAGCTAAAGGAGCTGACCGCCCTCAACGCGCGGATTCCGGGACAGAGCATTTCTGCCCAAATCAGCCGGATGGAGCGGGCTGGCGGCGCTATCCTGGACGAGGTGGCCAAGCAGCCGGCCAAAGCCCGGCAAATTCGCCGGTTTTTGCATTATTACCTGCCTACGGCGGTGAAGGTGATTTCCTCTTACGCCCATATGGCGGAAACCGGCGCGGCGGGACAGAACGCCCAGACGCTGAAAAGCGACGTGGAGCAAAACGCCCAGACCATCGCGGCCGCTTTTGAAAAGCAGTTGGACAGCTTGTTTGCCAGCGAAATGCTGGATATCACCTCGGATCTGGACGTGCTGGAACACATGATGAAAGGCGACGGCCTGGCGGAAGACGCGCCAGGCGGAAAGGATGAAGAACCATGGATGAAAAAATAACCCCCAAGCTGGACCTGGCGGCGGAATGGAAGGATACGCCCGCCCCGTCGCTGACACTGGAGCCTTTGGCGCCAGAGCCTGCGAAACAGCCGGAAGCCGTCCAGCCCGCCGGGCTGGACGAGAGCAGTCTAACGCCGGAGGAGGCCAAAACCGTGGCGGAATTCGCCCAAAAAATCGATATCACCGATTCCGCCGTCGTGCTGCAATATGGCTCCGCCAGCCAGAAAAAAGTGGCAGATTTCTCCGGCTCTGCCTTGGAGCAGGTGCGTACCAAGGACCTGGGCGAAGTGGGCAATATGATTACCGACCTCATCGGCCAGCTCAAGGGGTTCGACGCCACGGCAGAAAAACCCAAGGGCATTATGGGCCTATTCAAAAAAGCGGAAAGCCAGATCGAAGAGCTGAAAAGCAAATATTCAAAGGCGGAAACCAACGTCAACCGCATCGAAGCCATGCTGGAAAGCCACCAGGTGCAGCTGATGAAGGATATGTCTATGCTGGATAAGATGTACGATATGAACCTGGTGTATTTCAAAGAGCTTTCCATGTATATTCTGGCGGGCAAGCAAAAGCTGGAGCAGGTGCGGGCAAACGAACTGCCGGCGCTGACGGCCAAAGCCCGGGCCTCCGGTTTGCCGGAAGACGCCCAGGCCGCCAACGACCTGGAGAATATGTGCATCCGCTTTGAGAAAAAGCTCTACGATCTGGAACTGACCCGCAATATCTCCATCCAGATGGCGCCTCAGATTCGCTTGGTGCAAAACAACGACGCCATGATGGCGGAAAAAATCCAGTCTTCCATTGTCAACACCATTCCTCTGTGGAAGAGCCAAATGGTATTGGCTCTGGGCATGGCCAATTCCCAGCAGGCTATGGAGGCCCAGCGGGCGGTGACGGACATGACCAACGAGCTGCTGCGCAAAAACGCGGAAACCCTGAAAATGGGAACCATCGCCGCCGCCAAGGAATCGGAGCGGGGTATTGTGGATATTGAAACGCTCCAGCAGACCAACCGTAATTTGATCGAGACGCTGGACGAAGTGGCTCGTATTCAGCAAGAGGGGCGGGAGAAGCGTCAGGCCGCTCAACAGGAGCTGGGTCGCATCGAGGGCGAGCTGAAGGCCAAGCTGCTGGAGCTGCGGAATTAAATCAAAGCCTTGCCGGCGCGAGGGCGCCGGCAGCCTGGCCAAAGGATTTTCAGCGATTTCCCCCTTGAAAACCGAGGTCAGGAAAGAGTTCTCTTCGAATATGGTTTTTAGAAAACAACAAAAGAACAAGGAGGAGAGGCTGTGTCTTTGCTGAAAAACCGGGCCGTGGCCTGGTGTTTGTCCGCCCTGATTGCGGCGGGCGCCACCTTGGGCCTGGGAGGCTGGAAGCTGCATGGCCAGCGAAAGCAGGCGGAGGAGGCTTTTTTTACAGGGCAAAACGGCTTTTCGCCTTATAACGATCTGATGAACCGCCGGGACAGCGCCTATAATCTGTTGACCTTGGCGCAGAAGGGGCTGGACCAAAACAGTCAGGCGGTGAAGCAGGCGCAATCTGCCTGGAACCAGCTGGACCGGGCGGAGACGCCGAAGGAATATCACGAAGCCAACAGCTACCTGCAAGGGGCGGTGGACGCGCTGTACCAGCAGCTGGAATCCGCCTTGACAGAGGAAGACTGGCAGATCGCCCGGCGGCAGTATGCAGATTTCTGCGGCCGCATGAGCAATCTGCAATACGACGATTATTACAACGGTCTGGCGGAGGATTATAACCGCGTCTGCGACGGTTTTCCCGCCTCGGTGATCGGGGCTTTGACCGGAGCCGGCAAGCTGCCGACCTTTCGTTGAGGGTTGGATACAGATTGGATAGGGAGCGGATATGAAAAAGAAAATGCGGTGGACGGCGGCCTTGCTTTTGCTGGCGCTGATGAATCTGACCGTTTTTGCCGCCAAGGTGAATAAAACCGGCGGCTCGGTGGCCGCTCGGCCCGCCCAGGGCCTGGTGGCGGATTTATCGGGCGCGCTGGACCCGGTTACGGTTCAGCAGCTGAACAGCCGAGGCGCGGCCACAGAGCGGCGCACAGGGGCTACGGTAGCTTTGATTGTGATCGATCTGCCCGGCGCCCAAACCATCGACAGCTATGTGAACCAGGTCTTCGACCAATGGGAAATTGAAGACGGCCTGGTGCTGGCGATGACCATTGGCGACGAGAACTATTACGCCATGCCCAGCGCCGGCCTGGGCCGCTATTTGACGGACGGCGACATCGACGCGATGCTCCAGGAATATCTGGAACCGGATTTTGCGCGCCGGGATTACGACGCCGGCGCGCAGAAAATCTATGAAGCGTTTTGCGATAAGATCGAGGAGCTCTATGAGCTTTATGGCGAAAAGGACGCGAACACATCCCAATCCAGCTCGTCCAATCAGCCGGCCCAGCCGGCTCAGCCGAAACCGCAGGAGACGAAGTCGGCCCAACGCTCTTCGGGGGGAGGAAGATTCAATTTTATGTCCATTTTGGTGTTGGCCATTATTGTCTATGTGGTTCTGAAGGCGATGAGCAGGCCCAGAGGCCCAAAACCGCCCAGAGGCGGCGGGGGAGGACGAGGGCGCACGGTGATTATCACCCCGCCTCCCAGAATGCCCCGATCCAGGCCCGCCCCTCCGCCGCCCCGCAATAACGGCGGATTTGGGGGCTTCGGCGGATTTGGGGGATTTGGCGGCTTTGGCGGAGGTTTCGGCGGCGGCGGATCCCGTGGAGGCGGCTCTGGAAGGAGCGGCGGCAGCTTTGGCGGCGGCTTCGGCGGCGGCGGATCCCGCGGAGGCGGCGCTGGAAGAAGCGGCGGCAGCCGAGGCGGCGGCTTTGGCGGAGGAGGTTCGCGAGGCGGCGGCGCCGGAAGGCGCTGAGTCTTGCAGAGGGGTAGGCGCCGGGAGAAACCGGCGCCCGCCCTTCTCTGGCCAAAAATTTTCTGTGTTGGATCAAAAAGCCGTTGACAAATGGCAAAAAAGGCGGTATACTATAGAAGCTGACGAAACGGACGCTTAGCTCAGCTGGCTAGAGCACCTGCTTGACGTGCAGGGGGTCGGGGGTTCAAGTCCCTCAGCGTCCACCATCCCACGAAATCTTTGATTTCGTGGGTTTTTTTATTGGGTAATTGCGCTTGACAACGAAATATGATACCATAGAAGCGACAGAGCTTGGGCAGACGAGGGCCGAGGAAGAGCTTTGGACGTTAAGGCTAAAGCGCGGCTGTTTTGGTCTCGACGTTTTTATTCCAGGGAGGAAGGCAGATCAAACGCCGTTCTTGCCCGCCTCCTTTTGGAAGGCTTTGCGGCGGGCGCAGGGGGCGGGGCGACGTCCGCCGTCTTGGCCCGCAGAGAAGGAGAACCTCCTGCTTGCTATGATCGCCTGAAGCGGGGACGATTGCAAAGAAAACGGATAGGGAAACGGATGTGGAGACGCTGTTTTGGAGAAAACGAGCGGTCTTTGGGTTGGGGTAACATCGCTTGCTCTTGGCTACCAAGCCTCTCTGAAAAACCGCCGTCCAGCAATTTAATAGTTTGAAGTTTTGTCATACGACAGAAAGGGCGGATGAGCTCTTATGCGAAAGCACGAGCGGAAAGACCGGCGCGCTTTAATCCTCAGCGAGCAGACCTTTCCCATTATCGAACAGATTACGGCGGGAATGCCTGGCGGTTTTTTCATCTATCATGCCGACGAGAACGAGCGCTTGATTTATGCCAATCAAGCGTTGATTCAGATATATGGCTGCAAGAGCTTAAAAGAATTTCAGGAGCACACCGGTTATACGTTTCATGGGCTGGTTCACCCAGAGGACATAGAAGAAACCCAACGGAGCATCAAACAGCAAATTTTTACACACGGCAACGATTTAGACCAGGTGGAATACCGCATTATACGGAAGGACGGGGCCGTCCGGTGGATTGAGGACTATGGACATTTTGTTCATACCGACCGTTACGGCGACCTCTTTTATGTCTTTGTGGAAGACGCCACAGAAAAGCATCTCAAGGAGATCAACGACGCCGAAACGGCGCAGCTGGCCCAGGAGCGGCTGGAGGCCCTGGAAGCCCTGGAGCACGAAACCACGGCGCTAAAGCTGGTGCACGAGATCCTGCGCTCTGGTATGTGGACCATGGAATTTGACCGGCAGGGGCAGATGACCAGCGTCTTCTGGAGCCAGGATTTTCGCGCGATGATCGGCTATCAGGATGAGGAGGATTTCCCAAACGTCCTTTCCTCTTGGTCGGATTTGCTCCATCCGGAAGATCACGACCGGGTGATGAAGGAATATTATGCCACCATCGACGATTACACAGGCAGAAGGCTTTACAATGTGGAATACCGCCTTTTGACCAAGGACCGGGGCTACCGCTGGTTCCGGGCTGCCGGCAAGCTTTCCCGGCGAGAAGACGGCACGCCTATCACCTATGTGGGGATGTTTGTGGATATTACAGAGAGCAAGGAGACGGACGAAAAACTCCAGGAGCAACACAATCTGCTGGAGGAAGCGCTGGTCAAGGCCCAGCGGGCCTCCCGGGCCAAAACCATGTTTCTTAACAATATGTCTCACGATATCCGCACTCCCATGAACGCCATCATCGGCTTTACCAATTTGGCGGCCGCCCATCTGGACGACCGGGAACTGGTGCAGGATTACCTGAGCAAAATCGCCGCTTCCTCCAGCCATCTCCTCAGCCTGATTAACGATGTGTTGGATATGAGCCGCATTGAGAGCGGCAGAGTGACGATTGACGAGACGGTTTGCAGCTTGCCTCAAGTTCTACAGGATTTGCAGTCCATCATACGGGCGGATTTGGAAACCAAGGGGCTGAACCTCTGCATGGACGACGGCGCGCTGATTCACCCTTATGTGGTCTGCGACCGGCTGCGGCTCAACCAAGTGTTGCTGAATATATTGAGCAACGCGCTGAAATTCACTCCTGCCGGCGGAAAGATCTCTATTTCGGCCGTCGAACGGCCTGGGGATACGGCGGATACCGCCATCTATGAATTTTGTATCCGCGATACTGGCATCGGTATGGCTCCAGAGTTTTTGGAGCATATTTTTGAGCCCTTTGAGCGGGAGCGGACTTCCACGGTCAGCGGCATCCAGGGTACGGGATTGGGGATGTCCATCACCAAAAACTTGGTTGAGCTGATGAATGGACGGATTGCTGTGGAGAGCCGGCTGGGGCAGGGGAGCGCTTTTCTCTGCTCCTTTTCGTTCCGCCTCAGCGAGGCTCCCGCCCCCCTGTCAGCGCCGGAGCTTTCCTGTCCGCCGCAGTCTGCCGACTGGCGCATCCTGCTGGTGGAAGACAACGAGCTGAACCAGGAAATTGCCATGACGATTTTGGAGGAGGCCGGCTGCGCAGTGGACGTGGCTTCGGACGGAGCGGAAGCGGTGGAGAAGGTTCGCCATTCCCTGGAGAACCCTTACGACGTAGTTCTTATGGACATTCAAATGCCGGTGATGGACGGTATTGAAGCCACCAAAACGATCCGCGCTTTGGACGACCCGCAGCTGGCCCGTCTCCCCATTGTGGCCATAACAGCCAACGCCTTTGAGGAGGATCGCCAGCGGGTTCTTTCCGCTGGTATGAACGGCCATTTGGGCAAGCCCATCGATGTGGCCAAGATGTTTGCCACATTGCAGAGCATTTTGAGCGGCGGACCGCCGCAATGAGAGCATAAGGGCGCGCTTTTCCTTTTGGCTATCAATCAAAAAACGGGACAAGCCATTTGGCTTGTCCCGTTTTGGGTTGCCCTTTTCTGGGGAAAGGACGGGCAGAAAATGGAGCCATGGCGCGACGGCTGCTCCGGCAAGCAAATGGCTGAGAGTTCGGCGGCAACAGAGCAGTCATGCCTTTTGCCTTTACAGCAACTCCTCGTTGTAATGGGCTCGGACGCCGCCCACAAATTTGGGGCGGGTGCGGGCGCACAGGATGTTGGCCTGGCCGATCTGCCGCAGGCTCAGCCGCACAGGCACAGCCACTGGACGCAGGTGCATCCCGATCAATGTGCCGCCAATGTCGATGCCCGCCGCCGCCTGGATTTGCTCCACAGCCGCCGGGCAGCGGAAAGCGGCCCAAGCGGCTGTAGCGAAACCGCCTCCCGCTTTGGGCTGGGGGACTGCGTTGACCAAAGGCAGACCATACTGCCGAGCCGCCTCTTTTTCCAGAATAATGGCTCGGTTTAGGTGCTCGCAGCACTGGGCGGCCAGGTAGATTCCCCGTTCCTTCAGCGGCGGATAAAGGCCCTGAAACACCGCCTGAGCAATCTCCGGGCTGGAATTGGAGCCGATTTTGCCGCCGCCTACCTCGCTGGAAGAGCAGCCGACCACAAAAAGATCTCCCGGCTCCAGCCGGGCAACCTCCAGCAGCTCAGAAACTGCTTGCCGTGCCTGAGCAGTAATTTCTTCAAACATCTGATCAAACCTCCCGTTTCGCCCCCGAAAGGGCGTGATATTTTTTGTGTCTTCTTTTCGTTCCTTTTAGAACGTCCGATAGAAAATATCCTCCAAAGGGATATCCAAATCGTCGAACAGGCTGCACTTGAAATGGGTGAGAAACGCGTTTTCAGAAATTCTGAGGGGCCAGGCGGATGAACGAAAGTAAAATCAATTCGGACGGCGGATTGCCTGCTATCCGTCGTGAAAAGCGGCGCTCAAAATGCGGCTCACGGCAATCAGGCTTTCGGCTTGCCGCTGGATAATATCTTCGCTTTTGCCGATCAAGCCCAGTGAAACAAGGCCGCTGCAAGGAGACGCCCAAGCTCTGGAACAATTTGAAGGCCGCTTCCAAAGTCACGTTTTTTTGCTTTCGCGCCGTCATCTAGCGGACCATAGCGCCGGATAGCCCGCAGGACCGGGCTACGGCAGGCATGTTCATCCCTTTTCCCACATGATTTCTTCCAACATCAAATAAAACGCCATTTCGTCGCCTCCTCAGGAGGATAACGCTACTATACCACGAAAAATCGCGCAATGAAAGAAAAAAGCGTTGCGGAGGGATGAATAATCTGCGTATTGCGTGATAAATTCGAGTCATACTTCATGCAATGCGCGAACAGAGTTTCAGGGCTGAGGCGGAGTTGGGAGGAAATCCCTCCACCGCCTTTGGCGGTCATCCTCCCTTTGGCAAGGGGGCTGGCGACGGATAGAGCCTCGGCGATGGATGAAGGCCGTTCCGCCGTCCTGGCGGGAGCTGGCGACGGATAGGAGCGCGGGTTAGGCGAGCTTCCCTTGCGAAAGAGGGAGAGCCACAAAGCGGCAGAAGAAGATTCCTCCGTCCAAAGCCTCGGCGGCGGGCAGTGAGGGAAAGACAACCACAAGGCTTATACGAGTTACGCCTCCAGGCGCGAGCCTGGCGGCGATCGCCGCCCTGCAGGGCGCGACAACAGACCGAGGATAAGATTGCCGGGGAGGAAGAGGAGGATTGAACAAGCCCACAACAGCCGCCTGTTAAAAGGCGCAATTTGGAGCTTCTGCGCTCTTGACAAAATCTATGGAAGCTGGTAGACTATATCTATTGAAATATTATCAATAGATAAAAATACAATAGAGAATAGAGGCGGACATGAAATGGCGTTGGAATATCTAAAAAAATTGGAGCTGGCGGCTCGATGGCGTCTGCCGCCGGAGGAAGCCGAGGAAACAGCGGCGGATTATCGGGAGATGCTGGAGGAGCGGCCGGAGGAACCGCCGGAAAACCGGTGGGGCAATCCAACGCAGGCAATCCGGCTGATAGAAAGGCCGTCGCAATACCGGCGGTGGCTCGCCGCCTTTGGCAGCATGGCAGTCTGCGTCTTTTTGCCCGCCTGTTGGCTGATGGGGCAGGAGCAGCGCCCCAACGCTTCCGCTTGTCTGGCGGTCTTTGGGGCGGCGGTATCGCTGATTTGGTTTGGGCGACAGGGCAGAAAGCAGAGGGGCAGACCGCCCCAAGCCCTTTGGGCGCTGCTAATTTTGCAACTGCTGTTGGCAGGTCTGGCCGGCGGAACCCTTTGGTTGGCGGCCTATCGCTGGATTGATTTGGCTCAGGCGGGCTTACTGGCCCCCAACTGGGGCGGCAGAGTTGTGGGATTGGCTTTCGCTCTGGCTGGGTTCGGCGCCGCGGCCTTGGGTTTGCTGGGGTTGGTCTTGGCCCGCTTGCAGGACAGGCGCTGGCGGGCTCTATATATCTTGGGGCTTACCATGCTGACCCTGTGCCTGCTTGCGATGTCTGTCTTGCGCAGTATGAGCTTGGATTTCGCCGCGCCCAACTGGCAGAGGCCCTACCTGATTCGGGCGGCGCTGACCGCTTTGGCGGGTCTGGCCGCCGCGGGGGCCGGCTTATGCTGAAAAAGGAGCTGATCGAGCTGTGCCTGCTGCATCTGCTGGAGGCGCAGGATCAGTACGGTTACGAAATGTTGTCCCGCGTCCACACGATATTCCCGGACGTCAATGAAAGCGCGGTCTACGCCTTGCTTCGGGGCTTGAAAAAGGACGGTTTTGCAGAAACCTATCAGGGACAGACCTCTGCCGGCCCCGCCCGGAAATATTACCGCCTTACCGGCAGCGGAAAAGAGCGCTATCAGGCGCTGTCGGCCCAGTGGCGTCAGCTGGCGGAGGCCATGCGGGAAATGGGGGTGGAGTAAAACGAAAAATTTCCCCCCAAAAGTTGACGGCGGAGGGGAAGCGGCATATGCTTAATACGCAAGATTTCGCGTTATGTCCTCCTTGAGAGTGGTATCAAAACAGCGTTCTGATAAGGTATAAATATCGCACATTTCGCAATTGACAAGGCGTATGAGAGCGGTTGTTTATTTACCATTGTAATTTCCGCATTGCAGGCAATCCGCATTTATAAGTATAGCAAAGAAGAAAAAGACGAGCTGGCGATTCAAAATTTGTGCAGAACGGATGCAATCGGATTGAAAATCATGATAACCGCCGCCATTATCATTGCTTTTGCGTGCGCTGTCAAATGCATTGACGGCCCGACGGCAGGCTATGCGCTTGTTGGAATGATCGTGGCGTTAGCGGTGATACGATTTATCATATTTTGTGTGATGGACAGCAAGGGGGTATAAGCGCCGTCAGGCTCTCGTAGCGCCCTTTCGGCTGTTATAGGGTTCATCCTATTCTGCGTGCCGGACGGTAAGGGAGTCTGATATGGCCCTTAAAACGAAGGTCAAAGAATATCGGGAAAAAGCAGGATTAAAACAAAGCGAATTGGCAGAATTGGTGTGCGCAAGGCGTGAAACGATTGTACATCTGGAAAACGGCAGGTATAATCCGTCGCTGAAGCTGGCGATGGAGATTGCAAAGGTTTTTCATGTGACAGTGGAAGAGTTGTTTGAATTTACAGAAGAGTAAGGCTGATTGGAAGACGCATTTTGGGTGCGCGTGTTGCAATCTGTCGCGGGGCTTTGCGCCGCCTGAAACAAGACAAAAGACCGGGCCTTTGGAAAAGGTCCGGTCTTCTTTTTTGTACAATATACATAGAAAATCCAGCGAAATTTTGTTGAATTTGCTCGACACTTTTCGTCCCTCTCAATCGTCTAAATGACAGGAAGCGTCGGCATGGGCCGACGGCCATACTCCGTATGGGACTTGGCGGATTCATGGGCCGCTGTGCTCGAGGCCGGGGCTCTTTTCGGCAATAGCCGCTGG
>CAJTUM010000003.1:127921-248221 GCA_910579575.1 uncultured Eubacteriales bacterium | reverse complement strand
CATGGCGATGGAGGAAAGAATCTGATTAACCGCATCTTCCCGCCGGATGGGCGGGTCAACGTTGGGGAAACTGGGTAGAGACATAATTGAGAAGCTCCTTTCACACTGTGGGTTGCGCTGCGAAAGCGCATAGGCATGCCGGCGGGAGAGGAAGGCTCTCCAGCGCCGTGCCCGAGATACTCTATGCGCCTGCGCGCCAACAGGTTCCGGCTGGAACCTAATTGCCGCTTCCGTCATAGGTTGGAACGGCGGCAATCGATATCATGCCGTAACACTCCGGCCCCGGCGGTCGCTTGAACGTGCTGATGAAACCTCCATTGTTTCGCCGAGAAGCAGCGCCAAACGCGGGCGGTAGAGAGGAGAACTGAGCATGGAAATGACCATTGGTACGGATACAGTCGTGATGCTGGCGGAGCTCCTGTCCGCCCTGGGCGTGATAGGCGGCGTGGTCCTTTGGCTCTTCAAGTTTGTTCAGCGGAGCAGAAGACAGGCGGAGGAGCTGAAGTCCATCCGCAAGGAGCAGACCCTGATCTGCTACGGGCTGCTGGCATGTTTGAAGGGCTTAAAGGAACAGGGCTGCAACGGCCCAGTTACGGAAGCCATGAACCGGCTCGAAGAGCATCTCAATCAGGCTGCGCACGACGAAGAGGGCTGAAGGCAAATCCTGTTCACAGGCTTTCCCGCGCCTGCCGGAGAAGCGGGGGCGCTTAAAACATGAGCGAATCTTACAATATGGGGAACGGTACATTATGAATCAGATTGACTAGAAACGAAAGCTGAGCTCCCGCAAGCTTTGGGCAGCAATAGCGGGCATCGTCACAGACCTGTCCATGGCGTTTGGACTGGATGAGAGTACCATCAGCTCTGTAGCAGGCGCTGTGGTATCGGCGACTTCCGTGGCGTCCTACATCATTACCGAGGGCAAGGTGGACGCGGCGGGGGTCAAAAAGGTTACGGATAATAAGGCGTGAAGCAAAATCGCATATTGGCTCTTGCCGAAAAGCGCGAGCCAAAGGGCTCCCGCCGGTTTTAACGGCGGAAGCTTCCTTTTGACAAACGCTAAAAAAAGCAGTGGTTTTTTGTAGTGGATATGCTAAAATCAAGTTGTAGGAGGATCGATTGATGGAGAGAGACACCCGTGGCGGAGGATATCCGCATCACCGGCGAAAACGCCCGGTCTGTATACTATTGCAGCAGGATGATTTCCGCCCAATACGGTACGGAATTTGTGAAATCCAACTATCAGAATGTCCGGGTGGGCTTAGGCAAGCCAGATGGAGAAAACTATGATGGTGTGCTGAAAATGCTGGGAGCATTGTTCTCCGGAGAGAACATCATCACCGAAAAGAAGCGGATATTGGAGCAGGATTTTGATATTCCCATGACAGAAACGTTGGAAAGGAGGCTGTCGGAGATGTGTAATCTGAGCCAGGGCTTTGGGGAACGCGGTATGAAGCGGAGCTTTGAAAAGGGACGTGTTGAGGGCCTGACAGAAGGACGCATTGAAAGTACAATAAGCACCATCAGGAGCTTAATGGGAAGCATGGGCTGGACAATGGAGCAGACCATGGATGCCATGCAGCTGCCGACGGCTGACCGTCCGAAATACGCGGAAATGCTGAAGCTACAACGGGTAAGAACCTTCACAGAAAACGATATCCCTAATGGAAGCTGGCAACATGAGATTTTGACAACTTCTATTGGGGATATCGCTCTAGTGACCAGAAAGCCATGAAACCATTGCGCCGCAATGTCTTCAAGAAAATATCGTTTTTATAGCGCAGATGCACATCGGAGCAAGCTACATATCGCTTGTTCCGACTTTTCCAAAAGTCAGAGCGCGTTCATTGCGCTGCTCCTCCTTTCTAAATTGAACCCGCTTCGCTGGATTTCGATTTGGTTTTGGGCGCAATCTCGAAAGAAAATCGATTTTACCCACTTATTGCAGTTATTTGCCAGAAAGCGAGGACAGTTATGAAAACTCAGAACGCCAATATTGATTTCTGCGGCATTGTTAATCTGCTGCAATACCTTATGGCGCACGGCCACTGCACGGAAAAAGAAGCCCAAAAGATATCCGAGCGTGTCCCAGAGAAGCTCGGTACGGATATCATCTTAAATACATAGAAATACATCGTTGTTTTTATTGCTTATGTCATATAGCTATTGAGAGGAGGTTGTGGTATTGTTTGTTGCGAACAGGAGGTGACAGCATGGCAGAACGAAGAACCGTAGACGGCAGCCTGGCTCTGGCGGACAAGCAGGTTCGGGTCATTACCATTGAAGCCACAGAGAAGCCCCGCACCACCAGACTACGGGTAGCGGCCTACGCCCTCGTCAGCTCCTCCTCTGCCGACCAGCTGGGCTCCTTCGCAGCCAAGAACGACTACTATCAAACCCTGATCCGCTCGAAGGAAAACTGGGCGCTTGCCAGTATCTTTGCCGACGAGGGCATCACCGACACCTCCGCCTGAAAGCGCCCTGAGTTTCTGCGGATGATCCGAATGTGCAAGCAGAGGAAAATGGACCTCATTCTGGTCAAGTCTATCTCCCGCTTTGCCCGAAATACGGTGGACTGTCTGAACTATATTCGCACCTTGAAGGAGCTGGGCATTGCCGTGTACTTTGAGAAAGAGAACATCAACACACTATCCGCCGAGAGCGAGATGCTCATCACCATCATGGGCGCCTTCGCCTAGGCGGAGAGCAAGTCCATCAGCGCCAATGTGAAGTGGGGCAAGCGGAAAGCCGTGGCAGATGGCAAAGCCATTATTCCGTACAAGTGGCTCTATGCCTATGAAAAGGCAAGAACGGTAAAACTCAAATCATCCCCGAGCAGGCTTTGCGCCTGAATTGGACGCAAAATGTAGTGGTCATGGAGGCCAACCTCTCCATGGAACAGCGGGCATGGCACCTTCGAGCCTGCGGTGAGTATGGGTGGTCTAAATCCGAACTACAAAGCAAAATCGACAGCGGCGCTCACCTGGAAGTTTCTCTCGACGGGTCCTCCAAGACATGTTATAATAACTTTAACAGCGAACAGGAAACGAGGGCATCCCAGCATGACGAAAGTGCTTTTTATCTGCCACGGGAATATATGCAGGAGTCCGATGGCGGAGTTTGTGATGAAGGATCTGGTGAAGAAAGCGGGGCTGGAGAAGGAGTTTCAGATCGCCTCCGCTGCCACCAGCACCGAGGAGATCGGCCACCCGGTCTATCCTCCGGCACGCCGCAAGCTAGCCGAGCATGGGATACGCTGCGATGGGCACAGCGCCCGGAAGCTGACCAATCGGGACTACGACGAGTACGACCTCCTGATCGGCATGGATCAGGCGAACCTCCGCAATATGTATCGCATCTGCGGCGGAGATTACGCAGGCAAGATGCACCTCCTGTTGGACTTTACCGACCGCCCCGGCGATGTAGCCGACCCGTGGTACACGGACGATTTCGAGGCGACCTGGCGGGATGTGCTGGAGGGCTGCCAAGGACTGCTTAGATTTATAGAGAAAACAGAGGCGCAGCGTCATGGATAAGCTGGTTGTTCGTGGAACGAAAATCAATATGCAGTGGGATCTCAAACGGGACGATTTTCTCAGTCTGACGAATATCGCAAAAATCAAAGATAGCGACAATCCGCGGTACATCATTCAAAACTGGCTGCGTAACAGAAACACCATTAAGTTTCTCGGTGTGTAGGAAACACTTTATAATCCAGATTTTAACTGTGTCGAATTCGATGCGTTTAAAAGTTAGGTTGGTCTGAACAGCTTTGTGATGACGCCGCAGAAGTGGGTGGATGCAACCCATGCTATTGGCATTTTTCCAAGGCTGGACGCTATGGCGGTACCTACGCCCACAAGGAAATCACATTTGAGTTTGCCTCCTGGATTTCTGTGGAGTTTAAGCTTTATCTGGTCAAAAAGTTTGAACGGCTCAAGACCGAGGAGCTGGAATAGCTTGACTGGGATATCAAATGCGACCTTGTCAAGATCAACTACCGCATCCATACCGATGCCATCAAGGAAAATCTGATTCTGCCGGAATTGTCTGCCTGGCAGATCTCACTGGTCTATGCCAATGAAGCGGATGTCCTGAACATGGCGTTGTTCGGTATGACCGCCAAAGAATGGCGTGATACGAATCCAAGTCTAAAGGGAAATATCTGTGACTATGCCAATGTTTCGCAGTTCGTGTGTTTGTCCAATCTGGAAAATCTGAATGCGGTTTTCATCAATGAAGGAATACCGCAGGCAGAACGACTGGCAAAGCTCAACGCAATTGCCATCAGTCAAATGAAGGCGCTGACAGAGGATCACAGAATTTTGCAACTTGAGGCAGCGGAAGGTGCGGTTACCGAGCAGGGTGAGGATATAGAGCCGGATACGAAGGATTGACGCAACAACGATGGCGTGATATACTGGTCTACAGACAGATGCCGATGCACAGAATTTTACGCCGAAATTGAGCTGGAGGTTCGAATATCTATAGTGTTTCGGTGTTACATTGGCGGGCGTTTTGCAGTATTTTGCAGATACTGAGCGCTCGCTTTTCTTTTTTCTCTTGCCAAAAAGCCCCGCAAAATCGGAAACGATTTTGCGGGGCTTTGCTATGAAAAGCAAAGCGGGCTTTTCAACGGATGGCGTCGCGGCCTCGGCCGCCTATTGAAAGGCGATGGATCGCTTTTCAGCTTTGCTGGCCATATCGTTTCAGTTGGAAACGTTCGGTCAGCTTTTTCAGCAGGCCGGCCTGGGCGCTTAGCTGCTCGCTGGCGGCGGCGCTCTGCTGGGCGGTGGCGGCGTTGGTCTGCACGACGCTGGAAATTTGGCCGATCTGATCCTGTATTTGGGCCACGGAATCTGCTTGAGTACGAGAGGCGCCGGCGATGACGCCGATGGTTTTGACAATGCCTTCTGCGCCGGCTACCACCGATTCCAACTGTTGAGCGGTTTCATCGGCGATTCTGGCGCCTTGCTCCACAGCGGCCATAGAGCGCTCGATCAAAGCCGTGGTGGATTGAGAGGCTTCGGAGCTTTTGCCCGCCAGGTTGCGAACCTCGTCGGCCACAACGGCAAAGCCTTTGCCTGCCGCGCCGGCCCGCGCCGCTTCCACAGCGGCGTTTAGCGCCAGGATGTTGGTCTGGAAAGCAATGTCCTCAATGGTTTTGATGATTTTGCTGATTTCGCTGGAGCTGACGTTGATCTGCTCCATAGCCTGAATCATCTCCTGCATCTTTTCATCGCTTTTTTGGATCTGCCGGCCCACGTCTTCGGCCTGTTGGCTGGCCCGCTGGGCGTTTTCAGCAGTCTGCCCCACTTGGTGAGAAATATTTTCGATGACGGACTCCAGCTGTTCCACGGCGCTGGCCTGCTCCACAGAGCCTTGGCTCAGGGCCTGAGCGCCGATGGAAACCTGCTCAGAGCCGCTGGAAACCTGGTCGGCGCTGTCTACAATCTGGGTTAGCGTGTCGTTGAGCTGGGAGACGATATCCTCCAGAGAGGTTTTGATGGAGGCGAAATCGCCGATATAATCCTGGTTGACGCTTGCCGTTAAATCGCCGGAAGCGATGCTCTCCAGCACGGAATCGATTTCGTCGATATACCCCCGCAGCCGCAGAATGGTATTTTCAAACACACCGGCCAGCAGGCCGATTTCGTCGTTTGAATCAATTCCCGCCGGCTGGGCGTTTAGATTGCCCTTTTCCATAGTTTGAGCCAAAGCTGTCAGCCGGCCCAGAGGGGCGGAAACCTCTCGTTTTAAGTAAACAGTAAGAAAAATGACGACCAGCACAATCAGTATGACGCCGGCCAGGCAAGCCAACAGCACCGTCAGATTGATTTTTTGGGAGGCTTCGGCCAGGGAGACGCCGGCAAAAATTAGGCCGTTCACCTGGCCGTCGGCGTCTCGGGTGGGCAGATAGGCGCACAGATGCTGCTGGCCTAGGATATCCGCTTGGCCGATATAGTTGTTCCCTTGCTCCAGAACCTGGCGGGCGATGGAGGCGGAGAGCTTTGTGCCTACGACCCGGCGGCCGTTTTGTTGGATGGTGGTATAGGCCCGCTCGTCGCCATGGAAAATGGTGAATTCGCAGTTCAGCCGTTCTTTCAGCTGATCCATCATCTCCGTGGGATCTTGGTCTTCGGGGTGATTTTCCAGTTCATAGGCCAGCAGATTGGCGTAATCCGAGCATTGTTCCTGCAAAATATTCATCGTCAGGCCATGAAACATCCAGACGCACAGGGCCAGGACCACGGCAATACAGCCGGCCAGCAGCCAAGCTACAATATTGCCTACCTTTTGGCCGATGCGCCGGGTTTTTCTTTTTGCCGTTTTTCCGGCGGGGATCGCAAGGTGATTCATGAAAAATTCCTCCAATTCCATCAATTTCATTGGTTCAAAGCCAAAGGGCTTCTGGGAATATATTAAACAGTTTTGACGACGATTACAAGAGTGAATTGAAGCAGTGAATTGAAACAGCGAATGGAAGCTGACGCCGGCAAAAATTTTGAGATGTGAAGGGAGACGATTTGTGGCGGCGACGTCTTTTCAGCGTTGAGCCAAGACCTTGCCGGACGTTGGATTTTTCCGTACAAAACAGCCGCAGAGCTCTTGACGCCGGCGGCGGATAGAGATAAAATTTTTGAGGCTTTTGTTGGACAGAAGCCGGTTTGAAAAATGGAAGAGGGGATTTTAGTGAAAGACTCAATACAGACCGTCGTCAGCCAAATTTTTATCATGTTTTTGCTGATGTTTCTGGGCCATTTGCTCTATCGGCGGAAGATGATCGACGAACGATTTTCCAAGCAGCTTTCCGCCTTGCTGCTGAATATTGTGACGCCGGCGGTGCTGATTATCTCCTATCAGCGCCCCTTTGACAAAGAAGACGCCCGGCAGCTAGCGCTGGCTTTTTTCTATTCCGCCGTCACTTTTGCTATCGCCATCGTTGCGGCTTGGTTGTTGTTTGGCCGCAGCCAAAAGCCCTATGCCAAGGACGCTCGAATGTGCGTCATTTTTTCCAACAACGGCTTTATGGCCATTCCTTTGCTCCAAGCCTTGTTGGGGGCGGAAGGGGTCTTTTTGGGCTCGGCCAGCATCGTCTCCGCCACGGTCATCGCCTGGACCTACGGCGCCCGAATGCTTTCCGGCGAAAGGGGGACGGATTTCAAAAAAATCCTGCTCAACCCCGGCACGCTGGCCTTAGCAGGCGGCGTCTTGCTTTTCTGCTCCCCCTGGAAGCTGCCTGGCCCCATTTTTCAGGCGGCGGAATATCTGGGCGGACTCAACACCCCTTTGGGCATGATTGTGCTGGGCGTCAACCTTTCTCAAGCCAATGTGTTGTCCTGTCTAAAGGATAAGACAGTCTATCTCATCTCTTTTGTCAAGCTGCTGGTTGTGCCTCTGCTGTCCGCCGGCGCTCTCTATGTCTTGGGGGCTCAGACGGTTACAGCCATGGCTCTCCTCATCGGCGTGGCGGCGCCCAGCGGGGTGATCGCCTCCATGATGGCCCAGATGTTCGGCACGGATTATCGATTCAGCGCCCGGGCGGTGGCGGTTACGACGCTGCTCTCCGCCGTCACGATGCCTCTGTTTCTGCTCTTGGCTCAGCGGATGTGGTAAGCCCTTCCGCTTGCGCGTCCGCTCGGGCCGTGGTATGCTTGTATCAGGACGCCGCAAACAGGCAGATCAAATAGGACGGCGCAAGAAAAGAGAGGGCATATGAAGGGTTTATGGGTATTGGGCAAAAAAGCGCTGCTGCTTTTTGTCGGTTTTTTTGTGCTGGCGTTGGCCAGCGTGTTGCTGAAGCAAGCCAACATCGGCTTGGGGCCTTGGGACGCCTTGCATGACGGCATTTCCAGGCAGACCCCGCTGACTTATGGACAAGCCTCGATCGCCGTGGGGCTGGCCATTGTGGCAGTGGATTTTCTGTGCAAGGAGCGGCTGGGCTTTGGCACTCTGTTGAATATCCTGGTCATCGGGACCTTTGTGGATATCCTGTTGGCCGCCGGATGGATTCCCAAGCTCAGCGGCGCATTCCTGCCTGGGTTGATTTATGGAACCCTCGGCGTGACGTTGATGGCCGTGGGCATCTGGCTCTATATCAGCGCCGCCATGGGCGCCGGCCCGCGGGATAGCTTGATGGTGATTTTGGCCCGGCGCACCGGCAAACCGGTAGGCGCCTGCCGGGCTTGCGTGGAAGCCTTGGCCTTGCTGGCGGGCTGGGCTCTTGGCGGCCAAGTGGGCATGGGCACGATCCTTTTCACCTTAATGGGCGGTCCCATTATGCAGCTGGTGTTCCGCTTAGTGAAATTCGACGTTAAGGCCGTGCGTCACCAAACCTTCCGCGAAACGATTTCTTTTGTCGTTCGTTCCTTCTGAGGGAAAGAAAAATACAAAACCGCCCCGGCAAAACACTTTGCCGGGGCGGTTTTGGCGATGTTTTCTATTTGCGGTCAGAATCTGCGGTCGTCTCCGTAAACTCGACATCGATGATTCGATCAGCGGTATTCGAGTCGAAGAAATCGGAAAAATTGATATCGCTTTGGGTGTTGTCGTCAGTGGAAAAATCGCCTTTGAAAAACAGATTATAAGCGCGGTTTCCGATAATTTTTGTTTCAGCAAAATCAAAGCTGCCATTGATAACGGCGCCAATGCCGGGAATCATTTTTCCTAAATTAAGCAGTCCTTTTTGGCCGAATTTCGTGACTAGGCGAAAACCTACCTTTTGATTGATTTTCACAAGCGCTTGGCCGGGAATTTTTTTGATAAGGCCATTGGCGACCTTTTCGCCTAATTTAATGCCGAATTTCTTGAAGACTCCGTTAACAGATACGCCGGCTAAACAGGCGTATATCAAGGTTTGTACTTGATCGCTGTAAACATCCAATCCAGCCATATACGCAGTACAGGCGATCATGCGCATTTGAACATATAAGACGCTGCTCATGTTGGCCGGGATAGATACCGGCAAAGTGACGAGTCCGCCAAAACCAGTAAGAACGCCGGAGGTTGTGCATTTTGCTATTTGATGCTGAATCATGCTCTTTGCCGCTTTGGCGGGATCAGGATTTTTTTTCAGATAATCATCTGCAAATTGGTCGATAGGCGGGCTGATTTTCGAAATGCCGTTGATGGATTTCTGATAGCAAGCGTCAAGCAGTTCCATTATTTGCTCTGGAGAAACAATTTTTTTCTTAGACATTTGTTCATTCTTTCGTTCCTATCGATTTTTCCCTCCTTTTTACCGCAGATAATAATCGAAAGACTTATCGGCGGGCAGCATATCGGCGGGGAGGGATAGCATTAGGCGGCAATCGCTCTGTTGGGCTTCGATTGTTTGGCGCAAGGGCGCTACAGAGGGGTCCTCGGCAAAGGGAACGGGGGCGGTCAGCCAATCGCAGACGGCGGCCAACTGGATTACGTCCTGGCCAGCCTCGGCGTCGATCAGCTGAGCGGCGGCGGTATCGGTGAGCTCCGCCGCGATAAACAGACCGTCGGCATAGCCGCGCAGATTCTGAATCATCTGGGCGGTTAGAGCGGCCCGATCTCCCTGCCGATCGGTGCCGACAATGTTGGTTTTGCCTCGGGTGGGGTAGCCCAGGTCGGCCAGAAGCAGGCCCTCAAAGCCCAGCTGCTTACAAGAAACGGCCAGTTGACCCAAATATTCCGCCGTGTCAGGCCCTGAAGGAGCCATCCAGGTCAGGTAATCATAGTCCATCCAGGTGACGCCGTTATACGTGGCCACCATGTTTGCCCGCAGAGCCCGAGGCGCGATATTGTCTCGGTTGGCTGAAAGACGGGCCGCCAAGTGGAAGCCTTCCGCTTTCAAAGCGGCCAGACCCTCTACCACGGCTGGATCGGCGTTGACGGAACCCACCTGGGCGGCGATGGCCGAATCGGTGGGAATCAGAACTTGGCCGTTGGGGGTCTTGACAGTAAAGACCAGGGTGTCGCAATCTGCCTGCTGAGCCCATTCGATCAACCGGGCCCGATAGGCCGGGTCTGCTACCTGGGCCAGTTCGCCGGCGGCCCAATGGCCCGCCATGGATTGAACAGGGGGCTGCTCTTCAGGCTGCTGGTCTGGAGATTCTCCGTCAGAGGAGTCGGTTTTTGCTTCTTCGTCGCCGTCTCCGGTAATCAGCGGGATCTCCTCCGGCAGCTCCGGTTCCTGCGTGGGCTGGTTGTTCGGCTGAAGAAAGGGGAAATCAAACCGAAAGCCGTCGGCTGTATACACAATAAACTCCTGCAAATAGAAAAAACCAGCGGCTAAAGCCATGAGAATCAGCAATAGGACCAGCAGAAAAATCGTCAGGCGGCGCTTGAACCCTCTTCGCCTGCCGTAATAAATGGAGTGAGTGGAATTGATACCTTTTTTGGCCATAACGGTGGGAGCCTCCTTGCAAAAACAAAAATCAGGCTCGGGCCTGCCGCAGTCAGCTTTGCGGGCAAAAGAAAGAGACAGCAAAAGCAGGCGCCGCTGTCTCTTAATAGTATATGAAATGGCGGCGGGTTTCAACCGTAAATTCACGAATTTGCCGGAAAAATCGCCTTTTTTTAAGCGGGAAAGCCGTTACAGGTCCGATTCACGGGTTGTGCTGGTGATGGCGCTGGCCCGCACAATCAGTTTGCGGGGGCAGACGTTCATGCACTCGCCGCAGTTTACGCATTTGCTATAGTCGATAGAGGCCAGGTTATTCTCCACATGAATGGCGTCGTGCTTACAGGTTTTCTGGCACAGCGTGCAGCCGATGCAGCCGATGTTGCAGTTTTCCCGCAGCACGGGACCCCGATCGTGGGAGGAGCAGCTGACAAATACATCCTGCTTTTCGGAAACCAGAGAAATCAGCCGGCGAGGGCAGGAAGCGATGCACAGCCCGCAGGCCCGACATTGGTCAGAGTTGACGACGGCCACGCCGTTGACCACCCGGATGGCGCCATAGGGGCAGGCTTTTTCACAGGTCCCCAGGCCCAGGCAGCCGAAGGAACAAGCCAGAGGGCCGCCGCCCACCTTGGAGGCGGAGAGGCAATCCTGGATGCCTTCGTATTCAAACTTGCGTTTGGCGTTGACGCCGCCCCGGCAATTGACATGGGCCACCAGCCGGTCCTGCGCTTCCGCCTCTGCGCCCATCACAGCCGCCACTTTGGCGGCGACCTCCGCGCCGCCCACGATGCAGCCGTTGCAGGGCGCTTCTCCAGAAACGACGGCGTTGGCAAAATTGGAGCAGCCCGGATACCCGCAGCCGCCGCAGTTGGCGCCGGGCAGAACCTCCAGGATTTGAGGCAGGCGCTCGTCCTGGTCCACATGAAATATCTTAGAGCTTACCGCCAGCAGCAGCCCGAAAAACAGGCCCATTGCGCCCAAGGCGACCACTGGGGCGACGATTGCTAATGTAAACAAAGTTATCACCTCATCCGTTGATTCGGGCGGTTAAAAAATCTTGAGCCCCTGGAAGCCCATGAAGGCCATGGCCAGCAGGGAAGCGCTGATCAGCGCGATAGGGAAGCCTTCAAAAGAAGGAGGGCACTCGGCAAACTCCAGCCGCTCCCGGACAGAGGCGAACAGCACGATAGCCAGAGTGAAGCCCACGGCGGCAGAAAAGCCATAGACCACAGAGCCGATGAAATTCAGCTCCTGCTGAACGTTGAGCAGAGCCACGCCCAATACCGCGCAGTTGGTGGTGATCAGCGGCAGATAGATGCCCAGCGCCTGGTAAAGGGCGGGCATGGCTTTCATCAGAAACATTTCTACAAACTGCACCAGGCTGGCGATGATTAGGATGAACGCCACCGTCTGCATATATTCCAGGTCAAAGCGCAGCAGCACATATTCATTTACCAGGTAAGTGGCGGCGGAGGCCACGGTCATGACGAAGATAACGGCCATACCCATGCCCACGGCGGTTTCCGTCTTTTTGGAAACCCCCAGGAAGGGGCAGCAGCCTAAAAACTTCACCAGCACGAAATTTTCCATCAAAATGGCTCCTAAAGCCAGCGAAAACAGCTCGGTAAAACTCATCGATTACGCCCCCTTCTTTTTCAATAGTTTTTGGAACAAAGCGATGACGAAGCCCAAGGTCAAAAAGCCGCCGGCGGGCAGAATCATCAGGATGGCAGGCTGGAAGCTATCGCCAAACAGAGGATAGCCCATCAGCGTGCCGGCGCCCAGAATTTCCCGAATAGTAGACAGGACGCACAGGGCGAAGGTAAAGCCCAAGCCCATGGCCAAGCCGTCGCCAATGGAGGGCAGCACGCCGTTTTTGGAGGCGAAAGCCTCTGCCCGGGCCAGGATAATACAGTTGACCACAATCAGCGGGATAAACAGACCCAAGGATTTGGACAGATCCGGCAGATAGGCTTGAATCAGCAGGTCTACCGCCGTGACAAAGCCGGCGATGATGGTGATGTAGGCGGCGATGCGCACCTTGGAGGGAATCAGCTTGCGCAGCAAGGAAATGACCGCGTTGGAACAGATCAGCACCGCCGTGGCGGCCAGGCCCATGCCAATGCCGTTTTGCAGGGAGGTGGTGGTGGCCAGAGTCGGGCACATGCCGATCAGCTGCACAAACACCGGATTATTGGTGAAGATGCCCTCATAGAGCTGTTGTAAAAATTTTTTCATGGCGTCCTCCTTATTGCCGGGCCGCAAAATCCAGAGCGGTTTGGACTCCGGCCGTCACGCCCTTAGAAGTGATGGTGGCGCCGGAAAGGGCCGTAATGTCTCCGGGATTGCCTGTGGCGGCCTTGACCACGTTCAGGCTGCCCGAAGCGCCTTGGTATTGGGCCAGCCATTTGACGTCGTCCGCCTTAGCGCCCAGACCGGGGGTTTCGCTGAGCTCCACAATTTCAACGCCCAACACAGCGCCTTGGCCGTCCACTCCCACAATCATGGTGATGGCTCCGCCAAAGCCCATAGGCTCCACTTGGAGGCAGAAGCCGTCGTTTTTGCCTTGGCGCAGGATGCGGCTGGCCGAAGTAATGGTCGAGTCCTCTTCTGGGGACAGGGTCATCGGCTCAAAGGAAGCGTCGGCGCCGCAGACTTCCCGCATAGCGTTCTGGATATTTTCCTCTTTGATCCGGGCAATTCTGTCTCGGGTCAGGGTGTCCACGCAGCCCAGGCAGAGGGCGACGGCCACCGTGATGGCCAGCAAAGCGCCGCCCAGGCGCAGCAGGTCTTTTCTCAGGCTCTCGCTCATTTGGCAGCCTCTCCTTTCGGGGCTTTTTTGGCTTTTTTGGGGGCCGTATACCCATATTTGCGGGGTTTTGTCATCTTTTCAATCAGGAATACGGTGGAATTCATCACCAGGATGGAATAACTGACGCCCTCGGGCAGGTTGCCGAAGAAGCGGATGAACACGGTGAGCAGGCCGCAGCCCACGCCAAATATCACTTGCCCTTTTTTGGTGATGGGGCTGGTGGAATAGTCTGTCGCCATAAAAATGGCGCCCAACATCAGGCCGCCGCTGCAAAGCTGGGCCAGCATGAACTCCGTCCGACCGCAGCCGTGGGGGAAGGCGAAGCTGAGCAGCGCCACCGTGCCCAGATAAGACAGGGGGATATGGGGAGAAATGACCTTGCGGGAAATCAAGTACAACCCGCCGGCAAGCAGAGCCAGGGCGGAAATTTCGCCCAGCGAGCCGCTGACCATGCCCAGAGCCAGGTCGATCAGGGAGGCGTCGGGCATCAGCCCCTGTTTCAGGTTGGCCAAGGGGGTGGCGGCAGATACAATGTCCGGCGCGGAGAACAAGGGCATTTTCGTGCGGACGGGCGGCCAGGTGGTCATCAACAGAGGAAAGCTCATTAGAAAAGCCCGGGCGGAAAGAGCCGGGTTCATAAAGTTTTTGCCGATGCCGCCAAACAGCTGCTTGACCACGATAATAGCGAAAGCGTCGCCAATCAGCACCATCCACATAGGGGAGGAGGCGGGCAGACAATAGGCCAATAGCACGCCGGTGACGACGGCGGAGCAATCGTCAATGGTAATCGGCCGGCGCATCAACGTCTGGTAGAGCCACTCAAAAAACACGCAGCCTACGGCGGAAACCGCCGTCATCGTCAGAGCTCGGAGGCCGAACACATAGACGGCGATGGCCAGCGCCGGCATCAGGGCGATGACCACGTCCAGCATAATCTGCCGGGTATTGTCCTCGTGCCGGATGTGGGGGGAGGACGAAACAATCAATTTGCTTAAATCTGCCATAAGGACCCTCACTTTCTGCGCGCGTTTAGCGCCAGCTGCTTGGCCGAGCGGATGCCCTGCACCAGCGGCAGCTTGCCGGGACAGACATAAGTGCAAGCGCCGCACTCGATGCAGTCCAGCACGTCGTATTTTTCACAAGCCTCGATATTGCCCTTCTGCCCATACAGGTAGAGATACGTGGGCGCCAGGTTCATGGGGCAGGCGGAAACACAGCGGCCGCAGCGGATGCAGGAAGGGTTTTTGGCTCCCTTGCCCTCGTCGCCGCAAAAGGCCAGGATCGCGTTGGTCCCTTTGAAAATCGGGGCGGAAAGATCAAATTGGGCCACGCCCATCATAGGGCCGCCCATCAGAATTTTGTTCGGGTCCTCTTTGAAGCCGCCGGCCGCCTCGATCACCTGGCCGATGGGCGTTCCCACCCGGACCTCCAGGTTTTTGGGGGCGGCCACGGCGGAGCCGGAGACGGTGACAATGCGGCGGACGTCGTTCATGCCGGTTTTGAATTTTCGAGCCACTGTGGCGGCGGTATCCACATTGAAGACGGCGCAGCCCGCGTCGGCGGGCAGCTTGCCGGAAGGAACCTGACGGCCCGTCAGGGCATAAATCAATTGTTTTTCCGCGCCTTGGGGGTATTTGGTCTTCAGCCGGCACAGCTCGATGGAGCCGTCTGGAGGCAGCAGCTTCTGAACGACGCCGAAAACGTCCGCCTTGTTTTCCTCCACAGCCAGCAGACCGCGGTGCAGCCCCAGGGCTTTGATGAGGATTTTAATGCCGTCGATCACATCTTGAGTCTGCTCCAGCATCACCCGGTGGTCCGAAGTGATGTAGGGTTCGCATTCGGCGCCGTTGATAATCAGCGTGTCCACCTTGCCCACGGCGGATTGAATTTTCACATGGGCGGGGAAGGTGGCGCCGCCATGGCCCACAATGCCCGCCTCCCGGATCGCCTCGGCAATCTGTTCCGGCGTCATGCCGTCGGCGTTCAGGGGCTGGAGGGACGGGTCAGGCTGGTCTTGGTAGTCATTTTCAATAATGACGGTCAGGACCTTAGTCCCGTTGGGATGGGGATGGGGCGCCACGTCGGCCACGACGCCGGAAACCGTGGCGTGGATATTGGCGCTGACGTTGCCGGCGGCCTCGGCAACCAGCTGACCCATGTAAACATGGTCGCCCTTTTTGACAACCGGCTTGGCCGGGGCGCCGATGTGCATGGAAACCGGCAGATAAACCTTTTCCGGCGCCGGCATAGGCTCAATCGCCTTTTTGTTGGTCGCAGCCTTTTGGTCGTTGGGGTGAATTCCCCCGTGGAACGAATAGGCCATAGTTTCACCTCACAAAGATAATCCTGCAAAAATACAAAAACCCCTCTTCTGGTTTCTGCAATTCAGAGAAAGCGCCGAAAATATTGGCGCGTTTGCGGCAAGAAGCCCCAAGGGACTCCCGCCGGCAAAAATCATTATAATACAAAAGAAAGAAATCCGCAACAAAAACAATGGATTCTAAGGAAAAAAAGCTTCAAAACCTTGAAATTGATAATAAAATAACGAAATTGACTTTTGGGGTTCAGAACGATAAATGTAAAATTATTCTTTCTCGATGCGCCGGCGTTTGAGCGGGATTGTACTTTTCTCAAAAGATAAGAACAAATAAAATTCTTTTACAGAAAATAATTGACAGATAATCGACGCGGCGCTATAGTAGTAGCGTAGGTCCTCGCTCCTATTTTTTACGGATGGAACAATAGAGACGACGGGTCTTCTCAACTGTGGAAGGTTTATTCTGAATAAAAGAGCGTGAGCCTAAAATTCCTTTTTTACTTCCGAATAGCGGCGATAACTTAATACGCGCCTTTTATTTTATCAATTCGGATGGTTCTTGCAACCAATGAACGGGTTCTGATCCTGATATTGTTGTCAAAGGTGAAGAGGCGTTAGAAATATGTCTGAGAGAAATAAAAGGAAACAGCAAATTTGTTTTTGGTTGATTCTGCTGCTGTGGGCCGGATTGTCTGCGGCGGGATACTATTACAGCGGCAGGCGGGACCCCACGATAGACTTTCCGACGGGATGGAAGTTACAGTTAATTTTGTGCGGGAGATATCTGCTGGGTTTTCTGCTGGGCGCGGCGATTTCTGGCCGGATAGACCGGATTCGGCTGAAAAACCTTTCCCACAGCTGGAAAATCTGGCTGGCCTTTGCCCTTTGGCTGGCCTTTGTATGGAAAGTTTATTTCCCCTTCCTGTACCAGTATGAAGTTTCGCCAATCGGTTATTTCATATCCCGGGGCTTTGTCCTGGGGATCCCGGTTCCCTTTTTGTTCTCCAATGGAGATGCGGAACATCCCGAATAAGATTCAGATCCCCGTCGCCCTTTTTCCAGGGGCGGCGGGGTTTTTCCACAAATTCTGTTTGCTTCCGCCGCCGGATGCGGTATAATATGGGCAGAGCGGCCCCGGCGCCCCGTCCAGGCGGATGGGCCGGGCCGGATGAACTTTATTGCCAAAAGGAGCGAAATAGACCATGAGCGAAACCATGACCTTTGAACAAATGCCCTATCAACGGGTGGATTTTGCCGCGCTGACGGCGGACTATGAGCAGATGACTCAGCAGATGAAAGAGGCCAAAAGCCCCGCAGAAGCCGAGGCTCTGCTGCGCCGCCATACGGAAATCCATATGCCCGCCAGCACCATGATGAATTTGAGCTCTATCCGCCATACGATCAACACCGAAGACCCCTTCTACTTGGCGGAAGAGGAATTTTACGCGGAAAACTGCCCTGCCTTTGAGCAGACGCTGACGGATTTTTACCGGGCCGTGTTGGCCTCCCCCTTCCGGTCTCAGCTGGAGCAGGTTTTTCCCAAGGTGTTTTTTACCAACGCGGAAATCGACGCCAAAACCATTTCGCCGGAGGTATTGGCCGATTTGGAGCAGGAAAACAAGCTGGTGATGGAATATCAGAAGCTCCAGGGCGGCGCTCGCATCCCGTTCCAGGGTCAGACGCTGAATCTCTCTCAGCTGGGCGTTTATAAGGAAAGCCCAGACAGGCAAACCCGCCGGGCCGCTTATCAGGCGGAAAGCGATTTTTATACCGCCCATAAAAAGGAATACGACGAGGTTTACGACAAGCTGGTGAAGGTGCGCACGACCATTGCCAAAAAGCTGGGCTTCAAGAATTTTGTGGAGCTGGGCTATTTGCGGATGACCCGCAACTGCTATGACGCCCAGGACGCCGCCGTCTTCCGTCAGGAGGTTGTCAACGAGATTGTCCCCCGGGTGATAGAGATGAAAAAGGCCCAAGCCAAGCGGCTGGGGCTGGAGGATTTCAAATTCTATGACGATCCTGTCTCCCGCAACGGCGGCAACCCCAAGCCACAAGGGAGCTTTGACGACACCTATCGCTCGGGAGTGGAGATGTATCGGGAGATGAACGAGCAGACCCGGGGCTTTATCGACAAGATGGACCGGATGCATTTGTTTGATTTGATCGCCAAAGAGGGCAAGATGACCGGCGGCTATTGCACGTATTTGGCCGATTACAAGGCGCCCTTTATCTTCGCCAATTTCAACGGCACTTCTCACGACGTGGAAGTTTTCACCCATGAGGGCGGCCACGCCTTCGCCGGCTACCTGGCCTCGGAAACCGCTCAGCTGCGGGAGTGCGCCTCGCCCACGCTGGAGGGCTGCGAAGTTCATTCCATGTCCATGGAATTCCTTTGCTGGCCCTGGCTGCAAAAATTCTATGGCGACCAGACTGACTGCGCCAAAGCGGACCATCTTTCTGGAACTCTGTATTTCCTGCCCTATGGCTGCCAAGTGGACGAATTTCAGCATATCGTCTACGAAAACCCGGATCTGACCCCGGACCAGCGCAATGAAAAATGGGCCGAGCTGGACAAAAAGTACCGTCCTTGGCTGGATTTTGACGGCGTGCCCTTCTATAGCTCCGGCGCCTCTTGGCAGCGCCAGCTGCATATCTATACCAGTCCTTTCTATTATATCGATTATTGCTTGGCGCAATCGGTGGCTCTGCAAATCTTTGAGCTGATGCAGGACCAATCCTGGCAGGCCGCCTGGGAGAAATATATGGCCTATACTCGCCAGGGCGGTTCGGATACTTTCCTGGGCCTGCTGGAAAAAGCAGGCTTGCAAAACCCCATGAAGCCCGGCGCCCTGCAAAAGGCCGCCCAGGCCGCCGCGGATTATATGGCCCGGCATCAGGAGGATTTGAACTGATATCTTGGCAAAGGGCAGATGAAAATCAGACGGTAGAACGACAGCAAAAAAGCCGCCATTGGCGGCTTTTTTTGCTGCTTCAGCGCTTGTTTAGTCCTCCGGCAGGCCGACCCACACGGCCGGGCGGAAGGTCAGTTCGTCCGATGAGTAAAAATTTAACAATTTGTAGCCGAAGGCTGCGCCGTCGGAGAGCAGCATCGCTGTGGTTCGGGTACTTAGCTTCTCAACCAAACCTGTAACTTTCTCTCATTCTCGCCGTTCCTCCTCCGTATAGCGCCGGTTTCCGGTGGAAAACTGAACGCCGTTTTCCGTCCTTTCATAGGCAATCCCTACCCTCTGCGCCTTGACCATTCGAGCGTAGAGGGAGGCGAAGGCGGCCGCTTCGTCCAGCTTTTGCTCCGCCAGATAGGTCTGAAACTGCTGTTTGCTCAGAGGGAAAGGCTCTGCCAGAACCAGCCCTTGCTCCGCTTCGCTGAACAGCGGGAAGGATAGACGGCCTTCGGCGGTATATTCCAGACTCAGTCGGCAAAGCAGCAGAACCCGGTCGGGACGTTTTTCCAGAACAGTCCAGGGCGTCAGCTCAAAACAGCGGTTTTGTTGATAACGATAGGGCTTCAAATGCTGGGGATAACTGCCGAAGCCCAAAACGTCTCCTGGCTCGACGGCGTTTTGCCAGCGGGAGAAGCATTCTTTGGCCAATTGCGGCTCCGGCGCCAGTTCGCCGGGAATCCCCTGGCGGTAAAGAGCCGCCAACAGCAGAAAAGCGGTGGGATAATCTTTGTTTTGAGTTAGTTCTTTCAGCAGCGGATAAGCCAGGGCCTGCTGTCCGCAAACCATCATCAACTGACTGATTTGCAAAAGCTGAAAGCTGATGGGGCCCGATTCCTCCGGCAGATTTTCTTCGCTCACGCCCATGCTGAAAGCGGCCTGGCGATACCAGTCCAGAGCCTCCGTCCAGTCGCTTCCGACGCCTTGGCCCTGGAGAAGCATTCGCCTGCAGTAAGCCGCCGACGGAAAATGCCCCTGCTTTGCCGCCGCTTCAAACAGCGCCAACGCCTTGGCGTAATCCTGAACGACGCCTTCCCGACCTTGGTAATACAGCAGTCCCAGGCTTCCACATGGCCTTGTTCGCCGGCTTTTTCATACCAATAAAACGTCTGTTGTTTGTCCGCTGAGGCCCCCAGGTCCTGCTCCAGCAGGAAGCCCAACCGGAACTGAGCCTCCGGCCGGCCCAGCCGAGCCGCGGCTTTGCACCAGCCCAGCAGAGTTGAATCTGCCGCAGGCCGCTGTTGGCCCCAGCAGCGCAGCTCGGCGCAAAGAAACCCAGCCCAGCAGTCTCCTGCTTGCGCGGCCTGAGCCTATTGGTCGGCAAGGCGTTTTTCAAAAGCATCCCACATATGCTGGGGATACAAAGCAAAAAAACGGGAAAAGCGCCGGAGTGCCCTTGCAGCAGAGCTTTGGAATACCATTCCATCGCTGCCAAAACGTCTGTGCTTCCGTCCGAGGCCGCGTTCGCACAGCCGTCCGCGTTGGAACTGGCCTTCCGGGTCCCCCAGCGGAGCCGCCTTGTCATACCATTGCAGCGCGTTTTTCGAGTCTGGCTGAATGGAAGCAAAATCAGATTGCTTGCGGGCGGGAATCCCTTTCTCCAGCTTCTGTCCGCACCAAATCATAGCGGGAGCATATCCCTGCTTTGCGGAGCGTTCCATGGTCAGCAGGGCGGATTCATATTGATAAGCCTGAAACTGCTCCAGCGCCAAATCGTAGAGGGCGGCGGGATTTTGGCCGATCTCTGCCTGGCGATATAGCTGCTACGCGTCCGGCAGCTTTAGCTGTCGGGCCTTTTGGGCCCAAAAGAGGGCCTTTTCTGCGCGGATCAGCTCAGGGTTCATATGGGCCGTCTTCGCCGGAATACAACTCGACGCAGCGTCTCACAGCGTGGGGCTCGTTTTGAGCCGCCGCTTTTTCCATCCATTCCAAAGCGGCGGGAATGTCTTTTTTATGGAGGAACAGAAGAGTGGCGTAGAGCCTTTGCCCTTCTGCATGGCCCAGCTGAGCCGCCTTGCGCAGTTGCCGTTCCGCCTGAGCGTAGTCATGTTTGTCATAAAGGGCGCTTTTGCCCGCCTGATAGGCTTTTTCTGTTTGTTTTTTCGGCGACGAAAATAAAAATGCCAAAGCGTCGTCCTCTCCAATTTGTTTTTTCGATAAACCGAGTATATCATAAAAAATAAAACGGACGCCGCCGACGCATGGATAACCGGCAGTTTTCTGTTCACAATAGTTGTGAAGCACAGAAATTTGGAATAAAAAGGGGGAATTTGGATGAAACGGCGGATTGGATTGGCCGTTTGCTGTCTGTTGCTGGCGGCGGGCTGTTCCCGCAATCCCCAGGTCCAGGAGGAGCCCCAGTCTCCGCCAGACGCGCCGGAGAGCAAAACTCCTATGGAAGAGTCAGGCGCCGGCCGACTCACGCCAGCGACGGAACAGGCCGAGCCCGACTCCGCGTCTCTCCCGACGCCGGAGGAAGAATTGGCGCCGCCAGAGGAACAGGAGCAGGAAATCGCCTCCGTCAGCACGCCGCTGTTGGATAAGCACAAGGGCCGGCTGACAAACATTCGGCTGGCCGCCGAGCAGATCAACGGCGCTGTGATTCCGCCGGGAGGCTCCTTTTCCTTCAACCAGACGGTAGGAGAGCGCACGGCGGAAAAGGGATACCAGCAGGCCGTTATCTTCAAGGATAAAGAAGAGCTGATGGGGCTGGGCGGCGGCGTCTGCCAGCTGAGCAGCACCTTGTATCTGGCCGCTCAGCAAGGCGGGCTGGAGGTGACGGAGCGCCACGCCCACCAGCTGCCGGTTCACTATGTGGAGCAGGACCAAGACGCCGCCATCGAGTTCGGCAGCCTGGACCTGGTGTTTGTCAACAACACCGACCGCCCCATGCGGGTGGGCGCTTGGCTGACGGAAGAGGCCGTGATCGCTTCCCTCACCGCTTTACCCAAGGAATAGAAAAAATCCCCCTTTTTGGGGGATTTTTTTGTGGGAGCCCTTTTTCAACCTTCCACGATACAGCGAAAACCGCCCTTTGCCCTTTTGCCTGTTACGGTTACGGTATAATTTTCGCTCTCCGGCGCCTCCAGGTCAAAGGCGTCGGAGGTTGCGATGGAATCTTTCTCATAAAGGGGCGGCTCGCCGTCTTTTTGGATGGTAAGGGACAGCCGGCCTCCTTCCGCTGTGATTTCGACATGAACGACGTCCCCAGCCTCCACGGTGAGATTTTGAGAATCCGTTGTGTTGAATAGGCGATAATCCATAATCAATTGGCTGTCGTTTCCTGTCCGGCTGCCGTCAAAGTCAGAAACGCAGGCGGCGGATAGGAGAGGGAACAATAGAGCAAAGCCGATGAAAAAAAGTTTTTTACAAGAAATCTTCATTGGACGCATACCGTTTTTTCAGCGAGCCCAAGAGATTTCCGGGGGCAGGTCCCGGCGCTTTTCAATTTCCCGGTCCAGTTTGTCCAGCATTTTCGCCCGATCCTGGGGCAGGGTTCCTCGAACGCGGATCAGGATATGGTCGTGGAAGCCGTCATATTCCGCCGGCCAATCCTCCAGCAGCTGAAGCAGCAGCCGGTCTTCCTCCAGGTTTTCCAGCTCGGTTGCCGGCTGGAAGCGGCCCGCCTCAATTTCTCGATAGAGAGGGGCGCTGCGGTGAACGAACATAGAAAAATTCACAATGCGGGAAGGGCGGGTGCGGTTAAAAAATGCCGCAGTAGCCCGGGCGTTTTCCAGGCCCCTGCCTTTGCCGGCTACGCCGGTCATCATGTGGGCGTCGTAGATCATACCGGCTTGCTGCATCCGTTCAATCTGCCGGTAGGCTTGCGCCAGGTTGTGGTCCTTGTCCATCTGGGTCAGCACGTCGTCCAACCCGCTTTCAATGCCCAGATACAGGCGGCTGACGCCGGCCTGGGCCAGTTGAACCAGCGCTTGGTCGCTTTTTTGGCTGACGCTGGTTACAGTGGCGTCCATGTTGACGGCGCGGCAGCTGGGAAAATAGCGCCGGACCAGCTCCAAAATCGTCAGCAGCCGGTCGGTTTCCAGCTGAAAGGCGTTTCCGTCGCCCAGAAACACCCGCTCTGGGTCTCCGCCTACGCGTTTGACCCGCTGCAACTCCTGTTCAATCTGCTCCAGCGGCAACTCTCGGTATTGGAGATGCTTAAATAGTATACAAAACTTGCATCGGTTATAAGAGCATCCCACCGACACAGGCAGCATATAAGAGCCTCGTTCCATAGGGCTTCTGCAAATTTGACCTTCATATTCCATAAAAAAACACCTCGTCGTGTCCGCAGCGGCGGACGGTTCTGCTCCCGTTCACGGAGCGGGTTGCCGCGTTCCGCAGGAATGTTGTGGGTTTGCCGGCCTCGGCGCCGGAGGGTTTGGGCGGTTTGGAGCAGTTTGCGTCTTTCACGGCCCGCTTTGCGAGTTGTTCGTCGATTGGCTCTTTTTGATATAATTTCCAATTCACCTTCCGGCGAGGCGCGCTTTTCGCCTGCGGGACTTACGGCCGCCGCGCTTCCGCTACTGTGATGATGAAGTCGGCGGCGACAGTCAAAGCGGGGCATTGGGCCAGGCGCTCCTTGGCCTGAGGCGGAGTTTTGTAGAAATAAGGCGTCATTTGAAAGAGCAGATTCAGCGCCTGGCGGTCCAACTCCATGGGGTAGGTCAGCCGCCGGCGGGCCAGAAGGGAGAAGCCGGGCAGCTCCAAATCTTCGACTGGGTTGGGGTAGGGGGTCTCATAGAGAAATTGCTTCAGCTCCCATAAATGCCGGGGACCGGGCGCCGCAATCAGCAGCCGCCCGCCAGGGGCCAGCGCCCGGGCGAATTGCGAGGGGCTGTGGGGAGCGAACAAATTGAAAATCCGGTCGAAGCGGCCCGGCGCCACAGGCAGACGGTATAAACTGGCCACCGCCCAACGCCCTTGGGGCAGCCGGCGGGCCGCCTGGTTTACCGCAAATTTGGAGATATCCGCTCCGGCGACCAGCAGGTCCAAACCGGCGGCCTGGGCTTGACGATACAAAACCTGGCTGTAATATCCCTCGCCGCAGCCTGCGTCCAGCGCGGCGGCTGGGGAGCGCAGGTCTTCCAGCGCCAGCTCCGCCGCCAACCGAGCCAAGGGAAGGTAATGGCCCAAGTCCAAAAACTGCCGCCGGGCGGCTATCATTTCCTTGTTGTCTCCCGGCTGCTTGGAATGTTTGCCGCCTGGAGGAAGCAGATTCCAGTAGCCGCTGCGGGCTCTGTCATAGCAATGCCCTGCCGGGCAGCGGGCCGGGTTTTGCTCGGCGTCCAGCGGTTGGCCGCAGACGGGGCAGGTCCAAACTGGTTCCATGGGCTATTGCAAGCACTCCGCCAACGCGGCCATAGCCTGGTCGATATCCTGGCGGGATACGTCGTTGTTAGTTACAAAGCGGAATTTGCCTTGGTCCTCCGGGCTGATTTTGATTCCCTTTTCCCTCATGGCCGCCTGTAAATTGTCTCGAACGGCGGCGGGCTTATCGATGGAGAAAAACGCCATATTGATTTCCACTTGGCTGGGGTCGCAGCTTACGCCTGGAATAACGGCCAGCTTTTCCGCCATATATTTGGCGTTGTCGTGGTCTTCCTTCAGCCGGGCGGGCATTTGGGTCAAGGCGATGAGAGCGGGCGCCGCGATAACGCCGGCCTGGCGCATTCCGCCGCCCAGCAGCTTCCGGTTTTTCCGCGCTCGGTCGATAAAGGCTTGGCTGCCGGCCAACACAGTGCCGATGGGAGCGCACAGCCCCTTAGAAAGGCAACAGGACACAGAATCGGCGTATTGGGTCAGCTCCTGAACGTCCACGCCCAGGGAAACGGCGGCGTTGAAAATTCGAGCGCCGTCTAAATGAACAGGGATGCCGCGCTTTTGGCCGATTTCATAAATCTGCTTCATGATGTCAACGGGGACGACCCGACCGTTGGACAGGGCGTTTTCCACGCAGATCAGGGCGGTTTCAGGGAAATGGATGTCTTGCCCCCGGACGGCGCTTTCGATCAAGGCGGGCTGGGGAATGCCGCCGTCAAAATGCAGAGTGCGCATATTGGCGCCGGACAACACGGCCACCGCCCCCACCTCGTGTTCATAAATATGGCAGCCGTCGCTGACGATGATTTCGTCGCCCCGCTTTGTCCAGCTCATAACGGCGACCTGGTTGCTTTGGGTGCCGCTGGAAAGAAACAGGGCGGCTTCCTTGCCCAATCGGCGGGCGGCCTCCTGCTCCAGCCGGTTGACGGTGGGGTCGTCCTGGTAAACGTCGTCTCCCACAAGGGCCTCGGCCATGGCCCGGCGCATCTCCGGCGTGGGCTGGGTGACGGTGTCGCTTCTCAAATCAATCAATCGCATATTCCATTCTCCTCTCGCTCCGACGCCGTAGGCGTCCTATATAAATGAAGTATATCAAAAATCAAGCCTTTTGTAAACGCAGTCGGGCAGTCTCGGCAAATTGCAAAGCAAAGCTGCGTTTTCATCCGAGGCGCCGCAAGCAAACGGCGCGGTTTCTTCTCGTTCCTTGTGCAGGAATTCCATTGACAGCCGGAGGTTCATACTGTTAAAATTATATAAGATAGATATGCAGTATGCAGAGAGAAAGCCCCTGCCGGGGGCGCAAAAAGAACAAAAAATATCGGGGGTTTCTTCATGGACCAGATCGAATTATTCCGGCAGATTATCGCCAGCTGCGACGAAAACTTGAAAGACGTCTTCCTGCGCCGGATGGAAGCGTCGGTCCGCATTGCCCAAACCAAGCTGAGCCGGGGGGTTTCAGTATATTCCGCTCGGGAGGAGCGGCTGATTTTGGAAAATATATCCGCCGGCCTGGCGCCGGAAATGCAGCTTAAAGCCCGTATGTTGTGGAAATCTTTGTTGAGAATGGACCGGAACCGGCAGTACCGGGTATTTTTAGAGACAGATCCAAATCGGAAGCTGCGCCATGAGGCGGATATGGCGGAAAATTTTCCCTTGAACTTGGGATGCTGTCAAACCGGTTTGGAAGAGCATGTTCGCCAGATTATGGGGGCAGGTCGAGCGGAAGAGCTGAAGACGGCGGAAACGCTGGAAAAAACGCTGGAGCTGGTGGAGCAAGAGGGGTGCGCTTGGGGCGCCGTCCCGCTGGAAGGGGTTTATAAAACCAACGAGCTTTATCAGCAGCTGGAAAGCCGCAAGCTGTATCTGAACGGGATTTTTCCGGCGGAGCAGGGGCTGACGGCAGTGGTTTCCCGCAGCCTGATTCATCGGCCGGGGCGGGAAGAGCAGATCAGCGCCGCCTTCTATATGCCCTCGGAAAGCGGCTCTTTGGCCGGGGTGCTTTCTGTGTTGGCGGACAACAAGCAGAACATGGTGTTTATCCATCTGGAAAAGAGCGACCAGGCCGACGAGCTGCATCAGTTTCATCTGTATGTGGATTTTGACGGCTGCCTGGACAGCTTGGATACTCGGGCCGCTATTTATCAGCTGGAAAACGAGTTGCCTTATTTTCGCATATTGGGCGCCCGGCGGCCGCTAAAGAAATAAAACAAAAGACGGAAGCTTGGCTTCCGTCTTTTTGCTGGATGGGTCATGCGGATATTGGAGCAATTCCCCATTCAGGGCTTTGTGCCGAAGGGAAACAGGCTACTGGAATTAGACCGCTTTGACGGTTTCCAGGTAGTGGAGCAGCATTTTCACGGCGCCCTCTGGGCCAGTGGAGCTGGTGTTCAGCGTCATGTCGTAGAGCTTGGCGTCGCCCCATTTTTGGTTGGTATAGTGGTAATAGTAGTTGGCCCGGGCTTTGTCGTGCTTGAGCACCACGCTTTTGATGTTGGACGGTTCGTCGCCATATTCCTTGATCGCCCGGTTCATCCGGTCTTCCAGCGGGGCATGGAGGAAAAAGTGGCGGCAGTTTTCTTGATCCCGCAGCACATAATCGGCGCAGCGGCCGACGATGACGCAGGAGCCCTCTTCCGCCACTTGGCGGATGACGTCAAACTGGGCTAAGTACATTTTGTCATAGAGAGAAAGGGTATCCGGCCCGTAGGCGCCCACGCCCAGGCTGGTGGCCAAGGAATAGAGCAGGCTGTTGGTGGCTTTGGATTCCGCCTGGCGCAGCAATTCTTCGGAAAAGCCGCTTTTTTCTGCGGCGATGCTCAGCAGCTTTTTGTCATAGCAGGGCAGGCCCAGGGCTTCCGCCAGGGCGCGGCCGATTTCCAAGCCGCCGCTGCCGTATTCGCGGCTCAGGGTGACGATCAGTTTTTTCATAATCCTGTGCTCCTTTCGCAAACCAAGGGGGCAAAGAAGCGCCCGCCCTTGTATAATAATATAGTGTAAAACAAAAAGCGCCGGGCCGCAAGTATAAAATTAGTCAAAAATACCAAAATAAAAGGGAGAGAGGGCCAAAAGCCTGATAGACAGGCACAAAAAGCGGGATTTTGCCCGCCTGCATATGGACAGAAGGGGGCAAATGTGATAAATTGATACATGAGCCGCGGCCTGCGGCCTTTTAGACAACATAACGGAGGAATCGATTATGGAGACTTTTGCATATGAGCCTCAGGGCGTATGCGCCCGGCGGTTCGTCATTACGGTAGAAGACAATCATATCAAGGATATTGAAATTGTGGGCGGCTGCCCGGGCAACCTGTTGGGTATTTCCCAGCTGCTGCGAGGCATGGATATGGACGAGGTGATTCGGAAGTTCTCCGGCGTCCAGTGCGGCCGGAAGCCCACCTCTTGCCCGGACCAGATCGCCGCGGCTCTGCAGGCTTATAAAAGCCAGGCATAGCGGAAAACGGCGCCGGACGGCCCGAGGAAAATCGGAAAAGAAACGAGGGGAACGATATGTCTGAGCTGACAGTGAAAGAATTGCTGCATCACCCCCAGGACCACATCGGCCAACAGGCCGAATTGTGCGGCTGGGCGCGCACCGTGCGGGATGTGAAGGCCTGCGCTTTTATCGAGCTGAACGACGGCTCGGTGGTGAAAAACCTTCAGGTTGTGTGCGACGCAGGCACGCCGGCTTACGAACTGGCCAAGGCCGTGGGGGTAGGCGCCGCCCTGCGAGTACGGGGCCGGATTACGGAATCCCAGGGCAATCAGGCCGTGGAGCTTCACGCCGAAGAGCTCCGGGTGGAGGGGGAGAGCCCCTCGGATTACCCTTTGCAGAAAAAGCGCCATTCGGTGGAGTTTCTGCGCACCATCGCCCACCTGCGGCCCCGGACGAATCTGTTCAACGCCGCTTACCGGACGCGCAGCGAAGCGGCCTTCGCCATCCACCAGTTTTTCCATGACAGAGGCTTTGTTTACGTCCATACCCCCATCATCACCGCCAGCGACTGCGAGGGCGCCGGCGATATGTTCCGGGTGACCACGCTGAATCTGGAAAACCCGCCCCGGGATAAGGACGGCCGGGTGGATTACAGCCAGGATTTTTTCGGCGCCGCCGCCAACCTGACGGTGTCCGGCCAGCTGGAGGGAGAGGCCTTCGCCCAGGCGTTTCAAAAGATTTATACGTTTGGCCCCACCTTCCGTTCAGAAAACTCCAACACCAGCCGGCACGCGGCGGAATTTTGGATGATGGAGCCGGAGGTGGCCTTTGCGGACGTCCACGACAATATGGACCTGGCGGAGGACATGACCAAATTTATCATTCGCGCCGTGCTGGAGCGCTGCCCGGACGAGATGGCTTTTTTCAACAGCTTTGTGGATAAGGGCCTGCTGGCCCGGCTGGACGCGCTGGCCAATACGGATCGCTTCGCCCGAATCACCTATACAGAGGCGATTCAGATTTTGGAAAAACACAAGGAGAAATTCCAATTCCCAGTCTATTGGGGCTGCGACCTGCAAAGCGAGCACGAGCGGTATCTGACCGAGCAGGAATTCAAAAAACCGGTCTTTGTCATCGATTATCCCAAGGAGATCAAATCCTTCTATATGCGCCAAAACGACGACGGCAAAACCGTAGCTGGCATGGATATGCTGGCCCCTGGCATCGGCGAACTCATCGGCGGCAGCCAGCGCGAGGAGCGGCTGGATAAGCTCCAAGCCCGCATGGAAGAGCTGCGCATGGACCAAGCGCCCTATTGGTGGTATCTGGATTTGCGGAAATACGGCGGCACAAAGCATTCCGGCTATGGTCTGGGCTTTGAGCGCCTGATTATGTATCTGACGGGAATTTCCAACATCCGGGACGTGCTGCCCTTCCCCCGCACAGTGGGTAGCGCCGAATTTTAAGCAAGCGAAAGCGGGAAAATCAAAAAACGCGGAAGGCGGGAAAGGCGGCGGCGGTATGGGCGTCACCATCGGCATTGATATCGGTGGCAGCACCACTAAAATCGTAGGAATGCAGCAAGGGCGGACGATCAGCCCCATCCGAGTCCGGGCCGACGATCCGGTGACGTCGGCCTATGGGGCTTTCGGCAAGTTTCTGGCGGAAAACCAAATGGACATCGGCCAGGTGGATAAAGTGCGCTGCACCGGCGTAGGTTCCTCTTTTGTTCGACAGGACATTTATGGAATACCGTCGGAAAAGGTGGACGAATTTCGGGCTATCGGCCTGGGGGGACGGCATATTTCGGGCTGCGGCGACGCCATTATCGTCAGCATGGGCACCGGCACCGCTTTCGTCAAGGTAGAAGGGGACTCCATCTGTCATATGGGCGGCACCGGCGTAGGCGGCGGCGCTCTGGTGGGCCTGTGCGACAGGATGCTGGGCATCCGCAGCGTGGAGCATATTGTCAAATTGGCTGAAAAGGGAAGTCTTGCCAATGTGGACCTGACCATTGGCGATATTTCCAGCGCCGCTATCTCCAATATGGACCGAGAAACCACGGCGGCCAATTTCGGCAAACTCAGCGACTTGGCTTCGCCAGAGGACCTGGCCTTGGGCGTATGCAGCATGGTGTTTCAGACGGTGGGCGTCATGGCGGCTTTTTCCGCTCGCGGCGCCGGTTTGCGGGATATTGTGTTGACAGGCAACCTGGCTCGATTGCCCATGGCCCGCAAGATTTTTTCGGATTTTGAAAAGCTCTACGACGCCCGGTTCATTATCCCGGAAAAGGCGGATTTCGCCACCGCCTTGGGCGCGGCCTTGGCCGGCGGGGAATAAAAGAAATTGCAGCGCGTTATTTTATGTTCAAGCAGAATTTTTGGAAGAGCACGTTAGGGCTGCGTTGCCGGCCTGCTGCGGCCGGCGACCGCCGCAGAGCGCAAAAGCGTCGTTTCATTTCGTTGGAACGCGCTTGAGTATAACACAAAAAACGGGAGGTACATAGCGATGGATCTGACAAAAGCGACCAAAGCGGAGCTGGAAGAACAGCTCAAAAGCCTGAACGAACAGTACGAAGGGTATAAAGCCCGCAACCTGAAACTGGATATGTCCCGGGGAAAGCCGGGGGCGGACCAACTGGACGCTTGCGAGGGAATGCTCACAGCGGTGAAAGCCAGCGCGGACACAGTCTATGAGGGGCTGGACACCCGCAATTACGGCGTGATGGAGGGAATCCCCGCCTGCCGCCGGATGTTTGCCGAGCTGCTGGAAGTGCCTATGGAGCAGGTGTTGGCCGGCGGCAACGCCAGCCTGACCTTTATGTATGACACGGTGGATCGGTTGATGTTGTTTGGCGCAGCCGGGGTAGATCAGCCCTGGATCAAGCTGGATAAGGTGAAGTTTTTGTGCCCTGTGCCCGGTTACGACCGCCATTTCGCCATTTGCCAGCAGTTTGGCATTGAGATGATTAACATTCCCATGGACGAAAACGGCCCGGATATGGATATGGTGGAAAGCCTGGTCAGCCAGGATGAAAGCGTCAAGGGCATTTGGTGCGTGCCCAAATTCTCCAACCCCTCCGGCGTGGTATACAGCGACGAAGTCGTCCGCCGCTTTGCCAATCTAAAGCCCAAGGCCAAGGATTTCCGTATCTTCTGGGACAACGCCTATATGATTCACGGCATCACCGACGAAAAGATTGAGATTCCCAACCTGATCGAAGAGTGCGCCAAAGCGGGCAATCCGGACATGGTCTTTGAGTTCTGCTCCACCTCTAAAATTTCCTATCCCGGCGCCGGCGTGTGCGCCTTTGCCGCCAGCCCCGCCAACGTGGCCTGGCAGCAGAAATATATGAAGGCTCAGCAGATTGGTCCGGATAAGATTAACCAGCTGCGCCATGTGCTGTTTTTCAAGGACGCCGCCGGCCTGAAGGCCCATATGGAGACGCATAAAAAGCTGCTGCGCCCCAAGTTTGACGCGGTGATTGAAACCCTGGAGCACAACCTGGCCGGAACCGGCGCGGGCAGCTGGACGGCGCCCAAAGGCGGCTATTTCGTCAGCTTCGACGCCATGGAAGGCTGCGCCAAGCGGATTCAGCAGCTGTGCAAGGAGGCTGGCATTGTGATGACCGGCGCCGGCGCCACATACCCCTATGGCAAGGACCCCAAGGACAGCAATCTGCGCATCGCCCCTTCTTATCCTCCCATCGAGGAGCTGAAGCTGGCTATGGAGGTTTTTTGCGTGTGCGCCCAAAAGGCCGCCGCAGAAAAGCTGCTGGCTCAGTAAGGGAGAAGCGGCGAAAAAACTGTGCGAATTCCCGGATAAGGGGCGCTTTCGCGCCCCTTATCTGCGGAAAACGGCGTTTTCTCCCGCAATTTTGTTGACGGGGCAAAACCTTGGGAGTATAATGGACAAGCTCCGGCGGGAGACTGCCGGAAATCGTTTCTGAGAAAAACCATCAAGGAGGAAGCAGCAAGATAATGAAAAAAAGCGTCATAATCTTCGTTTGCCTGCTGTTAGTCGTGGCGTTGCTGGGCTTTACAGTGTGGAACGGCGCAGATCTGGGATTTGCTAAAATTCCCAGCATTCGGAATACCGACGAGGGGGTCCGCTTGGGGTTGGACTTGGTGGGCGGCTCCATCATCACGTTTGAGGCCCAGGCCGACGCCGCTATGCCGGCGGACGAGCTCAGCCGAGATATGGATATTGTGGTGGATATGCTCCGCCAGCGTCTGGATTTCCAGGGGCTTCACGAGGCCCAGGTCTATAAGGCCGGCGACCGCCGGGTAACGGTGGAGATTCCCTCCATCAGCGATCCAGAGCAGGCGGTGCAGACGTTGGGTTCCACCGCTCAGCTGCAATTTATGGACGACGACGGCAATGTGATTTTGGAAGGCAATCAGGTGGCTGACGCCATCGCCGAATACGGCCCGGTGGACAGCACTGGCATCTCGCAGAATTATGTCTCTTTGGAGCTGACCGACGAGGGCCTTGCGCTCTTTACAGAGGCCACCAAAAAGGCCGCCTCCAGCACGGACGGTAAAAATCACATCAACATCATGATGGACGGCCAGATCATCAGCAACCCCGTGGTGGGTTCCCAGTATGCGGACACCGGCATCACCAGCCGGGAAGTGATGATTACCGGCAGCTTCACCGCCGAGCAGACGGGTCAGTTGGCCAATAACATCGCTTTGGGTCAACTGCCGTTTGGCCTGGATCAAGTGGAAATGCGCAGCGTGGGCGCTCAGCTGGGCATGACGGCCCTGGAAAGCAGCGTCAAAGCCGGCATGATTGGCCTGGCGCTGGTTATGTTGTTCATGCTGGTCGTTTATCGCCTGCCTGGCTTGGTTTCCTGCATGGCGCTGTTGTTCTATTGCGTGTTGGAAGCCCTGGTGCTGGTGATTTTCAAGGTCAATCTTTCTCTGCCCGGCATCGCAGGCATCATTCTGTCCATCGGCATGGCTGTGGACGCCAACGTGGTGATCTTTGAGCGTGTGAAAGAGGAACTGAGAGCGGGCAAAACCCTGCGCTCCTCCATCGATTCCGGTTTCCATCGGGCTTTCAGCGCCATTTTAGATAGCAATATCACCACCTTTATCGCCGCCGCTGTGCTGTATTTCTTCGGAAAGGGCACGATTGTGGGCTTCGCCGTCACGTTGGGCGTGGGCATTGTTTTGTCCATGTTCACCGCCCTCACCGTCACCCGTCTGCTGCTCAACAGCTTGGTGGGCATGAAAGTGACCAACCTGAAGCTTTACGGCTTGAATGAAAGGAGGGACGCGTAATGAAAAATTTCAGCGCTACAAAAAATTTCAAATATTGCGCGATCCTGTCCATTGTATTGGTGGCCGCCGGGCTCGCGGCCTTGATCGCCGCTCCTTTTGGCGCCAATCTGTTTAACCTGGATATCGATTTTGCCGGCGGCACTTCTTTCACCTATCAGCTGCAGGAGCAGGTGACCCCGGAAATCATCAATAAAGTGCAGGAAACCGTTCGGGAAATGGCGGGGGAAACCCCTTCCGCCGTGCCCACCGGCGACGGCACGCAGGTGCTGATTAAAACCAAAAATATGGATTCAGAATCCCGAGAGGCCCTGCATGAGGCCATGAAGACCGCTTTTTCCTTGGAGGATTCCGCCCGGCAGGACGTGCAGAACGTCAGCCCGGCTGTGGGCAAGGATATGCAGTCCGCCGCCGTCAAATCCTCGTTGATTGCGGCGCTGCTGATGCTGCTGTATATCACGCTGCGGTTTGATTTCAAATCCGGCGCCGCCGCTGTGGTTTGCCTGCTGCACGACGTGCTGGTGATGATCAGCGCCTATGTGATTTTCCGCCTGCCGTTGAATATGAATTTCATTGCGGCGGCTCTGACCATCTTCGGTTATTCCATCAACGCCAGCATCATTACGTTTGACCGGGTGCGGGAAAACCAGAAGTTGGCTCGCCGGGCCGATTACAACGACGTGGTGGACCGCAGCGTCCGTCAGACGTTGACTCGGAATATCAACACCACGTTGACCACCCTGTTCACCATTGTACTGATTATTTTCACCGGCGTGGAATCCCTGCGGAATTTCGCCATTCCCATCACTGTCGGCATAGTCAGCGGCGCCTATTCCTCCATCTTTATCGCAGCTCCTCTGTGGGCTAAGCTGAAAGGCATGGAGAAGAAAAAAGTCAAGTAAATTGGCTCCTTGGCATATCCAAAAGCGCCGTCCGATGGACGGCGCTTTTTTGTCGGCCTGGAAAAACGCCGGTTGACAAGCCGCGGTCGTTGCTCCGCCGCGATTTTTGGGCGGGAATGAATTGATTCCTGCCCACGACCGTGATACAATAAAGTGACCGCTGAGTTGGTTAAAAACGCGGATTCCATTACACAACCGAAAGGATGAAAAACAATGATAACCCGGGAAGAAGCATGGAGCCTTTTATGCGAATATAATAAAGAACCCTTCCACCTGCGCCATGGCGAGGTTGTGGAAGGCTGTATGCGGTATTTTGCCCGGCAGCTGGGTTATGGAGAGGAAGAGGAGTTTTGGGGCATTGTGGGCTTACTCCACGACCTGGATTTTGAGCAATGGCCCGAGGAGCATTGCCAAAAGTGCCGGGAAATTATGAGAGAACGGGGCCTGGACGAGCGCATGATTCGCGCCGTGGCCAGCCATGGTTACGGCCTTTGCAGCGAGATTGAGCCGGAGCACGAGATGGAAAAAGTACTCTTTGCCGTGGACGAGCTTACTGGCTTGCTGGGCGCCGCCGCCCGAATGCGGCCTTCCAAAAGCGTTTCCGACTTGGAGCTTTCTTCGGCCAAAAAGAAATTTAAGGATAAAAAATTTGCCGCCGGCTGCTCCCGGGATGTGATTCAGCAGGGCGCTGAGCGGCTGGGTTGGACCCTGGACCAGCTGATTGAACAGACCATCTTGGCGATGCGGGAAGACCCCAAAAATTAGTCGCAGCGGTCAGACCTCGCGGCGACCGGGGCGGTAAGCGGACTCGCGTTCGGCGCTTTGAGCTGTTTTTTTATGGCGTTCAAACAAAAACGCGCCTGCCGTCTTAAGACGGCAGGCGCGTTTTAGCAGGAGCGGAGGCGGGTTTTACGGTTTCATTTTCTTATAGTCCGCCATTCGCTGCGCCACTTGACTCCAGATCACGCCCGATTGGAGAAAGCGATAATCGTCCCAGATTCGGTCCAATTCGGCCTGAACCTGAGGAATCTGATCCAGGGGAAGATCGCCGACGCGAACATAGTAATCCAGCAGCAGGGCGCAGCTGACGGCGCCGGTTTCCGCCTGGGGTTCCCGGCCGGTTTGGGCGGTCAGCCAGCGCAGATGATTGTCCAGATAACCATTTAGCTCCAGGTAGGTTCCCATCATGCCGTTCAGGTCAAACATCTGGAAAGGAGCGCCGCCGGGAACGTCGATTTGCCCGCCGGCGTAGAACAGCTCAGAGTCCGTCAGATCGTAAAAGGCGTTGCAGTGATAGGACAACAGGTCAAATTGTTCTTGGGTGATAGGGGCCTGGAAAGATCGAAGGACGACGTCTATGACCCAATCCAGCTGATTCAGAGCCTGACAGCCCGGCAGCTGGCTTAGCCGGTTCATCAGAGGGACCAGGCGGGAGAGGGAAAGAAGCCCCCACAGCCGCACAAGCAGATCGTCCATCTCTTCGGCGGCTTGTTCAATTCGTTCTGGAATCTGGTTATAAAGCATCGGCGCTTCCTCCAGTTGGCCGATGCGGTCTGAGCAGTCGTCAATCAGCTGGTCGTCTACCGCCTCATAGGTCTCGTCCTGGGCGCTGTAAACGGTGTCCGCTCGATGCAGCCATAGAGCGGCTTGTTCCAGCCGGCCCTGGTCCATAGCCTGGCAGCCCAGTTCATAATAGGCTTTGGCCAAACCGGGCCAATCCTGCCGTTTTTCCAGCTCCTGTAGGCGCTCTTGTTGATTTTCCAAAATAAAACACTCCTTCTATCACAATTCGTCAATCCGTCGCGACGACGCGACGGATAAACCCCAGATTGGGGCGTCCTGGCTTAATAGAGATACTCAAATTCAAATCCGCAGACGTTGACCGTATCGTGTTCTTGAATGCCCTGGGCCTCCAATTGGTCGAAAAGGCCCGCTTTGCGCAGAGCGCGCTCAAAATACATTCGGGATTCATAATCCGATAGATTGACCGAGGCAAAGATTCGCTCGATATGGCTGCCGGAGACATAGAAAACCCCATTCTGCCGCTCAATGACGATATCGCCCAAGCCCTCCTCGGGCTCGGGTTCCACGAAATCGGGCTCGTAAACCGTCACAGGAGGAAGCGCCTGCAGTTGGCGCCAGACGGCAAAAATCAGCGAATCCACCCCCGTTTGGGCGGCGGCGGAAATTTCAAAATAGGGGCAGCCCAATTCATCCGCCCGTTGGCGCAGACGTTGGGCGTTTTCCGGGTTTTGCAAAATATCCGTTTTATTGGCCACAATAATTTGGGGCCGCTGGGCCAGCTGAGGGCTATAGCGCTGTAGCTCGGCGTTGATGGCGTCCAGATCCTCCGCCGGATCGCGGCCCTCAGAACCCGCCGCGTCTACCAAATGCAGCAGCAGGCGGCAGCGCTCAATGTGCCGCAGGAAATCGTGGCCCAGGCCGGCGCCCTCCGCCGCGCCCTCGATGATGCCTGGAATATCCGCCGCCACAAAGGATTGCCCTTCGCCCACATAGACCACGCCCAGATTGGGAACCAAGGTGGTGAAATGGTAATTGGCGATTTTGGGGCGGGCTTTGGAAATCACAGAAAGTAGCGTGCTTTTGCCCACATTGGGGAAGCCGATCAATCCCACGTCGGCAATCAGCTTGAGTTCCAAGACGATCATCCGCTGCTGGCCTGGCAGGCCCGGCTTGGCGAACCGAGGCGCCTGGCGGGTAGGGGTGGCGAAATGGCTGTTGCCCCAGCCGCCTCGGCCGCCTTTTGCCGCCACAAACGGCTGATCGTCGGACATATCGTGGATCAGAGCGCCGGTTTCCGCATCCTTAATCAGGCAGCCGCGAGGCACTTTGATCACAATATCCGCTCCGTCTTTGCCGCTGCTGCGCTTGCCAAAGCCGTTTTCTCCGTTGGGCGCCGCGTATTTCCGCTTCATGCGGAAATCCAGCAGGGTAGCCAAGTTGTCGTCTACTTGAAAGACGACGCTGCCCCCTTTTCCGCCGTCGCCGCCGTCAGGCCCGCCGGCCGCCACATATTTTTCGCGGTGGAAGGATACGGCGCCGTCGCCGCCTTTTCCCGCCTTGATAAAGATTTTTGCTGTATCCACAAAGGTCATGATATTTTCTCCTGTTTCCCCAAAAAATCTATGGTTTTTCCGATCTCCTCTTTGGACGGTTGCCGGAAAGCGAATGTTCAGCAATCATTCGGCCTTATTTCCGCCTGCCTTCCGGCCAGGTCCTGCAGGAGGCCGGGAGGAGGACGGCTCCGCTTTTGAGAAGCGGCGCGCCGGCTCTGGCTCTATTTTGCGCTGGAAAGCCCTGTTTTTGCAGGAAAACGGAGTCGCCTGCCAGGGGGGGTGCCGAAACAAAAAAGGGACGACCCTGCGGTCATCCCTTTGATACCCGCAAAGCGGGTTTATTCAGCTTCCACAACAGAAACCTTTTTGCGGTCGCGGCCAAAGCGCTCAAAACGAACGCGGCCTGCGGCTGTGGCAAACAACGTGTCGTCGCTGCCGATGCCCACGTTCAGGCCGGGATGGATTTTTGTGCCGCGCTGGCGGACCAGAATATTGCCGGCCAGCACATACTGCCCGTCCGCCCGCTTGACGCCCAGGCGCTTGGATTCGGAATCGCGGCCGTTCTTTGTGGAGCCGACGCCTTTTTTATGAGCCATATGTCACACCTCCGATTGTAGTAATGGCAAAACAGAGCGCAGGTTACGCATGGATTTTTTCGATGGTAACCTTGGTGTAGGGCTGTCTGTGGCCCTGGCGCCGTCTGTAGTTTTTCTTGGCTTTATATTTGAAGACCATGATCTTCTTGCCCTTGCCGTTTTTCACGACCTTGCCGGAAACGGACGCGCCTTCCACTTTGGGAGCGCCGACGGCGACTGCGCCGTCTTTTTCCACGACCAGGACGTTGTCAAACTGAACGGCGTCGCCGTCGTTGGCCTCCAGTTTTTCCACATAAATGGTATCGCCTTCGGCGACCTTGTACTGTTTCCCGCCAGTTACGATAATTGCGTACATTGCGGTTGCACCTCTCTTCTTTCTTAGAGTCCCGCTTTAGGGGCGGGGCCAAAGCCCGCTTTCTGCCCGTTCAATGCGGCTTTGCCATTATATCATCAAAAAAGCGGGAAGTCAAGCAAAAACCGGCCGATTCAGGGGGATTTTTGCGGGCCAGGGGGCGACAGTTTTCCCTTAGCGGCGAAAAAACTGGTTTCGATATTCCTTGGGCGTATAGCCGGTATCCTGCTTGAAGACTCTGACAAAATGGCTCTGGGAGCTGAAGGCCAGGGCGGCCGCGATGGAGGAATAGCTGTCTTCCGAAAATTTCAGCATATTTTTGGCGGCTTCCATTCGTTTGGATCGAATGTATTGGGAGACGGATACGCCCAATTCCTTCTTGAAAAGCTGGGAAAGATAGCTGGCGTTCAGCCCGACAAATTCCGCCAGCTGACGCAGACGGATGGGCTGGTGCAGACGTTCGTAAATATAATCCAGGCACAGGACGACAGGTTTGGAATAAACGGCCTTTTTGTCCAGCTCCGCCATTTGGCGGACGTAAAAGCCAAACATTTCCCGATGCAGCGTCCGGATTTCCTCCACAGATTCCAGCGAGTCCATTTTCAGGATATACAAGTCGCTGATAGTATAGGCCCGCTCCGCCTCCATGCCGCCGGCAATGGCGGCGCGGCTGGCCAGCGTGACACAGGCCACAAAAAGGTATTTGCAGTTGCGCACAGGATCGTCTGAAACATGGCCAGGCAGGTCGGAGCAAAACATCTGCACAGCCTCTTCTACCGCCGCCGGGTCCCCGGCCCGCAGCAACTCGTATTGGCGCAGATCTTCGGTGTCCGTGTGATGTCGGTTTCCCGTCTCGCGGGTTATAAATTCCATATGCCGAAGCTTTTGTTCGCTGACCGTTTTTTCTTTCATAAAAGCGCCTCCATTATACCTAATTATTCTATAATAAATCCAATCAATATGCAATATCTCCCCGCCGGTTTTGATTATAATAGGGCCGTCATTCCAAACGAAAGAGGAGAAATTGCAATGAAGACGATGGACAAACAATCCCCTGCCGGGCGGACGAAGGATTTGACGGAGGGCAGCCCTCTGCGGCTTATTCTGGCCTTTGCCTTACCCCTGTTGATTGGAAACGTATTTCAGCAGATTTATACGATGGCGGATACGATGATTTTGGGGCGCGTCCTGGGGGAAAGCGCCATTGCCGCCGTCGGGGCCACTGCGGCCCTTTACTCCTTGCTGATTGATTTCGCCATAGGCCTGAACAGCGGATACGGCATTGTGGCGGCGCGGCTTTTTGGGGCTCGGAACAAAGATGGGCTGAGACGGGCCGTCGGCGGGATGGCGGCGCTAAATCTTTTTGCGGCCGCAGCTTTGACCGGGGTGTCCCTGTTGTTTCTTCGGCCGCTTCTGCAAGCGATGAATACGCCGGCGGGGATTTTCGATCAAGCGCATCTCTATATCGCCATTCTGTGCGGCGGGATGGCGGCCACAATCTGTTATAATATGTTTGCCGCCATTCTGCGGGCGGCAGGCGATAGTCGCTCGCCCTTGTATTTTTTGATTCTTTCCTGCGTCGTCAATGTGGGGCTGGATCTTTTGCTGACGGGCGGCCTGGGATGGGGCGTCGCCGGCGCGGCGGCGGCCACTGTGGCTGCGCAGAGCGTATCCGCCTTGTTGTGCGGCTGGTATATTGTGAAGCGCTATCCGTTTTTGTTGCCCAAACAAGAGGATTTCCGTCAAATGCGGATGGTTTTGCCCGACCTTCTTTCCACGGGCCTTGCCATGGCTTTGATGATGTGCGTGGTGGACCTGGGCTCGACGATCTTCCAGAGAGCCGCCAACAGGCTGGGCGAAACCTATATCGCCGCCCACGCCGCCGCCCGCCGCATGATGGGGGTTTTGATGCAGCCTTTGTCCAGCGTTGCCGCGGCAAACTCCGCCTTTGCCGGGCAAAATTGGGGCGCGGGCAAGGAGGAGCGGGTTCGGGCAGGGTTGAGGCAGGCCGTCGGCTTGGAACTCATTTGGGGTTTCTTTGCCTGCGGAATGGCTTGGCTGTTCGGCAGGGAACTGATCGAGTTTGTTCTGGGCGTTTCCGAAGAGGCCGTCTTGGGCCCCGCCGTCCTCTCCCTGCGGTGGCATTTGACGTTTTTTCCGGTTTTGGCGGTTTTGCTTTGCCTGCGCACAGCCATGCAGGCGGCGGGAGCAAAAACGGCCCCTGTGCTCTCCAGCTGTATTGAGTTGGCCATGAAAGTTTTCGCCGCCTGGCAACTGACGCCGCGGATGGGCTTTTTGGGCGTCTGCGTCACTGAACCGATCACATGGGTTTTGATGACGGTCTTTCTGACGGGAGCGTATGGGGCGCAAAGCAAAAAACGATTTGCCAGGGCGGCTCTACGGCCCTGCTCTGCGTCGCCCCAAGGGAAGAGCGAGCCTCACGGCTCGCAGGTAGAGCTCCACGGCAGATAAGGCGCTTGCAGCAACAGGAACGCCGGCTCGTCGGGCCGGCGTTCCTGTTGCTTTCGTCGTTTTCAGAAAAGCAAAGCGTTTTCGACAGGCGCTTGTGGGCCGGCGGCGAGGGTGGTATACTGTCTTTCAAAGGAACGTCAACCGTGGAACGGGCGGAGCCGGCTCCGGTTTCCGCCGATGATTTTTGACAGGAGAAGACGACAGATGACGATGCGGATTTATACGGGCCGGGCCCAATGCGGCAAAACGCGGCGGCTGATGGAGGATATCGCCGCCGGAGCGGCCCAGGGGCGGCGGCAGATTTTGCTGGCGCCGGAAATGCTCTCTCACGAGACCGAGCGCCGGCTGCTGGAAACCTGTGGCAACTCGGCCTCTCGTTGGGCCGAAGCGTTGACCTTCAAGCGAGCGGCTCAACGCATATTGGAGCAGGCCGGTCTGGGAGACCAGCCTCTGCTGGACGACGGCGGCCGGGCGTTGGCCATGCACCGGGCGGTTCTGCGGGCGGAAAAATCCTTGACCTATTATCGGACGGCCGGCGCCCGACCGGAGATGGCGGAGCGGCTGACCGCCCTGATCGACGAGCTGAAAAGCTGTCGGGTGACCCCTGAACGGCTGATGCAGGCCGCCCCGGCGGCGGGCCAAGCTGCGGGGAAGATTCAGGACTTGGCGCTGTTGTATGCCGCTTATGTCCAAATCACCGCCGGGCTGGCCATGGACGACAAAGACGTGCTGGCCGTCGCCGAGCAGGCTCTGGAGCAATCGGACTTTGGCAAGGACTGCGACATTTATTTCGACGGCTACGCCGGCTTCACCGCCCAGGAGCGGGCGCTGGCGGAAAAACTGCTGGGCCGCTGCCGGTCGATGACTTTCGCCGTGTTGTATCAGCAGGGGGACAGCCTGTTTTTTGAGCAGGAGAAATTCATTCATCGGCTGAAGCAAATGGCGGAACGGCAGGGAGTCCGCTGCCAAATAGAGGCTTTGCCTCCTCTGCCCGAGCAGCGCCCGCCTGCTCTTGCCGCCGTGGAGCGGGGGCTCTTTGATTACGCCGCCCCGCCTTGGCAAGGGTCTCCGGCGGGGGTTTCTCTCTGCCGGCTGGACAACCCTGAAGAAGAATGCGAATACGCCGCTTCCCTGTGCCGCCAGGCGCTGGCTGCCGGCCTGCGCTGCCGCCAGATCGCCCTGGCTGCCGGCGATATGAGCGCCTATCAGCCTTTGTTGGAAAACGCGTTTGAAAAATTCCAGGTGCCCCTGTTTTTGGCGGAAAAAAGCGATATTCTGCAAAAGCCGGTGTTGGCCGCCGTTAACGGCGCTTTGCAGGCGGCTGTGCAGAATATGAGCTATGATTCGGTGTTTGGTTATTTGAAAAGCGGCCTTTCGCCGCTGGAAGACGACGAGGTGGACCGGCTGGAAAACTATGTGTTGACCTGGAATATCCGGGGCGGCGCTTACTTCAAGCCCTTTGAGAAAAACCCTGCCGGTTACGACGGCTCTCGGGCCGCCTGGGGGCAGGAGGAGCTGCCGAGGCTGGAAACCATCCGCCAGAAGCTGATTCCGCCTCTGCAGGATTTGCAGAGCCGCCTCAAGGGCTGTAAGGAGGGAGGCGGTTTTGCCCGGGCTTTGGCCGGCTTTTTGCAGCAGATTGAGCTGGAAAGCCGCATCGAAAGCAAGATTCAGGACTTGGAGGCGGCGGACCGGCGGCGGGAAGCGGCGGAATACGCCCAACTCTACGAGATATTGGAAAACGCCCTGGCCCAGTTTGCCGCCGCTATGGAAGGGGAACCCATGGACGACGGGGAGTTTCTGCGGCTGTGGCGGCTGACGTTGTCTCAATATAGCGTAGGAGCCATTCCAGTGGCGCTGGATAATGTGCAGGCGGGCAGCTTTGAGCGGATGTCCTTCCATCGGGTCAAGCTTTTGATTGTGCTGGGCGCTCGGGACGGCGCCCTGCCTCCGGCGGGCGGAGGCGGGGGGCTTCTCACCGAGCATGATCGGGCCCTGCTGCTGGAGGCGGGGGTGGAGTTGACGGAAACCGCCGAGGAACACGCCTATCAGGCCCAGAGCCAGATTTATCGGGGATTTGCCGCGGCGGAAAGCCAGTTGACAGTCCTTTACCCGGAAAAGACCATGGAGGGCGGCGCCTCCCGACCCTCTTATTTGCTGCGGCGTATTCAAACGCTGCTGCCTCAGGCTCAGCTGGAAACCCCGGATTTGAGCTGGCGACTGGCGGCGCCAAAGCCCTCTTTTGAGCTGGCTTGCGCTTCTGTCAGCGGCGAAGGCGGCCAGCTGGCGGAAACCGCTCGGCAGCTGGCTTTGGAGGGCCAAGATCAGAGCGAGTATTTCCAGCGCCTGCGGGTCTATTCCGCCGCGCCTCGGGGCCCCATTCGCAGCAAAGCCCTGATCGCCGCGGCCTATGGCCGCAAAGTGCGGATGACGGCCTCCCGAGCGGAAAAAATTTCCGCCTGTCGGTTTTCCTATTTTATGGAATATGGTTTGGGCGCCAAAGAGCGCAGGCGGGCCCAATTCGGCGCGCCGGAAACAGGCGTTTTTCTGCACTTTGTGGTGGAGCGCGCCGTGCAGATGCTGACGGAATCCCCTGAGCTGACGCCAAAAGAGGCGGCGGATCGGGCGGTGGATCTGTTTTTGCAGCAAAATGCCGGAATTTCAGAGGAAACCGCCCGCCTGCGCAGCTTGTTCCGCCGGGCTCGGCAGCTGGCCCAGGCGGTGGTGGAGGATGTGTGGCAGGAGCTTCAGGTTTCTCTCTTTCAGCCCATTTCCTTTGAAATGTCCTTTGGCGACGGCCAGCCAAACCCGGCGGTGGAGATTTCCAGCAATGGGCTGACCATTTCCCTCAGCGGCAAAATCGATCGGCTGGACGGCTATATCCAGGAGGACACCCTTTATGTGAAAGTGGCCGATTACAAAACCGGGCAGAAAAGTTTTCATCTTTCCGACCTGCTGTATGGCGTCAATATGCAAATGTTCATTTATCTGCTGATGGCTCGCTGGGGTCAGGACGCCGTTTTGGAAGCGGCCGACCTCCGGTTGGGGAGCCGGGCGGATCGGATGGAAATGGCCGGCGTACTGTATATTCCAGCCCGGACGCCCTTTGTCCAAGGGGAATACGATATGGAGGAGGAGCAGAGCCAGAAGAAGCTGCGCAAAGAACTGCGGCGCATCGGCATTGTGTTGGACGAGCCGGCAGTGATGCAGGCCATGGAGCGACCTGGGCCGGAGGGCTATCGGTTTTTGCCGGTGACGCTGAAAAAGGACGGCGGCGTCAGCGCCTCCCAGAGCATGGTGACAAGCGGCGTGGGCTTTGCCCGGCTGACCCGCGGGGTGGACAGGCAGCTGCGGCGCGTGGCCCGACAGATTGCCCAAGGGGATATCGAAGCCCAGCCCTTGACCACCGGGCCGGATTGGTCCGCCTGCGACTGGTGCGCCTATCGGGACGCCTGCCACTTTGACGAAACCATGAAAAAAGACCGCCGGCGGAAAATCAAAGCCCTCAGCGACGAAGAGACCTTTGCCCAACTTCAGCGTCAGGAAGAGGAGGAAGAAGAAAATGGCCGTTGAATTTACGCCAGAGCAGCAGAGCGCTATCGATAGCCGAGGCGGCGCTCTGATTGTAGCCGCCGCTGCGGGAAGCGGCAAAACCGCCGTGCTGGTGGAGCGAGTGATCCGCCGCGTCACGGACGTGGAAAACCCGGCGGATATCGATTCCCTGTTGATCGTCACCTTTACCAACGCTGCCGCCGGGGAAATGCGGGAGCGGGTGGCGGCCAGCCTGCTTCGGCAGCTGGCGCAGAATCCGGGCAGCGGCCGGCTCCGCCGCCAACTGGCCTTGCTGGGCTCCGCTCGGATTCAGACTGTCCACTCCTTCTGCCTGGATCTTGTGCGCCAGAATTTCAGCCTGTGCGGGGTTTCTCCCAGCTTCCGTCTGCTGGATAAAGCGGAAAGCGAGCTGCTGAAGGACCAGGCCATGGAGGAAGCTCTGGAGAAAAAATACGCTCAGGAGCAGGGGGACCTGGATTTTCAAGCCGCTGTGGAAAACTTTGCAGAGGATCGAGGAGACCGAAAATTGCAGTCTGCGGCGCGGGAGCTTTACAACAAGCTGCGCAGCCATGCGGACCCTCAAGGATGGCTGGATCGGGCGATTGAAACTGTGAAGCTGGCCGCCGGCAGCCAGCCCCAGGACCTGCCTTGGAGCCAGGAGCTGCTGAAATTTTGCCTGGAAACCTTAGATTACCAGCAGCGGCGGCTGCTGCAAGCCAGCCGCCTGTTGGAGGAGGATCCCAAGGTTCAGGAAAAATACGGTCCGGCCTTTGATTATTGTCTGGCGGCGGCGCAAACCATGCGCCAAGCCGCCGCCCAGGGCTGGGATGAATGTTACCAGGCGTTGAGCCTGTTTGAAAAACCGCGGCTGGCCGCTGTGCGAGGGGCGGACAAGGAGCTGACCGACCAGCTCAAACAGGCCAAGGACGATTTTAGCGACAGCGTCGCCTTTTTGGCTCAGCAGGTCGTTTCCCGGCCTGGGGAGCAGGTGCGGCGGGAAATGGCGTTGTCTTTGCCCATTCTGCGGGGGCTGGCCGGGCTGGAACGGGCCTTTGAAGCGGAATACGACCAAATCAAGCGCCGGGAAAACGTTCTGGATTTCAGCGACTTGGAGCATTTGGCCTTGGGGCTTTTGACAGACGAGAAGACAGGCGCGCCCTCTCAGCTGGCGCAGCAGCTGGCCCAGGGGATTACGGAGATTTTGGTGGACGAATACCAGGACACCAATGAGATTCAGGACAGTATTTTTTCCGCTCTTCGCCGAAAGGAAAACAGCTTATTCATGGTGGGAGACGTCAAGCAAAGCATCTATCGCTTCCGTTTGGCGGAGCCAGAGATTTTTGTGGGGAAATATTATCAATATCAGGACTATGAAATCGACCCGGAAGCGCCGCAGAAGCGGATTATGCTCAACCGGAATTTTCGCTCCCGCCGGGAGGTGCTGGAGCTGACCAATTTCATTTTTCGTCGGCTGATGAGCCGGGACTTCGGCGGCGTGGACTATAATGAAAACGAGGAGCTGCGGCAGGGGCAGGGCGCTTATGACGGCGCTTGCCCGGCGGAGGTCTATCTGCTGGATATGCAGCGGGACCGAGACGGGGAAGAGGAATCGGTGGAAAAGGCTGTTTACGAGGCGGAATTTGTGGGGAGCCTTGTGGTCCGGCAGCTCCGAGAAACCCAGATCACGGATAAGCAGACCGGTCTGCCTCGGCCTGCCCGGCCGGACGATATCGCCATTTTGCTCAGCTCCTTTTCCAATAAGGCGCCCCTCTATCAGCAAGCTTTGGAGCGCCGAGGCATTCCCAGCAGCGCCGGCGGCGGGAATTTTTACGCTTCCATCGAAACCGCCGTCATGCGGTCTATGTTGGCCGTGATCGACAACCCCCGGCAGGATATTCCGCTGATTTCCGTCATGCGTTCGCCCCTTTATCTGTTCACTCCAGACGAGCTGCTGGCCATCCGGCAGGAGGAGAAACAAGGGGATTTTTACGACGCGCTGCTCCAAAGTCAGCTGCCCCATGCCCAGTCTTTTTTGGCTGATCTGCGGGAATTTCGGGCCTATCGGCCAGACGTCAGCGTGGGCCGGCTGGTGTCGCTGATTTATGCCCGCACTGGGGCTCTGGGCGTTTTTCAGGCTCTGGACAACGGCGCTCAGCGCCGCCGGAATCTCCAGCGCTTTTATCAGCTGGCCCTTCAATATGAAAACAGCGGCAGCCGGGGGCTTTTCGGCTTTTTGCGCTCTTTGGAAAAGCGGGCCCAGGAAGGGGAGCCGCCGGCGGACCCGGCGCCCGGCGCCGTTCGGCTGATGAGCGTCCACGGCTCCAAGGGGCTGGAATTCCCCATTGTAATCCTGCCCGACTTGGACAAACGCTTCAATACCGACGACCTGCGCCAGGCCATGGCGATGCACAAAGGAACCGGGCTGGCCTTCCGCTTGCGGGACCTGCAGCGGCGGTTGGAATACAAAACGCAGATGCAGCAGGCCGTTTTGCTCCGCTGCCGTCAGGAATCCCGGGAGGAGGAGCTGCGCAAGCTCTATGTGGCCATGACGCGGGCCCAGGAGAAGCTCATTTTGACCATGGCTCTGACCAAAGCGGCCGATAGGCTGCGCCAATGGGAAGGGCTTTACGACGACCAAGGCCGTCTTCCGGTCGGGGCTGCGGCAGACCAGGCCAGCGCCGCCGCGTGGGTAGGGGCGCCGTTGCTGCGCCACCCGGCGGGAGCGCCTTTGCGGGAATACGCCGGCCTGCCCCTGCGGGCGCCGGATCAGGACGCCCGAGCCGGGGATCTCTATTGCGCCGTGGTTCCCTTCGACGCCGGCCTTCAGCAGCAGAACGTCCGCCAAATCGACGTGCAGCCGCCGGCGGAGCAGCTGACGCTGGATATGCCCCGCTATCGGCTGCTTCAGCAGTTCGTCTATCCTCATGAAACCGCCGTCCGCCTGCCCTCTAAGCTGACGCCTACCGGCCTAAATCGGCTGGATCAGGACAGCGCCCTCATCGAATGGGAGTCCGAGGAGGGGGAGGAAGCCCGGCCTCGGCTTCGCCTGTATCAGACCAAGAGTCGGGGAGAAGCCGCTCGGATGGGCTCGGCAGTTCACCGGTGTATGCAGCTGATCCGGTGGGAAAACTGCCAAACCCCGGAAGCGGCGGCTCAGGAACTGGGACGGTTGCGCCGGCAAGGCAAGCTGGGACCCGAAACCGTTTGGATTCCCGCAGAGCCGGTGGCCGCCTTTGTTCGCTCTCCTTTGGGGCGGCTGGCTCAAAGCTGTCAATGCCTGCGGGAATACCAGTTTTCCGCTCTGTTTACCCCGGCGGAGTTGGGGTTAGAGGGAGGCGAAGAGGAGCAGATTTTGATGAACGGCGTCATCGATCTGGCCATCCTCACCCCAGACGGGGTGGAAATTGTGGATTTCAAAAGCGACCGTCTGACGCCAGGGCAGGAAAGGGCCCAAGCGGAAAAATACCGGCGTCAGCTGGATATTTACGCCAAGGCAGCGGAAAAGGTGCTGGAGCTCCCTTCCCTTGGACGATGGATCTATTTTCTGTCTTCCGGTCAGGCCATAGAAATCGGCGCGGACAGGCGGTTATAGTCCGCTGGCGAAGGCGCGTTTATCGGTCTTTGCTTTTGCGCTTTGCGCAAAAAAAGCCCGTCAACAACTTGTTGACGGGCTTTATCGATCCGCCGAGGCCGACGGCGCCAGCGAAAAAATCCGCTCGGCTTTTGGGCGCGCCGGCAGGCGCTTGCCGACTATAGAACCAGGTTGACGATTGTTTCCGAGATGTCGCTGGAATATTTTTCAGCCAACTGGTCCAGATAGTCGCTGTAATCCTGATTGGAGAGGGCGCTTTCCGCCGAAGACTGCCAGGCGGGGCGGCTGGCGGAGAAATACATGATGTGGTAGCCGTAATCGGTTTTGACGATGCCAGTGTCGCCTACCCGGCGGCTTTCGTCCAAACACCATTCCTTAAATGGCTCCACAAAGTTGGTGCTGTCGTTGACGCCGGTGTAGATGCCGCCGGAGGAGGCGTTGCCGTCGGCGGAGTGCTGGCGAGCCAGGTCTGCAAACGAATCCTCGGTGGCTTCGCCGTCCTTCCACTGTTGAAGCAGCTCCTCCGCCTGCTGTTTGATTTCGGCGTCGTTTGTTTCGTCGCTGCGCAGCAGGATATGGCGGATATCCACGCTGGAGCTTTCGTCCAGATATCGGTCCATAAAATACATCACGCTGTAGTTTGTGGAGATTTCCAGCACCTCTACGTCGCCGGTCTTGCGGGCCGGATCTTTGACCCAGTCAATGACAGTGCCAGAGGCATAGAGGGGGGCGGCCTCGGTCAGTGTGCCGTCGTCTTCGGCGTACTGCTCTTTTTGGTCCTCGGCGGCGTTTTCGCGGGCCAGGCGGATAAAGGAACGCTCGTCCGTCACTTGGGCGGCAAACTCCTCAGCTTTTTCTTTGGCCTGGGTTTTGGAGGCTTCGTCGTCCGCGTCATAAAAAACCTGGAACACCCGATAATCCGCCAGATCAAATTGGTCGGCGTTTTCTCTATAATATCCCTCCAGGTCGGCGTCGGTATATTCCTTGGCCTGGGTGTTTTCATAAAAATCGTTGCCCAGCGCTTCTTTCCAGACAATGTCCTTGTAATCGTCCATGGAAAGGGTCATGCCCAAAGCGTTTTGCAGATAGACCTGGGCGGAGACGCCCTGCTCCTGCGCGGCGGTTTCGATGGAAGCCAGATTGCTGTCAAAGGAAGTCTGGCCCTCTTCGCTCATGGTATATCCCTGGGCCTGGGCCTCGTTGTAAAGCTCGTAGACCTGCTGAATGCTGGAGGCCGTCTGCTGACGGAAATATTCGCCGAAGGTACGGTCTTCGTCATACATGGCGTCTTCCAGGTTGGAATCAGTAATGCCCATAGCGGCCAGATAGCTCTCGTTGGAGGAATAGAAATTGCTGCGCAGAATGTTGTAATAATAGGCATATTCTTGACCGGAGATTTTGGCGTCGCCCACCGTCATAGCCGTCATATTGCGCTGGATGAACCCGGTGGAATACAAAATGCCAAAGACAAGCAGGCACAGAGCCAATACGCCGGCGATGCCGCCGACAATCCGATAGACCCGGCTGCCGCCGCGGCTTTGCTCCGCCGGCTTTTGGCCGCCTTCAGCGGCCCGTTCTTTGCGTGTTCGCGCTCCTTTTCCCATTCAAAACATCCTCATTTCCTTGATTTTACGTTGATGCAGCTTCTCCATTATACAAGAAAGTTAGGGGAGAATTGTTACAAACCTATGAAATTATACAAAATAAAACTGCAAAAATCAAGCCGTCCTTTTTGGTTGGACGGCTTGAAACGCAATTTCACTCAGGGCAGGGCCCAGAAGGCGTCGGCGTTCCGGGGGTCAGCGTGACGTTCAGCGGAGAAAATAAAAATATTGGATTGACGGATTGACAAACCATAAGCGCCCAAACAGGCGCTTATTTGGCAGGAAAAAGGGTTAACCCTCCAGAATATCGTCGATGGAGACGTTTAGAGCCTTTAGAATGCGGGCCAGGGTATCGATGGTGAAATTATCCTGACCCCGCTCGATCAGACCCAGCACGGAAGCGGTGGTATCAGCCCGATAGGCCAACTCTTCTTGGGTAAAGCCCTGGGCTTTGCGCCGGGCTCTTAAACCTCGACCCAGCCGGCGGCGCAATTCTTGGGACATTTTTATCGCCCTCCTTTCTCTGGCGAGATAAATACAAAGCCATAAACATTGCGCTCCTGGCGCAAAAGCGCTTGGCGGCGGGTGAAGACCGCCCGGCGGCCCTGGCCGTCAAATTGGATGAGAAGGGATTTGGTCATCCGGGTCGGGTCTTCCCCATATTCTTGGAGCAAAACGCTGGCCTGACAGGGGGCCAGCATTTCCAACAGATCGGGAATGCCCAGGCCGGAGCCGCCTTGCGTGTTGCCTGGGGCGCCCAGCCGGCGCAGCACAGGCAGAGGAAAGGGCGGGCCGTTGTCGGCAATTTCGATGCGGTAACATTCGCCGACTTTGCCCAAAATCAGATGAATTTTGCGGAAATCCGGTCCGTCGGGCAGCTGAACGCAGGCCAAGGCGTTGTCTAACACAATGCCGGTCAGCGCTTGCAGAGAAGCCAGAGAAAGCCCTGGCAGGCGGGCCAGAGGGCGAATGGAGGCGGAGACTGTCAGCTCAAAATCCGTTTGCCGGGCGGCGCATTGGCCGGCAAAATCCCGCAGTTGCCGGTCCAAGGTCAGCAGGCCGGAAGCAGGCAGGTTTTTTCTGCCTGGCGCGGCCAAAGCGGCCTGGACGGCGGACAGCTCCTCCTGGGCCAGCCCCAGCTCGGCCGCCTGTTCCGCGCCGGCTTCTTGCCGGATCTGCCGTAGCGCCTCCGCCCAATCCGCCGCCGATTGGGCCAGGTGTTTTTGTCGATGGGCTTGGTTGGAAAGCTCGGTCTGCATTCTTCTCATGCCCAGAGAGAGGCAGGTCAGGGCGGCGGCCAAGAGCACGGACCAAAGGGAGACGGGCGCCGGCTGGCAGAGCAGGCCCGCAAGAGCCAGGGACAGGCACAGAACCCCGGCGGAAAACAATCGATCTCCCATCCAAACAGGCCGGAAGAGGCTGCGCCGCAAAATCAGCCATGCCGTCGCCGTTAGCGCAGCCAAAGGCGGCAGCTCCCGGCAAGCGGCGGGCAGATTCAGCCCCGTCAGCTCGGCCCATCCGGCGAACAGGGCCTGAACGGCTTCCAGCAGGAAAAGGGCCAAGGAATATTGGCAGAGCAAACCAGCCAGGGCAGGCAAAGCCGGCGTCGGCTTTTTGGAGCATAGCGCCAAAAGAGCTGCGGCGGAAAAGGCCAAGCCCCAGAGCGCTAACGGAATCCGGCGGCTCAGAAGCACGGCCAGCGCGGCGCCACAAAAACCGAAAGCTAAGGAAGAGCGGACGTTTGCCGCCGGAGCTCCCAGACGCCAGCTGATAGAAAGCAGAAAAAGGCAGCGCACAAACCGGATCATTCGGCAGACTCCTTCACCCCATATTCTTGGATGCGTATCCAGAGAGAAAACCGCCGGCCGGTTTGCGCTGACAATTTGCATTGCAGCGCCGAATATCGACTCCGTTTTCCATCAAAAAGCGAACTCATCCCAAATAAAATTACCACTGAATGATAGAAAGATATAGTTTTTCAACGGAAAAATGATCTCGGTTATTATCGAAAACATAGCGAAAAAAAGAAAAAACAAAAAAGAAACGCCGCGGATTTTCTCGAAAAAATTATAGTCTGGAAAGAAGGGAGTTAAACCCCCTCCGGCCTTTGAAGCCTTTTTTTGAGGATGCGGAAGAAAACGGGAGATCAATGGCTTGGAGCGGGGGAGAGGGGCGAAAAAGCCGAAAGAAAACCGCAGGTTTGCGGCGATTTCAGACAAGATATCCTTGTCAAGCGCGGAAAAATAAGATATACTATCTATAGTTATGGATAAGCTCCCAGTAAATACAAACCATTAGTCTCGCCGCGTCGGGCGGCGGTTTCAACGGAGGTCTGCAAAGTGGCGTTAGAAAAATTGAAGGCATTTATGGGGTTCGACGACGATGAAAATTATGGCGGTTATACATATGGGGTGGAGGACAACCGCGCTTTGGAGCCGGAACCGGTGGATAATGCGCCGCTGACCATGCCTGTTCCCTCCGCCGTCCACCAGATTGTATCGATTCGCACCAACCGTTTTGAAGACGCCAGCTTGGCGGTGGACGAGCTCAAGGCGGGGCGCACCGTGGCGCTGAACGTCCAGGCCGCCACTGTGGAGGTAACCCGGCGGATCATTGATTTTGTCAGCGGCGCGGTGTATGCGCGAGACGGGCACATCGCTCAAATCGCCACCGGCACCTATCTTATCGCTCCCCATAGCGTGGATGTGCGGGACGAAACCCGGAGCCCTCGGTATTTTTAAGAGGAAGGCGTCGGCTGCGCTTCTTTGCGGAGAAAAACAGCTTTATGCGCTGAAGACGGTAAAATAGAAGGAAAAAGCGGAACCCCCTCAGGGTTCCGCTTTTTTGCGCTTTTGGGTCGTCATAACGGCGCAGGTCGGCTCATAGAATAGAAACAAAGCTGGGAGGGAAGAAAAGGTGTCGGAAAAAACAAGAGGACGGCTATATGTGGCCGTATGCGTTGCCTGTCTGCTCACCTGCGCCGTATTGATTGCCAGCATTCTTTTTGGCCGGCCAATCCGAGGGCAGAGTCCAGAGCTTCATCGGCCCAGGATGGACCAGACGGCGCAGGAGCAGGAACAAGAACAACCGCAGGAGGGGGCTTTGGGCATGGATGAGCTGCTGATTACAGAGGATTACGCCGCCGGGCTTTTGACCCAGCTGGCGCCGGAAAACCTGCCGGTGCGGGATATCAAGGTGGGCGTCAGCGGAGCCGGTCTGGTGGCGGTGGCCGCCACGGCGGACCGAGAAAAATTCAAGGATTATCTGGAAGGCGTAGGGGTGGATCTGGGGTTTCGAGGCGCCATGTTTTTGGCGCTGCTGCCCAAGGAAACCCCTCTGACCGCCGCTTTCTCCTGCCAGGGGGATGAGATCGGCAGTCTGACGTTGGCGCCGGCGGCGCTGCAAATCAATGGAACGGATCTGGATACGTCCCTCTTGCCGCCAGGTTTTTGCGAGAGTCTTTCCCAGATGATGAACAACGCTCTGGCCCAGGCCGGCCCGGGATATACGAAAATCAGCTTCCGGGACGGCGCTTTTGTGCTGCGGCCCTGAGCGGCAAAACAAAAAATCCCCCAAGGGGGATTTTTTTGCATATGGGGGAAGGCGGGGTCGGCGGTCCCGAGCAGGGCTTGAAAAGCCATGGAGTTCCGAGGCCAACGCGGAGCCTTTTTCGGCGATATCCAGAAAAAAGAGTTGGCGGTTCGCCAACTCTTTTTCCAAAGAAATCGCTATTTTTGATCGGATTTTTACCAAGTGCGAGAGTCGATGGCGCGGAATTGGGCCACAGTGGGCACATGGGAGTTCAAGCCGCCGTCCACGGTGATAACCTGGCCGCTGACATAGGCGCTTTCGTCCGAGCCAAAATAGACGCAGGCATGGCCGATATCTTCGGGGCAGCCGTAGCGGTTGACCATAATATTGCTCAAGAAAATATCTTTTAACGCTTGGGGAATGCGGGCTTCGTTATCTGGGGTGACGATCAGGCCCGGGCGGACGCAGTTGCAGCGGATGTTGTCCTTGCCGTATTGCAGCGCCACAGATTTGGTCAGCACGTCTACGCCGGCCTTGGCGCAGGCATAGGCGGTGGCGCCCAGGTCTCCGCCGCAGGCGGCCATGGAACCGATGTTGACGATGGAACCGCCTTGAGGGTTCTTGCGCATATGGGGCAGCACGCATTTGGTCACATAGAAGGGGCCCCGAATGTCGCTGATGAAAATATCGTCCCACATCTCCAGCGTGATTTCGTCTACTCGGCCGTCTTTCAACCCGACGTTGGCGGCGTTATTAACCAAAACGTCGATGCGCCCATAGGTAGTTATGGTGTCTTCCACAAGTTTTTCAATGCTGGCCGGCACAGTGATATCCATGGCGTGGAAGCTGGCTTTGCCCCCTTCCGCCGTGATGGCGTCTACGACGGACTGGCCCTTTTCCGCCCGGCGTCCGCATACGATTACCTGGGCCCCTTCCGCGGCGTAAAGTCGGGCGATGCCTACGCCGATGCCGCCGGTGGAGCCGGTGATGATCGCTACTTTGTCCTTTAATCGGTTCATGTAAAAAACCTCTCTTTCCCATGGTTTTGTAAAATTGTTAATCTATTCTAATCATATCCGCTCAGCGGATTATTGTCAAGAGGAAAGAAGGGGTGAAATAATTTTTAACTTTCGGGGGAGGGACGGTTACACAAAAAGCTCCGATTGGGCGTAAAGAGCGGCTTGACCGCCCAGAATCACTCGGTCGCCTTGCAGGCGGCAGGTCAGCCGGCCCCCTCGGGCCGAAGCTTGGAAGGCCAGCAGGCTTTGCTTGCGCAGCCGCTCCATCCAAAACGGGGCGATATGGCAGTGAGCCCGGCCGCAGACCGGGTCTTCCGCCACGCCGCATTTGGGGGCGAAGGTGCGGGTGACGCAGTCGAACTCTCCGCAGCCGGGAGCGGTAATATGCAGACAAAGACCCTCCAGACCGGCAATAGCGGACTGGTTTGGAACAGCCTGGCGAACCTGGTCTTGGTTTTCCGCGATGAGAACCAAATCTTCGCCCAGCCAGGCTTCCGTGGGCCGGAAGCCCACAGCTTGAAAAAATTCTGGAAGAAGCGCTGTAGGCTTCATGGGGCAGGCGGGCAAATCCAAAGAGAAGAACTCCGCGTCCCGCGTGACAGTCAGCAGGCCGCTGAGGGTCTGAAAACGAACCTGACGCAGCTCGGGCTGGAGAAAACGACAGACGGCGTAGGCCGAGGCCAGAGTGGCGTGACCGCATAGGTTGATTTCGCCGCCAGGGGTGAACCAGCGCAGCCGATATTCCTGCCCCTCAGGGCAGACAAAAGCGGTTTCGGAAAGATTGTTTTCAATTGCAATTTGCTGCATCAGCTGTTCTGGTAAAATATGGTCTGTCAAGCAGACGGCGGCGGGGTTGCCGCAAAATGCTTGGTTGGTAAAAGCGTCGATCACATATTGTCGCATAGAATCGCATCTCCTTTTCTGTTTGTTTGCGGCCACATTCGCCGCAGGCGGCCGCTTGAGCGGCTTTGTTTCGGTATGCAAGCGCCTCTGCCTGATAGGGGAAAAGGCGCAATCTACGTTTTTTCAAGCGCATGGGTTATTATAATGCAGAAACCAAACAGACGCCATATCCAAAACGAATTTTGGATATGGCGTCAGACAAAAGAAAAAGGCCCCGCCGCCTGGCGGAGCCCTGTTGAGGGAAGAGGGGCCCTTAGGAGCGAAGGCTGTGGACCAGCTTGCCCCAGAGCTCCGCCGTTTTGAATTTGGCAGAATATTCAATGCCGTCCCGGGTCATAAAGCGAATTTCTCCAGGCTCCAGCCCGGCTTCTCGGGCGGTTTGTTCAAATTCCTGGCTGCACGCCGGGTCGCACAGGGGCGGGAGCATGACGCACCACCAATTTTTCCCGTTTCCGCTGCCAATCGTCACCCGCACCGCGTCGTAATAACCGGCAGGCAGAGAAAAATCCTCATAATAACGGGTGTCAAAATACATATTGGCCCGTTGAACCTTTACTGGGTAATCATAGCCCTGGCGCCGGACCTCCTGCTGGCCTGCCAAGCGGATAGCGTCCAAAAAGTCCTGATCGATTTCCCCGTTTCCCAGCTGGTCCTGCCGAGCCTGAGCGGCTTGAAGCACCGCGTCCCGCACCTGCAATTTGAGCTGTTGATCTTGTTCGCTGTCGCTGTTGGCCACCACATGGAGCCGGGTGATTTTTGCCGCCAAACGGCTCTGGGCCCGGACAGGCGCCGCCGCCATAGAGAATAATGTAAAAAACAACCCGCAGAGCAACGCCAATTCCCAGCGCTTCAGTTTCAATATCTTCCGCATAAAAGCCCGCCTTTCTTTCCCCCGCATACAACGCATTTTGAGGGACCCTTTTTCATTGAATCGGTTTCCAGCGGATGAATCGCGGCGCCGCGCCCCGTCCTGCTGGCTATGAAGGGAGTATAGACTAAGTTTTTGAGCTTTATACAGAGGCGCCAAAAAAATCAATGGACAGGCCGGGCGACCCAGGTTTGGGCGCCGGGGAAATCCAGTTTTTTCAGAGCGGTCCGGGCTTGATTTTCTTGGGTAAAGATTCCATAGACCGCCGAGCCTGAGCCGGTCATCCGGGCGCCTAAGGCGCCGGAAGCCAGCAGCGCTTGGCGAATTTCCTCAATTTGAGGCCGTTCCGGCAAGGCGGCGGCTTCCATCACGTTGGCCAGCAGGGCGCCGATTTGAGGAAGCTCCCCTTGGGCCATGGCCTGCAGCATAGCGGGGGTATCTGGTTTGCCTTGGATGGGGGATTGGTCGATTTTTTCATACAGCTTTTTGGTGGAAATGGAGAACCGAGGTTTGACTACCGCAAGAGCACAATCGGGCAAAAGCGGCGCGGGAGACAAAATTTCCCCGATTCCCTGGGCCAGCTTGCAGCCTCCTTCCAGGCAAAAGGGGACGTCCGCCCCCAATCGGAGGCCCAACTCCTTCAGCTTTTCCAGGGAAAAGGGCCGACCATAGGCTTGGTTCAGCAGCCGCAACACGGCGGCGGCGTCCGCGCTGCCGCCGGCCATACCTGCCCCCACAGGAATGCGCTTGCGCAGGTCGACAGACACTGCGCCCCGTCGCCCCAAAGCCTCAAAGAAAAGAAGCGCCGCCTGATAGGCGATGTTTCGCTGGTCGCAGGGAACATAGGGCAGGTTGCATCGCAGCAAAATGCCCGACCGGCGGGACGGCTTGACGGTGACGATATCGCACAGGGAAATTGTGTGCATAATGGTTTGAATCTTATGGTATCCGTCTGCTCGGCGCCCTGTAATATCCAAGGTCAAATTGATTTTGGCATAAGCCTTTCCGCTTTGTGTGCGCATCGGGTATTCCTTCTTTTTATCCAAATAATATAGAACGACAGCGGCTTCAGCACAAATTCCGCCAACGGTTTACGCCGAATCGCCCTCTGGAGGGGGAGCTTTAGCGTCTGCCGAAGCGCGTTCAAAGGTCCACCGCTTTTTGGGGGCACAATTCATGGCAACAATAGCACTTGATACACCGGCGTTTCTTCAATCGGACCCGACCCTGTTTGATCTGGAGGGCTTGCCGGGGACAGGCTTTGACGCAGGCGCCGCAGCCTACGCATTGCGAGGTAAACCGGGGCCAAGCCCCCAGCCATTGGTCCAGCTTTGGCTGTAAAAAATGGGGCATGGCGGCCACAAAAGGTCGGGCGTGGCGGGCGGGTATGGCTGGGGCAAAGGGCTCGGCCAGCGGCGTCAAAGCCTGCCCCAAAATATCCAGCTGTCCCCAATCTTCCGGCGCCAGGCCCTGCGCCTGGCCTTGGCGATGGACCGGCGCCAAGGTCGGATTCAGGCCGCAATAAATCATAGCGGCCAAGTCGGCGGCGAAGGGGTTTTGAGCGGCGAAAATCGCCCCAGCTTGCCGGGGCCGCCCGGCGGACGGACCCTTGCCGTCCATGCCGATAACGCCGTCCAGGATAGAGAAATCCGGCTGGATCGCCTGGCACAGATCCACAAGCAGATCGGCGAAATCCTCTCGGCTCGAATGTTGAGAATGATAGGCCGCTTTGGTTACGCCGGGGATCAGACCGTATAAATTTTTCACCGCCCCGGTAAAATACATCATCATATGGGTTTTGAGCTTGCCAATGCTGACAATGACGTCCGCTCGGTCCGCTGGAGTCACAAGCTGAAATTCCTGCCGTACCCGCCCTGGGAAACGCCGTTTTCGGCTGGAAAAATCCCAGTTCAGCTCCGCGCCAGACCGTTCCGCCGCCTGATCCATGCCGCAGGCCTGGTAGACCTTTTCCATGACCCGCCGATTGTAAGGCCCGCCGGGGCTATCTGCAATGACGACTTGGGCGCCGGCCTGAACGAACTGCCGTGCCGCGGCCTCCACAAGGGCGGGATGAGCGGTTACGCCGGCTTCCGGCCGGCTGGCCGTCAGCAGGTTGGGCTTAATCAGCACGCGGTTTCCCTTCTGTAAAAGGGCCTTTGGCCCGCCAAAAGCGTCCAGAGCTTGGCGGATTCGCTCTTCCGCCAGCTTGGGTTCATAAGAGGCGCAAGGCGCCATAAAGACTCGACAATCCATGCAGCGCCTCCTAAATCCAGTGAAATTCCGGCTTGCGCCGGCGAAACAAAGCGATTTGGTCAAAGCCGGCGGCCCGAGCCAACGCCAACGCCTGTTCCAACCCCTGGCCGCAGTTTTGGGCGGCATGGGCGTCGCTGCCCGCGGTGAGAATCGTCCCGCCATAGTCTTTGAATAATTTCAAAATCCATTCGTCCGGCCCGGGGCGGCCCAGCCAGCTGCGGCAGCCTTTGGCGTTGATTTCCAGCCCTTTGCCCTGCCGGACCAGCTCCTTTAGGATGGGGGCGATCTGCTCTCGATAGTCCCGCAGAGTGGGGTCCGGCCTGATTTGCCCCATAACCCGCAAGGGGTAATCCAAGTGACCCAGAGAATCGAAGTTTCCAAAAGCCAGCATTTTTTGGATGTCTGTGAAATAGAGCTCCAGCACGTTTTGGCAAACGCTGAAATCCGTGTAGTCTGTCTGATAAATATCTCGCCCGTCGGACAGCGTATGCACAGAGCCGATGACAAAATCATAATCATGCCGGTTCAGCAGCCCCTGGGCCTCTGCCGGGTTCTGATGAGGCTGACCCAGCTCCAGGCCGTAGAGGATGTCCAGCCCTTTGGCCGCGCCGGCCAGAGCCTTAAAATGGGCTTGACGGCGGTTTTCCGCCGCCAGGTAATAGGGATCGCCGCCGGCGGGGGACATATCGCAGTGATCGGTTACCGTCAGGGCGGCCAGACCCCGGCTGGCGGCGGCCTCCGCCAGCCGTTCCGGGCTGTCGCGGCCGTCAAAGGAATAAACAGAATGCGTATGGCAGTCGGCCAGAAACACGTATTACGCCTCCTTACGGTAAAAATTCAATATTGTTTCGAATTTTTTGAGCGAAAAGCGGGCATACTGAAAGCAAGCCTTTTCGGCTTCCCCGGATTTGCCGGGAGCACAATCTGAAACTGGAGGAATTTCCCCATGTTTGATAAAACCGCCCTTGCCATCGCCGTGATCGGCGCGCTGAACTGGGGCGCCGTCGGCCTGTTTGGAGTGAACCTGGTGACCATGTTGTTTGGCGACGGTATGATCAGCCGGGTGATTTTCACCTTGGTGGGCCTGTCCGGTCTGTGGTGTATCTCCCTGTTGTTCCGTCGGGAGGCCGCAGTCAGCCGCAGTCATATCTGACCGCCCTTGTTCTGCAAAAACGCCGCCTTTGGATAAGGCGGCGTTTTTTTGCAAAGGCCGGCTCGCCTCTGCCTTATTTGCTTGTCAGCTCCAGGGTATCCCGAGCGATCATCAGTTCTTCGTTGGTGGGCAGCACCCAAGCCTCTACCTTGGAATCGGCGGCCTGGAAGCTGGCCTCCTGGCGAGAAGCTTTAGCGCAGGCTTCGGCGTCAACCTTCAAGCCCAGGTATTCCATGTCGGAGCAAATCTTGGCCCGCATCTCGGCGTCGTTTTCGCCGATGCCGCCGGTGAAGATTATGGCGTCCACCCCGCCCATGGCGGCGGCGTAACCGCCGATGAATTTCTTAATTTGATAGACAAACATATCCAGCGCCAGCTGGGCCCGCTCGTTGCCCTTGGCGGCGGCGTCGTTCAGGTCGCGGCAGTCGCTGGAAACGCCGGAAACGCCCAGGAAGCCGGATTTCTTGTTCATCAGGTCGCTCATCTGGTCTGGGTTCAGGCCTTCCTTCTTCATGATGAAGGTGACGACGGAAGGATCGATGCCGCCGCAGCGGGTGCCCATCAGGAAGCCGTCCAGAGGAGTGAAGCCCATGGAAGTGTCCACAACCTTGCCGTCCTGAATGGCGGCCAGGGAGCTTCCGTTGCCCAGATGGCAGTTGATGATGCGCTTGCCCTCCAGGCCGCCCTTCATCTCGCCGAAGCGATGGGCGATATAACGGTGGCTGGTGCCGTGGAAGCCATAGCGGCGGATGCTGTATTTCTCATAATATTCATAAGGCACGCCGAACATATAGGCCTTGGCCGGCATGGTCTGGTGGAAGGAGGTGTCGAACACCGCCACCATGGGGGTTTCCTTGCCGAAAACCTCCTGGCAGGCTCGCATAGCCACAGCCTGGGGCGGGTTGTGCAGAGGGCCCAGATCTTTAAAGGCCATAATATCGTCGATGACTTGGTCTGTCACAACAGTGGAAACCTTGTATTTCTCGCTGCCGTGGAGCACTCGATGGCCGATGGCGGAAATCTCGCTCATGCTGTCGATGACCTTGCCTTCGCCGGAGCTGAGGACCTTCACCAGCTCCATAAAGGCTTCTTTATGGGTGGGGAAGGAAACGTCGTATTCCACCTTGACGCCCGCCTCCGTCTTGTGGCTGATGCGGCCGTCCACGCCGATTCTTTCACACAGACCCTTAGCCAGCACATTTTCGTTGGACATATCCATCAGCTGATACTTCAGCGAGGAGCTGCCCGCGTTGATAACCAGTACTTTCATGTTCGCACTCCTTTTATTCTAATCCAGTCTGAATTTTGTATTGCAAGGACGTCCTGTTTATTTTACACTATATTTGTGCGAAGTACAACCACAAAAATAGAGAAATAGGAGAAAAGCCAATGAAAATCTGCGGCGTTGTGGCAGAATACAACCCGTTTCACCGAGGCCACGCTTTTCAGTTTCGGCAAATCCGGCGGCTGTTGGGGTCGGATACCGCTATTGTCTGCTGTATGTCTGGCGATTATGTTCAGCGGGGGGAACCGGCTGTGATGAGCAAATGGGCCCGAGCGGAAAGCGCCGTTCGCTGCGGGGCGGATTTGGTCGTCGAGCTGCCCTCTCCCTGGGCCCTTCAATCGGCGGAGGGCTTCGCTCGGGCCTCTGTGGGTTTGCTGGCCGCTTTGGGCTGCGCGACGGACCTGGCCTTTGGGGCGGAATGCCCGAACGTTGACCGGCTTCAGCGATTGGCCGCCCTGCTGCTGGAGCATGAAACCGCCGCCGCTACTCTGCTGGAGCTGCGCCAAGGGATTCCCTATGCCGCTGCTCGAGAACGGGCCCTTTACAAGCAGGTTCAGCAGGAGGCGGCTTTGCTGCGCCAGCCCAACAACATTCTGGCAGTGGAATATTGCAAGGCGCTGCAAACCTTGGGCGGCGGTATTCGGCCTCATGCTTTGGCCCGCCGAGGGCCGGACCACGACCGACAGGGGGAAGAAGAGGGGTTTTGCTCCGCTTCGCAGCTTCGGTCGCTGCTGGCGGAGGGTAAATTAAACGAGGCGCTGGCCCTGCTGCCGCCGGAGAGCCGGCGGGTTTTGGCCCGGGAAGCGGCGGCCGGCCGGGCCCCGGCGCTGGCCAGCCGGGGGGACCGAGGGGCCATGGCTCGGCTGTGGCGTTTGTCCCCGGCGGAGCTGGCCGACTTGCCCGGCGCTTCGGAAGGGCTGGAAAACCGGCTTTATCAGGCCGTCCAGCAGAGCCATACCGTTATGGAGGTCTGCGACCGAGCCAAAACCAAACGGTACGCCCACTCCCGTCTGCGCCGCATGGTCTTGTGCGCCTATTTGGGCGTCTCTGCCGAGGAATCCGCCGGGCTTCCGCCCTATTTGAATCTGTTGGCCTTTTCGCAGCGGGGGCGGGCCGTGCTGTCCCAATGCCGCAAAACAGCCTCTCTGCCGCTGATTACCAAGCCGGCCCATAGCCGAAAACTGGGGCCGGAAGCGCAAGCGGTCTTTGCGCGAGAAGCCCTGCGCAGCCGGCTGCACAGCCTTTATTTTCCGGATTCTGCCGCCGTCCCCCACGACGCCCAATGGACGGCTCGGCCCTTTTACCTGCCAAGCCAGGAGGAGACGCGATGAACGAAAGAAAAGAACGAATACGGCGGCTGGTATCCCTCTATTTCGAGGGCGTCCCCTTTTCCGCCCAGACCATGGAGGCCCAGCGGGCCATCCAAGCCGCCTTGGAGGGGGAGTTGGATCGGCTGCCCCCGGAATTGAGCCAAGAAACAGCCTTCGAGACTGTGGTGCAGCGTTATCCCCGGCTTTCGGATATGGCGGCGCTGGCCGGTTACGACCCCAAAGAGGCGGAAAGCTGGCGGCAGACGGATCAGGCGAAAAGCCTGCCTTTGGTGAAAAAACAGCTGACCCGCCAGCGGCGGCGCATTTATGCCGTTTCTCTGCTGTGGACGCTGGCCTTTGAGGAGCTGTTGTGGCTGGTCTACGACCTGCTGCTGGCTCCTGCCTACGCGCTGCCGGTAGCCGCCTTTCTGGCCGCTTTTTTTGGTTTGGGTCTTTTGGCGCTAAGCCGCTTCCGCAAAACCGAACGGCAGGCGACGGATTGGCGCTATGATACCCCGGCGTTTTTCCATCTTCAGAAGATGCGGGATTGCTACCAGAAGCGGCTGCTGAACAGCCTCCCCCTTTCTGCCGGTATGCTGGCTCTGTTTGTCCTATCCGCCTTGGCCTTTTGGCAATTTGGGCCCTCCAAGCCCCAGGAGCTGGCGGAAACCATGTTTCATAATCTTTTTTTAGCGGAAATTCCGTTGTTCCTGCTGCTGAAGAACTGGCTTTGCCTGGGCCTGACCAGCGGCCGGATTGGCGACCCTTACCGGGAAAAAAGCCGCAAACACCTGCGGGGCATGGTTGCGCTGGCCCTGGTCTATTGGATAGCGGCCTGTCTGCCGTTCTGCTTGGGCTGGAATGTTATGACCGCCTTTTTCCCAGCTTCGCTGATTGCCGCGTTGCTGACGGGGCTTTATAACTTGACCCTGCGCCGGCAGGTTGTGGAGCAGAATATCGTTTTCAACAAAAGGCGATGCGCCGTTTTGTTTTCCGGGGCGTTTTTGTTTTTTGGATTCCATTTTCTGCGGCGAGATACCTGGTATACCCAGCCTTATATCAACTCCGTGCCGGTAGCGGAGCGCCGGAGCCATGAAATCCAATATGACGATCAAACCGGCGTTTACACCATTACCGCCTCTTCCGAGGATTTTAAAATCCTGCACCTGACGGATATTCATCTGGGGGGCAGCTTGTTCTCTTACCAAAAGGATTTGAAGGCGTTAAAGGCGGTTTATGCGGAGCTTGCTTATTCGCAGCCGGATCTGGTGATTGTCACTGGGGATCTTTGTTTTCCGCTGGGCGTGATGTCTTTTTCGCTGAATAATTTTGCGCCGGTAAACCAATTCGCCGCCCTGATGCGCAATGCCGGCGTTCCTTGGGCCTTTACATATGGCAACCACGACACCGAAAGCCTGGCTTCGCTCTCCAAAAGCGACCTAAACGAGGCGTTTCAGGCGCTTTCCTTCAAAACCTCCGCCAATCTGCTCTATCCCTATATACAGCCCGAGATTACGGGGCGGAACAACCAGCTGATTGAGCTGCGCGGCGCCGACGGTTCGCTGACCGCCGCCTTGTTCCTCATCGATTCCAACGCCTATACCGGCGAAGGCGTCAACGCCTACGATTATATTCACGACGATCAGGTGGAATGGTATGCCGATCAAGTGCGGCGGCTCAGCGCAGAGGAGGGGCATACCGTTCCCTCCATGGCGTTTTTCCATATTCCGCTTCAGCAATACCGGGAGGCTTACCAGCTCTATGAGGCGGGGGACCCTTCGGTCGCTTATTTCTTTGGCGAGAATAACGAGAAGATGATCGACGTGGTGTGCTGCTCGGATTACCCCAGCAAGCTTTTTGACGTGATGAAAGAGCTGGGCAGCACAAAGGCGGTTTTCTGCGGCCACGACCATTACAACAATATGTCGCTGGAATACCAGGGAATCCGCCTGACCTATGGCATGAGCATTGATTATCTGGCCATGCCCGGCATTGAGGACGATCTGGAGCAGCGGGGCGGCGAGCTGATTACGCTCTATCCAGACGGCGCGTTTGACGTCCGACAGATCCCGCTGGAAAGCATTGCTCCCACAGAGAAATAGCAAGGCGCCGCAAAGAAAACGCGCGCCCGCCTATGCTGCGGCAAAGGGCCCCGCCAAGCCGGCGGGGCCCTTTGCGTCGCCCGATTATTTGGAGCTGAGGGACAGCTCCACGTCAAAAGAGTATTTGGTGTATTCGTAGTTCATCAGCATATATTCCACCAGCTGGCCGGAGGCGCTGTAAGCCCGGCGCAGAATGGACAGCACCGGCCAGCCCTCGGGGATTTGCAGAGCCTTGGCGGCGATAGGGGAGGCCCGGTCCGCCCGGATGGTCTGTTTGCCCCGGCCCAGCTGCACCTTCCATTTGTTTTCATAGAGCTGATAAATGGTATATTGCTCCACGTCGGCCTTGCTCAGCTGTTCGCCGTATTTTTGGGGGATATAAATTTCGGCATAGGCGATGGGAGAGCCCTCCACCAGGTGAATCCGCTGAATGTGCAGGCATTTTTCTCCCAGACCTTGGCGGATATCCGAGTCGAAGGAGGCGGGCGTATCGATAATCTCAAAGATAGGCGCTTGGATTTGGGCGGAAAGGCGGCTTTCCCAGATGATGTTGCTGGCGCCGGTGAGCCGGGTCAGATTGTCCTGCAACGCCGTGTTTTTGACAAAAGTGCCCTTGCCTTGGGCGACGTTCAGCAGACCCTGGTCGGCCAGCAGCTGCACCGCCTTGCGCACCGTAATCAGGCTGACGCCGAAGCGCTTAGCCAGCTGAGTATGAGCGCCGATGTTGCCGCCCGCCCCGAATTTCTGCTCCAAAATCTCCTGTTTCAGCTGCGACGCAATCTGCTCGTACATGGGGGTGGAAGAATCTTTGTCAATCATGACCTCGCCTCCTGGAATAGTATCGTCAAAATCGTACCTGCCGAAAGGGGCGATTGTCAAGTCAAGAATTAGGATGAAAGCCCTTGGGCCATGATGCGGACAACGCGGTCGATTTGTTCCTCTGAGACGGAGAAAGGGGGCTTGAGGGTCAGCGCTCGGTCGCCGTAGGGAGCGGCCAAAATCCGGGCTTGTGCCAGGGCTTGGGATGCCTGAGCACAAACCTGGGGCGAGACGAATTCCACGGCGGCGGCCAGGCCCTGGGTTCGGATTTCCGTTACAGCGGGATGCTGGGCCTGCAGCTGTTCCAGCTGTCGGCGCAGGCGCAAGCCCGTCTGCTGGATTTGCTCCAGCAGGCCCCCTTGCAGCCGCTCGATCACCGCGCAGGCGGCGGCGCAGGCCAGAGGGTTGTCCCCTGCGCCGCCGGAGAGGGCGGGCAAGCAGTCTTTGCCGGGCCGCTCCTTCACCAGCAGAGCGCTGATATGCAGGCCGTTGCCCAGGCTTTTGCCCAGCAGCAGCATGTCAGGGCAGAGGCCCAGTTGCTGGTATTGATACAGACAGCCGGAACGACCCATGCCGCTCTGAATTTCATCCACAATAAACAGCGCTCCCTGCCGGCGGGTCCATTGCTCCAGCTGTTTCAGCCAGCCTGCCGGCGGGCAGATCACCCCGGCGCCTTGATAGGGCTCCACGATGACGGCGGCGATATCCTGAGCGGATTCCATGGCAATTTTTCGGTCCAGAAGCCGCAGGCAGGCAAAGGAACAGCTGCCCGGTTCATGCTCCAGGGGGCAGCGACCGCAATCGGGATAAATGCCGAAAACCGTCCCCGGAGACAAGGGTCCATAGCCGGTTTTCCGCTTGGAAAGACCGGACATGGAGGCGCTGAGATGAGTGCGGCCATGGATGCTGTTCCAGAAGGACAAAACCTCGCTGCGGCCCTTGGTCTTTTGGGCCAGCTTCACCGCCCATTCGGCGGCCTCTGAGCCGGAAGCCGTCAGATGGACGGCTGCAAAATCCCCCCGAGTCGTCTCCATCAGGCAATCGTACAGCTTATCCCGGTAAAAATGGGATTTGCCGCAGGTGACCCCCTCCAGAGCCTGTTTCATTTTCTCGGTAAAAAAGCGGTCTCCCTGCCCCAAAGTCACGCAAATTTCGTTGAAATCCAGGTACTCGTTTCCCTGGGCGTCCCGCAGGGCGGCGCCTTGACCAGAGATGAATTCTGGGGCGGGACCGTGGGACAGGGGGGTCAGCAGATCGTATTGACGCATGGCGATAAAACCTCCTTGCTTGGCGAAGCCGGGCTTGGCGCCCGGCCTCGGGTGATTATGTCAAGTCGCCGGGGGTCCAGGCGATAAATTCATTCAGAAAAGCGACCAGGTCTTCCGTCTGAGCCGCCAAAATCCGCTCGCCTTTTTCCGCCGTGGCCAGCGTGCTGTTGCCGTTGATTCCATGGGGCGTGCACATCCGGTTGGGGAAATAGATTTTCTGGAATCCGTCGCCCATGGAAGCGGGGAAGGAGGCGGAGTATTCCTCCACCGCCTTTTCCATGCGCACCAGCTCCGGGCGGATATGCAGCATGGAGGAGGTTTCCCCTTCGTCGCCATGGCCGCCTCGTTTCTGCTGGCAGACCTGTCGTTCGGTTTCCCGGCCCAGGCCGGCGCAGTCTGACACCGCCACCTTCACATTGTGCTTGTTGTTCATGGTCAGCGCCAGCAGCTTCAGGGGGATATGGGTGGAAACGCCGCCATCCAGAATGAGGAATTTTTTCACCCCGAAGCGGGCGAAGCTCAGAAGGATATCCCCCACATAATCGATGAAATGTTGATAATCCACGCTGACGGAGCCCTTCCATTCCACAAAGGCGGGGAAATAAGCGTAAGGCAGGGTGGGCAGGGTCAGCACGTCGCAGCGCTCTGTAACCTGCCGGGCCAGATAATTGGTGACAAAAAAGTCTGTGCCCATGGGCAGATGCGCGCCGTGTTCTTTGGAGCCGCCGCCAATGGGCAGCACAATCACTGCGTTTTCATGAATCAGACTTTGGCATTGCTCATAAGTCAGCTCGCTGATCAGATGTCCCATAATCAAATAATCTCCTTTCCAAATCAGAAATGTAAAGGGTATGGCGCTATGAATCAGGCCAACTGTTCCGCCAGATGGCAAGCCGCGAAATGCCGGGGCTCCAGCTCCCGCAGAGCGGGCGTCTGTTGGCGGCAAATCTCCTGGGCATAGGGGCAGCGAGGGGAAAATTTGCAGCCGGGCGGCGGGTCCATAGGGCTGGGGATTTCTCCTTGCAGCCGCATTCGGTTTTTGGAGCCGCCTCGGCGGGAGGCGTCTGGAATGGCGGAAAACAGCGCCTTGGTATAAGGATGCAAAGGTTTTTCGTAAATCAAAGAAGCGTCTGCCAGCTCGGCCAGAGCGCCCAGATACATGACGCCCACGCGGTCCGAAATATGCCGCACCATGGATAGGTCATGGGAGATAAACAGATACGTCAGCCCCATTTCCTGCTGCAAATCGATCATCAGGTTGACCACCTGGGCCTGGATGGATACGTCCAGCGCGGCGATTGGCTCGTCGCAGACGATGAAATCCGGCTCCATGGCCAGGGCTCGGGCGATGCCAATGCGCTGCCGCTGGCCGCCGGACAGCTCGTGGGGAAAGCGGGAGGCAAAATCCGCCGTCAGCCCCACCTTGTATAAAAGCTGGGTTACTTGTTGGTTGCGCTCCTCCGAAGAGCGCTTGAAATGGACGTTCATCCCCTCCTGGATAATGGCGCCAATGGTCATGCGGGGGTCCAGGCAAGAGTAGGGGTCTTGGAAAATCATCTGGTTCCGGCGCTTGAATCGCTTGGCCTCCGCCTTGGGCAGTTTGCCCAGCTCTCGGCCTTCATAGAGGATGGAACCGTCGGTTTTGGGATAAACCCCCAGCAGAGTGCGGCCGCAGGTGGTTTTGCCACAGCCCGATTCCCCCACCAGGCTAAAGGTTTCGCCCTTGAAAATATCAAAGGTCACGTCGTCCACCGCTTTGACGGATTTACCGTTTTTGGCGGGGAAATACCGCTTTAGGTTTTTGACTTCAAACAGAGCTTCACGCATGTGCGGTTCCTCCTATTCCAGCGGGGGCTTGGACGGCGGGGGCCATGGGGTGCAGCAGCCAGCAGGCGGCGGCGTGGCTTTCGCTGAGCTGGGTCTGGCTGGGAATCGCCTTTTTGCAGACCGGCATACAATAGCGGCATCGAGGGGCGAAGGGGCATTGCTGCAAATCCAGCAGCAAATCCGGAGGCGCGCCCTGGAGAGAATAGAGCTTGCTTTTGCTGGCTTGGGCCCGACCGGGGATAGAGCTGAGCAGCGCCCAAGTATAGGGGTGGCGGGGGTTGTCGAAGATTTCCTCCACAGAGCCCCGCTCCACAATCGTGCCGGCGTACATCACCTGGACTTTATCGGCAAAATCTGCCACGATGCCCAGGTCGTGCGTCACTAAAATAACGGACATATGGAACCGCTCTTTCAGCGAGGCCAGTAGGTCCATCAGCTGGGCTTGAATGGTCACGTCCAGAGCGGTGGTGGGCTCGTCGGCAATCAGCAGGGCCGGGGTCAAGGCCAGGGCGATGGCAATCATCACCCGCTGCCTCATTCCGCCGGAAAGCTGGTGGGGATATTGCTTGAGCCGCATCTCCGGGTTAGGGATTTCCACCAGCTCCAGCAGCTCCTTGGCCCATTGCCGCGCTTCGGCTTTGGGGATTTTTTTGTGCGTCAGGATATTCTCCATAATCTGCTTGCCCACCGTCATGGTGGGGTTTAGAGAGGTCATGGAATCCTGAAAAATCATGCTGATTTTGTTGCCCCTGATCTGGTTGAGCTCCTTTTTGCGCAGGGCCAGCAGGTCCTGGCCCTGAAAGAGAATTTGGGAGCCCTCCTTGATTTTGCCGCCGCTTCGGTCCAGCAGCCGCATGACGGCTTTGGAAGTCACGGTTTTGCCGCAGCCGCTTTCGCCCACGATGGCCAGCGTCTCCTGGACGCCTACGTCAAAGGAAACGCCCCGCACGGCCTTGACTTGACCGGCGTAAGTCTGAAACGAGACGTTCAAATCCCGCACTTGAAGCAAAGACTGGGATTGGGATGCCATTTGCTCACCTCCTGAGTTTCGGGTCCAGCGCGTCCCGCAGGCCGTCGCCCATCAGCGTGAAGGACAGCATGGTCAGAGCAATCAGCAGGGCGGGGAAAAACATCATATAAGGCTGATACAACAGAGAATTCTGGGCGGCGGAAGCCAAAGCGCCCCAGCTGGTGTTGGGGGGCTGCACCCCCAGGCCCACATAGCTGAGAAAAGCCTCGCCGAAAATAAACCCGGGGATGCGGAAGGTAATGGCCACAATAATGACGCTGATGGTGTTGGGGATCATGTGTCGCATGACGATTTTCAGCGGGGACACCCCCATGATCTTGGCCGCCGTCACATATTCAGACCGGCTGATTTGCAGCATTTGAGAGCGAACCAGCCGGGCGATGGGGCACCAGCCGGTTACCGTCATGGCGAAAAGCAGGGTGGGAATGCTGCTGCTCTCCAGCACGACGGACATCATAATCACCACCAGCAGATGGGGCACGGAGCTGAGGACTTCCACAATGCGCATCATCAGCATATCCACTTTGCCGCCAAAATAGGCGGCCAGCCCTCCATAGAGACAGCCGACCACGGCCACAATGGCCGCGCCGCCGATGCCGATGGCGATGGACACCCGCCCGCCGGTCCAGACCCGCACAAACAGGTCTCGGCCCAGCTCGTCTGTGCCGAAGAGATGTCGGGCGCTGGGCCACTGTTTGCGCTCCAGCAGGTTTCGGGCGGTGGGGGATTGCCCGCTGAGCAAAGGGGCGAAAATCGTCGCCAGGGCGATGACGCACAAAAGAACCAAGGCGCAAACAGCCAGCTTGTTTGCAAAAAAACGCCGCCAGGCGTCCTGCCAGTAAGTCACGGGCTTGCGGGCCAGCAGGTCCGCGCCGCCGGCCTCTTCGCCGCAAATGGCAAAATCCTGGGGAGAAAGGGCGATCTCCTGCGCGCGGTTTTGTTCCTCCATAAAAGTCTCCTCCTTTCTAAGCCTCGTCCGTCAGGCGGATACGGGGGTCGATCATGGCCAACAGAATATCGCTGATCAGCACGGACAGGATGTAAACCCCGGTGAAGATGATATTCAGCCCCAATACCACAGAATAATCCCGGTCGTTGATGGCGCTGATAAAATATTTGCCCAAGCCGGGGATAGCGAAGATGGATTCAATGATAAAGGAGCCAGAGAAAATGCCGGCCACGCTGGTACAGATCATGGTGACGCAGGGCAAAAAGGAATTGCGGAACAAATGGCGGGTGACGATGCGGAACTGGCTGACGCCCTTGGCCTCCGCCGTCAGGATGAAATCTTGCCCCGTCACGTCCAGCACGCTGGAGCGCATATAGCGGGCGTAGCTGGAAAGAGGCCCCACGCACATACAGGCCACAGGCAAAACCAAGTGTTTCGCTGTGCCGAAGCCGGTGGTGGGGAACAAAGGGTAGGTCACCGTGAGAGCATATTGCAGCACCGCCGCCACCACGAACGTGGGAATGGTGGTTCCCAGCAGGGCCAGCACCATAATGACCCGGTCAGACCACTGGTTGCGCTTGAGAGCGGCCACAATGCCCAAAACGATGCCGGCGGCAAAGCCGATCAGCAGGGAAAGGCCGCCGATCATGCCGGATACCGGGGCGTAATTTTTCACAATGTCTACAACCCGACGGCCCGGGTAACGCAGGGATTGGCCCAAATCGCCAGCGGCCAGCTGCTTGATGAATTTGATATATTGGAGAAAAATCGGCTGGTCAAAGCCGTATTTCTCCAAATACAAATCCCGGGTTTCTAAGGGCAAGTCTTCCACCATAGAGGAAATGGGGTCGCCGGGGATGCTGTGCACTAAGAAAAAGGTGATGGTGACCACGCAGAACAGCACCGCCAGCATATAAAAGATACGCTTGACAATAAATTTTGTCATGTTTTTATCGTTCGCCTCGCTTTCCGGCGGCCAGTCTGCTCGTTAGCAAAACCGCGGGCCGGCTTTGTTGAAAATCACATGATGAAAAACCGCCGCCGGAGAAAATTCCTCCGACGGCGATTCGAGGGATTATCTGCCAGAGGTATAAACGTTGATAAAGCCTGTTTTGTCAAAGGCGTTTCCGGTCAGGCCATGCACATAGTTGTAATAGAAGCGGCGAGTGGCGCCGAAATAAAGGGGAGCCATGGCGGCGTCTTCCACCAGCATCTTTTCCGCCTTGGCATAGAGCTCCAGACGCTCTTTTTCGTCCTGGGTTTGGGAAGCCTGGTTTACCAGAGAAGCGTACTCCTCGTTTTTCCAGCGGGAATGGCCGCCGACCTTGTTAGCCCAACGGCTTAGCTGGAACTGCGGCTCGTAATCGGCGCCCCAGCTGAAGGTGGCCAGCTGATAATTGGCGTTGTTGACGTTGCCCATATGCGTGGCGTTGTCGTTGAATTCCAGCTCGATCACGCAGCCCAATTCGTCCTGCCAGATCTGTTGATACAGCTCGGCATAAGTGCGGGCTGTGGCGGTGGTGGCGCCCCAAGAGAGCGTCAGAGTGAGTTTTGAGGGGTCTTCGCCCAGACCTGCTTCCTTCATTCCCTCAATCAACAGGGCTTTGGGGTCGGGGTTTGCCGCCATAACCGCTTCCAGCGGTTCCTCGGCGTTCTCGCGGAAATTCAGGCTGCCCACATAGGAATCCGGCGGAACCAGGCTATAGGCGGGAGTGGACACGCCGTTGGTGACGACTTCAACCAGCGCGTCTCGGTCCATGGACAGGGAAAGGGCCATGCGGATTTTTGGATTGGACAGAATCGGGTCTTCGCAGTTGAACAGCACCATAACCGTGCGACCGGTGGAAAACATCATTTCAGACATATCGTCCCGGCCCTGAAACTTGGTCACATATTCCGGCGTGGATACGCCAAGGTAATCCAAGGAGCCGTTTTCCAACGAGGCAAGCTGAGCGTTTTGATCGGGAATGATGTGATAGGTCACGTTTTGCAGATAGACCTTTTCCGCGTTCCAGTATTTTTCGTTCTTGGTCAGCTCCAGGGAACTATTGTGGTTCCAGCTTTTTAGAGAGAATGGGCCGCAGCAGGGGGTTTTATCTGCCTCGGCGCCCAAAGTGTCCCCATGCTGTTGGGCGATATCCGCCCGATCGGGGAAGAAATCCGTGCTGGCGAGCAGGGCCACGTTGATCTGCTCCAGCTCAAGGACCAAGGTGCTGTCGTCCGGCGCTGTGGCGCCCAGGGTAGAGGGGTCCGCCTCGCCTTTGCTGATGGCTGTGAAGTTTTTAATATCGGCATAGTCGGCGGTAAAGGCAAAGGCGTTGGCCGGGTCGCATTGGCGCTGCAGGGCTGTGACATAATCCTGGGCCGTCACCTTCTGGCCGTCGCTCCAGTAGTTTTCCCGCAGATGGAAGGTATAGGTCAGACCGTCGTCTGAGATATCCCAGCTCTCCGCGCCGGAGCCCACGATTTCGCCGTTTTCAATGCGAACCAGCGGCTCCTTCAGGTTCATAAATAGATTGCGGTCGGTAACGCCCAGAAACCGGGCCACGTCCAGCACAGAGGGCTCGTCGGTCAGCAGCACGTTCAGGTATTGCTCTGCGTCTTTTTCGCCGGAAGCGGGCTGCGGGCTCTTTTGGTCTTCGGGGGCGGCGTCGTTCTTGTCGTTATGGGAGGCGTCGTCCTCCATGGGCTCCGGGGGTTTCATGCTGCAGCCGGCCAGCAGGCCCAGCAGCATCGTCAAAGCAAGCAGCAGGGATAGGTTGCGTTTCATGTCTCGTCTCTCCTTTTTCAGGCGCAAGGCGCCAAATCAATCGGTTAATACAGCTAATACAGCTCGCCGGGGTCCATTTTTTCCGGGGCGGCTTCGTAGGCGGCCACAACTTCCGGCGGGGCGTATTGTTTATCAATCACCACGCTGAGCACATATTCGTCAAACCAGCTGTCGTCCATCACATAATGGCCCTGGATTCCCATCTGGGGGCCGTAGCTGTTGTGGACCTTCCAGCGCAGAGGAGCGCCGGTTTCGTCCAACTCCACGCCGCTGAAGGTCATGATATGGGTCCCGGCGGTCCCTTTGTAGCGGATGCGGTCCGCCTTGGGCATGGTCAGCCGGGCGCCGAAAGCGGTTTCGTAATCCAGCAAATCCTTGTGCATATAGCCGGTGGGCTTGTGGGATTGTTTGGCCACGTCGCAGCCCATAACCACCTGGTCGCCCCCTTGCAGCTGGGCAATCACAAGTTTTTTGATGGTAGAAATATCTAAATTCAGCCGTTTGGTTCCGTCGTCCGCTCCATCCTGGTTGGCGGTATAGACCTTGCCATAGGGCCGTTCGGGCAGCGGATGGTGGATAATGGTCATGTGCCGGCTTACGTCCACGCCGCCGTATTGTCGGAAAAATTCCAAAGGCGTCAGGCCGGTCAAGCGGCGATATTGGCCTTCCGCTGTGCGGAAGGAAAAATCAAAGGTTTCCGGCGGCTGGCCCAGGAAGCGGCATAGGATACCGTAAATCTCCGCCAGCTCCTGGCGCCGGATTTGCTCCCGAGCTTCCGGCTCCGCCTCCCGCAGCAGCTTGGCGCCCAGGCGCAGCTTGTCGCCGAGAATGCGGGTGACATACTTGGTATCCGGCGAACACTGGGTATCCGGCATGACGAATTTGGGAACCACGCCGTATTTGTCCGCCAGCTTGGCAAAGGTGAACCACTGGCCGTTGTCCATAATGGGTCGGCGCAGTCTGTTTTGTATGTTCGGGTTGTTCAGCGGCAGCTCCGCCAGTTCCATCATGTCGTTTAGAAAATCGGCGCTCTTTTCCAGCTGGTCGTAAAAATAAATGAAGTTTTGGGAAAGCTCGAAATTTGCTTCCGCCAGATTCAGCGCTCGCTTGACGTTTTGGCGGACGATATTCAGCGAGGCGAAGGCCCAGCAGCGCAGGCTTTCTCCCTGATCGGTCACGCCTTCGTCCCACACGTCCACCGAAAAAGAAAAGGGCAGGCGGCGAGGGATTTCCAGGTCCATAGCCACAAGCAGAGGGCCGTTTTTCACCATGGCGTTGGCGGTCTGCCGGCCCTGAACGTCCTTTTGCCAGCGTTGCCGGCATTCCGCCAGAAATTGCGGGGTAATGGGGTTGTTCATCAAAAACGCTCCTTTCTGTTTCGCACAATCCGTTAAAAGGGATGGTCTTGAAACCACTGAATCACGTCGTCCAGATAGCTGGTTCCCCGCAGAGAATGGTCCGCTCCAGGGTAAATCGTCAGCTTGTGCTCCTTGCCTGCTCGGGTCAGGGCTGCGTCCATATCATAGGCTTGCTGGGGAATTACCCGCCAATCTTCCGTTCCCTGGCAGATCAGCACAGGAGGGATGATTTTCTCCGGCCAGCAGACGGCGGACCGGGCCCGGAAAGCCTCGGGCATTTGCTCCGGGGAGCCGCCTACCAGCTCGTGGAATACGTCTTTCATGCTCTGCTCCCGACTGTGGTACATGGCGACACAGTCGGATACCCCTGCGCCGATGGCGGCGGCCTTGACGCGCTGGTCTCTGGCGCAGCAAAGATATGTGGTCATGCCGCCCCGGGAATGGCCCTGCATATAGACGCCTCCTTGCTTGACAAAGGGAAGGCGCTGGCAAAGGTCGATCAGCGCGATCACATCGTTGATTTCCGCTCCGCCGAATTCCTCCTGCCCCTCGCCGCCGCCATTGCCCCGGTACTGGCTGCCCAGGGCTACATAGCCCCGAGCGGAAAGGCGGCATACCGCGTTGGGGTGCAGCAAACCGAATTCCCGGTTGCCGCCTCGGTTGAAAATCACTGCCGGCGCAGGTTGGCTCCGCTCTTTGGGAACCGAAAGATACCCGGCTACCCGCAGGCCGTCGCTTTGGTAAAACAGGGAAAACAAGCGGACGAGGCCGGCAAAGCTCTCGTCGGGCGTCTGCTCCTCTGCCGATAGGATCATAGGGTCTTGGCGCAGGATTGATAAAACATCCATAATACGGCCTCCCAAATTCAGTCTTTCTATAACATTATATAATGATTTTAATCTGAGAAAATTTACTTGTCAATTACGGCGGATGAAAATTGTGCAAAATGCCGAAAAACAGAGCAATTTGCACAAAAATCGGCGCGGCATAGCCAAGAAAAAAGGTTTGGAAACAAACTTCTTGACAAAAAGGCGCCTAGAGCGATAAAATAGTTTGTATACAAACAAAAGAAAAGGAGGAAAACAATGGAACGACAACTGCACATTTGGATGGCGTTGGTTCACGGGCGTTTCAAGAAAATCGTGTTCAAAGAGGCTTTTTCAGCGGGGCTACATCCAGGGCAGCCCAAGGTGCTGGAATATATTTTTGCCCATGAGGGCTGCGCCCAAGGGGAAATCTGCGCCGCTTGGGACGTGGACAAGTCCACCATGTCCGGCCTGATTGAGCGAATGGAGCGGGATGGGCTGATTCGCTGCGAAAAAGAGGAGGGAGACCGGCGGAAAAAGGCCGTTTACCTGACGGAGCAGGCCAAACGAATTTGGCTGCCCATTCAAAAAAAGGTGGAAGAGATGGAGCGGGCGGCCTGGCAAGGGATCGACCCGGCGCGGCGGCAGGCTTTTTTGGAAACGCTGGCGCAAATCCACGAGAATCTGAAGCGGTTGGAAGGAAGCGACGCAGATGAGCGGCAAGAATAACGGAACCATGGCTCGGGATCTGACTGTGGGCAGCGTGCCCCGGCAGCTGATTTCTTTCGCTGCGCCTTTGTTTTTCTCCGGCCTGCTGTAAACGGTCTATAATATGGTGGATATGGTGGTTGTGGGCCGTTTCGTGGGCGCCGCCGGCCTTTCCGCCGTGGCGGTGGGCGGCGAAGTGCTCACTTTCCTCACCTTTATCGCCATGGGCGTGTCCAACGCCGGCCAGGTGATTATTTCACAATATTTAGGAGCTGGCAGAAGGGAAAAAATCAGCAAATTGATTGGCACGTTGTTTTCCTTTTTGCTGGGCTGCGCCGTCCTGCTGACGGCGGCTTGCCTGGCGCTGGAGGGCCAGATTCTGAATTGGGTCAACGCGCCGCCAGAATCGCTGGAATATGCCCGGGATTATGTGGGCGTTTGCGTCTGGGGTCTGGTTTTCATCTATGGCTATAATCTGGTCAGCGCCATTTTGCGAGGGATGGGCGATTCCAAGCGGCCGTTTCTCTTTATCGCCATTGCCTCGGCGGTCAATTTGGTATTGGACCTGGCGTTTATCGCCGGATTGGGCATGGGCGCTTTCGGGGCGGCGTTGGCCACGGTGTTGGGCCAATCTCTCAGCTTTTTGTGCGCCATTGTCCTGCTTTACCGCACAAAAGAGCAGTTTGGGTTTGATTTCAAGCCGGCCAGTTTCCGCATTGACAAAGAGGCGTTCGCCGCGTTGATTAAATTGGGCGTTCCGATGGTGCTTCAGTCGGCGGCCATCTCCTTCTCCAAGTTATTCATCACCTCTTGGGTGAATACCTATGGCGTAATCGCTTCCGCCGTCACTGGAATTGGAAATAAACTACAGACCGTGACCAATGTGTTCGCTCAAGCGCTGTCCACTGCCGGAGGCTCTATGATCGCCCAAAATATCGGAGCGGAAAAATATGAGCGGGTGCCTCGTATTATCGGCGTATCGTTTGCATTGGACAGCGTGGTGGCGGTGATTCTGTCCGTCGTCACCCTCCTGTTTCCGCGGACAGTTTTTGGGTTTTTCACCCAGGACGAGGCCGTGTTGGATATGGCGATTTCCTATATCCCCGTGGCGGTGTTGATGTATGCCAGCTGCGTGCTGCGCCCGCCTATGACGGCGCTGATCAACGGCTCGGGCTACGCCAGACTCAACTTGGCCGTGGCGCTGCTGGACGGTTTGTTGGTGCGCATCGGCCTGGCCTATGTGATGGGCCGGCTGATGGGGCTGGGCATCTATGGTTTTTGGTATGGCAACGCCTTGTCCAGCTTTGTTCCCTTCTTGATCGGCGGCGCCTATTTCCTCAGCGGAAAATGGAAAACCAGGCGGCACATTATTCAAGAATAAAATAAAATGCAAAACCCCGGGGAAACTTGATAGATCAAGGGTTCCCCGGGGTTTTTGCAACCTGTTTCTGGCCGGCGCTCCATTCGGCGGTTTCATCCGCTAAAGTCTTTTCGCTTGTCGGGGCGTTGCGCCGAGGGGCAAAAACTCCGGCGGGTTTTTGCGTCTTTCTTCCAAGGGATTGACAACAGGCCGGCAATCGGGTATACTTCCAGTGTCTCAAATGAGACATGGAGGAATGGAGCATGGAATTGGAACCAAAGGAAATCCAGGCTGTGCAAGGCAGTTTTCTTCTGGCGGATATTCCGCCGTGTCAGGCCGCTTTGTTTGCCGCCTGGGGCGATAAGCAGCTGTTTGAAGACGGGCAGACCATCTATTCAACCGGCCGGTTCCGGCGGGCCGTGGGCCTGTTGCTGGAAGGGGGCGCGCGAATTTACAGCCCTTCAGGAGCGCCGCTGAACGTTTTGGGCCCTGGAGGCTGTTTTGGCGCAGCCGCCCTGTTCAACCCTTCCCGACGGTATGTCAGCAGGATTGTGGCCCAGGGGAAGACGGCCGTCGCCTTTTACACCGACGAGCAGCTGGAGCGGATGTTCGCTCAAAACCCTCGGACAGCCCGGAATTATATCGCCTTTTTGTCCCAACGCATCCAATTTCTCAACGACAAAATCGGCAGCTTTACCACGCCTACGGCTCAGGCTCGGGCGGCCCGGTGGCTGCTGCAAAGGGGGCCGGAGCTCCAGGCGGTGAATTATACCAATCTGGCCGGCGAACTCAATTTGGGCAGAGCCTCTCTTTATCGGGCTCTGGACGCGCTGGAGCGCCAGGGCTGCTTGGCCCGCCAGGGGAGCCGGATTACGCTGTTGGATAAAAAAGCGCTGGAGCGGGCGGCCTGTCCCAACATCCAAGAGGAGGAAACAACATGAAACAAAAATTGCTCAGTCTTCTGCTGGCCGGCCTGTTGGCCTTTTCGTTGACAGGATGCCAAAAACAGGAGGAGTCTCAGCAGGGACAACCCCAGAACCAGGGGCAAGACCAGAACCAGCCCCAGGATAGCCCGGAAGACGACCAGAACCCGGCGGACCCGGCGGAAGAAATAACCGTTCGAGTGGCTGCGCTGAAAGGGCCTACCGCTATGGGCATGGTCAAATGGATGGAGGACGCCGCCCAGGGCCAGAGCCAGGGGCAATATGAGTTTACGCTGGCCGGCGCGCCGGACGAAATCACCGGCGGCATTGTGACTGGCGAATTTGACGCCGCCGCCGTGCCCGCCAACTTGGCCGCCGTGCTTTACAACAAAACCCAAGGCCAAGTGCAGCTGGCCGCGCTGAATACCTTGGGCGTGCTTTATCTGGTGGAAAGCGGCGAGCAGATTCAGTCAGTAGAAGACCTGCGGGGCCGGACGATTTATGCTACTGGCAAGGGCTCCACGCCGGAATATGCTCTGAATTATGTGCTGACGCAAAACGGCCTGACGCCAGGGCAGGACGTTCAAGTGGAGTATAAGACGGAACACGCCGAGCTGGCGGCGCTGCTGGCCTCAGGCCAGGCGGATTTGGCCCTGCTGCCTCAGCCCTTTGTGACCAGCGCTCTGGCCCAGAATGAGAACCTCCGGATCGCGTTGGACCTGACAGAGCTTTGGGACCAAGCCGCCCAGGGCAAAAGCGTTTTGACCATGGGTTGTTTGATCGTCCGCAAGGAATTTGCCCAGCAGCATCCTCAGGCTTTGGAAACGCTGATGGAGGAATATGGAGCCAGCGCGGCTTATGTGACAGACGAGGCTAATTTGGAGCAGGCGGCGGCGCTGATAGAGAAAAACGATATCATCCAAGCCGCCGTGGCCCAGAAGGCCCTGCCTCAATGCAACATCGTCTTTCTCACAGGGGAGGAAATGCGCGCCAAAGCAGAGGGCTTTTATCAGGTGCTGATGGAGGCGGACCCTGCGGCGGTGGGAGGCCAGTTGCCTGGCGATGATTTTTATTACCAGGGGCAATAAGCCCAGCTGGCAAACCCGGCTGATTGCGGCGGCGGTATGGCTGGTTTTATGGCATTTGGCCGCCGAACGGCTGGCTTTGCCGCTGCTGCTGCCAGGGCCGGGGGCGGTTTTTCGGCGTTTGGCCCAGTTGGCGGCGCAAGGCTTTTTTTGGGAAACCGTATGCCGCTCGATCAGCCATATTCTAGGCGGCTTTGTCTTGGGGCTGGCGGCTGGCGGCGCCTTAGCGGCGGCCGCTTTTGTCTGCCGGTTCGTCCAGGCCATGGTCCAGCTGCCGTTGGCCCTCATTAAAGCGGCGCCAGTGACCTCTTTCATTATTCTGGCCTTGGTTTGGCTGCCCGCTCGGCGGCTGTCGTTGTTTATCGCCTTTTTGATGACGGTTCCTTTGGCTTATGAAAATAGTTTTCAAGGGTTGGCGGCGGCGGACCCGCTGCTGCTGGAGATGGCTCAGGTTTTCCGGCTTCCCCGCTGGCAGGTTTTTCGCCAGATCTATCTGCCGGCGCTGGTGCCCTATGGGCTTTCGGCGCTTCGGACGGGGTTGGGCTTCGCTTGGAAAGCCGGCGCGGCCGCAGAAGCGCTGGCCGTCTCTGCCGGAACCATTGGGGGACAGCTCTATAACGCCAAGGTGGCGCTGGAAACAGTGGATTTATTTGCTTGGACAACCGCGATTATTTTACTCTCTTTGGCTATGGAAAAGGCGGCCTCCGCCTTGCTTGGCCGAAGCGCCGGAGGGAAGGCGCCATGATACAGGCGAAGGAGATTTCTTTTGGATATGACTCTGTTTTGGTGTTGCGCCAGCTGAATCTGCTGGTGGAAGAAGGGCGGCGTCTGCTGCTCTCCGGACCCTCTGGAGGCGGAAAGACCACCTTGATGCGGTTGCTTTGCGGCTTGTTGAAGCCCCAATCCGGCCAGATTATTGCGCCGGAGCGATTGGGCGTCGTCTTTCAGGAGGACCGGCTGATTCCCGGCTTGACCGCTCTGGGGAATGTGGAGCTGATTTCCAACCGAGAACAGGCGCGGAACCTGCTGGCGGAGCTGGGGCTGGCGGAAGAGGCCCAATCCCGGCCCGACGCTCTCAGCGGCGGACAGCGCCGGCGAGTGGCCCTGGCCCGAGCGCTTGCCTGCCCCAGCCAAGCCCTGCTGCTGGACGAGCCTTTCAAGGGGTTGGACCCTGAGGCCCGTCGCCAAGCCGCCCGATGCTTGTTGGACCATTGCGGGGCCAAGCCGCTGTTGGTCATTTCCCACGATCAAGAGGACGCCGCCCTGCTTCAGGCCCAAGCGGTTTCTTTGCAGCAGCTACAAGAGAAATCCCCATAAGCGCCCAAAAGCGCAGAGCGCCTGGCGGAGCTTTGGGCTTTCCCTTGCGTTCCAGAGGATTTTTTGCTATAGTCAAAGCGTTTCAAACGAGGCAAGAACCTCTTTTGAAACCTGCGGCGATTCGCGCCGCAGGAAGCCGCAAAGGCGGCGTTGCTTTAGATTTCATAGACAGCTAGACAGCGCTTGCGTGTTTTGCACGCCCAGCGGGCTTGTCAGCCCGCTGGTTGAAAAAAGCGCTTCTGCGCTTTTTCAACTGCGTTGACTATATATTCAAGCTGTGAACCACGGCCATATTCCAAGGGAGGCAAGATTGCCATGAGAGGAAAGCGCGTTGTTTTGTCGGCGGTTGCGGGGGCGTTATGCTGCCTGCTGGCGGGGTGCCCTCTGGTCGAAACCGGCCCCAAGCAGCCGGAAGCCGCCGACGCCTACGAAGCTGCGGAACATTTTTTATCGGCTTTGCAAACCGGCGATTATGATACGGCTATGCTCTATTTGGAAGAGGGAGACGATTTGCTTTATATCCTGCCCGCCGCCCAGGAGGGCGCGGAGAGCGTGCCTTTGATGGACCCGGTTTACCGGCAATTTTGCCAGCAGCTGGGGGAGATGACCTATTCTGTCTCAGAAGAGGATACCGGGCTTTTTGACACGGTGAATGTGACGGTGGGACAGCGGGATTACGGCGCCGCTATCCGGGCCGCCATGTTGGAGGCCATGGAAGACCAGGCCAAGCAGGGGGGAGACAGCTTTGCCAATCTGGCGGGTTGGATGCAAAAGGGAGTCGAGCAGGCTCAGCCCGGGGTGGAAGATACCAATCGAGCCACTTTGGCGGCCAAACGGGGCGGCTATTACCTCCAGCATCGGGGAGCGCCGGACCAGACGTTTCTCAACCTGCTCACCGGCGGTTTTTACGACTATGCCGACGTTTCAATGACGACCTGCGCACAGACCACCGCAGAGGGGCATGAATATCGGTACTATGTCGCTGCTGTTGGAGACCGAGTGCTGGCCTGCCTTTTGTGCGAATACTATGACGGCGGCCCCCAAGATGCGGAGGCGGTAGAAGCCTATCAGAAGGAGTTTCTGGACGCCTTTGCCAGCCAACCGGGCATTTATCAGGGCGTTCGGATGGAGGAGGGCAAGGTAGTCACCAGCTTGGGCATTGATTTTGAGGAGGCCAATCAGACCTTTTTGATGAACATTGGCATGGTCAGCGGCAAATATGACAGCAATTTCTCCGTCGATTACCTGAGCTTGCGGTCTACGATCCGCAGTTTTGAAAAAAGCGGCATGACCTGCGTCACCGTGCCAGACTACCCAGAGGACCCGGGGCGGTAGCTTTGAACTGTCGATCCAGTTTGAAAAGGATAACCGGCGTTTTTTTTCAACCAAACGCCGTTGGAGGGTCTCTGGCGGCTTCATAGGAAAGCGCGTTTGCGCTTGAGATAGAACAAAAAAGGCGGCGGGAATATTCCCGCCGCCTTCTAATGTTGTCTTTGTTTATGGTTCTTGGGGGGTTGGGGCGTTTGGATTCTCCGGTTCCTCCGCGCCTTCCCGGCAGAGAGTCAGCTTTACCAGCTCAGGCCGGTTGTTCAGCCGCAGGGGGAACTCGCTGTTGCCCAAGCCCCGGCTGACCACCATGGCGGTAGCGCCTTTGATATGGACGCCGCTGGAATACTGGGGGAACAGCCCCTGCCCTGGGGCGAACAGGCCCTGGCGGAACAAACGGAACTGGCCGCCGTGGGCATGGCCGCACAGCGCCATATCCACGCCGCACTGGGCGTATAAGGGCAGCAGCTCCGGCCGATGGGAGAGCAGCAGGCGGAAGACGTCCGGGTCCCCCTCCATCATGTCAGACAAGCGGCGCTCCAGAACCAGGTTGTCCTGCTGTTTATCCGCCGGCAGGAAGGCGGGGTCCCGCAGGCCCAGCAGCTCGATGCAGGAGCCTTTCCGAGCCAAGCACACCTTTTGATCCTCCAACACGGCGACGCCCGCTTTTTCCAGGCCGTCCCGCAAACGGGGATAAGCCGGCGACCGACCCTCGTGGTTGCCCGGCGTGTAATAAACAGGGGCCAGCCGCACAGCGCCTCGGATAAACTCCATGGCTGCGGCCAGATTGGTCCGATGGCAATCGATCAGGTCGCCGGTGACGACGATGCAGTCCGGCTGTTCCGCCGCAATCTGAGTCAGCAGCCGCCGTTGGCCCTGGCCAAAGGTTTTGTTGTGCAGGTCGGAAACCTGCAAAACCACAAAACCGTCGAAAGCGGGCGCCAGCTTATGGCTGCCGCAGCGGTAGCGAGCCACAGTCACGCTGTTGTTTTGCCAGGCCCAGAGAGCGGCCAGGCCCAGGGCGCCGCCGATGGCGGCAGGCGCCGCCCACAGACATTTGTTTTCCTTTTTTTTCATTGTATCCCTCCTGAGAGTTCAGGGCGGCATTACGCCGCCTTACACGCGGTTTCTGAAATAGGCGTTGGCGCAATACAGAGCGCCGGCAGGGTTGTGAGCCAGCACCCGGTCTTTGGTGACCAGGGTCGTGCACAGCGCTTCTGTGTGCTTGTAAAACAGAGAGTCGTGGCCCACGCACAGGCCGATCACCACATTGAAATCCGTTTTTTCCTCGTTGAGCAGCATCGCTTGGGCCACCGGATTGCACATCACTTCGTAGGTCCCTGGGCGGACCTTTTGCTCTTCGGTAACGCCTACTGTCTCTTTGGGAATGCCGCCTGTTTTGCAGATGACGGAAACAACCTCAAATCCATGCTGGCGCAAAATATCGCAGGCAATCTTGCCCTCGTTTCGCAGGCCGCTGCAAAAGGCCACGCCGATTTTATGGAAGCCGTTTTTCTTGCAAAATTCTGCTACTTCCTTGACGCGAGGCCATTGGCAGTATCCTTCCGATTCCACCAGGCAGGAATTTTTGTAAAATTCCCGGTATTCTTCCGTTAGGTAAGCGGCCTTGGACCGCTCCATCAGATCTTCGTTGTGCATGGGGCAGTTTTTGGGCATTTTGTCCTTTTCGCCTGATACGCAGGCGTGTACCGTACAGTGCGCGCAGGTATACATATCCTTCTCCTCCTGTCCGGCAAAAGCCGGTTGGTTTTTTCTATGCTCCGCAGCCGCCTCTTTTGGTCTGATTATAAACCAAGGCGGGCGCAAAATCAGTCGTCATCGGCCGCGACAGTTGGCTTGGGGCCGGCGCGGCGTTCTCGGCCCCGCCGTCGATACTGATTCTTTTATTATAGCAGAAATATTTTCGGAATTTAACCGGCAATTTCTTTAATTTTGACAAAATTCATATTTCGCCGGTTGCGGCGGTCGCGCCGCCGCGCTCCAGACGGACTTGGCCGGCAGATGGGCCCAAGCGCTCAGGGGCGGAACTTTCAGCGCGAGCAATTCCGCCGGCTTTGCCCATTTGACAAAAAGGGAAGTTGTGGGGCTCTTTACAGGCGGCGGGCGCGGTGGTAGGATAGTAAAAAGGATACGAGCAAAGGAGAGATGGCCATGTTGGGTCTGGCGCTGGAGGGCGGAGGCAGCCGGGGGGCCTATCATATCGGCGTATACAAGGCGTGTCGCCAACAAGGGATGGAATTTGACGCGATTTGCGGCTCTTCCATCGGCGCGGTCAACGGGGCGCTGCTGTGCCAAGGAGACGCGGCGCTGGCGGAACAGTTGTGGCTGACATTGGGCAATGGGGATTTTTTCGATGTGGACGAAGAAAAATACCGAAAACTGTTCACAGGCCAAGCCGGTTTTTCCGATTTGGCCTATTATCGCCGCGCTTTGCGTCAAGTCCGGGAAGAAGGCGGCGTGGACACCCGAAAAATGCGGGCTCTCATCCGGCGATTGGTGGACCCGGGCCGCTTGCTGGCCAGCCCGGTGGATTTTGGACTGGTCGCTGTATCCGTCAGCGACTTAAAACCGAAGGAGCTCTTCAAGGACCAGATTCCTCCGGCGCTGCTCTGGGATTATATCATGGCCAGCGCCACATTTCCCGGCTTTCAGCCCACGGTGATCGAAGGCAAACAATATGTCGACGGCGGTCTGTATGACAACTGCCCAATGAATATGCTGGCGGAGCGGGGTTGCCGCCGCATTTTGGCGGCCCGCACCTTTGGCCCCGGCCTGTTTCGCGCGCTTCGGGATAAAGAGGTGGAAGCGACGATTATTGCTCCCTCGGAGCCTTTGGGGCCTTTGATGGATTTTAATCCAAAGCGGGCGGCCCAGAATATTCAAATGGGATATTACGACGCCCTGCGCCAGCTCCAGAGCCTGGCCGGCAAGCTCTATTGCCTGCGCCGCCCGGCGGAGGATTGGGCCTTTCCCCGTTTTTGTGTCTTGATGGAGGAAGAGATCGCCCAAGCCTGCCGCTTGGCCGGTTTGGAGGATCAGGAGCTTTCGCCTCGGCGAATTTTGCTGGAGCGGTTGCTTCCATTGATTTCTCAAAAGCTGGACGCCTCGACAGGGGATTATACCGATCTTCTGGCGGCTATGCTGGAAAATCGCGCGCAGCGAGGGCAAATCGACCGATTCCAGATCTATGACCTGGCAGAATTTTTGCAGTTGGCCGCCAGGGCCGCCGCCGCGCCGCCGCCCAAAACCCTGGGGCTGGCCGCCACCAACAAATCCCGAGCCATAGAGGCGTCCGATTTTCTGCTGCAAGCCTTGGCGGCTCGGCGGCTGGACTGATTGCCGCAGGAAAGGAGACGGATGATGTGGATTTTTACCGGGCCGGAGGCGCGGCGGCGGTATCCAAGCCGATCTTCTCTCCAAAAAGAACGAGAAGCTCTTTTGCGGCGGTTTGAAAACTATTCCGCCAAGGGGTTTCCGACGGAGGGTTCGATTTCCGCTTGGCTATCTCGAGAGCTGCCGCTATTTCACAAGAATTTGTGGTGTACATACCCATCTCTATGATTTTCGGATCGAAGAAAATTCCATTGATACCGCCGGATTTGCTCCATTGAAATATATTCCCCAGAGGCCTGTGGAGATTGTGGTCTGGCGGCAGGACGGAAGCCGCCTGATGCGAAAGATCGACGCGCAGGAGCAAGACGAGTATCTGCAGATTGTGGAAGCGTTGCTGGACAAAGCGCGGGCGGGACGGTTGAATCGACTGCTGCTGCGCCATCCATGAGAAAAAATCATCCAGTGCAATTGCAAGTCTGGAGGATACGATCTGTTTTTTGACCACTGCACGTCGCAAAGCGGTTATGTGAGCAAGTATATTTCAGAAAAAGGACGAGAGGGGGATTGGGAATTGCTTCAAGATCTTCTGCTTTCTTTTTTGCAGCGCGGCGCCAAGGCGAGCGCCGCGTTTATGGACGAAAAATCCGCCATTGCTGGCGGATTTTTTTTTAGATTTCTTCTGTTTTTAGATCGCGGCAATACAGCAGCTTGCCATAGAGCAGCATAAAGGAGAAATAAAACCCCGAGGTGACGCTGAACAGAATATGACCTGCCATAATAAGGTAAGCAGCGCACAAGCCCAGGCTGAGTAGCGTGGCGAAAGACCAAATGGTACAATCCTTGAAAAACCGAAAAACGAAACCAAAGCCCAGCTTCAAATAGGGCCAAAGCATCAGCGCCGCGCCGATCAGGCCGTAATAGAAGAGCACCTCAAAGACGTCCATCTCGATGATGGCCTTTTGGCTGCCTCGGGTGACGCCGAACAGCCATTTATAGGGGCCGCCGGCCCGGTAATCGGCAAAGGCGGAAGCCAGCTTGTTCTGACGGCCGCTGAGCAGAGCGGTGGTCATGCCCTCTCGGCGGGCAATATTTCCAGTATTGGCCAGAGAGCTGCTGATTTCATCAAACAGCGTGCTGGAAAAAATGGCCAGAATCCCCAGAAGCAGTAGGACGATCAGCAGAATCACGCCCAGCCGAAGCAATGGGGTTTTATCCTGTTTTTTCGCCAGTAGATACAGAGCGAAGCCCAGCAGACCCACAAAAGCCGCGCCCACAGCGGCAAAGGCTGTTTTCGTGCCGATCAGACACAAGGTGGTAATGACGGCGGCGGGAGAATAAGCGTAATAAAAATACTTGGCTCGGCCTGTTTTCCGCCGATCCAGCATCAAAAAGGAGCAAATCGCCACGGGAAGCAGCGCCATCAACACGGCGGTGATATCGTTGCCCGAATAGAAAAAGCCCCGCGTGCCCCGTAGACCAAATCGATCCGCATAGGTGGTGTATCCCATATCCGCCATATAAGAGAGCAGGATAGAGGTGGAAAGCACGGCAAGCGAAAAGACGACAATGCCGTTGAGCTGTATCAACAGCCGTTCCCGGCTGATTTTTTTGTGTTGAAACACCCGCCAATAGATATAGAGCGCCGCCAGATTATAGCCGAAGCGGGCGATATATTGGATATCGGTAAACAGGCTATAGCGTTTCATGGGCCAGAGGAATTGGCCGATCACAGAAAGGACCCAAACGGCGCCGATGGGAACCATGGCCAGCAGCGCCCGCTTATCCCAGGCCAACAGGAGATATAGGCCAAATAGAAGCAGCACGGCCATGCGGATCAGCAGACTGGGCGTCAGCGCCAAGTCGATTTGCTCCCATGTTTTATCATATAAGCCCTCCATCACCATGATGAATAGGCCGTTGCCAATGTCTAAAAATGGATTGATAAAAAGGAAAAGCCAGAAAAATTGCTCCAGCTTGTCCGCGGCTTTACGCATGAAACCACCTCGTTTTACGGCTCTGCAAAATCTTAGATTTTGCGAGGCCCCTTTCGTTAATCGATTTCCCCAGGAACCCACGGAAATCATTGCGCCCCAGGGACGGCGTCCCATTCTCCATGGCCCCCAGACGTTCAGAGCGCCGAAAGCGATCCAGTCAAAAATCGCATTTCTATCTTATCACAAAAGCGAAGCGGTTACAACGCCAAAATTATGAACAAAAAGGACCTTGCGTCTTTTTGTCAGCCGTGATAGGATAAAAACAAAAACAGGATGGAGATTTGCAATGCTGGAACGGGAAAAAATTATGGGCGTTTTGGCCCGAGCGCGGCAAATGGATCCAGAATGTCAGATGTTTGGCGCTTCCAAACATCAATATCGCTTGAATCTGCCGATTGAAGCGTCCTTCGTTCGCAGCGTGGAAGCGGAATATGGTTTTTCGCTGCCGGAGGATTATTTCCGCTTCATCACCGAAATTGGAGACGGCGGGGCGGGGCCGGATTATGGAATCGGCTCCTTCACAGATTTTTTGGAATCGGCCAGAAGCCCTGGGGCCGAGCGGTTTCGGGAGGCGTATCGCCGCAGTCTGGCGCGGCCCTTCGCGCCCTGGCCCATGAAGCCGGAGGATGTGGGAGAATATGCGGTTGCCACAAAAGAGGCTTATGCCCAAAATCCGGGAAAGTATTTTATCTTTTATAAAGAAGACGACCAGCTGTGTGACACAGACGGCTTTTATACGTTGGGAACCCACGGCTGCCAGTGGGATTTTGGCTTGATTACCGCCGGCCCCCGGCGGGGCCAGGTTTTTGACACAGATAATGAAGGCGCTTACGCCTTTTTGGCGGAAAGTTTTGATGAATTTTATCAAAATTGGCTGGAAAGCCTGGCCGACGAAGAGGCGTTTCTCCGGCGGCTGGAGCCCTGGAGAAAACGGGCGGAAAAGCGGAAAACAAGCTCTTTTGAGCGCTGACAGCTCAAAAACATAGGATATTGTCAGCGCATTTGTATTCCATGGAGTCGAGCGCGAGGGGCCGTTGCGTTGGCCCCAAACGCCGCGCTGCGGCGTTTGGGAAAAAGAATCCATTTCATTCTTTTTCGGCGCGCTTACGATAAAAAAGGAGAGATTTTTTATGGAAATCAAACGGTACGAAGGCACGGGACGGATGAGCCGGGCTGTGGTCTATGGGGATACGATCTATCTCTGCGGCCAGACCAGCGCGGAACAGGCGGACATGGCGGGCCAGACTAAGGCGGTGCTGGCCAAAATTGAGGACCTGCTGGGCAAATATGGTTCGGATAAAGATCATATCCTCAGCGCCACGATCTATGTGAAAGATATGGCCTTGTTCAACGAGATGAACGGCGTGTGGGACGCCTGGGTCAACGACGGCTGCGAGCCCGCCCGCTGCTGTGTGGAAGCGCGCATGGCTTCCGACGCCATTTTGGTGGAAATCTCCATCGTAGCCGCCGTCAAATAGCCCGCAGGCGGCTGCGTCTGTGGGATCCAGTCGCGGGCTCTGGCCGGCGGTCGCGGCGCGATTGTCAACACATTGGAATATGCTTGAAAAGACGCAAATTGCGTTTTTCCTCTGGCAGGCAAAAGGCCGGATGATTGCTCAGCAATCATCCGGCCTTGTTTTATCGCTTGTTTGAAAATTAGAGAGCGAAGGGATTAGTCCCAATTCTCAGAAGCGCGCTTTGTCAGGCGGTTGTATTTCTTCTTCGCCTCTTCTGCAGCCAGGGAGTACATGGCGGGGGCCTTCTCGGGGAAGGAGCGGGTCAGAGAGGTATAACGAACTTCTCTCTTAATGAACTCCTCGTAATCGCCCTTGGGCTCCTTGCTGTCCAGCTGGAAGGGGTTCTTGCCTTCCGTCTTCAGTCTGGGATCATAGCGGAACAAGTGCCAGTAGCCGGCTTCCACAGCGGCCTTGATTTCCAGCTGGCTGTTGCCCATGCCGCCCTTGATGCCGTGCATTTCGCAGGGGGCGTAACCGATGACCAAAGAGGGGCCGTGATAGCTCTCGGCCTCCACCAGAGCGCGGACAGTCTGCTGGTAATTGGCGCCCATGCCGATCTGGGCCACATAGATATAACCATAGCTCATGGAGATGGCGGCCAGATCCTTTTTCTTGATGGCCTTGCCGGAAGCGGCAAACTGAGCCACCTGGCCGATCTGAGACGCTTTGGAGGCCTGACCGCCCGTGTTGGAGTAAACCTCGGTGTCAAAGACCATGATATTGATATCCTCGCCGGAGGCCAGCACATGGTCTACGCCGCCGTAACCGATGTCATAGGCCCAGCCGTCGCCGCCGAAGATCCACACAGATCTCTTGGCCAGGAAGTCCTTGTCCTTCAGGATTTCCTTGGAAAGCTCGCAGCCGTTGGCGGCGGCCTTCTCCAGCTCGGGAACCAACGCGTCGGTGGCCTTGCGGGAAGCGGCGCTGTTGGTCTGGGTGTCCAGATAGGTCTGGCAGGCTTCCTTCAAAGAGCCCTCGGCTTTTTCCATCACTTTTTCCACCTTAGCGGCCAGGCGCTCCCGCAGCTGGCGGGTGGCGATGGCGATGCCCAGGCCAAATTCGGCGTTGTCCTCAAACAGGGAGTTTGCCCAGGAGGGGCCGCGGCCGTCTTTGTTGGTGGTGTAGGGGATGGCGGGAGCGCTGCCGCCCCAGATGGAGGAACAGCCGGTGGCGTTGGCGATGCTCATACGGTCGCCGAACAGCTGCGTAATCAGACGGGCGTAAGCGGTTTCCACGCAGCCCGCGCAGGCGCCGGAGAACTCAAGCAGCGGCTGCTTGAACTGGCTGCCCTTGACGGTTTCCACAGACAGACCGGTGTCCTTCTCGGAAATATGCTTGACGGCATAGTCGAAGGCGGCCTGCTGATCCATCTGGCTGTCCAGCGGCTTCATCACCAGAGCCTTGTTGGGCGCAGGGCAGATGTTGGCGCACAGGCCGCAGCCCATGCAGTCCAGCGGATCGACCTGCATGACGAAGGCGTAATCCTCGCAGCCTTTGCCGATCATCTTCTTGCTCTTCATGGCGGCGGGAGCGTTCTTCAGCTCCTCAGCGTCGGCCGCATAAGCGCGGATGGTGGCATGGGGGCAGACAAAGGCGCACTGGGCGCACTGGATGCAGTTTTCGGGAATCCACTCGGGCACGTCCACAGCTACGCCCCGCTTCTCATAAGCGGCCACGCCCATGGGGAAGGTGCCGTCGGCGGTGTGCTCGAAGGTGGAGACAGGCAGTTTGTTGCCCTTTTGCTCGGAGATGGGCTCCAGCACATTCTTGACGAAGTCCACCATCTTGTCGCTGCCCTCGTAATGCTTTTCAGCGGGAGCGTCCGCAGCGTTCGCCCAGCTGGCGGGCACGTTGATTTCAACCAGAGCGTCCACGCCGGCGTCGATGGCCTTGTAGTTCATCTGGACAATCTCTTCGCCCTTGCGACCATAGGACTTCTTGGCGGCGTCCTTCATATACTGGACGGCGTCGTCAATGGGGATGATGTTGGCCAGCTTGAAGAAGCCGGATTGCAGGATTGTGTTGGTGCGCTTGCCCATGCCGATTTCGCGGGCCTTGCTGATGGCGTCCACGATATAGAACTTGATATTGTTCTTGGCGATGTAGGACTTCATGGAGGCGGGCAGATGAGCGTCCAGCTCCTCGGGGCTCCACTGGCAGTTCAGCAAGAAGACGCCGCCCGGCTTGACGTCCTGCACGATGTCGTATTTTGTGACGTAAGAGGGGTTGTGACAGGCCACGAAGTCCGCCCGGCTCACCAGATAGGGGGAACGGATGGGGGACTTGCCGAAACGCAGGTGGGAAACGGTGAGGCCGCCGGTTTTCTTGGAGTCGTAATCAAAATATGCCTGGGCATACATATCGGTGTGGTCGCCGATGATCTTGATGGAGTTTTTGTTGGCGCCCACAGTGCCGTCGCCGCCCAGACCCCAGAACTTGCAGGAGACAGTGCCTTCCGGCGTGGTGTCCGGGGCGTTCTCCGGGTCCTTCAGGGAGAGGTTGGTCACGTCGTCGTGGATGCCGATGGTGAATTTCCGCTTCATATCGGCGGAAGCCATGTTGTCATACACGGCGAAGATGTTGGAGCTGGGGGTGTCCTTGCTGCCCAAGCCATAACGGCCGCCGATAACCTGAATATTCCGGCCGGTTTGAGCCAAAGCGGCCACAACGTCCAGATACAGGGGCTCGCCCAGGGAGCCGGCTTCCTTTGTGCGGTCCAGCACAGAGACAGTCTTGACGCTCTGGGGCAGAGCCTCGGCAAATTTCTCCGCCACGAAGGGGCGATACAGGCGGACCTTCAGCAGGCCTACCTTCTCGCCGTGGGCGGCTTTGTAATCGATAACTTCCTCGATGGTGTCGCACACAGAGCCCATGGCTACAATAACGTGCTCGGCCTCGGGGGAGCCGTAGTAGTTGAACAGCTTGTAGTCAGAGCCGATCTTGGCGTTGACCTTGTTCATATACTCCTCTACAATCGCGGGAACCGCGTCATAATAGGAGTTACAGGCTTCTCTGGCCTGGAAATAGATGTCCGGGTTCTGGGCTGTGCCCCGCAGAACGGGATGCTCCGGGTTCAGAGCCCGGGCGCGGAATTCGCGGACAGCGTCCATGTCCACCATTTCTTTCAGGTCTTCATAATCCCACTGGGCCACTTTCTGGATTTCGTGGGAGGTGCGGAAGCCGTCGAAGAAATGGAGGAAGGGCACGCGGCCCTTGATGGCGGACAGATGAGCTACGGCGCCCAGGTCCATGACTTCCTGAGGATTGGTGCTGGCCAGCATAGCGAAGCCGGTCTGGCGGCAGGCCATAACGTCCTGATGGTCGCCGAAAATGGACAGAGCGTGGGAAGCCAGAGCGCGGGCGGAGCAATGAATGACGCCCGGCAGCAGCTCGCCGGCGATCTTGTACATATTGGGGATCATCAGCAGCAGGCCCTGAGAAGCGGTGTAGGTGGTGGTCAGCGCGCCGGCCGCCAGGGAGCCGTGAACAGCGCCGGCGGCGCCGGCCTCGGACTGCATCTCAACAACGCGCACTTCCTGCCCGAAGATGTTTTTCTGACCATTGGCGGACCATTGGTCGGCCAAGTCAGCCATAACGGACGAGGGAGTGATGGGGTAAATCGCCGCCACGTCTGTAAACGCATACGAGACGTGAGCCGCGGCGGTATTACCGTCCATGGATTTCATTTTTCTAGCCATGGGGGTTCTCCTCCTTCAAAAATATATAAAGGCACATAAATAACCGCATTTATTCTATCAGATTTCCGTTCAGGTGTCCACCGATGGTTTGTAAAAAAATAAAAAAATTCCCCTGTGGGGGGCCAAAAAAAGAAAAAACGTAAAAATTTTGGGAAAACAAGCGAAAACCAAAAGGGACGGCCGGTTTGCACAAGAGACCGCAAAAAAAATATGGGAAAAGAAGCCCAAGCCGGCCGTTTGACTTGGCTGTATCCGTCATGTATTATAAAGGATAAAAAAAGAAGAAGAAAGCGCGCGGCGATCGCGCGGCTTGCTTGACGATAAAAGGGGATGAGGAGTTGGTAGAAAAGATTGTGACTTCGGGCCTGCGGGGCGTCGAGGGAATCCAGGTTTTGTGCGAATGCGATCTTTCCAACGGATTGCCCGCCTTCGAGGTGGTGGGCCTGCCGGACGCTTCGGTAAAAGAGGCCCGGGACCGGGTGCGGGCCGCGGTGAAAAACTGCGGGTTTGATTTTCCCTTGCGCCGCATTACGGTGAATTTGGCCCCGGCAGACTTGAAAAAAGAGGGACCGATTTATGATCTGCCGATTCTGCTGGGCATTCTGGCCGCCTCAGGGCAGATTCCGCCGACTGAGGCGGACAGCTGCTTTATCGGCGAACTTTCGTTGGACGGGAGCCTGCGTCCCGCCGCCGGCGTTTTGCCCATGGCCCTGGCCGCCTTGCAAAGCGGGGCCCGGCGGATGTTTGTGCCGGCGGAAAACGCCGCCGAAGCGGCGGTGGCCGAAGGGTTGATCGCCATTCCCGTGAGGCATATCAAAGAGCTGGTCGCCCATCTGCGGGGAGAAATTTCTTTGGCGCCGGCCGCGCCCTATCGGTATCAGGGCGAGCCCTCCAAGGGGCCGGATTTCGCGGATGTGATGGGGCAGGAAAGCGTCAAACGGGCGCTGGAAGTGGCCGCCGCCGGTTCTCATCATGTGCTGCTCATCGGCCCGCCGGGGGCTGGCAAAAGCATGATGGCCAAGCGACTGCCCTCTATTTTGCCGGATATGGCCTATGAGGAGGCCCTGGAAACCACCAAGGTTTTTTCGGTGGCCGGGCTGTTGGAGCCGGGAAAACCCATGGTGAACCAGCGGCCCTTCCGCTCGCCTCACCACACTGTTTCCGCCGCCGGCCTTTCCGGAGGAGGGCGGACGCCCCGGCCTGGAGAAATCTCTCTGGCCCACAACGGCGTTTTGTTTTTGGACGAGCTGCCCGAGTTCCGCCGGGACGCTTTGGAAGCTCTGCGTCAACCTCTGGAAGACGGAACAGTTTCCATTTCCCGGGTTTCCGGCTCCTGTTCGTATCCCAGCCGGTTTATGCTGGTGTGCGCCATGAACCCCTGCAAATGCGGGTATTACGGCCATCCTTCGGGCCGCTGCGTTTGCTCGGAGCAGGCTGTGCGTCGCTACCGGCAAAAAATTTCAGGACCCTTGCTGGACCGCATCGATATTCATGTAGAGGTTCCTTCCGTGGGGTATGAAGAGTTGCGGGATCGAAGACCTGCGGAAAGCTCGGAGCAGATTCGCCGCCGGGTCAACCGAGCCCGGCAGATTCAAGCGGAGCGATATGCCGGCCGGGGGATTTTTTGCAACGCTCAGCTGACCCCGGCCATGATGGCGGAGTTCTGCACGCTGGATTCCGAGGGAGAAGCCCTGCTGGCCGCCGCCTTCCGCAGTTTGGGTCTCACCGCTCGCTCCTATGACCGGGCGCTCAAAACCGCTCGGACCATCGCGGACCTGGAGGGCGCTCAGGTCATCCGGGCGGAACATGTCGCCGAGGCGGTGCAATTTCGGGCGCTGGACAAAGAACCCCTTTTTTAGACAAAAGCAGACGATAACCGCCTGTTTATGCAGGCGAATGCAAGAAGGCTGTGGATAACTGGGACAGAGGCTGTTCAAAAACCTGTTGATACTGTGGATAACTTGTTGGAAGGCAGGGCGAAAAGAGTTATGCACAGCCTGATTAAAACAGACGGAAGACTGGCCTGGACCGCCTGAAATTCAACAATCAGTAATTGGAGCTTTACATAGAAAAATTGTTCGTCAAGAGAAAGTCGGATTCCATTCGCTTGGGCAAGCTTGCCGGCGGCCTGGGCCTGCGCCTTTCTCTTGGCCCATAAAGCTCTGAAACGGTCCTTTGCGGCGCATTGCAATATAAAACCCCCATGAAACGTTGGTTTCACGGGGGCTTGCGCGGTTATCGTTTGTTCTCATAGAGCCAGCAGGCCACAAAATGGCCGGGCTCCGCCTCTTGCAGGTCGGGCAGCTGTTGGCTGCACCGGTCTGTGCGATATTGGCAGCGGCTGCTGAAGCGGCAGCCGGCGGGGGGGTTCAGCGGGCTGGGGACTTCGCCGGCGAGGATGGTTTTTTTTCGTTCACGGGAAGCCTTGGGGTCTGCGATGGGGGCGGCGGCCAGCAGAGCTTGGGCATAGGGATGCAAAGGACGGCGGTACAGCTCGTCTGCTCCGGCCAGCTCTACCATTTTGCCCAAGTACATAATGCCGATCCGGTCTGAGATATGCTTGACCATGGACAGGTCGTGGGCGATAAAGAGCATGGTCAGCTGCCGGTCCTTTTGCAGCCGTACCAATAGGTTGACAATTTGGGCTTGAATGGAGACGTCCAGAGCGGAGATGGGCTCGTCGCAAAATAGGAATTCTGGGTCCACAGCTAAGGCCCGGGCGATGCCGATGCGCTGGCGCTGGCCGCCGGAAAACTCGTGGACGTTGCGCATGGCGTGCTCGGCGTTGAGCCCCACCATGTCCAGCAGCTCCAGCACCATCCGCTCTTCTTCTGCTCGGCCGGCGGCCATTTTGTGGATGCGAATGCCCTCGGCCACAATGTCATAGACCTTCTGGTGAGGATCCAGAGAGGCGTAAGGGTCTTGAAAAATCATCTGGGCTCGGCTGGTAAAATCAAAGCGCTCGGATTTGCTCATGGAATGGACGCTTTTCCCATCGAACAATACCTGACCGCCGGAAGGCGCCAGCATACCGATGCAGGTTTTGCCGCAGGTGGTTTTGCCGCAGCCGCTTTCGCCCACAATGCCAAAGGTTTCGCCCTTTTGGATGGAAAAGGACACGTCGTCCACCGCTTTGAGCAGGCCTTTTCGTTTTACAGAGTAATATTTGCACAGATTTTTCACTTCCAGCACAGGGGTTTGATCAGGCATGGACAGCGCCTCCTGTCTTAAAAGGTACGCCGGCAGTATCGGCTCGGGGGTCGGTGAGCCAGCAGGCGGTTTGATGGCGGCCGGCCACTGCCACATTAGGCGGCTCATGGGCGGCGCAGACCGCCATGGCATAAGGGCATCGGCTGCAAAACGGGCAGCCTGCCGGCGGGTGAATGGCGTCTGGGATGGTTCCTTCGATGGTGGCCAAGGGTTTTTTGGAGTCCCAGTCCAGCCGGGGGGTAGAATTCATCAGCGCCCAGGTATAGGGGTGGCGGGGGTCGTAAAAAATATCGTCGCCGGAGCCTCGTTCCACGATTTTACCGGCGTACATGACAATGATATCGTCCGCCATATCGGCCACGACGCCGAGGTCGTGGGTAATCATGACGATGGCCATGCCCAGGCGCTTTTGCAGGTCTTTCATCAGCTCCAGAATCTGGGCCTGAATCGTCACATCCAAGGCGGTGGTGGGTTCGTCGGCGATCAATAGAGAGGGCCTTGTAATCATGGCGGTGGCGATCATGATGCGCTGGCGCTGGCCGCCGGAGAGCTCGTGAGGATATTTGGCCATGCAGGTTTCTGCGTCGGGGATGCCCGCCATATCGATCATCTCCGCCGCCCGTTGGCGCAGCTGGCCTGGGGCCAGGTTTTCCTCGTTGTGGTTTTTCAGATTTTCAACAATCTGTTTGCCCACCGGAATTGTGGGGTTCAGCGAGACAAGGGCGTCCTGGAAAATCATAGAGCATTCTTTGCCCCGGAAAGCGCTCCACTCTTTTTTGGAAAATTCCAATACGTTCCGGCCGTTATAGAGGATCTGGCCGCCCTCCAAAATGCGCCCAGGGCGCTCGATCAGGCCCATCAGCGATTTGGAGGCCACGGTTTTGCCGCAGCCGCTTTCGCCTACCAAAGCGGTGGTCTTTCCCCTGGCCAGCGTGAAGGAAATATCCCGCACAGAATGCACTTCGCCGGCATAGGTAAAATAAGACACCGAAAGGTTTTTCACTTCCACCAAAGCGTTTGGTTCCATGTTGTGTTCCGCGCCTCCTTATTTGACGATTTTGGGCTCTAAGGCGCTGCGCAGCACGTCGCCCAGAATATTGAAGCTGAGCACGGTGAGCAGCACCAGGGCGCCGGGATAGACGGCCATCATGGGCCTGTCCAAAATGGTGGCCTGAGCGGCTTGGAGCATACTGCCCCAAGAGGCGTGGGGGATGGAAATGCCCAGCCCCAGGAAGCTCAGGGAGGATTCTGTGAGGATGGCGCTGGCCACGCCAAGGCTGGCGGCCACGATCACCGGCCCCATGATATTGGGCAGAATGTGATGGACGGCGATGCGCACGCTGCTCGCCCCCAGGTTGCGGGAGGCGGCCACAAAATCTCGGGCCTTGAGAGACATGGTTTCCGCTCGGGTGATGCGGGCCACCGAGGCCCAAGAAAACAAGCTGAGCACCATAATCAGAGTGGTCATGCCCGGTTTGAGCATGGTGTTGAGCACAATCATCAGCAGCATACTGGGCAGAGCGAGGAAAATATCGGTAAATCGCATGAGCAGCATATCCAGCTTGCCGCCGATATAACCGGAAAAAATGCCGATAACGGCGCCGATGCAGATGGTGACGAACATGGCTGAAAAGCCTACTGTCAGCGAAACCCGGCCGCCATACAGAGCGCGGGTGAAATAGGAGCGGCCAAATTCGTCTGTGCCAAACCAATGCTGGGCGGAGGGGGACTGAAATTTATTGGGCAAATCGATGGCGTTGGGATCATAGGGGCTCAGCGGCGCGATGAGAGCGCCGATAATCATGGTCAGCAAAAAGACGCAGGCGAAAATCGCCATAGGGTTGCCCCGGATCTCCTTGAGCAGTTCTTTCCACACGCTGCGGCGGTATACCGTCCCCAGATCCTTTTCTTTTTTCTCAATGCGGCGGAAATCCAGCTCGGTCAGCTGAGGCGTTTCAGCCGGCCGGCCGGCTGCGGTAACTTTATTTTCCATGAGCTTCGTCGATCCCCCTTTTGATTCTTGGGTCTGCGAAAGAATACAGGATATCCGCCACAAAATTGCCTACCACCAAAATGGCTCCGGACAACATGACGTAGGCCATAATCACGGGATAATCCCGCTTGCCGATGGCTTCCATGGCGAAGCTGCCCACCCCAGGCCAGCCAAAGACGCTTTCGATGATAAAAGAGCCGCAGACCAGAGAGGCCATATTCATGCCCAGCAGCGTAATGATGGGCAGCAGAGTGTTTTTGAGCACATGATGAGAAAGAATTTTGCCGGGCATCGTGCCTTTGGCTTTGGCGGCCAGCACATATTCCTCGCTGAGCTGGCCGATGGCGTTGGCCCGCACATAGCGGGTGTAGGAGGCCATGTGGCTCAAAGCCATGGTCATCACCGGCATAAACATATGAGCCAAGGTATCCGGCAGGGTGTCGACGCCCACCGAGTGCATCCCAGAGGAGGGTAGCCAGTGGAGCTTGGCGGTGAACAGGATAATCATCAGCATACCAAAGTAAAAAGAGGGGATGGACATCCCAAAATAGGCGAAAGCGCTGACGGCGTTATCCACCCAGGTGTTTTTTTTGTAGGCGGCGATCAGCCCCAAAGGAATGGCCAGCGCCAGCGAGACCAGCAGAGAAACGCCCATCAGCAGAATGGTGGAGGGCAGGCGGCGGGTCAACAGCGGCCAGACCGGCGTTTTAGAGGCCAGGGAGTTGCCGAAGTTGCCCTGGATCGCTTCTTTCGCCCAGCCCAGATATTGCTCGGGCAGGCTTTTGTCCAAGCCCAGCATTTCAATAACGGCTTGCTGCTCCTCTTCCGTCATATCCGGGCTCAGATACATAGAAGAAATGTCGCCTGGCGCGATGTAGATGACGGCGAAGGAGAAAAAGGAAATCAACACCATCACCACAGCCAGCTGCCCCAATTTGCGCAGACAATAATTCAGCATCGTTTGTTCCTTTCTTCGGCGCCGCCAAAGCGAGATGTTAAAAAAGGGGCCGCCCGTCAAGGCGGCCCCTGCTGCTCCGGCAGTCCGATCGTTGGGGTTGGGTCTGATTAACCGTTTACAGAGATGCCCATATAGTCCGCAAATTCGGGCACAATGGGCGTGCAGTCCAGACCGGTTACATTTTTCTGGGAAACCAGGATGTAATTGGTGTAGGTCAGCGGATAGATGCGGAATTCTTCCAAGGCCTCTTTCTGCACTTCGGCGGCCAGGGCTCTGGCCTCGTCGGCGTTGGTCAGAGTGTTGATCTGAAAGGCTTTTTGGCCAATTTCTTCGCTAAAGCCCCAGGCGCCGTCTGTGCGGTTCAGGTAGCTGTAGGCCTGGTTCAGCGTGCGGCCCCGCATGGAGTCCCAGCCGTTGGTGCCCAGGTCCCAAGTGTTTTCTTGGCCGCTGCTGTAGAGCATGGCGAAGAAGCGGGGGAAGAAGGTGGAGGAATCCAGCCCTTCGATTTGCAGGTTTACGCCAATCTGAGCCAGCTGCTGCTGGAGCACGACGGCCACAGCCTCCATATTGGGCCGGTCGGCGTTATAGACATAAACCAGAGTTTTGCCTTCCAGACCGGAGGATTTGGCCAGTTCCTTGGCTTTTTCCAAATCCTGAGTATAGCTCTTGCAATTCGGGTCGTAGAGGGAGATATCCGGGGTCAGGATGCTGTTGGCCGGCTGAGCCAGCTCGTCGGAGCCATAGGCGCCGTCGATGACTTGCTGGCAGTCGATGGCATAAAACAGAGCTTGGCGCTGCTCCTCGGTGAGGTTGGCGGGGCCGAAGGGGTTGATTTGCAGATAATTCAGCCGGGCTTCCGAGAAGGAATACATATTATATTTATCCGTCTGGGCGCTGTATTTCTCAATCTCCTCGGCGGTGGTCAGGCGCATATAGTCGATTTCGCCGTTTTCAAAGGCAATCGCTCGGGTGGAGCCGGAGCCGATGACCTTCATCACCACATTTTTCACTGGGGGCACGCCGCGGTAATAATCCTGCCGGGCTTCGAAGACAATGCTGTCCTCGTTGATTTCTTTCACAGTGTAAGGGCCGGAGGTGACGATATTGGTCGTGGTGTAAGTGGTCTGGTCGTCCATCAGCTTCTGGGCGTCGCCGTCAAACGCATGGGAGGGGAAGATCACGGTGCCGCTGAGGGAGACGATATAATAGGAGTAGGGCTCGGGCAGCACAAATTCCATGGTCTTGTCGTCTTTGGCCGTCATAGTCACAGGCTGGCCGTTGACGGCGCCCCAGCTGACCCGGCCGTTGCGCAGCATATAATAGTCGTAGGTGAATTGGATATCCTTGGTTGTGATAGGCGTGCCGTCGCTCCAGTTGGCGTCGTCCCGAATGTGCAGGGTGTAAGTCAGGCCGTCTTCCGAAATATCCAGCTTGTCGGCCAGGTAGTAATCAATGCCGCCCTCGGAGTTTTCTAGGAAAAACCGGTCATAAATGGGCCGGGTCATGGACGTGTAGTCGTCGCTGCCGCCGGTGCTGGGCGCCAGATTGTCCGGCATATAGCTGATGGCGATGGTAAAGGTGTCTTTTTCCTCTGCCGGTTCCGGATCGGAATCCGGGGTTTGCTTATCGGCGTCGTCCGTTCCGGTGGCGTTCGAGTCCGGCTGATCAGCGGGTTCTTCGTCTTTGGCGCAGCCGGCCATGAGAGACAGCGTCATGGCGGCGGCCATCAGCAGTGCGATAATTCGTTTCTTCATACAAGAGCTCCTTTCGTCCGGGTACAGCCCGGCAGTCCATGAATAAAGTAGACGCGACGCGCGGCGGATTGCGACGGAAAGGGCTCCCTCATTTGAGGAATTCCCTCTGCATTCGCCCGCGTTCGATTAGATTATATAGGGCTTCCGCAGGGCTTTGCAATCGAATTATTAAATGAATGTAAACCGTTCAATTTGAAAAATCGATATACATGGCGCCCTGTGGAAACTCGGCGGGCGACTTGGCGGCGGCGAACAAAAAAATCGTAAGCTTTTGCCCGCGCAAACCGTTGCCTATTCGGCAAAAATCTGCAATAATAGAGGAAACGAACAAACACGGAAAATGAAGCGAGGATGAAACGTGAATACAGAGACCTTTTGCGTCCCCTGTTTGCTGGGGACAGAGGGGCTGACGGCGGACGAGCTGCGGTACGGCGGCTTTGCCGGGGTTCGGGCGGAAAACGGCCGGGTTTATTTTGAGGGGCCGTTAAGCCAGGCTGCCCGGGCCAATATTCGGCTGCGCTGCGGGGAGCGGGTGCTGCTGCGGCTGGCCTCTTTTCGGGCCCTGTCCTTTGACGATCTGTTCGAGGGCGTCAAGGCTGTCCGGTGGCAGGACTATCTGCCGGCGGACGCCGCCTTTCCTGTGGCGGGGTATTGCGTGGCCTCTCAGCTGCATAGCGTGCCCGATTGCCAGCGCATTGTCAAAAAAGCCGTGGCGGAGCGGATGAAATCGGCCTATGGAATCAGCTGGTTTGAGGAAACTGGGGTCAAATATCAAATCCGCTTCGCTTTGATGAACGATCAGGCGGAGCTCTATTTGGATACCACCGGTGTTCCTCTTTATAAAAGGGGATACCGGCTGGCGGCCCAGCAGGCGCCTCTGCGGGAGACGCTGGCGGCCAGCCTGGTCAAGCTGGCCCGTTACCGGGGCCGGGAGGAGCTGATAGATCCCTTTTGCGGCTCGGGAACCATCGCCATCGAGGCCGCTATGGCTTGCTGCCATATCGCCCCCGGCGTCCGGCGTCCCTTTGACGGAGAGGCTTGGCAGTTTGCGGACGGCCGCTGGGACCAGGAGCGGCAGGAGGCGCTGGCGGAGGAGAAAATTGAAAAACTGCCGATCTCCGCTTCGGATCTTTCGGCGGAGGCGGTGGAGCTGGCGCGGCAAAACGCCCGCCGGGCCGGGGTGGAAAGCTGCGTCAGCTTCCGCCGAGCGGACGCCCTGGGCCTGCCGTATACCGGCCGGCGGGGAACGCTGATCTGCAATCCGCCCTATGGCCGCCGCCTGCTGGACCAAAACCAGGCCCGGCGGATTTACGACGGCTTGGGCCGCGCTTTGCAAGGGGCGGATTCTTTGAAAAAATACATCCTCACCGCTGACGAAGACTTTGAAGAATGCTTTGGCGCCAAGGCGGACAAGCGCCGCAAGCTCTATAACGGTATGATAAAGTGCCAGCTCTATATGTATTTCCGCCGGCCCGTCTCCCGAGAGGCGGAATAGATTTTTGGGAAAACCCGTCGCCGGACCCGGCGGACGGGTTATGGGGAGGGAAGTATGCGGTGAAAGCGGAAAAGCCGAAAAAATACAGAGCGGAGGATTATATTCGGCAAACGAGCCGGGAGCCGGGGCCCCAGCGGGAGGAGCGGCCCCCAGCCAGCGGCGTCAAACATATTTTTTTGATTAACCCGGCGGCGGGCCGGGGCAGAAGCCAGGCCCGCCTGGCCGCCCTTTGCCGGGAGACGGCGGAAGAGCGCCGGCTGGACTATGAGATTTTGGTGACGGAATATCCGGGCCATGGCGTGGAGCTGGTGAAAAAAGCGATCAGCCAAAGCGGAGGCCGACGGGTTCGGGTTTATGCCTGCGGCGGCGACGGCACGCTGAACGAAGCGGCTCGAGGCGCTTTTGGCGCTTGGAACGCCGCCGTGACACACTATCCTGCGGGAACAGGCAACGATTTCATCAAAGCCTTCGGCGCTCAAAGCCAGGCGTTTCATTCTCTGCCCGCCATTGTGGAGGGGCGGGAAATCTCCATGGATTATATCCAGGCCAACTGCGGCGGAGCGGTCAACGTGCTGTCCGTGGGAGCGGACGCGCAAGTGGCCGCCGGCATGGCCAAATACAAAAAGCTGCCGTTGCCTCCGGGCCAGACCTCCCCGTATCTGCTGTCCGCTGTGGAACGCATCGTCCGGGGCCTGGGCGAGCATTATGAGGTGGAAATCGACGGCGTCCGCTATGACGGCGCCTATACCATGGTGTTTGTCGGCAACGGCGGCTGCTATGGCGGCGGGTTTCGCCCGGTTCCCCATGCCTGCCCGCGGGACGGCTTGCTGGACGTGCTGCTGGTGAGCAAGGTCAGCCGCCTTGCCGCCGCCCGGGTGGTAACGGCCTATAAGCGGGGGCTCTATCGGCAATACCCCCAATATATTGCCCATTTGTTTGCCAAAGAAATTACAATCCGCTTGAAAGAGGGCGGGCAGATGTGCGTCAATCTGGACGGCGAAATCGCCTATACCAATCGCTTGGAGGCTCGGCTGCTGCCAGGGCTGCGCTTTGTGATGGCGGATCCTATCCAGGATTTTGTCAACAAGCCTGGAGCCGCCCAGCGGGACAATCGGTCGGAACGCCCCAAAGAGAAACGGGGCGGCGCGTGGAAGGAGATCGAACAATGGCTTAGAAAAAAATAGCGGCGGCCCTTGGCGGCGCCACGCGGTCTGCCAAAGCCGTTTTTGATTCAATGCAAAGAAAGTCTAAACCCTGCGGCGCTTCGGCGCCGCGCCGGATATTCTTTCAGGAAAGGGGGCTCCCGCACGTTTTGCTGCGGGACAATCAAATCCTATGGAAATCACCGAACAATTTATCTTGCTTCAGGCGCCCAACGGGACGGCGGCGGAAAACGGCAGAAAGCTTTCCAAAAAAGGTTCTTTTTCCGCTCTGCGCCGGACGGAAGACGACACGCTGTATTGGGCGGAATGCGCCGGCAGCGGCAAAAATCCATACCATGTTTCCATCGATTGGACGGACAAGGACGCTCCAGTCTGCCGCTGCTCCTGCCCCAGCCGGCAGTTCCCCTGCAAACACGCCCTGGGACTGATGTTTGAGATGCTGGCGGGCAAACCGTTTGAGATCGCCGAAATTCCGGCGGATATTGCGGAAAAACGGGCCAAACAGGAGGCCAGGGCGGCCAAAAAGCAGGCGGAGGCCGCCGCGCCGCCCAAGCCGAAAAAGACCAACGCCGCCGCCCAAAAGAAAAAGCTGACAAAGCAGCTGGAGGGGCTGGATATGGCGGACCGAATGGCGGCGGAGCTGCTGACTGGCGGCTTGGGCGCTTTGGCCGGCGCGTCGGCCCAGACCTATGACAAGCTGGCCAAGGACTTGGGAGGCTATTATCTCACCGGCCCTCAGACCGCCTTTTCCCGCATCGCCTTGGCTGTCCGCCAGGTGCAGAAGGACCCAAACCAAGCCCCCGCCGCTTATGGCGAGGCGCTGCGGGTGCTCATCGCCCTGCGCTTTACATTGAAAAAGGCTCGGACCTTCCTCCAGCAGAAGCTGGATGCCGGGGATTTTTCCGTGGAGGACAACAGCCTGTTCGAGGCCCTGGGCGGCGTATGGCGGCTGGAAGACCTGCGGTCCCTGGGAGCCTACCGAGAAAACGCCCGGCTGATTCAGCTTTCCTTCGACGTTTCCTTTGACGAGGCCAAAAAAGAATATGTGGAGCGGGGCTGGTGGCTGGATATCGACAATGGGACAATCGGCCAGACGCTGAATCTGCGGCCCGCCAAGGCGCTGAAATACGTCAAGGGAGACGACAGCCGCTTTGATCTGACGGAAATCCCCGCGCTGTATACCTACCCCAGCGAGGGAGATCATCGCATCCGGTGGGAGGAATTTTCCACTCGGCCGCTGACAGACCAGGAGAAGGCGGCTTTGCCAAGCCTGGCCCAGCCCGATCTGGCTGCGGCGGTCAAGCTGGTCAAAAACCAGATTAAAAATACGCTGGCCCCCAAATTCATGGCCAGCCTGGTTCCTATCGGGCAGATCGGCGCTGTAGACGGCCAGATTGTGCTGGAAGACCCCAAGGGGGGCCGCATCGTCCTGCGGGATAGACCGGAGGATGGGGAGGATCATGCCGCGGTAAGCCGGCTGAGCCTGCTGCCCGGCCCCATTCCGGCAGGCTCCGCCCTGTTTGGCTTGATTTTTTATGACAACAGCGACCACAGCCTGTGTCTGCATCCCTATAGCATCGTCACGCCGGCGGGCATCCTCCGGCTGCAATATTAAGGAGGCGGTTTTTGTGAATTTGCAACCTCTTTACGACGTCAAAGAACGGCTGGAATATGCCGCTATCGCCGGAACCGGCCTGCTGAGCGAGGATTTTCGCCTCCAGCGGGCGGCGGAGGGGCTCAAGCCCTTGGCGGCGGCCAGCCGGGTCTTCGCCCAGGTGGACCAGGGCCTTCAGGCGCTGCTGTCCGCCTCGGCGGAAAAGCGGGCCGGCCTGCTGCTGGACGTGCTGGCTTTGGCGGACGCCGTGCTCTATACCCAGGGCAAAACCGGCGCCGCCGGGGAGCTGGAGCCTCTGCCCAACTTGGGCTGCGGCCGATATTGCTCGGCCTCCTACAACCAGTTGGCCCCCATTCTGCAGGCGATCAACGGAACCGGCGGCGGTCGGATGAACCAGATCGAGCAAGCCTGGCAGGATCACCCGGAGTTTTTTGCCGATTATCGCGTGCTGCCCGCTTTGGTAAAGGGCTTGGGCGAAAGCTATGCCGAGCTGGCGGACCTCTATTGCGAAATTCTAAAGGCCCAAGGCCCCGCTATCCTGCCGCTGCTGAAACAGGGCTTCGACCCAGCGGGCAAGCGGGATATGGCCCGCCGGGTTCAGGCGATAGAGAGCTTGGCCGGCCCGGCGGAAAACGATTGGTATCTGTCTCAATTGGAGCAGGCCAAAAAGCCCGTCCGGGGCGCGCTGATTTTCGCTCTGCGCCATTGCCCAGAAAACCTGGAGCAGCTGATAGCGCTGACCAAAACTGAGAAAGGCGAACACAAAGATATGGCCTGCCGGGCCTTGGCCCGGATGGACGGGGACGGCGCTTTGGACTACTGGCGGAAGCTGGCGGAAAAAAGCGAAGACAAAGCCCTGGAGTACATGCAGGGCGCTCAAAGCGCCGTCGCCTGCCAGATTACGGCGGAGCTTTGGGAAAAGGCTCTGGAGCATTATCGTCCCATTGCCCAACAGCCCCAGGGCCAGCCGCTGACAGCCGAGGATCTGGGCAGACTCCAGCGTCTGCTGGACGCCCTGGAAGACAAAAGCAGCCCGGAAATCTGGGACGTCTATCAAAAAATCGCCCAGCTGGGCCTGGGGCTGGATCGGGTGATGGAAACCAATGAAAAAGGCAAGAAAAACCGGACGTTGATGGCCTTTAACGTAGCCGATTATTATGTTAACACCCGGTCTACGCGGCCCTTCAGCGAGGCGGCGCCTCTCTGCTTGGCCAGAAGTATCCGGGCCAACCCGCGGCAGGAGCTTTGTCAGTTGGCGGATCGGCTGAACCAGCTGTTTGGAGGCCCTTGGGCCGTTCCCGCCCTGATGGCGGCGCTGATGACGCTGGACAGCAAGGAGGCTTATGATCGGGCAGAGCAGATTTTGGGCCCCGGCGGCCAAAAACGGCCAGACAGCCGGTTTCTGCTCCAAGACGTCCTGTGGGGCCTGATTTGGGATAGGAGCCAGGACGCCTTTCAGTTTTTCAATGTTTACCGTCGGGACCCCATTTCGGAAAAGGTCGTTTATGCTACCATTCCGATTCGCGCAGCCTTGGATTCCCGGTGGTATGGCCTGTTGATCCAGGTCGGCGAGCTGGATTCCAACCTGATGAATTTGCTGCGGCCCATGGAGCCGGAGATCAAACAACAGGTGGGCGAATATTGCTACCGGCGCATTACGACGCGGGGCGGCTTGGACCCCCGGGCCTATGTGGACGCTTTGCTCCAATGCGACTGGAAGGATTGGGATAATTTCATGGTCAAATGCGTCCAGAGCAGCGGACAGGTTTGGTTCCGCAACGCCATGGTCGTGCTGGAGCAGCTTCCGATTTCCTATCAGAATAGGGCGGATCAGCTGGAAGCCATCATGGAGCTGATTAAGAGCAAAAAAGTCAAAGCGCAATACGGAACCTGGCCCGAAGCCGCCGCCAAACAGACCGTAGCCAACTGGCGGCGCTACGCTCAAGAAGGAAAGTAGCCTCCGTTTCAAAAAATATGGGCTACAGTACATTTGTTTTTTGTTGTGAATGAGATAGACACGCTGAAAAATGAGCAAAGGAGAGCAACGCTATGTCTGAACAAAATGTCCAGCGGCTGCCGGCAGAGCAGCTGTATCAGCGGGAGCTTGACGCCCTGATTGCGGCGGAAAAGGACCCGATTCCCACCGGGTGGCGAATGTCCCCCCGGTCCGTGTTGACGTATATCACAGGCGGGACCAAAGTCAAGGGCGTGGAGATCACGCCCAAATACATGGGCGCTCAAAGGCTGGTGGAAATCGCCATCGCCACCTTGGTCACCGACCGGGCGCTGCTGCTGATCGGCGAGCCGGGCACCGCCAAGTCCTGGCTCAGCGAGCACCTTTCCGCCGCCGTCAACGGCGATTCCACCAAAGTGGTCCAGGGCACGGCGGGCACGACGGAGGAGCAGATTCGCTATTCTTGGAATTACGCCATGCTCATCGCCAAGGGCCCCTGCCCGGAAGCCATGGTCAAAAGCCCGGTCTATCGGGCCATGGAAACCGGCTCTGTGGCTCGGGTGGAGGAGATTTCCCGTTGCGCCAGCGAGGTTCAGGACGCCCTGATTTCCATCCTTTCGGAAAAGCGGATCAGCGTGCCCGAGCTGGGGCTGGAGGTTCCGGCCCAGAAGGGCTTTTCCGTTATCGCCACAGCCAACACCCGGGATAAGGGCGTCAACGATATGTCGGCGGCGTTGAAGCGGCGGTTTAACATCGTAGTGTTGCCGACTCCTTCGGATATGGCCACTGAGATGGAAATCGTCCGCACCCGCGTGGCTCAGCTTTCCGCCGGGCTGGATCTGAACGCCCGCCAGCCCGAGGAGGATATGGTGGAAAAGGTGGTTTCCATCTTCCGGGAGCTGCGCGGCGGCGCCACGCTGGACGGCAAACAAAAGCTGAAAACCCCCTCCGGCGTGTTGTCCACCGCCGAAGCGATTTCGTTGCTGGCCAATTCCATGGCGCTGGCTGGCAGCTTTGGCGACGGCGGCGTTTCCCCAGAGGATTTGGCCGCCGCCCTTCAGGGCGCCGTTGTCAAAGACGAAGACAAGGACAAGGTTTGCTGGAAAGAATATCTGGAAAACGTGATGAAAAAGAGGGGCTCCGACTGGCTGCCCTTGTACAGGGCCTGCCGGGAGCTGAATGGCTGATGGGCGGCCCGGTGCTGTTTGGGGTGCGCCACCTGTCGCCGGCGGCGGCTTACCAGCTGCGGCAGGCGCTGGATCAGGCCCAGCCTCAGTTGGTGCTGGTGGAGGGCCCTTGCGATCTAAACGACCAAATGAAATGGCTGTGCCACCCGAAAACCCAGTTTCCCGCCGCCATTTTGGCCTATACCCGCGAACCCCCCGCTCGGACCATTCTCTATCCCTTCGCCGTCTATTCCCCAGAACTACAAGCGATTTTATGGGCCCATGAACATGGAGTGGAATGCCGGTTTATGGATCTGCCTTCCTCCGTCTTTCTGGCGCTGGAGCCCGCTTTCCCCGCGCTGAAGATCAAGGCGGAACAAGGCGAAGGGAGCGAAAGCGAGGAGCCGGAGGAATTGGAAGAGCTGGCAGAAGAAGATTTGCGCCCCGCTGCCACTGAAAGCGTCTACCGGCGGCTGGAAACGGCGACTGGCGAGGACCACGACACCTTTTGGGAGCGGAACTTCGAGCAGTTGGAGGGGGCGGGGCAATATCAGGCCGCCTGCAACGCTTTTGGCGGCCAGCTGCGTCAGGCTTCCGCAGAATCCGGCCGGCGGCAGGCGGAAACCATTGTGCGGGAAGCCTATATGAAGCGGACGATTTGCCAAGCGGTGGATTCTGGCATTCCGCCGGAAAAAATCTTCTGCGTCACCGGCGCTTTCCATGTGGAAGGGCTGGAGAAAAACCAACCTATGACAGACGAAGAGGAGGCCGCTCTGCCCCAGGCGGACAGCAGCGCCACGCTGATGCCCTATTCCTATTACCGGCTTTCCACCCGCTCCGGCTATGGGGCGGGCAACAAAGCTCCGGCTTATTTTGAGCTTTTGTGGGATTCTCTCAACGGCGAGGGGCTGGAGCGGGCGCCCTATCTCTACTTGACCAAGCTGGCCGCCGCCCACCGGAAGGCGGGCAATCTGACCTCCTCCGCCGAGGTGATCGAGGCCGCCCGGCTGGCCGACGCCCTAGCCCGGATGAGGGGGAGCAAATACCCGGCCTTGGCGGACCTGCGGGACGCCAGCGTGGCCGCCATGGGCCACGGCAGCTTTGCCGAGCTGGCTCTGGCTGCGGCGGATACGGAAATTGGAACCAAAATCGGTTATTTGCCAGAGGGCGTCAGCCGCACTTCCGTGCAGCAGGATTTTTACCGCCAGCTGAAAGAGCTGCGTCTGGAAAAATACCGGGCGGCTCAGCTCCAGCAGCTGGATCTGGACCTGCGGGAAAAGCTGAACGTCAAATCAGAAACGGCGGCTTTGGCCGATTTGCGCCGGTCTTTTTTCCTTCACCGGCTGCGGGTGCTGGGAGTCCATTTCGCCGAGCTGCTGCCTTCCCGGCAGCAGGGCGCCAACTGGGGCGAATACTGGCAGCTGCGCTGGACGCCGGAGGCGGAGATTGAGATTGTGGAATCCGCCTTGCTGGGGGATACGATAGAGGGCGCCGCCGCCTTTGCCTTGAAGGAACGGGCGGAGCAAAGCGGCTCCATCGCCCAAGCGGCGGCCATTTTTCAGGACGCCTTTCTCTGCGGAATGCCTGCCGCCGCGGCCCACGCCTTATCCGTTTTGCAGGGGCTTTCGGTGGACGCCGCCGCGTTGGCCGACGTGGCGGAAACGGCCCAACGCCTTTCGCTGGTCGCCCGTTATGGCGACCTGCGGCGCTTTGACCCGGCGCCGGTGCTGCCCTTGATTCAACAGCTCTTTCTGCGGGCCTGCCTGACCATGGAGGACGCCTGTGTCTGCGACGCCAAGGCTGCTCCCGCCGCCTGCCAGGCCATGGATCAGATCAATCTATTGCAGCTCAACCACGATTTCCTGGAGGAGGAGCGATGGGTCAATTTGCTGCATCGGTTGTCTGACCGAGACGACCTGAACACCCGCTGCTCCGGCTTCGCCATGGCTATTTTGTTGGAGCGGGGCCAGGCGGACGAGGAGGCTCTGGCCCGAGAGGTGGCCCGGCGGCTTTCCCCCGGCGTGCCCGCCGACCTGGGCGCCGGCTGGTTTGAGGGCTTGGCGGGCAAAAACCGCTATGCTCTCATTGCCAGGCTGTCTCTGTGGCGCCATCTGGACGAGTATCTTTCCGGCTTGGACGAGGAAACCTTCCGCCGGGCTCTGGTCTTTTTGCGTCGGGCCTTTGCGGATTTCACCCCTTCGGAGAAAAACGACATCGCGGAAAATCTGGGCGAAATTTGGGGCGTCAATCCCCAGCAGGCGGCGGAGGCCGTCATGCAGGAACCCACGCAGGCGGAGCAGGAGCTGCTGGACGAGCTGGACGATTTTGACTTTGAAAATATCTAAGAGGGGAGGAAACGCGGCATGACAGAACAAGAAATGATGAGCCGCTGGCGGCTGATTTTGGGCTCGGAGACGCAGGATTCTTTTTCCGGCATGGGCGGCGGTCCGCTCAGCGCCGAGCAGCTTTCCATGGACGCGGCCTTGGCCGCCATTTACGGCGGTCCTGGCGAAGGCCTGGGGAGCGACGGGGGAAGAGGCGCGGGCAAAGGCCCTTCCTCCCCTCATATCTCCAAGTGGCTGGGGGATTTGCGCAGCTTGTTTGACCCAGAGATTGTGGCCGTGGTGCAAAACGACGCTGTGGAGCGCAAAGGGCTGAAACAGCTGCTGCTGGAGCCCGAGCTGCTGGAGGGGCTGGAGCCAGACCTGAACTTGGCCTCCACCTTGTTGGCCCTCAAGGACCAGATTCCCAAGCGCTCCAAGGAATCCGCTCGGAAATTCATCCGCAAAATTGTGGAAGAGATCAATAAAATGCTGGAAAACGACGTGCGCCGGGCGGTGACGGCGGCGCTGAACCGCCGGGCCCATTCTCCTTTGCCTTCGGCGGCGGCCATCGATTTTCGGTATACGATCCGACGAAATCTCCAAAACTATAATGAAGAGCTGCAATCGATCATTCCCGAACGGGTGTGGTTTTTCGACAGGTCCAGCAAGATCAACCGCTGGCACGTCATACTGGATATTGACCAAAGCGGCTCCATGGGCCAATCCATCATCTATTCTTCGGTGATGGCCTGCGTGCTGGCGTCCATGTCTGCGGTGAAAACTAGCGTGGTAGCCTTTGACACGCAGATTATGGATTTAACGCCCCTGTGCGAGGACCCGGTGGACCTGCTGTTCGGCTTTCAAATGGGAGGCGGCACAGATATCGCCAAGTCCATCGCCTATTGCCAAGGGCTGATGGAAAGCCCGGCCAAAACCCTATTTTTCTTGATTTCCGACCTGGACGAAGGAGGCAACCGGGCGGCGTTGCTGCGGCGGCTGGAGGAAATCAAATCCTCCGGCGCCACGGTTATCGTGCTGTTGGCCGTGGCCGACGGCGGCAAACCCTATTACGACGCCACGACGGCCCAGCGGGTGGCGGATATGGGAATCCCTTGCTTCGCTTGCCCGCCGGACCAGTTGCCTGCTTTGCTGGAACGAGCCTTAAAGGGCCAGGGGCTGGAGGAGTTGGCCGCCCAATCGAAAAAGGGCAAGTAACGCCGGCGGCGCGGCGAAGCGGTTTCCGCAATGCCTCAAAACAAGCCAATGCAAGAGCCGCGCAAATGAAAGGAGGCGGATTTATGACGAGAGAAGAAAAACTGGCCGCTCTGTATCAGGGTTCCACCGTCTATCGCCCTTTGGGAGAAGAAGACAGCATTTTGGCGGAAATCGCCGTGGGATGCAGCTGGCGCAAATGCGCCTTCTGCGATTTTACCCGAGATCCCTTCGGCCTGATCCCGCTGGAGACTGTGCGGAAAAACATCCAAACCATGGGGGAACTGGGCGTAAAAGGGACTCGGGTTTTCCTGCTGGGGCAAAACGCCTTTTGCCGGGGCGCCGACGAGCTGATGCAGATTTTCGGCTATCTGCGCCATTATCTGCCCCAAGTCAATGAAATCAGTATGTACGCCCGGGCGGACGATATCCTGCGTAAAACGCCGGAGCAGCTGCAAACCTTGCGGGAGCTGGGGCTGACCGACCTGCATATCGGGGTGGAATCGGGCAGCGACACAGTGTTGGCCATGGCGGAAAAGGGGGAGACGGTTTTCGATCTGCAAAACGCCTTTCAGATGCTGGACCAGGCGGGAATCGGGTATCTGGTCACCTCCATTCTGGGCTTGGGAGGCAGGCATTTGTGGAAAAGCCACGCCATTGAAACCGCCCGGCTCTACAACCGCATTCACGCCAAGCAGATTTGGGTGCTGGCGCTCAAGCTCTTCCCGGGCACAAAGCTGCACAAGCAGGCCGGTCAAGGCCTTTTTGAGCCGCTGACGCCTCGGGAAATGCTGCTGGAGGAGCGTTTGCTGCTCCAAACCCTGGATGTGCAGAATTGCTTCTTTATGGATACCACGGCGCTGAATCAATACACCCTGGCCGCGCCTCTGCCCCAGGGCAAGGAGAGCCTGCTCCAGGCAATCGAGCAGCTTTTGCAGGAGGGCGCTTTCCCCGGGTTGGAGGCTGCGCCCGCTCCGCGGCTCAACTAAGCCGGCAAAAAGCGAAATCGCTTGACAATGGAAACGCGGACTTTTTTCAAAAAATCCGTCGCAATCTCTTGCAATCCAATGATGAATCCGATATAATATAAGAAATTTTACGGTTCATCGTAAGCGGCTTGGGGGCCGGAAAACGAGATACTTCCGTTTTGATGGAAAGCCTTCAGGTTTCTGGAGGCTTTTCTTTCGGCCAGCCGCGGAAAGCAGGAGGTTTTATATGGGAAAAAATTTGCTCGAACTGAAAAGCCTGGACGTTTCGGAAATCCGATCCATTTTGGACCAGGCCCAAGCCTTTCACGACGGCCAGGTATTCCGCGGATGCGAAGGGCGTATTGCCGCCAATTTGTTTTTTGAACCGTCGACCCGTACCCAGTACAGCTTTCATGTGGCTGAAGAAAAACTGGGTTTACGGGTCGTTTCTTTTAATCCCGCCGGTTCTTCGCTGCAAAAAAACGAGAGCTTTTATGACACGGTGAAAACCTTCGATAGCTTCGGCGTGGATCTGTTGGTGATCCGTCATGTGGAAAACGAGTATTACAACCAGCTGACAGGCTGCGTGAACGCCAAAATCCTCAACGGAGGCGACGGCACAGGCAACCACCCCACTCAGTCTCTGCTGGACCTGCTGACCATCCGCCAGCAGTTCGGCGGCTTTGAGGGGCTGAAGGTCGCCATCATCGGCGACGTTTCCCACAGCCGGGTGGCCCACACCAATTTCGAGGTGATGGGCCGGCTGGGCATGGAGGTCTGTACCAGCGGCCCTGAGGAATATATGGAAGAGGGCATGAACTTCAAGCCCTTTGAGCAGGCGGTGCGGGAGAGCGACGTCGTTATGCTGCTGCGGGTACAGCACGAACGCCATAGCCAGAAAATGGGCTTGACAGTGGAAGAATATCACAAGAAATACGGCATGGACAAGGACAAGCTGTCCTGGCTGAAAAAGGACGCCATTCTCATGCATCCAGCCCCCTTCAACCGAGGAGTGGAAATTGCCGACGAGGTCGTGGAGTGCGACCGTTCCCGGATTTTTAAGCAGATGAATAACGGCGTGTTTGTGCGCATGGCCGCCATTCAGCGGGCTCTATGCGATTAAAGGGGGGAAGAGATGAAAACAATTGTCAAAAACGGCCGGGTTTTCGACGGCGAAGCTCTGACGCGGCAGGATATTCTGATTGAAGACGGCTTGATTCAGGCCGTGGGTCTGGGGCTGGACGAAACCGGCTGCCAGATAATCGACGCCCAGGGACAGATTGTATCCCCCGGCTTTGTGGATCTCCATGTCCATTTGCGGGACCCGGGCTTCGCCCACAAAGAGACGGTGGAAACCGGGTCCATGGCCGCCGCCGCCGGAGGGTTTACCACCATTTGCGCCATGCCCAACCTGAATCCCGTTCCCGACAGCCCCGAGCATTTGCAGGTTTCCTTGGACCGCATACAAGAGGGGGCCAGCGTGCGGGCTCTGCCCTATTGTTCCATTACAGAAGGGGAAAAGGGCGAAAAGCTGGTGGATTTTGAGGCGCTGGCCGGCAAATGCGCCGGCTTCAGCGACGACGGCAAAGGGGTGCAGCAGGGAGAAATGATGCGCCAAGCCATGATCCGCTGCGCCAAGCTGGACGCCTTGATCTGCGCGCACTGTGAGGACGAGAGTCTGCTGGACGGCGGATATATCCACCAGGGCGAATACGCCTCCCTGCATGGGCACAAGGGCATTTGCAGCGCCTCGGAATACGAGCAGGTCCGCCGGGACGCGGCCTACGCGCTGGAAACCGGCTGCCGGTACCATGTGTGTCACGTTTCCGCCAAGGAGACGCTGGAAATCGTCCGCCAGGCCAAGGCGGCGGGCGCCCGGGTCAGCTGTGAAATCACCCCTCATCACGCTTTGCTTTGCGACATGGATATTGCAGGGGACGAAGGGCGCTTTAAGATGAACCCGCCTCTGCGGAGCGCGGAGGATCGGGCGGCTATCTGGCGGGCTTTGCAGGATGGAACGGCCGACGCCTTCGCCACCGACCACGCCCCCCACAGCGCGGAGGAAAAAAGCCGGGGCCTGGCGGGCAGCGCCATGGGAATTGTCGGGCTGGAAACCGCTTTTCCGGTTTTGTATACCGGGCTGGTGAAAAAGGGAATCCTTTCAATCGAGAGGCTGCTCTGGATGCTGACCTACGGCCCCTCCCGGGTGTTGGGCATTCCCTGCGGCGTGGTCCCCGGCAATCGGGCCGACCTGGTTTTCATCGACGAAAATACGATAGACGTCGTTGACAGCCGGCGGTTTTATTCGATGGGCAAAAGCACGCCCTTTGAGGGGATGGAGACGCAGGGGCGGGTGGTCCGCACGGTCTGTCAGGGAAAAACAGTATATAGAGAGGAGCGCTAACACATGGGCAAAACAGAACTTTTGGGCCGCAAGCTGGTGTTTGAAAACGGCCGAGAATTTGCGGGCGTCGGATTTGGCGGCAAGCGGGAGGCTTTGTGCCAGTGCAGCTTCGATACGGCGATGATCGGCTATCAGGAGATCCTCAGCGACCCGGCCTGCGCCGGCGAGGGCCTGGTGATGACTTACCCGGTGATCGGCAGCTACGGCATGGCCGACGAGGATTATGAATCCCGCGCCTGCCACGCAGAGTGCCTGATCGTGCGGCAATACAACGACCGACCCTCTAATTTTCGCTACACCAAGACCCTGGAGGAGGTAATGCTGGAAAACGACATTCCAGGCATTCAGGGGCTGGACACCCGGGCCGTCAGCCGGATGCTGCGGGATCAGGGGGCCATGAAGGCGCTGCTCACGGATATCGACACCCCCAAGGAGCAGGCGTTGGAGCGGATTCGGCAGGCCCGGCCAGAACAGGGCCTGGTCGCCAAAGTCAGCAGCAAAAAAATCTGGTATAGCCGCACCGCCAATTTCAAATACAACGTGGCGGCGGTGGATTTCGGTATCCGCCAAAGCAGCATCCGCTGCCTGAATGTTCGGGGATGCAACGTGACCATCGTGCCTTGGGATATCGGCGCGGAGCAGCTAAAGGCCCTTAAGCCGGACGGCTTGTTTCTCTCCAGCGGCCCGGGAGACCCCAAAGAATGCGCGCAGGCCGTGGAGCTGGTAAAATCCCTGTTGGGCCGTCTGCCCGTTTTCGGCGTAGGCTTGGGATACCAAATCCTGGCCTTGGCGGCGGGAGGCGATACCTACCAGATGAAAAACGGCCACAATGGCGGCAATGTGCCAGTGGAGACGATTTATGGGCTGAAGCGGGAGATCACGTCCCAGAGCCACCGCTATGCCGTCTGCGAAAAAAGCCTGAAAAACACCGGCCTGAAGGTTACGCACCGGCACTTGACGGATCGAACGGTAGAGGGCGTAATCGACGAGAAAAACCGGGTTCTGGGCGTGCAGCATTATCCAGAAAATCAGCCCGGCGCCGACGACTGCGCCTATGTTTACGACCAGTTTATCGCCATGATGGACCAAGCCAAAGAGGGAGGAAACAAGAATGCCTAAGCGCTCTGATATCAAAAAAATCCTGGTCATCGGCTCCGGCCCCATCGTCATCGGCCAGGCCGCAGAGTTTGATTACTCCGGTACCCAAGCCTGCCTGGCCCTGAAGGAAGAGGGGTACCAGGTGATTCTGGTCAATTCCAACCCGGCCACCATCATGACGGACTCCAATATTGCCGACAAGGTCTATATGGAGCCGCTGAACCTGGAATATGTGGCCCGGATTATTCGCATGGAGCGGCCCGACGCCTTGATCCCCACCCTGGGCGGCCAAACTGGGCTGAACTTGGCCATGCAGCTGGCTCAAAAGGGCGTGTTGCGGGAATGCAATGTGGAGATTTTGGGGGCGGATTTCGATTCCATCGATCAGGCCGAAGACCGGGAGAAATTCAAGGATTTGTGCCTGCGCATCGGCGAGCCTGTGCTGGATAGCGCCATCGCCCATTCGGTGGAACAGATCAAGGCAGAGGCCCAGCGCATCGGCTACCCTGTGGTGCTGCGGCCGGCCTTTACTTTGGGCGGCACAGGCGGCGGCTTTTGCGACGACGAGGAGGAGTTGCTGGAGTTGGCGGAAAACGCTCTGAACCTGTCTCCCGTCCGCCAGGTTTTGGTGGAAAAATCCATCAAAGGCTATAAAGAGATTGAGTTTGAGGTCATGCGGGATAAAAACGACACCGCCATCGCCATCTGCTCCATGGAAAATATCGACCCGGTGGGCGTTCACACCGGCGACAGCATGGTGGTAGCTCCGGCTCAGACCCTGACGGCCAAGGAATACCATATGCTGCGGGACGCCGCTTTGCGCATCATTCGGGAATTAGGCATCGAAGGCGGCTGCAACGTCCAGTTTGCCTTGGACCCTTATTCTTTCCGCTATTATGTAATCGAAGTCAATCCCCGGGTGTCTCGGTCCTCGGCTCTGGCCTCCAAGGCCAGCGGCTACCCCATCGCCAAGGTGACCACCAAGATTGCCGTCGGCCTGGCGCTGGACGAAATCCAGCTGGGGGGCGTGCCTGCCAGCTTCGAGCCCGCTTTGGATTATATCGTCTGCAAAGTGGCCCGATTCCCCTTTGACAAATTCGATAAAGCCTCCAAGCTGCTGACCACCCAAATGAAGGCCACCGGCGAGGTGATGGCCATCGGCCGCACCATGGAGGAAAGCCTGCTCAAGGCCGTGCGCAGCCTGGAAGCGGGGGTCAGCCATGTGTGGAAACAGAAATTCGACGCGTTCGCCACCGACGAGCTACTGCAAGAAATTGTCACACCCACCGACGAGCGGCTGTATGCCATTGCCGAGCTGCTGCGCCGCAAGGTGGATCTGATGATGATCTGCCAAGCCACCAAAATCGATTATTTCTTCGTCGACGCCATCCGCAACATCGTGGATTACGAGCAGACGGTGAAGGAAAACCCGGCGGACGCCGCCGTGCTGCGCCAGGCCAAGCGCATGGGGTTTTCCGACGCCTTTATCGGCCGACTATGGAATATGGACGAGCTGGACGTGCTGAAGCTGCGCCAACAGCACGATATCTGGCCGGTTTACAAAACCATCGATACCTGCGCCGGCGAGTTCGACGCCTATGTGCCTTATTTTTACTCCACATATGAAGAGGAAAACGAATCCATTGTCACCGAAAAGCCCTCTGTGTTGGTGTTGGGCAGCGGGCCTATTCGCATCGGTCAGGGCGTGGAATTTGATTATTCCACCGTTCACGCCATCTGGGCCATCCGAGAGGCCGGCTACGAGGCCATCATCATCAATAACAACCCGGAGACTGTATCCACGGATTATACCGTCAGCGACAAGCTGTATTTCGAGCCTCTGTGCGTGGAAGACGTGATGAACCTGGTCCATTTGGAAAACCCTATGGGCGTGGTGGTTTCCCTGGGCGGCCAGACCGCCATCAACCTGGCCCAGCGGCTGCACGCCCTGGGCGTCAAGATCATCGGCACTGGGGTGGAGGCCATCGACAAAGCGGAAAACAGAGACAGCTTTGAAAAACTGATGGAAGAGCTGCAAATTCCTCAGCCGGCGGGCCAGGCGGTGACCCGTGTGGAGGACGGCGTCAAGGTGGCCAACCAAATCGGCTATCCTGTGCTGGTGCGGCCCTCTTATGTGCTGGGCGGCCGGGCCATGCAGATCGTGCGGGACGACGAACAGCTGCGCCGCTACCTGGCGGAAGCGGTGGTGGCCAGCGAGGAACACCCTGTGTTGGTGGATAAGTATATCGCTGGCAAAGAGCTGGAGGTAGACGCGGTCTGCGACGGCGAAACTGTGCTGATTCCCGGTATTATGGAGCACGTGGAGCACACCGGCGTCCACTCCGGCGATTCTTTCAGCGTGTACCCCACATTTTCCGTGGGCGAAAAAGCCCGCCAGGCCATTTTGGATTATACCGTCCGCCTGGGCCGGGGCATCGGCATTCAGGGCCTGTTCAATATCCAGTTCATCGTGGGGGAGGACGAGACAGTTCATGTTATTGAGGTCAACCCCCGTTCCTCCCGCACCGTGCCCTTCCTTTCCAAAGCCACCGGCCTGCCGCTGCCCAAAATCGCCACAAAGGTCATGCTGGGCCACAGCCTGAAGGAGCAGGGCTATGAGACCGGGGAAGCCCCCCGGCGCAAGCGCTGGTATGTCAAAGCCCCGGTGTTCAGCTTCAGCAAGCTGCGGGGCGCCGACGTCTACCTCTCTCCGGAGATGAAATCCACCGGCGAAGCCATCGGTTATGACGACAGCCTGAACCGAGCCCTGTATAAGGCGCTGAAAGCCGCCAATATGCGGGTGGCCAACTACGGCACTGTTTTCGTCACCATTGCAGACGACGACAAGCCCCAGGCGCTGCCCTTGATCCGCCGCTTCTATAACCTGGGCTTCAATATCGAGGCCACTCTGGGCACCGCCAAATTCCTGCGGGAAAACGGCGTTCGCACCCGGGGCAAGAAAAAGCTCAGCGAGGGCAGCGAGGAAATTCTGGATTCCATGCGGGCCGGCCATGTCACATATGTCATCAACACCTTGGGCGCCAACGAATGGGCCAATAACGACGGCTTTGAAATCCGCCGCTGCGCGGTGGAAAACAATGTGACTATGTTCACCTCTCTGGATACCGTCAGCGTTCTGCTGGACGTGCTGGAGGAGATCACCGTTGGCGTTTCCACCATCGACAGCGAAGGGAAAAAATGAGAAATGGAATGTATCGGGCGCTGAGCAACCGCCCCATTGCTCAGGATACCTATGAAATGATTCTGACAGGGGACATGAGCTTCGCGGAGCGGCCTGGGCAATTTGTCAACGTCAAGCTGGACGGCCTGTATCTGCGCCGGCCCATCAGTATTTGCGATTGGGACGAGCAGACTATGACGTTGGTCTATAAGGTCGTGGGCCGGGGCACCCGGCAGATGGCCGCCATGAGGCCGGGTCAAGAGCTGGATTTGCTCTGCGGCTTGGGAAATGGGTTTGATGGAAACGCCGCCGGCGCCCATAGCCTGCTTGTGGGCGGCGGCGTGGGGGCTCCGCCTCTCTATGGCCTGGCCAAGCGGTTAGCGGCTCAGGGAAAAAAGATCACAGTGGTTCTGGGGTTCGGCCGAGCGGAGCAGGCTTTTTACCAAAAGGAATTTGAGGCGCTGGGCTGCCCGGTTCTGTTTGCCACAGAGGACGGCAGTCTGGGGGAAAAGGGCTTTGTCACCCAACCCATGAGCAGGGTGGATTACGATTACTATTTCGCTTGCGGTCCTATGCCCATGCTACGGGCGGTTTATGCCGCCGGCAAGGCGAAAAACGCCCAGGGCCAGCTTTCCTTTGAAGAGCGGATGGGCTGCGGCTTCGGCGCCTGCATGGGGTGTAGCTGCGAGACGATAGCGGGCCCCAAGCGCATCTGCGTGGACGGCCCCGTGATGAAGAGCGGCGAGGTGATATTATAATGGGAAGGTTGACGGTAAAATTAGGGGACTGGGAGCTGGATAATCCCATCATCCCCGCCAGCGGAACCTTTGGCTTCGGCTATGAATTTGCGCAATATTACAATCTGGATAAGCTGGGCTCCATCAGCTTGAAAGGGACCACCAAGGAACCCCGGTTTGGCAACCCCACCCCCCGCATTGCCGAATGCGAGGCCGGCGTGATCAACGCCATCGGCTTGCAAAACCCCGGCGTCCATAAAGTGATCGAAGAGGAGCTGCCCAAGCTGCGTCAGGTATTCCATAAAAAGGTTATTGCCAATATCTCCGGCTTTTCGGTAGAGGATTACGCATATACCGCCGCCCTGTTTGACCAGGAAGCGGACGTGGGCATTTTGGAAATCAACGTCAGCTGCCCCAATGTGCGCCACGGCGGCATGGCCTTTGGCACAGACCCAGAGGCCGCCGCTTCGGTGTGCCGGGCAGTGAAACAGGCGGTGAAAAAGCCTGTTTATATGAAGCTGTCCCCCAATGTGACGGATATCGTCGCCATTGCCAAGGCGACGGAGCAGGCCGGGGCGGACGGCATTGTGTTGATTAACACCTTATTGGGAATGCGCATCGAGCCTCGGACAGGCAAGCCCATCGTTTCCACCAAAATGGCGGGCTTCAGCGGCCCGGCCGTCAAGCCGGTGGCCTTGCGCATGGTCTATCAGGTGTGTCAGGCCGTGAACCTGCCGGTGATCGGCGTAGGCGGCGTCCAGTGCGCAGACGACGTGCTGGAATTTCTGTCTGCCGGCGCTTCGGCGGTGCAGGTGGGGGCTCAGAATCTGGTGGACCCCTGGGCCTGCCCTCGGATTATCGAAGAACTGCCCCATAAAATGGACGAATACGGCATCGAAACCTTACAAGAAATCATCGGGAGGGCCCAAGAATGAAAAAACGGGATGTGATTATCGCCTGCGATTTTCCCAGCGCCCAGGCGACGCTGGATTTCCTCAAGCGGTTTGAGGAGCAAAAGCCCTTTGTCAAAATCGGCATGGAGCTTTTTTATGGCGAAGGGCCGGATATCGTGCGGCAGATCAAAGCCATGGGCCACGACGTGTTTTTGGATTTGAAGCTCCATGATATCCCCAACACCGTCAACAAGGCCATGCGCAATTTGGCCCGCTTGGGGGTCAATATGACCAACGTCCATGCCGCCGGCACGATGGATATGATGCGGGCCGCCAAAGAGGGACTGGCGGAAGGCGCTCAGGGGGAGATTCCCATGCTGATCGCCGTCACACAGCTGACCAGCACCTCGGAAGAGCGGATGCAGAAGGAACTGCTCATTTCTGCCTCCATGGAAGACGCCGTGAGGCGTTATGCCCAAAACGCTCAGTCCGCCGGGCTGGACGGCGTCGTCTGCTCTCCTTTGGAGGCTGGTTTGGTAAAAGGCGCCTGCGGCCCCCAATTCTGCACCGTTACCCCCGGCATCCGCTACCCGGAAGGGGATATGGGCGACCAATCCCGGGCGACTACCCCCCAAAAGGCCCGAGAGATTGGCACAGATTATATCGTGGTGGGCAGGCCCATCACCAAAGCAGAAGACCCGGCGGAAGCCTATCGGCGGGTGTGCCGGGATTTCATCGGGGAATAACGGGAGAAGGAGAAAGAATATGGAAAATATAGAAAAGAAAATCGCCGGCTGTTTGCTGGAGATCAAAGCGGTGTTTCTGCGGCCCCAGGACCCCTTTACTTGGGCCAGCGGCATCAAATCCCCCATCTATTGTGATAACCGGCTGACCCTTTCTTACCCGGCTATCCGCAGCCAGGTGGAGCAGGGGTTGGCGGAGAATATCCGCAAATATTACCCGGATTGCCAGGTTGTGGCGG
>CAJTUM010000003.1:0-127889 GCA_910579575.1 uncultured Eubacteriales bacterium | reverse complement strand
GCCCACGCCGCCCTGGTTGCCGACATTCTGGGCCTGCCCATGTGCTATGTCCGGGGCAGCGCCAAGGACCATGGACGCAACAACCAGATTGAAGGAAAAGTGGAACCGGGCCAGAAGGTTGTGGTGGTAGAGGATTTGATCTCAACCGGCGGCTCCGTCATCGAGGTGGTCAACGTACTGCGGGAAGCGGGCGCCCAGGTGTTGGGCGTGGCTTCTATCTTTACATATGGTCTGCAAAAGGGCGTCGACCGCATGGAAGCCGCCCAGGTGAAAAATGTGTCCCTTTCCAATTATGACGCCTTGATCGAGGCGGCGGCGGAACAGGGTTATATCCAGCCCCAGGACGTCAAAAAGCTTCAGGCGTTCCAATCCAACCCCTCCGACGAGAGCTGGATGAGCCTGTAACCCCATGGGCAGACGCCGGACGCGATTCGCCCAGGCTGTTTGTCGGCCTGGGCGGGCGTTGGGCCGGGGCCTTTGCCTCGGCCGCTTTTCGCGCGGCGGAACGGCGCCTCCGGGGATGGGCTTGGTTTCCCGCCCTCCTCCCTTGCGAAAGGGCGGGGGGATTTTGCCTGCTTGCCCCGCTTTGGCCGCCCGCCGCCGTTTCCCCCACTTGACAGAGGGGTCCTTGGGTGATAACATAAAAACTGTAATTGCGGCATAAGCCGCCGATTCTCAGGCCCAAAGGCTTGATTTATAAGGAGGTTCCTTCAGAATGAACGACGATGCGATTCCCCGATGTATTATGATCGCCGTCCTGGTTTTGCTGGGCGGTTTCTTCGCGGGGTCTGAAACCGCTTTCTCCAACTGCAACCGGGTGCGCGTCAAAAGCCGGGCGGAAGACGGAGTGGGCAGAGCCAAGCGGGTGGAAAAAATCCTGGATCAATTTGACAAGGCGCTGGTGACGCTGCTGATCGGAAACAACGTCATCCACGTCATGGCCACCTCCGGCGCTACGGTGTTGGCCATCGAGTGGTTCGGCTCCTATGGCTCGCTGATTTCCACTGTGGCGATGACGCTGATTATTTTTATTTTCAGCGAAACCATCCCCAAAAGCGTCGCCAAAGCTAACAGCGATCGCTTTGCCGAGGCGGTTTCTGGCGTGCTGTATGCGCTGATGGTCGTCCTCACGCCGGTGGCGATGGTTTTCACCGCTCTGAGCAACTGGCTGAAGCGGCTGCTGGCCTCAAAAAACGGGGAGCCCAGCATGACGGAGGACGATTTCAAGTCTATGATCGAAACCATCGAGGACGAAGGCGCTTTGGAATCGGAGGAGAGCGAGCTGATCCAATCGGCGCTGGTTTTTTCTGATATCACCGTGTACGACGTGCTGACGCCCCGGGTCCACATCGCCGGTATCGACCGGCGGGATTCGGAAGAGGCCGTTCGGGAAACAATCAGACAGGCCGCTTTTTCCCGCCTGCCGGTTTATGAACCGGATATGGATCACATCGTCGGCATCTTGAATACCAAAACATATATGCTCCGCCTGCACCAAACGGGGGCCTGCCCTCTGGACCAGGTGATGACAGAGCCCTATTTCATCCAATCGGATATGGATATCCACAGTCTGTTTCATGAAATGTGCCGCCGCAAGCTGCATATGGCGGTGGTCCAGGACCAATGGGGCGGCACCATGGGTTTGGTAACCATGGAGGATATTCTGGAGTCTCTGGTGGGCGATATTTGGGACGGAGCGCCGGAAGACAAACGGAAAAGCGCCGAAACGCCCCTGGCTCAGCCGGTCTATAAGGAGGCGTAAGGCAAAATGGATACAATGCTGATTGCCGCCGTTGTGTTTTTGGTCGTGGGCTCCGCTTTCTTTTCTTCGGCGGAGATCGCTTATAACTCCGCCAGCCGCCATAAGCTTCGGGCCAAGGCGGAGGCAGGGGACAAAAAAGCCCTTCGAGCCCAGGAGATCAACGAACGCTACACCGAAACCCTTTCCACTGTGCTGGTGGGCAACAATCTGGTGAATATTGCTACAACCGCTGTGGTCACCACCTTGGCCTTGGGCTTCAGCCCCAAAAAGGGGCAGATGTACGCTGAGCTAATTACCACCGTCATCCTGCTGATTTTCGGTGAAATCATCCCTAAAATTCTGGCGGCGGAATATTGCAACTGGTTGGTTTTGGTCTATAGCGGCCCGCTGAAGTTTTTTGTGGGCCTGTTTAAGCCGGTGGTCTGGCTGGTCACAAAGGGGGTGGACGCCCTGTCCCGCCTGTGGACGCCGGCGGAAATTGAACCTGCCATGACCGACGAGGAGCTGGTGATGGTGGTGGAATCCATCCAGGACGAAGGCGTTATTACCGAGTCGGAAAGCGAACTCATCAAGTCCGTCATCGAGTTTTCGGATATCACCGCCCATGAAATCATGATCCCCCGAGTGGACATGGTGGCCTTCGACGTGGACGCCAGCGCGGAAGAACTGCTAGCCAACGAGGAGATCTCCCACTATACCCGCATTCCCCTGTATAAGGGCAATCTGGATCATATTGTGGGCATTGTCAATGTCAACCAGCTGCTCAAGCAGGCCATCGGGGCGGAAAACGGCGTTATGAAAGACCTTTCCTCTTTGATGAGGGAGCCCAAATTCGTCCATATGACGAAAAATATCTCCGATATGCTGCGGGAAATGCGGGAAGAGCGCTGCAATATGGCCATCGTGTTGGACGGCTTCGGCGGCACCATGGGTTTGGTGACCATGGAGGATATCCTGGAAGAAATCGTGGGAGATATCTTCGACGAAACCGACGAGGTGGAAAGCGACGTCACCGAAATGTCGGAAAACGAATTTTTGCTGGACGGCAATATGAATATTTACGACGCCTTTGAAGCGGTGGAATATGAGCCCCGAGAATTTGAGAGCGAATATACCACCCTGGGGGGCTGGATCACCGAAATGCTGGACCGTTTCCCCGAAGCGGGGGATTCCTTTACCTACGACCGTCTGACCGTCGCCGTGCTGGCCATGGACGAGCGCCGGGTGGACCAGGTCCGCATCACAGTGGAACCAGAGTCCGAGGACAAGGGCAAATAAAGCGAGAGAAACAAATCAATTCTCTAATCCACCCAGATAAAATGAATCTGGGTGGATTTTTTAGAGAAATAGAAGTGTTTTTGGTTGATTTATATAAAAATTAAATGTTATATTTGTGAAATTTTCATATTGAAAATAGAAAGAAAATATAGTAAAATTATATCAGCAGAAAGAAAAGACATATGGTAGTATTGAGAACAGAGAAATTTTTTATGAAAAAGAAGTTTTTATGTTTTTGGATCGTATGTGCGGTGCTTATGTGTCTCGGTTCGTCTTCGATTTGGGCGGCGGATGCCAAAGATGATGCTGAGTTTCTTCAAATGTTGCATGGTTTTTACTCCAGGAGCATGATGTTATCAGATGATGTTGTTGTTGATTATAAGATCTTTGATCGACAAGGAAAAGATATCACAAATGAGTTTTTTGGAGATACGATATCCTTGTATCAGGCAGGGCGTATTGAGGATATTTTGATTGAGTATTATAAAAAATATTGGGATATTTGAAGTCGCTTCTGTTGCTGGCGCGACTGCTGAACGGATCGTCTATAGTCCCACAGTATTGATGTATATATTGCCAAAAACGGATATGTCACAATGGGTAGGAGCGGCTGACCCGAACTATGATTGGAATATTAAGGTGACTTATAATTTGAAAGTCGCGATGAAATACGATATGGATACAAGAAAATTGCTTTCTGCAACCGGGTCTGTTGTGAATGACCCTATAAAGATAGAGTCGTATCTTCCTCATACTGCGATAGGGCAGTTTAAAAAATATGGTTTATGAATGAAGCATCAAGCGCAAATGTATCGTCTAATCGAACGTCTGTTAATTTTTATTTTGCATTTGATGTCGAAGTAGAGCTTGATATTTGGGATGGGCATCAAGTAGTAATTCCCATTGATTTTGGAAGGCATCAGTACTCATTTTCATCCTCTTTATAAGAAAAAGGAAAACGAATTATGAAGAAGTGTATTTGGATATTCAGAAATCTTTTTATGGTAGTGATGGTTTTCATTTCGGTGCTTCCTGCTTGGTTTGAGTGGTATTTGATGCACTTGGTGCGCAATACTGATTATGCGCTTTATAGAGGTTCCGTCCGGATTAACTGTATACAGCGTTATCAAGAGTTAAGTCCCCGACTTCACGTTGTGTCTTATGCCATTGTGCAATATCTCATGCCCATCCTTCTTCTGTTGATTGTGATGTGTTGCCTGTATCTTGGGAACAGCCCTGCCAGACTGGCTGTTTGGGCATCTGCTGTTCTTTTCACTATCCTGCTGATTATCCTTTGCCTCACATGGGTCCCCTATTATTCGATGCCTGGTAAGATGAGATATATGAGCTTTTTAGGTTTATTGTCTCGGTATACAGTTCCCTATTCGATAAGGAGAGGAGGGATCGGAGGCGCACAGTTGGTGCTATTGTTCACGCCTATAATAACCATATTATATCGTGGTTTTAAACGGAGGAAGAAATAAAGATGAAAAAAATGAGCTTCCGCTTGGTTTGTTGCGCGATGCTTTTGTGCGCAACGCTCCAACTTTCAGCTTTTGCCGGTTCTCTGGTAGGGGAAGGAGAGGTTGTGTCCAGGGTGCCGGGGGTGTTCCGAAATTTTATTTCCGCACCGTATGGTGAGCCTTCTCAATATCATTTGAAAGATGCATTGGGCAACGACAAGGCGACTGAATTTGAAGCGAAAACAAAAACCCTTTTTGAACAGGGCGATTATGATTATCCGCTTATTCAGAGTGTAGAATTTGTGCAAGACGGTGGTATTGAATATCTTCCAAGGTTGACGGATCAAAAGCGTGATGCAACCATACTGGAGGATGGGATTCACATTAGGTATAATGATCTTTTTAGGGTATACATTGAAAATTCGATTTCAGGAGCTGGTGATGTAGGGTGGCATAGTAGATATTATGTCCATAATGGGGAATCGGCTCCTACAGTAAGCGATTAAGACTGATGAATAGAAAATGTATTTGGGTTTCAAGGCTATGCGCTGGAGGGTTTGTGGTGGCGTCCGCGTTACCGGCCTGGCTGTTTTGGGCATGGAATTATCGGTTTCCACAGGGCATAGGGATAGACGCTTCTATGGAAGCGCTTGATTATTTTCGCAAACTGTGGATAATTGCCCAAGCTATTGCCCCTGCTTTCTTCACGTTGCTGGCGGTTTGCTTGATTTGGCAGAAAATTTCCTTTTCGCGCACCTTTTTTGTGCTATATGACGTGTTGACGGTCAGTATGTTGCTGATTTTTGCGGCCTCTTGGGCGCCGTTTCGGCAAAGCCCCGATCCATGCCGGGTTTCCTTTCAGTACATTGCGGCGTTTTATATGGAACGGGGTTTTGGCGTTCTAACCATATTGCTGGGCATAGCGCCTTTGACCTGCTTCGTCAGTTGGGTGAAAGAGAAGAGACAAAAATGAACGCAAAAAGAGCGCGGAAGAGAGTGATTTATTCAACGCGGATTTGCGATTGAAAGCAACAGCATAACATATGAGGGCGCTTCCATTTGGAAGCGCCCTCATATGTTGCAGCGTATTATGGTTGGTTTTTGAAAATTATCCATACGTGAAGATCCGATTACAAATATTTTCTTTACTTATTGACGGGTTGAGAATGCGATGTTAAACTACGTTTGAGGGATGAAGAATATAAGAAAGCCAGTTCAACTTTGTCCATCTTGCGGCGATAGATTGAAAATTTCGGCCTTGTAGTAGACTTTTTAAGAAAGAATGAAGGGCGCGCCCCTCTTGGCTCAAAAAATGTGGATTAGATACAATTTCCGGCGTCATCTTGCGCGAATACTTTGGCGCGGCGTTAGGCGGCAGCGGTTTTGACCCCTCGTTTGTAGTGGCGGCTATATTGGAATGGGCTGGGATCGTCAAAAACGGCAGAGGATGGCTTGAACTTCGTGGTTGAGTTTTGCATATTCATTCGGTATTATTTGAGAAAGGAGGATTTCCAATGGCAGTTTGTCCAAAATACGGGGGAACCAATATACAATTTCAGAGAGAGACAGTGGGAACATTCTATAACAGCTCTTATAAGCGAACAGGCGTGAAAAGAAGTTGGATTTTCCCTTCCGACATAAGAAAGGGACGCCAAACAATTGATTATAAAACAGTCGGCTTTTGTGGCGATTGTGGGTATACTTGGGAAATTGAAAAAGATGGGAAGCGTTCAGGCTGGCGGTATTTCTTTTTTCTTATCCTTTGGCCAATCGCGCTTTCCATGTGGTTTTGGAAAACCCAGCGTTGCGGTTGGATAAAAGACGGCGAGCCGTTATATTATCGGCGGCATGGCTTGTTGTCCTTATTGTTAGCGCGCTGCCCAGTGAAGAAGTAGAACATGATATAGAATCAAACTCTGTTTGGGCGTCGTCGTATGCTGATTTGGATCAGTTTGAATATTACATTGACGGAAACGAGATATACATCAAGAATTATAGAGGAAACAGCAAGAAAGTTCGTACCAATTCATCGTATGACGTAGAAGGAACTGCCATGTATGTCGTTTCCTTTGACGGAACCTTTGCGCTTCATAGAGTAACAAGCGTAATCATCCCAGATGGAACCAGACATATTTCTGACAACATTTTTAGTAATTTTGGAATTGAATATGTATATCTTCCTGCTTCGTTGGAGGAATTCAAAGGATGGTCTTACTTTCGCAACGTTAAAAAAATATATTATGGCGGCACAGAAGAACAGTGGAGCAACTTTTGCACTGTCGACAGATCAAGATTAGACGTTGTCCAAATTATATGTAACACAGACCCCAATGACTTGAAATGAGGTGGGGGGAGAACGTGGGGGCGGTTCGCTGAATATCGATCGTTTTTTCTCCAGTTGCCGTTGCATTGTGATAGAATCGGAAAAAAGGAGGCGCGGCGATGGCCCGGTACAAAGCTTCCAATAAAAATATCTATGGCTTAAAGGATGGTTTGGCCCAGACCTTGCTGGTCTGTTCGCTGTTGGCGATAGCGTTTACGCTGGCGGTAACTTTTTTGGTTGTGCCCCTGTTTCACGGCGGGCCTATCCAAAAAGACGCCCTGCCAGTGGGTCAGATGGCTGCGGCCAATACGCCCATGGCCCAATCCATTGCGGACATGGAGCAGATGACCGACGGCTTTACCTTCTATTCCGACGGCGGGACGTTGAACCATGATACCTTTCAGGTCGGGCCGGAGCAGGAGGTTTATCACTACCTGACCCTGGAAAGCGGCGAGACGGTGATCGCCCATATCAACAAGAAAAATCTGACCAAAATGGGGGCGATAGGGATTTATCGCCTGCCAATCGGGGTTTGGCGGGAATGGGACCCGCCGGAGGAGGCCAGGACCCTTGCGGCCGTTTCTGATGTCGACCATTATATCGATATGGTCGGAGATTCTGTGCGGGCGGCCGCCTTGCAGGAGGACCAGGAGCGCACAGAATATGGGCTGATCGCCTGGGCCTTTGTGCTGTTCAACCTGGCGGGGCGGGCGATTGTGGTGCGCAAATGGAAGTTCGCCCCGGCGCTGCTCTGGTCCAGGGACCCTCTTCTGCCCCGAAACGACCTGGAATGTTGGTGCGCCGCCACTTATGCTCTTTGGTCCCATTGCTATGACAAAGAGGGCTTCCCCCTGATTACCGGAACAAGAGCCAGTCGCAAGCAGCTGAAAATTTTCCGCGCGGCCTTGGCGGATTCTTGGGATATCCACAACCGGGAGGAAGGGCTGCAAACGGTTCATGAGCTGACCGACCGCTGGGCGGGCCGGCTGGATACCTCCCAGGCCGGGTGGGATTTGTGCCGGGCGACCCAGCTGCTGGCTATGATGTACCTGATGAAATGGATTAGCCGGGAGGAGCTGGATCTGGAGTTCAGCCGGGCGGGCCGAGTCATCCAGCGCAGCTTCTCCGGCTGGGATCAGCTGATGGAAAGCTATATGCAGGGCTTTTGCGCCTGGGTGGACCGGATTGGCTACGATGTGCAGTACAACCGGAACCAGCGCACAGTCCTTTATGAGCGGATGAAAAGGCAGAACTGTTCTCCCTACAGCGTCCCTTGGGATACCGACCTGAACTGGCCCCCGGAACACACCGGAAACAGCCGGAAGTTTACCAAAAAGCTGCTGCGCAGCTATCGAGAGGATTTTTAGGCAAAACAAAAAGAGCGCGGAGGCCCCGCGCTCTTTTTGTTTTTGCGAACATAAGGGGTTAATAAGTGTTCACATATAGAATCTATATTAATCATATAAACTATTGAAAAAATAAAAATAATCTTAAAATCTTGACAATATAGTTTATATAATATATACTTACATAAAAAGGAGGATAGAGATCATAAAAAATAAGGAGGAATAAAAAATGAAACAAAAAAAATTATGGGGTGTACATTAATAGCAATGTTGCTATTCTGTACTGTTGTTGGAGGAACACCTGCGTTTGCATATGCGCTGGAAAACCATTATGTAGCAAATAAGGCGATACAGTACGCCTGGGGAGCAAATATGCAATCGGACAGTGGTATCATCAAGAATGGATGGTTAGCAGGTGTAAGCGCTTGGAATTCAGAAGGTATGAATATTGGATATAATAGTATATCTAAGAATCTTTTGGAATCCCGTTATCGGTCTGGATATTCTGAAAATGGAATGTCCATTATCACACCTTACACAACGGGTCGCTCTACAGTTAAGCAGTTTACCTGCTACATGAATTCGGCCAAAGCTGGTTGGAATTCTACGACTGCCCGTAGCACAGGGACCCACGAAATTGGTCATGTGGTTGGTCTGGCCCATTCCAATGCATATTACTCTATTATGCGAGATGGGCGGGATCGAGAAGAAATCTACACAATTCAAGCGGATGACCGTAATGGCTTTAGGGCCATTTACAGTTGAAAGGGTGGTAGGAACAAATGAAGAAAAACAAATGGAAGGTTTTCGGTTCTGTGCTTCTGTTAGCGGTATGTTCTTTGGTGATTGTTCAGGGGCGGAATCGTCATGATGGTATGGTATCTTCCAAGAATATAGAGGAAGTGACCATTACAGTCTACTCAGATTATCCTACCTACGATAGCCTCAAAGATTTAGAGAACGATTCAACTTACATTGTGGAAGGGCAATATACGGGTTTGCTGTCCACATGGAATGCAGATCGCTTGCCCAGCGATCCTTCTCAGGAAGACCCCACATCTTATTCAGAGGGAAGAAAATATGGTTTTACTGTATCCCGTGTTCTCAAAGGAGAAGATGTGCCCGAGGAAATTGAAATCAACAAGGTTTACTCCGTCCAAGCCAAGTATTTGGATGAAAACGGGGAAGAGATTGCATATCAGCTGCCAACTCAGTATTATACGGAACCTCAAATCGGGGAGACTTATCTACTGTTTTTGAACTATGATGCTGAATGCAGCGGCACATATTTTTCGGCGGGCGAGCCGGGAGAAATTATGATGGGATCTGATGGGCTGAGCGAAACCTGCTCCAACTTATTCAATCCCCCCGCAAATCAGCCAGAAATGCTGACAACATATGCTGAGGGAGAGAATACAATTTATCGTATTTCTTTCCCAAGAGAAAGAAGAGAAGATCTTTATCAAGATTTTCTCAGCGGCATTCCATGGGAAGAGCTGTTGGACCAAGTGAAAGCGGTAGCAGAGTAGCACAAAAAAACCAGCCGAGGAATTCCTCGGCTGGTTTTTTGAGTTTCTATCGTTTATAGGCGATACCGCAATTCCCCTTCCACCCAGGTTTGCAGCGCTTTGGTCTGCAAAATCTCCTCTTCGGGAATGGAAAACAGATCCCGGTCCAGCACGATGAAATCCGCCAGCTTGCCGGGGGAGATAGAGCCTTTTTCCCGCTCTTCGCCGGAGGCGTAGGCCCCCTCGATGGTGTAGCATTCCAGGGCCTGCTGCATGGTCAGGGCCTGCTGGGGCAGGAAGGTTTGCTTTTCCGAGCCGGTAATGTTTTTCCGTGCCACGGCGCAGTAGAGGTTGGGCATGGTATCGAATTTCTCCACCGGGCAATCGGTGCCCAGGCTCACATGGACGCCGTTTTCATATAAGTCCCGCCAGGCGTAGCTGGTATCCGTCCGGTCTCCTACGCGGTCACGGCAAATCCGCATATCATAATCGATGAAAATGGGCTGCACAAAGGCCAGAACGTCCAGCTGACGAAAGCGACGCAGCAGGGCCTGATCGGTGATTTGACAGTGGACAATGCCGTGGCGGGGCTGATGGTCTGGGCACAGCAGCCGGGCGTTTTCAATCGCGTCCAGCGCCATTTCTATCGCCCTGTCGCCAATGGCGTGGATAGCGGCAGGCATATTGTGCTTATGGCAGGTCAGTACAAGCCGATTCAGCCGCTCTTGTGTGAACATCTCCAGCCCCTTGGTAGCGGGGTCGTCCTGATAGGGCTGGCGCAGGGCGGCGGTGCGGGCGCCCAGGCTGCCGTCGGCCAGCAGCTTGACGCAGCTGGGCCGGAACCAGCGGGAGCTCCATTGGTCATAGCCGGCGGCCAGAAATTCCTCAATCAGCTCCGGCTTTTGCAGCAGACATTGCTCGGCCAGACGGATATGGAGTTTGCCCTCCGCCTCCAGCTGGGCGAAGGCTTCAAACAGCAGATTATAATCCGCCTGAGGCGTGTATCCCACGTCGTCGCTTTGAATGGAGGTGATGCCCTGGGCCAAGGCCTTTTGTTGGGCGGCCAGAATAATCTGCTTCATCGTCTCCAGGTTTAGGCTGGAGATTTGGGCCTTGGTATCGTCCAGCAGGCTTTCTTTGATAATCCCGTCGGGCTCCCCGTCTGGGTCGATTCCCGCCAGTCCGCCGTAGCTGGGGGCTGTTTCCCGGGTAATATTCAGCGCCTTTAGGGCGGCGGAATTCAAAACGCCGATGTGAAAACAGGTCCGCATAATCATCATAGGCTTGTCCGGGCAGACCGCGTCCAGCTCCGCCCGGTTGGGGAAGCGTTTCTCCCCCTGGGTGAAATAATCTTGATTCCAGCCTTCGCCCTCCAGCCAGACGCCCTCGGGCGCCAGACCCTGTTCCAGCCCCTTCTTCATCCGGGCTTGAATTTCCGCAATGGACTGGCTTCCGGCCAAGTCCACGCTCATCAGTCCTTTGGCAAAGTGGATAAAATGCATATGGGAGTCGTTGAAGCCGGGCAGGGTCAGCCGCCCCTCCAGGTCGATTTCTCGAGCCTGCTCGCCTCTGCGGGTCAGCTCTGCGCGGGCGGCCCGCAGACTGCCCACAAAGGCGAAGCGGCCGTTTTCGATCAAAGCGGCCTGGGCTCTGGGTTGCCGGCGGTCCATGGTGCGAATATCTCCGTTGTAAATTAGAGTAAGCACAAAAATTTCCTCCTGCAAATCAGCTTTTTGAGTTTGTTGATTCTATCATAATACCTGGCAGAGCTTGCTGTCAAGCCGTTGGTCAGGCTTGCGGGCCTGAGCCGGCCTAAAGGCGGATTTGGCTGCGGCCGCCGGGATAGGCGAATTCGTCGATATGGGTTGCAGCCCTCCCAATTACGCAATAAGCGGTTGAAACACAAAAGAGATTGTGGTAAGATGAACGAAAGAGAAAAGGAAATTTCTCTAAAAAATAAAGGAGAACGATCAACAATGAGGAGATGGAGAGACTTTTTGGCCGGATTTTTGGCCGCCGCGCTTTTGATGAGCATGGGGGCGCCTTCCATGGCGGCTACAGCCCGTCAGCTGAACGCCAGCTACAACAACATCAAAATTACGCTGGACGGCAAGACGATCACCCCCAAGGACGCCAACGGCGCAGTCGTGGAGCCTTTTATTGTGGACGGCACGACCTATCTGCCTGTTCGGGCTGTGGCCGATTCTTTGGGCTTAGGGGTGGAATGGGACGCTAAGACCCAGACTGTCAAGCTGACCGCTGGCGGAAGCGGCGGAGACGCCCTGTCTGAACAAGCCTACAAGGCTAAAATTCTGGAAATCGGCAACCAGGTGGCCGAGTTGAGCCCCTCTGTCAGCGCCGCCCAGAAAAAAGCCTCCTCCGACCCGGAAGGCGCGCTCAAGGACCTGATCGCCATTGTGGCCAAGATGAAGCCCCTTTACCAGGAACTGGCCGATTTGAAAGCGCCTGCCAAATATGCCGCCGCTCAAGCCAAAATCAAGGAGGGCAGCCAGGCCAGCGTGGATATGCTGGATCTAACGGTTGAAATGATGGAACTGGCTCTGGACCCCAATAAGCACGCCGAGGCGAAGCAAAAGTTGGATGAGCTCACCGGAAAACTGTCCCAATATCAAGCCGACGCCGAGAAACTGAGCGAAGGATTGTCCGAGGTCATGGGAATCTGACGCATTCTGAAATAGTCCCCTAAACGGGGACTATTTCTATCTTTGGAAGGATTTTTTTGCGCCGCCAGGGCTCCAGCGAAACGATTTTCCATGGATTTTCTATGATTTTTTTATAAATCCATTCCATCCATGGGGAAAGAAGCGCCTTGCGGGGTATTTTCTACAATTATTTTGACCAATCTGGGCAAATTGCTGTTCATTTTTTCTCTTGTCTCAGAAAAAAAGAGGTTTATAATAAGAGGAAGGCTTGAGAGGGGCGTCCTCGGGCCTTTTGGAGGTGGAGGGAAGAAAATGCGTCACAGCGATATGATTAACAGCATTGTGGAAACTGAGCGCCGCGCCCGGGATATCACCGCCCAGGCGCAAGCGCAGAGAGAGCTTCTGGACCGGCAGGTGGAGGAAGCGACGGAGGAAATGCGTCAGCGCTTTCATCAGCAGGCCCAGCAGCGAATTGCTCAGGCCAAACGAGAAGAGGAGGAGCAGCAGAAGCGCTCCATGCAGGAGCTGGAAGAACGGCTTCGCGCCGCTTTGGACGATTTGGAGCGAAAAGGCCAAGTCAACCACAGCGTTTGGGCTCAAGCTCTGTTTGACCGGATTGTAGGCGGGGAAGAACGGAGTGAAGGCCCGTGCTGAAGGACTTGTTTGAATACGCCGCCGTCAACGGCAAAATCCACGCCATGCTGGGCCATCGGATGACTCAACAGGATTTTGACCAGCTGATGCAGGCCAAAGACGTGCCTGAGGCCGCCCAAATGTTGGGCGGCGGCCAGGCCTGGGGCCCCAGCCTGGCCGGGGCGGATTTGCAGCAGATCGGCCGGGTGGAGCTGGAAAAGCTGTTGTACGCCGGCCTGGCCCGGGAATACGACAAACTGGCGGTCTTCGCTTCCAAGGGAATGCGGGGGCTGCTGCGGGCTTTGGCCGCCAAGGTAGAGGCGCAGCAGATTCTCCGGTTTCTGCGGCTGCTCTCCGCCGGCAGACCGTCGGATTTCTCTTTGAGTCTGCCGCCCGAGGCCATGCGTCACAGTCGGGTTCGGTTTGAGGCTTTGAAGGCCCAGCCCAATTACGCCGGTTTGTTAGAGGCGACGGCGGGCTCCGCCTTTTGGAGTCCCCTGGCCCAGGTCGCTCCCAAAGAGGGGCGAGAATTGGATTATCTGGCGGCGGAAACCGCGGTCCACGCCGCCTATTACCGGGCTGTGCTGGAAAGCGCGGCTCGGGGGTTTCAGGGGGAAGACCGCCGCCAGCTGGAGGAGCACTTTTTGCAGCAGTGCGATTTTGCCAATATCACCCGCGTCATGCGGCTGAAAAAGCATTTTCATGTGGCGAAAGAGCAGCTGCCGCGGTATCTGCTGCCCTTTGGCAGCCGGTTGAAAAGCGGCTATTTGAAGGAGCTGGTTCAGGCGCCCGGCTGGGAAGAAGCCATGGAGCTGCTGCGTCAGGGGCCCTATGGAAAGGCGTTTCGCCAAACTGGCGGCGGCCGCATTGAAGAATATGCCTTCGCCTTTGGCCGGCAGGGCAGAGCGCAGCTTCGCCGAGGCCGCCCTTCCGCTTTTGACGGCGTGGCTTATTTGGAAATTAAGGAAAACGAATTGAACAATATCGTCAATGTGATCGAATGCATCCGGTATCAAATACCGCCGGAGCAGATCCCCTCTTACCTGACGCCAATTTATTGACGCCGGGAAACGCAGAGGAAGAAAAGGAGGCGAAAGCCAATGGCGATTGAAAAGATGAAGCTGGTCAACATTGTAGGCCCTTTGGGGATGTTTGACCAGGTTGTGCGGGATTGCGTGGTGGACAGCGGTTTCGCCCCGGAAAGCGTGCTGGAATTCACCGGGGGCGGCGGGCTGTCTCCCTTTACCGTCAAAAACCCCAGCGCGGCCTTGCTTTCTCGGGTGGAAAGCCTGGCGGACCAGCTGGAAATCCCGCTGGGCTACCATGCGTTTGCCGCCGGGCAGCGGGATGAAAAGCAGATTGCCGCTTTTGTGGAAGATTTGTCCCAGCGGTATCAAAAGCTGCTGGAACAGCGGCGGCAATGGAGCGCTCCGCTGGAGGAAGATCGGCAGATTCTGATGCAGCTGGATCATCTCATGGACGTCAACGCCAATCTGGACGATTTGGCCGGCATGAAACATACCAAGCTGCGGGTAGGGCGTATTCCCAAAGAAATTTATCTGAATTACGCCAAATATGTGGAAGAAAACCCGGATATTTTCTTTTTCGTCACAGGGGATACCAAAGACTATGTCTATGGGATGTACGCCACGCCCGCCGTTTCGGCAGGCAAATCCGACGCTCTGTTTTCCTCGCTGCACTTCGAGCGGATTCCAATTTCAGACCGGGTTCACGGCAGCCCGGCGGAGGCCAGAAAGAAGCTGGAAGAGGAAAAAGAAGATTGCCAGCGGCGGCTGGAGCAGGCGGAGCAGGAGCTGGAAACCCTGCGCCAGGGGGCGGCGGAATCGCTGCAAGCCTATTATGCCGCGCTGAAATACGATAAGGACACCTATGATCTGCGGCGGTTTGCGGCCCATACAGAGGATACCTTCTATCTGTGCGGCTGGGTGCCCGAAAACGATATGGCTGGGTTTGAGGCCCGGTTCGCCCCGTATCAGGATCAGGTCTATTTGCTGGAGGAACCTCCCTCCCCGGCCGCGGAGCCGCCCACCAAGCTGCGCAACAAAGGGCTTATTCGGTTTTTTGAGCAGTTTGTGGAAATGTACGGCTTGCCCTCTTACAACGAAGCGGACCCAACGCCGCTACTGGCCTTGACGTACACGCTGTTTTTCGGCGTGATGTTCGGCGACGTGGGCCAAGGCGCCGTGTTGATTTTGGCCGGCCTGCTGGCCTGGAAAGCGCTGAAAATGCCCTTGGGCAAAATCATTGCGGTCGTCGGCTGCTCTTCGGCGGTTTTCGGTTTTGTCTATGGCAGCGTATTCGGCAATGAAGAAATTTTACCGGGCTTCAAGGTGTTTGAAAGCGTCGATAACACCAACATGATTTTGCTGTGTTCGGTGGCTATGGGGCTGATTTTCATTTCAGTGGCCATGCTTTACAATATCTACAACGGCATCCGCCAGAAAAACCTGGGCAAGGCGCTGTTTTCGCAAAACGGCGTGGCCGGCTTTATCTTTTACTGGGCGGTGGTGGCGGCGGCTTTGTGCAGCCTGCTGACCAACGTCAAGCTGTTCAACCCCCTGTATATCGGCTTGCTGATCGTCCTGCCCCTGCTGCTGATTTTTGCCCAGGAGCCTTTGGGGCGGCTGCTGGAGCGCCGGTCCGACTGGGCGCCTCAGGAAAAGGGCGGTTTTATCGTGGAAAATTTCTTCGAGTTGTTTGAGATTTTACTTTCCTTCGTTTCCAACACCATTTCCTTTGTGCGCATCGGCGCTTTCGCCCTCAACCATGTAGGCATGATGATGGTGGTCTTTGCTTTGATGGACAGCGTCGGTTCTGCGGCCAGCCCGGTCGTGTTTGTGATCGGCAACCTGTTTGTCATGTGCCTGGAGGGCTTGATTGTGGGCATCCAGGTGCTGCGGCTGGAGTTTTACGAGCTGTTTGGCCGGTTTTATTCTGGCGGCGGCTCCCCTTATCGGCCCTTTACCGTCCAGTTCCAGCGGGATAAGCGGAGCTAAAGCGACGGTCTGTTTCACACCCAATGAGAAACCCGCCCGGCGGCGGGGCAGCGCTGTAAATTGCGTCCGCCGGAGAAAAGGAGTATTTTTATGGAAATCATGATTGTCACTGTTCTAGCAGCCCTGGCCTTTTCGCCGCTGCTTCTGGCCTATCGCCGGCATCAAAGCGGCCGGAGCCCCAAGGGCGCCATGGCCGTTAATATCGTTGCAGTGTTCGCCCTGTGTCTGCTGACGACGGGCATGGGAATCGGCGGCCACGCCATGGCGGCGGCGGAGCAGGGAGCCGCGGCGGCCTCTTCCTCCGCAGGCTGGGGCTACCTGGCCATGGCCCTTTCCACCGGTTTGGCCTGCATCGGCGGCGGCGTGGCCGTGGCTTCGGCGGCCAGTTCGGCCATCGGCGCCATTTCGGAAAACGACAAGGTTTTCGGCAAGGCCCTGATTTTTGTGGCTCTGGCCGAGGGCATCGCCATCTACGGTATGCTGGTGTCCATCCTGATTATGTTGCGCCTGTAATTGAGGGCAGGAAGAATGCGGTATTTTTTGATCGCGGATAACCCGGATACCCAGACGGGCTTTCGCTTGGCGGGCGTGGAAGGGGTGACGGTTTCCCGGGCCGAAGAGGCTGAGGAAGCCTTGGACGTCGCTTTGGCTCAGCCGGATATCGGCGTTATTCTGCTGACGGAGGGTTTGGCCGCCCAGTGCCGCCAGCGGGTGGACCAGATCAAGCTGAGCGCCCGAACGCCGCTGCTGGTGGAGATTCCCGGCCGTCAGGGCGCTGAGCGGGCGCCAGATTCCATCACCCGCTATGTGCGGGAAGCCATTGGCGTAAAAATCTAAGGGGGGACGGGCGTGAGCGAGACAATCAACAAGCTGGAGCGGTTTACAGCCGCTATATTGGGCGACGCCAATCGGCAGAGCCGGCAAATTTTAGAGGACGTGGAAAAGGAGCGCCGCCAGCGCCTGGCCCAAGCCGAACAGCGGCTGCGGGTCCAGATGGAGCGAGAGGTGGAGGCTGGCGTCGCCCGCGTGAAAAAAGAGATGGGGCAGGCCGTGTCCCAGACTATGATGGAACACAAACGGGAGCTTTTTGCAAAAAGAGCCCAGCTGGTGGCCCGTATCTCCCAGGAGCTGCGCCAAAAGCTGGAGCAATGGGTGGAAACTCCGGAATACGGGCAGTGGACGGCCCGACAGCTCCAAAAGGCGTTGGCCGCTTTGCCGGAAGGGCAGGAATCTGTCCGGCTGCTGTGCCGCCCGCAGGATAAGACCGCATTGGAAGAGGCTTTGGCGAGATGCGGCCGGCCCGGCGAGCTGGAGTCCGAGCCGGATATCCGCCTGGGGGGCCTGCGGCTGGAATGCCCAAGCTGCCATATGGCGATAGATTGCACCCTGGACGACGCCTTTGAGCAGACCCAAGGACATATCGCCGAGTATCTCGGCCTGCGGCTGGAATAGGCGAAGGAGGCGAGCGCGATGAACGAGCAAACAACATATCAAGTGTATTCGGTCAACGGCCCGGTGGTCAAGGCTCGAGGCGGCTCGGGTCTGGCTTTGCAGGATATGGCCTTTGTAGGCGTCAGCCGCCTGATCGGCGAGGTGGTGGCCGTCAGCCGGCAGGAAGTCACCATCCAGGTCTATGAGCCCACCACCGGCGTGGCGCCGGGGCAGCCGGTGGCCCCGGCCGACGGCCCTCTTTCCATCCAGCTGGGCCCCGGCTTGCTGGGCGGCATTTTTGACGGCATCGCCCGGCCCCTGCGGGCCATTGAAAAAGCGGGCGGCGCTTTCATTCCCGCCGGCCTGGATTTGCCCAGCCTGGACGGGGAAAAGAAATGGCCGGTGAAAATTTTGGTCAATCCTGGCGACCGGGTAGAGGGGGGCGCTGTTTTCGCCCAATGCGACGAGCTGGGCGCCATTACGCACAAGGCCATGGTTCCGCCCAACCTGAGCGGCGAAATTATGGAAGCTGCCCCCAACGGAAATTATACGGTCAACCAGCCGGTCGCCCTGCTGCGGGACGACCAGGGGCGGGAGCACAAGTTGACGTTGGCCCAAAAATGGCCCATTCGCCAGCCTCGGCCCGTCAAGCTGCGCCGGCCGGTGGATCAGCTGATGGTCACCGGTCAGCGGGTGATCGACGCCATGTTTCCCATCGGCAAAGGGGGCTGCGCTTGCGTGCCTGGTCCCTTTGGCGCGGGCAAGACCATTATTCAGCATCAGCTGGCAAAGTGGTGCGACGCGGATATCATCATCTATTTGGGCTGCGGCGAGCGGGGCAACGAGATGACCCAGGTTCTGGAGGAATTTGGAGAGCTGGAAGACCCGCGGACGGGCAAGCCTTTGCTCAACCGCACAGTGTTGATCGCCAACACCTCCAATATGCCTGTGGCTGCCCGAGAAGCCTCCATTTATACCGGCATGACCATGGCGGAATATTATCGGGATATGGGCTACCATGTGGCGCTGATGGCGGATTCCACCTCCCGCTGGGCCGAAGCTCTGCGGGAAATCTCCGGCCGGCTGGAAGAAATGCCGGCAGAGGAGGGATTCCCCGCCTATCTGCCCTCCCGGTTGGCGGAGTTTTATGAGCGGGCCGGGTATGCCGACAACCTGAACGGGACGGAGGGCAGCGTCACCGCCATCGGCGCAGTTTCCCCCCAGGGCGGCGATTTTTCCGAGCCTGTCACCCAGACGACCAAGCGGTTTATCCGCTGCTTCTGGGCTTTGGACCGGGAGCTGGCCTACGCCCGCCATTTTCCCTCTATGAACTGGAACACCTCTTATTCCGAATATCTGGCCGATTTGGCGCCTTGGTTTGAAAGCCGGTTTGGCCCGGATTTTGCCCAGAGCAGGGAGCGCATTGCTCGATTGCTGCTGGAAGAAAATAAGCTGATGGAAATCGTCAAGCTCATCGGCGCCGACGTGCTGCCCGAGGACCAGAAGCTGATTATCGAGACCGCCAAAACCATCCGAACCGGCTTTTTACAGCAGGACGCCTATTCGCCTATCGACACCTATGTGCCCATCGAAAAGCAATACCGCATGATGGAGCTGATTCTCCATCTTTATGACAAGGGGAGAGAGGTGGCGGCCAAGGGTATTCCCATCTCCCAGCTGGTCAAAACCGGCGTCTTTGAGCTGGCGACCCGGGCCAAATACAATGTGCCCAACGACGATTTTTCCCTGTTTGAGCAATATCGACAGCAGATTGATCAAGCCGCGGCCCAGACCGTGGCCCAAAATACCCGCCAGAGCCAGGGGGAGGCGAAAGTATGAGAATCGAATATACCGGCGTGACGGAAATCAACGGGCCGCTGCTGACCTTGGAAGGGGTGCGGGGCGCGTCCTATGACGAAATGGCCGAAATCGCTTTGCCCAGCGGTGAAAAGCGGGCCGGCCGGGTGATTATGGCTGAAGGGGACCGGGTTGTGCTTCAGGTTTTTGAGGGCGGCAAGGGCATCGCGCTGGAAGGGGTCAGCGTCGCGTTCCAGGGCCGGCCTATGGAGCTGCCCCTGAGCCGAGAAATGCTGGGCCGGGTGTTTTCCGGCGCGGGCCGGCCCATCGACGGCTTGGGCGAGATTTACCCCGAGGAAAAGCGGGATATCAACGGAATGCCCATGAACCCCGTGGCTCGGGAATACCCTCGCAACTGCATTTATACCGGCGTCTCGGCCATCGACTGCATGGCCACCTTGATTCGGGGCCAAAAGCTGCCTATTTTCTCCGGCGCAGGCATGAGCCACAACCAGCTGGCCGCCCAGATCGTCCGCCAGGCCAAGGTGGGCGGGCAGGATGAAAAGTTCGGCATCGTGTTCGCCGGCATGGGGCTGAAAAAGGACGCCGCCGACTTTTTTAAGAAGGATTTTGAGGATTCCAGCGCCCTTCAGCGGGTGGTGATGTTCATCAACGAGGCCAGCGACCCCATCATCGAGCGGATTCTGACGCCCCGCTGCGCCCTGACGGCGGCGGAATATCTGGCCTTTACCTATGGAATGCACATTCTGGTCATTATGACGGATATGACCGCCTATTGCGAGGCTCTGCGGGAATTTTCCTCCTCCAAAAATGAAATCCCCAGCCGAAAGGGGTATCCCTCCTACCTCTATTCCGATTTGGCTTCCCTCTATGAGCGGGCCGGAATGCTGGAGGGCAAGCCGGGCAGCGTCACCCAAGCGCCTATCTTGACCATGCCAAACGACGATATCACCCATCCTATCCCGGACCTGACCGGATATATCACCGAAGGACAGATTGTGCTCAATCGGGATATGGACCAGAAGGGGCTCTATCCGCCCATCGGCGTGCTGCCCTCTCTTTCCCGGCTGATGAAGGACGGCATCGGCAAGGGCTTTACCAGGGAGGATCATCCGGCGGTTTCTACGCAGCTATTCGCCTGCTATTCCCGCGTGCAGGACGCTCGCTCCCTGGCCTCAGTCATCGGCGAAGAGGAGCTTTCTGAGGTGGATAAAATGTATATTGCCTTTGGGCAGCGGTTTGAACAGGAGTTTGTCCAGCAAGGGCGGGCGGAAAACCGGACGCTGGATCAGACCCTGGAGCTGGGCTGGCGGCTGCTCAGCGGCCTGCCTCGGTCGGAGCTGGACCGCATTCCTGCCAAGCTGCTGGATGAGCATTATGCGCCTCCGGCGGCGGGGAGCGAAGACTGATGGCCGCCGTAACGCCCACCAAGGGCTCTTTGGCCCGAGTGCGGCGCTCGCTGAGCCTGGCCCAGTTGGGCTATGATCTAATGGATCGGAAACGAAATATCCTGATTCGGGAAATGATGCAGCTGATCGACAGCGCCAAAGAGCTCCAGGCGGAAATCGGCGCCGCTTTCGCCCGGGCCTATTCGGCCCTTCAGCAAGCCAATATCCGTTTGGGCGACTGCCTGGATATCGCCTTGGCCACGCCGGTAGACGACACGCTGCGCATCGGTTATCGCTCGGTGATGGGGGTGGAAATTCCCATTGTGACCGCCTCGGATTTTGAAGCCAAGCTCAGCTACGGCTTTTTTGGCACCGATTCCTCGTTGGACCAGACTCTTTATGAATTTTACCGGGTGAAAAAACTGTGCTCCACTCTGGCCGAGGTGGAAACCAGCGTCTATCGCCTGGCTGAAGCCATCAAAAAGGCTCAGAAGCGGGCAAACGCGCTGAAAAATATCATCATTCCCCGCTATACCGCCGATATCGATTATATCATCGGCGTCCTGGAAGAGCGGGAAAGAGAAGAATTCAGCCGATTGAAAGTGGTAAAAGCCAGGAAATAAAGCCCCGTCGAAGATGGGACGTCGGGAATACGGTGAAAGGATTTGCGGCGATTTGTTCGCCGGAAATCGATGCGATGAAAGGGCCCCTGAAAAAGCAAAGCAAAACCCTCGGCAGGAGACCGGACGGCCTCTTGTCGGGGGTTTTTGTGTTGCGGTTGACGGAACAATTTGCATTTCTGTCGGAGGCTTGAGGCTTTCAAACGCGGTTGATATCGTCCAACGCATTCTCCTTGGCGGCCTCGTTGCACTGTTTGGAGCATTCTTCCAGAAATAATTCGATATCTTTTTGGGAACTGATTTTCTCTTCCAGCATGAGCGCAAGCAGCTCCTCATGCTGGAAGGCCAAAGGGTAGAGCCGCTTCTTTTGGCGCTTGACGTACCGGAGATATCCCGCTCGGGTTTGCTCTTCCATCGCCATGTTTGCCGCCCAGGCTTTGGCAAAGCCGCAGACTGCGCCGGGTTTGTCTTCTGTGCAAAACTGGTCGATGGGGATGTGCGGCGCGACCAGAGCGGGGCGGCAGTCTCCGAATACCGATTTGCCAATCCGCTTGACCCGCTTCGGCAGGGCGACGCTGCGCAGGCTTTTGCAGCCGTAAAAGGCCCAAGAGCCGATTTGAGCCGCGCTTTCCGGCAGGACCAGATCGGTTAAACCTTCGCAGCCCCAAAAAGCCTTGGATTCAATTGCTCGCACGCCTTCTGGTATGACCAGGCGGGTCAGGCTTTTGCAGAAGGCGAAAGCGCTTTCGTCGATTAGAATCGCGCTTTTGGGAAGGATGGCGGCGGCCAGGTTTTGGCAGCCTTTCAAGGCGCTGACGCCCACGACAGCCGCGCCTTCCGGGATGACGATAGCGGTCAGGCTCTTGCAGCCGCAGAAGGCATAATCGCCGATGGCCGCGGCGCTTTTTGGGAGATCGACGCAGGCTAAGTTGGCGCAGCCGTCAAAAGCATGGTCGCCCACGGCCTTTACGCCCTCTGGAATGACGACGGCAGTTAGGCTTTTGCAGCCGGCGAAAGCATAGTCGCCGATTGCTTTTACGCCCTTTGGCACGGCGACGCTCCCGCCAGGGCCTTCGTATTTGGTCAAAACGCCGTTTTCGATGCGATAATTGCGGTCCATAGCTCTTTGCGCCCCCATGACGATTGGACGAATTTGGACCTGTTAGCGGGCCGCCGCGCCCGATGCGAGCCAGCTGGGGGAACAGAGCTTTTCCACCCGGTCGCCGGGGGTATAGGGCTTCACGTCCAGCGCCGGCGTGCCGTCTCGGGCGTCGGTATGGTCGACGCAGATTCGCCCAATCCGGTGGTCGATCCAGCGGATGGCGGCCACGTCCAGGGCGATGGGGTTGGGCCGATGGGGCGTGCGGGTGGCGAAAGCGCCCAGCAGCTCCGGGGCGTTGGCGTGGGGCGTGCCCACCTGAAGCCGGTTGCGGGATTGCTCGTCGTCGCAGCCGTCAAACCACCAAAGCAGATAAAGGTGGCTGTATTCCTCCAATCCCCGCAGGGCGGGGATATATTGGGGCTCCAAATCGATATAGACCCGCTGGCCCTGGCGGCGCACAACGCCCACCGGGCGCACAATTCCTTGTTCCATAGGATATTCCTCCTGTTCTCTTGAATCGGTTGTTCAGTCTGTTTTTTTAGAAGATACCAGAAGCATCATCGGGCGGCGCAGCTCCTGGGCCATGGCCGGGTCGGCTGAAATCTGCTGGGGCGAAGGCCGAGCTTCCGCCAAACCGATAATGGCAAAGCCGTTTTCCAATAAGGCCGATAGATAGGTCTCCAGCGTCCGGTGGTATTTGGTCATAGTCTCCCCCAGAAAAACCGCCTGTCGAGGCCCTTCCTCATAATATCGATCCACCGGCCAATGGGCGATCTGGCCCTTTTGGTCATAAATCCAATCCTGATTTCCATAGGCGGTGAAAACGGGATGCTCCACCGAAAAGACAAAGCGCCCGCCCGGCGCCAGCCACCGGCGAACCCGCCGGCAAAGCCCCTGGTAATCCACAACATAGTGGAGGGCCAGGGAGCTGAGGACCAGGTCGAATTGGCCCTCGTCAAAATCCGCCTCCTCAATGGCGCGGCGGTAGTAGGTAATGCGAGAGTCCGCCGCGGTTTGGCGGGCTTTTTCCAGCATTTTTTCCGAAAGGTCGATTCCGATTGCTTGGGCGGCGCCTTGTTCGACGGCATAGCGGCAATGCCAGCCAAAGCCGCAGCCCAAATCCAAAATCTTTTTGCCTGCCAGCGGCGGAAGAAGGGCTTTCAGCTGCCGCCATTCCCCGGCGGCGGCCAGCCCTTGGCGGGAGCGGGCCATATCGCTGTATTTTTCAAAAAAATGCGGGTCGTCATACTTGTTTTCCAGCATGGGTTCCATCCTTCCTCTGTTTTGCCAGGGCCAAAAGGCTCTCCCGCCGGTTCAGCTCAGGCCGCTCGATCGCCTGATCCAGCAGCCAGGCCAACATTTGGCCGATGGCCGGCCCCTCCAGGCCCAAAGCCTGCAAATCCCGACCGCGGACGGCCAGGGCGGGCAAGTCATAACAATCCTCTCGGGCCAGAATGCGCGTCAGGGATTGCCGAGCTTGGGAAACCGCCTCCGACTTCGGGTTTCGGGCCTTTTGCAAATCCAGCAGCCGATGTGTCTGCTCCGGACCCAGCGCGCGGAGCAAGCGGCGGAGCCCCGCTTCGCTTTGGGGAAGCTCTTTGCCCTGCCAGACAATCAACTGGCAGACCTGATCCCGCAGGGCGGCGGAAAAGCCCAGCCGGGTCAAAGTCTGGGCTGCGGCGGCGTTTCCCGAGGCTGACAGCGCAATCGCCAGGCGGATCGCCAGATTCGGCGGGGCTTGAGACAGGGTCTCCAGAGTCTGCCGCCGCTGGGTGGGATTTTCCATCTGCTGGGCCAGCTGCGGCAACGCCCAGGCCGCCGACCCAGGAAATTGATCCAAAACGCGGGCGGCTCCCGGGCCGCAAAGCAGCTTGCCCAGCTCTTGCCCTGCCCGGGGCGCAGAGATATGACGGAGCATTTCGGTTTGCCGCCGGATGGCTTGGGCGGTTTCAGGCTCGATTTCAAAATCCAGCGCGGCGGCAAACCGCAGAGCCCGCAGCAGGCGCAGACCGTCTTCCTGAAACCGCCGATCCGGCAGGCCCACTGTCCGAATCAGCCGGTCGTTCAGATCGGCCAGTCCGCCCCAGGGGTCCGTCAGCCCTCGACAAGGGCTGTAGGCCATGGCGTTGACGGTGAAATCCCGTCGGGCCAAATCTTCTTCCACAGAGGCGGCCGGCTCCACAAAGCCTGGCCTTCTGCCGTCCTGGTAGTCTCCCTCTTTGCGGAAGGCGGCGATTTCCAGCGCCATGCCTTCCAGAAAAACCGTCGTCACGCCATAAACGGCTCCCGTCTGGTCCAAAGGGCAGTCGGCAAACATTTGCCGTATCTGCTCCGGCGGGGCGGCGGAGGTCAGGTCATAGTCTTGGGGAAGCTGGCCCCGCAGCAAATCCCGCAGAGCGCCGCCTGTCAGCCAGGCCTGATATCCGGCGGCCTCCAACCGATCTATGGCCAGCTGAACCGGGCGAGGCAGGGCGATGTTCCAATCTGGTCGATTCACGCCTGTTCCTCCGGGCTGGGGAGACCCGAGCCGTCAAACTCCGGCACATAGTCCGGCGCGGCGGCGCTTTTCTCCTGGAAAAAGCCGTTTTCAAACCCTGCGTCCAGCAGTCGGCGGCAGGCCCGCCGGTATTCCCCTGAAGTCAGCCGCCGGTTGAGCTCAGGATAGTCCGACGCCCGGCCTGCTGGGAAATATTGGCTCATAAGGCTGATATATGTGTCGATCGGGATTGTTTCTTTCATCCAGTCGATCAGCAGATAGGTTTGCCGCAGGTTGCCGGGCAAAACCAAATGGCGAATGACGACGCCTCGCGTCATCATGCCTTCAGAATCAAATTGAGCGGGGCCCTTTTGGCGGAGCATATAGAGCACAGCCTGAGAAGCCTGTTGGAAATAGTCCGCCGCGCCGCTGTATTTTTGGCTGATGTCCGGGCTGAAGTATTTGAGGTCAGGCAGATAAACGTCCACATAAGGGTCTATCAGCGCCAGGGTTTCCAGCCGCTCATAGCCGCCGGTATTGTAGACCACCGGCAGGCGGGGGCGGTATAGTTCAAAAGCCTCGACGATTTGGAGCGCGTAAGGGGTGGGACTGACCAGATTGATATTGCAAGCGCCCGCCTCCTCCAGGCGGCGGAAGATTTCCGCCAACTGCCGGGAGGAAATCTGCCGCCCCTGCCCTTGATGGGAGATGGGGTCGTTTTGGCAGAAAACGCAGCTCAGAGGGCAGCCGATGAAAAAAATAGCGCCGCTGCCCGATTTGCCGCAAAGGCAGGGTTCCTCCCATCTATGTAGACTTGCCCGGGCGCAGCCCAGCCCGGAGGCGCCGCAAAGCCCGGTTTGCCCCAGGTCCCGTCGGGCGCCGCACCGCCGAGGACAAAGCGCGCAGCCCTGTTCCATCCGTTTCCCTCCTTTGGCTTTCTTGGTTGTTCTATCGTAAGTATAGCACGCTTTTGCGGCCAAAACAATCATTGAGGCGAAACGGAAATCATGGTACAATATCGACAAGAAGCCGGCGGGGGCGGCGCTGAGGCTTGCATGGCCAAGGCCGGCTTGACCTTCCGCGGTCTGTCTCGGCCACTTTCAATTCAAAGGAGTCTTTTTTATGCCTTATAAAATGTTGGCGCTGGATTTGGACAATACGCTGCTCTACAAAGACCTGACCATGGCGCCGGCGGCTGGGGCCGCTTTGGCCCGCCTGATGAGCCGGGGAATCTTTGTCACGCTGGCCACCGGCCGAATGTATCCCTCGGCGGCCTATTACGCCAAACTGGCGGGCGTTACTGGCCCGCTGGCCTGCTATAACGGGGCGCTGATTCAATCCGCCCAGTCCGGCGGATATCGTCTGGCGCGGCCTCTTTCTGTGGAAAAAGCCCGGGATATCGCCGCGTTTTGCCGCCGGAAGCAGTATTATGTCCAACTCTACAATAACGACCGGATTTTGGTGGAAAAAAGGACCAAGGAGACGGAAATCGACCCGGATCTGATTCACAACAGCTGCGTGGAAATCGGCGATTTAACGCAGGCGGAATACGGCCCCACTCCCAAAATGATCGTGGTGGCGCCGCCGGAGCGCACGGCCGGTATTCGGCAGGAATTTGAAGAGGAATTTGGCGCAAGCGTGACGTTGGCGGCCTCTAAGGATTATTTAGTGGAAATTATGGACAAGGGTGTTTCCAAGGCTTCCGCTTTGGCGATTATTTGCCAAAATTTAGGCATACAGCCGGAAGAAGTCGTGTGCTGCGGCGACAACTCCAATGACGCCGCGATGATCCAATGGGCAGGCCTGGGCGCCGCTGTGGGCAACGCCGCTCCCGCTATCAAGCAAATAGCCGATTATGTGGCCCAGGAAACGTATGGCGACGCCGTGGCCGAAGTGATCGGAAAATTCTTTGGATAACGGCCGTTCCCAATCTTAAAAAAACCGGCTTTTTCAGGCGGGAGGCAAGAAAGGCTGCCCGACGGCGGAGCAGGGCGAGAAAACGGCGGGCCTGGAGGAAACCAAAGGCCGCTTGCCTTCCGAAGCAAGCGGCCTTTTTGCGCAGTTTTGTCACAGATGAAAGCGCAGGCGCTCCAGGCGGCAGATGCGCTGAACGGCGAATTGAGCGGCGGTGAAGGCGGCCGAAAGACCGCCGGGCGGGTGGAGCCATTGGCTGGCGAGAAAGCAGTTTTCCAGCCCCGCCGCCTGGCCAGCGCTGGTTTCCGGTCTGCTGCCCGGCCCGGCTTGAAACCCCAGGAACGATCCCTTGTAGGTGCCGGTAATTCGGTGATAGCTGGCAGGCGTCAGGGAGTTGAGCAGCCGCAGACGGCCCTCCAACTGGGGGAATTGCTCGGTCATTCGCCGTTGGATCTCCATGGCAAAACGGTGCTTTTCCACCCCATATCGCTCCTTATTCTGGGCCAGGGCGAGCCAGAGGTCGCACTGGGATTCCTCCAGCGATAGGGAGCAGCGCAACAGCTGGCAGCCAGCCGGAGCCCCCTGTTTTCCAGCTTGCAGCCACAGCCAATCAGGCGCCTCAGCCGAAGGAAAAAGGGGACGGCATTCAAAGCCCATCGGCGTTTCACAGAGGGGAGAAGGGTCTCCCTTTAGCCCAAAAAAACAAGAAAAATGGCTGGAAACAGGCCGGCTTTCCGGCGAACTGTACCAATCGCCAAAAGCAGGACCCATATGCCGCCGGCCCAACAGCCGATCGAAGGAGATCCAAGGGTCGCAGGCCAGCGCCGTATAATCGCCCAGGGCGGTTTTTCCATTGCGCAGCAGCAAGCCCCGAACTCTATCGCCGGAAATCAGCGCCCGTTCCACGCCGCAGCCTGTCCGCAGCAAGCCGCCTAAGGATTGAAAGGTTTGAACCAATCGACGAATCAAAGCGCCCCCGCCTTGCGGCAGATAACAGCCCGTGGGGCTGAGCAAACGGCCCAGGGCCAGAATGCTGGCGGCGGCGGAGCCCCCAGGGGGGCCGGCGTGGAGCAGCAGCGCTCGAATGGCCGGATGATGGAAATTGCGGGAATATTCCAAAGCGCTGATCCGGTAATAGGGCAGCAGCCGACCAACGGCGGAGGCCTGGATCTGCAGGCGGGCTCTTTGCCAAGCCATCATCAAGTCCGGCGGTTTTTCCATGGGAAACGGAAGGCGGCCCGCCCGGTCCAACAGGTTCACTAATGACAGGATTTCAGGCCCATCCTGAGGGGAAACGGCGGTCAACTCCTGTTCCAATCGGGTCAGATTCCGGTAGAGCTTCAGGGAGACGCCGCTTTGGCGCAGCGTCAAGGCGACGGGGGGAGGCGCTGGAGCAAAATCCGGGTCCAGGGCGTCCAAAGACAGCAAAAGGGGGCGCAGCGCCCCGTCGGGGCCGGCGGCGGGCAGCCAATGGGGCCCGGCGGAAAGAGCGTATCCACGCCGGTTCCATTGCGCGCACAGGCCGCCCGGGCCGGCGTTTTTTTCATAGATTTCTGCTTCCAGACCGTTTTTCAGCGCCAGAATGCCTACGGCCAACCCAGCGGGTCCGCCGCCTGCAATCAAAACCTTCGCCATGCCTCCGCCTCCTCTCTCTCAGAAAAATGGTAACGTGACCGAAGCGAAAAGTCAAGGGAGAAAGGGAGAGAAGAGCAGCCGCCGGACCCAAACGAGGCCAATATCCTTGGCAAAGAGGAGCGCAGGGCTCGAAAAAAGCCGTCTCAAAAGAGACGGCTTTTGGCCTGTTTGAAAGGCTTTAGAACGTGCGGTAAAAGATATCCTCCAGAGCAATATCCAGGTCGTCGAACAGACTGCATTGGAAGTGGAAAACCACCTCCGCCCGCTCTTTTTCTGTCATTCGGGCCAGTTCCCAATCTTGGCGCAGGGTATAAAGGTCGTGCAGGGAAAATTCGCCCTGGTTGGCGCGGTAGACCTCGACAAACTTTTCATTGGGGCTGACAATCCAGTATTCCTGCACGCCGGCCTTGGCATAAGCCGCCTTTTTGGGGCCACGGTCGTTTTTCGCCGTGCTGGGGGATAAAACCTCCACAACCAGGTCGGGCGCTCCGTAAACGCCGTCCATCTTAATTTTATCCGGGTCGCAGACTGCCATAAAGTCAGGGACAAAATGGTTTTCCTCGGATAGAAACAGATCCATGCCGTCGGCGATAGGGACGCATTTGCTTCCATACAGATGATTTGCAAAAAGACGATAGATATTGCCGGCTACCTGATTATGGTTCCACGCAGGCCGAGGAGACGTCATAAAAACGCGTCCGTCGATCTGCTCTTGGCGAATATGTTGCTGAAACTCATCTTGATACGCCAGATTGTTGCTCATAAAAAACCTCTTGCCTCAAACAAACGGGATTTTTTACGTCCCTCCGATTCCTCTGCTATTCTTCTATCATAACGCAATATGCCGCGATTATCAAGGCGTTTGCGCAAAGCGCAGCGCAAGAAACCGCGTCGATCAGCGAGGAGTTCCTGCGAGGCCGCCGGGTTTTATGGGGATATTTTGAGCCAGGCGCTGGAAATGGGCCGCCAAGATGGCGATCAACTCGGAAGCGGCGGGAGAAGCGGCCAGCGGATAACCGGCCAACGCCTGCAGCCGGGCGGGGTTGCTTTTCCAGGCCACTTGGGCGGCGGTGCGGATATTTCGCTCGACGCTGGACTTCCCGCAGCCGATTTGAGCGGCTACAGCCCAATAAAGCTCTTTTGTGACGTTATTCAGCCGGTCTTCATTCTGCAAAGCCAGCTGAACGGCCAAGGCGGTTTGTTTGTACCCCTTATAATTGGCGGTGACGCCAAGCGACTGGAGTTCCTGACAAATGTGGAAATAATTCATGATGAAAACCTTCCCTCTATCATAAAATTTAAGGAAGATTATAAATCACAAATATAAAAACAACAGAATATACGATATATTCATACTAAATTCGACAAATTAAAAAAATAATTTATATAACAAATCAATACAAAATATTTAATGATAAAAATGAACAAAAGAAAATATAGATTGCTTTTCGAGAGTTTATGGCTGACTTGGACTCTGAGGCAACCTTTCAGCAAAACCATGATAATCCTTTTTTGCCTTTAGTCACAATAATAATAGATAAAAGGGTTGACAACGATAATAAATGTGATAAAATAAGATATCGAAAGAAATTGAAGATAAAAAGGGGGGTTATTATGCAGATTCCAAAGTTGTCGAAAAGCGAGAGGGAGATCATGTCCGTTTTCTGGGCAGAAGATCGGCCGTTGTCCAGCGCAGAAATTGTGGAGCTTTCGCCCAACAAAACGTGGCGGGCCAATTCGATTCATATGTTTCTGAACAATCTTCTGGACAAAAAAGCCATTCGTTTGTCTGGCGTCACAATCCGCGGCAAACACGCCAGCAGGACGTTTGAAGCCGCTTATTCGGAAAGCGAAGGGACGATCAGCGAGCTGATAGCCTCAAGCAGTTTCCGCAAAGAGCCGTTTAAGGTGATGGCTACCGTCGTCAGTTCGTTGGCTCAAGAAGTGGAATTGACAGACGAACAACGCGACGAATTGAGCGCTATTCTAAAAGGAAAATAAAAAGTGACTAGCCTATGCTTATAGACGTCACAAGTTACTCTTTTCTGACAGCGATAACTTGCTTCAGCGTTTTTATCATTCTGTTTTCTATTGTTCGCCGAAAGAATCGGGTCGTTTTCCATTGCGGAATAGTCCCGCTGATTTGCCTTTGCATTTTGTCTGTGGCGCGAACCGTCTGCATAGTGGAGTTTTCCTTTACTCATGTGGTGACGATCAACAGCGTGAATTGGCTGTATGACGGCATGGGGAACACGTTGCAGTTGTTCGGAAGCAAAATAACCGTCGGGGTTTTGGCTTCCGTCCTTTGGTTCAGTTGGACTGTGACGGAATGTTTGTGGTTTGTATACAAGATATTCGCATCTTGGCAGTATGACAAGCAGGCGGATCCGGTTACGGACCCGAAAGCCCTTCGGTTATGCCGGCAAATCACAGGCGGCCGCGCCAGCTTGGTTTTTACAAAGCGGCTGTCTCCGTATGTGTCAGGTTTCTTTCGTCCCACCATTTATCTGCCGTACGTTTCGTTCACAGAGGATGAATTGCGATATGTTCTCATGCACGAATGGCAGCACTTCAAAAGCAAAGATCAGTGGAAAAAGTCGGCGGTTTATATCGTCAGTTGTCTGCTTTGGTGGAACCCGCTTGTTTATTGGCTCCGTTCAGATTTGGAACAGCTCTTGGAGCTGCAATGCGACCGGAAGGTTTTGAAACAGCTTCCAGCAGATGAGCGCGTGTCGTATTTGCGCATGATCGCCGGCTTTTGCGACGCCAGCTTGAGGTCGGACGAATCGGACAAGAAATCGAATGAAAAAAGAACGTGTTGATGTCAGAGTTTGTTTCGTTGGAAAAGAGGAGACAGAGAAAGAAATTTCGCCTCATCCGACAAAGGGTGTGGCTGGGAATGAGATATGGACAAACTCCGCGCCGGCAAAAGTTTTGGTCGGTTGCGCTTTGTCTCATTTTTATTCTGGCCTTTTTGGCCAGTTACACAATCAATATACAACCAAGATATTGGCCGACAGAACAGGATGGACCGTTGATTGGAGATTTTCCGGAAAATTCTGTTTTGGTTGAAAACGAAGATGGAACATATACCGTTATAATTGATGGAAAGGAATGGAGTACGGTTTCAGATCGTACAGATGGACCGTTTGCTTCCATACCGGTGATTCCGTTTGAAAATTGATAATATAGGGGTTGAGAAACATGAAAAAGGAAACATTTCAAAAATCGATTCGTAAAATAATTGCTTCTGGTATGGTGTGCTGCTGTTTGACAGCCGGTTTGGGCGGTTTCGCTTATGCGGCGGAAATCCCGGACCCCGCCGATGATAATGGCCCAGTAGCGCGTTTGGAAGAAACAAAATGGTATTATAGAGATTATAATGGTCGAGTGCAAAAGCGCCTTTGGTCCATCACAAGGGGCATTTGGCTCACCGAATGGGAGTACGTCTAAAAATAAGATCGTTGGAGCCCGCTGAATCGATTTTGATTCGGCGGGCTTTTTGTCGCTTGGAAGGTTTTTTGAGCGCAAAACGACAGCCGGCTGAGTTTTCAGCCGGCTTTTCCATGGGAAAAGGCTCAGTCCTCCAGCGCCCGCTGCAATTTTTGCAGCGCCTTTTTCTCCAGCCGGGAAACATAAGACCGAGAGATGCCGCATTTTTGAGCCACTTCCCGCTGGGGCAGGGGAGCGGTGTCAAAAAGGCCGTAGCGCATGACGACGATCTGACGCTCCCGCTCGTCCAGCACAGTGTTGACGCTTTTAATCAGCTGCTGTTGGCGTTCGCTGAGCTCCAGCCGCTCCAGCATATCGTCGTCGCAGCTGATCACGTCCACCAGCGAGAGCACGTTGCCGTCCTTGTCGCTGTCGATGGGTTCAGAGAGGGAGACTTCGCAGGCTTGCTTTTTCCGGGAACGGAAATACATCAGAATTTCGTTTTCAATGCAGCGGGAGGCATAAGTGGCCAGCCGAGCGCCTTTGGAGGGGTTGAAGGAGGAAATGGCTTTGATCAGCCCAAAGGTGCCGATGGAAATCAAATCGTCCTGTTCCTCTCGGGCGGCGTAATATTTTTTAATCACATGGGCCACCAGGCGCAGGTTGTGCTCGATTAAGGTGTTGCGAGCTTGCAAATCGCCGGCGGCGCATTTTTCCAGGGCCTCCCGCTCCTCTTCGGCGGAAAGAGGCCGGGGAAAGGAGCCGGAGGCCGGGGACACCCGGAGCATCAGGTAAAGAGAGTTGAAAAATAGAAAAGCAGCGGCAGGGATCATCATAGCGGAACGCCTCCTTATTAAAATCCATAATCAAGCCTATTCCGCTCGGTCTTGTCCGTTGCACGTCCCGCCGGAGATTTTCCTCCTTTTTTCTGGCGCAGGGGGGAAAACCAGGCGAAAAAGCATAATCGGGCCGTCGACGGGCCAAGCTATAGCCAGCGCCGCTGCAAGGGAACCCAGCGGCGCGACGGCTACATGGAGGAGGCGACTCGATGAAAAAGGAATCGATCTGGAAAAAAGACATGGAAATACCCCAGTTTGAGCCGCTGCGGGGCGATTGGAAGGCCGACGTCCTGGTGATCGGCGGGGGAATGGCGGGGGTTTTGTGCGCCTGGCGGCTGGCCCAGGCTGGGGCAGATTGCATTCTGGCGGAAGCCCGCCGAATTGGCGGCGGCGTCACGCAAAATACCACGGCCAAAATCACCTGCCAACACGGCTTGATTTACAACAGGCTGATTCAGCGCCTCGGCCTGGAAAAGGCCCGGCTCTATCTGGCGGCCAACCGGGCGGCGCTGGAGGAATACCGGGCGCTGTGCCAGAGGATTGACTGCGATTTTGAGACGAAGAATTCCGTGGTCTACTCTAGAAGAGACAGGCGGAGGATTGAAAAAGAGCTGGAGGCCCTGGCCAAACTGGAGGCGGAGGCCCGGTTTTCTGCCGAGCTGCCGTTGCCCTTTTCCATAGCGGGCGCTGCGGTTTTTCCGGACCAAGCCCAGTTTCATCCGTTGAAGTTTCTGGCCGCTTTGGCCCCCAATCTACGGATTTTTGAGGGAACCAAGGTCCGGCAGCTGGCGCCGGGCCGGGCGGAAACCCCAGGCGGCGTCGTCCAAGCGGAGCATATCGTTGTGGCGACTCATTTTCCCATTCTCAATAAGCAAGGCGGGTATTTTCTGAAAATGTACCAAAGCCGCTCTTATGAATTGGCTCTGGAAGGCGGACCGGACGTAGGCGGAATGTATGTGGACGAAAATCCCCAGGGTCTGTCCTTCCGCAACGCGGGAAATTTTCTGTTATTGGGCGGCGACGGGCGCCGCGTGGGCAAACAGAGCCCGGGTTGGACGGGACTGGAGGATGCGGCCCGCGCCTTTTACCCAGAGGCTGCTCCGGCTTATCGCTGGGCCGCCCAAGATTGTATGACGCTGGACGGCGCCCCTTATATCGGCCGATATTCTTCCCGCGCCGCCGGCCTTTATGTGGCTACGGGCTTCAATAAATGGGGAATGACCTCCTCCATGGCGGCGGCTATGACGCTGGCGGATTTGGTTTTGGGCCGGGAGACTCCCTTTGCTCCGGCTTTCGACCCCAGCCGCAGCATATTCCATCGGCAGCTGGCGGTCAACGCCTGGGAGGCTGTTTCCAGCCTGCTGCGTCCCGGCCCCCGCTGCCCCCATATGGGTTGCGCCCTGCAATATAACCGGCAGGAGCGCTCCTGGGATTGCCCCTGTCACGGTTCCCGCTTCGCCGAAGACGGCGCCCTGCTGGACAACCCAGCCACAGACGACAAAAAGGGAATGTGAAGAGCGATTGGAGATGACAAAAAGGGCCTGAGTGCAAACCCAGGCCCCTTTTCGGAGGCGTTTTTCACTTTGTTTTTAGGCTTGGTTCTGTCGCCTTTTTTTATCCGCCATGGCGGCCAAATAGCCGAAGGCGAAATAGGAATCCTGCTCGTCGCCTGTTTTCAGAATCTGGTCGATGATTTGATTGGATTTCTCCACGTCGCCCTGATAATAATAGTAGTTGGAAAGACCAAAGCCCATTGTTATAATTTCCAATGGCGGCAGGCTGGAAAGATCCTTTGGCAAAACCTCTTCGGGCTTCAAAACGCCCTTGTACATCAGCAGCCGGCGGAAATAGGCGCCGTTGTCGCCCGGGTCAAAATCCTCCCGGATGTATTCCAGGATTTCCTTTGCCTTGTCCATGCGGTCCAGCCGCTGGCAGGTCATGTAGTACCAGTCGCAGACGGCGGTGTAATCCGGCTCTGTTTTGGAGAGGGACAGGCAGCGGTCATAGGCTTGGGCGGCCTTTTCATAATTGCCCAGCAGGAAATAAGAAAGGCCCAGGTGATACCAAACGTCCCAATTTTCCGGAATCATGCGGGAGGCCAGGACAAAATCGGCGCAGGCGTCCTCAAACCGAAATTGAGACAGCATCCGATGGCCCCGGTGACGGTAGAGAATGCCGTCGAATGGGTCCAGGGCGATGGCGTGGGAATAGCATTCGCCAGCCTCTCGATAGAGCTTGTCTTCCGCCAAAGCCAGGCCCTTTTCCATCCAAAGCCGGGGATTTTCCGGGTCCTTTTCCAGCTTGGCTTGCGCAGCCAGCGCCTTTTCGTTGGGCTGGTATTCCACTCGTTCCCAGCTGGAAACTTCGTATTCCTTTTTGATTTGCGTCATGAAATTTCGCTCCTTTCCCTTTGGTTTGCGTATCTTTGTTTGTTCTTATGATACGCCGCGCCAGAGAGTTCGTCAAGGGGCGGAGCGCCAAAAGAGGGATCGTTTAACCGACGCCGGCGCTCCGGCAGGGCGAGGAGCGGCTCTCGCCGCCCTTCGGCGGCAGAGCGTTTAGCCAAACATATGCTCCACGAAGATTCTCAGCCCGATGACAATCAAAAGCAAACCGCCGAAAATTTCCGCCGCCCGCCCCAAAAGCTGGCCGAAGCGGCGGCCCAGCCAAGTCCCGGCCAGGCTGCATCCAAAGGTAATCAGGCCGATGGACAGACAGGCGACCAAGATGTTGACGTTCATCACCGCAAAGCTGACGCCCACCGCCAAGGCGTCGATGCTGGTGGCCACTGCTTGGGCCAACATCATGCTCCGCGTCAGGCGAGGGGCCGCAGGGGCTTGCTCCGGCCGGCGCAGCCGTTCGACGGATTCCCAGATCATTTTGCCGCCGATGAAGCCCAGCAGAAGCAGGGCAATCCAATGGTCCAAGCTGGAGATCAAGCGGCTGAAGCCCCGGCCTGCCAGGTAGCCGGCGGCGGGCATTCCCGCTTGGAACAGGCCGAACAGGGCGGCGTAGGTCAGCGCCGTTTTGGTTCGGACGTTGGGATAGCTGACGCCGTTGGAAACGGACACCGCCGCAGCGTCCATGGCCAGGCCCAAGGCCAGCAGAATCAATGTGGTTGTTCCCATAAAGCTCTCCTTTTTCGGCGGGGGCGCAAAAAAAGACCCGCGCGCAACGGAGACCCTGATAGGGCCCCCTGCTGCGCGTGAGTCTTGTTCTTTCAGACGAGCCAGGTCCGCAGACCAGTATGTTGACGCGCCACGGGCGGCAGACGCCGCCGCGCAAACTACTCCCTCACGCCGGATATTATTGTAACTCCTATTATGCCAGGCGGATTTCGGATTGTCAATGGGGCAAACGAGCGAGACAGCCGGTTTGCGGCCAAACAATCACATGATATATTGATACAGCCAGCCCTTGATTTCTTTCAGGCGGCGCATCCGGTGTTTGGGCTTGCCGGAGCGGGAAAGCTCATGGTTTTCGCCCTTGAACAGGCACATCCGAGCAGGCACGCCGTTGAGCTTCAAAGCGGTATACATGGAAATGCCTTCGGGCAGCCAGCAGCGGTAATCCTCCATGCTGTTGATAAACAGGGTGGGGGTTTTGGCCTGGTTGGCAAATTGCATGGGGGATTGGTCCCACATCTTGCGCATATCGGTAAACGGAGTCGCTTGGACCTCACGCAGGTCGAAGCTCAAGCCAATATCGCAGGTGCCGAACAGGGTGATCCAGCTGGCGATGGATCGCTGGCTGGCGGCGGCGGCAAACCGGCGGGTGTGGCCGATGATCCAGTTGCACATAAAGCCGCCATAAGAGCCGCCTAACACGCCTAGGCGCTTTTCGTCGATGGCCGGATACTTGGCCAGCGCCTCGTCCACAAACTGCATCAAATCCTCATAATCCACTGTGCCATAGCGGCCGCTGATGTCTGCGAATTTGTCTCCCCGTCCGCCGGAGCCGGTGGGGTTGCAGAACAGCACAAAGCAGCCGTCGGAGGCCATGGTCTGCATTTGGTGGAAGAAGCAGGTTCCAAAAATGGCCCGGGGTCCGCCGTGGATATCCAAAACGGCAGGATACCGTTTGGCCGGGTCATAGTCCTTGGGCAACAGCGCCCAACCCTCGATTGTGTCGCCCTGTTTGTTGACGAAGTTGAGCGGCTGGGGCGCGGCCACATATTTGCCCTCCAGCGCGCCCTGGTTGAAATCGCTAAGCCTGGTTTGCTTGCCGCTGGCCAGGTCTACCCGGTAAACCTCTTGCAGGTCGCAGCCGGCAAAGCCCACAGAAACCATAACGTCTCCTTGGATATCGAAGAAATCCGCCGAGCAATCCTCGCCGGTGAGACGCCGAGCTGGCTGCCCCGGCCGCCAAACGTTGATTGCCCCGTCATGGGCGTGAGCGCTGATATAGTACAGCGCGCCGTTTTGGGCCTTCATCGCAATGCCGCCGCCCCGGCGGCAGTCGCTGCCCGCCGTGCTGCCGAAATCCTGGGTTTCCGCTACCGGAATTTCCAGCTTGATTTCGCCGTTTTCCAGATCCAGCGAATACAGATTGGTCCCGCCGAAGCGCATCCAATCCGGTCCGTGTTCCTCGGCGGCGAATATGATTTTTTTATCCAAAAACTCCAGAGAATGGAGGCCGCTGTATTGGTCTGGCCCAAAGAGCTCGCAGCTCTGGCCTTTTTCGACGTCATAGAGATATAAGCCGCTGTACATATTCAGCTTCCGGTCGGTCAGCGCGCCGGAATAGGCCAGGTATTTGCCGCAGGGAGAAACGGCGTAGCCACGGGTTTCAAACATGGGGGCGGTGACAGGGGTCAGTCTATGGGTTTCCGCGCAATAAAGCCACAGCCGGTTGCGCTTTTTGTTGGTGAAGCCTCGGCCGTTGAACCAGAAGGGCGCTTCGTCGCAGACCTGGTAATCTTGGTCTTCCTGATACTGCCGCCAGGCCCGCCGGCGGGTTTCCTCGTCCATGGAGGCAAAATCCGGCCGGGCGTTGTCGTGGACGGCGCGAATCAAATAGAGGCCGGGGCGGACGCGCTGCGCGCTGGCGCCGGCCAGCGGCAGGCGGAAGGCTTCTTTGGCCTCGCCGCCGTCGAAAGCGATTTCATAAAAGACGGTCAGCAGCTCTCCTTGGGCAATCTTCTTTTTGTCCGCTTCCTCCCGAACGGCGGGGAAGATCACGCTGTTTTCCCCCCAGGGGGCGAAGGAAGAGGCGTCGCCCAAGCCGGTGAGGCGTCGCTTCTGGCCGTTTTCCAGGTTGAGCAGATAAAGGTCTGTGGGGTAGCTGTTTTGCTCCAGGTCCGCCCTGGCGCAGGCCAAAACAGCCCGCCTGCCGTCTTCCAGGAGGCGCAGGTTGGAGAGAAACCGGTAATCCTGCAAATCCTGATCCAATATTTTTTCCATAGTGGGAATTCTCCTTTTCTGGCTTATGCCGGCTTACCGCGTCATTTCCATCACAACGTCGTCGGAAGGATCCAAGGTGAAGCCGTTTTGCCGATAAAAAGCCTCCGCCGCGCTGTCCACAGGCGGGAAATGGGCGGTGATTTTGGGGACGCCCCGGCTCTTGGCCTGGGCGACGGCATAGTTCAGCGCCTGCTGCTTGTCCCCAGCCAGGGCCGCGATATAAAGGGCCTTGGCGGGCTGGAAACGGGCGCCCATGACCAGCAGAGAGTCCGGGCTTTCAAACACCCAGCCGCTGGAGGCAAAACCGCCGTAGGTGCGTTGGTTCATCTGGTAGAAGGTGTGGTTGATGGAAAGCCTGCCGCCGCATTGCTCCTTCAGCGGGTCCAGCAGCAGGCAGGCTCGCTCTTTGTCTGAAACCAGAGCCATATCGGCGGCGGCAGGCGCCGGCGAAGCGGTTACGTCCAGGCTCATGCCCCGGAATTCCTGGCCCCGACGCAGGCCGTTTTTCTCCGCCAGGGCGGCGCTGGCCACATTGCGCACGCCGGTATACATGGCTGCAGCCGGGCAATCCAGCTCCTCCAGCTGGTCCAGATAGCGTTTGTAAATGTGAGCGCCCACCCCCTTGCGCTGAAACTGAGGGTCTACCCGCAGCAGCTCCAGCCAAGCGGAGCCGTCAAACAAAATGGTCAGCTTGCCGAACCCGGCGATTTGGCCGTCTGCCAGCCCCAGGGTCAGCTCGCCTTTGGTTGTGGTAAAATAATCCACAACATCTTTGAAATAATGGTTGCTGGGCACAGCCGCCGCCTCAATCGGGAGGCAAACAGGCAAATCTTCGATCTGAAAAGGTCTTGTGGTAATCTGCATTCCAATCATCCTTTCGTCGGCGCAGGCCGTCGGCCGGCCCCTGTGTCGGGGCCGGGCCTTGGACAAAGGCCGTTGGAGCCATTGTCCAAGGCGGGCCGATTGCTTCGCAGCGCGCTCGCGGCGGCGACGCGGCTATTTCATGTATCGATCGAACCAGCCGGTGATTTCCTTCAGACGGCGGATGCGGTGCTTGGGCTTGCCAGAGCGAGACAGCTCGTGGTTTTCGCCATGGAACAGACACAGGCGGGTGTCGACGCCATGCATCCGCAGGGCGGTCATCATCTGAATCGCGTCGGCCATCCAGCAACGGTAGTCCTCGTCGGATTGGATGAACAGGGTGGGGGTCTTGGCCTTATCGGCATATTTCAGGGGGGAGTTGTTCCACATCCGCTCCATGTTGGTCCAGGGGTCGGCCATCATGGCGGAAAGGTTGTGGTAATAGCCGATGTCGGTGGTCAAGCACTTGCTCAGGTAGTTGGAGATGGAACGCTGGGAGGCCACGGCGGCAAAGCGATCGGTGTGGCCCACAATCCAGTTGGCCATAAAGCCGCCGTAGGAGCCGCCGGCCATGCCGATTCGCTTCACGTCGATAGCGGGGTACCGTTCAAGGACTTTGTCGGTGAATTCCATCAGGTCGTTATAATCCCAGACGCCGTAATGTTCGCCGCGGATATCGGCAAAGTCGTTGCCCTTGCCGTCGCCGCCCCGGGGATTGCAGTAGAAGACAAAATAGCCCTCGTTGGCCCAGAACTGCATTTCATGGAAGAAGGTTTCGCCAAACACCGCTTTGGGGCCGCCGTGGACGTTCAGAATGCCGGGATATTTCTGGTTGGGGTCGTAGCCCACAGGCTCCATGATCCAACCGTCGATCTCCACGCCGTCCTTGTCCACAAAGCTCATGTATTTGGGGGTCACGACGCTGTGGGTGTTCAAATATTCGTCGTTAAAGGCGGTCAGCTTGGTCTCCTGGCCGTCGGCATAGCTGTAAATTTCCTGCAAGCCGTGGTTGCGGATGCCGATATAATAGAAGACGCCGCCAGCCTGATCGAAGCAATCCACGCTGCCGTGGACCTCTGGGGAAACGGTTGTGGAAACGCCCTGGGCGTCCAGCTTTTTGATGACGGAATAGAAGCCCACGGTTTCCAGGTGGTAGAGGCAATCCTCTCCGGCTTTGACGGCAGAGCCGCCGCCATAGCGGCAGTCGCAGCCCACGCTGGAGCCCAGGCTGGTGTCCAGGTCGGCCAGCAGCTCCATTTTGCCGGTTTGGATATTCACTGTGAAGAACATGGGGTTTTCGCTGGAGCCATAGCGTTGGCCGGTCGTGGCGGCTATGACGATATGGTCTCCCACAAACTCCGCGGCCTGCACCCGGTATTGGCCCCCCAGGTCCATCTCCCGGCTTTCGCCGGAGGCCAAGTCATAGACAAACAAGCGGCTCTTCTGCTCGTCCATCCATTGGTATTCGCTGCCGTAATACAGCGCCAGATTCAGCTTTTTGCTGTATTTCAGGCCGGCGGCTTGCAAATAGGGACCTGTAATGGGCTGCTGGATGTTTTTCTCCACATCGCACAGGTATACGCGGTTGCGTTTCTTGTTGATAACGCCTTTTCCGTTGAACCAGAAGGGCAGCTCGTCAAAGATTTCGTAATCCTTTTCCTCTTTGATTTGCTCCAGCATCTGGGCCTTTTCCTCGCCTTCCAAGCCCTGGGTCGTCATGCCGTAGTTGTCATAGACGCCCAGGCACAGAAAGCGACCGTCCGGCAGAGGAATCAGGTTGCTGGCAGGGAAGGGCAGGGCGAAACATTCCTCGGCCTCGCCGCCGGCGGTGTTGATTTTGTTGAAAACAGTGTAATGCAGGCCCTCTTCGGCTTTGGCTTTGTATTTGCCGGTTCTGTCTCCGGGGAACAGGATGGTTTCCTCGTCCAGCCAGGTCAGGCTGCGCTCGGCGCCGCCGTTGGTCAGCTTCCGGGTCTTGCCATCCTCCAGCAGCCAGATGTTCGAAACATATTTGTTGCCCTTTACCTGGGCCTGGCTGACGACAAAGGCCGCTTTTGTCCCTTCTGGGGAAAGGCTGAGCTGGGAAAGCATCTTCACGTAGCTGAAATCGTCGATCTGAATCTTTTGCATCAGAGCAGTCCTCCTTAAAAATAAAATCAAAGATACGGGACTATCTGCCTCCATTATACCGTTATTTCCTTTGGAGCGCAAGCGGTCGGCAAGCGCTGGCAAGCAAATCGGTTTGGTTTGTGATCCGGCGGCGATATCCATGGCCGCTTTGCAAAAGAGGATTAAAAAAGCCCCCATATGGGGGCTTTTGGCGTGTTTGAAAAAGTTACTGCTCAAATACTTCGCTATCTGTATACCGCAACTGGACATGAGGCCCCAAATAGACTTCTCTTCGGATCTCTTCTTCCAATTCGGGCGTCAATCCATAAATGGGAATGACGACAATCTGTTTTTCAAGATTGATGGCATCTTCTGGGGATACGCCGTCCACACTGCGAAAATCATCGCCAAAATATCTGCGGAGGCGTTTTACCGCTATTGCTCGTTCTTCTCCCAAATGATAAAGAAGCATCACTTCCGGCGAAAAGCGTTCTGGTCCGCAGTCTAAACCATAAAAATGGGAAATCGCCAGAAAATTGAGACCAGTCCCGAGAAAGAGCAGAAGAAGGGAAAGTAAACGCCTGATTTGTTTCACCAATCCCACCTCCCGCTTTTTTATTGATGGGATACCAGATGCTGCATGAAAAAGCAAGGTCCCAAAAACAGGGGCCTTGCTATCAATCTTCCCAAAAGTACTCGTCTATACTTCGCAAACGAACATGAGGGCCTAATTTAACCTCTTGGCGGATTTGAGCCTCTAATTCTGGAGTCAGCTGATAAATATAAATGGTCACATAGTATTCTTCGTAATTAAAATCATCTGCGCGTCGAACGCCATCCACATACTTATAATTTTCACCATAATACCTGCGAAGGCGCTGCACAGCTTTCCGCCGCTCATACCATAATTGGACACGCTGCCGCCCTTCTGGAGTAAAATCCTCCGGCCTTGGATAAACGCCATAATAGTCCCTGATCCAATAGAACAGCAGCATTGTCCAGCAAATCAACAGCAGGATGGAAAGAGCTTTCTTAGATTTGCGGCGCATTTGCAAAGTTACCACATATACACATTCAAACGGCTCAAGATAGCGCCAATAGGAATGCCCACCCGATAGTCTTCATCTATACCGCCTTCGCCACGGTGCATCGCAATCAGCTTGTTGTAAGCGATGATAGAACGAGATTGGTTTTTCTCGTATACAGCGCTATCCACAGCAAAGACGCTGGGAATGGTCACGCTGAGCATCATCGCAGCTGCCAGCAGGGCGCTGGCGAACCTTTTCCAAATCTTCATTTGCTTTCTCCTTTCTCCTTTCTTATCTATCCGTTTGTTTCCTGTACTTCCGATATCATAATCATAAGCCATTTTTTGAATTTGTCAAGAGAGAATTGAGAAAATGTGATGTATATAGATATTTTAATAAGCGATTAAAAAGATGGTTTTTAGGAAGCGAAACATCCATATAAAAAAGCAGAGGAAATTTTATTTCCTCTGCTTTCCAAACCTTCACGCCTATTCTTTTGTCAAAATCCGGCCGCCGGTCCGCAGGCCCCAGACGCCTCGTTGAGGGTCCCGCAGCAGCTGGATGCCGCCGTCGGCGAAGGGGCCGGGCACAATCAGCAGGTCCTGGGCGGCCGCCACGCAGGGCTGGGGCTTGCCGGCCCGTTTCAGGGCGATCTTGCCGTTTTCCTCATAAAGCTGGATGCTGTTGTCGCTGTCCCCCTCGCTGGAGGAATAGGTTCCTATCGCTTGGGCGATCTGTTCTGGGGTCCAGCCGGCGTCTTGCCACTGCCGCCGGGGAGCGGGGATTTGCCGGCCGTCGAACCAGCGCAGCGCCTCCTCGGCGATCAGCGCCGCCGGCACGCCGGAGGTATTGCACAGCACAACGACGCCGACCCCCAGCTCCGGACACCACTGAAAGTTGCTGGAAACTCCGGTCAGGCTGCCGCCGTGGCCGATCATAGTCCAGTCTCCCATCCGGCCGATGGAGAGAGCGTAACCATATTGCTGCTGAAAGGCATATTGCTGCCGGGGCTTGGTCATCTCCCGCAGGCTGTAGTCGCCAATCACAGCGGCGCCGTCTTGGGTCAAGCCGCCGCGGAGATACATTTGCAGATAGCGTTTCATATCCGCCAGGGTGGATTTCATGGCGCCGCCGCCCATCAGCACAAAGGCGTTGTCATAAAAATCCCGGGTCCATTGCCGTTGATCCTCTTCCAGATAATAGAGCTTGGAACAGTTGGGATCTTGGGCCGGGGCGATGAAGCGGACGCCTGAACGATTCATGCCCAAAGGGGCCAAAATATGGTTTTCTATGTAATCCGGGAAGGAATGTTCGCCGCCATACCGCCGCACGATTTCGGAGAGCAGGCCGAAACTGTCGTTGCTGTAGCTCAGGTTTTCGCCGGGACGGCCTGTTTTTTCCGCCTGGCTGTCCAGCCGCCGGCAAATCAGCTCCGCGCCTCGCTGGGCCAAGCCCGGGTGGTCCCCCAGCTCTGCCTGTCCCTCCTGCCAGATTCCCATCTCTTTGGCCACAGTAGAGGCCAGCGTCCGGGGCTGAGGCAGAAAGCCGGCGGAATGGCACAGCAGATGCCAAACCTTTACCGGCTGAGCCGCATGGGCGTTGCAAAATTCCGGGATATAGCGGGAGAGCGGGCCTTCCAGGTCGATCGCCCCTCTCTCTGCCAGCTGCAGAATTGCCAGGGCCGTAAAGGATTTGGAGATGGAGGCCAAGCCGAAAATGGTGTTTTCGTCTATGGGAAGCTGGTTCTCCGCGTCCCGCCAGCCGAAGAAATTTTGGTATAGCGTGGTTTCTTGATTCACAATGGCCACAGCTACGCCCGCCGCTTGGTAGCGGGCCATGACGTCTTGGATCAACTGCTCAAAATGAGGCCGCTCCGGTTCTTTCGCTCGGTTTATCATATCGTTTCCTCTCCTTTTGCAATGGGGAATCTTCGGCAGCCGCCGGCCCTATCGCCTTCGCTCAGGGCCGCGGCTCGCTTTCAGCCGCGCTGCGCGGCCGTCGGGGTTCCTCCACAGTATAACAGGAATTTGGGCTTTTGCCAAAGGAATCTGGCGAAGCGGGCAAAAGTGTGCTATACTAAAAAACAGAGCGGAGCCTGCCAGGCTTCCCAACGTTCAGCATAGCGGCAAATTATAGATAGGAGGAATCGCGCGATGATTGCGATTAAAAACGGCAAGGTATTGAAGCCCGACGGAACCTTTATGGACCAGGGGACTGTTTTGGTAGAGGGGGGCCAGATCAAAGCGGTAGGCCCCAATGTGGAGATTCCCGCCGACGCGGAAATTGTGGACGCCGCAGGCAAATGGGTGACCCCGGGCCTGATCGACGCCCATACCCATATCTCCACCTTTAACGAGCCCAACTGGCACCGCACCCGCAACGACGGCAACGAGATGAGCGGGCCCATCCAGGCTCATCTGCGGGGGATCGACGCGCTGAATCCCTTTGATTTCGCCATTGAGCAGGTTCGCAGCGCCGGCTTCACCACCTGTTACACCGGCCCAGGCTCTGGCAACCTGATTGGCGGCACAGGCGTGGCCTTCAAGCTGCGGGGCAAGGTGGCCGACGAGATGAGGATTCCCGGCACGGAGGCGATGAAAATGGCCTTGGGCGAAAACGCCAAAACTAACTATGGTCCCAAGGACAAATCTCCCATGACCCGCATGGGCAACGCCGCTCTGCTGCGGGAAGCGCTGGCTCAGGCTCGGGATTATTCCGAGCGGCTGAAAGATGTGGGCGACGACCGAATCAAGGCGGGCAAATATGACTTCCGTCTGGAACCGCTGGTTCCTGTGGTTCGGGGAGAAATGCGCTGCCGGATTCACGCTCATCGGGCGGACGATATCTGCACTGCCATCCGAGTTTCCGAGGAGTTTGGCTTGGATTACACCATTGAACACGCCACCGAGGGCCACCTGATCCCCGAATATATGGGGAGCAAAAAGGTCCGCTGCGTGGTGGGGCCTCTGCTGATGCCTCCTTCCAAAATGGAGCTGTGGAACGCTGTGCCAGAAAACGCCCAGGCCCTGATTGAAGCGGGCTGTATGGTCTGCCTGACGGCGGATACCTCTTCGGAAACCAAATGGCTTCCCCGGGATATCGGCGTGTGTATCGCCCGAGGGTTGGATGAAAAGGAGGCCTTCAAGGCCGTCACCGTCAACCCTGCCAAGCTGTTGGGCATCGAAGATAAAGTCGGCGCCCTGGAACCTGGAAAGGACGCGGATATCGCTATTTTTGACGGCCATCCCTTCAGCAATATGACCCAGTGCGTGTTGACCATGATCGACGGGAAGATTTGGAGCAACAAACTGGCGAAATAACAACCGAACAACCCAATAACCAAACAGGCCCTGGCGCGCCGCGCCGGGGCCTGCGGCGTTTGGCAGGCGAGCGCCGTTTACAGAGATGTCGGCGCGGATTGGGCGCGCTGAAGATGAGAAGACAGAATGGTAATCAACTCTAAAGCAGAGGGCGCGGCGGATAGAGGATACCCGGCGAGCTCCTTCAGCCGGGAAGGGTTGATTTTCCAAGCGACGTGAGCGGCAGTGCGGATATTCCGCTCGACGCTGGCCGGACTACAGCCGATTTGGTTGGCCACCGCCTGATAGACCATTTTTGTGATGTGGTTCAGAGAATCTTCATTTTGCAAAACCAGTTCAATGGCCAAGGCCGTCTGTCGGCAGCCTTTATAATGCGGGGTGACGCCCAAAAGCCGGAGCTCCTCATAGACGATAGAAGGGGATAACATAAAAATTCCTCCAGAAACAAACTCTGGGAAGATTATATAGCAGATTTCTAAACAAGCAGAAATTACGACAAATTCAGACAAAAATCAATCATATATCGACGATTTTACTGCTTTTTTACGCTCTGCAAGGGGATGGAATCCGCTTTCCGCTGCCGCCGACTCATTTTTGGCAGGTCGCCCGTCGTTCTTGGAGCGGAGAAAAATTTTTGAAAATCCGAAAAAAATACTTGCATAAGGAAAAAGAATCTGCTATACTAAAAAAGCTGAATGCGTTGGCAAAAAGGTATATGGAGTAGTATCGAAGTGGTCATAACGAGCACGACTGGAAATCGTGTAGCCGCTAACACGGCTCGAGGGTTCGAATCCCTCCTACTCCGCCAAAAGGGAAGCCCCGGAATCTATGGATTCTGGGGCTTCCCTTTGTGTTTGCAAGGGGTTTGGGGGCTTTTGTTTTGACGGTCTGAAAAGCTTTTTCAAGATGATGCGTCAACTCATTGACAAATTCGACAGCGCTATGTAAAATTATAGAGAGATTTTTGGCGAATGGTCGGTTTGCCAAGCCGAATTCTCAATATCTAAGGGATTCTTGTAGGTTCCTACATTGAACTTTTGGCCTCGCATTTTTCGGTCCCCAAGCCCGTGTTTTGCCACGAAAGAGCCTGACTTTTTGCGAACCTTGATTGCTCTGCGGCAGCGTGATATAATAGTGGCAAAGACGGAGGCCAAATACCAGAAAAGCCAGGGCTTTTTGGGGAGGAGGGCGCGGCATTGAAGCGATATTATTTTGGAAAAAACAAAGTGATTGTAGTCGCCAGAGCGCTGTTTGATTGGCAAGAAGACTATCGAGACGCAATTTACGCCCCCTACGACAGCCTGGAGATCGCGGCTCAAGCCGACGGTCGTTTTTCTGTCTGGGGAAATCTGGGGGAAGAAGACGCGGATTTGCTGCGGGATACCAAGCCGGATTCTCGAAATCTACTGGCTCAGGTTTTGGGCATGGCGGACGAAATCAGCGAAGAATAAAAGGCGGCTGCCGTCAGCGCTTTTCAACGCTTGACGCCGCTTGGAAGGGCACAGAGAAATTTAGAAGAAAATGGGGCGAGGAGGCGCGGATCGTGGCGGAGCGGCAGGAGAATAAGTATTTGCTGATCGACAGCCGAGTGCTGCCAGAGGTTTTTTTGAAGGTGGTGGCCGCCAAAGAGATGCTGGCCAAAGGCCAGGTTCCCAGCGCGGCTATGGCGGCCCGGGCCTGCGGCCTTTCCCGTAGCGCCTTCTATAAATATAGGGACAGCGTGGAGGTATTTGACAAAGGCGCTGTGGGCAGCTTGGCCACCCTCTATTTTTCTCTGGAGGATCAGCCTGGCGTGCTTTCTGCGGTGCTGGGCTGCATTTATGACGCCGGAGCCAATATCCTGACCATCAACCAGAACCTGCCTGCGGACGGAGTGGCTCCTGTGACCATCGGCTTGAAGCTGGGCGGGCAGACCACTTTGGCGCAGCTTCAAATTAGCCTGTTAGGCATTCCTGGCGTGGCCCGCGTGCGAGAAATCTAAAGCTCTAAAGCAATGTAGGAAAGGGGGACTGCCGCCGCCCTGCGGGCCGCGCCAGTCCCCCTTTTGCCGGCAAAAGCGCAAAAACTTAGTCGTGCTTGCAGTTTTCGCTCTTGTTTTCGGTCTTGCCGTTCTGGCCCTTGTTCTGGCTGTTCTGGCTGTTATTCTGGCTGTTCTTGGCGTTTTTCTGGTTCATTTCATTTCACCTCGCTTTTGTGTGGCAGCCTTATTGTGCGCCGTCTTCGCCGGTTTTATACCGGTTTTTTTGGAGTAGTTGATTTTGAGGCGGAAAAATGTTAAAATAAAAGACAACGTTTTGAAAACGCCCCGGCGGTTTTTCGTTTGTCGGGATGGAACCATATCGATTTAGGAGGGACAACGATGTCCGGACATTCCAAATGGCATAATATTGCCCGGAAGAAGGGCGTTGTGGATCAGCAGCGCGCCAAAGTATTCACCAAATTTGCCCGGGAGATGGCGGTGGTTATTCGCACCGGCGGCTCTGCCGACCCCAATGTCAACGGCAAGCTGCGGGACGTTATCGCCAAGGCTAAGGCCAATAACGTGCCCAACGACAACATCAATCGGGTGTTGCAAAAATATGCGGCGGGCGGCGCCGGCGAGGATTATGAATCCATTACCTACGAGGGCTACGGCCCCAAGGGCATTGCCGTGATTGTGGAGACGCTGACGGACAACCGCAACCGCACGGCCGGCGACATGCGCCACTATTTTGATAAATACGGCGGAAATTTGGGCGCTTCGGGCTGCGTTTCCTGGCAGTTCGACCGAAAGGGCATTTTGGCCATTGAACGGCTGGACGACATGGATGAGGACGAGGTGATGATGCAGGCTCTGGAGGCCGGCGCAGCCGATTTTTCCGCCGAAGAGGATGTGTTTGAAATCGCTACCGCCACCGACGACTTGGGCGCCGTTCGCGAGGCTTTGGAAAAACAGGGCTATTCTTTCCTGGAGGCGGAGGAGGCTATGGTCCCCCAAACCTATATCGCCCTGGAGGAGGACGACGATATCAAAAACATGAATAAGCTGTTGGAAATGCTGGAAGACAACGACGACGTGCAGAACGTCTGGCACAACTGGGAAAATCCCTCGATGGAATAAAACCCATTTCGCAGCGGTTAAAAGGGAGGCAAACGCCGTGAACCAGGAAGCAAAGCAAAACGATTTGGAGTTTTTTGAGCAATATAAGCAGGTGTGCGAGGCGTATCGAATGACCTTGTCCACTTTGAATTTTGACGCCGCCACCGTAGCGCCGGAGGAGGGCATTCCCCAGCGGAATAAACTGGGCGCTATCCTGGCCGGAGAGGCCTTTTCTTACCAGACAAACCCGGAAAGCCTGAAGCGGCTGGAGAGCCTGCTGGCTCAGGCAGAACCGGGAAGCTTGCTGGAAAAGGAGCTGAAGCTCTATTTCCGGGAGCTGGAGGATGTGCGCGTTTTGCCCAAAGAGGTTTATATCCGCCAAAGGCGAGTGACGGCAGACGGCCACAACGCCTGGCGGCAGGCCAAGCTGGCCAATGATTTCGAGCCCTTTCAGCCGGCGCTGAAGGAAATTATCCAGGCGCAGAAAGAGGCGCTGACTTACCTGGATAAGGATTGCGCCGACTATGATTATTTGCTGGATCGCTTTGAGCAGGGGACCAGCATGGCTATGTATGACGAGTTTTTTAGCAAAATCAAAGAAACGCTGTTGCCGCTGATCCAGAAAATCCAGCGGGAGGGCAAAAAAATTGATCCGTCGCCTCTTTATCTGGAATACGACTTGGCCAAGCAGAAGGAGTTTGTCCAGCATATTTTGGATTATATGCAGATGAATCCGGGCCAATGCGGCGTGGCGGAGACGGAGCATCCGTTTACTGACTTTTTCTCGGATAAGGAAACCCGCATCGCCGTCCATTATTATCCGCAAAACCCGTTGTCTGTCATTATGTCCGCCGTTCATGAGTATGGCCATGGGCTTTACGGCTTGCAGATCCAGCCGGAATACAACGGCACAGCTTTCAAAAATGCCGTCGGCTACGCCATGCACGAGAGCCAATCGCGGCTGCTGGAAAACCATGTGGGCCGGAGCCGAGCTTTTTGGCAGGCCAATTATCCGGCGCTGCAAAAGCTGTTTCCAGAGCAGCTTGGCCATGTGACGCTGGACCAATTTGTGGAGATGATCAACGCCTCGCGGCCCTCGCTGATTCGCATCGAAGCCGACGAGCTGACCTATCCCATTCATATCCTGATCCGGTATGAGCTGGAAAAAGCGATCTTTGACGGTAGCCTGGATCTGGACAAGCTGGACCAGGCTTGGGCAGATAAATACGAGCAGTATCTGGGCGTTCGCCCCGCCGGCCCTGCCCAGGGTATTTTGCAGGACGGCCATTGGGGCGGCGGCAGCTTCGGTTATTTCCCCACTTATGCCTTGGGCAGCGCCTATGCGGCTCAATTTTTCCAGGCTATGGAGAAGCAGTTTGATGTAAACCAAGCGTTGGCTTCTGGCGATTTTCAGAAAATCAGCGGTTGGCTGAAGGAGAATATCCACCAATATGGCGCAGAAAAAACCGCCGACGAAATCCTGCGCTTGGCCACCGGCGAACCGTTTCGCCCAGAGTACTATATCAATTACTTGACCAAAAAATACACAGAGTTATATCAGCTCTAAAAATTGAGAATTACAACAAAAAGCCGGAGCGGTTTTGCAAAAACTGCCCCGGTTTTTTTGCGTGGCTTTTTGAATGCTCTGGCCAAAATCACCAAAAAATCGGCGCTCTGTCTGCGCAAAATGCACAAAATTTTCGGCGACGAAAAAATTTCATTGGCGAAGAGCGGCGGAAAACTGTTAAAATAAAGATAACAAACCTGTGAAAGAAGGAATTGGCCTATGAAACGCATTCAAGCGGCTTGCCTGGAGCAAACGATTCATTTCCAGCTGAAGGAGGACGTTCCCCACGACCAGGCTGTCAAAAACGTCCGGGAGGAAGCGGAGCATTACAAAGCCATGTTGCTGCGCAACCGGACTAAGCACAAAATTGTCTCGGAAACCGAGCAACCGGACGGCTCGATTCTCATCAAGATCAAAAAGCAATATAATTACCATAACGTGGGCGATTATTTGGATTAGAAGGAGACGACAGCCGAGGCGGCCTTTTGCGATCAGGCCGCCTCCTTTTTATGCTTGTTGCGCCGTCACGCCATTTTTTCGCCGAATACCGCTTCCGGGCTTTCGTCCGCCTCCAGGCGTTGGATTGCCTGGAAGATAAAGGGCTGCACCTGCTCCAACGGCAAATCCAGCGCCACGGCAAATTCGCCATGCAGCAAAGACTCCGCCATCTTGCAATAACGCTGGTCTGTCTCTCCTAATTTTTTGCCCTTTTTCTGAGAGAATTGCTGCTTGGCATAGACGGATTTAATCAACTGCACCAGGTCTTCGCAGTCATGCGTGCGCATGAAAGCCTGATAATGGTCGCAGAGCAATTTTTGGTTTTTAGTGATAAAAGGGGCGTCGGATATCTGCGGAATTTTGGCAATCAGACGGCAAACCTCCTGCCGGGAGGAAATCGGGCGCATGAAAACCTTGGAATCCACAGGGCTATAAATGGCGCCGGAGCCGAAAACCGGCTCCAGAGTATAGTAATCTGTTTCTTGCTGGCCCTCCGGCGGGTCTTTCAATGGGCCGACCTCCGCCACCCGGCAAACGCCGACGCCGCCATACATAACAAAATCATCCTTCTGAAACAAAATGAAACCCTCCTTTTTGCCTGCTTTTGAGATTACGTTTCGGGGAAATATGTGCGAATATTATTCTTTGTATTAGAATTATACCACAAAATTCGCCGAAATGGTAGAAAAATTTGCGCCAGGGCGAAAAGCGGCTTTACAAATGCAGGGAGAGAGGGTAAAATAGGAAACGAAAAGCCATTGGGAGGATGGAAGTTGAGCGTCGTTGTCCGTTCCGCGGAGCAGATGGAGGATCAGCCGCTGCTGCCGCAGCTGATCCAGCGCCATGGGGCGCTGCTGCTTCGCCTGGCTCAGCGACAGGTCGGGCCAGAAGCCGCCCAAGAGCTAACCCAACAAACGCTGGCTTGGCTGGCGGAGCGGCAAAAGGACTGGGCCCAGCTGGAGGAAGCGCCGTTGGCCGCTTACCTGGCCGCCGCCGTGCAGCGCCAATCGGCCGCCCTGCGGCGGCAGGTTCAGGAGGAGCAGAGCTGGCGGACCCAGCCCACAGAGGAGCTGGCTTGCCCAGGACCCTCTTTGGAAGAGCAGGCGATTTTGGGGCAGCAAAAGCAGGCGCTGGCCAAAATCTGGCCTCGCCTGCCAGAAGAAGACCGGTTGGCTTTGGAAGCCAAATATATCTTGCAGCTGGACGACCGACAGATTGCCCGGCAGCTGGGAATTAAGCCTGCCAGCGTGCGGATGCGGCTGACCCGCGCCCGCCGCCTGGCCAGAAAAGAAATGGAAAAGGAGGGCTGGGGCGAGTGAGCCGAAAAGAAGAAGAGCAATTTCGGCAGATGATGGCAGATTTTGCCTGGGACCAGGGGGAACGGCTGCTGGAGCTGGAAAAAAGCCTGCCTCCTTTGGCTGAAGAGGAAACGCGGCGCCTGCTTCGCGCCGCCCAGGCTCAGAAACAGGCCCGGCAAATTTTCCAATCGGCCCAGCCCTCCTCCGTCCGCCCCTGGCGCCGTCATGCCGCAGCAGCAGCCCTGGTTTTGCTGGCGGGATCTACCGCTCTGTGGGGTGAGGCTGGGGCGGTGAAAGACGCCGTGGGGTGCATACAAATTCGTCTGACGGAAAATGGAGTCTCCTATGCTTTGCCTCAAGAAGAATGGGGCGGGGAATGGGAGATGAAAGGCCGCTATGCCCCTGCTTGGCTGCCCGAGGGATATGAACTCATGGAGCAAAGCAAGCAGGAGATCGAGGGCTTCGATTCCATTGCCTATGTCCAAACCAATCATTATCAAAATGGCACGATTCTTTTCCAACGTTTTTCCACTTATGCCGTTACGCATATCACAGAGGATAAGGAAAGCGCTCAGCCGGTGTGGGTGGGAGAAAATAGAGGCGGCTTGATTGCAAAGGAATGGTATAACAGCACAGATTACCGCCTGACCTGGTATGACCCGGAGGCCCAGTCCTTTTTTTGCCTGTCCACAACCTATGTGCCCCGGGAAGAGGTTTTCGCCATTGCAGAAAGCGTTCAAAGAATTGACTGAGCGGCCCCCTTTTGCTACGAAAGGGAGGCCGGTTTTTTTTGTTCCGAATTTCTGTTCATAAAATATTTACAAAAAAGTTGGTTGCACTTTTTGAGTTTGAAAAGTGCAACGCCAAAATTTTGAGAAATTTTTTGGCTATTTTGCCAGTTGAATTCCAGCGAGAATTTTGTAAAATAGAAGTATCACAAGATAAGCCGGCAAAATCGTTGTGAAATTGATCGAGCAGAAAGGAAGTCGAAAGACTATGAGAAAACTGACAGCTTTGTTCACCGCGTGCCTGATGGCCGCAGCCATGATGGTTCCAGCGTTCGCTGCCGATGTGGAGGAAGTTCCTGAAATCGTCATTGAAATTGATGGGGAGAATGGGATTATGCCTCATGATGGCTATAACTGCACTTGTGGCGGTTCTTTGGAGGTAGAACGTGGCCCGTACTATGATATGGAATGGGGAGCCAAACTTCCGCATCAAATGTGCAGTCACCACAATCCCCAGCATATGGTGGTAGAGCGGACGCGCCTTACAACCTATCGCTATCGGTGCAATATGTGCGATACCCCTCTCAATATAACCACAAGGCAAAAATTGAATCCTGACTGTATGTATGCCTGATTGTATGCTCTAACTTTAGCAGAACGGATGAAGAAACAATGGAAGATAGCGCTTCTTTGTCTCCTATCTGCGGCGTTGATGTTGTCGGTGTTAAAAGTTCCATTTTTTGTGGAGGAAGAGCAAGAACTGATAACGGAGCAAGAAGAACTGCAATTTCGGCAGCCGATTGCCCATGACGGCGGATATCATTGCAATTGCGGCGGCGTTTTGAGGCAGGTTGGCGAGGCCAGACTGCATCGGGCCATTCAACGAGACAGCCCGAATCAACAAGGGGTTCGGTGGATTTACTCTTTTCGATATTGCTGCGATCTGTGTCAATGGGATAGAATTTATGTTCATACTTCGGCAATGCCGGCGGAGTAGCGCCGCATTTTCAACGTCCCCCAGAGTACCGTTTGGGGGACGTTGGTTTATTCAAATAAAAAACAGCGAATATTTTGGAATATTACCCCTTGTAATTTCCAGCCATATCTTGTAAAATAGGATTATCATCCAAACAAAGGAGGGGAAACAGATGAAAAGATTGTGGAAACTCAGCTTGGCAACGTTGCTGGCGGCAGGGTTGTTGGTCTGCGCTGCCGGCGCGGCGGGGCTTACTCGGTCTGAACTGGAGATTGAGGAGCGGGAGAGCGGCTTCTTCTTCCAAGCCAAGACCAACCGGCCCGAGCGCAAGGGGCTGACGCTGGAATGCAGGCTGGATTGGCTGCCCGAAGGCTTTGAACAGCAGAGCGATCAACAGGGAGAATATAGCCAGTCCGTCTTTTACGCCGACCAAAAGGGAAAGCGTACCATTCATTTTGAACAGCTTTCGGAAAGCTCCTCCATTTTGGTGCAGAGCCGAGAGGGAGATACGCTGGAACGGATTGCCGTGAACGGCAAACCGGGCGGATTGATTTGGTTGGCGGAAGACAAGGGGAAAGATTTGAACCTTATTTGGTATGACACAGAGGCGGAATCCTATTTTTCTATGCTGACCCATGGACTCACTGAAGAAGAGCTGTTCCGGGCGGCTGAGAGCGTAGATGTGCGAAATAAATTCCACTCGCCGGTCTTTGCGGAAACAGGGTTGATTTGCGATTGCAACAGAGGTAGTTTCCAGCCGGCATCGATGGCCAAGCTGGCTAAAACTATTGACCGAGATAGTCCAAACCAGCGGGGAACTCGATGGATTTATTCCTATTTATACCAATGCAATTCATGCCAGATAATGCTGTATCGTCATGTCCCTGCCATCCCTGTGGAATAACGAAATCGCCTCCCTTTAATCCTCCGGGCGTCGCCTGGGGGATTTTTTTGTATATCTTGACGAAAAATGAGAGGATTCTTTGGCGATTTTGACTGTTGTAATTTCCAGGAGGAACTTGTAAAATGGAATTGTAAACCAAGGCGCAGGATGGGAGGACAATACTTGTTGGCGGAGAAAGGAGAAGATGATGAAAAAAGTAAGCAATCAAGAGGCGAAAAAGACGCTGTTTTGGGGTTTGGCGGCGTTTGCGGGATTGATGAGCTATTGCCTGGTTTATGACACTGTGGCCCAGATTTTGGATTATTATCGAAGCTGGGCCCGGACGCCGGAGGGGTGGAACGTCCAAAACCCGGCCCTCTTTTGGTATATAGCCCTGCGGCTATCCCGCATTGCGGCGGCGCTTCCGGTGGGCTTTTGCCTTTCCTTGGGTTTCCGGTTCAAGGGGCTGAAAAGCCGGTTTTGTGTGAATTGGGGTTGGCTGGCTCTGTTGGCGGCGGCGATTGTTTTTTGTTTTGTCATTTTCTATGCTCCCCTCGATCGATATCCTTTGGACCAGGAGCGCCAATTTTGGTTTGCCCCTGTGTCGGCGTTGGCCTATAGCTCCATTAGTTCCCTTTTGGTGGGCCTGTTTATGGGCCATTGTCTGCGGGCAGGGCTGTTTGCGGGGGAAGAGAGAATCAGAGGAGAAAAATGAGAAAAAGTTGGGCGTTTATTACATTTGCCGCTTTTGCGGCGGGAATTTTCTGCGGCGCGGCTCTTTTGAGCCGCCCGGCCGCCCTGCAGCGGCAGCCGGAGGAGGGGACGACAAAGGGGAGGGAAACTGCCCAACCGGCGCCGGCTGTGGAGCCGCCGGAGGGGGAGATTTTGCAGCTGGGCTATGGGGACGAAGACTGGGATTATTGGGGCTTCCAATGGCAGGACGGCGGCTTTTGCTATGCTCTGCCGCCGGGATGGGGCGTGGAACAGCAGGGCGCCTGGGCCCGTCTGCCCAACCGGGAGGACAGCCCGGATTGGGGCGTGACGCTTTTCGCGCCGGAAGGACAGATGAAAATACAGATTATGGGCGCCGTCCGGCCTCAGGCTCTGACGGTTCCGGGGCAGCAGAAGCTCTTTTCCCTGAGCCGGGAGGGAGAACCGGCGGGTCAGGCCGTGTTCGGCGCGGAAGGGGGACAGGTCGCCCTGGCAGTCAGCTTTGCCCAGCCGGAGGGCGCCGGCTGCTCTCTGGCCGCTTTGGTCCAGGCGCCGGCGGAAGAATGGGAGCAATCTCAGAAGGAGATTTTGAAGATCCTGGGCGAAATTTATCCTGCCGGCCCTGTTCGGGTTTCGGGTAGGCCATAGGCTCTTTGGCCCCCAGGCGGCGCCTGGGGGTTTTTTGCGCTTTCGGGCGGAAAACTCTTCCTTTTTCCGCCTTGTCCGATTGATTTTTCGGTCTGCGGATGATATACTGAAACCCATATCAACCTCTTTTGGGCCAATGGCCTCCAAAAGAAGGGAGCTCTTTGCCGCCGCCCGCCGCGCGGGGCGGCCGAATTTTGATTTCACAGCGCGGAGAATTGGGAATATAGAAATGACAGATAAAAGCAAAATTCGCAATTTTTCTATTGTGGCCCATATCGACCACGGCAAATCCACCCTGGCGGACCGGCTGATGGAAGCCTGCGACGCCGTTTCCGACCGGGAGATGGAGGATCAGCTGCTGGACAACATGGAGCTGGAGCGGGAGCGGGGCATCACCATCAAAGCCCGGGCGGTGCGCCTGAGCTACAAGGCCAAGGACGGGGAAACCTATGCCCTGAACCTCATCGACACCCCAGGCCATGTGGACTTCAATTACGAGGTGTCCCGCAGCCTTGCCGCCTGCGAGGGGGCCGTTTTGGTGGTGGACGCCGCCCAGGGCATCGAGGCCCAAACCTTGGCCAACACCTATCTGGCTTTGGAACACGACCTGGAAATTCTGCCAGTGCTGAACAAAATCGATCTGCCCGCCGCCGACCCTCAGCGGGTTAAGCATGAGATTGAGGATATCATCGGCATCCCCGCTCTGGACGCGCCGGAGATTTCCGCCAAGGCAGGCGTCAATATTGGCGCTGTGCTGGAAGATGTGGTGCAAAATATTCCCGCCCCCTCAGGAGACTCGGAAGCGCCGCTGCGGGCCTTGATTTTTGACAGCCAGTACGACCCCTATAGGGGCGTTATCGTCTATTTTCGCATTATGGAAGGGTCCCTGGGGACGGGGGATCGGGCGCGCATGATGGCTTCCGGCGCGGAATATGATATCTTGGAATGCGGCTATTTGCTGCCCATGGGTTTGGGCCCCTGCGATCTTCTGACCGCCGGAGAAGTGGGATATTTTTCTGCTTCTATTAAGAATGTCAAGGACGCCCGAGTGGGCGATACCGTTACGCTGGCGACCAACCCGGCGGCAGAGCCGTTGCCTGGCTATCGGCCCGCCCAGGCGATGGTTTATTGCGGCGTTTATACGGAGGACGGCTCCAAATACCCAGACCTGCGGGACGCGCTGGAAAAATTGCAGCTCAACGACGCCGCCCTTTCCTTTGAGCCGGAATCCTCCGCTGCTTTGGGCTTCGGCTTCCGCTGCGGCTTTTTGGGAATGCTTCACATGGAGGTCATTCAGGAACGGCTGGAACGGGAATTTGACCTGGACTTAGTGACCACATTGCCTTCCGTCATCTATGAGATCACCAAAACCGACGGCTCTGTGGTCCATGTGGACAATCCTCACAATTACCCCGACCCAGGCTCTATTGCCGAGGCGCTGGAGCCCTATGCCAAGGTTTCCATCATCGCCCCGCCGGATTATGTGGGCAATATCATGCCCATGTGCCAGGAGCGTCGAGGGGAATTCAAAAATATGCAATATTTGGATACCAATCTGGTGGAACTGCACTATTTGATGCCGCTGAACGAGATCATCTATGATTTTTTTGACGCGCTGAAGGCCAACACCAGGGGTTACGCCTCGCTGGATTATGAAATCGAGAGCTACCATGCCAGCGATTTGGTGAAGGTGGATCTGCTGCTCAACGGCGAGCAGGTGGACGCTCTGTCCTTCATCGCCCATCGAGAGAAAGCCTATCCCCGGGCCCGGCGCATCTGCGAAAAGCTGAAAGAGAATATCCCCCGTCAGCTGTTCGAGGTGCCCATTCAGGCCGCCATCGGCGGCAAGATCATCGCTCGGGAGACGGTGAAGGCAATGCGCAAAGACGTTTTGGCCAAATGTTATGGCGGCGATATCACCCGGAAAAAGAAGCTGTTGGAAAAACAGAAAGAGGGCAAAAAGAAAATGCGTTCCCTGGGCAGCGTCCAGCTGCCCACCGAGGCGTTTATGGCTGTGCTCAAGCTGGATGAAGAATAAAAGCGGCCCCCTTTTTTGCGAAGGGGGCCGGTTCCTTTCCGACTTGTGGGGAGGGCCGGCGGATTCTATCGTTTAAACCTCGGGCACATGGGCGCATGGCGGGGGAGAGCTCATACGGAGCGTGGCCGTTGGGCCGTCCCGACGCTGGCAGGAGTTCCTGTACCGGAATTTTGGCCGCAGCTTCAAAATACAATGAATCAATACTACGTTTTTAGAGCAATCGTTCTTGTCGTATCGTCCATACGAACTGAAATTATGTACCATGATTCTTGCAGGCGAAAATCTTTTGGGTATGGACCGTCGGATGTTATGATACGGATTGTCGGATTAATTGATCTCGCTGCATTGCCGGTCTTGGGATATACGACTGTTAAAAAACAAAAGAATAAGCAGCGATAAATTCCGATTTTTGGAGCAAGTCGATCAATCGCTCTGTGAAGCAAGAACGTATGAATTTTCCCAGGCTTTGGATTGAGGGACAGCGGGAACACAAAAATAAATTGGGAGTTATGTTATGGCATGGAACAAACAGAAGAGGGCGGCGAGGCCGGCGATCAGGCAGAATTTAGGTGTTTACGTCCATGTGCCTTTTTGCCGGCAAAAGTGCGCCTATTGTGATTTTTATTCCCGCCGGTGCGAAGACGGCAAGTTGATGGACGATTATTGCCAGGCAGTGGAATCCCATTTTCAGCAATATTTCCGCGAAAAGGACGCCTTTGAGATCGACACGGTTTATTTCGGCGGCGGCACCCCTTCTCTGATGGGAGGCAAGCGGCTGACAAGGCTGCTCGCCTCCTTGGAAAAATGCGCGTCTATCAGCAAAAATGCGGAGATTACGGTGGAATGCAACCCGGAGAGCACAGACGCCAAGCTGCTCAAGCAGCTGAAGCGGGCCGGGGTCAATCGGCTTTCCTTCGGCGTGCAAAGCGCGGACGACGACGAACTGAAGGCTCTGGGGCGACTGCATACCTTCGACCAGGCTCGACAGGCGGTGGAACAGGCCCAGGACATGGGGTTTGACAATATATCGCTGGATATGATGTATGGCTTGCCTGGCCAGACCATGGGAAAATGGGAAAAATCGGTTTATGAAATCGCGTCGCTGGCGCCCAAGCATCTTTCGGCCTATGCGCTGAAGCTGGAAAAGGGGACGCCGCTGTATGAGCGGAACCCTGCCCTGCCGGACGACGACGTCCAGGCGGAAATGTATCTCAGCGCCGTCCAGTGGCTGGCGGCGGCGGGATTTGAACAATATGAAATTTCCAATTTCGCCCGGCCGGGCTTTCGTTCCCGGCACAACGGAAAGTATTGGGATCTTTCGCAATATCTGGGCTTTGGGCCTTCGGCCCACAGCTTTTTTGGCGGAAGACGGTTTTCGTTTACCGCCGATATCCAAACCTATATCCATGGAGTGGCCGGCGGACCGGGGCTGGTGGAGGAGGCCGACGAGGTGGCCAGCTTTCGACGTCATGGCGAATATATCATGCTGCGGCTGCGGACGGCGGACGGCATTGACGAGGAGGAATTTTACCGCCGGTTTCGGCTGGAATTTACCCCCTACGGACAAAAATTGCAAAAATATATTCAGCCGGGCTATTGCGTCTGCGAAAACGGCCGATGGCGTCTGACGCCTCAAGGGATGTTTGTTTCCAACGCTATTTTGGTGGACTTGCTGGACTGCGCGGACCTGGCTTGAACGGGTTTTGCGCAAACGCGCCTTTTTGAAAGGGAAAAACGGCAAAAAAGGAGATGCGGGCAATGCTGGACGGGCATATTCACTTGGAACAAGGTCCTTATACCCTGGCTTGGGTTCAGAAATTTATAGAGCAGGCGCAGCGGATGGGGCTGGATGAAATTTGGCTTTTGGAGCACAGCTATCGCTTTCGAGAATTTACGCCGCTCTATCGCCAGGTCACGGCCGCCAGCCGGTCGGTCGCCCAGTGGTTCGCCCGCAAGGCGGGGCGCTGTGATTTGGCGGAATATCAGACTTTTGTGGAGAGGATGAAACGCCAAGTTTTCTCCATTCGGGTTCGTTTTGGCTTGGAGGTCTGCTATTTCCAGCAGGGCGAAAAACAGATTGGCGGCCTTTTGCAAGGAAGCGGGCTGGATTTTGCGGTGGGTTCCGTCCATTTTGTGGATTCCTTTGCCTTTGACCAAAGCCCGGATGATTGGCAGAGGCGGGATGTGGACCAGGTATATCGCCGGTTTTTTGAAACCACGTTGGACCTGATCGGCAGCGGCTTGTTTCAGGGCCTGGCTCACCCGGACAGCGTGAAGATTTTCAGCCGCCGGCCCTCGTTTTCATTGGATGATTTTTATAGTCGGACGGCTCAGGCGCTGGCCCAGGCCGGGATGTATGCCGAGCAAAACAGCGGCGTTTACCGCCGAAGCCAAGGAAAAGGAGGGCTGGGGATGGAGCCTGCCTTTTTGCAGGCGCTTCAGCGCCAGGGCGTGTGGATTGCGACGGCTTCGGACGCCCATTGCCCCCAGGATGTGGGCGCTCAAATCGCCTGGATGAGCAGGCAATTGGCGGAGTTTTGATGGTATGTCAGCCGGTATAACGACTTAATTTACGAACAAAAAGACGAAAAATGTTGACGGCGGCCCGTCAGTCGACTATAATGGAGGAAGAACAGACGAAAAGGAGGATCCGGCCATGGACGAAAAAGACATCCTGAAAGAGATTCCCGATTTATATGAGGACAACGGGATGTGGCGAGGCAGCCAATATTCCTTTTACAGCCACACAAAGTGCGAGTTTTTCCCTTGTCACCAGACGGAGGACAAGGAAAACTTCAACTGCCTGTTTTGCTATTGTCCCCTTTACGCTTTGGGGGATAAGTGCGGCGGAAATTTCAAATATACCTATGGCGGCATTAAGGATTGCAGCGGCTGTATGATCCCCCATAAGCGGGACAATTATGGATATATCATCGGCCGCTTCGGCGAGCTGGTGGAGCTGACCCGGCGGCAGGCCGACGGGGAGCCCCCTGAGGAAACCAAGGAAAACAAGGACGGGCAGGAATGAGCCGGCTGGAGGCCCGGCTGCGCTTGGTGGAAATGGACCAATTGATGGAATTTTATTTCCCAGAGAAATTTCTGCCCTATTGCCGGGAGTGCCCCAATTATAACGCCAGATGGTCTTGCCCGCCTTATGACAAGCCCTTGCCTCGGCTGGAGGAATATGCCGGGGCCTGCTTGCTTTCCGTCCAGGCGGTTTACGACGAGGAAACGCGGGCGCAGACCAAAGGGGCTCAGGCGACGGAAGCGGTTTATCGCCGCGTTGTGGGACAAGCCAAGCGCTTGGCGGAGGAATGGGCTCTAGCGCAGCAGCTTCGTTACCCGGGCAGCCTTGCTTTGGCCTGCGGCGGCTGCCGGCGGTGCTCGCGCTGCGCCCGGCAGGACGGCTTGCCTTGCCGATTTCCGGAAAAACTCCGGTTTTCTCTGGAAGCCATGGGGTTTGACGTAGCGGGAATCGCGGAGAGGCTGCTGGAGCAAAAAATGCTGTGGGCCGGCGAAAGCCTGCCTGCGTATCATCTGCTGGTAGGCGGCTTGCTTTGGCCGGGCGGTTCGCCGCCGGAGCCCCCTTGTTTTTCGGCGGTTTCCTGCTGAGAAGGGGGAGAATCGGCGAAATAATGCTTGCAAAGGGGGCTTTTCTATGATAGATTTTAATCCAAAAGACCGCTATAACATGGAAGACCTGACGGAAATTATGGCGCTGCTGCGGAGCCCGGAGGGGTGTCCTTGGGATAGGGAACAGACCCATGACAGCATCCGCCGCAATTTTATTGAAGAGGTCTATGAGGCGGCGGACGCCATCGACCGCCGGGACGACGCCAACCTCCGGGAGGAGCTGGGCGACGTGTTGCTGCAAGTGGTCTTTCACGCCCGTATCGCCCAAGAAGGCGGTCGGTTTGACTTGAGCGACGTGATAGACGAGGTGTGCAAAAAATTGGTCCGGCGTCACCCTCACATTTTTGGGGGCACGGCGGCAAATACTTCGGAAGAGGCGCTGAAAAACTGGGACCAAATCAAAAAAGAGGAAAAAGGGCAGAAAACGGCGTTTCAGAGCCTGGAGCAGATTCCTATCAGCTTGCCGGCGCTGGCATATGCCGACAAAATGCAGAGCAGAGCGGCCAAAGGAGGCTGGGTCTTTCCGCAGGGAGAGGCGGCGATGGACGATTTGAGCCGGCGGCTGGATTTGTTGCGGCAGGCTGCGGCCCGAGGCGAAAAAGCGGAAGAAGAATTGGGAGAGCTTTTGTTTGCCGCCGTTCAGGCAGGGCGCGTCCAGGGAGTCGATTCGGAGGAGGCGCTGTATCGGGCGTCCCGGCGTTTTTTGGAGGCTTTCCGACAAGAGGAAGAGGCCCGATTGAAGACCACCAAATAAGCAGGAAATCCGCAGGATAAGCGGGAGAACGCAAGGAGGATAATGAAATGAATAAAACAGAACTGGCGGCGGCTATCGCTGAGAAAGTGGAAATTCCCAAAAAAGACGCAGAAGCTGTGCTGAACGCCATGATGGAAGCCGTCGGCGAAGCGCTGAAAAAAGGAGATAAGATCCAGCTGATCGGCTTTGGGTCGTTTGAGGTCAAGGAGCGGGCCGCTCGGGTGGGCCGCAATCCCAAAACCCTGGAGGAGATCAAGATCCCCGCCAGCAAATACCCTGTGTTCAAAGCCGGCAAAGCGCTGAAGGACCAGGTGGCAGAGTAAAATTTTGCAGAAAAAGAGCCTTGGCCCTGGCCAGGGCTCTTATTTTTTTGAATCAGGAGGAAAATGGCAATGAGATTGGATAAATATCTAAAGGTTTCCCGCTTGATTAAACGGCGGACTGTGGCCAACGACGCTTGCGACGTGGGCCGGGTGACCGTGAACGGCAAGCCGGCCAAAGCCAGCTATCAGGTGAAGGTTGGGGACGTATTGGAGCTGGCTTTCGGCGCCCGCACGCTAAAGGTAGAGGTGTTGCAGACGCCGGAACACGCCGGCAAAAACGACGCCAGCCTGCTTTACCGAGAGATTTAGGCAGAGCGCCGTCTTTTGCCGGGGAAGACCCCGCGTCCGCCGCGCTTCAGCCGCCGACGAAAAAGAGACTTGCGCCGCGGATTGGAATTTCGTCATAACCGCTTTACCCCTCTCATAAGATAGAGCAGAGCAAAGAAAAGGATAAACGGCGCGGAAGCGCCAGGGCCCCGCCGAAGGCGGGATGCCGCGAAAGCGGCGAAAGGATTTTTGGCCATTTACTGGCCGAAAATCGAAGCAATAAAGAGGGGTCCCCAAAAAATCGGAGATTTTTTGGGGAGAGAAGAAAAGAAAGGCGGTCGGCACAATGAAAAGCGAAGAATACAGAAGGATGGAAGCAGCGCCGCACAATGTGATTTTGGAAAATCGGGAGCGGCTCAGCGTCTCCGGCGTTTCTGAGGTGCTTAGTTTCGACGAAAATCAGGTGGCGTTGATTACGTCTATGGGACTGCTGACCATCGGCGGCCAACAGCTCCATGTGGAAAAGCTCAGTCTTGAAATGGGAGAAATCGCCATAGCCGGCCAGGTGGAGGCGGTGATTTATGAAGACGACCAGCAGCGCCGCCGGGGCTTCTGGTCCCGCCTATTTTGATGGGCGCGGAAGGGGCGCTGGCGCAGCAGACCAGAGCCTTTCTTTACGCCGCTCTGCTGGGCTTGAGCTTGGGGCTTTTTTATGATATTCTTCGGGCTCTGCGGCTGGTTCTGGGGGCGGGCCGGCTGCTGACAGGGGCGCTGGACCTGGTTTTCTGCTTTGTCTCCGCCGCCGGTTTTTTCGCAGTCACTTTGGCCTTTTGCCAGGGGCAGATCCGCTCCTATGGGCTCACGGGCGCAGGGCTGGGCGCCGTGCTCTATTTTGTGGGCCCTTCTCCCTTTTTGCTGTCGTTATTGGCTCCGGCAGCCCAGTTTATCCACAGTCTTCCGGGCAGAATACAAGCTTTTTTCAAAAAAGGGCGGTCAGAAGGGCAAGAATCCAAATAATTTATTGACTTTTCTGTGAATATTTCTTAAAATAGCGATAAAAGGACCCCGCAGAAATAATCGAGGGCGTCGAGCCCGGTGAGGAAGCGGAAATGAAGAAAAAGAAGCGGGTCAGCGGGCTGGCCAAAACAGCGACGGCGGTTTTTGCCGTTTACGCCGCGTTTACTCTGGTTTCCCTGCAGCTACAGATCGCGGAAAAAAAAGAAGAGCAGGCTTTGCTTCAGGCTCAAATTGAGGAGCAGGAGCTGCGCAACGCCGAGATTAAGGCGCTGCTGGAAAGCGAAAATTCGGATGATTATGTGGCCCGAATCGCGCGGGAAAAGCTGGGGTATATCTCCCCAGGCGAGCGCGTTTTTGTGGATATATCAAGTAAATAAAGACGGAGAGGGAAACAGAGCGGATATGGAGTTGACAGTCGGAACCATCTACGATGGAAAAGTGACAGGCATCACGAAATTTGGCGCTTTTGTGGCGCTGCCCGGCGGCAAAAGCGGCATGGTGCATATCTCAGAAGTGGCCAACGCTTATGTGGAGGATATCAAACAGTATCTTTCCGAGGGGCAGGAGGTCAAGGTCAAGCTGATTGGAATAGACCCTCAAGGGCGCGTGAATCTTTCGATTAAAAAAGCGCTGCCTGAGCAGCCCAGGCCGGCCCGGCAGGAGCGGCCCCGTCAGCCTGCCCCTGCGCCGGTGCGCAGCACATTGCAGAAAACCGGCGATCTTTCTTTTGAAGATAAGCTGAAGCATTTTATGCAGGCCAGCGAAAGCAAGATCTCGGATTCCCGGGCCTTCGGCGAGAAAAAAAGCTCCAGACGCAGAGGGAGGTAACGAACCAAAGCGCAGCCTTGCGGTTGCGCTTTGTTTTTCGATCGGGTATAATAGAAAAAGCAGCGTTTTCACTGGGTTGAACAGGGCCAAACGCCGGCGGAGACAGATGTTTGGCTATGCCGGCCCGCTGTTTCGCGGCCAACGCGAAAGAACGGCGGGGAACGGGGGAGACGTTGCGCCGCCCTTGACGGGCGTGGCCTCCGCTCTGTTGCCGCCGGCCCGGCGCGGCAAAAAAAGGGGCGCGTCCTCCCAAAAGGGAAAACGCGCCAAATCGGGTTGTGGGGATAAAGATATGAACGGTGTGCGAGGATTGCTCCTCACGAGATTATAGTACCACAGCCCAGCCTTGTTGTCCATAGGAAGTTTTGTAACATTTTGTCACATAAACGCCGAATTTGTCGGCAGGAAAGGACGTTTTGAGTCATGCGTGAAATTTCTGCGAAATTGATAACCGAAAAAGTAAAAGAAGCCTGTATCGCGGCCAACTGCCGCTTGCCGGAGGATGTGCTGGAATCCTTCCGCAAAGGAAAGGAGCAGGAGAAATCGCCCTTGGGCCGCCAAATTTTTGATAAGATGCTGGAAAATGCCGAATTGGCGGCAAAAAAAGAGGCTCCCGTCTGCCAAGATACCGGTATGGCGGTGATTTTTGCGGAGATCGGCCAAGATTGCCATATTGTGGACGGCGATTTTGAAACCGCCGTCAACGAGGGCGTCCGCCAGGGCTATGTGGAGGGATATCTGCGCTTGAGCGTGGTGGGGGACCCTATGCGCCGACAAAACACCAACGACAACACCCCCGCCGTCATCCACACCAGCATCGTGCCCGGCGACCAGATTCACATCACCGTGGCGCCCAAAGGCTTCGGCAGCGAAAACATGAGCGCTATCAAAATGTTCACTCCTGCCGCCACGCGGGAGGACATTGTCAATTATATTGTGGATGTGATGTCCAAAGCGGGCTCCAACCCCTGCCCGCCGATGATTGTGGGCGTGGGTTTGGGCGGCACCTTTGAGAAGGCCGCTTACCTGGCGAAAAAGGCGGTATGCGCTCCATTGGACGCCCCGGCTCAGGATGAATTTTATGCGGAATTGGAGCAGGAAATTATGGATAAGGCCAATAAGCTGGGCATCGGGCCTCAAGGATGGGGCGGCACGGTCACCGCGCTGAAAGTGCGCGTGATGACCTTTGGCACCCATATCGCCGGCTTGCCTTGCGCCGTCAACATCGGCTGTCACGTCACCCGTCATCAGGAGTTTACTCTTTAGCCGGCGGGCATAGAACGAAGCTGGGAGAATTTTTCATCTTGGGCGCTGGGGCATGGGGGTTCCCCGCTCTTTTGCTCACGGCGCTGTAGCCAGGAGCGCCGCCATATGGCGGGCGGCCAGGCCCTGACGCAGCGTTGGCTTCCCCAGGGCGAACGTTGGCTTTGGAACGGATAGGTTGTTTTTGATATGCGCCAAAAGCAAAGATTTGATCTCCAAAATGGAAAGGGAGAAGGATAAGATGACAAGAAATTATCGGGTCGGCATTGTGGGCGCCACCGGCATGGTGGGGCAGCGGTTCGCCGTTTTGCTGGAAAATCACCCCTGGTTTACGGTGACCGCCTTGGCGGCTTCGGGCCGCAGCGCCGGCAAAACGTACGCTCAAGCTACGGAGGGACGCTGGTTGATGCAGAGCCCTCTGCCGGAATCCATGAAAAATCAAATCGTTCAGGATGCCAACGATATCCAGGCCATGAAGGACAAAGTGGATTTTGTCTTCTGCGCAGTGGATATGAAAAAGGAGGAAATCCGGGCGCTGGAGGAGGCATATGCCAAGGCGGAGATTCCGGTGGTTTCCAACAACAGCGCTCATCGAGGCACGCCGGACGTGCCTATGGTGGTGCCGGAAATCAACCCTGAGCATTTGGCGGTTATTCCCGCCCAGCGCCGGCGGCTGGGGACAGAGAAGGGCTTTGTGGCGGTGAAATCCAACTGCTCGCTGCAAAGCTATGTTCCCGCCATTCATCCGCTGATGGAGTTTGGCGTCACAGACGTGTTGGCCTGCACATATCAAGCCATTTCCGGCGCAGGCAAAAATTTTGAAACCTGGCCTGAAATGCTGGATAACGTCAACCCCTTTATCGCCGGCGAGGAGGAAAAGAGCGAACGGGAGCCGTTGAAAATCTGGGGTAAAGTGGAAAATGGACGGATTGTGGAGGCTCAAGGGCCCAATATCACCTCCCAGTGCGTCCGCGTTCCGGTTTCTGACGGCCATCTGGCGGCTGTGTTTGTCCGCTTTGCCAATAAGCCCACTGAGGAGCAGATTTTAGCGAAATGGGCCGATTACCAGGGCGAGCCCCAGCGGCGGGGTCTGCCTTCCGCCCCCAAGCAATTCCTTCATTATTTCACGGAACCCGACCGGCCTCAAACCAAACTGGACCGAGATTTGGAAAAGGGCATGGCGGTTTCCATGGGCCGCCTGCGGCCGGATAGTCAGTACGATTATAAATTCGTCTGCCTTTCCCACAACACGCTGCGGGGGGCCGCCGGCGGCGCCGTGCTGCTGGCCGAGCTTTTGTGCGCGGAACAATATATCTAAGGCGAGTTTGCCCCCCGGCTAACCGGGGGGCCGCCTTGCGTTGGAGATATCATTTGAAAAAAGGGGAACTCAAACATGAACAATGTTGAAAAATTGATGCAGGACCCAAAAGTGATCCAAGCGACGGCCTTTTTGAAGGAGGATACGGAAAACGTCTTGAAGGAGCAGCTGGAAATTGTGCAAATTCCCGCCCCCTCCAACGACGAGGGAGAGCGCACGGAGGATTTTGCCCGCCGCCTGAACGAGATGGGTTATGAGCCGGTAACGGACGGAGCAGGCAACGTCTACGCCGTCATTCCCGGCGCGGATCCCGACGGACCCACTGTGCTGATCGCCGGCCATCTGGATACCGTATTTCCTCGGACGCAGCCGCTGAACGTGACGGAGCAGGACGGCGTCTACCGCTGCCCCGGCATTTGCGACGACACCCGCGCGCTGGCCGAGGTGCTCAGCCTGGCCAGGGCTTTCAAGGAAACCGGCTTGCAGCCTGTGGGCAACCTGATTTTGTGCGGCAATGTGGGCGAAGAGGGCCTGGGAGACCTACGGGGCTGCAAGGAGCTATTCCGCACGTTGTCCATCGACGCCTTCCTCTCCCTGGACCATTGGGGCGTGGAGGATATCCTGCTGGACGCCACCGGCAGCCGGCGGTATCAGATTACCTATTCTGCCGAGGGCGGCCATAGCTTCGGCGCCTTCGGCAAGCCCAACCCCATCCATGCCATGGGCCGAGCCATCGGCGCCATCGCCCAGCTGGAAGGGAAAAAGGAGCCCAAGACCACCTTTAATGTGGGCGTGGTTTCCGGCGGCGCCTCGGTCAATTCCATCGCCAGCCAGGCCCAGATGCTGGTGGATATCCGCTCCAACAGCGCCCAATGCCTGGCCGAGCTGGAGGGGACCATTCTGGAGCTGGCCCGCCAGGCCGCTCAGCAGGAAACCGACCACTGGAAACACGAGGACAGCGTAAAAATTGATTGCAAGCTCATCGGCGACCGGCCGGCGGGAACCCAGGACCACAACGGTTTGATGGCCCAGACGTTCGGCCAGGTGATGGAGGCCCTGGGCAAAACGCCCAGAATTTCTGAGCCGGGCAGCACAGACTGCAATGTGCCTGTCAGCCTGGGAATCCCCGCCGCCGTGCTGGGCTACGGCGGAACCGGCGGCGACTGCCACAATCCCCAGGAATGGTATCGGCCGGACCCAGAATACCCCGGTCCTCGCCACACGCTGCTGATGCTGCTGGCCTTGGCCGGGCTGGAGGGCGTCTGCCCGCCTGCCGTCAGCAAGCGCAAATAAAGCCCTGGGGATTTGGGATGCTAACGGAGGATTCCAAAACCAGACCTTGGCAACAACAAGAATAAAAGGGATCAAAAGCGGCGGAGCGCCGGCAGAGAGCATAACGGGCGCCGCCCGCCGACGGAGGATTTTATGAAAATTGGTTTGATTCAAATGGCCGCCGGCATGGATAAACAGGTCAATTTGGCAAAGGCCGCCGCTCAGGTCGCGGCCTGTAAAGCCGCAGGCGCTCAGTTGGCCGCGCTGCCTGAAATTTTTAACGGCCCTTATTCCAACGATTATTTTCGTTCGTACGCCGAGCCTCAAGGGGGAGAGAGCTGGCAGGCTCTTTCCCGCATGGCGGCGGAAAACCAAATCTGGCTGGTAGGCGGTTCGATCCCGGAGATTGACCGGCAGGGGCGGGTTTATAATACCTCCTTTGTCTTTGACGAGCAGGGCCGCCCGATAGCCCGACACCGAAAAATTCATTTATTTGACGTGGATATTGAGGGCGGGCAGTATTTCAAGGAATCGGATACGTTTACTCCAGGAGAACAGGCCACGGTCTTCGACACGCCCTGGGGCAAAATTGGCCTGTGCATTTGCTTCGATTTCCGCTTCCCTCAGCTGGCCTGGGAAATGACGAAGCAGGGCGCCAAGATGATGATTGTGCCCGCCGCCTTTAATATGACCACCGGCCCGGCCCACTGGGAGCTGTTGTTCCGCCAGCGGGCGGTGGACAACCAATGCTTTACGCTGGGCGTCGCCCCCGCGCGGGACGAAGCCGGCCCCTATGTGTCTTACGGCAATTCCATTGCAGTCTCTCCCTGGGGAGACGTACTGTGGCGGGCCGGGGCGGAGGAAATCTTTCAAGTGGTAGAGCTGGATTTGACCTTGGTGGAAAAGACCCGCCGGGAATTGCCGCTGGTATGCGGCGGCCTTGCCGCGGCGGAAGCGCCCCGCCGCCCGCTTTAGCGACGTTCGCCAATGCCGCTATGAGCCGGAAATGATTTTGTCATCTGGGGCCTTGAACTTACCGGTTTTCAGCCGAACAGGAGATTCTGCGCTGTCGGATTCAAGACCTGGGCCCTTGGCCCAGAAGCGGCGACAAGAGCCTTTGCCTGCGCTGATTTATGGCCATAAATCCCTGATTCGCCGCCGGCTGGGGCAGGTCGATATGGAGCTACAGGAAAACAAAGCGGTCAATTTGGCTCTGGCGGCGCCTCGGGTCAACGGCGTTTTCATCCAACCGGGGCAGACCTTTTCCGTTCGGCGGCTTGTGAGCCGCTCACAGCTCGGCGGGGGCACAGGCCGGGCATGACTATCAGCGGCGGCAGGCCGGGTCAGGGCCTCGGCGGCGGGATGTGCCAATGCGCCAATCGGATTCATTGGATGGCTCTGCACAGCCCGCTGACCGTCCTGGAGCGCCATCGCCATGACAGCTTGGATCTGTTTCCCGATTTCGGCCGGCAGGTTTTCTTTGGCGTGGGCGCGTCCATTGCGTATCATTACCTGGATTACCGGCTGCGCAACGATGCAGACCAGCCCTTTCAGCTGTCGACCTGGGTAGAGGCGCGTATCTTTGCGGCCAGCTGCGGGCTTTGCGCCTGTCGACGGAAAAATACCATATTCGAGTGCAGGACGAGTATGTTTGGCAGCAAGGCGGCGCTCTTTACCGGCGCAATACCATTCTGCGCCGCCGAACGGACCGGAAAACCGGCCGATGGCAGGAAGAGGTCTTGATGCGAAACAAGGCCTGGACGCTTTATGACGAGAACTACATTGACCCTGCCCTCATTCGGCAGGAGCAATCCAAACAAACGGAGGAATAAAACCATGTCTTATCAAATTGGCTTCATCGGCGCGGGCAATATGGGCGGCTCCCTGGCCCGGGCGGCCTGCAAGGGACTGGACCCCAAGCAGGTGCTGCTTACCGACTACAACGGTTCCGTCGCCCAGAATCTGGCGAGCCAGCTCGGGTGCGATACGGCGGAAACCAACGAGCAGATTGTGCGCCAATGCAAATTTATCATGCTGGGCGTCAAGCCCCATATCCTGCCCGGCGTGCTCCAGCAGATCGCCCCTGCGCTGGCCCAGGAGCTGGCCAAAGGGGAGGAGAAAATTTTGGTTTCCATGGCCGCCGGCGTGACCATGGCGACGATTCAATCTTACCTGGGCGAGGCGGCCAAGGTTCCTCTGCTGCGGATCATGCCCAACACCCCGGCGGCCGTGGGCAAGGGCATGATGTTGGTTCACACCGAAAACTGCCCGGCGGCGCTGGCCGACGAATTTGAGCGGATCATGGCCCAATCGGGCCGGATGGACCGGATTCCCGAGAGCCTCAGCGACGCGGCGGCCACGGTATCCGGCTGCGCCCCAGCCTTTGCCTATCAGTTTATCGAGGGCCTGGCAGACGGCGCCGTTATGGCCGGCGTGCCCCGGGACAAGGCCATGACTTATGCCGCTCAGGCTCTGCTGGGCGCCGCCGCGATGGTGCTGGAAACCGGAAAACACCCCGGCGCCCTGAAGGACGCGGTGTGCTCTCCCGGCGGCTCTACCATCGTAGGCGTGGCCAAGCTGGAGGAAGGCGGCCTGCGCGGCGCCTGTATCCAGGCGGTGATGGGCGCTTACCAGAAAAATATCCAGCTGGGCAAACAGTAAGCGCCGGCGAAAGGGGGAAGGGGAAATGGACGGCTTGTGGAGGCTGGCCGAGCTGGTTTCCAGCCCGGCTGCGGCGGTTTTTCTGCATCTGGCGGCTGCGGCCGCCGTTTTCCTGATTTATTGCAAGGCGACCCAGGCGGACAGGCCCCGGGACCTGCTGCGGAACGGTCTGGTTCCAGCCTGGCTGGCCGCCCCTGTCTGCGGCTGGCTGTCTTTGCAGCTGGCCGGGGGAATGCTGGCCGGCGCTTTGGGCCCTGGGCCGGACTGGCTGCCTTATGTATGGGGCGTATTCGGCGCCTTGGCCGGCGGCGGAATGTATTATGCCGCGCTGCGTTTTCTTTGCCTGGAACACACCTTGCTGGACAACCGGCAAAAGAGCGTCCTGGCGCTGATTTTGGCCTTGTGCGGCGGGCCCGTTTTCTTTTTGTCTCACCTGGTTCAGGCCAGGGTCGTTATAGCGCTGCTGGAAATGGCCTGAGGGCCGCGCTCGGCGAAAAATCAAAAGATCCCGCGGATCAATGGAGGAAAAAACAAGCATGAGGATAGAAACGGCGCGGCTGGTCCTGCGGGATTATTGTCCAGAGGATATGGATACCTATTATCGGATGAAAACAGACCCGACTGTTTGGAAGGATTCGACGGAGCAGCCGGTCGGCCATTGGGGGCAGGCCGCCAAGGCTCTGGGAGATATTTTGTCCGCTCAGCTTTCCACCGGCACAGGCTATCGGGCCGTCTGCCTGCGGGGCGGGCCGATGATCGGCGAGGCGGGCATTTTGCGGTTGTCTCACGCCCACAACCGGTGCCGCATCGGCTGCAATCTGCTTCCAGAATATTGGAACCGAGGTTATGGGACCGAAATCTTTCGGCTGCTGCTGCGGCTGGCCTTTCCGGTGCTTCAACTGGAGCGGGCGGAGGCCGCGGCGCTGGCGGACAATATCGGCGCCTGCCGGGCCTTGGAAAAAGCCGGCTTCCAGCGAGAGGGCCTTTTGCGCAACCGCCACTGTCAAAGCGGCCGCTATCGAGACCTGTGCGTCTACGGCATTGTTAGCCGAGAGTACGCCGCCTCCCCCCCTCGGTGGGGAGAATAGAGCCGCGGGGCTTGGGTTGGAATGAAAAAACTCCCTTTCAGATGAAAGGGAGTTTTTTGAATGTTTTAGGATATCAGCAACGCCATATTGATTACGCTTAATACCACGCCGATTATGAAGCCGATCAGAGCTGATTTTCCGATAGAACGCGCTTTTGTTGGCGTTTTGTCCAGGAAAACCAGATACAAAATCAAGCCGACTAATAGGAATAAAAATGATAAAACATTCAACCCAGTGCGCGGTGTGTCGTCCATTACTTTCCCTCCTTACTCGCTTTAATTCTTCTAAAATATACAACTATAGTATAATATTAAATGAAATAAAAATCAATTGAGTAAAGTTTAATATAAAGTTTGACGATAAATACATATCGGGATATCAGGCGGAGTGAGAAAACATTTTTGGCTTAAAAAAAAGACGTTTCCCCTTTGTGTTTGGGGAAGCGTCTTTTCAAAATCTATAAATTTTATGAGCGTTTATTCGCCGCGTTTGGCTGTTTGGCCTTCGACTTTGCCGGCGGCGATAAAACGGGCCAGATAAACGGCAGGGGTATCAGCTAGGGAGGTGAAAATGAAAATCACATAGCTGGACAGCATGAGGGAGAGCAACGTATCCCAGGAATAAACGCCCCAGAAAGCGCCCAGGGTGAAAAGGGCGGTGTTCAGCAGCTGAGAAATCAGGGTGGAGCCGTTGTTGCGCAGCCAGAGGAACCGTCGGCTGTCGCCGCAGCGCGCTTGGGTAAAATTCCACCATTTGTGGTAGAGCCATACGTCAAACTGCTGGGATACGGCATAGACCGCCAAGCTGACCAGCATCATCCGGGGAGTATTGGAGAAAATGGCTTGGAAGGAACCGGCCATCCCGTCGTTGGGGCTGGGCGTATAAAGCAGCCAGCTCTGGGAAAACAGGATAAAGAAGACGGATGCGGCCACGCCCAGATAGACCGCCTTTTGAGCGGCTTTTTTGCCATAGCATTCGCTGAGGATATCCGTCGCCAAAAAGGTGGAAGCAAACAGCACGTTGCCCAGGGTTTGCTCCATGCCGAAAGCGTCGATCAGCAACAGCACCTCGATGTTGGCGGCGATAGTGGCTATCACCGTCCAGCCGTACAGGCCGCTTTTTCCAAAGAGGCGGAGCCAGATCAGCGTCCCTCCATAGGCCAGAATCAGGCTGGCCAACAACAATAGTTCATTGCGCATTTTCGTTCAATCCTCCTACTCCAAAATCCGTGTTGTTCAGCAAAATGTCCACCCGGGGGTTTTCCCAATAGAGGGGAGCCACCTGCCGGCGGAAAACCTGGATTGCCGCCGGGTCTGGCTGGACGGGCTTGGTATTTTTCTGCATGATATTCACGCAAACCCGCTCAAAATGAGCCAAGCCGATCTCGATATCCCGCTTCATGCTTTGGGCGGTTTGCCCCGGGAGTCCTTGGAGCAGGCAAACCTCGTCGCAGAAAGCGGCGATTTGGGCCGGATCTGCGTCGATCCCCTTGTCCAGATAGCTCTCCCGGAACAGAGCGTCAAAGGTTTCCACGCCAATTTTGATTTTGACCGTCGTCCCTTGAGCGGCGAAGCGGGCCTTCAGCGGGGGAATCTCCTGACGGTGAGCCCAATGACATTCAAAGTGCAGAAAATCAATCTGTTTGCGCCTGCAAACCGCCTCAATCTCCGCCATGGTTTCCGGGTCCAGGTCCACAAAGCTCCCCGAGTTGATGACTTCCAGCCTGTGATACAGGCCGGAAACCCGGGCCAGCTGCCGGCGGTTCAGAGCCAGGTTGGCCTTGTCGTCCAGGCTGAAATCCAGATGGTAATCGCAAAAGCGGCACCGCCGCCATTGGCAGCCCCGGCCCCGCAGCAGCACGATCTCCCGAGGGTTTTTAGCGGGAATGACAGAATAGCGTTCCATTTCTTCCATAATCGCGGCGAACAATCCTTTCCGGCGCTCTTTGCGCTTTTTCGCGCCTAAACGGCATTATACCACTCAGAAAAGCGGCAGTCAACGTCCATCGCGGTCGGCGGCGAGACTTTGGTCGGATGATAGCGCCGCCCTGCCTTGACCAAAGGAAGGGCGGTTGATAAAATGGAGGCAGAACAAAACCGGCGGAAAGGGAGATTGAATGAGAAAGATCGTTTTATTCATCGCCATGAGCTTGGATGGGTATATCGCCGATCGGCAGGGCGGAGTTGGCTGGCTCGCCGGACAAGGCGAACAAGGGGGAGAGGGTTTTTATGAGGAATTCGTCCGGGACATGGATACCGTGGTGATGGGCGGCAATACCTACCGCCAGATTACGGAGGAGCTTTCGCCGGGAAACTGGCCCTATGAGGGGATGACGACCTATGTGCTGACCAGCCGACCCCATGTCCCGGCGGAAGGCGTCGTTTTCACAAGCTGCCCTGTTTGCCGGCTGGCGGAGGAGCTGAAAGACCAGCCGGGCAGAGGAATCTGGGTCTGCGGCGGCGCCGCCGTAGCCCAGCCGCTGATTCGCGGCGGGCTGATTGACGAATATCGCATTTCGATCATTCCAACAATATTGGGCGGGGGAACCCCGCTGTTTGGCCAGAGTGGGGCGGAGATTCCCCTGAAACTCACAGGAGTCCGAAGTTCCGACGGTATTACCGAGCTGACTTACTGTCGACGAGAGCCGGCGACGCGATAACCGGATAAGGCGAAGACGCCATGGGGTTCGGCTTCCCAAAAGCCGTCAGACAGGAGGCGCGGCGGCGCCCCATCTTGCAATAGCCGGCGGACAGGCGTATAATAAAGAACAAGAAGATGAAAACTTGGCCGTTTTGCGGCCGACCGTCCACAAAGAAAGGTTGGATGATCATGGATATCAAAGAAATCAAGCGCCGCCTCTGCGAAGCGGTGGACAACAACGCGGAAAAAATCATCGCCCTGGGCGAATCGATTTTTGCCGAGCCGGAGATGGGATTCAAGGAAGTCAAAACGGCCGCTAAGGTCAAGAAAGTGTTGGACGATCTGGGCGTCGCCTATCAGGACGGCGTGGCGATTACCGGCGTCGTCGCGCCTTTGAAGGGCCGCAATTCCAACGTGCGCCTGGCTCTAATGGGCGAACTGGACGCCATTATCGCTCCAGGCCACCGTTGCGCCGACCCGGAAACCGGCGCGGCCCATTCCTGCGGCCACCATGTGCAGATCGCCACTGTGATGGGCGCCGCCATGGCGCTGAAGGAAAGCGGCGTCATGAGCGAGCTGGACGGCGATATTGTGCTGATGGCCGTGCCTGCGGAAGAGGGCGTGGAGCTGGAATATCGCCAGGGCTTGATCGATCAGGGCAAGCTGTCCTTTATTGGCGGCAAGCAGGAGTTTATTAAGTTGGGCGTGTTTGACGATATCGACATGATGCTGATGCAGCATACGGACAACAGCCGCAAGGTGGCCGCCGGCGGCGGAACCGGCATGGGCTTTGTGGCCAAGCTGGTTTATTACAAAGGACAGGAATCTCACGCGGCCATGCCTTTCCAGGGCGTCAACGCCTTACAGGCGGCCAAAATCGGTTTGATCGCCATCGACGCCCAGCGGGAAACCTTCCGGGATCAGGATATGGTTCGCGTCCATCCCATCATCACCAAAGGCGGCGACCTGGTGAACGTAGTGCCTGCCGACGTGCGCATTGAAACCTTCTGCCGGGCCAACAACATGGCTGCGGTGGAAGACGCCAGCAGAAAGGTGAACCGGGCGCTGAAGGCCGGCGCGGACGCCGTGGGCGCAGAGGTGAAGATTGTGGATATCCCGGGGTATATGACCCCCTATGAGTGCCCAGAGATGAAAGCGATTGTGGAGCAAAACCTGGCCGATATCTATGGCGCGGAAAACGTGGTTCCCGGCATGGGATATACCACCGAGGCCAACGACGTGGCTCACCTGATTCCTACCGTACACTGCACCATCGGCGGCGCCGAGGGCATTGCCCACAGCTCCAATTATGAGATTGCAGACAAGGATTCCGCTTACATCAAGGCCACAAAGATGCTGCTGTGTTCCGCCGTCGACCTGCTGGCTAACGGCGCGGAAAAAGGGTTGTCTGTCAAAAAGAATTTCCAAGCGCCTATGACCAAGGAGCAATATCTGCGGGAATGGGGCAAGCTGAAACTCTGAGCGCGGAGCCCAGGATAACCTTTGCAAAAAAGAGGGGGGAAGCCCCTCTTTTTTTGCGCAGCGCCAAAAATCCATTGCCAGCCTCTTATTTATTTGTAAAGCAAATAAAAGCGCGTTTGGAGCAGTTTATTTTGCGGAAAGAACAGAAAATATCCGAAAACCTTGCGGTTGTTTGTGGAAAACAGCTAAAAATCAGTCTTTACACCCCGCCGCTCTCTATGGTAAAATATCCGTGTCCGCAGGGCGGACGGCCCAGCGACGAGGCCGGGCGACGCGATCAATAGATGGGAGATGGGGAAAATGCACGTAAGACCAAAGAAAGAAAGCATGGACGAGCTGTTTCTGGCCATCCTTTCGCTGGAAAACCTGGAAGAATGCCGGGCTTTTTTTCAAGACCTGTGCACTCGCAATGAGCTGATGGCCATGCATCAGCGAATTATTGTGGCGCGGATGCTGAAACGGGGAAAAATATATAGCCATATTGTGGAGGCGACAGGCGCCAGCACCGCCACCATCAGCCGGGTAAACCGAGCGTTGATGGACGGGCGGGGCGGTTATGCCTCTGTGCTGGAAAGGATGGGACAATGATCCCTTATTCTGCTTTGGCCCAGGTTTACGACCAGCTTACCGGCGACGTGGCCTACCGCCAATGGGCGGAGTTTGCCCAAAGGGCTTTTGAACGACAGGGTAAAGGGGAAACGAAGGTTATCTTAGAGCTGGCTTGCGGCACAGGCAGCTTGACCCAGCTGCTGGCCCAGGCTGGTTACGAGATGATCGCCGCCGATATTTCCCCGGAAATGCTGTCTGTGGCCCGGGAAAAATGCGCCTCAGCCCCCTGCCCGCCTATTTTCCTGTGCCAGGATATGCGGGAGCTGGACCTTTATGGCGATATCGACGCCGCCGTCTGCTGCTTGGACAGCGTCAACTACCTGACCGGCCTGCGGGACCTGAAGAGGGCCTTCCGGCGGGTCGCCCTGTTCCTGCGGCCTGGCGGGCTCTTTTTATTCGACGTCAAAACGCCTCTGGCCTTTGCCGAGATGGGCGGCCTCTCCAGCATTCAGCAGGTTGGAGAGGCTTTTTGCGCTTGGCAATATGGCTATGAGGCCAAAAGCGGCGCCGCCCAGCACCAGGTGGATATCTTTTGGCCCGAAGCCGACGGCCGGTATCTGCGCAGCACCGAGCTCCATGAACAGCGGGCCTATAGCCGCCAGCAGCTGGAGCAGGCGCTGGCCCAAGCTGGGTTGGAATTGGTTTCTGTCTACGCCTCGCCCGAGGGCCGCAAGGCGAGCCCTAAGGCCCGCAGGCTCTATTTTGCGGCCCGGAAAAAGGCGGGGGAAACGGGCGCATGGGAAAAGCCAGGCGGCAGCTGGAGGACGATCGCTGTCTCAAGAGAGTCGATGCGATAATTTCTTGCCGTGTAATCCGGCGGGCCAAGGAACCTCAGAAAACGTGCTTTCTGTATCCGACCCCCGGACGGCGGAATTTTTTGCCCGGGTAGACGCCTCCCATCCCTTTCAGGTGGGGCTGGACGCCTACAATGCGCCCAGCGTCCTGCCCCCAGCAGGCTCTGTACCTGGGCGGCTGCCCGCTGATGCCGGAGATTGTCTTTTGCGATAAACCAGAACGAAGCATTTTAGCAGACTAAAAGAGGGAGCAGTATGATTTATTTTACCGCCGACCTCCATTTTGGGCACAGCAATGTGATTTCCTATGAAAACCGCCCCTTTCAGACAGTGGAGGAAATGGATGGGGCGCTGATTCAAAACTGGAATCGCAGGGTATCCCCAGAGGATGAAATCTTTATTTTGGGGGACCTCACCTTGAAGGGGCCCGAAAAAGCCAACGCTGTTTTAGAGCAGCTTCAGGGGCGGAAATATCTGGTTCGCGGGAATCACGATGGCTATGTGGAAAGAGCGGCCTTTTGCCAAGCCCACTTTCAGTGGGTGAAAGATTACTATGAATTGGTTTATCAGGGGCGGCGGTTTATTTTGTGCCATTACCCGCTCCTCAGCTGGAACGGGATGTGGAGGGGCGCCGTTCATCTCCATGGGCACCAGCATAATCCCCCTTGTTACAACGAAGAAAACCGAAAGACAGGGCTTGCCCGGCTGGATGTGGGGGTGGACGCCCAAAACATGGCTCCTATCAGCCTGGAGGAATTGCTGGCTTTCTGGAAGGCGCAGGAACAGCCGCCCGATTGCTTGAACCCAACCAGGCGGGAGAAATCATACGGATTGTAGAAAAAAGGAGAATTTTTATGAAAATTCGTGCGGATTTTGTCACCAATTCCAGCTCCAGCAGCTTTGTTCTGATCACTGTGAGGGGGCTGGATGACCTTTATCTGGAGTGCTCATTGGACGAATATGAGGTTCATAATCAGCCTGACCTGCTGGAAACAAAGACCGCCCGGCAGATTGGCCAAGCCCTTTGCGAGGCGCTGAACGGCGGCATTGAGGAAGAGAATATGCCGGAAGAATTGGAGGAGATGATCCAGCAGTTGGAGGAATTGCCCTCCTTGGACGAGGTGGAAACCATCACTGTAGAAAATACCGATATCAACCGGGGCGAATTTGTGGAAGTCTATCTGGATGATTTTGATGCCATTGAGGACCCGGATGATGTGGATTATCTGGAGATTACCAGTGGCTATGAAACAAACCGAAAGCTGCATTTTAGCAGGTCTTGGCGAAACATCAATGTGAATTTAACCGATGAAGCCCAAGAGCAGTTCGATTCGGAAGATGAGGAGGCGCTCTATGTTTCTTGGAAGAACTCTCCCAAAGAAATCACTGTGTCGGCGGAGGTACAGTCTCTGAAATACAGGGATTTTTATGAATGCAATGAATTGGAAAAAATAGTTTTCGCGGGAGAAGTGGAGCAGATTGCGGCGGATGCTTTTGACGATTTGCCGAACTTAACCACCATCGTTGCCCCTCAAATGCTACTGGATAAATTCCCTGATAAGAGCAAGTTGGCGGCTGTTTTGGGCTTTGCCCAACAGGCTGTCCAGGGTGAAAAAGGGGAGCCCTACCGTTATCGGGCGGATTACCTGGAATATATCAAAAACCATCAGGGAGAATTGATGCCTGTCATTTTAGAGCATCTGGCGTTGCTTCAAGTGATGCTGGGAGAGAACATCATCTCCGCTAAGAAATTGCCTGATTGGCTGAATTTGGGCGGGAAAGCGGGAAAAGCAAAATGAAAATCCGAGCAGATTTCGTCGCCAATTCCAGCAGTTCCAGTTCGGTTTGCATTCGGGTCAAAAGCGAGCAGCTGGCCCAGCTGCTGGCCCGATATCGGCGCCTGTTTGAGAAGGAGGTTCGGATTTTTTCGGATGGGGTTTTTGTGGAAGAGGAATATGCGGATGCCTGGGCGGATGTGCCCCAAGCTTTGGATCAACTGTTGTATGCTTTGTTGGCCGGCTTGAAGAGCGAGGTGATTTTGAAATTTATAGACAGCCCTCAGGTGGGCGAAGCGGAACAGGAGATCAAAAACCGCAGGCAGGAGCTGACGGATTCTGTCCAACAAGCGGTCTGGGATTTCTGGAAGGAATTTGTGGATGAGGACGAGGAGTCCATCGGCAGAAAACGGTTTTTCTATGACCGGGAAAAGGGCGGAAACGGAAATTACCTGGAAGAGCCATACAATGAAGAGGGCGAGTACACTGATTGCACAAGAGAAAACTTCTTCTTTGACGAAGAATTTGAAGAGGATGAAGACAACGAGAGATTCTAAAAAAAGGAAAATTGGTGAAAATTAGAAGAGATTTTGTCGCCAACTCCAGCAGCTACAGCTCGGTTATCGTTCGGATTCAAAGCAAAGAGCTGGCCCAGCTGCTGGCCAAGTATCAGCATCTGTTTGGCGCCGCTGTCCAGATTCTTCCGGATGGAATTTTTGTGTATGAATGTGAAAGGGCGGACGAATGGAAGAATGTGCCCCAATCCTTGAAGCAGTTGATAAATAAACTGTTGGAGAGCTTGCAGGAGCTGATAGACGGATCGTCGGCGTAGGAGACTCAGGAGGGATTGCAGGATTCCTTGGCGCTCCAGATGGAGCGGGAAATCAAAGCAAACAAACAAAAGCTGACCGATTCTGTCCAAAAAGCGGTTTGGGATTTTCAGAACAACAGCTATAACGAATTTGTATATGAGGGTATGATTGGCAGAAGATTTTTTAGATATGATCAAGACCAAGGCGAAAAAGGAAAATATCAGGAGGAGCCATACAGCGAGGATGGCTACGGCGACGAATTTGACGAACTGTTTGACGAAGAATTTGATGAAAACGAGGAAGAATAAATGGAAGATTATCTGATTCGCGGCGTGGCGGCCGGGGGGCTTGTCACCTTCAGCGCCGCCCATACTGCCAGTCTGGCGGAGCGGGCCAGGCAGATTCACGGTTTGCAGCCCCTGGCCGCGGCGGCCCTGGGGCGGACCTTAACAGCCGCCTCCATGATGGGGGACGCTCTGAAAAGCGACAACGGCTCCCTGACCATACAGATTCGGGGAGACGGCCCGTTGGGGGCTGTGACAGCCGCGGCGGACAGCCGGGGCAATGTGCGGGGCTACCTGCAAAACCCGGAGGCCCAGCTGCCTCTGCGGTCCGACGGCAAGCTGGACGTAGGGGGCGGGATCGGCCAAGGATTGCTCACCGTCATCAAGGATCCGGGCCAGGGGGAGCCTTTTTCCGGCAAGGTGCTGTTGCGCTCCGGGGAGATTGCCGAGGATATCGCCGGATATTACGCGGAAAGCGAGCAGATTCCCACGGTCTGCGCCTTGGGCGTGCTGGTGGATCGGGACCGGACTGTCGCAGCGGCGGGGGGATATCTGGTTCAGTTGGCGCCGGGGGCCACAGACGAATTGGCGGCCCAGCTGGAGCGGGCTTTTACCAGGTTGGAAAGCGTTACGGCTTTGCTCAGCCAGGGGCTGACCATGGAGCAAATCATGGAGCAGGCGCTGGAGGGGCTGGAACCCGCCGTATTGGAGCGCCGACCCATTGCCTACGAGTGCAAATGCTCCCGGAAAAAGGTGGAGCGGGCCCTGATTAGCATGGGCGCCAAGGACCTGGCGGAGCTGGCCCAGAGCGACGAGCCTGTTGAAGCCGGATGCCAGTTTTGCAACGCGACATACGTCTTTGAGCCTCAGGAGATCCGGCTTCTGTTGGCCAAGCTGGAGGCGGGGCGGAGCTGACGGGGATTCCCGCGCCCAGGGCGGAGCTGGGGGCAGAATCCCTCCACCGCCTGACGGCGGTCCCCCTCCCTTTCGCAAGGGAGGCTGGCGAAGGACAGGGCTGCGGCGATGGATAAAGGCCCCTCCGCCGTCCCGGCGGGGGCTGGCGAAGGACGGGGCCGCGGGGATGGACAAAAGCGCGCCGTCGGCTCCAGCCGACTGGCGCCGCGGTCCATGCTGTCGAGCGCAAGAGCCGCCAATCTCGCCGCGCTGACACGAGCACGGCCGTCGCGCCGCCGCGACAAAATTTTTTTGAAAAAGAGGTTGACATTTCCGGAGAAGGCGGTTATAATAAACATCGTCGCCGCAGGACGGCGGCCCGAGAGAAAAGAGAGAAAAAGCTCTTGACAAACGGAGAACAGTCCTGTATAATATAAGGCGTCGCTGTGGATGCGGGAGCATAGCTCAGCTGGGAGAGCATCTGCCTTACAAGCAGAGGGTCACAGGTTCGAGCCCTGTTGTTCCCACCACTTTATATGGCCGTGTAGTTCAGTTGGTTAGAACGCTAGCCTGTCACGCTAGAGGTCGACGGTTCGAGCCCGTTCACGGTCGCCATATGCCTCTGTAGCTCAGTTGGTAGAGCAGGGGACTGAAAATCCCCGTGTCGCTGGTTCGATTCCGGCCGGAGGCACCAATGCGGATGTAGCTCATCTGGTAGAGCGCCACCTTGCCAAGGTGGAGGTAGCGAGTTCGAGCCTCGTCATCCGCTCCAAACGTCATATGGCGGGAATGTCCTTCATTCCCGCCATATGAACCATATGAGGGAAAGACGGCGCCATAGCCAAGCGGTAAGGCAGAGGTCTGCAAAACCTTTATTCCCCAGTTCGATTCTGGGTGGCGCCTCCAAAAACCAAAAGAAACCGCTGAAAAGCGGTTTCTTTTGTTGTCGCCGCCAAGCCGCAGTCTTTTGTTTTTGCCGCGAAAGGGAAAAAAACGCTTGCAAAAAGCAGAATACTGTGGTATTATAATAAATGCTTGTAATAAGCTGATGCGAGGTGAGAAGTAGTGAAAGAGGGCATTCATCCCAACTATAAGAGGACCACAATCAAGTGTGCCTGCGGCGCGGAGATTGAAACAAGCTCCACCAAAGAGAATATTCGTGTTGAAATTTGCAGCAACTGCCATCCCTTCTTTACCGGCAAGCAGAAGCTGGTAGATACAGGCGGGCGTGTGGATCGCTTTAAGAAAAAGTTCAATATCCAGGACTAAAACACGGATTGTTCCAAACGGCGTCCCAACACTTGGGCCGCCGTTTTCTTTCACTCTCTAATTTCCAATTTTTTCAGAAATTCTGACGAATTCTCTGGTAAAAGTGCACAAACCCTTTGGGCAAGATGACAGTTATAACGGAAACAAGCGAAAAAACCTTTTATCCCGCTAAAGTTTCCGCTATAATCAGGGAGGAAACCTGGCGAAGGCCGGGAGTTGTTGTGGAAAAAAGAGAGAGAGGAATTCTGCGATGAAACTGACAAGCTTTTTGAGGCAGAGCGGAGAAGAACGGACCCAGAGAATTTTGACGGGCGGGGTCTATGGAACGATGTTGTTTTTGGCGGCGCCGGCCTTTTTGATGCTGATCTCCCAGGCGCTGGCCACCACCTTTGACAACTGGTTTATCCTGAATTATTCGGATTTGGCCTCCAGCGGCGCGGTGTCCTACAGTATGCAGGCGTTCAATGTGATTTATAACGCGGGCATCGGCCTTTCTGTGGCGGGCACGGCGATTTTGAGCCGGCTCAACGGCCAGGGCGATTGGAAAAGCAGCCGCCATTACACCGAGCAGTTCATGATGCTGATGTTTGTTCTTTCGCTGGCTTTGGGCGCTCTGACCTTTGGGATGTCCGGCTTTTACGCCGATATGGCTTTGGAGGAGCTGCGGCCCGGCGTCCGGCTGGCCATGCGCCTCTATGCGTTTTCCATTCCCTTCGCCTATTTTAACAACGCCTATTACGCTTTGAAAAACGCAGTGGGCAAATCGGAAATCCCGTTTGCCTTCACGTTTCTCATGGTGTCCGCCAAGGTTGTGGGCAACGCCGTTTTTGTGGCCGGTTTGGGTCTGGGGGTGCTGGGCATTGGCTTGGCCACCGTATTTTCTCATTTGACGGTTTCCCTGGCCGTTTCGGCGGACGTATTCTTCCGCAAAAAGGGGATGCGGCTGCATTTCAAGGGCTTTCGATTTGATAAATCCGCTATCCGCACGCTGTTAAATGTGGGAATTCCCTCCGTCATCAACAACATGGCGATGTCAGTGGGGTTTTGGCTGATTAACCTGGAATCCATGAAATTCGGCGCCACGCTGCTCAATTCCATCAATCTGGGCAATAATATCTCCAGCTTGATGTATAATATGACCACCTGCTTCGGCAATACGGTGACCACCGCCGTCAGCCTGAATCTGGGCGCCGGGCAGAATCAGCGGGCCCGCGCCTCCGCCAAAGCTTCGGTGGCAATGAGCACGGCAGGCGGTTTTTTGGGCATCGCCATTATTTATCTGTTTGGCGATTTTATCACCGGCCTTTTTACCAACGCCAATCCGCAGGTGTTGGAGGGAGCGTTGATCACGCAGAAGATCGCCGTGCTGGGCGCGCCTACCTTCGGCGTTTGCAGCGTGATGTGCGGCGTGTTTATCGGCTTTACCCGCACCAAGCTGCCCATCGCCATCAACCTGGCCCGGGTCTGGCTGCTGCGGTACATCTTTATCAAGGTTGTGGAAAGCCGCTTTTTCTTGGAGCAGATCATGCAGGGCATATTCCAGTATGCGCTGGAAATCAATTATACAATCATTCCCTGGGCCACTGTGTTCAGCAATACGGCCACAGCGCTTTTCGCTTATGCGGTTTATCGCACGTTGCATTGGGAAGGGGACCATTCCCGGATTGCAGGCAAAACGGTTGAGGCCGGCAAATGAGATAAAGAATCAAAGGAGTTAGAATTTGAAAGAAATCAAGGAAACAGCAAGAGAACGGGCGGGCTTAGTGGGGCTGAATTGCGCCGGCTTGGCCGGGTTTGATAATTCCGACCCGGATACCATGGCGGAGCTGGAGCAGCTGCTGGAAACCGCAGGCGGCCAGTGTATTTTTACCGCCACACAGAATCGAAACGCCCCAGACCCCCATACCTTTATCGGCGAGGGCAAGGCCCAGGAGATCGCCCAGCTTGTGCGGCAAAACGAGGTGGAGCTGCTGGTATTTGACAACGAAATTTCCCCCTCTCAGACCCGAGCTTTGGAAGATATTATGAAATGCCGGGTGATGGATCGAAACGGCCTGATTCTGGATATTTTTGCGGACCGAGCCAAAACCCGAGAGGGCAAGCTGCAAGTGGAGCTGGCGCAATATCAATATCTGCTGCCGCGGCTTTCCGGGATGTGGACCCACTTGGTCCGGCAGACGGCGGGCGGCGGCCGCAGCCCCATTGGCACCAGAGGCCCGGGCGAAACCCAGCTGGAAACCGACCGGCGGCATATCCGCCAGCGCATCGCCCGGCTGGAAAAGGAGATTGAAAACGTCAAGCAGGCCCGAGCCACCCAGCGCCGGAAACGACGCAAGCGGGAAACGCCCCTCATTGCTCTGGTTGGATATACCAACGCGGGGAAATCCACCTTGCTCAACGCGCTGACCGGCGCAGGCGTTCATGCCAACGACCGGCTGTTTGACACCCTGGACCCCACCACCAGGAGCTACAAAATGCAGGACGGGGGCGAAATCCTCCTTTCCGATACCGTGGGGTTTATCCGAAAGCTGCCCCATCATTTGGTGGACGCGTTTAAGGCCACTCTGGAGGAGCTGACGTATGCCGACGTGCTGATCCATGTGGTGGACGCTTCCAGCGAAATCTGGCAAAGCCAAATGCAGGTGGTGGAAAGCCTGATCGACCAGCTGGGCGCCCAGCAGACCCCTCGGATTGTGGCCTTCAACAAATGCGACCGGATGCCTGCGGAGTTTCATCCCCGGATGAGCGGCGCCGTCCATATTTCCGCCCGACAGGGCCAGGGGCTGGATCGGCTGCTGGAAGCCATTGAACAAACGCTGGCCCGCTTCAAGCGTCGAGTGGAGTTTATTTTGCCCTATGAGCGGGCTTCCGTGTTGGATATGCTCTATCAGGAGGCCGACGTGAAGCAGGCGGAATATGGGCCGGAGGGCATTGCTGTGGCGGTCGTGTGCGATAGCCAGATTCTGGGGCGGCTGCGGGAATGGGTCCCGGACACGCGAAAAAAAGAGGAGTGGGAGGATTAAAAGAAAGTAAATCGCCTCAGCCGGCCTTCGGGCCGGCTTTTTTGCGCCCGTGCGCCCGGACGCTATCCCAATCCCTTGGAGCGGACTTCGAACGGATTCTCGGAAATTTGCATAAAGAATAGAAATTTTACTTGTAAGAAATTTGTTAACTTGACGAATTCGTTATTGAGATTTGCCATCTTAAATCGTTCTTCTATTGGATTTTTTAATAAATTCAATCGACATATTGACAGAAGAAGGCGGTCGATATAATAAAAATCGTTTGGCGAAACCTGTTGAAAATCAAGGGGTTTGGCTGGCAGAAAAGATTTTGGAAACGAGAGGGATCGTTGTGAAATTCGATTGGGGTTATTTCTGGGAAACGTTGCCCTATGTGGCCAGTAAGCTGAATGTGACGCTGACGCTTACAATCATCAGCGCAGTTTTCTCGCTGTTGATTGGTTTGATTTTTGCGCTTGTTACGTATTACAAAGTAAAGGGACTGACACAAATCTTGTCTGTATGGACTTCTTTTGTGCGCGGCACGCCTGCCGCCACCCAAATGTTCTTTTTTTACTATGGCTTGGCCAAAATTAGTTCGTTGATTTTGAATATGGAGCCTGTTGTGGCCGTAGCCGTGGTGATGAGCCCGAATATGAGCGCTTTTGTGGCGGAATCCATCCGGGGCGCGTTGCTTTCGGTGGACGATGGTCAGAGAGAGGCCGCCATGTCCCTGGGCATGACCGGTTTTCAGATGACCGTTCGGATTGTCATTCCCCAAGCGATCCGGGTGGCGTTGCCCCCGCTGTTCAACGATATGATCAATCTGTTCAAAATGTCCTCTCTGGCCTTTTTGGTCGGCGTGCGGGACGTTATGGGCGTAGCCAAGATTGAGGGCGCCAGAACCTTCGCCTTTTTTGAATGCTATGCCTGCGTGATGTTGATTTATTGGGCGCTGACTTTAATTATGTCGTTTTTCCAGAAAGTGCTGGAGAAGCGCTGCGAACCCATTTATTAAGGGTTTGAAGGCTTCAAAGCCTTTGAATACATAAACTTTATTTTAATTGGAGGAAACAAGACCAATGAAGACAAAAAGACTCTTTGCGCTGATGCTGGCCGCCCTGATGACGCTGTCTTTGCTGACAGCTTGCTCCAAGGACGAGCCTCAAGACGCCGACGACAACAACGCTGGAATCCAGCAGCCTGCGGACGACAAGCAAGAGGACAAAAAAGACGAAGATCCTGCCGACGACGACAAGAAGGATGAAAACGCCGGCGACGCCCGGACCATTACGGTGGGCACAGTGGGCACCGGCGAGCCCTATACGCTGATTCACGACGACGGCTCCTGGACAGGCGTAGAGCCGGAGCTTTGGGATGAAGTGGAGAAACGCCTGGGTTGGACCATTGAGGTCAAGCAAGTAGGCGATATGGCGTCCCTGTTTGGCGAGCTGGACACAGGCCGGGTAGACGTGGCCGCCAACTGCTTCGCCATCACCGAAGCCCGCTTGGAAAAATACATCGTATCCGACCCGCTGTATGCCGACGCTCAGGTGATTATTGTCCAGCCGGACAGCGAGTATCAGACCTTTGAGGATCTGCGGGGCTGCACCATCGGCGTCACCGCCGGCCAGGCCGCTCAGACCACAGTCGAGGCTATGGCGCCCGAATATGATTGGGAAGTTATCACCTACGAAGATTCTGCCGCCGGTTTCCAGGATTGCTCCCTGGGCCGTATTGATTCCTATGCCAACACCATCACGAACATTGAAAAGGCCGAGCGGGCCCAGGGCTTGGAATTCCGCCAGCTGGATGAAAAGCTGTTCGGCAACAATGTGGGTTGGTGGTTCGCCGATACAGAGGAAGGCGCCGAAATTCGCGACGAGCTGAACAAAGTCATCAAGGAACTGCATGACGACGGCACGCTGAGCAAAATCTGTGAGAAATGGTTTTTTGAAGACCTGACCCAGATCATCAGCACCGATTGGCTGACAGCGACTCGCTAAAAACCAGCGATAGAGGGCGAACAATCCTGCCGCCGGTCTTGGGCCGGCGGAGGGATTCTTTCGCTCCTGATCGCTTGGGCGAGTATGCCATATCGGGCGCAGGAGTCGGCCCCCAATGGAGCGCATAGGCTCGATACTACGCCGAGCCCACACGAAGTATGGCAGTCGGCACAGCCGACGAAAGGGAGTTTTGTTGATGGTTGAAGTGAAAGGTCTATCCAAAACCTTTGGGGCGGACACCCACGTGTTGAAGGATATCAATCTGAAAATTGAGAAAAACGAGGTCGTGGCAATTCTGGGGCCTTCCGGCACAGGCAAATCCACCCTCCTGCGCTGCCTGAATTACCTGTGCGAACCCACGACGGGCACAATACGGGTGGGCGATGTGACGGTGGACGCCGCTCGCCACAGCAGGCAGGACGTCCGAAACCTGCGCCGTCAATCGGCAATGGTTTTCCAAGGATATAATTTGTTCAAAAACAAGACCGCCAAGGAAAACGTAATGGAGGCGCTGGTCACGGTCCAGAAAAAAAGCAAAGCGGAGGCAGAGGAACGGGCGTTGGCTTTGCTGAAAAAGGTGGGAATGCTGGAGCGGCAGGATTTTTATCCCTCCAAAATGTCCGGCGGCCAGCAGCAGCGCGTGGGCATCGCCCGCGCCTTGGCGGTGACCCCAGACGTGCTGCTGTTTGACGAACCTACCTCCGCGCTGGACCCAGAGCTGGTCGGCGAGGTGCTGAATACCATCAAGCAGCTGGCGGAAGAGGATTCCACCATGATTCTGGTGACCCATGAAATCCGCTTTGCCCGCAATGTGGCCACCCGTATCCTGTTTATGGACGAGGGACGCATTGCGGCGGACGGCGCGCCGGAGGAAATCATCGATAACCCGGAAAACCCCCGCCTCCGCCAGTTCTTGAATTTTGTCAGCAAATAAGATATTATAGGGATAACAAACGTCAGGCAGGGGCTTTTCTTGGCTCCTGCCTGGTTTCATTTTTTTGATTCAGGAGGAAACAGCCATGTTGACGGAACAAATCAAGCAAAAAGCCGCCGAATACGCAGAATATCTGACCGAGTTTCGGCGAGACCTGCATCGCCATCCAGAGCTTTCCATGCAGGAGCGTCGCACAGCCCAGAAAATTGAGGAGGCGCTCAAGCAAATTCCCGGCATGGAGGTTCAAGCCGGCTTGGCCGGCGGCGTAGGCGTTGTGGGCTTGCTGCGGGGCAAAAAAGGGCCGGGCAAAACCGTGCTGTTGCGGGCGGATATCGACGCTCTGCCCATTCAGGAAACCACAGGTCTGCCCTTCTGCTCGCAGAATGAGGGCGTGATGCACGCCTGCGGCCACGACGGCCATACGGCCTGGCTGCTGGGCGCCGCCAAAATTCTGGCGGATTTGCAGGAGGAATTTTGCGGCTGCGTCAAATTTGTCTTTCAGCCGGGGGAAGAAGGGGGCGGCGGCGGACGAAAAATGGTGCAGGAGGAAAATGTGTTGGAAAACCCCAAGGCTGACGCGGTGTTTGCCGCTCACGCCTGGCCGGAAATCCCTGCCGGTCAGGTTCACGTGGCCCGGCGCTGCGGCTTTGGCTATCCGGGCAGCTTTGCCATTCAAGTGATTGGTCGAGGCGGCCATGGCTCCTGGCCCAGCCAGTGCGTGGATCCTATCGCTGTGGCCAACCAGATTTATGGAGGCTTGCAGCAGATTATCTCTCGCCGCCTGCCGGAAACCGCCGCTCGGGCCTTATCCGTCTGCACCATCCATTCCGGTCCTCAGGATAAGAGCAATATTATCCCGGATTGCTGTACCATGACAGGCACCATCCGCACGGACAGCGAACCCGCCATGCAGCAGATGATCGCTCAGATTCAGCAGGTGGCTCAAGGCGTCGCCCAAGCCAACGACGCGCGGGCGGAAGTAACCGCTCGCTATGGCGGCGCTGTGCTTAATACCCCGGAGGCTGTGCCCTTCTGTATTCAGGCGGCGGCCAAGATTGTGGGCCAACAAAACGCGCTCATCGACGACCAGCCCCACCTGGGCGGCGAGGATTTTGCCGAATACACCAGCCGAGCGCCGGGCGCCTATGTGTTCGCCGGCATTGCCACACCAGAAACCCAGGGCAAATTTGGCCTGCACAGCAGCGATTTTGTGCTGGCGGAATCTGTCGTGCCGCAAATGGCGGCGGTATTTTCCCAGTTTGCCGTAGATTTCTTGGAAAAAGGCGGGTTTTAATTCTTTGTCCCAATTCCCCCTTGTGTTGATTTGAAATCGTGCTGAGTAAATATGAAACCAGTGTAAAACTTACTTACCTGTTGGTCCCAAAAGGAGTAGAACATGAAATATACATTGGATTGCGGTATGCTGGATGGGTTAGTTTTCATAGATGAAAGCTATCTGTCAGAATTGAATGACGCCGACCTGTTATATGCGATGGATATTTTACTTGATTCATCCGGAACATCCGAATTGATTTGCGATTTTCCAAATGAGAACTGGGACATCGTAAGACAGCGGGAAACAGAACGAATTCGGGAATTTTGCGGACAGGGGAAAATGATTGTCTGGCTTTTAGATTGTGTTGTCAAGGAATGTGAACTTACAAAAAGCGCCGAAGTTACAGACCCATGCAAGTGGCTGCATCTTCCTGCGGGCAAATTGTTAGCGGTTACAGCAAGCGAGTTGATTCAATGTCTTGCCTATCCGAAATTGGAAATGGAAAAAGTTTTTGAATTGTCGCTTGAACCCGGGTGGTATGCAATCCAAAATAAAGGGATCGATAACATTATGTATTGCAAGAAGCAACCGCCCAAGTCTATTCCCTCAAACATCCAAAAAATATGTTAGTTTCAATGTGCAGACCCCGCGCCGCTCAAGTACGCCATGAATCAATCAAATTCAATAAACGGAATGAGCATACGCTTGGATTTTAGGAATACGCATTATAAACACAAATGGAAATTGGGATAATTCTTTCTTTGATCTGAATCTGCAAAAGCCGGCCGGAAAGCCGGCTTTTTGCGGAGAAAAAGGCGGTCGCCAAGGGGCAAAATCCCATTTTTGCGCAAAGCGCCCTTGCGCCCGGCGGCGTCATAGGGTATGATATAGTCGACGCGGCTGAGTTTGATTCTGGCCGGGCTGCGGCAAGAATACAAGCGGAGCTTTTTCGGCGAGAGCCCGGCAAAGCGGCCAGACCGAGGGGAACGGCGTTCCTGCGATCCGGGATTTTCGGAAATGCCAAGCATTTTTTGAGGCAGAGCGGGAATGTATGTTTTAGGAAGCGACGGAAGGAAACGAGTCTCCCAAAAAATCCAAGGTTTTTTGGAGAAGAAAGGGCGGAATATGGACAAGAAGGAACGCCGCCAGGCGCTGCTGGAGCAGATCCAGCGCTGGCACGAGCAAGACGAAAACCAGCAGATCATAGACTCCATTGAGGGGATGCCGTTGGACCAGCGGGATTACCAGCTTGTGGGCCTGCTGGCCCGAGCCTACAACAACCTGGCTCGACCCTGGCGGGACGACTACCGCCCTTTGCTGGAGAAGGCGGCGGCGCTGCTGCTTTCTGTGGCGGACCAGGGAGCGGAGGACCCGATTTGGCATTACCGCCTGGGGTATTCCTATTATTATCTGGACCAGGAGGAGCGGGCTTTGCCTTATTTTGAGAGGGCCGTCGCCCTGGACCCGGAGGATCAGGACGCCCTATATTTTATCGAGCAATGCCGCCAGATCGTCGCCCAGAAAGAGGAAGGCCCCCAGCGCTATAGCGGGGCGGATTACGACGCGGTGGAGGCCCATATCTGCCGCTATTTCGGGAAATATCCTGAAGTAATGCATGAGATTGTGTCGCCGGATCTGCACATTGACATTTGTATCATCCCCCCGAGCCCCCAGCGCAATTACTATACGTTGGTCACCTTGGGCATGGGCGCTCATCGGATGAACGTGCCCGAAGAATTGGCGGAATATAAGTTGGAGCGGGCCGAGCTGATGATCGCCCTGCCGCCCGATTGGAAACTGGGGGAGGAAGACGAGCGGTGGTATTGGCCTGTCCGCCAGCTGAAAACGGCCGCCCGCCTGCCCTTGCAAAACGACACCTGGCTGGGCTGGGGGCATTCCATCGACAATCGGGAGCCCTATGTGGAAGGCGTCGGCTTGTGCGGCGTGCTGCTGGTCAGCCCCCAGACCTGCCGGGATAAGGACTCCAGCGTCTGTCGGCTGGCCGACGGCGACGAGGTGAATTTTTATCAGCTGATCCCCCTGCACCGAGAGGAAATGGAATGGAAGCAAACCAACGGCGCCGACGCCCTGCTGGAGCAGCTGGAGCAAGTGAGCTTTATCGTGGACCCGAACCGGCCCAGCGCAGTGGCGCGGCCTTGGGGCGACGATTGGGTGATGGACAGCGCCGGCGCGCATCTGGACGCCCTGCGCCAGAAGCGTTTGCCGGTGGAGCCAATAGCCGCCTACAGCCATATGGCCATTTATCTGCGCTGGTGCATCGAGCACGAGCTGATGAGCGAAGCCTTTTTGACGCGGTTTGGCAGAATGGCCCAAGCTGTGCGGGAGGGAAAACAGGACCTGGACCTGCGGCTGGCTCTTCGGGACGGCGCCGGCCTCAACAGCTGCCTGCGGCTGGAATATTTCAACGAGGAGGGCGCCGCCTTCTCCCGCTGGTATTATTGGGACGGCGACGCGGACCGCCCGTATTATCCCCAGGATGTGGACGGCCATGCTTGGGCCTATTTTGGCGAAGAGGAATATGGCAGCGCAAAATTCCAGGATGAGGCTTACCTTTTTGTGCCCTGGAACGAGCAATATTATCAGTCCATGGCGGCGCGGATTGACAGGCGGTTTGACCAATGGCGGCAGCTGGATGGCAACGAGCGCTTTTTGGAAAAAAAGCTGCGCATTCCGGCGGAGCAGATTCGTCCGCTGCTGACGGGCTGGAAGGGGCCCCGGGCCTGCCTCGCCACCGACGGGATTATGGTGGAGGGCCGTTTGGCGGGTTTTTGTTTCCGGCAGCAGCCTCCGGCGGAGGACGCCGATTGGGACAGCGGCTGGCGGTTCGCGGCGGACCGAGAGGACTGGACCGGTTCTCCGGAGAACTGCGGCGTATACGATCTCAATGAGGCCGCCAATTATGACCCGGCTATCCTGCCGCTGTTGAACGCGCCATACGGCTCTGTTTTTGAGCGGGACGAGCAGGGCGCCCTGACGCCCGCCGGGGAGCGGCCGCCGGAGCAGGCGGAGGAATTTCCTTTTCCCGTCACGCTGCGTTTGAATCTCCGCTCCGACGCCAAAAGCGCCGGCGAGGCGGAGCGGGGGCTGGACGCGCTGCTGGAGGCTAGGGGCCTGGGGCGAACGGCCGGCAGAGAAACCGTTCCGTCGTCTTCGGGAGAAACAGAGTATTGTCGGCTTCATCTGAATCTTCGAGACGGGAAGCCGGAATCCCTGGCCGAGCTGGAAGAGGCCGTCAACCGCTTTGGAGCGCCTAAGGGCTCTCAGCTGGAAACGGCGGAAGGGGTTTGGCCGGTGGGTCGGCTGGAGGGCATGGCGTTCTATCTGAGCCCGGAGCTTTCCCAATGCGTCGATCCAGAGGACCTCAAAGACCTGGCGGAGCAAATCGACGCGCTGTTAGACGGCGTCGGCCGGACCTATGGCTGTTGGCAAGGCGCCCGCCAGACCGCTCTGTATTGCTATGGCGGCTCTTATCTGGAAATGCTGTCCGCCTTGGGGGATTTTATGGAGCGGAATCCCCTGCTCCAAAAATGCGTCGTGGACCGGATTGCTTGAAAACCGGACGGAAATAGAGAAAAGGAGGAGAAAGAGATGGACTTAGAAACGCGTGGGGGCAACAAAAAGGGGAATTTTGTGGGATTTGTGTTGTTGGAGCAGCCCGTGTGGGACAAAGAGGATTTCCTGCGTCAGCTAAAGCTCCATTGGCAGCTTCAGCGGGAGGATTTGCCTGCGGAACAGGAGGATGACAACACGTTGGTCTTCCAATGCCAGGGCGCCATGGTTTCCGTGGCGCTGATGCCCGCGCCCATTCCCGGCGGCGAAGCGGAGCGCCAGGCGGCTAAAAATTATCGCTGGCCCGGCGGCGTGGAGCAGACCAAGCGGCATAAGGCCCATTTGGTTGTGGGTTTGTTGAATCTTGGTTTGGCGCCGGCGCAAGCTGGCCGGCTGATGGTCAAGATTCTGGCGTCCTGCTGCCGCCAAAACGGCGTTTTGGGCGTTTACGCCAACGGCGCGGTCTATCAGCCTCAGTTTTATCTGGATTGTTCCCAGATGCTGAACAACGGCGGGTTCCCCCTGTTCAATCTGGTGTGGTTTGGCTTGTACCAGAGCGAAAAAGGGTTGTGCGGCTACACCTCGGGGTTGGAAAACTTGGGGTACGACGAAATTGAAGTGCTGGACAGCGCCGCCGGGCCGGAGCAGCTGGTTGGGTTTTTGGCGGACCTATCGCACTATGTGGCTGCCCAGGACGTGACGCTGCGGGCCGGGGAGACCGTCGGCTTTACGGCGGAGCAGAAGTTTCCCATCTCTCGAGGGCCAGGCGCGGCGGTAGAAGGGGATTCGCTGAAAATCGTTTTTCCCGGATAACAGAGCTGGGGAAGGGGGCAAAACGGTGTATCGAAGGATTATCAAAAAAGCGGTGGAAAAGCAGGAGGGCCTTTATCGGCAGGCGCAAGCCGGCGACTTGAGCCGGGTAGCCTATCGGCCCTATACCCACGAGCATTGGGGATGCCAGGACGCCGCCAGCCAGGACCGAACGCGCCTGGCCTGCTATCTGCTGTTTGGCGGGGCGGAGGATCTTCTCTTGGCGGAACGCCTGTTTGAAGAAGAGCTGAAGGACCGGCAAAACAACAGCTTTCAGGGCGTCGGCCCCTGCCTGGAGATGCTGACAGCGCTGCTGGCCCGCCGCAATGCAGACGGCCGATACGACGAGCTGTTCCGCCAGGCGAAAAACGCCAATTTCGACTGCGCCTGCGGCTATGACCCGAACCAGCAAGCGCCAGAAAGCCTGGATCAGCTGGCGTTGGCCGACTGCATTGGTTTGGCTGTTTTGCTGGATCAGCCAGAAGAGACCCGGCAGCTGACGCAAATCTGGAAGGCCGGCGTGCGCAAATGGGACGACGACAGCTGCCGCAATCTGCTGCGCTGGAACAATTACCTGGGAGACAGGAGCGACCATGAGCGCCTGCTTCAGCAAAAGCTGCGCAACGCCAGGCGAGCCGGGAGCCAAATGAGCCGCCTTTCCGCCAGCCATGATTTGATGCGTTTTTATGTGGAAGAATATCAGTTTGTCAAGGCGGCGGAGCAACTGGATCAGATGTGCCAGGACGGCCTGGAGGAGTTTCGCCAGGGCAATCTGTTTCGCTTTGTGCTGGAGGATTGCATGGATATCATCCTGGGCGGCGGCAAGGACGCCGAGCGGCTCTGGCAATGGAGCAAACCATGGATTTTGGAGCAGCAAACTCGGCTTCATGGAAATTTATATAAAAAAGCTGTCCAGGCTGCCCAAAAGCTGGGGGACCCGGAGGCCCAACCCCTGGAGCAGGGCTACTTGGCTTGGCGGCAGAAAACGCGGTTGGAATAGGCGTAACGATTGTATCGAAGTCTGGAGTTCAGTCGGGGCGGCGAAACAGGAAAAAATCTCCTTGACAAGGCGGAGTAAATTTTCTACAATAATGGTATAGCTTCGGCCGCAGGCCGAAAATCTCATGTTTGGAGGCCGTTATTATGAGAAAGAATCTTGGAGCCAAGCCCTATGTGTATCCTCAGGTGGTGCTGATTGTGGCCGCTTATGACGAAGCGGGGACGCCCAACGCCATGAACGCCGCTTACGGCGGCGTGGCGGGCAGCAATAAGATTTTCCTGTGTTTGAGCGCCAATCACAAGACGGTGAAGAATATCCAGGCCAAAGGCGCTTTTACCGTCAGCGTGGGCGACGAAGCCCATATGGCGGAATGCGATTATGTGGGCGTCGCCTCTGGCAACAATGTGCCAAACAAGCTGGAGAAATGCGGTTTCCACACAGAGAAAAGCGAGTTTGTGGACGCCCCTGTGATTCAAGAGCTGCCTCTGGCGCTGGAATGCAAGCTGATCAGCTACGACCCGGATACGCATTATATGTTCGGCGAAATCGTCAATGTCAGCGTAGACGAGAAGGCCGTTACCCCGGAAGGCGCGCTGGACGTGGCCAAATTGGCCCCCATTACCTATGACAACGCCAACAAAGCATATCTGGCCCTGGGCCAGAAGGTGGGCGACGCTTTCTCGGATGGAAAGAAATTTCAATAACAAACGCCTCTTGCCTGCGAAATCACGTTTTCGCAGGCATTTTTTTGCGCGCTGCAATGAAAAAGGAACCGGGCCCGCCGGAAAACGGAATAAAACACTCTTTTGGCGTCTTTTTCTTGCGTTGGGGCAAGGGCTGGTGTTATACTATTTGCAGCGTGGATCGTCTTTATGGCAAGTATCAAAGGAGGCATTTTGATTATGATTGATTATGCAAAAATTGTTCCCCAGCGGGTGGCGACAATGAAGCCTTCGGGCATTCGGAAATATTTTGACCTGGCCGCCACCATGAAGGACGTGATTTCCTTGGGCGTGGGCGAGCCGGATTTCGTGACGCCGGAGCATATCCGCAACGCGGGTATCAAAAGCCTGCTGGACGGCAAAACCGCTTACACGGCGAATTACGGCTTGATCGAGCTGCGCCGGGCCATTTCCGCCTATCTGGAAAACCGCTTCTCCCTCTCCTACAACCCAGATAACGAAATCCTGGTGACGGTGGGGGGCAGCGAGGCTATTGACCTGTGTATGGGCGCTTTTCTGGACGACGGCGACGAAGTGCTGCTGCCTGAGCCGGCCTATGTCAGCTATGCGCCTTTGGCCGCTAACCAGCGGGGCGTGCCGGTGATTTTGGAGACAAAGGAAGAAAACGCCTTTAAGCTGACGCCCGAAGCCCTGAAGGCCGCCATCACCCCCAAAACAAAGATGCTGGTGCTCTGCTATCCCAACAACCCCACCGGCGCGATCCTGACCAAGGAAGAGCTGGAGGGCCTGGCCGCCGTGCTGCGGGATACCAATATTGTGGTGGTTTCCGACGAAATTTACGCCGAGCTGACCTATGGCCGCCGCCATACCTCCATCGCCAGCCTGCCCGGTATGCGGGAGCGCACGGTGGTGGTCAGCGGTTTTTCCAAAGCCTTCGCCATGACAGGCTGGCGGCTGGGTTATTGCTGTGCGCCTGTGGAGCTGCTGACCGGCGTGGGCCGGCTGCATCAATACAAGCTGATGTGCGCCGCCGGCGTCTCCCAGCGCGCCGGCATTGAGGCTATGACCAACGGCATCCCGGATATTGAGTATATGCGGGAAAAATTTGACGAGCGCCGCCTCTACCTCCACAAAGCCCTGATCGATATGGGCTTCGATTGCTTTATGCCCGAGGGCGCTTTTTATATGTTCCCCAGCATCCGCAAATTCGCCCCCACCAGCGAAGCCTTCTGCGAGCAGCTGCTGGAAAGCCAGAAGGTGGCCGTTGTGGCCGGCGACGCTTTCGGCGCTTGCGGCGAAGGCCATGTGCGCATCTCCTACGCCTATTCTCTGGAAGCGCTGAAGGTGGCTATGGGCCGCATTGAAAAATTTGTAGCCAACAAATAAACCGCTTCAACCACAAAACGGCTCCCCAGAAGGAGCCGTTTTGCCTATTCCGATCCATACCATAGAAAGGATTGACCATCCATGAAAGAACATCCTATGAGAAGAAGCCGCCAGAGCCTGGACGGCAAGGCCATAGAAGAGATTTTGGAAAACGGAACTTCCGGCACGCTGGCCTTGATCGACGAAGAGGGGTTGCCCTACGCTGTGCCGCTGAGCTATGTGTATTGCGGCGGAAAGCTGTATTTCCATTGCGCCAGAGAGGGGCATAAAATAGACGCTATTCGGGCCAATCCTGCGGCTTCGTTTTGCGTAATTGGCCAAGATCAAGTGGTTCCCCAGCGATATACCACTCATTACCGCAGCGTCGTGGCCTGCGGGACAATCCGCATATTGGAGAAAGAAGCCCAGATCGACGCCGCCATCCGCGCTTTGGGCCGTCGGTACGCCCCAAATCAGACCGAGGAAGAGCTGCAGCAAGAGATCGACAAAAGCCAGGGCCATTTTCTCATCTTGGAGCTGACGCCGGAACGCCTTACTGGAAAACAGTGTCGGGAGCTTGTGGTTTCATAAGCGCGGCGGCTCATTCATAGAGGCACATCGGAAAGGGGGAGCCCAATGGACGAAATACGTCTGCTGGCGGCGTTGATTCTGGTTGTGTCCGGGCTGGATTTCTGGGGCTTGCTGCCTTTGACTTGGCCGGGCTGGAGCGCTCTTTGCCTGGGCTTGGCGAGCCATTGGCTGTTGTTGGGCCGATTGGCCGGGCGGGAAACGGGCTGGATGTTGGCCGCTGGCGGCGTTTATTCCCTGCTTCGGCTGTGCTGGAAGCCCCTTTCTGCCAGAGAAAAACAAAGGCTGACCGGCCAGGCTCGGGCCATGTTAGCTGGGCGCCGCGCTTTGGGCGGCGGGCTGGCCGCCTTGTGTAGCCAGCCTTTTTGGTGCTGGGTCGGCTGGCGGAGCGGGGCGTTTTCCAATCAAAGCCAGAAATTGATATTGGCAGACGGCCTGCTGGCCGTTTCCGCCGCCGTTCTGCCCGCCTTAGTCGGCTCCCTAAGGGCAATTGTGCGCTCCAAACGGCTGGGGGCGCTGAAACGGATTGCGGCGCTGTGGCTTTTTTGGGTTCCCGCGGTCAATCTGCCGGTTTTTTGGGCGCTCTATCGGCTGACTGGAGAGGAATATAACGGCCTCCTCTACCGGGCGGAGCTGGACCGGCAGAGGGACCAAAACAGCCCAAATCTGTGTGCCTTGCGCTATCCGCTGATTTTGGTCCATGGCGTCGGCTTTCGAGATTTGAAATATTTCAACTACTGGGGCCGCATTCCCAGTCGGTTGGCCCGGTATGGGGGCCGGGTGTGGTACGGTCGTCAGCAGGCCTGGGGCGCCATTGAAAACAACGCCGCGGCTCTGAAACAGACCATTTGCCAGGTGATGGAGGAGACAGGCTGCCAGAAGGTGAATATCGTGGCCCACTCCAAGGGCGGGTTGGACGCCAGATACATGATTTCCCATTTGGACATGGGCGGCGCCGTGGCCTCGCTGACCACCATCGCCACGCCCCACCGCGGTTCGGAGCTGTTGAATTTGCTTTGCCGCCTGCCCGATCCGGTTTATCGGCGGATTACTCGGCAGATTGACCGAGTCTTTGCCAAAGCCGGCGACCCTTGTCCCGACGCCTACCATGCCAGCCGCCAGCTTTCTCCGGCTTTCTGCGCCGATTTCAACCGGCAAACGCCCGACGATCCCCGGGTTTATTATCAAAGCTATGCCGCCGCCATGCGGGGTTTCTCCAGCGATTTTCTGCTGTGCGTGCCTTGGCTGCTGCTGCGGCTGGTGGGTGGCGAAAACGACGGGTTGGTCTGCGTCCCCTCCGCCCAGTGGGGCGTTTTCCGGGGCGTGCTGCGGGGGAAAAACCGCCGGGGCGTTTCCCATGGCGATTTGATCGACCTAAAACGGCAGGATTATCGAGGCTTCGACGCTCTGGAAATTTACATCAACATCGCGGCGGAGCTGAAGGAAATGGGGTTTTGATTCGTTCAAGGTTCAGAAAGGAACGAAGAAAAGCGGAAACGAACGGCGAACGGCGGCCTGGCTGGAAACAGCGCCAGAGTGGAAAGAACCGGAATCGCGGCAAAACAGGGGAAAACTGGAGCGAAATCTTCTTAGGACGGAAAATTTGTTTCAACAGGAACTATTCTGCCGCTCCGGTTTATGGTATAATAACCAAAAAGAGAGCGACAAAGCGCCAGGCAAGCAAACGCTCAGAATCTCGCCGAAGAGGGGCGCGAAAGGCTTGTCCTGGGTCTTCTGGAAACGGGCTATCAAGAAACAGAGCCTCCGCGAAACCGTCGGCTTTGCGGAGCCAAGAAAGGGGCTTGCAAATGAAGCAGAAGCTGACGCTGCGGTACAGACCGGAAAATTCCAGCGACTGTGTGTTTACGATTTTGTTGCTCATCGCCTTGTCCATGCTGGTTTTTGGGCTGATATCCTCGCCTCCAAAGGAGATCGCCTGGGGTCTTGTGGAGATTTTGACCCAACCCGACGGGCTGATTACCGATTACATCGGCTTGGCCTGCATGGGCGCGGCTTTTTGCAACGCCGGCATGGTCATGGCGGCTTCGGCGCTGTTGCTGCGTTTTTTGAAGCTGCCCTTTGCCGGCATGAGCGTCAGCTGCTGCTTTTTGATGGGCGGTTTCGCCCTGTTTGGCAAAAACCTGGTGAATGTGCTGCCAATTTTGCTGGGCGTGTGGGTTTACGCCCTTTATCGCCGGGAGCGCTTTGCCCGATATGTCTATATCGCGCTGTTCGGCACGACGCTTTCTCCCATCGTGACGGAGATGGGTCTGATGGCCCAGGGATGGGCTTTTTTCCCTCGGACGCTTTTCCCTGTTTTGATAGGCGCCGTCATCGGATTTGTGTTGCCCGCTATCGCCGCTTATACTATGCGGCTGCATCAGGGGTATAATTTATATAACGTGGGGTTTGCCGCCGGGCTGGTGGGGTTGACGCTGGTTTCTTTGCTGCGCTCGTTTGGCAATGATTTTCGAGCGCGGTTGGTGTGGAGCCGAGGCAACGACCTGCGGTTGAGCCTGTATTTGGCGGCGCTTTTCGGCGCTATGATTCTGGCGGGCTGGCTTTATAACGGCAGGAGCTTTCGGGGCATGGCGCATCTGATCCGGCATTCGGGCCGTTCCATTGCGGATTTTATCGTCATGGACGGGCTGCCCGTCACTTTAATCAACATGGGCGTTGTGGGGTTGTTTGCCACAGGTTATGTGTTGGCGGTGGGCGGCGATTTGAACGGCCCCACCATTGGCGGCATTTTGACCATCGCGGGCTTTGGAGCCTTTGGCAAGCATATGCGCAATATTATATGGGTGATGTTGGGCGTGGTAATCAGCTCCTATTGCACGGTGTGGAACCTCAGCGATCCTTCTGTGCTGCTGGCGGCGCTGTTTTCCACCGGCTTGGCGCCCATCGCCGGTCATTTCGGCCCCTTCTGGGGCGTGGCCGCCGGGGCCCTTCACTCTTCTGTGGTGCTCAATGTGGGCGTTTTGTATGGGGGACTCAATTTATATAACAACGGATTTTCAGCGGGCTTGGTGTGCATTGTGCTGCTGCCCCTGATCCAGGCTTTGAGGAGAGAAAAAGAAGATGAATGAGATGAGGAAGAAAATCAGCCGCATTGTAGACGAGTTGATGATTTTTCAATTCAACAACGGCGCGGAGGATATTCAAATCAATGTGCGCAAGCAGAAGGACGGCGTGGAGATTTTATTCGGAAGCATATGCCATGGCCGCGGGGATATGGAAAAACAAGTGGAGCGGCTGAACCGCTACCTGAAGGTGGACCGCGACGAGGCTATGGAGGCCTATTTCTGGGGTTTAGCCGGCGAAGACGAGGGCTGCGACAACGCGGAGCTCCAGCTTATCGGCCAGATGGTGGACCAGGCTGAGGCCCGGCTGGAAGGGGACAAGCTTTCCATCCGGCTGTTCCGCCGGTTTGAGCGATAAAGGGGGCATAGACTGCTTATATGCCGTTTGTTTTAACCATTGTGGACAACTTGAAACCGATTCCGCATGATATGCGCTATGAACGCCCAGATTCATTGCCGGTCATATGGTAAAGCTTTCAATCCAAAGAGAAGACCGGCGGTGAAAAAACGCTTCGTTGGATTCATGTGTTGGCAGTTACGGTTTCTGTTATCATGCGTTTGTTACTGTGCTCCTGCAACAACAGCGCGAATGACGACGGAGGAGAAATGATGCAAAACATTACGGTTGTTATGGAAGAATATAGTGAGGACTATCCCCCCAAAAGAGACATTTCCTTTTGGAGCAGAGGGTTGTTAAACGAAGGCAGGAAAGACAAACTGCGCCGACGCTGTGCAAAAAATTTCCGACGGATTCGCCGCCGGAAATTTTTTTATTTCTTGAAACTATCATAGTAGTATTGACTTTTGCAAACGACTGTAGTAGTATGGAATCAAATCCAAACGACTGTCGTAGTGTGAGAAAGGAGGAACTGTCGATGATCGTCAAATTATTTGATTCTGAGCTGAAGGTGATGGAGGCGTTGTGGAAGGAGGGAGAGGCCACCGCCAAACATATCTCCGATGTGCTCAAGGAGCAGGTGGGCTGGAATATGAACACCACCTACACCGTTATCAAGCGATGTATCCAAAAGGGGGTGATTGAGCGCTCGGAGCCTCATTTTCTGTGCCGTCCCCTAATCACCAGGGAGCAGGCCCGGCAGGCGGAAACCGACGCGCTGATCGACCGGTTTTACGACAGCTCGGCGGACCAGCTGTTCGCCGCTCTTCTGGGGCGACCGCAGCTGAACCAAGAGCAGATTGAGCGGTTGAAGCGGATGGTGGATCAGATGGAAGAGGAATGAGGTGAGGAAAGCCATGAGCTTGCTGCAAATGAGCGCTGTGGGCAGCGGGATGATTGCGGCCGCAACGCTTCTTCGAGCGCTGGCGCTCCGCCGGCTGCCCAAATGGACCTTTCCGGTTCTATGGGAGTTGATTCTGGTCCGGCTGCTGCTTCCCGTTTCGCTTCCCTTGTTTCCCGTCTTTGCGGACCCGCCGCAGCCATGGGAAGGGGCGACTTTGCCGGCAATCCAAGCTTGGGACGTCGTAGAAAGCGAGACGATTGCAGAGGCCGGGAGCCTTGCCGGCGATTTGTCGTTGGACTGGGGGCGGATGATTTGGCTGGCCGGCGCTCTGGCCTTGGGCGGCTATTTTTTGGCGGCCTATCTCAAATGCTGTCGGGAGTTTCGGCAATCCTTGCCGGTGGAAAATGAGGAGGCCCGGCGCTGGGCGGAGGCCTGCCCTCTCCGCCGTCCGGCGGTTCTTCGGCAGTCGGATCGCATTTCTGCGCCGTTGACCTATGGCCTGTTTCGCCCGGTGATTTTGCTGCCCAAAGGCGTCGATTGGGAGGATGGGCAAGTCATGCCTTATGTGCTGGCCCATGAATACGCCCATATCCGCCGGTGGGACGCCGCGGCTAAGCTGGCGCTGACCGCCGCTTTGTGCGTCCATTGGTTCAATCCCTTGGTCTGGCTGATGGTCAGCTTAGCCAACCGGGATATTGAGATGGCCTGCGACCAGGCGGCTCTCCGCCAGCTGGGCCAAGGCGCCCGGCGGGCCTATGCCATGGCTCTGATTCGCATGGAAGAGGCCCGGGGCGGCTGGAGCCCCGTTTCCAGCAGTTTCAGTAAAAACGCAGTGGAAGAAAGGATCGTTACCATGATGAAATGGAAAAAAACATCTTGGGCGGCTGGGGCCGCCGCTTGCCTGCTGGTGGGCGGCGCCGCCGTTTTGGCCGCCGCCGGCCCTTTGGAGCGGCAGGATCAGGCGCAGAATATGGAGCAAACCATGCTCTCCTATACCGACCCCCAGGACGGCAAAACCTATTACAGCACAGACGGCGGCAAAACCTTCGAGGCTCTGACGCCGGAGGAATTTGACGCCCGGTATCCCACGCCGGAGGTCGTCTGGTGGACCTATGACGAATACGCCGCCTGGCTGGAGCAGGAGAAAATTCAGCTTCAGAGCATGATCGGCGAGAAGGGCTGGACAGCCGGCCGAGGAGAATTTATCTGGGATCAGAAAATGGTCGATGAAACCGTCGCCTTGTACGAAAGCGTTTTGGCGGATATCGGTCGAGGCGTTCTGGTTTCCAAAACAGTGGACGGTTCGGACGATACCATGCTGATGATGAACCTGGAAGACCGGTTTTCCAGCGCCCAGCCAGCCTCCTATGAGGAGTATCGGCCTTTTGGCTTGGCGGAAGGCGCGGCGGGAGAACTTTGGTATCAGGGAGAGAAGGTCCGTTATTTTGAAGACAGCGTAGAGCTGGAGCCAGGGGCGATTTCCAGCCGATGCGTTTATTTCCATGAAGACGGCGCTGTCAATCTGCGGACGGTTCGTCAGACCCGGCAAAATGGGGACGGCAGCTTGGACCCCTTCGGATCCATTCTCCGGCTGGAGAAGATGACGGACAAAGAGGCGGAGCGGCGTATGCAGCAGATGGTCAATCCGTCTCTGGAAGCGACGACGGCTGAAACGGCGGAAAACGACCAGGAGACGCAAAAGCTGTTGGAGGCTTACGCTCCCTTTGGCCTGACCTACCAAAACAGCCCCTACAAGCTGACCATGAGCTGGAATGGAAAACCTGTTCACAGCGTCTACGACCAGGAGAAGGGCGTGTGGATCGCCAACAATATGTATGGAAGCGATCTGGGCCCAGAGGCGCTGGATCTGGAGGCGGTCTATGAAAACGGCAAGCTGACAGGGCTGAAGCCCATCCAGAATCAGGGAGAAACTTCTATCGCCCAAGTTTTTTCCAGCGGCGAAACGGAGGAGAGGGTTCCTACCGCCGACCTGTTCCAAAAATACCGGAAATACGGCTTGGTTTATAAGGAGGAGCAGAGTGACGGCGGCTTGGAGCGGAATCTGTATTACAAAGGAGAAATCGTGGGCGGCTTCGCCGATATCAGCCCTTCGGGAGGCGTTTTTACCTTTGGTTCCTCCCGGCCGGGAAAAATCAAGCTGAAAACCGTCTATAACGACAAAGGAGAATTGACTGGAATCCAGCCTGTTGCAGAATAAACGAAAAAAGACCTCTTCCCGCAGGAAGAGGTCTTTTTGGTCAGGGTTGAGGGAGAGCGGCGGAGGCGGCTTTTTCCGGGTTCTTTTTCTGCCAGCGGAAAAACAAACAGATCATGCCCATGGAAACGACGCCCCGCAGCGCGCAGGTGAGGGAAATGCTCCACCAAATGCCGTCCAGGCCTAAGGCCGTGCGAGAGAGCGCCATGCACAGAGGAATGCGACAGGCCACCAGCAGGGTGGAGGCCAGAGCCGGCGGCAGCGTGCGGCCGTATCCGGCGAAAGCGCCGCCGTTGACGATATCCACGCACATGGGCATTTGGGCAAGGCCCAAAATGGTCAGGTAGGAGACGCCCAAGGGAAGAACAGCCTCCTCCGGGATGAAAATATGGAAAATGGGGCCGGCGCAGAAAATCAACAGCAGAGAGCAGAAGGTTCCCCAAGCCGCCGTGACGGCCAGGCTGATCCAATAGCCCTTTTTGGCCCGCTGCAAATTGCCGGCGCCGTAGTTCTGCCCCACGAATGAGCTGACGGCCGCAGAAAAGCCGTCCGCCGCCATCCAGGAGACGCTTTCAATCTGGCTGCCCACCTTCTGCACCGCCATAGCGGCGTCGCCCCAGACGGCTACAAAGCGGGCGATGACCATGGAAACCGCGGTGAACAGCATACTCTGAAGGGCTGTGGGCAGGCCCACCCGCAGAACCTCCCTTTGGCAGGCCCAGTCAGGTTTGCGTTTCAGGCTGACATACTGGAAAAGATGGGCGTCCTGTCGGGCGTAAATCACAAAAAGAAGAACCACCAGCCCCTGGGCCAGCACGGTGGCCGCAGCCGCTCCTCCCACCCCCAAGGCGGGGATAGGCCCCAGACCAAAAATCAGAATGGGGTCCAAAACAATATTGAGCAACAGCCCGGCCACTGTGGCCACAAACGGCGTTCGGCTGTTGCCGGTGGCGGTAATCAGGCCGGTGAAGACGATCAGCGCCACGGAAAAAACCATGCCCAAAGAGACGCACGCCAGATAAATCCGGGCGTCCTGTACCACGGCGGGGTCGTTTAGGTTGAAAAAGCCGATGAGGGGCTTGTTAAAAATCGCCATGATCGCGGCGTAAAGCAGAGCCAGACCAAGACCCAGCTGCAAGGCGTTTTGGGCGTACCGGCCGGCGGAAGGGCCGTCTCCGGCGCCCAAGCTGTGGGCCACCTTGACCTGGCCGCCCATCCGGGCCAGCACCGCGATGCCCTCGGAAAGCCACATATACATTCCCGCCGCGCCCACAGCGGCCACCGGCCCGGCGCCGGCTCGGCCGATCCAGATCATATCCGTCATATTATAGGCCATGTTGATCAGCGACGTGGCCATAATCGGCAGCGAAAGCTGGGTTAGGCAGGATAAAATATGCCCCTCCAACAAATTGACTCGTTTGGCCATAAAGACCTCCTGTTGTTTCTCCAATGAATCAAGCCGCCGGCCGAACCCGGCGGCAGAACGACTGTACCAGTCTATCACAGGCGATAGATCGCTGTCAAGGCGCCCCTCTATCTTGACGAACCAAGGTCTTCTGGATAGAATTTTGATTGGCAGAAAAGGCAAAAAAGCCTTTGGAGCAAAGGAAAGGAGAACAATCATGGAGAGCGATCAAGCCAAAGAACTGCTGTCGTTTCATTCGTGCCGAAACAACGATATTCACAACCCCAAATGGAGCGAGGGCTTTTTGGGCAGTCTGCGCCCTTTTCGGGGAGAGCTGCGGGAAGAAAACTTGATAGAAGTCATGGAATGCTTGAAGGCGCTGAAAGAGGAGTTTTTGGCGCCTGCCGTGGACCGGGAAATCGTCTCCGATGTGGTGGGAATCGTCCATTTGACCAGAGCCTGGGCGTCGCCGGACGGGATGCTGGGAAGCAACCGTTTGCTTACGGAAGCCCAGACCCGGCGTCTGCTGGCGTGGGCGGATATCGTCGAAGGCTGCTTTCTGTATCTGCTGGAAGGCGCGGAAGAAGAGGCTTTTGCCGATTATCAGGATTATCTGGAGGGAGCGTATTGTTAGCGCCTTGCCGCGGCGGTTATTCCTTCAAAAAAGGCACGGCGGCTTGCAGCATATGCAGCGCCGCGGCCAGTTGATTCTCGGTGCAGCCGGCCAGCAGCTCGTTGATTTGCCGCAGATAAACGCTGTTTTCCCGAGCTTGCCTCTTGGCGGAGGGAGGAGGGATGATATCGTTGGCGGTGATTCCAAAATATTCAATTAAATCCGCCAGCTTATCCAGGCTAAACCGGCGTTCGCCCCGCTCGCATTGCCCCAGATAGTTGGTTTCGGTGTCCAATGCCTCGGCCAGCTTTTCCAATGTCAGTCCTCTGAGTTTTCGGTATTTTCTGATATTTTTTCCGATTTCAACAGATAATTCGTCCATCGTCACGCCGCCTTTCTCGCTTGTTATTTTACAAAGAGAACAGAAATGGGACGAGTTGCAAATAGCGATGATAACCAATGCAATTTACAATGAAATCAGTTGACATTTCAGCCGTATGGTGGTATCATAGCGACGTTGGGTCGGCGAATGTCGGCAGCCGGCCCATGGTTGGCCAAGCTATTTTATTATGACGCCCGGCTGCCGGCGCTTTTTGTAGAAAAGGCTGATGGCGCGATACGTCCGCCAGGGGACGGACGGGGAGGGATTTTGATGAAATTGGCGGAAGCTTTGCAGGAGAGAGCGGATCTCAATCGGCAGATTCAGCAGCTGCGCTGCCGGATGCTGAACAACGCCGTCGTGCAGGAGGGCGAAGCGCCGGCGGAAGACCCCGCCCAGCTGACGGAAGAGCTGGAAAGCTGCCTGAAACGGCTGGAATATCTGACAACGGCCATAAACCTGACCAACTGCGCCGTTTGCCAAGAGGGCCAGAGTCTGACCGAACTGATTGCCAAAAAAGACTGTTTGAAGCTGAAAATCAGCGTCTATCGGGAATTTTTGTCCGAGGCCAGCAATCTGGCTCGCCGGGTCTCCCGTACGGAAATCAAAGTGTTCAGCGCAGTAGACGTCCGAGCCTTGCAAAAGCAGACGGACGTCTTGGCCAAAGAGCTGCGGCTGCTGGACAACCGTATTCAGCAGATCAACTGGAGCGAAAATCTGATGGAAAACAGCGGGCAGAACAGTTGATCCTCTGCCAGGCCTCTTGCGGGCGCCGCCGGGGCGAACGCGATCTCTGCCGGCTGAGAATGAGCCGGCTACGGCAGCGCCTTAGGGCGGGCGCGGGGTTCGATTCCCCATAGCATCGATATGCCCCAATCGCGTACAACCGTATTGTCAAAGCGTATGCAAAATCGCCAAGCGTTGACCGGCGGCAAGGGCGGGCGGGAAAGACCGCTTGGCAAAGAATCAACGGCCCCAGTGGCGTTAAAAACCAACCAAACCAAAAAATTTTCAGCAAAAGCGTCGATTTTGTGAAGAGTTATGAAGAGAATTTTAAGAAAAAGGACTTGATATTAAAAAACGGCTATGGTATACTACTTTCGGCGCTGAAAAAGCGTACAAAACTTCAATAAATGCGAGAGGAGAAAAACTCACATGAATTCCAAAAGCATGAAAAAACTGATGGCTCTGCTGATGGCCGCCGCCATGATGCTGAGCCTGGCCGCCTGCAGCAAAGACGAAGAACCCAAGGACGACGGCGGCTCCACTCCTGGCGTTTCGGACAATGATAAAAAAGACGAAAACGGCACCCAGGACGACAAGCAGGACAGCGGCGAGGCCCTGTCTGAAGAGGATTACAAGGCTAAAATCACCGAGATTGGCAATAAAGTGACCGAGCTGACAAACGACGTTAACGCTGCTCAGACCAAGGCCGCCACCGACCCGGAAGGCGCCATCAACGATCTGATCGACGTCGTGGCGGAGATGAAGCCCCTGTATCAGGAGCTGGCTGACCTGAAGGCTCCCGAGAAGTTTGCCGCCGCTCAGGCCAAGATCAAATCCGGCTGCGAAGCCAGCGTCGAGATGCTGGACCTGACCGTTGAAATGATGGAGCTGGCCGTAGACCCCGAGCAGGCCGACAAGGCTCAGGAAAAGCTGGCCGAGCTGACCGAGAAGATGACAGAGTATCAGTCCGACGCTCAGACTCTGACAGAGGGCCTGACCGAGGTTATGAACGGCTAATTCAGCTCGAGATATAAGATGAAAAGATAACCGCCTTACGGCGGTTATCTTTTTGCTTTTTCAGAGAAACAAAGAGCGCTTCAGCCGCGAGCCTGAAGGCGCAACTATAGTATGAGAGGCAAGCGCTCCTCCGGCTCTTCGAAAAATTTGGGCGCGCAGCTTTTTATCCGCACGCCTCGGAGGCTGACTTTGACCGACGCCGGAAAATCCTATTACCAAGACGTCAAATACATGATTCAGTATGCCAAGGACCCCAGACCAGAGCGCAAAACGTCATGCAGAGCAACAATAATATCGTCCGCATCGGCGCTTCTTTGACGACCTCTCATCAAGTTTTGATCGATTTATGGCCGCAAATTCGCGCGCTTCGGCCCGAGCTGAAATTTCAGATTGTCAATTTTGAAAACACGCCGGAAAACGCTCAAGAGATCTTGGCTCATTTGGGGCAAAACATTGATATCGTGGCGGGCATTTTTGACGAGACGATGCTGAATCTCAGAGGCTGCGCCGCTTTTGAGCTGAGCCGCCAGCCTTTGTGCTGCGCCATGTCCATTTATCATCCGCTGGCGCAAAAAAATCGGCTGGCTATTTGGGCCGCTTCATGCTCCCGACTCGTCGCCTGTGGTACAGAAATTTTTAGACGCCACGAACCAAGCGCTTGCGGCGCGATCGCTTTCCTACAGAAACCGCCTATGCTGTAATTATCAAAACTCCAATTTCGCATTGGAAATTTGACTATCATACCCCATTAAAAACACTTTGGCATGAAAGTACTTATAAAATCAATCTCGAAACCGGAAACCCTGCCTTTCATCACAAACAGTTTGAGAGTAGAAAAATATCATGGCAGGAAGTTATCGATATATTCATTCTCATGATCGGTGGTGGAGGGAAAATCAAACCAATTAATGAAGTAAAAATTAGAAGCAGATCACCTTCAGAAATTAAAAGTCAAAAAAACCGGGTCAAAATCTAATTGAAAAGCCAGTTTGAAAGGCAAGGCGCGTTTCTGAAAATCGCACCTTCGAGAAAATGCAACCTCCTTTGTACTATGTACTTTGAGTAAGAAGGGATAAGAAACCTCCATACGCAAGTCAATGATATCTTCATAGTAGCCCATCTTGCGAGCGTCGATAAACAGCGTTTTTCCCTTTTGCTTCTTGTCCTTGGAGATAAACCAAAGCGTGACCGGAATCGTGACACTGTAAAAGAGCTGCGTGGGAAGGGCAACGATACCTTCCACAAGGTCTGCCTGAATAATCTTCTTGCGGATTTCTCCCTCGCCGCTGCTCTGTGAAGAAAGAGCGCCGTTGGCAAGGACAAGACCGATTTTTCCATTCGGCGCAAGATGATGGATCATGTGCTGAATTCACGCATAGTTGGCGTTTCCAGCAGGAGGTGTGCCGAACTTCCAGCGAACATCATCTTTCAGCTTGTCCTGTCCCCAATTCGAGAGATTGAAGGGGGGATTCGCCATGATGAAGTTCGCATCAATGCCTCTGATCGCCATATTCACCTTTGCCATTTTCCAAGTGTCGGCGTTGGATTCCTGCCCATATACCGCAATCGCACCACGCTTGCTGCTGTGCGCTTGAATGAACTTGGCGTTCTGGACAAACATACCGCCGCTTCCGCAACAGGGGTCGTACACCCGGCAATTCTCAAAGGGTTTGAGGATTGCCACAAGCGATACAGTATTCATAGGTTCGGCCGAGCAAGTCCTTGCTTTCCTCAGTGTCTCCCATGTCCATGTTGGTAAAAAGGTCAACAACATCGCCCAAAACCCGCTTGTCCAAGTCCAGGCTTGCGTAATTCTTCGGCAACACATTTTTGAGACTCTTATTCTCCGCTTCAATAGCTCTCATAGCCTCATCTATGACAGTACCGATTTCAGGTGTATGTGCGGAGGAGACAATTTTTGATCAGAGGGCATTTTCAGGGACAAAGAAGATGTTGTCCTCGGCATAGGCATCTCTATCGTCCTCGAAGCCTTCACCCTCTGCGACAAGCTTATTGTACCGCTTCTCAAAGGCACTGGAGATGTACCGCAGAAAGATCAGACCGACAATGACCTTTCTGTACTCTGCTGCGGAGATATACCCCCAAAGGACCAGGCTGCGTCCCAAATCTGCTTTTCAAAGCCAATATTCGCACTGCTCTTTTCAGCCATTGTCGTTGCTCCCGTTTTTTCTGAGAATCCGTTAATTGAGATGAGGTATTCTATAACTCTTCACTCTTAAATGATGTATATCCCTCGTAATAGTAACTGTGATCGATGCCCTTCATATAGACCTCTCGGCTATCGACCTCATCGGTTAGCGCCGCTCTTAGTAGGTGTTTGATTTCAATGTCCTTGATAGGGCTGCGTTCCATCGCCGACAGATGGTCCTCTTTGTCCACCTTGCTCCAGTCAATAACCTTGTGAAGCTCGGTTTTCAGAATCAAATCCAACCAAATTCGAGTACTGCGTCCGTTTCCTTCTCGAAAGGGATGCACAGTATTCATTTCCACATACTTCTCGACGATCTCATCAAAAGTGGACTGCGGCATCTTGTCAATGTTCTCAATCGCCGCCTGCAAATACATCACCGGTGCAAAACGGAAGTTGCCCTTTGCGATATTGACGGTTCGCAGCTCGCCGGCAAAGTCATAAATTTCACCGAAAAGGTATTTGTGAATCGCTTTGAGTGCCGAGAACTTTCCGGCTTCAAGTAAGTAATTAAGTAACTACCCGAAAAAGAGAAAACACAGAGAGGAATGAATATGGAAGAGGAATGAATATGGAAGAGGAATGAATATGGAAATTGAAAACAAGATCTACTCCATTGCGGAGATGAGGGAGCTAGCAATTTTCACGGCAGACTACTGCTTCATGGACGCGCCCTGTACCGTGGTCGGCACGCTTCTCCTGAAAGCACAGGCGCGCAGGAAAATGTTCCGGCTGTTCTTTCGGCTGGAGGACGAAAGCAAGATCATCATCAGAGTGATCGAAAGTGAGAAGCGAAAAATGGAGAAATCAGCCCGACTACGCGGGCTTACTCTCTCCGCTTACCTGCGAAAATTGGGACTTGGAAGAGAAGTTCAGGCGATTTCTCCGCCGGATTTTTACGAGGCGTATCAGTTGCTGAAGGCGTTGCGGGAGCGCTGGAACACGCTTCCCAAAACCGATTCGGGTAGACCACCAGCTTTTGCGGGACAGTGGGAACGGCTACTATATCGAAACGCCCAAGACCAAGAACGGCTACTGGGAAATCCCCATGAGTGAGCTGGTCTATCGGGCGTTGAAGCGGGTAGTGAAGAACCGGGGGAAGAAAGCCACTATCATGGTGGACGGCTACACGGACTTTTTGTTTCTCAACCAAGACGGTCTGCCGAAAGTCAGGATGAACTACAACAACATGGTCAGGGGCCTTGTGAAGAAGTACAACAAGAAGCACAAAGAGCCGTTGTCCAACATCACCCCGCACTCCCTCCGGCACAGCTGTGCCAGCTTATTGCTTGCCAACGGCGTCCCCTTAAAGCACATTCAGGAATGGCTGGGGCACAGCGGTTTTACCACTACGGCGGATATCTATGCCCACCTGGACTACCGCTCTAAAATCACTTTGGCGCAGGGCATGGAAACGGGACTTGCGCTTCCCGAAAGCGGCAATTTCGGGAGTAAGTGGAGCAATATGACCTGATGATGGAGAGAACAAAACCATGTCACGCTGTAACCACTTGTCTTTTCAAAACAGCAAAAGAAAAAAGCCTGAAATCGGCTTGATTACAGGCTTTTTCGTTGGCGGAGGGCGTGGGATTCGAACCCACGTGCCGTTTCACCGGCAACTCGATTTCGAGTCGAGCTCGTTATGACCGCTTCGATAGCCCTCCATATATGCTCGGTCGGCAGACGGGTACGAGAGGTTTCCAACAGCGATTATGATACCACGAAAGCGAAGGTTTGTCAATAATGGAGTCCGCTGAGGGCGCCTTATTGCTGAAGAGCGCAGAAGCGGCTGTGAAACAATCCAAAATCCGCTTTGTTGGAAGAAAGCGATTGACAGGCGACGCTTTTTGACTGGAGAAAACCCAGAGAAACCCTCAAACCAAACGCCTCAGCAGGGGGGAGCCTTGTCAAGCGGTCTGGGAGATTATGGAGCGGGCTTTTCCGGCGCCATGCCCACTGCGTCTTCCACAGGCAGGGAAAAAATGATGCCCCGGCCCTGTTGCTTGAGGCCGGTTTTTTCGCAGACGGCCTTCATGATGGCGGCTTTGTGCTCTTTTTCCACCACCAACAACACCATTTCTTTTTCTGATTGGATGGCGACGCCATAAAAGCGATCCTGAGCCTCCACGCCGGCGCCTCTGGCGTTGAGAATCGTGCCTCCTCTGGCGCCGGCGGAGCGGGCGGCTTTCATGGCGTCGTCGGCATAACCGCTGTTGACAATGGCAATAATCAATTCCATTTCCTTTTTCATCGAATCATTCCCTCCTCGCCAAACAAAAGGTCAAAGCTCACTCGCCCAACTACGCTGGATACAGGCACGGTAAAGGCAATGCCTTCTCCAGGGCTTTCCATAGAAAAGCGGCGGCGCATTCCGTCCAACATCTTTTGGGCCGTCGGCCGGGAAGCGGTGCAGAACACCACGTCCTTTTTACTGTCGCCCAGGCCCAGATAATTGAGGATATCCTGGCTGGCCGTTCCTCGGCCCAGGGCTACCAGCCGGATTTTGCCGCCGCAACTGGCGCAATAGGCGGCGATTTTTTCGCCCTGGCCCCGGGAAGCCACCGCCACAAACAACACAATACGGCGGCTTTCTTTTTCCTTTTCTTTTTCTTTTGCCAAGCGGATTTCCTCCTTTTTCAGGTTTAATCGAGTTCGATCAGTTCGGTTTCGTCCAGGTCGTCGTAAACCTGCTCCGGGTTGCGTTTGGCGCGAATCAGGGACCAAAGCCCCAGAATCTGAATGGTAATCAGCGGCGTCATGGCCACCATGGCCACCACGCCGAAAGCGTCGGACAAGACGTTGCCGCCGACGCCCTCGCAGGCGCCCATGGCAAAGGGCAACAAAAAAGTAGCCGTCATAGGCCCGGAGGCCACGCCGCCGGAGTCAAAGGCCACAGCGGTGAAAATCTGAGGCGTCACAAAGCTCATGGCCAGGGCCAAGGCATAGCCGGGCAGGATGCTATACCAGATGCTCAGGCCGGAGAGCACCCGCGCCATAGCCAAACCAAGGGAAAGAGCCACGCCGCACATCAGCGCCGCCAGCATGGCGCTGCGGGAAATCGCGCCGCCGGAAATCTGCTCCACCTGCTTGGTGAGCACATGGACGGCGGGTTCCGCCGCGGCCACAAAAAAGCCGATCGCCATGCCGATGGGAATGAGAATCCATCGATAGGGCAGGCTGGCGATAGCGCCGCCCAAAAAGTTGCCGGCGGGCAAAAAGCCGATGTTGGCGCCAGTGAGGAAAATCGCCAACCCTATGTAGGTATAAACGACGCCCACCGCCGTGCGGATCATCTGGCTGCGGGGCAGCCGCAGAAACGCCAGCTGAAAGACGACAAAAGCCGCCACAATGGGCGCCAGGGCCAGCAAAACCTCTTTTGCGTAATGGGGCAGCCCCTGGCCCATCTGGCGGAAAACCTCCCCCGCGCTTTGGGGGATCGGAGCGATTTCCACCCCATAGGAGCCCGCCGAAGGATCGTAAAACATACTGATGAGCAGCACGGATAAGATGGGCCCCACCGAGCAGAGGGCCACCAGGCCGAAGCTGTCGTCATGGGAACTGCGGCCGCCGCGGACGGCGGCCACGCCGATGCCCAGAGCCAAAATGAAGGGAACGGTGATGGGCCCGGTGGTCACGCCGCCGGAATCAAAGGCCACAGGCAGAAAATCCGGCTGGACAAAGGCGGCCAGCAGAAAGACCAGGCCATAAAAGCCCACAAGAAACCAACGCAGGCTCAGGCGGAAGACAATGCGCAGCAAAGCCAGCGCCAAAAACAGGCCCACTCCCGCCGCCACGCCGAAAATCAGCACATGATCGGGCACGGCGGGCACCTGCGTAGCCAACACCTGCAAATCCGGCTCAGCCACGGTGATCAGCACGCCCATCACCAGGGCGGTGACAATCAGCAGAGTCAGGTTTTTTGAGCGGGTCAGCTGGGCGCCAATCCGCTCGCCCATGGGCATCATGGAAAGGTCGGCGCCCAGGGAAAACAGGCACATCCCTACAATCAGCATCAGCAGCCCCAGCAAAAAGAGGCTCAGCATTCCGCCGGGCATAGGGGCTATGGTAACGTGGAGCAGCAGCACAATCAACCCGATGGGCGCCACCGCGCCCACAGATTCTCGGCATTTTTCCCAGAGTTTTTTCCTCACATAGAGACCCTCCTTTCGGCGTCGCGCCGCGGCGATGGCATATGCGCAGTCGGAAACAAACGGTTTTTTTTACAGAACGGCGGTTCCCCCCACAAAGCGAAACAGACACAAAATGGAATGTTCAAAATTTACCTTATTTTTAGTATAGCATATGTTCGGCTGAAAATCTATCGGCAAAACGCATAAAAATGCGTTTGCGGCTTGCGAAACAGGGGCATCAGGGGAGAACAACGCAAAAAACGACCTGCCCGATGAGAGCAGGTCGTTTGTCGAGACAAACTCATTTGAAAGAACGCTCCGTTATGTAAAATCAACCTTTTTCCGCCGCGCCTACAGGAGCGGCTTGTAGAGCGGTCAAGTGGGTGGTTTCTGCGAAATAGCGCATGATGTCCTTTCGAGTGACCAGGCCGATAAAGCTGCCGCGGTCGTCTGTCACCGGCACAAAGTTTTGGTTCAGCGCTTTGCCGATCAGATCCTCAATATCGGTGTCGGCGCTGACGGGCAGATTGTCCATCCGCCGGGGCACTTGGGTGATGGGGATATTCTCCGCTTCCTCAAAATCCAAGTCGTATTGCTGTTTCAGGGCCCACAGCAAATCGCCTTCCGTGAGGGTGCCCACATAGCCTTCTTTTCGGTTCAAAATGGGGATAGCGGAATAGCGATGAAATTCCATTTTTTCCAAGGTCTGACGAATGGTAAAATCATCGTAAATATATGCCACCTGGCTTTTCGGCGTCAAGAAAAACAGCACGTTCATAAAATCGACCAACGCTCCTTTACAATCGCGCCCCATAGGGCGGCAAAAAAACCATAATCGAATCTTAGTAAATCTTATAAGAATTATAGCATAGTTGAAACTGGATTTTGAGAGAATGGCGAGTGAATAAACTGTGAATTTTTCCAGCAGTCCTGTGGGGGCGGCGTCTCTTAGCGGCGCAGAGGCGCTTTCTCTCCGGGGTTCGGCAGCCGCCTCCAGCCTTCCTTTTCTTGCGCCTCAAGGGCGGGTGTGGTAAGATAAGAGAAAACAAACGCCCGAGCAGAATCCGGCGATTTCGCCGGCGGGCGGTCTGAGGGAGGCGCCATTTTGATGAAGCGGCACTATATCGTCGCGCTGGATCAGGGGACTACCAGTTCCCGCTGCATTATTTTTGACCAGAATGAAGCCATCGTCGCTTTGGCTCAGAAGGAAACCAAGCAGATTTATCCCCATCCCGGCTGGGTGGAGCAAGACCCTATGGAGATTTACGCCACGATTTACGGCGCTATGAACCAAGCGTTGGCTCAAGCGGGCGTGGACCTGGCGGAGATTGCGGCCGTTGGCGTTACGAACCAGCGAGAAACCGCGATTTTATGGGACAAGGAGACGGGCAAGCCGCTTTATAACGCCATTGTTTGGCAGTGCCGCCGCACAGCGGAGGACTGCGAAGCGCTGAAGGCCCAGGGGTTGGAGCCTATGGTCCGCCAAAAAACCGGCCTGCTGATCGACGGCTATTTTTCCGCTACCAAAATTCGCTGGGTTTTGGACCATATCCCCGAAGCGCGGCGGCTGGCGGACCAGGGCCGGCTGCTTTTTGGCACAGTGGATACCTGGCTGCTGTGGAAGCTCTCCGGCGGCGCCGTCCACAAGACGGATTATACCAACGCGTCTCGCACAATGCTGTTTAATATTCACACTTTGGATTGGGACGAGGATTTGCTGCGGGCGCTGGATATCCCCCGGCAGATTCTGCCGGAGGTCTGCGGCAGCAGCGGCCTTTTTGGCATGGCGCAGACCGGCGGGCGGCAGATTCCTGTGGCCGGCGTAGCCGGGGATCAGCAGGCCGCTTTGTTTGGCCAGGCTTGCTTTGACCCAGGGGACTGCAAAAACACCTATGGCACCGGCTGTTTTTTGCTGGTGAATACCGGCGATATCGCGTCCCAAAGCCGAAGCGGGCTGCTGACCACCATGGCTTGCAGCGCTGAAGGCAAGCCTTGTTATGCCCTGGAGGGCAGCGTTTTTGCCGGAGGCAGCGTCGTGCAGTGGCTGCGGGACGAAATGCGCTTTATTGTGGAGGCTGCGGACAGCGAATATTTTGCCGCCAAAACGCCGGACAACGGCGGCGTCTATTTTGTCCCCGCCTTCACCGGCTTAGGGGCGCCCCATTGGGATATGTACGCCCGGGGCGCCATTTACGGCTTGACCCGAGGAACGGGGCGGAACCAGATCATCCGCGCCGCTCTGGAGGCAATCGCTTACCAATCCAACGACGTGCTCCAGGCCGTGGCTCGGGACAGCGGTCTGCCCCTGAAAGAGCTGCGGGTGGACGGCGGCGCCAGCCGCAATCAATTCCTGATGCAGTTTCAGGCGGATATCTCCGGCGTCCGGGTCGTCCGGCCTCAGAATACCGAAGCCACCGCCTTGGGCGCCGCCTACTTGGCTGGGCTGGCCCAAGGGGTTTGGCAGAACCCGGCGGAAATCAAGCGGCGCAAGCCCATCGAAGCCGCCTATGAGCCGGCTATGGACCAGGCGGCAAGAGCCAAAAACCTGGCGGGATGGGACGCCGCCGTGGGCCGCACGTTGACGCGGCGATAAAAAAGCAGAGGAAAGAAGAGGTTGGAATGAAACGGCCTTTGAAGAGGTTATGCGCCGCCTCGTTGACGGCCCTGCTGCTGATCGGCGGCGCCAGGGCGGCGGAACAAGCGTCTCTGGCGCCAACCCAGGAGCAGTTGGCCCAAATGCTTTTTGAGCTGGGGTTGTTTCGGGGCACGGACCAGGGCTTTGAGTTGGAACGGTCCATGACCCGCGGGGAGGCGGCTGTGATGGTAACGCGTTTTTTCGGAGGCGAAGAGGAGGCGCTGGAACAAAACCAGCCTGCGCCCTTTGACGACGCGTCCAGTTGGGCCGTCCCCTATGTGGGCTGGCTTTATCGAAACGGCCTGACCCAGGGAATTTCCAAAACAAAATACGGTTCCAGCCAGTCGATTACCTTCGCCCAATTTGCCGTTATGCTCAACCGGCGGCTGGACCCAGAGACGCGTTATGAGCAGTGTGTGGAATTTGGCTGCCAGATTGCCAGCCAGGACCAGATGGCCCAAGGCGACCGCCCCATCCTCCGGGGCGAGGCCGTGGAGCTGGCTGCCAACGGGCTGAGCTGCATGACGAAAGCGGATTCTCAGAATTTGGCCATGGCTCTGCTGGAACAGGGCGTTTTTACCCTGGAAGCCTGGGAAAAAGCCGCCGCGCCAATTTGGGGATATGAATATAGAGGCTATTCCATGGGCGACGAATCGTCCGGCGAGTGGCGGATTGAGAAGAGGGTGTTGGACGTCGTCGCGGCCCATAGCCAGCCTTTGCCCGGCCAGCCCATTGAGCTGTGCCGCCTGGGAACGGGGGAAATCCTGTACACAGCGGAGCAGGCGGGGCAACTTACAATCTATTCTGCCGACAGCCAAACCTTAGCGCTGCGGCAGGTAGGGCAGCCGCTGGAAGGACGATACGCCTGGGATTGGGGTTGGCTGGGCGATTTCTATTATTTCGCGGCCGAAACGAAAGAAGGCGACCTGGCTTTTTATCGTACAGACGGCCAGGACCGGCAGATGATTCAAGAGAAGGGCCTGGTTTTCGCCATGAACAAAGACCCCAAATTCAATGGAACTTACCGCCTGCGCCAGCTGCCCCAGGGGCTGTTTCTGTGTTGCCCGGAGGGACTGTATCAGGTAAACCGGGCGGGAGACAGCATAGAGCAGGTCGTCAGCGGAACAGCCGTCCGAGACGCGATCAGCCAGGGGGAGGGGATTTATTATACGACCTTCGCTTTCCGGCAGACGGAATACGGCTGGGATCAGCAGGACGGCGCCCAGATTCTGTTGCTGGACGAGGAGGGAAACGCTTCTGCGGTATTCGACGGCCAGCCTCTTGGCCTGCACCCCAACCGATTTAGCAGGCTGGAGGACGGTAAGCTCTATTTCTTTGCCGACGATCAAGCCCGCCGCACCCCCAAAGAGGAGAGCTATTGCGAATACTGCTGGGACGGCCGGCGGGTATCCGTTTCCCGGAGCTGGACCAACGGCCAGGAATCCGCCGATTTTGCCAGCGAGCAGCTGCGCCTCGATAACCTTTATCGGGAGATGGGCCAATAGGGCCGTCGGACCCAGGCAGAGAAAGCAAGCCGGCTCAATTTGTCGAATTGCACAAATTATCTGGGCAATTCGTACAAAATTCAGCAAATATTGTGACAAATGGACAAAAATATGATAAAATCAAAAATACTGTTTCGGTCGACAAAACGGGCAGTCTTGGTTTTCTCTTTTTTGTCCGCCGAATGATTTATAATACGGAGGGATTACATATGTTATCGTTAAACCAATATCGTTATGACGGCAGTGAAAAAATCAAATTGGAAAAAGCGCCCACCAGCGCCCGGGCCTTGGGGCTTAATCGGGAGCAGGTGGTGGAGCAGACCCAGCAAAACAAGCTGGAGATCGCCAGCCTTCAGGACCGGCTTTATGCCGAAGGCCAGGAGGGCGTTGTGGTGATTTTCCAGGCCATGGACGCCGCAGGCAAGGACAGCGCCATTAAGCACGTCATGAGCGCCGTCAACCCCCAGGGCATCATGGTGCACAGCTTTAAGCAGCCTACCAGCCAGGATCTTTCCCATGATTTTCTGTGGCGGGCCGTCCAGTGTCTGCCCGCCCGGGGCAGCATGGCCATTTTTAACCGCTCTTATTATGAAGACGTGCTGATTGTCCGGGTCCGTGGACTGCATAAAAATTACAAAATGGCGCCCCGCTGCTTGGAGGATCCCGAGTTTTTTGAGAAGCGGTATCGCCAGATTCGCCATTTTGAATCCTATCTCTATGAAAACAGCTATCGAACCGTGAAATTTTTCCTCCATGTTTCCGCCAAAAAGCAGAAGCAGCGCTTTTTGGAGCGCATCGAGCGCAAGGAGAAAAACTGGAAATTCTCCAGCAGCGATATCAAGGAGCGGGCTCTGTGGAACGATTATCAAGACGCCTATGAAAAGGCCATCAACGCCACGGCCACCAAAAACAACCCCTGGTATGTATTGCCGGCGGACAACAAGTGGTATACCCGTTACCTGATTTCTGAGGCCATTAAGCAGGTGCTGGAGCAGACGGACCCCCATTATCCGGTGGTCACCGCGGCCAAAGAAGAGGAGCTGGAGCGCTGCCGCCAGCAGCTGGTGAGCAACGGCAACAACCTGTAAAACCGATGAAAACCGGCCCCAGCCGGAAAGGAGGAAACCATGGCGGCCAAGCGGGAAGAACTCTTAAAGCTGGCCCAAAGCCCGGAGGATCGGACGCTGCTTAGCCAGTTTCTGGATAAGCAGCGGCAGGCGGAGCGGTATGTTCGCCCTGCCTCCACCGCGTTTCTGGATCTGCGCCAGCAGACGCTGTGCCGCCAGGCCATGCAGGCGGCGGGAGTCGGCGGCTGGTCTTTGGAGGGAGGTTTTGCTCAGGCGGAGCGCCGGGTCGCCCTCTTTTTGCCGGATTATATCCAAGAAGCCGGCCAGCTGCCGGAAGAGGATTGGCCCTTTCGGGCCCTTCGTCTGGAAATCCGGGGGCAAAAACCGCTGACGCACCGGGATTACCTGGGCTCTCTAATGGGGCTGGGCCTCCGGCGAGAGACGATCGGCGATATTTTGCCCGGCTCCCAGGGGGCGGATTTGTTGGTGATGGCGGAAATCGCCCCCTATATCCAGCAGAATCTGACGCAGGTTGGCTCTGCTCCGGCGTCTGTCCAGCTCATTTCCCTGTCAGAGCTGGAGATTCCGGAAGCCAAAATCAAAATTATCCGGGATACCGTCCCCTCCCTGCGGCTGGACGCTGTGCTGGCCGCCGCCTTTTCCATGTCTCGAGGGGACGCGGCGGAGGCCGTTCGTCGGGGGTTGGCTCAAGTGGACGGCGCGCAAGCCCTGAAAGGAGATCGACCCGTGGCCCAGGGCGCTCGGCTTTCCATCCGAGGCAAGGGCAAGGCCGTTTTGGCGGAAACTGGCGGCTTTTCCAAAAAGGGCCGGGTCAATATCGAGATTCATAAATTGCTGTGAGCGCAAAAGCCCTGCTTGACGGAAGCAGGGCTTTTTGCGGAGGAGAAAGGCGCGGAAGGAGAATGTTTCATGTTGCTGGCGCAGCTGTGGAGCGAGTATCTTTGCAAAACAAGTCCGTCGGCTTCGGCGCTCAGCGGCCCGTTGATTTTCCTCCAGATGTTGGGCGGATTGCCGCCGCTGCTGGGCCTGTATCGAGCCGTGCGGCGAGACAACCCGATGGAGCGGGTTTTGCTGTGCATGGTCCCTGGAATTTTCATCGTGACGGCCGCCTTTATCGAGCCGCTGTTTTTCGGTTCCTTTTTGGGGGAAGGGTTCCCCTGGGTTGAGGCGCTACGGCAGTTTTTGGCGCAACCTGCCTTCTTTTGGGATATTTTTCTCCTGTCGGCGGCTTTTTTTGCCCTTTTAGCGGCGGGACAGCTGTTGGACCGGATGCAGGGCCAGAGATCCTGGGCAAGCTTGTTTCGTTCCGCCGGGCTGGAGCTGCTGCCGACGCTGGTTTTGCTGGCGATCGCCGCAGATTTTTTGTTGGATCAGGGCCGGCTGTTTGGGGCGTTGGGGGACAGGCAGCTGAAATGGCTGGTTTACGGCGCTTATTTGCTGCTGTATAAAGATTGCGTGCTGCTGGTCTGTCTGGTTTGGCGGCTGCTTTTCAGCGAGCGGCTGCGGGAAACAGAGGACGACGGCAAATGGCTCCGCCGCTACTTGGCCCGGGGTTGTCGAGCCTATGGCTGGGCGCTGTTGATGTTTTCCGGCCTGTGGGCCTTTGCCGTGGTAGGCGGTTTGCGCCGAGAGGGCTCGCCCTATGGCTGGGCGTTGGCGCTGAACCTGGCGATTGGGGCGCTGGCCGCCGTCAGCTTGGTTCGCTCTTGGATTTTGCCCGATTACCGGCGGATTCTATCCTGGGGAGAGCCAGAGCTGATTTTGCGCCAGATTCGGCAGGAAATCGAGAAAAAGCCGCCTTTGGTCCAAACCGACCTGGGGTTTCTGACCGAGCATTACCTGATGCTGTTCCGTTCGCGGCGGATTTTTTGCCGTCGGCTGCTGGACAAAGAGGCGACCCGTCTTCAGGCCGGGGTTTGGCTGCTGCGCTTTCAGGACGGCGGCAAATGCCGGATCAACGGCGCCTATCGCCGGCTGCTGGACCCGCTGTTGGGAGAAGACCGCAAATAGCGACGCCGCATAACGCGGCGGAGAGAGTGGAAGGAGATACTATGAAGAATTTTCAAAACTATATGCCGGAAAAATATGCGACGGCTGCTTTTCAAGAAGTGGAAGAGGGAATTTATCGGACCAAATCGCCTTATGACGATAAAGAAATTTTTGTAACTTCTCTTTCCTTTGAAATGGAGCCAGAGCGTTTTGGAGAAGAGGACGCTTCGCCCAGAAACCTTACGCAAATCCCTATCGAGGGCATTTTGGACGAATTTTCCGTCTATGTTACCGATTTTTACGACCAGATCAATGAAACCAGCGAAACCGTCTGTTATCAGGAATTTGGATCGTCTTCATTAGCGGATTTGCAAAGGCTGCGGACGCTGCTTGGAAAGCGGTTTTACGCCGCCCTTTGCGACGATGCGGACGAGGACGACGAATATGTTATGGTAATGGAGTAACCGCCGACAGGCGGCCGGCGGCAAGGCTGGAGCCGTGATCGCCGGCGCAGCTGCGCCGGGCCTTGTGGATTTTTTCAACCAAACGCCGTCTGGCGGCCCCTTGGAACACGCAAACCCGCTCCGCGGGAGGGCGGCCTGCGGGCCGCCGGTTGAAAAGGGAGATTCGCCCTTTTTCAGCGGCGTTGGCTCCGGTGGCGGCGGCTCCGAAAGAGCGTCCGCGCTCAAAATAACGCGACAAAAAGGACCGGGAAAACCCGGCCCTTTGATCGGCGTTCGCTTATTTTGCAGCGGCGTTGACTTTTTTGGCCAGCGCGCTCTTTTTTCTTGCGGCAGTATTCTTGTGCAGAATACCCTTGGCAACAGCCTTATCCAGACAAACCACAGTGGCTCTATACGCCTCCTGAATGCCGGAGCCCTGCTGAACGGCGCTGTCAAACTTTTTGAGCTGCGTTTTCATAGCTGTTTTTGCAGCGCGGTTTCTCGCGTTTTTCGTGGCGTTGACCAAAACGCGCTTTTTCGCAGATTTTATATTCGGCAAAATCACGACCTCCTTACCTCAGATATTCATAGCAATAATCATTTTAACATTTCACGGCGGCAAATGCAAGGGTTTCCGGGAGGAAATTTGCATATTTTCTGGCGGACGGGAAAAATAACAGAAAAAAGGAGGCGGGTTTATGAAAAGGCGAACCGACCTGGCGCTGGAAAGCAGGGAGCTTTACCAAGAAGACAACCAAAGAGAGCCCGAAGGGGTGGATTGGAAGGAGGAGCAGGAGGGAAATATTCTGCTGACGCGGGTTTATGTGCGCAACCAGCAGGGAGCTGAGGCTCTGGAAAAGCCCGTCGGCGCCTATATCACCGCGGATCTGGGACCGGATTGGGACCGGGATATCCGAGGAATGGAGCAGGCCGCCGCCGTTATTGCTCGAGAGTTGGCGGCTCTTTTGCCGCCAGACCCCGCCTGTGTGCTGGCGGTGGGGCTGGGCAACCGGCGTATCGCCGCCGACGCCTTGGGGCCTCTGGCCATGGAAAAAATCATCGTCACCCGGCATTTGAAGGACGCCATGCCCGAAGCGTTTCAGAATTTTGCCCGTGTGAGCGCCGTTTCTCCCGGCGTGTTGGGCGTCACCGGAGTGGAAACCGGCGAAATCGTCCAGGGCGTCTGCCGGCTGATTCGGCCGGACGCGGTGGTGGCTGTGGACGCTCTGGCTTCCCGGCGGATGAATCGCCTGTGCCGCACGGTTCAGCTGTCCGATTCGGGCATTACGCCTGGCGGCGGCGTGGGCCCCGGTCGGGCGGCGCTGGACCAGGACAGCCTGGGAGCGCCGGTGATCGCCGTAGGCGTGCCCATGGTGGTGGACGCCTGGACGCTGGCCATGGACCTTTGCCAGCAGGCCGGCGGCCGCCTGGAGGCAGAAGATTGCCCTGCGCCGGAGGGGGCCATGATCGTCGCGCCCAAGGATATCGACGCGCTGGCCCGAAAAAGCGCCAAGCTCATCGGTTACGCGATCAATATGGCTCTCCACGGCGGTTTGTCGGTGGCGGAAATCGAAGAGCTTTTAGGTTGAGCCCAGCGGGCCATAGCCGTAGCAGGCTGGAAACGGCTTTTTTCGCGAGAGAGCCGGCGCTGGACGTAGTCTTGCCAGAATCAGAGGACGCCTCGGCTTGGGCGTTCTTCGCTTCATCCTGCATAGATTGGACGAGTTTCTCATAGAATGGAGCATCACCAGGAAAGGAGAAATGCAGGATGGCGACAGTTGGGAGAAGGCGGCGGCGCAGGCGGGGGCCGGCGCCTATTTTGTTGTTGGCGGCGGGAGCCTGGCTGCTGTGGAAGGGGAGCCCGGCGCCGGAGCCCCGGCCGGCTTCCTGGGCGGCGGAGCTGCCCATCCGCCAATATGAGCTGGGGGAGCAGGCGGATCTATCCGGCCCGCTGGAAGAAGCCCCCCAGACCCAGGCCGCCGCCGACGTCAGCGAAGCCGCCCTGCCCCAGGGCGGAGCGCCCGCCGCAGCCAATATCGCCGCCATCAGCATCGACGGCTCCGGCGGCGCCTACGACGGTTCCGGCGCCGTTTATATCAAAAACGAAACCGATTATTCGATCGATATCCCAGCTCTGCTCAATCAAAAAACGGAAATCGCCATTTCCTCCAAGGAGACGGCGGTGCTGATTGTCCACACCCACGGCAGCGAGGCTTATACGCCGGACGCCGCCAACTGGTATGAGCCCACGGACACCGACCGAACCACGGACACCAATTACAATGTGGTGCGGGTGGGCGCTCAGATCGAAAAAATCCTCAATGAAAAGGGGATTAAGACGATTCATGCCACCGTGCTCAACGACAGCCCTTCCTATAACGGCGCTTATAACCGGACGCTGGAGGTTATTTCCCAGGCAATGAAAGAGAACCCCTCCATCAAGTTTGTGATCGACGTCCACCGGGACGCCATGGTGACAGCCAGCGGGAAAAAATATAAGACCGTGGCCCAAATCAACGGCCGTCAGGCCGCTCAGCTGATGTTGGTGGCGGGCACCGACGCCGGCGGCCTGACCCACGACCATTGGCGAGAGAATTTGGCTTTTATGACCAAAGTGCAACAAAAGATGAATACGATATATCCAGGCATCATGCGCCCCATCAATATCCGGGCCGCCCGGTTTAACGAGCACGTCACCACCGGCAGTATGCTGCTGGAAGTGGGAACCAGCGGCAATTCTCTGGACGAGGCGCTCTATTCCGCCTCCCTTTTTGCAGATACCTTGGGCGATATGCTACTGGAGCTGCAAAAATAAAAGTCCCTAGCCGTCCAGCGGCGCAGCATATAAAATTTGAAAATCATTTGCGGCGATGATATACTTTATAAAAGATGAAATTGAAATTTCAAAATTGTTTTATGCCAGACAGGGGGAAGCGGAAATGACCGCCGCGGAAAAAAGAGCGCGGAAAAGGGAGCGAAAAAGGCTGGAGGAGCAGCGCCTGTTCGCGGAAGAATCGGCGAATATGACATTGGAACAAAAGAAAACCCTGTTGATGCAATTGGGCGTCCCTAAGGCGGCGGCAGAACACTATTTGAAGCAAGAAAGCGATGTTTGGGCAGTCCTCCCGGCCTTTCGTTTTTTGAAACCTCTAAACGACGATCTGGAGTTTTATAAAGGCGGTTATAAGCAAATGATAGAGCGCAGGGTCGCAGACGGTTCGCTGGATGAACGGTTTCCAGAAGTAGCCGCCTTGATAAAAGCCGGCGCCCGCTTCGCAGGTTCGCTGCCGGAGCCTGCTGCTTTTTTGGCTTCAGTTGGTCTTCAATTTTTTCTGAAGCATCTTGTTTTTCAATTTGCAGCATTTCGGCTTTGCCCTTGTGTGGCTGGTTGCGCTTTGGGCGCTGATTGTATGGATGACGTTGACCTTCCGCAAGACGGACCGGTTGGCCGCAAGGCTGCAAATACCCTATCTTATTTGGGTCGCTTTTGCGGCTTATTTGAATCTGGGCGTTTGGCTCTTGAATCAATAGCGCCGTGGATATGAAACGGCGTCGGGCAATGGGTCCAAGCGCGCTTTGCAGGCGGAAAAAAAGGCCGCTCCACATTGGCGTCCCCCTGACAGGGGTATCTATGATTTGGGGAAGCACCCCGGCAGGAATCACGCTGAGATTTCCTGCCGGGGGCTTTCCTTGTCCTGCGGAATATCCCCGCCAATGAAGCCGATGTCGCTGTAGTGGATTTCAATGGTCTGCATAGCTTTCTTCGACCACTTGGTGCTTTTCTCATGTACCACGATCTTCTGAATGAACAGCCGAAGCAGTTCCGGCGTCAGCTCTGTTGGCAGAAGCGGAGATAAGGGGGACTATGGCAAAAGAAAAGACCAGCGGAATTTATTTCAAGGTTACAGACGAGGAACGGAGCTTAATCGAACAGAGGATGGCGCTGATGGGCGTTCACAATATGAGCGCCTATATTCGGAAGATGTGTATTGATGGCTACATTGTCCAACTGCAAATCAAGGAACTGGACGAGTGCGCCAAGATCCTGCGGTACACGTCCAACAATGTAAACCAGTTAGCCCGCCGGGTCAATTCTGGCAGTGGTATCTATCCTGACGAAGTGGACGAAATCTGCGGCAAGCTGACAGAGGCCAGCGGTCTGTTCGGCAGCATTTTGGAGCAGCTATCGAAAATCAAATAACGGTCTGGTGGTAGGCGAAGATTTTTCGCTCACCGCCATTTTCTTTTGAGGGGAGGTTTTGAAAATGGCAGCAACGCGCTTGATGCCCCTGCACAGCGGCAAGGGCCGGACCGTGGCCGAAGCCTTGGGCCGGGTGACGGACTATGTAGAGAATCCAGAGAAAACCAATGGCGGCGATCTGGTCACGGCCTACCAGTGTAACCCGTCTATCGTTGACCAGGAGTTTCTATTTTCCAAGCGGCAGTATGCCGCCACTACCGGCAGGGAACGGAAGGACAATGATGTGATTGCCTACCACCTGCGGCAATCGTTCAAGCCTGGGGAAATCACGCCGGAACTGGCGAACAAAATCGGCTATGACCTCGCTATGTCGCTGACCAAGGGCAAACACGCTTTTATCGTCTGCACCCACGTTGACAAACACCACATTCATTCTCATATCGTGTTCAACTCAACTGCCCTGGATTGCACTCGGAAATTCCGAAACTTCTGGCGGTCCTCATTCGCAGTTCGGAGAATCTCCGATATGCTGTGCCTTGAAAATGGCCTGTCGGTGATTGCGGAGCCGAAGCCCAGCCGGGGCAGCTACGGCACATGGATGGGAGATGATAAGCCGCCTACCGTCCGGGGCCAATTAGAGCAGATGATCGACACCGCCCTCGGTCATGGTTGCAAGGATTTTGACAGCTTCCTCGCCGCCATGAAAACGGCGGGAGCGGAGGTTAAGCGGGGCAAACATCTGGCGTTCAAAATTCCGAACAGTAAGCGGTTCATCCGCTGCGATTCTCTTGGTGACAATTACACCGAAGCGGCGATTATGGAGCGAATTTCCGGCAAGAGGATTGTCGCACCCAGAGCAAAGTCAACGGTGAAGTCCAAGCCCAATTTGCTCATTGACATTCAAGCGAAAATGCAGCAGGCCAACTCTCCCGGATTCGAGCGGTGGGCAAAAATTTTCAATCTCAAAGAGATGGCAAAGACACTCATCTACTTGCAGGA
>CAJTUM010000002.1 GCA_910579575.1 uncultured Eubacteriales bacterium | reverse complement strand
CCTTTAGCTCAGTTGGTAGAGCAACTGACTCTTAATCAGTGGGTCCCGGGTTCGAGTCCCTGAAGGTGCACCAGGATAGATGTCCGCTCGTCTTAGCGGGCGAGCGGATTTCATATAAATGCAGCGCGGCCCGTTGGTCAAGCGGTTAAGACGGCGGCCTCTCACGCCGCAAACGGGAGTTCGATTCTCCCACGGGTCACCAGTTTATTATCCCTATGGGGTTAATAATAAAATTAGATAGTAAGTGTTGATGACCGTGAGGGTCCACCTGTTCCCATCTCGAACACAGAAGTTAAGCTCACGAGTGCCGAAAATACTTGGCTGGCGACGGCCCGGGAAAATAGGTCGGCGCTTACACAGAAAAGAGACGAGTTTATGCTTGTCTCTTTTTTGCTTTTTGGCAAAACGCTGTGACGCTCAATATCGCTTTGTGTATAAATGGGAATTATTATTAGAAGATATTGGAGTATTATGCCGCTCTGGGAAGAGTCAAATGGATCGACGCTGGGCGGGTGCAGTAGTTTTATAATCGCTGCTGTATCTTCCACTAAATTTCTTACGACATATCCTTTTGAAATTATGGATTTTATATCCAATACTATATATGTGAAAAAATCAAAACAATTCTAAGGCTTTAATACGATAATAGCATAGGGCGCTTTTTTGCATAAAGGTCTTTTTGAACCAAGACCAGGTCGGCTTGAACAAGCCGAAAATTTCGGATTTTTTGGAAGAAGGTCTGTTTTTTGAGTCGCTTTCCCGAGAATCTTATTGAAATTGTTACCGTTTAGTAATTGCTATTGAGGCGCAAAAGGCATATAATCAAAAGAAGGGGAAGTTGGCGCAACGAAGCCTTTTTACTTCGCGCTGCAATGAGACCCCGATTTTGTATTATGATGGAGTGGAGGATGACGCCTCATGTCCGAAGTGAAAAACGCAACTCCCCAGAAGCAGAAGAGCAGCGGGAAGCGCGCGGCGAAAAAATCCCGAAAAGGAACGGCTACGGCGGCTGTTGTTGCCGGCGCTTTGGTTGTGGTATGCGCGTTTTTGGGCGCTGCGTTGGTTGGTTATCAGGATATTTATCCCGGCGTGACCATCGACGGTCTGGAAGTGGGCAAAATGAATCGGGAGCAGGTTCTGACCTTATTGCAGCAAGAATACGCCGACAAGCAGCAAGCGCTGGGCCAGGTATCTATTGTGGTAAACGGCGAACAGCACGACCTGGATATCAGCAATATGGGCGCAGCCTATAACTTGGAGCAAACCGCGGACAACGCCTGCGCTTATGGCCGAACAGGAAATATTTTTCATCGCGCAGGTCAGGTTGCAGCCGCCTTTTTTGGCGGAGCGGATATCAAAACAGCCGTCAACGTGGACCCTCAGATAGTGGAAAGCCAAATGGAGGGCGTGGCGGCTCAAGTAAGCCAGCAGGTGGAGCAGCCCAGCTATGCCTTGGAAGGAGATACTCTGATTATTGATCGAGGGCAGGCTGGATATGAAGTGGACAAACAGCAGCTCTCTCAGCTGGTGTTGGAACGGCTGACCCAGGGCTCCAGCGAGCCGATTGAATATACCGCGCCAGTGGTAGAGCCCGATCCTGTGAATTTGCAGGCCATTCATGACGAGATAGCGGGGGAAATGCACAACGCTTATCTGGATCTGGCCAGCGACCCGACGGGCAACACCATCGCCCCTTCTCAGGCGGGAGCGGATTTTGATATCCAGCAAGTTCAAGCCATTTTAGACGGCAGCGATCAGCGAGTGGTGGAAGCGCCAGTGCAGTTTGTGGCGCCGCAGATTACCACAGAAGATCTGCAAAGCAAGCTGTTTCGGGATACTCTGGGCAGCTGTACCACGCGATTCAACGCCGGCTTGGTAGGGCGAACCACCAACGTCAAGCTGGCGGCCAGCCATATCAACGGCACGATTCTCAATCCTGGCGACGTGTTTTCCTATAATGACGTTGTGGGCCCTCGGACCTATGCCACCGGTTTTAAAGACGCTACTGTGTTTGCCAACGGCGGCGCGGAAGACGGCGTTGGCGGCGGTATCTGCCAGGTGTCTTCCACCCTCTATGTGGCCACGCTAAAGGCGGATATGGAGATTGTGGAGCGGCGGAATCATAGCTTGTATGTAAGCTATGTGCCGCTGGGACAGGACGCCACTGTGGCCTATGGCGCGGTGGATTTCCGGTTCCGCAATAATACGGATTACCCCATCAAGGTCGTGGCGGGGACCAGCGGATCTTCGCTGACGGTTTCGCTGTTGGGCACCCAAACCCAGGATAAACGGGTGGAAATTGTGACCCAAACCCTTTCCTCCGATCCCTTCCAAACGGTTTATGAAGACGACCCCAGCCTGGCGCCGGGACAAACCAAAACCAAGAGCGGCGGGTATCCGGGGTACAAAACGGTTTCTTACCGAGTGGTATATGTGGACGGCAAAGAGGTCAGCCGTACGCTGGAAAACAACAGTACATATAAACGAGTGGACAAAGTGATTTTAAGAGGGCCGGAAAAAGTGGCGGAACAGCCTCCTGAACCGCCTGTCGAACCGCCGACAGAGCCCTCGGAGGAGCCGACGACTCAGCCTGAGACGCCGACAGACCCGGCGCCGGAAGAACCCTCTGCCGAGGAGCCGCCTGTGGAAGAGCCGCCGGCCCAACAAGACCCCTAATGTTTGAGGAAAGAAGGTTCGTGGATGGCGAAGGACAACCGACACAAATTAAGTAATTTCTATATCCGCCATATGGCCAAAGGCTTGGCGCGGCAGCGTTACGGCGCTTGCATAGGCGCTATGGCCGTGTTGTTTGGCGTCGCTCTAGCGCTGGGTCAGCTGCGAGGCTATTATGCCCAGGGAGCTACAGACAGCCTGCGCAGCCTGATTACAGGCTTGCTGATCGCCTTCCTTTCGCTGATTGTAACCGCGCCGGCCAATGTGGGCGCTCGAGGCGTCTTTTGCGATATCGCTGCGCAGAGGGAAACCAGAGCGACAAAAGCTCTGGCTTGGTATGGCGACGGCAAGCGGCTCAGCAGCTCGATTTTGTTGATGCTGGCGCAAACCTTGATTGCATTGGCGGCGCTGACGTTGTTTGGCGGTCTGGCGCTGGCGGTTCTTTACCGAGTTGATCCGTTGTTTTTCGCCGCGCTGCTCAGCGGCAACTTGTTTTTCCTGTTGCTGTCCGTTCATAAACTTTATCTTTTGCTGTTGGCAGTCTTTGGGCCGACGTATTTGATTATGGCGCGGTTTGCGCCGGCTGCTTACTTGCTGGCTGAGCAGCCGGAAAAAGGCCCTTTGGCCTGTATGAAAGAATCCTCCAAGCTGTTAAAAGGGTTTTATTGGAAATATATTGGTCTACAGTTGCTTTCCTTGTTGCAGCTGATCGGCTATGCGCTGATGGCTTCGATTTTCTGTATGCTGATTTTTGGCGGGGACATCAATTCTGCTGCGGCTTATGCCGCCGTTTTCACAGAAGTGGCGGCTTATTTCAGCATTATGCCCCAATTGGGGATTGGCACGGCGCTGTTTATCAAGGATGCGCGGGTTCAAAACAGAGAGCCTGAGCCGGCGCAAACAGACGAAGCAGGGACGCTTTGATTCTGCAAATTGAAAAACGCCTCCGTTTGAAAACGGAGGCGTTTTTTGGATTTGGCGGTTAAGGGCGTAAACGTTGAGAATCGTTCAAAGCTTGGACGACCTGAGCTAAATTTTCCTGCAAAGAGGCGGCGCCGTTCAAAACCAGCAAAGGGCATTGCAGTTGAGTCTGCCACTGGTCGTGTAGAGCTTTGCTGCGCATATCCGGGCCGCCTTGGTCATACTGGGCCGCCCAGCGAAAAAATTCCAGATGCGCTTGGGCCATATCTCCGCCGGGCGCTACCCGAGCGCCAAAGCGCTGCGATTCCCGTCGCCGCAGCCGTTGGAGACGCAGCTCGGTAGGAACTTCCAGCCGCACGGCCAGAGTAAAAGAAGGGATCAGCCGGTCTCCCCAGCCGCACAAAGAGCCGGAAACAACCAGGTCGCCTCCCTGCGCAAGGGCTTGTTCCATCTGTTCCAGGCGCTGCTCCGGGGGCCTTTTGCTGGTAAAGGGAGGGTCTGTGGGCAGCCAGTAAAAATCGTCGCTATCCAGCTGACGAAACCCCCAGTTTAAGGCCATTTGCCGGCCTAGGCTGGTGGTTCCAGAGCCGGAAGGGCCGAAAATATGGATAATTGTTTGGGCCATTGTAAGACCTCCTTGGAAGAGATTGTTTGACAGAGCGTCGGCCTTTTGCTATACTGAAAATAACAGATTGGAAAAAACGGCCGACGTCAAAAAGGGAGGAAAAGATGTGAAATGGGGATATTCGAAGCGACGCCAGAATGAATCTGATGCAGTATGTCAAGGATATTTTGAAAATAGTCGCCCTGTGGATGCTGACGACAGGCTTGATCGTCTGGTTGATCGAGCGCTTTGCCCCATCTGCGTCGTCCAGCTGCTAATGCAGGCATATTGGCGGGCTTGCTTTCCCGCGGTTTGCTCGAAGGCGTGACGCTGCTGATTCTTCTGCTAACAGGCGCTTATCAAATTTTCTGCATGATCGGTCTGACAAAAGAACTGGAGCAGAAAGCGAAATAGAGCGTATCGTCGGCGCGGCTGAGCGCATTTGGAAGGGCGATCAGACGTATGCTTGGCTGAAGGCGGGTAGACAGTCCCGCGCCTAGGCAATTTATTTGGAAAGAGAGGCTCTAACAAAGCTATGCGGATGTTGTTTACACTGGACGCTCAGGACTACGACCCCAATGGAGTCGCTTTTGTGCGTCCCTCCGCCCGGTGCATTGTGATTCAAAACGGTCGGGTCGCTATGCTGCACAGCCTGCGATATGATTATTATGTCTTCCCCGGCGGCGGTATCGAGCCAGGGGAGAGCGGGGAAGAGGCCATGATGCGGGAAGCCCGGGAGGAAGCTGGTCTCGTGGTCGTTCCCGCCTCAATCCGAGAATTCGGCTGCGTGCGCCGGGTTCAAAAAAGCGCTTATAAAGGCTCGGATTATTTTATTCAGGACAATTACTACTACCTGTGCCAGGCGGAGAAGGAGATACAGCCCCAAAAGCTGGACGTCCAGGAACAGGAGAAGCGGCTTGTGCTGGAATTTGTGCCGCCGGAGCAGGCCCTTTTGGTCAACCGCCGCCAAAACGGCGGAGCCCCTGTGATGCTGGAGCGGGAGATTGGGATATTGGAAACGCTAAAGCAAGAAGGATATTTTGATTAGCGCAAGGCGCGAACAGAGAGACAACCGTCCGAATGGGCAAAAGCCGTTCGGGCGTTTTTTTCGCGTTGCCGCGACTATTTTTTGGAAAAGAAGCGGCTTACCAGGGCTGCAGCTGATCGCCTGTCACCAAAAAAGCCTGATCGGCCAGTTGGGCAAGGGGATCGTCGGAGCGAGAGTCTGAGTAAAATTCCAGCAAGCGGCAATCCGGACGCCAGGCTTTCAGCCGTTTCACTTTTTCCGCCCCCCAGCAATTTTCCCCTGCGATTTTGCCGGCGGTTTTATCCATTCGAGTGCCGATGAGCTGAAAAACCTGAAGCTGCCGGCAGATAGGTTCCAGCAGAAATTCCGGCGAAGCGGAGACAATCACATCACGGCTGTGGTCCTTGGCCAAATACCAGCTTTTTAGACGTTTGCTCTTTTCCTGCCAAAACGCTTCCACTGCCTGATCGATTGCGGGCACATGGCGCAAATAGCTGAATAAATGGGATTTGAAACGGGTTTTTGGGCACAGTTTTAGGGCGAACAGCAGGGAATACCAACCCATTTCCGGCAAGCGGAGCCAGGTTTTGGGGTAACGAGATAGACACCAAAGGGTAAAATGCGTGCTGCTGTCCCCCTGATAAACTGTTTTATCAAAATCATAACCGATAAAATCCATGGGAACTTTCCTTTCGTTTGATATCAAACCCAGGAATCAGGTCGGGCCCGCCACAAGCTGGCTCAGCCGACGGCCCGCTTGGCGGAAATAAGGCGCCTGGGTCAGAAAAAGCCTCTGTTCCGTCTGGCGGACCGCCGCCAGAGCGCTGGCGCCGGAAGGAGACAGGGCGGGAAAATCTTTTTGCCAGCCCGGCTGGAGGGGAAAAGAGGAGGGTTCTTCTCCCCAAAAACCCGACAGCCACTGGCGGCGCAGGCACGCGTCCCAGTTTCGGCGGCAAATTTCGACATATTGGGCGTAAGTCAACCGGTTTTCCGGCGAAAAAAAGGGGATCAACGCTTCCTCCTGGTCCAATAAGCGCTGCGTCAGCTCCATCACCAAGGGGTCGCTTTGCCGGGCCCATTGGGCGGCCAAAGAAAGCTGCTCGTCTAAGATATTGCACAGGCTGTTTTCCAGCAGCTCTGTCAGTCGGCGCAAAGTCGCCGCGTTGTAATCTGTCACCATACCTCCACCATACCTCCAAAGTGAGATAAACACATATGAATCGTGTTTTCAAAGTTGATTATACACATAATAAATGGAGTAAAACAGACTATATATCATATGATTCATATGAATAAAGCGAATAATAGCCTCAGCTGTATTACACTGAAAAGAGAAGACCTTCGGCTGTCGGAAAACATCAAAAAATGAAGGAGGATTATTATGGATGGAGAACGGCTGAGCGAGCTGAGAAAAGACCGAGGCGTCACCCAGCAGCAATTGGCGGAAGCGGTATCGGTATCCAGCAACACCATTTCCGCCTATGAAAGAGGGATCAACGAGCCAGACGACAAGATGAAAATCCGTCTGGCCAGATTTTTCAATGTGTCAATCGATTACTTGCTGGGTTTGACGGACGAGCCCGTTCCGCTGAACACCGCCTCTTATCTCTTGTTTTTCGGCGACCTGCCGGCGGAGGCAAAAGGAGAGCTGGAGACTTTTGTAGAATATATCGCGCAAAAATATAAGGTGAAGCGCCGGGTGACGGTGATCGCCAACAAGACGTTTGGAGAATAAACGGCGTCATTGCCAGACAAGGGCGTTTTGCGCCTTCTTGCCGGCTATTCTCCCAGCGCTTGGGCCATGCGGCGGGCCAACTGGGCGAAATCGGCTTGGGCTTGGGGCGTATCGGGCACAGAACCCTGAGCCGCAAAAGCGGAGCCGCCGCCTTTGCCGCCGTGGGCCTCCCAAAATGGCTGAAGCCATTGGTTGAGCTTGAGCTTGTCCATCCCTTTGCGCTGACAGGCCATGACGGTCAGCATTCCTTGGCGGCGGAGGGCCAGCGCCGTTAGCAGCGGATGGCGGCGGGTCAGGTTTTCGCATAGGGTTTTTGCATCCCGAGGCTCCCAGTTCTCCAGCAGGCGGTAAACGGCAGGCGCTTCCGGCTTAGCCAAGGCCTCTGCCAGCAGATTTTCCTCCATAGCTTCCAGCAGTTGGCGGCGCAAGCGAACAGTCTCTTGCTCCAGCTGAGGCGCCCGGCGACAGAGTTCTTCGGTTTTCCGAAGACTGTCTGCCGGGCTTTCTGTCTGAGTCAGGCGCCCTAACCGCAAGGTATGCAGGTCCTGTTCCAGGTTGTGGCGGGTCGCTCGGTTTCCAGCCAGAAAATACAGGCGAAAAGCGCCCCGGACCTCTTTGAATCCATACCAGCGCAGAGCGCCGACCATGGAGGTATCCGGGCAGTGGCTGCCGCCGCAAGCGTTCAAATCGAAGCCCTGAATCTCTACCAGCCGGATTTGCGCATGGGGCGTGATTTTGCCCCGCACGTCCATAGCGGCAGCCTGGTCCGGCGCGACATATCGGCAGCGAATGGGCAGGGCTTGGGCGACAATCTGGTTGACCCTTTGCCACAGCAACGTCAGCTGCTCCTCATTCATGGATTGGGCAAATTCGATGTGGCAGGCCGGCCGCTCGATGCGGGCGATGAGAGTAGGGTTGCCAAAAAGCTGCCAGGCTGCGGCGGAGACGATGTGCTGGCCTGTGTGATGTTGCATATGGTCCAGCCGCGTTTCCAGGCAGATTTCGCAGATCGCCTCCTCCATTCGGTCGGGTTTTTGAGCCAGAATATGGAGGATTTCCCCATCCTGTTCGTAAACGTCCAGCACAGGGGCGCCGCCGACGGTCCCTCCGTCGCAGGGCTGACCGCCGCCTCGAGGAAAGAAAATCGTCCGGTCCAGCAGGGCGCAGAAGCCCTGGGGGCAGGGGGTCAGGCGGACGATATTGGCTGTGATCCGCCCCAGCAAGGGAGCGTCGTCAAAAATTCGTTCTGTCATGGTGGTTGTGTTGCGCCCCAAAACGGCCAGAGCGCTTGGGGGCTCTCCTTTCGGTTGGATAAATTTCCATAAAATTTCTCATAAAGACCGCAAAGGCTTCCAGAGCGCTTCCGGCTCTGGATCCCCTTGCTTCTATCATACCACAGAAAGAGATCGGAGGGAACGGCAAGGAAACGGTCTTTGCCGATTTTGCCGGTTACACTTGACTCTAAGGCGCAAAAAAATCGTGCAAAACGCCGAAATTTGTTTCGGCCCTTTGTTTTGCAAGGCTGGGAGCGTATAATGAAGAAGATACGGAAAAGCGGAACGGAACAAGGAGGGCTTTATGAAGGAACGGGGCGAGAGGCGGATTTTTTATGGCTGGTATATCGTGGCTTCCAGCTTTTTGATTATGTTTTGTTCGATTGGCATTGTCAACAATTGTTCGGGCCTTTTCATCAAGCCCGTTTGCGAGGATATGGGCTTTTCAAGAGGGACCATGGCGGTGAATATGACCATTCTTTCCGCTTGCCAGATGGTCGTCGCTCTGTTCGGCGGCAAGATTTTCGTTCGATTCAATGTGCGCAGCATTATGCGGGTCAGCTCGATTACGCTGGGGGCGGCTTATTTCTGTTATTCCTTCGTCAGCTCTTTGCCCATGTATTATCTGCTTTCCATTGTGGTTGGGTTTTCCATGGGCGGCATTGCGGCTATGCCGCTGTCGCTGCTGATTGGCAACTGGTTTCAGCAGAAGAGAGGCTTCGCCATTGGGGCGGCTTTTATGGGCAGCGGCATCGGCGGAATGCTGTTCAACGCCTTGGCCGGCCAGCTGCTGACCTCCCTGGGCTGGCGCATGACGTACCGGGTTTTAGGGGGCGTGGCCTTTTGCGTGCTGGTTCCCGTCTGTTGGCTGGTAATCCGCACAAAGCCGGCGGATATGGGCCTTTTGCCCTATGGCCAGAGCAGCCAAAGCGGCGCCTCAGATTTTGACCATCGAGGCATGACGGTGCAGGAGGTCCTGCACACCGGCCGATTTTGGATGCTCTGCCTGGTGACGGCGTTGGGCAATATCAGTCTGTGCGCTTTGAACCAAAATGTGGCTCCTCACCTCAGCGACCAAGGCTATAGCCTGACTGCGGCGGCCAATATCTCCGCCGTTATGCTGGGAGGCCTGGCCTGCGGCAAAATGCTGCTGGGCTGGCTCTACGACAAGCTGGGCCCCCGCCGGGCCACCTTGTTGGCCAACTGCTGCACGGTATTGGGCGTGGCCGGCGCTTTGCTTTGCCGGTTTCCGATTATGATTTTGGCCATTATCGTAGGCTTTTCCTTGGGAAACGCCTTTGGTTCCGTGGCCAATCCGATCATTGTTCAAAGCATCTATGGGCGGAAAAATTACAGCGGTATTTTGGGCATCGTCACCGCCTGCAATAACCTGGCCGGCGTCTTTACCCCGGTGATGATCGGCGGCGTGTACGATCGGTTCGGCAGCTATAGCCCAGCCTTTGCCGCTATGCTGGCCATTTCCTCCGTCTGCGCTTTGGGGTATTATATCCTGCTGGGAAAGACGGTGCAATATGAATAATCCAAAACCGCAAGAGGGAGAGATGGCTCGCTCCACCGCGGCCAGCCGGCCGGAAGGGCGGGCAAGAATGGAAACCCCCGATCTGCTGCTGCGAAAGGCCCGGCTGGAGGATTGGCGGGATTTATACCGGAACGTCTGGTCTCGGCCGGAAGCGGCGCGCCATATGCTGTGGCGGATATCGGAAAACGAGCAAGAGGCCCGGGAGCGAATGGAACGCACCGCAGCGTTTCAACAGGACCACGACGTTTACCTGATTATCGAAAAGAAAAGCGGTCAGGCCATTGGCTACGCCGGTTTGGAGCAAATTGGGCCTCAGAGCTTTCAGGAGGCCGGCATTGTAATCGGGCCGGATTTTGTCGGCAGAGGATATGGCAAGCAGATTTTGGCGCTTCTGTTGGATTGGGCCGCCGCTTTGGGCGGGCGGGAGTTTTTCTATTCCACCCGAGCGGAAAACGCAGCCTCCGTCGGCTTAGCTCGTTCCTTTGGCTTCGTCTTTCAGCGGGCGGAGGCTAAAATCGATTTGCGGACGGGCCTGGAATATCAACTGGAGCATTATCGAAAAGAGCTTGCCCCTGTTTCTTCCCGCTGAATTTAGGAGTCGCAGGTTAGATAAAAGAAGCGGCTGAAACGGAAAACAAGATTGAGAAGGTTGCCTTGACAAACGAAGAGAAGCGCAATATACTGGAACGGTAATACGCAACAAAATAAAAACCTGGTTTTTGTCGCCGGATAAAAATGCAGCGTCGGGCCCCTGCCGTAGGCCTTAGAAGGCAGGGCGCCGGCGCTTTTTATATTGTCTGATAGAAAAGAGGGAGAAGATGAACAAACAACCGAAATCGCAGAGGACGGAGGGCGGCTTTCGGCAATTTGCCGGCTATGCCGGGCTGAATATTCTGGGTATGGTCGGCCTTTCCTGCTATATCCTGGCGGATACTTTTTTTATCGCCCAAGGAATGGCCGCCGACGGTCTGGCGGCGCTGAATTTAGCCATTCCAGCGTTTAGCTTGATTGCCGGCTGCGGCAAGCTGCTGGGCATGGGCGGCGCCATTCAGTATACGGTGCTGAGCAGCCAAGGGGAAAGGGAACGGGCTCGAAGCGCTTTTAGCTGGTCTATGGCGGCGGGTCTGCTTCTTTCGGCCCTGTTCGCGTTGGCGGGGCTTTTTGCTTCCGGGCCCCTTGCCCGGTTGTTGGGCGCCGAAGGAACGGTGCTGGCAATGACGCAAACATATCTCCGCGTATTGCTGCTTTTCGCCCCCGCTTTTGTGCTGGAAGGCGCCTTGGTTTGCTTTGTGCGCAACGACGGCTCGCCTCAGTTGGCCATGCTGGCCACTCTCTGCGGCAGCTTGGCCAATATTTTGTTGGATTATCTGCTGATTTTTCCTTTGGATTTGGGCATTCTCGGCGCGGCCCTGGCCACCGGCGTATCGCCGCTGGCAGGGTTGGCAGTTCTTTCCGTTCATTGGAGGAAAAAGCGAAGCGGCCTGGCTCTCCGCCAGCCCAAAGGGGCGCCTTGGCGGCGGATTTTGGCTCTGGGCTTCCCCTCTTTGGCAGCGGAGCTTTGCTCCGGCTTGGTGATGATGGCTTTCAACTTGGTCATTCTTCGGCTGGAAGGAGATTTGGGGGTGGCGGCGTATGGCGTTGTGGCCAATTTGGCCATTGTGGCCGTCGCCATGTTCGACGGCTTAGCTCAGGGAATACAGCCTTTGGTCAGCCAGGCCTATGGCGGCGGCAAAGAAGAGCAGGCGCGGCAGCTGCTGGTCTGGGGCTTGTCCGCCGCCTTGCTGCTGGCGGTTTTGTTGGCCGGCACAGCGGCGCTGGGCGCCGAACCCATCGCCGGCTTGTTCAATAGCCAAGGCGACCCCGCGCTTCAACGCATGGCGGTTCAGGGCCTGCGGCTGTATTTTACCGCCATGCCTTTCGCCGGGGTCAACATTGTGGCCGCGGCCTATTTTGCCGCCACGGAGCGGGCTTTGCCCGCCCAGGCCGTGGCGCTTTCCCGAGGGTTTGCGCTGGCTTTGCCGGCGGTTTTCTTGCTTTCTGCTTGGCTGGGGCTGACTGGGGTTTGGCTAGCCGTCCCCGCCGCCGAAGCGCTGACGGCTTCTGCCGCTCTAGCCGCTTTAGCCGCGAAGACGCGGCGGGCCGGCGACGTATGAATCCAGCCGCGTCTTAACGCGCCTTTGCCCATAGAGGATGCGTTCGCCGGCTTAGACTTAAGAGAAGCTTCAGAAAAAAATTGTCGTATTTTCATTGTCTTGTCAGGAAAAAGAAAAAACGAAATTCTTGTTTGGCGGTAAACTGTTGGCAGCAACAGAGCCAAGGAGGAATTTCGGATGAAATACAACGTCAACCCAGGCAAAAAGCCGGCTATCGTCGCCTGCGGCAAGATTTTTCTGCGCCTGCCGCTGCGCACCCATTTTGTGAAAATTGGCGAGGCGCTGCCGCCCGTACTGGAACAATACGCCCGGCCGCAGCTGCAGCCGGGCGATATTCTGTGCGTCTGCGAAAAAATCGTGGCGCTGAGCCAGAGGCGGGTGGTTTATCGCAAGGATATCCGCCCCGGTTTCTGGGCAAAGCTGCTCAGCCGCTGCGTCCATCAGACGTCGGCAGGGGTGGGGGCGGGAGAGCCCTATAAGATGCAGCTGTTTATTATGGAATGCGGGCTATGGAAGGTGTTGTTGGCCGCTGTTTGCAGCGCCTTCACCAAGCTCTTTGGAATCAAAGGCGCTTTTTATCGGGTCTGCGGCCGGGACGCCGCCGCCATCGACGGCCTGGCAGACAGAGGCGTCTCTTTTGCGGAATATTACAATTACGGCATTTTGGCGCCGGCTCAGCCGGATCAAGTTTGCCGTCAGATGGCGGAGCAGCTGGGCGTTCCCTGCGCCATTATGGACGCCTGCGATTTGAATGTGGAGATTTTGGGCGTTTCGCCCAATATGCCTTATACCGCCGACCAGCTGGCTGAGATTCTGCGGGATAACCCAGCGGGGCAAAGCGATTTTCAGACGCCTCTGGTAATTGTCCGTCTTTCAGAAGAAAAAATAGAAAATTAAGGTTGATTTATAGGTTTCCCAGTGGTATACTGATAATAACAATAAATAAAACGTTGGGAGATCTATTGATGCCTGTTTATCCGTTTATGATTTTCTTTTTTAGCATAGGCGGCGTTATTATTTTAGGGGGCGCTTCGTCGCTGTATCAATCGACGGAAGCGAGGCGCAAAAACGCCGTGGTTCCCACAGAAGCGCAGATCGTAGAGCGGGTGATCGATATGTCAAAGAGTACTTCTTTTGTCTATGAATTTTTTATCGACGGCGTCCGCTATCATGCCGAGTTTTTCGGCAAATTCTTATGGCGCGATGGCAAAATGGTGTCGATTCGTTACGACCCGGACTGCCCGGAGATTATTTACATCCCCAGCGTCTTCCGCTGTATTAAAATAATCGCTTCGTATATTCTTGGCGTGCTTTGGCTGCTTGTGGCTGTGATGGGGCTGGTCTTTTGGTGGCTGGGCGTTCCCTAATCGTTTTGTCCAATCGTCTGATCTCATATTTTTAGGCCGTTTACCAGAAATCTGGTAAGCGGTCTTTTTTTTGTTGCAAAAGGATGTTGCAAGAAAGGGGGTATTTTTGCAAAGACCGCCGGCGGCCGGGCGGAGGAGGGCGAAACACCTGAAGTTTTAAGGCTTTTGGGAAAATAAGCTGCAAAAGCGCAAAAAAGTTGCAAGAATGTATACTTTCTTGCAACCGGCGGATCATTCTTATCTGTCTCAACAATATCATAAAAGGCGCCAAATTTCAATAGGCAGTTTTCCCGTTTTTCTGTTGTTTTCGGGGGCATCGTTTTGGAGAAACCTGTTTTGCAAGAAAGTATACCTTTGTGGAAGACCACGAGGAAAACGTTTTGAGCGCTACCCTGGCCGAAAACGGCATAGTTCTGAAGCTGTACTTTGCCAAAAATACAGAACCTGAGAAGCCTGAAGTCAAGGACGTCGATTATACTGTGGTACACGAATACTGGATTGACGGCGTTCTCAACGCCAGTCTGATAGTGCGTGAAACCATAAGCGGTAAGGAGGGCGACATTATCGTCGCTGAAAGCGTCGAAAAGAAGCTGACGGCTGGCGACGCGCTTTATGCCTATACCTCCGCCAGCCCCGAAAGCATTGTGCTGGTGGAAAATGCCGCCGCTAACGTTATCACTCTGCGGTATGACCGCACAACCGGCAGCGGCAACGACGAGGACGACGCTCCCACGCCGACGACGCCCAATGGGTCCAACACGCCCAATGCCCCGGAAGCCGAGATCCCGGATGAGAACACGCCCCTGACCAACCTGCCGGACCCGGAGGTTCCCCTGGCAAACTTGCCCAAGACTCCGGAAGAGGTAATCGAGTTGGAGGAGCCAGAGGTTCCCCTGGCGGACCTGCCCGAGGAGTCTGAGCAAGATGAGCAAGAGATTCTCGACGAGGAGACGCCGCTGGCGAACGTGCCCAAAACAGGCGACGCGACAGCCGCTTGGGCTCTGCTGACGCTGGTCTGCGGCGCCGGCCTGGTTTTTACCGGCTTGGGCGGCAAAAAGCGGGACGCTGAATAAGCCTGCGCGGCGAAACAGAAGCCGACGCTCTTTGCCGCGATCAGCAAACATTCCCGCCGCAAATTTCCCGAAGGACGCAAGCGCCCCGCCAACCTGGCGGGGCGCTTTTGATTGGGGAATTATTGTTTGCGCACGGGAAACAGGACGCCGGTTTCCAGCTCCTCTGGGCTGGAGACCGAACGCTCGTCTTTGAGATACCGCTCGATAGCCGGGCCGCATACCTGGTAATCGGGGTTTTGAGCCAGCCAAGCGGTCAGGGCGTCATAGGCGTAGCGAATCTCGTCATAAGGGCCTTGGTGGACGACGCAGGCGCAAAGCTGGGCGGGCTTTTCTCGGATATCCGGGCCGTCCTGAGCCACGACAGCCTGCGCTTCCACATCCATCTGCTCATAAGAAAATTCTTGGCCATGATACAGGCTTTGCGTGGGCCCCGCCAGCTTGAGACCCCGTTCCTCCATCTGACGCCGTAGCTGCTGAAACAGCTCGTGGAATTGGCCTACGTCAATGGTCCTGCGCACAGAGAAGACCTTTTGGGCTGGGTCTTCCATCAAAATCACATGGTAGTTTTCCTGCATAATCGTTTTGTCCTCCATTCGCAGAATATCCGCTTCCATCTGGCGCAAAAGAGCCCGCTGGCGGTTGAGTTCTCCATAGGCATCCATCCGCCGGCGATGGATGCGCTGAGCCAGCTGGGCCTCGGGCAGGGTCAGCAGCTCGGATATCTGGGAAAGAGGGAAACCGTAGTCGTTCAGCCGCCGGATGCGCTGCAAATCCGCCAGCTGCCGCTGGTCGTAAAACCGATAGCCGTTTTCCGCCACATATTCGGGCCGCAGCAGACCAATGGCGTCATAGTAGCGCAACATTCGGGCGGAAATCCGCCCCAACCGAGAAAATTCGCCGATGGTCAGCATGATATTCCTCCTTGCTTGCAATACGTTGAATCGATTCAACTACATCATAGCCCTTGACACTGTGTGAAAGTCAAGAGGGAAAGACAAACTTTTTTCGCGCGAAAAAAGCCGGGCAAAAGCCCGGCTTTGGATGGGCGCCGCCAGCGCAGTTAAAGTGGAAAAGGCGTTTGCATTCCGTTTCAACTGCGTTCCTCCGAATCGGCGAAAACGGCGTGGGCCTCAAAGCATTTGCCTTGGGGAAGAGTTCCGCACACATACCAGCCGTCGGGGCCCTCTGGCGCCCGGAAAAGCTCCATGGACTGACCCAAGCGAAGCTCCTTGTGGTAATAAAGGGTCATGCGGCGCAGAGAACGCTGGGAAATTTGCTCCAGAGGCAGGGCGTCGCAGGTCAAGTCGGCGTAAAACGTGTTGTTCAGATGCCCGTTTCGGTCTGTGCGGGAATAGGAGGCGGTAAATTCGCCCAGCCGCTCCAGTTCCGCCGGGCGGGGCATGGAGAGCTCCAGCGTCCGCTCGGCTGGAGCGGTAAAGGGCAAACCCAGCGCCGGCGGCGGATTTCGCAGAATGCGCCGTTTCTGGGTGTCGATCAGCGTCCAGCGGGCGTCCGCCGAGCAGATTTCCCGGCCCTGCTCGTCTAATATGGAGGTAAAGCGATAATAAATCGCCCGAACCGGCGCGCTGGGCCGGGTGACGACGCGCAGCCGTTCGCCGGCGACGATGGGACGCAGGCATTCCACGGAAATTTTGGCCAGCAGAAAAGCGGTGTTGGTATCCTGATACCGCTGGGCCGTAATGCCCAAAGCGTCGCAGTGGTCGGTGCTGATCTGCTGGATTTGGCGCAGCAGACCGCCCATGGGCAGCTGGTCCCGCAGGTCGCATTGGTAGTGCTCTACCGTGATTTCCTTTTCATATTGCAAAGCGCTTGGCGCAGCCATGATGATTCTCCTTTGATCGGCGCAGGGGCCCAAAGTCCCTTACAGCTGTTTTTTCATGTGGATATGAGGGCAATGCTCGTCCAAATAAATGTCGCCATAGGCGGCGTAGCCTAACTTTTCATAAAAGCCCTGGGCGTGGAGCTGGGCGGAAAGATCGATTGCCCGGCCCCCCAAGAGGCGGGCCTTTTGTTCCAAAGCCAGCGCCACGTCTCGGCCCAAGCCCTGGCCTCGCCAAGGTTTGGCCACGGCCACTCGGCCGACGATATACAGCCCCGGCTCCTCCGGCGCAGGGTAGAGGCGGCCGACGGCCAGGGTTTCTCCTCCGCGGGTCAGGGTCAGATGCCAAGCTATGGGGTCGATTTCGTCAAACTCTGTGCTGAAACCCTGCTCCTGCAAAAAAACCTCCTCCCGCAGCTTGGCGGCTGCCGGCGCGTTTTCAATGCCTTGTACCATTGTGATTTCATCGTTTGTCATTCTGAAAATTCCTTTCCCGCTCAAAGGCGTCTGTTTTAATCCGCTCCGTTTTGAATCAGCATCACAGCCCAGAAGCCGTCCAGCGCAGACACGGCGACTGAGGTTTCGCCCTTGGCGTAAACCTGGGCCGAGGCGCCGGCCAACTGGGTTTCTCCTTGAGGAGCATATCCGGCCGCCAGCAGCCGGTCGGTAAATTGGATTGAAGCGCCGGCGGGCAGCAGAGAGAGATCGTAGACTTCCGTCAGCCGGCTGACGCCTTTGGCGTCGGCATACAGCAAAAATTCCGCCGGGGATAGGCCATGGCTGGAGGAGATGGTTTCCGCGCCCAAGGCTTTAGAGAAGGATTGGTACGATTGGGCCGCTTGGCTGCTTTCAAATAGCCCTACTGTCAGCGAGGGCAGGCCGGTTTCCGGGTCCTTTTGGCGCAGGGTGACGAAAATGCTCTGGGAGCCCTGCAAATCGCTGAAAAGATAAGCGCTAGCGCCGGTTTCGCTCTCCGCGCCCACCTGGGAGTACCGTTGTAAGTTCAAAGCTTGGAAATAGCGGGATAACCCCTCTTTCACAGCGGCGGCGTTGGCGTCTCGCAGCGTATAGCGGCAAATTTGCAGAGGTTTGCCCTGGTATTGGCTTTGGCCGGCAGCCAGACTGCCCGAGACCACAGGCACAAATTCGTCGATCTGGGGCACGGTGTTGGCTTCCTCATAGGAGGGCAAGCCCTCCAGCGGCAGATATGTTTGAGGCAGGGCTCTTTGCAGCAGCGCGGCGGCCTGTCCCCGGGTCAAAGGCGCGTCAGGGCGGAAGGAGCCGTCGGCATAGCCTTGAACCAGGCCGATTTGAGCGGCTTTTTCACAGTAATACCGGTCGGTAGCGTTGAGGCCGTTCAAATCGGTAAACTTGGAGCCGACCGACTGAGAAGAGGGGGAAAATCCCAACATCCGCATGAGCATCCGAATCATCTCTATTCGGGAGACGGACTGATTGGGCCCAAAGGAACCGCCATAATCCTGAGTTTGGATAATACCCTCTACAATCAGCTGCCGGATGCTGCGGCAAGCCCAATGGCTTCCAATGTCGTCAAAAGAGCCTTTGCCGTCTTGGGGCAGAGTGTAAGGCAGCGCGTCCACGGCGGCGCCCATCATCTTGGCGGCTTCGCCCCGAGTTACTTTGCCGCCGGGTCGAAAGCTTCCGTCCCGATAGCCGGAAAGCACGCCCCGTAGGGCCATATCCTCCACGGCCTGGGCGCACCAAGAGCCGGCTACGTCTGGGAAAGAGGTTTGGCCGTTTTGGGCTGCCCGAGCTCCCAGCGGCAACACAAGAAAAGCGGCCAGCAGCAGAGCCCCTGTTTGACGAAGAAATTTTATCATAAAATCATGCACGCTCCTTTTTCGATTTTCCCTGTCGGGCGGCGGCGTCCCTTTTCGCCCTGCCAGAAATGGGGGAGCTCGCCTCTTGCGAGCGTCCGTTTCGCATCTTGTTTGGAGAGCGCCGCCTTTCGCAGGCGCGAATTTCTTTTATTCTAACACATTTTCCGTTTTCGCGCCACTGTGTTCTGCCCGCCAAAAAAATCCCCTTTTCGGTTTGAACCAGAAAAGGAGATTTTGAAAGACCGCCCTAAACGACGCAGAGATCGAACGCTCCGGCGGAACGAGGCGTTTGCTTCTATCGCCAGATTTTTTGGGCCTTGGGGTTTCGGTCCAAATAGCTTTGCCGCAGCTTTTCCAGCCGAGGGCCTTCGTCTTCCGAAAGTTCTTTGGGGTTCAGCGTCTCCAGTACCGTCAAGTCGAAGCCTTGTGGGCCGTATTGGTTCCACAGCTCCTGTAGACGGCGGTTGGGGAAGCCCCTGGCCGACAGCTTGAAGCAAAGGCTGTTGAAATCCGCCTGGGTATTCTTTGAAGCGCCCAGGAAGGATTCCCCAGTTTGTCGGCAGGTCAAGGCGATTACGCCCATCTCAGGCCGTCGGTTTTTGTATTCCTCCAAAAGCTGTTTTTTTCGAGCGGCGTCCGGTTTGTTTTTGTTTCCATTCATAAAAGATCCCTCCGCTTATTTCCGATTCATTCTACCTCCCAGGGAGGAGAAAAGCAATCTACGCCTCGTAGAGGGTCCTGTCCGGCTGGTTTCGATTGGTTGGTTTTGGGGAGGCAGGCGTTTAGATCAGCCCTGTCGGCATAAAAATTTGACAAGCGGCCGAAACTATACTAAGATAAAAAGCGGCAGAAAACAAAAACCTTCGGCGGCTTGAGAAAGAGCGAAGCGATTTTTCAACGGCGTCGAGTTTGATAAAAGGAGGCGCACTGATTTGAGCGAGGCGTGTACGCACAACTGCGAAACCTGCGGCCAGGACTGCGGCCAGCGGACGGCGCCCCGGAGCATGGTGGAAAAGGCCAACCCGGGCAGCGACGTGAAGAAAGTGATCGGCGTGGTCAGCGGGAAGGGAGGCGTTGGAAAAAGCCTGGTTTCCGCCATGCTGGCTGTGGCGATGGAGCGCAAGGGCTATCACGCCGGCATTCTGGACGGGGATATCACCGGCCCCTCGATTCCCAAGATGTTCGGCGTTCAGGAAAAAGCCCGAGGCAACGGCCAGGGTATTTTGCCTGTCAAAACGAAAAGCGGCGTGGATATTATGTCCATCAATCTGTTGCTGGAAAACGAGAGCGACCCGGTAGTATGGCGAGGACCCGTCATCGCCACGACGGTTAAGCAGTTTTGGACCGACGTGGTTTGGGGCGAGGTGGATTATCTGTTTGTGGATATGCCTCCCGGCACCGGCGACGTGCCGTTGACGGCATTCCAATCTCTGCCTATTGACGGCATTGTAGTCGTTACGTCTCCTCAGGATCTGGTGAGCATGATTGTAGGCAAGGCCGTGAAAATGGCTCAGCTGATGGACGTGCCCGTCATCGGCGTGGTGGAAAACATGAGTTATATCCAGTGCCCGGATTGCGGCAAGAAAATCATGATTTACGGCGAAAGCAAAACCGCCAAAGTCGCCGCCGAACAGGGTCTGCCTCTATTGGCCCAAATGCCTATCGCCCCCCAGCTGGCCGCTCTGTGCGACGCGGGAACGATTCAGGATTTCCAGGGCGATTGGCTGGATAGGGCCGCCCAGGCCATTGAGGATTTTGAAAACTTCGATTTGGAAGAGGACGAAGATTTCTAAATAAATAAACGGAAACGTTTTTCCGAAAACGGAGTTTTGCAACGGCGCTGATTGTAAAATACCGAAAAATAACCGGCGGCCGCTCATCCTTTGGGATGGGTCAGGCCGCCGGTTTTTGTTTCGCCGGAGACGTCCTGGCGCAGTACCTGCGCTTGGACAGGAAAAATCAAGCTTTTTCCGGGTGCTCCTCAAAATATTCCCGTGCAAATTTCATAAAGGCTTCCGCCGCCGGGGAGAGAGGACGATCTTTGTGGTAGACGAAATAGAATTTCCGCTTCATCCACTCGCTTTTCAGGTCAAAGGTCAGCAGCAGGCCGAAATGGGCGAAATCCTCCGCCGCGATGCGGGAAGTGATGGAGATGCCCAGGCCCTTGGAAACCGCTTGCTTGATGCTTTCCGTGCTGTCCATTTGAGCCACCAGCCGCAGGGATTTGGGGTCTACTCCCATGCGAGCCAGAGAATCCTCCATTTCCTTTCGGGTACCCGAGCCGTATTCCCGCAGGATGAAGGGCTCTTTTTTCAGCATGGCCAAAGGGAACTCGCCGCCCAAAGCTCGAAACCGTTCGGCGTTGGGAGTGATGAGCACCAGCTGATCGTCGGCAAAGGGCTCGAAGACGCATTTGCTTTTTTCCAGCTCGGCGCCGACGATGCCGATTTCTGCGTCCATATTGATGATGTGGTTGGCCACCTCTCGGCTGTCGTATTGTTTGAGCTCGAAAAATAGATTGGGGTAATCCTTGGCCATCTGGGGCAGCAGCTCGGGCAAGAGGTATTGAGAAGGCACGGTGGAAGCGGCGATTTCCAGCGAGCCTCGGATATCCGTGGCGCAGCTCTTGACGGATAGAATGGCCCGGTCCCGCATTTTCAGCATTTCGCTGGCGTATTCGTAAAAAATCTTGCCTGCCTTGGAGGGGTAGACCTCTTTGGTGGAGCGGATAATCAGCTTGGCGCCGAATTCGTTTTCCAGCGAGCTGATGTGAGCGCTGATGGTGGGCTGGGAGAGATAAATCTCCTCCGCCGCTTTGGAAAAGCTTTTGAATTTGATGACATTGACAAAGGCTTCTAATTGTTTGAAATGCATACTGATAATTCCTTTCGTAAAGCCGGCAAGGGCGCCCCTTGCCAAGCGGAGGCGGATGCGATATGATATGGAATAGGGGCCGGCGAAAAAGAACCGGCTCAGCGCGGAACAGAAAGGCGGAAAAACGGTATGAGCGGTATCAGCGCCAAAAGGCTGACAGAGCTGACCAAAAGCGGCGGGTGAGCTTCCAAGATAGGGCCGGGAGTCCTAAACAGTATTCTTGACAAGCTGCCGAAATTCCAAGATGAAAATCTGCTGGTGGGCTTCGACTCCAGCGACGACGCCGCCGTCTACCGGGTGAGAGACGACCTGGCTATTGTGCAGACGGTGGATTTCTTCCCCCCCATGGTGGACGATCCCTATACCTTCGGTCAGGTGGCGGCTACCAATTCCCTCAGCGATATCTACGCCATGGGCGGCCAGCCCGCCACAGCCATGAACCTGATCTGCTTTCCCTCCTGCCTGCCCGTCAGCGTGATGGGAGAGATTTTGGCCGGCGGATACGACAAGGTGCAGGAGGCCGGGGCTATCGTCGCCGGCGGCCATACCATCGAAGACGAAGAGCCCAAATACGGCCTGTGCGTCACCGGCTTTATGCATCCTAAGGACGTGCTGACCAATTCCGGCGCTCAGGTTGGCGACGCTTTGGTGCTCACCAAATCCTTGGGCACAGGCATTCTATCCACCGGCGGAAAAGCGGGGATGCTGACCGACGGCGAATACCGCCGAATGGTAGAGCTGATGACCACGCTGAACAAAAACGCCCAGGAGTGCATGATTCAAGTTGGCGCTCACGCCTGCACGGATATCACCGGCTTCGGCCTGCTGGGCCACGCCTATGAAATGGCGGCGGGCTCCGGCATGACGCTGGCCCTGGATTCCCGTCGGATTCCGGTGGAGAAGAAGGCTTTGGAGCTGGCTCGGGAGGGCATTATTCCCGGCGGGGCTTACAACAACCGGGGCTATTTGCAGGATTTTGTGGAGATCGCCCCCACGGTGTCGCTGGAGCTCAGCGACGTCCTTTACGACCCTCAAACGGCCGGCGGCCTGTTGATCGCCTTGCCGGAGCACAAGGCGCCGGAGCTGCTGCGCCGGTTGGAGGAATGGACAGGGGACGCCCGCATGATCGGCTATGCGCGGCCTTTCGACGGCAAGAGCATTCGAGTGAAATAAACTTTCGCCCAAAAGGCGGAAAGAACCCAAGCGGGGCCCAAAGGGCCCCGCTTTTTCGCGCCGTTATCCTTGGGTCAGAATGTTTCGCAGACCTTCCATGCAGGCGTCTACTTCTTCCGCCGTGTTGTGATGGCTGAAAGAAAAGCGCACTGTGCCCTTGGGGAAGGTGCCCAGGCTTTTGTGAGCCCGGGGAGCGCAGTGCAGGCCGCAGCGAGTCATGACGCCATACTCTTGCTCCAGCAGGAAGGCGACCTCCGCGTTGTCCATTTTCAGAAAATCCAAAGAGACGATAGCCGCTCGGCCCTGAGTATCCAGCTTGCCTACGACCCGGGCGTCCGGCAGGGCGAGGGCGCCGTCGATGAACCGCTGGCAGATTTCCAGTTCCTGACGGGCGATGTTGTCGATTCCGTATTCCTCCAGATAAGACAGGGCCTGATGAAGACCGGCGATGCCCGGCAGGTTCATAGTGCCGCTTTCAAAGCGATCGGGCATAAAATCTGGGACCTCCTCGCTGTCGCTGCGGCTGCCGGTGCCGCCGGAGATCAGGGGGTCGATTTGCATACAAAGGGATTCGTCTATCAGCATCCCGCCCACACCTTGGGGCCCCCGCAGGCCCTTATGGCCGGTGAAGCACAGGATATGGATTCCCATTTGCTGCATATCAATGGGAAAGACGCCGGCAGTTTGGGCGGAATCCACTGCAAAAACCAGCCCATGACGGGCGCAGATTTCGCCCGCCTCCCGGATGGGCAGCATGGTTCCGCACAGGTTAGAAGCGTGGAGCATCATCACCGCCCGGGTGTTGGGGCGAATCAGGTCCTCCACCTTCTGGGGGTCCAGCACGCCGTCGCGGTCGGCTTGGGCGGCGTCAAAGGAAACGCCCTTGGCCGCCATTTGAGCCAGCGGCCGCATCAGGCCGTTGTGCTCCATAGAGCTGACGATCACATGGTCTCCCGGTTTGAGTAGGCCTTTGACGACATAGTTTAGCGAATAGGTGATGCTGGGGGTGAAGACCACGTTGCGGGATTGAGGAAAATGAAACAGGCGGCAAAGCTGCTCTCTGGTATCCAACACCATGTCCGCCACCTGGTAGGCGCCGGCGTAACCGCCTCGATTGATGTTATAGGCGCCCTGCTCGATGATCGTTTTGATGGCCTCGCCCACGCCAGGCGCCTTGGGAAACGAGGTGCTGCCGTTGTCGAAATAGATTTTCTGCATGACGATACATACCTCCATTGACGGCGGTTGGGGACAAGCCGCCCATAAGTACTTCTATTATACATAAGTCTGAAGGACAACTCCATATCTATCGATAAAATCTATCAGTATGATCTGATTTATCGACAAGAAGTATTATACTTTTGAGGGAAGATATCGTAAAATCTGTAAGGAAAAGGCCGAAGAGGGCAGAAAAGGCAAAAAAGCCGCCTTTGGCCAGAAATTTTGTTGCAAAGGGGAAGGAAGACGTGAAAAACAAAAAAACGCTGTGGATGATTCTCACAGGGCTGGTTGTGGGAGCCATTTCCGTGGGGCTGGTATTGGCCGGAAACCCCAAGAACATGGGCTTTTGCATCGCCTGCTTTGTGCGGGATATCGCCGGCGGCGTGGGGATGCATCAAGCGGCCATAGTGCAGTATATCCGGCCTGAGATCATCGGTTTGGTATTGGGCGCGCTGATTATGTCCGTGGCGGGCAAGGAATTCCGGGCGCAGGGGGGCTCCTCGCCTATGACCCGCTTTGTGCTGGGCTTTTTTGTGATGGTGGGCGCGCTGATGTTTTTGGGCTGCCCGCTGCGCATGGTGCTGCGCATTGCCGGCGGCGACCTCAACGCCGTCGTGGGCCTGGTCGGCTTTGTGGGCGGCATTCTGCTGGGCATCCTGTGCCTCAACCAGGGCTTCAGCCTGCGGCGGACCTATGCCCAGAGCCCGCTGGAGGGCGGCATGATTTCCGCCGTCAATGTGGCGCTGTTGGTTTTGGTTGTGGCTGCGCCGCCGGTGATCTTTTTCAGCGCCGAAGGCCCCGGCTCTATGCGGGCTCCCATCTGGCTGGCGCTGGCCGCCGGCTTGATTGTGGGCGCTCTGGCCCAGAAGACCCGCCTCTGCATGGTGGGCGGCCTGCGGGACGCTGTGCTGTTTCAGGATTTTTACCTGCTCTATGGCTTTATCGCCATTATTGTCGCCGCCGCAATTGGCAACTTGATCACTGGCAACTTCAATTTGGGCTTTGCCGGCCAGCCTGTGGCTCATTCCGACGCGCTATGGAATTTCATGGGCATGGTTCTTGTGGGCTTCGCCAGCGTGCTGTTGGGCGGCTGCCCTCTGCGCCAGCTGATTTTGGCAGGCAGCGGCAACAGCGACAGCGCCGTGACGGTGTTGGGAATGTTTGTAGGCGCGGCCTGCTGCCATAATTTCAAGCTGGCCTCCTCTGCCGACGGCCCTACGCCCAACGGCAAAATCGCGGTGATTTTGGGCTTGGCGGTCGTGGCCGCTATTGCCGCGCTGAACATCCAAAAACAAAAATCCAACAAATAACAACCGAATCCAATCAAACCAGAAGGGAGACAGAGCAAAATGGCAGATCAAGCGACAGTGGACGCCCGGGGCCGTTCCTGCCCCGAGCCGGTTATCATGACAAAGCGGGCTCTGGACCAAAACGGCAACCGGGCTATGGTGCTGGTGGACAACCAAGTGGCGGTGGACAACATCACCCGCTTCGCGGACAGCCGAGGGCTGAAAGTGCTCGTCAAAGAGAAGGACGGGGATTTTGAGCTGACCATCGGCTGAAATAGGAAAGCAAGCGATCCGTATGAATTACATTGCCACATTTTTTACCCATTATGGCGCCATGACCTTTCAGCGGCAATTGAAAAGCCAAGGCAAGGCGGCCCAAATGTCGCCTGTGCCCCGGGCCCTCAGCGCCTCCTGCGGCGTGTGCGTCCGCTTCGACGGCCAAGGATTGGGCGAAACGGCGGAGGCCCCGGACCTGGAAGGCGTTTATCAGGAAACCGAAACCGGTTACCGCCAGATAGAGCCGGAAACTTAAAAAACGGCCGTGCGCAAGCGCGGCTGTTTTTTGCTTCGCTTTTCCGCGCCCAACGGGATGATCTCGGGCAGCCTGGCCCATTTGCCGACGCCGCTGAAACGGGGTATGCCTGTCGGCGCTCGCCGACTGCGTCCAAAGCCCCGGCTTCGAGCAATGCGACGCATTTGTCGACGCCGCTAAAACGGGGTATGCCTGTCGGCGTTCGCCGACTGCGTCCAAAGCCCCGGCTTCGGGCAGCGCGGCGCATTTGCCGACGCCGCCGAAACGGAGCGTGCCTGTCGGCGCTCGCCGACTGCGTCCAAAGCCCCGGCTTCGAGCAATGCGGCCCATTTGCCGACGCCGCCGAAACGGAGCGTGCCTGTCGGCGCTCGCCGACTGCGTCCAAAGCCCCGGCTTCGGGCAATGCGGCGCATTTGCCGACGCCGCTAAAACGGAGCGTGCCTGTCGGCGCTCGCCGACTGCCGCGATTAATGGAAGAGGGCAGGCGCCAAGGAGCGGAGGCGGTCCAGCAGGTCCAGGGAGACGCAAAGCAGGGTGAAGGAGTCGTTATCCATGGCCAGCTCGGCGAGATAAAAACCGGTTTCGGCCCATTGTTCGTTCAGCAGCTCCACCCAATCGGCCATGTCCAGCGTTTCGTCAAACCAATCCGGGCAAAGGGGCAGGCCGGCCCGTTGCGCATCCGCTAATTGTTGAACGAAAAACAGGAAATCCTCCTTTTCCGTCTTCCAATCCAGCTCATAGGCTAAGCCGGCCTCGATCAGCTGGTCTGCCAAGGCCAGCAGGCAGATTTCCTCCGCCGGGCCAGGGCTGGCGCGGTTTCGGTTTTGATATTGGACCAAATGGGCGTGAAAATAGCTTTTTGGGTCTTGGGCGCAAAGGGCCAAAGCTTGGGCCGCTGGGCTTTCTTCTCCTGCAATCAAGCCGGCCAGTTGAGGGAAAACCGCCAAATCCAGAGGAGGCTCCGGTTCTGGTTCCGGTTGTGTTTGCGTTTGCCAAGACCAAAGACCGGCAATATAGCGAGCTCTGGTTTTAAATGTCAAATACTCCTGTAATTCTGGATGGGCGTTCAGCAGCTTGCGGAAGTCCCGGCCTTGGTATCGGGTCAGCAGAAGAAGCGGGAGATTTTGAGCCTGCTTGGCCAGCTGACCAAGGGGGACGTTCAGCGCCAGCGTTCGGCGCAAAGCGGCCAGCCATTGGAGGGATTTTTCGTTCGGAAGATCGCTCAGATACAGGTCCCCATAGAAAATTTCCATTGCTGCAGCGCTCCTTTCAAAGAAACTCTGAGCATATTGTATCGCAAGAGCGAGGACGGAGCAAGAGGCGGCTTGGATCCGACCGGCATGATATGGACCAAAGCGAAAGAACCTATAAGCGCTTGGCCGCCTGTCCGAGCGTTCCCAATCTTGCGGGTTTGGTAGGGATGATGTATAATGACGATGGAATCGAAAAGATGGCGGAGCGGTTTTTATATTTTGCCGCCGGCGAAAAGCGTCCAAGACGCTTTTCCTTTTGGAATAAAAATTGCGCTGATATGGCGAGGATAATAGGATGGGATGACAATGGAAATGAAAAAAGAACTGCTGCGGCAAATCCCCAAAATTGACGAGATTCTGGCCCAGCCTCAGGCGGCTCAGGCCATGGCCCAGGGCAGAAGGGCCGCAGTGACCCAAGCGGCCCGACAGGCGGCGGAGCGGCTGCGCAGCCGGATTTTAGCCGGCGAGACGCCAGAGCTCTCGGCGGAAGCGACGGCGGCCCTGGCGCTGGAAATCGCCGAGGAAAACAGCCGCATGAACCTGCGGCCGGTGATCAACGGCACAGGCATTGTGCTGCACACCAACTTGGGCCGGGCCAGGATGAGCCATGAAGCGGCGCTGGCGGCCATGCAGGTGGCGGAAAATTACAATACCCTGGAATACGACTGCCGCCAGGGCCGGCGGGGCAGCCGCTACGACCATGTGGAAAGCCTGCTCTGCCAGTTGACCGGGGCGGAAGCGGCCCTTGCGGTAAACAACAACGCCGCCGCCGTCATGTTGATTTTGGGCGCCTTGGCCAAGGATAAACAAGTGATCGTCTCCCGGGGAGAGCTGGTGGAAATCGGCGGCTCCTTCCGGGTGCCGGAGATTATGGAGCAGAGCAACTCTGCTTTGGCGGAGGTGGGGACCACCAATAAAACCCACCCCCAGGATTATGAGAGGGCGATTACCGACCAAACAGCGGCGCTGCTCAAGGTGCATACCAGCAATTATAAGATCATGGGCTTTACTGAGGATGTGCCCCTGGAGCAGCTGGCGGAAATCGGCCGGCGGCGCGGCCTGCCTGTGATTTACGACCTGGGAAGCGGGGCTCTGACCGACCTGGCCGCTTACGGCATTGAGAGCGAGCCCACAGTGCAATGGGCCTGTCAGGCGGGAGCGGATATTGTCAGCTTCAGCGGCGACAAGCTGTTGGGCGGCCCCCAGGCCGGCATTGTGGTGGGCAAGAAGAGTTATATTGACGTCATGAAGAAAAATCCCTTGACCCGGGCGGTGCGCATCGACAAGCTGACGCTGGCGGCCCTGGAGGCCACCTTGCGCATTTACTTGGAGCCCGAGCAAATCAATCAGAAAATTCCCACTTATCAGATGCTGTCCATGCCGCTGGAGGAAATCCAGGCCAAGGGCCGGCGGCTGCTGGAAAAGCTGGCGGAGGTCCCAGGCCTCCATGGCCAGCTGGTGGAGGAACAGGGCCAGGTGGGGGGCGGCAGCGTGCCTGCTCAGATGATTCCCACCTGGGCTGTGGCTCTGCGGCATGAGAGCGTCACGCCAGATCAGTTGGAAACCAGACTGCGGCTGCTGCCGCTGCCCATTATCGGCCGCATCTCCAAGGATCGGTTTTTGCTGGATATGCGCACGACGCAGGAAGAATATTTGGATTATATCGCCCAATCCGTGGCCCAAGAGACGGCCCGGGGAGGCCGGGAGGAAACGGCATGAACAACAGCATCATCGGCACAGCCGGTCATGTGGATCACGGCAAAACCTGCCTGATTCGGGCGCTGACCGGCATTGAGACAGACCGGCTGCGGGAGGAAAAAAAGCGGGGGATCACCATTGAGCTGGGCTTCGCCTACCTGGATTTGCCGGACGGCGGCCGGGCGGGCATCATCGACGTGCCTGGCCACGAAAAATTCGTCCGCAATATGCTGGCTGGCGCCGGCGGCATTGATTTGGCCCTGTTGATCGTGGCGGCGGACGAGGGCGTCATGCCCCAGACGGTGGAGCATCTGGGTATTTTATCTTTGCTGGAAATCAAGCATGGCATTCTTGTGATGACCAAAATCGATACGGTGGACGACGATTGGCGGCAGCTGGTGGCGGAGGATATTCGCAGCCAGGCGCAGGGCACTTTTTTGGAGCAGGCTCCGCTGATTGAGGTTTCCTCCTATACCGGGGAGGGAATTGAGCAGCTGCGGCAGGAGATTTTTTGCCAACTGGCCCAGCTGAAAGGCAAGCGGGGAGATATTCCATTCCGCATTCCGGTGGACCGGGTGTTTTCCATGGAGGGGTTTGGCACTGTTATCACCGGCACGATGATCGAAGGAAAGCTGAAGGAAGGGGACGAGGTGACCGTGTATCCCGGGGAAAAGCCGGGCAAGGTGCGAAATATCCAGGTCCATTCTCAGAGTGTGGACACGGCTTATGCCGGCCAGCGGGTGGCGGTGAACTTTTCCAACTTGAAAAAAAGCGATATCCAGCGAGGAGACGTTGTGGCCCCGCCTGGAACCATGCATCCCACGATGATGGCGGACGTGCGGCTGAACATTCTGAAAGAGGCCAAACGAGCGGTGAAAAACACCAGTCGTCTGCATTTTTACCACGGCAGCCGGGAGATTCTCTGCAAGGCCGTTTTGCTGGAAGGGGACGTCCTGGAGCCGGGTCAAAGCGGCTACGCCCAGCTGCGGCTGGAAGAGACGGCGGCCCTTAAGGCTGGGGACCATTTTGTGGTCCGCTTTTATTCTCCGCTGGAAACGGTGGGCGGCGGCGTTATTTTGGACCCTTCCCCTTTCAAACGCAAGCGGGGGGACCAGAACGCCCTGGAGGAATTAAAAATATTGGAAAAAGGTTCTTTGCAGGATAAAATCTGTCAGGGAATCAAAATGGGAAGCGCCCATTACCGCCCGCTGGATTTTGTAGCCGTGCAGTTCGGCGCCTCCATGGGCCAGGCCCGAGCCGCCGCTCAGGCTCTGGAGGAAGAGGGACAGGTCGCCTGCATTGCGCCGGATCTCTACCTGCACCAACAGTTTATCCAAGCCCAAGGCCAGCGGCTCAGCGAGATTTTGCGGGAATATCACACCGCCAACCCGCTGAAAGAGGGCATGAAAAAGGAAGAGCTGCGCACCCGATTTTTGCCCCGGCAGAGCCAGACGATTGCGGACGGAATGCTGGCCTATTATGAAAAGGCGGAGCGGATCAAGAGCGTCAACGGTCTGGTTTCTCTGTTCCGCTTTAAGGTGAAATTTGACGAGGAAGCGGCCCGGATGACGGAGAAGATGGAAAAGCTCTACCTGGAGGGCGGTTATGCGCCGCCGGATACCGAGGATGTTTTGGCTCAGATGGGCCGGGACCAGAAAAAGGCCCAGCAGGTTCACAACGCCTTGATTACCGGCGGGACCCTGGCCCGGATGGACGGCCAAATCTGCTTCCACCGGCAGCATTATGACAGGGCGGTGGAGCTGATCCGCAGGGGTATCCAAGAAAAAGGCCAGATTACGCTGGCGGAGGTTCGGGATCTGCTGGGGACTTCCCGCAAATACGCCGTCGTGATTCTGGAAACTCTGGACCGGGAAAAGGTAACTAAAAAAATCGGCGACGCCCGGGTGCTGGCGTAATAGAGCAATAACAGAACGCTTCGGCATGATTTGTCGAAGCGTTTTGTTATTGAAAAAATAAAAATGCAGTACAATAAAATTCTTGACAAGTAGAAGTGAATAAAGTAATATAAGGAAAATGAGGGGGTATAAAAAAGAAAGTATTCACCTATATTGAAAGGAGAAAACTATGAGGAGACAGAGGAAATGGAACTTTTTTTGCTCAATGATTATACTGGCCGCCATTATTGTTTCTTTGGCCATATCAGTCGTTGCCGCTGAGGAGAAAATTGTTTCAGAAGATTCATTGAAAGCGTTTCCCCAAGGATATGAATATCCGATTCTGCCGGGCACAGATCAATGGCTGCAATTCCATGATTTCCCTTCTAAAATTGAAGCCTGTCAGATTCCAGAGGATATTCTGCAAGGAATGTCCACTGCTCAGGTACTGGAATCTGCTCTAAATTACCCGCTCAACATCAATGCTTTTGTCTGGAATACGCCAGAGGCAGGATATCACTCTATATTGTCTTACAGCAATGTGCATCAGGAGCTGATGAGCCGAGCAGACGCGGCAGAGGCGCTGATTGCCAGGTATGGGGCCACGCCGGCGACAGTGGCCGAGGCCAATGAGGATGAACAATGGGATAGGGCTCAGCAAATCTGGCTGATGGAGATTATGCTTCAGCAGCCGCCAATCCAGCAACAGATGAACGAAGACCAGCGATCGGTTGTAGAGCGGTGTGCTGTCGAAAAGCTGGAGCAGGAAAGAGGAAATCTATTCTATGGAGAGGATCCGACATCCTACTACTATTCTGCTCCCATCCAAAGAGATTTACCGCAGCACAGGGAAACCTATACTACGATTACTTCGCCGCACGGCGCTCGTATTGCGGTATTGATTCGTGGAGAAGAATTGAGTAGTACGCTGAAAGAAAGTATGAGGAAAAAATGAAAGATGAATTTCCTTATGCAAATGTTTTGCCGGAAGAAACCACCAATTATAATTGCTGTTCATACGCATATTATAGTCAAAATACGAGAACAAACAAATATTGGATTAATGACCCGAGAAATTATTTTGGTATAGATTTTGTCCAACGAGCCAGCGGAACACAGATACAGGTGAACGACCGTATCTTTTATTGGAAAGGTTCTAGTATTTCCAGCGCTGGATTAGATAGTCTGCATTCTGGGATATCGACTAACCACGGCACGATGATCAAATCCAAATGGGGGCCATATGCGCTGTATGAACATGCTTACAATGACTGCCCCTATTATACAGGAGCTAATATTACATGGTATCGACCTGTGTAGTATGAAAAGAATAAGGCCCTGGTTTTTGAACCAGGGCCTATTTTTAGAGTAAGGTTGATTGACAAGCCGCCCAAAGCGCGATATACCGAGAAAGGAAAAATTGGAATTAGAGTCGGAGGGATGAAATGCAAAAGAAGATTGCAAGGCTGCGGAAACTGTGGCGGGCAGATCGTTGGAGCATCATCGCGTGGGCGGCCTCTATGATTCCTATCTATCTGCTGGATCGCGACAGCGGGCCTTATTTCATCGGTCTGATGATAATCTGCTTCGCCGTTTGGGTCATATTGTGGATTTTTCTGGCGGTTTTCTCTCGAAAGCTGCTGCGCTGTCCCTATTGCCTTCGCTATTCGCCGGCGGAGGTGGAAAAATTCCTCCAAGGAAAAGAAGAAACCTTCCTTTGCCCCCATTGCGGCAGGCAGATACCGGCAATGGACCGGGAAGAAAAAGAAGAAAAATAAAAAAACCTGCCCCCTCTCGGATGAGAGGGGGCGGTTTGGTTTTTGGGGATTTTCAAGGGGCTTTTTTCAAAAAGGCCCTTGAAGGGGGTTCGGGGCGCCGCCCCGATAGCACGCCGTTAGGCCAACGTGATTTCTGTGCGCACTGCGCCGATGCGGCCGCCCTGGCAGGTCAAGCGGAGCACGTCGCCGGGGTTGGCTTTCACCACCCAGGAAACCTTCTTTTGCAGCGGTTCTGTTTCAATCGTGTTGGGGCCCATACCGCTGTTGCGGGCGTTTAGGCCGGAAAGACCCTGCAAATGGCCGATCTTCTGGCACAGCTTACCTTCCACAGCTTCCGCGCCTTCCAGAGACAAAGTCAGCTCCTTCAGGGTCTTCAGCTTCAGGCCCTCCTTAAATACATAGGTGGGCAGATAGCCCCGGTTGCCCACAACGGCTTCTACCTGATACAGGCCGCCGCCCAGGCTGCGAGCCTCGGCTTTGTCAAAGACCACATGGGGCAGGGTGCGAATCAAGCGCAGAGCGAAGCGGGAAATCTTCTCCACCTCCTGCTCCAAAAACTTGATGGGCGGATTTTGCTGGGTGAATTTGAAATCCGTGCCGCCAATCTCCACTGGACCCAGTTGGGGATGCTCAAAGGGCGTCCAGGGCTGGAAGGCGTCCTTGCCCAGGTTTTCATCCAGCCATTGCAGGTGCTTATAGGCGCAGTCCAACTGCTGTTCGTCGGTGAGATGTTCTGCCGGAGGATATTGCAGAGGGAAGCCGGCACGCTCGGAAAGATCCCAGCATTCCACGGTAAAGCCGGGCACGCCCAAAAGAAAATGGCAAAAATCGTCGAAGCCGCCATAGGTGGCGGGGTTGGAGGCAGGCATATATTGGGTATAGAGGTTGAGCACAGGGAAGCCGGTTTCCTCATGGCCCATCTGACCCAGGGCCCGGTAAATGTCCATATCCGCCTGGTCCGCCTCCTTGGGATGCTTGTAGCCAGGGGTATGGAGAATCTGGCCGCCGGCTGTGTGCATATCCAACACGCAGCAGACGTTGGGATGGCTGAGCAGGAAATCGGCGTTGGCCCGGGTTTCCGGATGGCACAGAGGGTAAGCGCCGGCGCCGGCCTGAAGGCTGTCGTCCTGCCAGCCTACTGGGTAGTTGCGGTTGAAATCGGCGCCGAATTTGGCGGGAGCCATGGGGATGTGCAAGCCGTCATACTCCTCAATGATTCCCTCAGGATAGACGTTATAAAATTGGCCGTCGGTTTCGTCCGGCCGGCGTTTTTCCATCAACCGGGGATCTTTTTCAGAGACTTTCCAGATGCCGTAAGGGGAGGGAACCCGCATCATGCGGGCTACGCCGTCGCCGTCCAGATCCTGTCGGCGCAGGCCGGGCATATCCTGCTCATAGGGCCAGGGGCGGGGGGCGGAGCGCACCCAATCCGGGGTTGTCAGGTAGTGTTCCGAACCGTCGCAGGAAAGGCGGGGCACGATATACAGCGTATACCGCTCCAGCATTTGCTTGATCTGGAGGTCCTCCAGATTGCTGAAAATCGTATCCAGCAGATAGATCGCCACCATGGAGCCGCACACCTCGCCGGCGTGGATATTGGCCTCCATATAGTAGGCGGGTTTTTCTTCCCAGGCGCCTGTAGCGGTATCGGTAATCTCAATGGCCAAGATTTCCCGGCCTTGGGGCGTCAGGCCGATGGGGGTCAGCCGGGCCAGCTCTGGATGGGCCTTGGCATAGCTCCGCAGCAGATCCGCGATTTCCTGGTAGCGGTAATAATGGTCGTATTGCAGCGAATGGTTCATGGATGAAAACCTCCTTTTTCCGGCAGCCGTCTTGAGGCGGCCGCCCTTTGGGTGGGGATAACGCTACTGCCAGTATATCGCCAAAAGGGGATTTCTGCAAGCGAATTGATAAAACCGATAAACAGGACCAAAAGAATTGATAGAGAATTAACAAGAAGCCGCTTGCAAAAAGGCGGAAGGTGTGATATTATCACTACGGCTTCAAGGAGTATGGGAGTAGATGGGCGCTGGTGTGCCCTCTGGTCTTCAAAACCAGTAATAGCGGTTAGGAGCCGCTTAGGTGGGTTCGATTCCCACATACTCCCGCCAGCTTTTATCCAAAAAGCCGATAAGCGCAATCGGGAAATTTCCCTTGCCTTTTCGGCGGATTGTGTTAAAATATAGACGAAGTGAATAAGCGGGATGAAACCTATCGGGAGAGACCCCTTTTGGGGGCGCCGAAGATGCAAGCGCCGATTTTTGTCGAAGCGGCGCGAAACTTTCAGGCAAAAGGACCGAAGGCGGACCGAACTCTGAAAAGCCAAAAGGCGCCCAAGGAGCAACGGCGGCCGACCTCTGCCAAAGAGGCGGCGCCCGAATCTCTCAGGCTCAAAAACGGAGGGACGACAGCGTGGAAGCGCATTCGCTTCTGGCGCCGTCGTTTTTTTGTGGCCAAGGGCAGGGATTTCGCTTGCCATTGCGGGCAGAATACGGTATAATAAACACAGAATGGGCGGAGAGCAGTTGACTTATTGATGAAACCGATAAATATTATGAAATCTATCGGAGAAATCGATAAAAATTTGGAGGCGGCTATGGCGGATTTTTTTATTATCACCAACAATGAAATGGTGCGGGATAAATATGCCGACCAGGCTCAGGTGGAGTTTCAGCCCGTCCATTATACCGAAATCATGCGGATGGCGCGGGATTATATCCACAGCGGACACAAGCTGCTCACCCATCCGCTGGCGGGCAGCATTAAGCCCAACGAAACGCCGTACAAAACAATTTTTTTGACAAAGAGCAAAAAAGGAATGGACGCGGAATCTCTGCGCATTATAGAAGAGTGCGTGATCGCCTGCAAGAAATTTGGAAAAGACCGGTTTCCCAATATGCCGGAGCAGATGCGGCAGGATTTCCGTACCATCGACTGCAGCCTGTGCGACAACGCCATGGCCTCGGCTGTCCAGCTGTAGGGCGGCGGGAGAGCGGGCGTTTCCCATACGGTCAGTTTTCTTAAGAACCTTTAAGAAAATGATATACATTTAAATTATGGAGGTGCTCAAATTGAAACTGGAACTTGGATACGTCAATATCCATGATATTCAGTTTGCCGACCAGTCCAAGGTTGAGGGCGGCGTCCTGTATGTCAATCAGGACGACGTGAAGAACCTGGTGTTGGAAGACGAGAATATCAAATCAGTGACTCTGGAAATCGCAAAACCCGGCGAGAGCGTGCGCATCATGCCTGTAAAGGACGTGATCGAGCCCCGCTGCAAGGTGGAGGGTCCCGGCGACATTTTCCCCGGCGTGATCTCCAAGGTTGACACTGTGGGCAGCGGCAAGACCAACGTGCTGCGGGGCTCCGCCGTTGTGACAACCGGCAAAATCGTGGCTTTCCAGGAAGGTATTATCGATATGAGCGGCGAGGGCGCCAAGTACACCCCCTTCTCTCAGACAAACAACCTGGTGCTGGTCGTTGAGCCCATTGACGGCCTGAAGCAGCACGACCACGAAAAAGCCGTGCGCTTTGCCGGCTTGAAGACAGCTAAATTCCTGGGCGAGCTGGCCAAGAACGTGACTCCCGACGAGGTAGACGTCTTTGAGACCTACGGCGTCAAGGAGGGTTTGGAAAAAATGCCCAATCTGCCTCGGGTGGCTTATGTCCAGATGCTGCAGAGCCAGGGCCTGATGCATGACACATATGTCTACGGCGTGGACGCCAAGCGCACGCTGTCCACCATCATGAACCCCACCGAGGGCATGGACGGCGCTATCCTGAGCGGCAACTGCGTTTCCGCCTGCGATAAAAATACAACGTACCACCACCTGAACAACCCCGTTGTCAAGGACCTGTTCGCTCAGCACGGCAAGACCCTGAATTTTGTGGGCATGATTCTGACCAACGAGAACGTCTACCTGGCCGACAAGCAGCGCTCCTCTGACTGGACCGCCAAGCTGTGCCGCTGGCTGGACCTGGACGGCGCGGTGGTTTCGCAGGAAGGTTTCGGCAACCCGGACACCGACCTGATTATGAACTGCAAGAAGATCGAAGAGCAGGGCGTTAAGACGGTTATCATCACCGACGAATACGCCGGCCAGGACGGCAAATCCCAGTCCTTGGCCGACGCCGATCCCAAGGCCGACGCCGTTGTCACTGGCGGCAACGCGAATATGGTCATTCACCTGGGCAAGATGGATAAAGTCATCGGCTACCCCGAAACTGCCAACATCATCGCCGGCGGCCACGAGGGCAGCCTGAATGAGGACGGTAGCATCGACGCCGAGCTCCAGGTTATCACCGGCGCCACAAACGAACTCGGCTTCAACAAGCTGAGCGCCAGATAACGGAAGGAGGACAAAGAATAATGAGCATCAGAGTCGTTCATTATATCAACCAGTTCTTCGCCAACATCGGCGGCGAGGAGAAGGCTGATATCAAGCCCGAGCTGCGGGTCGGCGAAGTCATCGGCCCTGGCATGGCGTTTAAGGCCCAGTTTAAGGACGAGGCCGAAATCGTCGCCACCATCATCTGCGGCGACTCCTATTTTGGCGAAAACACCAAGGAAGCCACCGCGACCATCATGGAGATGATCAAATCTCAAAAGCCCGACCTGTTTATCGCAGGCCCCGCTTTTAACGCCGGTCGTTACGGCTTCGCCTGCGGCAACATCACAAAAGCCGTTAAGGAAGAGCTGGGCATCCCTGTTCTGACCGGTATGTATAAAGAGAACCCCGGCGCCGACTACGCTAAGGACGTTTATATCGTCTCCACAAAGAACAGCGCCGCCGGCATGAGAGACGCCGTCAGCAAGATGGCTCCGCTGGCCCTGAAGCTGGCCAAAGGCGAGGAAATCCTGTCCTCCGCCGAAGAGGGCTATATCCCCAACGGCATCCGCAAGAACTTCTTTGAAGAGAAGCGCGGTTCCGCCCGCGCCGTCGATATGCTGCTGAAGAAGCTGGCCGGCAAGGAATTCGTCACCGAGTTCCCCATGCCCAACTTCGACCGCGTGGATCCCAACCCCGCCGTCAAGGATCTGGCTCACGCCACTGTGGCTCTGGTCACTTCCGGCGGCATCGTGCCCAAGGGCAACCCGGACCATATCGAATCCTCCTCTGCTTCCCACTATGGCAAGTATGACATCGAGGGCGTTATGGACTTGACCGACGCCACCTATGAAACTGCTCACGGCGGCTATGACCCGGTCTACGCCAATGCCGACGCCGACCGTGTTCTGCCTGTGGACGTGCTGCGCGACCTGGAAAAAGAGGGACGCATCGGCAAGCTGCACCGTTATTTCTATACCACTGTGGGCAACGGCACCGCCGTGGCCAGCGCCAAGGCTTTTGCCGAAGAATTTTCCAAGGAGCTGAAGGCTGACGGGGTCGACGCCGTTATCCTCACCTCCACGTGAGGCACCTGCACACGTTGCGGCGCAACGTTGGTTAAAGAAGTAGAGCGCGCGGGCATCCCCGTCGTTCATATGTGCACAGTTACCCCGATTTCCCTGACGGTCGGCGCGAACAGAATCGTGCCCACCATCGCGATCCCCCACCCCCTGGGCAACCCTGAGCTGACCCACGAGGAGGAAAAGGCCCTGAGAAGAGGCCTGGTCGAAAAGGCCCTGAAGGCCTTGGAGACCGAAGTGACCGAGCAGACAATTTTTGAATAATTGTTAGTTAGGAGTGTCGTCGAAATGAGCAAAATTTATGACGTTATCATCATCGGCGCCGGCCCCGCCGGCCTGGCCGCCGCGCTTTATGCCGGCAGAGCCCGCCTGAGCACCTTGATCATCGAGAAGATCAAGGACGGCGGACAGATCGTCATCACCGATGAGATCGAAAATTATCCCGGCGCCGTTGAGGGCGAGTCCGGCCCCTCCTTGATTGCCAAGATGGTGGCCCAGGCCAACCACTTTGGCGCGGAAAAGGTGTTTGACACCGTTCAGGACGTGGAGCTGGAAGGCGACGTGAAGGTGATCAAGGGCGCCAAGGCCGAGTACCAGGGCAAAACTGTGATCATCGCCACCGGCGCTTCCCCGAAGCCCATCGGCTGCCCTGGCGAGAAGGAGCTGACAGGCAAGGGCGTTTCCTACTGCGCCACCTGCGACGGCAATTTCTTTGAGGATTTCGAGATCTATGTGGTGGGCGGCGGCGACAGCGCTGTGGAAGAAGCCCTGTACTTGACAAAGTTCGGCCGAAAGGTTACACTGATTCATAGAAGAGACGAACTGAGAGCTGCCAAGTCCATCCAGGAGAAGGCCTTTGCCAACCCCAAGATGGAGTTTATGTGGGATAGCGTCATCGAAGAACTCAAGGGCGACGACATTCTGACCAGTATGGTCGTTAAGAACGTCAAGACCGGCGAGGTGAAAGAGATCCAGGCCGACCCGGAAGACGGCACCTTCGGCGTGTTTGTCTTCATCGGCTACGATCCTCAGTCCAAGGTCTTTGAGGGCAAGGTCAATATGGAGCATGGTTACATCGTCACCGATGAAAACATGAAAACCAATATCCCCGGCGTGTTCGCCGCTGGCGACATTCGCGTGAAGAGCCTGCGTCAGGTAGTAACCGCCGCCGCCGACGGCGCCATCGCCGCCGTGCAGTGCGAGAAATACCTCGGTTAATCTCTATACAACGAACAAGGAGGATATTCCAATGGTTGAACTGACAAAAGAGAACTTTGAAGAAGAAGTTCTGAAGGCGGAAGGCAAAGTGTTCGTGGACTTCTATGGCGACGGCTGCGTGCCCTGCGCCGCGCTGATGCCCCATGTTCATGAATATGCCGAAACCTACGGCGACAAGATGAAGTTCTGCGCTCTGAACACCACCAAAGCTCGCCGTCTGGCCATCGCCCAGAAGGTCATGGGTCTGCCTGTTATGGCGATCTATGAAAACGGCGCTCAGATCGACGTGCTGGTGAAAGAGGACTGCACCATCGAAAGCATCAAGGAGATGATCGAGAAGCACATCTAAGGCGTTATTAGATGAGCGGACCGATTGTTTTCGGCGAAAGCCAAACCCCGCCGGCGGGGTAAGCCGGCGCCTAAAATTTGCGTGAGAGCGCGGCCCGGCAGGGCCTGCGGGCCTCTGCCCGGGCGGCGCTTCTGACGAGGGACAAAGTTCCCTGTTATAAAAAATCTATCAGAAGGAGGAAGAGAGCCATGAGTATATTGTCTGGTAAGAAAGTTATTATCATCGGCGATAGAGATGGCATCCCAGGTCCCGCGATTGAAGAATGCGCGAAGACCGCGGGCGCAGAAGTAGTCTTCTCCTCTACGGAGTGCTTCGTCTGAACCGCCGCCGGCGCAATGGACCTGGAGAACCAAAAGAGAGTGAAGGAGTTTGCTGAACAGTACGGCGCTGAGAACATTGTTGTTCTGCTGGGCGCCGCGGAGGGCGAGGCCTCTGGCCTGGCCGCCGAAACTGTGACAGCGGGCGATCCCACTTATGCAGGTCCGTTGACAGGAGTCTCGTTGGGACTCACGGTTTATCACATTTGCGAGCCTGAAATCAAAGCTGAAGTTGACGAGGGCGTTTACGAAGACCAGATCTCCATGATGGAGATGGTTCTGGATGTCGACGATATCGTCAATGAGATGAGCGGTATCAGAGATGAGTACTGTAAGTATCTCTAAGATCTAAGGAACGATGGCGATATGGCGAATCAAATCGTCATATCGCCATTTTCTTTTCTTGTGTTTTATGATATGATGGTACTGGTATCATAAGAACAGGACGGATAGACCGCCCGCATTATTTACGGCTGTTTATTCTGAAACCGCTCGGATGATCCACATAAACGCCGGCTTTGAACCAGGCGGACCTGGTTCCCAGGCCGGGAAAACTGAAAAATTTGCAGAGAGGCAGTGAACAAAATGAACAGCGTTATCAAAGGCGCAGGCTATGTGCTGGTGCATACGCCTGACATGGTGCTGCACGCCGGCACTACACAGACCACAGAAATGATCGTCAACCCGGAATCCGAATATTTGAAGGAGCTGCCCAAGCATCTCCGCTCTTATGAAGATGTTGTGGCTTATATGCCCAACCAGACGTATATCGGCAACATGACGCCGGAAGAGCTGGCCGCGCAGGAGCAGCCCTGGGTCGGGAAAAACTGGGAGAATGCGCAGCGCTATGGCAAATTCGGCGAGATTATGCCTCAGGACGAGTTCCTGGTGCTGATGCAGGTCTGTGACGTATTCGAGCTGGTCTATCTGGACAAAGAGTTCGTGGGCCCTGCCAAAGCGAAACTGGCCGCCGACCCCGTGATGGACGAGAGCATTGTCTCCAAGGTGGCCGAAGGCATTGACAGCGCCGAGGTGGAGCGTCTGGTGAAAGAGGAGCACGCCGAGCCCCTGTACCATATGAATAAGCTGGTGGGCTGCGTCAAGCGCGCTCACGACGTGGACGTCAACCTTTCCGCCCATGTTATGTTTGAAAACATCGCCTGCAAGGCTTCCAGTGTGCTGGCTCTGCTGCACGCCGTCAAATCCGCCGGCATCAACAAAGAAGACGTGGAATATGTCATCGACTGCGCTGAAGAGGCTTGCGGCGATATGAACCAGCGTGGCGGCGGTAACTTTGCCAAGGCGGCCGCTGAGGTGGCCGGTCTGGTCAACGCTTCCGGCTCCGACCTGCGGGGCTTCTGCGCCGCGCCTGCTCACGCTATGATCGAAGCCGCCTCTCTGGTAAAAGCCGGCTCCTATAAGTGCGTGGTCGTCACAGCCGGCGGCTGCACCGCAAAGCTGGGCATGAACGGCAAGGACCATGTGAAAAAGGGACTGCCCGCCATTGAGGACGTGTTGGGCGGTTTCGCCATTGTTGTTTGCGCCAACGACGGCGTCAACCCCGAAATCAACCTGGATATGCTGGGCCGCCACTGCGTGGGCACAGGCTCCGCTCCCCAGAACGTCATCGGTTCCCTGGTTGCCGCGCCTCTGGCCAAAGGCGGTCTGAAGATCACCGATGTGGACAAATTCTCCCCTGAGATGCAGAACCCGGATATCACCAAGCCCGCCGGCGCCGGCGACGTGCCTTTGGCCAACTATAAGATGATCGGCGCTTTGGCTGTTAAGAACGGCGAGCTGGATAAGAAAGAGCTGGCGTCTTTCCCCGCCAAGCACGGTCTGGTGGGCTGGGCGCCCACACAGGGCCATATCCCCTCCGGCGCGCCTTATATCGGCTTCGCCCGCGAGGATATTCTGTCCGGCAAGATCAACCGCGCCATGATTATCGGCAAGGGTTCTCTGTTCCTGGGCCGCATGACCAATCTGTTTGACGGCGTTTCCTTTACCATCCAGCCCAACAGCGGCGCTCAGGCCGCCGAAGAGGGCGTATCCGAAGAGAAGGTCAAGGGCCTGATCGCCAAGGCGATGAAGGACTTTGCCGAAACATTGATGGCCAGCGCCGACGCCGAATAAGGGGTGTTGAATATGTCTAAATTTATTGAAAAGACCATTGCCAATACCTTTATGGAGATTGCGCAGGGTCTTGAGACAGGCAGCTTTGGCAAAAAGCCGAAGATTGCCCTGACAGGCATGGGCAGCGAGCACGGCGAAGAAAACGCCATGCAGGCTGCCGTCATGGCCGCTCGGGAGGGCGTTGAAGTTTATTACATCGGCTCTCTGGAGGCCGAAGGCGTGATCACCGTCAAGGTGGCTGACGACGAAGAAGGCCACAAGAAGATGGAAGAAATGCTGGCCAACCATGAGGTGGACGCCGCTGTAACCATGCACTATCCGTTCCCCATCGGCGTTTCTACCGTGGGACGGGTCGTCACCCCGGGCAAAGGCAAGGAGATGTTTGTGGCCACAACCACCGGCACTTCTTCCACTGACCGCATCGAAGGTATGATTAAAAACGCCATCTATGGCATTATCGCCGCCAAGACCTGCGGCGTCAAGGAGCCCACTGTGGGCATCCTGAATGTGGACGGCGCCCGCCAGACCGAAGGCGCTTTGAAGACCTTGGCCGAAAACGGCTATGGCATCAAGTTTGCCGAATCCTCTCGGGCAGACGGCGGCTGCGTCATGCGCGGCAACGATATGTTGGTCGGCTCCCCGGATATCATGGTGACGGATTCCCTCACCGGCAATATCATGGTGAAAATGCTGTCTTCCTATGCCACTGGCGGCAGCTACGAGGCTATGGGCTATGGCTATGGCCCGGGCATCGGCGAGGGCTATGACCGCCTGGTGATGATCGTCTCCCGCGCTTCCGGCGCTCCGGTTATCGCCGGCGCGATCAAATATGCCGCGCAGCTGGTGCGGGGCAACATCTTCAAGGTGGCTGCCGAAGAGTTTGCCGCCGCCAACAAGGCTGGTCTGGCTAAACTGCTGGAGGAGCGCAAAGCCGCCGCCAACAAGCAGGCCGCTCCTGCCGAGGCTGTGGAAGCCCCGCCCAAGGAGGTCGTCACCGGCGCTATCGCGGGCATCGAGATCATGGATCTGGAAGACGCGGTGCAGGTGCTTTGGAAGAACAAAATCTATGCCGAAAGCGGTATGGGTTGCACAGGCCCAGTGGTCTTGGTTTCCGACGCGAACTTGGAAAAATCCATCGCGTTGCTGAAGGAAGCCGGATACGTTCAATAAGCGCTTCATGGCATAAAACAAAAGAGACTTGGCCAAATCAGCCAAGTCTCTTTTTTAATTTTGCAAAAAAATTTTCGCAATTTTGCAAAAAAGTATACATTGTTGCAAAACAGATTTCGCCAAAACAATAACCCCGAAAACAACAGAAAAACGGGAAAGTATCTATTGTAATTTGGAGTCTATTATGATATTGTAAAGACAGAAGAAAATCGTTTCCATTTGCAACAATGTATACATTCTTGCAGAATAATGGGGACGATTTCGAATAGAACCTTATGAGGAGGAAGACAGATGAAAAAAGGAAAACGGTTTCTGAGCCTGTTGCTGTCTCTGTGCCTGACGCTGGGGCTTTTGCCCGGCATGGCGCTGGCGGCGGAAGGCGGCCTGCCCTTTGCCGACGTAAAGGCGGGGGACTGGTACTATGAGGCTGTTCAGTATGTCTATGAAAAGGGCATGATGAGCGGCGTCAGCGATACCGCTTTTGCGCCGGGGGATTCTACAACCCGAGGTATGATTGTCACGGTACTCTACCGGCTGGAAAAGCAGCCGGAAACCGCTGCCACAGGGAAATTCCCAGATGTGGCGGCAAACCAATGGTATGCCAGCCCCGTGGCCTGGGCCAGCGAAAAGAGCATTGTCAACGGCTACGACAACGGCAATTTTGGCCCTATGGACCCCATCACGCGGGAGCAAATGGCCGCAATCCTGTATCGCTACGCGCAGTTTAAGGGCTATGATACCAAAAGTTCCGGCGATATCAGCGCCTTTGCCGACAGCGCTCAGGTGAGCTCTTACGCTGTAGAGGCCATGAAATGGGCCGTGGGCCAGGGCCTGATTTCCGGCATGGAAAATAACATGTTGGCGCCTCAGGGCAACGCGACTCGAGGCCAGATTGCCGCCGTGCTGATGCGGTATGACCAAAAAGTAGCCGGCGGCCAAACCGAGAATCCGACGACCCCTGCGCAGCCCGGCGCGACAACGCCTTCCGGCGGCAGTTCTGTCGGCGGAGGCGGCGGTAGCGGCGGAGGCGGAAGCGTTACTCCTGCCGTAGCCTCTGTCACGCTGAGCGCCGATAAAACGGCGGAAGGTTCCAGCGCTACCGTGCCTGTGGGAGCCAAAATTACCGCTTCGATTTCCAACCCTAATTCCGCCACAGTGGTTTGGCTGATTGGCGGCGCGGAAACACAAGTGGAAAACAACAGTTATACTGTGACCGTCTCCGACCTGGGCAAGGAAATTCAGGTGAAGCTGGTGAAAGAGGACGGGACAGACGAGGCTTCCAGCAACAAATTTACGGTGGAGAAATCGGCTGAAGTGGATGTGGCGAACGAGAGCTCCCCCGTTCAAATTGATCTGCAGAGCGGAGAGACCAAGGTCTATACCATTGTGAAAGATGAGGATGGCAACGATAAAAGAGAAGAAGTAGCGGTTGGCGCAGGGGATAAGCTGGTTTTGTCCATTGAACCCAAGGCTGTTTCGGCAGAAGACGCCAAAAAGATAACGGACAACGACGGCGCTAAGAATATTTTGGTGAGCGCGGTTGAAGCCGCCATGGAGCAACCGCTTTCGGCAGAAGGAAAGGAAAAACTGGCGGAGGCTACGGCGGTTGTGGCGGTAGATGTGGACCTGACGCTGGTGCAAACCGAAGGAGAGCAGACCACGGAGACGGAGATTCATCCTGTAGGCGAAACCACGGTAACTCTGTCTGCCGCCCAGCTGAACCTGGCTGGCAAAGACCTGCGGCTCTATCACTTTAACGCCAACCATACCAACGTCGAGGGCGTTGTCCAAAATATCCCCGGCGTTGTGAAGGAAGACGGCACGGCGGTTACCTTCAAGACAAACGGCCTTTCTACTATCTGGATTGGCAATGTGCCGCCTCGCACAGTGACGTTTGATACGAAAGGCGGTTCTGCCGTGGCGCCGCAGACGGTCCGGTTTGGCAGCACAGTGGATACCGGCAAAGTAGGTACTCCCACAAAGGCGGGTTCTCTATTCTGCGGCTGGACCTATGATCTGGCCAAAACCCCGATTATCTATGATTTGACTGTGGAAGCCAAGTGGACGGAAGGCGCGCCGATGCCCAACAGCCAGTTTATCGTACAGATTTCCAACAGCGATCATTTGGAATTTGCCAACGATGTTCCGGGCAAGTATACCATCAAGGCCAAGCCCGACGCGGCTTATGCCGCCAATATCACGGCTGTAGCCGTTGTGAAGCCTTATGCCAAGGCGACTCAGTATGTGATCAGCGCCTCGGCTGAAACCGCAGCCAATACGACAGACCCAGAGCAGTTTGTGCAGGTGGAAGGCTCCGACGACATCCCGATGAAAAACGATATTCCGGTCACAAACAGCGAAGGTAAAATTGTGGCGGGCAAAACCTCCTACTATATCAAGTGGATGGACGCCAACGGCGACGTTTTGGCTTTGCAGGAGCTGATTATTGTAGTGGACAACGGCCAAGGCGCCGCGGACAAAATGGTAATCACCCGGGAGATCAACCGGGGCGTGGGCACTTATACGCCGTATCTGACCAGCTCCGCCAAAGAAGACGCCCCCAAATGGGTAGGCTATATCAACGGCGACCCCCAGCGCCAGTATACCAACAACTCCAGCGAGCGGAAGTATCATCTGCGCACCAATGTGAGCTTCCAGCTCCATTTCAACGGTGCGGAATACAATTATACAGATTATGACGTCTTCCACATGGAGTTCAAGCCTTTTGAGGGCGAGAGCTATGCAGACAAGACTGTGAAGGCGCAGGCCGCTTATTATGACAGAGACAGCCATCGGCAAGAGACGGTCGACGCCTCTGCCGAAGTGAACCGCGAAACAGGCCGGCTGGAAGTTTCGATCCCTCTCAGCGCGCTGAATGAGCCTGCCTCTTCCTCTTGGATCAACTTCACTATGAAAGTGACCGCAGGAGACGTGACGCAGGAAATTCATGTGGATACCCGCAACCCGAAGTATCAGAATGCGATTCGGGATACGAAACATGAAACGGCAACCGATATGACGGAGCTGCGCGGTCTTTTGGATCAGGCGAAGACGGAACCCTCTATTTACTGGTATATCAGTTACACAGGCAAAGAGGATATCCTTCTGACTGATTCTCTGACCATTCCCAGCAATGTTCATATAGACTTTAACTCTTGCGCTGTGACAGTGGGCGCCGGCGGCGTGCTGACTATGGAGAGCGGAGAAGACCGCGCCTCTTCCATTTATCTCAACGAGATGAGCAAGAGCTTCACTGTGGCAAACGGCGGCAAGCTGGTTGCGTTTGATACCCGCGGCGAAAATCAGGACAGGACGTTTGCCATTAGCGTCGCAGCCGTTTACATCAATGTGGAGCAAAACGGCGCAGTGGAAATCAAACCCCACACCTCGCTGCAGTTTGATGGATTCCACTATGAGAACAGCTCCACGAGCAGCGCCTGTACGTTGTCGGAGGGTTCTAAGGTAACTTTGACCGGATCGGATAAGGACGGCGCTCATTTGGGCATTTATAACTTTGAGAATGTCTCTTTGGGCGGCGCTATCGACTCCGGAAATTATTGCAACCTCTACATACACAGCGACACGATCCTAGTGAGCGGCGGTATCCAAGCGGCTTCTACCATTTGGAACAATGTGGAGTTCTATGGCGACGTAACCGTTACAGAGAAGGGCAAAATTCAGGTAAGCGGCCAAGAGACCAACCTGAATCTGCAATGTCCCCTGACCAACAAAGGCGCCATTACTTTGGAAAACGGCGCTTATGGTATTTTTACTAACACTGGTTTTGCCCAGCACAACAGCGGCACAATCTCCATCGGCAGCGACTGCGCTGTCAACTTGGAAGGCACGAAGATGGTAAACGCCGGCAGCATCACTGGCAGCGGCCAAATTTATGCCATGTTGGGCGACGACTGCACCGACTATGCCGCCAATCATACCGGTCTGAAATATGTGGAAATTGAGCCCGGCACGACAGTCGGACCGGATAATTACAGCCGGTATATGTTTGACGGCGAACCGGATAAGACCATTGACGTCACCCTCTACAAGGGCGAAATTTCCAACGAACAGGGCGGCTCCTTGGATAGCGCTCTTCAGGTGCAAACCGAGAATTTCCCCGAAAAATAATCCCGTTCCTTGCAAAAAAACAGGGTCTGGAGGAAACTCCAGGCCCTGTTTTTAGAAGAGTAGGCCTTGCAGGGGAAGGCAAATGGGTTTATACTAAAAAAGAGCAAATCCTTTCTCCATTTGGGCGCATGGTCCAGAGGGGGGAGCGGACCGCAAATTTTTTGGAAAAGAGAGGACTTGACGATGAAAAACGACTTATTCCGGCGGGCTGCGGCTGCGGCGCTGGCAGGGGCGCTGCTGCTGCCTGGCGCGCTGGTCACGCCAATCCGGGCCGCAGAATCCGACAATTTTGGAAAAGAATTGTCTGAGCTGCTGAAAAACGAGGACGATTCCGCCTATTTTGACACCATGAAGCTCCAGCTGGGCTCCAAGGTGCTGACGGTGGACGGCGAAGAGCAGACCATGGACGCCGCGCCGGATTTGAAAAACGACCGGACCATGCTGCCTATCCGGGCCGTGGCCGAAGCCGCCGGCGCCGAGGTGGATTATGACGCCGCCAGCAAAACGGTGTTGATTACCGGCGCCTATGGCGACGAGATTGAGTGCCCAGTGGGCGCGGATACCATGACGGTCAATTCCTCCGCTATGGCGCTGGACAGCGCCGCTTATATCAAGGAAGGCCGTACATATCTGCCTGTTCGGGCGGTTTCCGAGGCGCTGAGCATGGATGTGGAATGGGACCAGAAGACCTCTACCGTCACCCTGACGGCGCCTTATCAAAGCGCCCGGGTGCTGGCCATTGCGGAAAACCTGGATACCAGCAAGCTGGGCGCTGAAAAGGTCATCCACGACGGCGACGATCTGTGGGTGTTGCAATTCGCCAGCCCCGCCGAAGCCAAAGACGCGGCGGAAACGCTGAACGGCATGGGCGTCACTGCCGAGCCGGACTTTTATATTCCCCCGGCGGCCAACTCCGACGGCGACGACCTTTCCGCTTCAGGCAGCCATTATACCTGGGGCGCGACAAACTGCGGTTTTGACAAATTTATTTCGGACAACGCCGCCCTGCTGAAGGGCCGCAGCGGCGTTGTGGCCGTTGTGGACAGCGGCGTGGATACCAGCCATCCTTTCCTGAAAAACAAGACGGTGGGCGGCAAAGATTTTGTGGACAACGACAACACGCCCAACGATGAAAACAGCCATGGCACTCATGTGGCGGGCACGATCATCGATTGCGTGGGCTCTGCCAATGTGAAAATTATGCCGGTGCGAGTGCTCAACGCCAAGGGCTCCGGCTCTGTTTCCATGGTGTCCCTGGGCATCAAATACGCCGCCAACAACAATGCAGACGTAATCAACCTGTCTTTGGGCGGCCGACACAGCGCCGTGCAGGACGCCGCCGTGCAGTATGCCGTCGGCAAGGGTTCCACGGTGATCATCGCCGCCGGCAACGATAACATGGATACCAGCAGCGTTTGCCCCGCTCACCTGACGGTTCCCGGCACGATCATTGTCTCCGCTGGCAATTCCAATCGGGAAAAGGCGGAGTTCTCCAACTATGGCGTCAATATAGATTTGATGGCCCCAGGCGCCAGCATCAAGGCGGCGATTCCCGGCGGCAGCTATGGCAGCAAAAGCGGCACGTCCATGGCGACGCCCCACGTCTCCGCAGCCGCCGTGCTGCTGGATATGGTTTGGGGAAAGAGCCTGGCGCCCGCCCAAGTAGAGGAAAAGGTTCATACCGCTACCACGAACGGCAAATTTACCAACGTCCAAACGGGCTATGGCTTCCTGGAGCTCTCCAAAGCGGAGACGCCCAAGCAGACGGAATCTACTATGACGATGGGGACGCCTCAGGCCAGCCTGCTCAACGAAACCACCATGCGTTTCTCCGTGGATTGCCAGACGTCCGACCTGACGCTGACCGGCGTCCAGTTCTATCTGGGCTCCTCTGCTGGCAGCATGAGCCGGGTCTATAACAGCAGCCTAAAAACCAGCAGCCAGAAATTTACCAACGTCTATGAGCACAATATCAGCAATATGGAGGCCGGAACCTATTATTATCAGTTTGTCTTCTTGGCGGGAGACAAAGAATACAAGAGCGCCGTTGGCAACTTTGACATTGCCAAAAAAGACGAGCCGGTAAAGGAGCCAGAGAAAAAGCCGGAGGAGCCTGTGCAGCCTGTCCAGCCCGAGCAGCCCAAGCAGGATAGAACCTCTGTCGGCTATGCTACCGGAACAGACGGCTCGCTTGCCATCAACGATAAGCCCGCCGTGTCCCCCAATTGGTCCAAGCAGCTCGGCGCCATTCCCGAAGGAGCCGCCTGCACCGTTTACACCGATCGCAAAAACGGCAGTTGGTATTGGGTGAGCTACAACGGCGTAGAGGGCTACGCCCACAGCAATTATATCACATTCACAAAGCCTCAGCCGACTCAACCCGCTGTCAACACGCGTAAAGGCGTGGTTCATAATACGGACGGTACGCTTGCCATCAACAGTAAGCCCGCCGTTTCGCCCAAATGGTCTACACAGATCGGCGCGATTCCCGAAGGGGCGACTTGCACGGTCTACCCGGATAAGACTTCAGGCAGTTGGTATTGGGTGAACTACAACGGCATAGAGGGCTATGCTCATAAAAATTATATCCGCTTGCAGTAAATTTTTCTGGAGAGGATGAGGCGTTATGAAAAAGAACGCTTTGAAATTATTTTGCGCGGCTTCCTTGGCAAGCGCTGTGCTGGCGCCCCGCCTGATAGCCGCAGATCAGAATGATTTTGCCGCCCAGCTGGCTCAAATGATCGCCGGGCAGGATGATTCTGCCTATTTCGGCCAGATTCGGTTGGCGGCAGGCTCGCGCCAAATGGAAGTGGACGGCGCGAAAATCCAGCTGGACGCCGCGCCAGAGACGAGCCAGGGCCGACTGATGTTGCCCCTGCGGGCGGTGGCCGAAGCCGCCGGCGCGAAGGTTTCCTATGACGCTGGGACGCAAACCGCTGTGGTCGGCAGCCCCTATGGCGACGAAATCCGCTGTCCGCTGGTTGGCGAGGTCTTACAAATCAATGAAAAAAACAGGAAGATGGACGCCGCCAGCTATGTGAAAGAGGGGCGGACCTATGTTTCCGCTCAGGTTTTGGAACAGGCCTTGGAGCTGACAATCGTCCAAGACGAAGCGGGGGGCGTTGCAATCGAAGCCCCTTACCAAACCTGCCGCGTGATTGCACAGGTGGAAAAAGGAGTCTCCTTGGATGAAAAGGCCCTGGAGCAGAACGGACTGACGCCGGAAGCCCTGATTACCGACGGCGACGGGATGTGGGTTCTCCAGTTTTCCACCCCTGCCCAGGCCCGGCAGGCGGTCCAGCTGCTGAAAGAGCTGGGCGCAGAAGCGGAGCCCGACCTGTATGTGCAGGCGGACGGCGCCGGCGAAGCGTCTGTTGCGCAATAAAACCCGGCGGAGCGCTGGAAAAACGCCCTGCGGAGAAATGTCTCCGCAGGGCGCTGCTTTTAGCGCGCGTCCTCCAGCAGCCGGGCCATCTCAGGGCGCAGGGGGCTTTCGATTTCAATCAGCCGCCCTGTAATGGGCTGACGCAGGCAGATTCGGGCGGAATGGAGAGCATGGCCGGATAAAACCCCGGGCAGCTCGGTTCCATAGAGAAAATCGCCGGCCAGCGGGCAGCCCACATGGGCCAGGTGGACCCGGATTTGGTGGGTGCGGCCGGTTTCCAGCCAAAGTCGCAGCAGACAGTAAGGGCCCCGACGGCTCAGAACCTGATAATGGGTTCGAGCCGGAGCGCCTTCTGGGGCGACGACTCGTTTCAGTTGGCCGGGAATATCCAAAATAGGGGCGTCAATCGTCCCTTGGGCGGGCTGCGGCGCGCCGCAGGTCAGAGCCAGGTATTCCCGATGAAATTGGCCGCTGTGCAGTTGAGCGGCCAGCAGGCTGTGGACATGGCCGCTTTTCGCCACCACCAGCAGGCCGGAGGTGTTTCGGTCCAGCCGGTTTGCCGCCCGAAAGACAAAGGGTTGACCGCGCCGCTCCATTTCATAGGCCAGGAAATTGGCCAAGCTATCGGTAAAATGACCCTGGGAAGGGTGAACCGGGGCGCCGGCGGGCTTTTCTAAAATCAGCAAATCCTCGTCTTCATAGCGAATATCCACCGGGCCGGGCGTCGGCTGGATATGGGGCGAGGACTGCTCCGGCGGCAGGCGACACAGCAGCGCTTGCCCCGCCTGTACCCGCTGGGCGACATAGACCGGCGCGCCGTCCAGCAAAATGCCGCCGGATATCTTCATTCGCCGGATTTGAGCGGAAGAAAAGCCCAAAGGCCCCCGCAGCAGGGACAGGACCGTTTGCCCCATCCTTTCGCTGGGGACAAGATAGGAGATTTCGCGGGACGTAAGTCGTCACCCCTTTCTGGATGAAAAGATATGAGCCTATTATATCAAACTCACGCCGCGTCACAAGCCCCTCCTGCAAAAGAGTTGACCGCGGGTTCGCTTGATGCTATACTTCGTTTGAATAGAAAGGGCTTGCGCGCTTTTTCAGCTGCGCCGACTACAGCAAAGCGCGATTGGGAAAGGGGAGCGGAGAAGATGAAACGGTTCAAGCGGATTTTCCCTTGGGCGGCGGTTTTGCTTTGCGCTGGGGCGTTTTTTTCTTTTTTTCATGTGAGCGGCAGAGAGATTGCCGGAGCGGCGGAGATTTCCGATTGCTGCCGAATCACCATCGCCAAGTATCCGACCACGGAATGGAAGGAGCGGGAAGAGGTTGTGCTGAAAGAGGAACAGGCGGCGCAGCTGAAAGAACTGATTTTGGGCGGCTCTTTTACCCGGGAGTTCTCCTCTGTGGTAACCGGCTTTGAGCGGACGGCGTATGATATTCAGGTGGATTTCCAGGACGGGCAGCGTTTTCTTTCCATTCATTGTCTGGGCGGGGACTATATTTCCGTGGTCGATCAGTTTGGCGGGAAACATTTGAAAAACTGGAACAAAGAGTGGGTCGCCTCGTTGGAGCAAATCATGCAAGAGGCTTCCCCGGCAAAATAAGGGGAGAAAAAATTGGCGATTTGAGCTTTACAACACCCCTTTGATATGATATGATAAAGGCGACAACAAAAGAGGATAGAGGCGCGGCGCGGAAGAGTAGGCGGGGCGAGAAGGTATTTGAAGACCCCCGTTGAAAGGCTAAGCCGCCGAAACGACGGGCCAGACATGGGTCGTCGTTGGGGTCGATGGGAATACTGTCGGCACTCCTGCCATGGAGGCAGAGGAGCTATCGATGGTTTTCTTGCTGTTTGGGATTGCATCGGTAGATGCAATCTTTTTTTGTTCCCGCCGGTGGGGAATGCCGGGAAAAGAAACGGAGGAACAAAATTGTGAGCAAGAACAACCCAAGCAAACCCCAGCAGGCGGAAGACGGCGGTTTCCGCCAGGAAATTAGCCTGTTTGGCGGCGTCAGCATCATCGGCGGCATTATGATTGGCTCTGGTATTTTCTATCTGGGCAGTTATGTGCTCCAGCGCAGCGGCATGAGCCCTGGGCTTTCGCTGCTGGTGTGGATCATCGGCGGCCTGGTTTCGCTGTTGGGCGGCTTATGCTATGCGGAACTGGGCGCCTCTAAGCCCAAGGCAGGCGGCAGCTATGTGTATCTCAGCGAGGCTTTCCACCCGGCGGTGGGCTTTATGTGCGGCTTTTCCAGCTGGCTGCTGGGGGGCGCAGGGTCCATTGCAGCCATCGCCATCGCTTTTCCCAAGGCGTTTTCCAGCTTGATTCCCGTCAGCGATCTTACGGTCAAAATCGCGGCCATCGTCCTGATTCTGCTTTTGACCGCCGTCAACTATGTGGGCGTCAAGGCGGGAAGTCTGGTGCAGAATATTTTCATGGTGGCCAAGCTGGCCCCAATCGCGCTGATTCTGGTGTTGGGCCTCTTTGCCGGCAAGCAAAGCCCCAGCCTGAGCCCGATTCCCGAAGGCGGCGTCACTGCCGGCGGTTTTATCGGCATGGTGGCCTTTGCCACAGTGGCTTCTCTCTGGGCCTATGAGGGCTGGACCAACCTGAATATCGTCTCCGAAGAGATTCGCAACCCCAAGAAAAACCTGCCGCTGGCGCTGATGATCGCCATCTCCGGCTGCGCGCTGCTTTACACCTTGTTTAATTTCTCCATCTATCGGGTGCTGCCTATGGACCAGATTACCAGCATGATCGGAGAGGGAAATATTTATCTTGGCACAGAGGCGGCCAAGCAGGTGCTGGGCTCCGCCGGGCAGATTGTGGTGGTGATCGCCATGGCTACCGCCATTTTCGGTTCGCTGAACGGCTGTATCCTGGTGTTTCCCCGGCAGTATTACGCCATGGCTAAGGACGGCTATTTCTTCAAATCCTTCGCCAAACTGCATCCCAAATACAAAACCCCCGGCGCTTCGCTGATCGTCCAGGCGGTCATCTCCATTGTGCTGGTGTTGATGCGGGACCTGGACCAGTTGACCAATCTGGTCATCTTCTCCAGTATGTTTTTCAATACGCTGACCATCGCCGCGGTGTTCGTCTTCCGCAAGCGGGAACCCAATTTGGAGCGGCCTTATAAAATCATCGGCTACCCGATAACGGTGGGCGTCACGCTGTTGATTTTCATCGGCCTGATGCTCAATACGCTGATGGAAGACCCTGTTACCTCTGTCATCGGTCTGGCTGTGCCCGCTTTGGGGTTTGCCTGCTATCACTTTTTCCGCTGGTTCAACAACCGCCAGCCCTCAAAATAAAGGAGGAGATTAACTATGGATACCATTCTTTATAACGGAAATATTTATTTGGAGCGAGAGCGATTTGCTCAGGCCCTGTTGATTCAGGATGGAAAGATTGCTCAAGTAGGCGGCGATGAGGAAATTTTGGCCGCCGCCCCGGAGGCCGAAAAAATCGACGTCCAGGGCCGCACGCTGATTCCCGGTTTTGTGGATTCCCACCAGCATTTGTATCATGTGGGCCAAAACCTGCTGCGGGTGGATCTTTCCGCCTGCGCCAGCTTGCAGGATGTGATCGACGCAGGCCGCAGATTTATCCAAGAAAACCAGATTCCAGAAGGGCAGACGGTGGAAGGCTGGGGCTGGAATCAGGATTATTTCGCGGAAAAGGGCCAAATGCCCACCCGCCATACGCTGGACCAGGTAAGCCAAAAGCATCCGCTGCTGTTCACCCGAGCCTGCGGCCATGTTTCCACCTGCAACACGCTGGCGCTGCAAAAGGCCGGCGTATGGGATCATGTGCCTCAGGTGGAGGGCGGACAGTTGGAATTGGAGCCGGATGGACGGCCCAACGGCATTTTGCTGGAGAGCAGCGCCAAGCAGGTTGTTGAAAAGGCCATCGCGCCGTCTATGAGCGAAGAGCAGATGGAGCGGGCGCTGGAAGCCGCCATGAAATACGCTTCCAGCAAGGGCCTGACCTCTGTGCAGACCAACGACGTATCCGGCCCGGACTACGACGCCATTTTGAGCGTTTACGATAAGCTGCTCCACCAGCGGCAGAGCTTGCGGGTGTATATGCAGTGCTGCCTGATGGACCCGGCTTTGTTTGAAAAATTCCTGTCCGAAGGCCATTGCACGGGTAAGGGCGACCAGTGGCTGAAAATTGGGCCGCTGAAGCTCTTTACCGACGGCAGCCTGGGGGGCCGCACCGCCTTGATGCGCCAGGATTACGCCGACGAACCGGGAACCCGGGGGATCAGCACCCTTTCCCAGCAGGATCTGGACAAGCTGATCCAGATTGCAGAGCAAAACGGGATGCAAGTCGCCATCCATGCCATTGGCGACAAGGCCATTGAAATGTGCTTGGATAGCTATGAAAAAGCCCTGGACGGCAGGCCCAACCAAAACCGTCACGGCATTGTCCACTGCCAGATCACCGATATGCCTTTGCTGGAGAGATTCAAAAAGCTGGATGTCCATGCCCTGGTACAGCCCATCTTCCTCCATTATGATATGCACATCTGCGCCGACCGGGTGGGAGAAGCGCTGGCCCAGACTTCCTATGCGTTCCACACCATGAACCGGCTGGGCCTTCATGTGTCCTACGGCACGGATTCGCCGGTGGAGGATCTGGACCCCATCGCCAACCTGCATTGCGCCGTTAACCGGCAGGATCTGAAAATGCAGCCCGCCGACGGCTGGAATCCGGCGGAAAAAGTAGATATCTACCAAGCGGTGGACGATTATACCATAGGCGGCGCCTATAACGCCTTTGAGGAGCAAGAAAAGGGCCGTCTGGCTCCCGGCTATATGGCGGACATCGTCATGCTGGATCAGGACATCTTCCATATCCCCAGCGAAAAGATTTTGGATACCCAGGTGCTGATGACTATGGTGGGCGGCAAGATTATATACGAAAAGTAATATTTAGATCAAATATACAAGAAGACCCGCGTCGTGCTTTTCAATCAGGCGCAGGAGCATCAGGAGCATATTGTAAAAGACCGAGCAAAAAAGCGGGGCGTTTCGCCCCGCTTTTTCTCCGCTCTTTACGACCATGCGTTTTTTATGGTACAATGTTCACGGAGAAGAGGGCAGGCAGGACGCGCTTCCATGGGGGCCGGCAAGAATCGCGTTCTCAAAAGCGATTGAAAGGAAAGGGGGCCGCAAAATCATCGATTTTGCGGGGAAAACAAGCAATGAATATACAAATTTTCGGAAAGAGCAAATGTTTTGACACCAAAAAAGCCCAGCGCTATTTCAAAGAGCGTCGGGTGAAAGTTCAGAGCATTGATGTAGAAAAATACGGCATGAGCCAAGGGGAATTCCGCAGCGTGAAAAGCGGAGCGGGAGGGCTGGAGGCCCTGATCGATCAAAACAGCAAGCTCTATGAGCAGCTGCACATCGCTTATCTGGAGCGAAAAGAGGATATCGAGCAGCTTTTGCTGGAAAACCCGGGCCTTTTCAAAACACCTATTGTGCGCAACGGCAAGCAGGCCACAGTGGGTTATCAGCCGGATATTTGGAAAACATGGGAATGAGGAGAAGAGGGAAAACCAATGGAACAGAGCAAGATTGATCGCATCAGCCAGCTGACCCGCATTGCCCGCCAGCGGGAGCTGACGGAGGAGGAACAGCAGGAGCGTCAGGCGCTGCGGCGGGAGTATATCGACAGCGTGAAGCAGAGCCTGGCAGGCCAGCTGGACAATACTGTTATTGTAGACCCTCAGGGGAATCGCAGGCCGCTGAAGCCCCGAGGCCCGGTAAACTGAGAGGATCATCATGGCAGGTTACGGTTTTTTGGGATTTTTGATGCTGGGGTTGGCCGCTTTGGCGCTGCTGGGCTCCGTACTGTTGTGGATTTTGGGGCGGTCCGCGCGGCGGCGCAGCCAAGAGGTACAGGCCAAAGTTGTGGAAAATATCCGCCGTCGAGGCGCCCGAGGCCAGCCCTTATACTTTCCCATGCTGGAATTTCAGTGGCAGGGGGAAACCCGGCGGGTGGAATCTGCTTTTGGAACAAGCTGGGAGCAATATCAGCCTTCGGAAATGGTGACGGCTTATTATGACCCCCAAATGGGGCGCATGACGCCAAAGCCCACTGGAAGGCTGGGCGCGGCTTCTTTGGCGCTGTTTGCGCTGGCGCTGCTGCTGATGGTGGGAGGCAGCCTTTTTATCGCCGCTCAGCTGGGCCTGGTATAACAGGACGAAAGACAAAAAGAAGACGGAGGGCGAACAATGATTTTATCGGGGGAAGAAATTCGGCGGCAAATTGGAAGCAAAATTTGGATTTCAGATTTTGACGAAAAAAGACTCAATCCCAATAGCTATAATTTAAGATTACATCATGAATTGTTGGTCTACGATTCCAATGAACTGGATATGAAGCGAGAAAATCCCGTTCGTTTGCTGACCATTCCGCCAGAGGGGCTGCGGCTGGAGCCGGGCAGGCTCTATCTGGGCCGCACGAAAGAACACACCCGCACAGAGGGCTTTGTGCCTATGCTGGAGGGCCGCTCCTCTGTGGGGCGGCTGGGGCTTTTTATCCATGTGACGGCGGGATTTGGCGACGTGGGCTTTGCCGGCTATTGGACGCTGGAGATTTTCTGCGTCCAACCCTTGATTCTTTATCCAGACGTGGAAATCTGTCAGATTTATTATCACACCCTACTGGGCGATTACAAGCCCTATTCCAGCAGCAAATACCAGAACAACACAGGCATTCAGCCCAGCCTGCTGTTCCGGGATTTTGAGGAGAAGAAAGAATAAAGGAGGAACAGCGTGTCGATTTCTATTTATTATACCGCTCGACGTCCTCAGCCTATCACGAAAGAGGAAGCGGCGCTCTGCCGCCAGATTGCGGACCGCTACGATGCCCAGTACCCCTATGGGGAGCTTTACGAGGGCTTTTGCATCTATGACCTGGAGAAAGACCGGGACGAATGGGAACAGGATGTCATCTTCAGCGGCGCGACAAAACTGCCGCTGGAGGCCCCGCCTTTTCTCTTTCAGATTGCCAACTGGCAACTAAATTGCCTGGAGGAAATTTCAAATATTCTGCCCGGCGCTCAGTGGCATGTTCATCTGGACGACCTCGACCTGGAATGGACGGAGGAAGAACGGTTCCGTTTCCCGGAGTAGGGGGGAGAAAAGATGAGCAGAAAAGGGATAAAATGGGGGCTTGCGGCGCTGTCGGTTTGCTTGTTGGCAGCCGCATTTTGGGTTTTTCAACCTGTAGAATAGGAACAAACGGAGATATTTGGCGCGGCGCCAGAGGAAAACTGGCAGGAATATCCCCAAACGGCGGCTTCTTTAGAAGGTATCGACGGCAGATGCACCTTGCTTTCGTCAGATCAAAACGGCGTTGTGCTTCGGTGGGATTGGCGCTGGACAAAACAGCCCAGGTCTTGGGCGACGGAGGCAGCGCAGATCAGCTGGAAAGCGAAAGACAGCCAGGACAGACCTTTGCTGATCGCTTTGGATGAGCGGGAATCCTATGCTCTGCTTCAATATGGAGCGGGGGAAGCGGCGGAGATCTTCCCTGCGCCAGCGACAGTTTTGGATAGTATGGGGGCAGTTTCTGTTGTGATTCCGGCGAAAAAAGGGCGGACGGCCGCAAAGGGAACCTTATTTTTGAAAATACAAGGAAACGGCGGAACAATACAGCAAACCCAGTTTCAGCTTCGCTATGGAAAAGGCAATCCCGAAGAATTATCCCGGGAAATCAACGGTTATTTAGAAGAAACAGGCTGGATTCAATGGCAAACAACTGTTTTTGCTTTTGCAAACGGGGAATTGGAACAACAATCATAAGAAAAAGTATCCGTTTTCGGTTCAACCCCTTTTTCAAAAGGGGTTGCGGAGCGCGGCGATCTGAGAAAGAGAGGGGCCAATGATGGAAGAGAACCTAATCGTTTATGACGAACAGCTGCGGCCTGTCGGGGCGGAGAGCCGGGAGCGGGTTCACCGGATAGGGCTGCTGCACAAGGTGGTTCAGTGCTGGGTCGTCTCCCCTCGGCCAGAGGGGCTGTGGATTTGGTACCAGAAGCGGGCCCAGGACAAGGCCAGCTTCCCCGGCTATTTTGACACCGCCTCGGCGGGCCATGTCCCAGCGGGAGAAGAGCCGTTGACCGCCATTTTGCGGGAAATCCAGGAGGAAATCGGTCTGAACCTTGAGCCGGAACAGCTGACATACCTGGGCCGCTGGCGGGAAGCCATGGACTACGACAGCTTCCGGGACCGGGAAATCGCGGAGGTCTATCTCTATCTGGACCCTGAGCCCGCCTTTGCTTTGGGGGCGGAGGTGGAGGAAATGATCCGGGTTCCTTTGGCGGAAGTGGTGAAAAAGGAAATAGAAGGGGCGAAACGCATCCGAGCAGTGGGGAAAAAGGGAGAATTTTGGGCGGAAAGCGACCGATTCTGCCCGCATTGGGGGGAGTTTGAGGCCGTCCTTTTGCCAGTATTGCGAAAAAGGGGGTTTTGTGGATGAACATCGAATTGCAGCGGTTTGAAGCGGCGGAGTTTCAATGCTGGGCTTGGCTGCCGCCCCAAGCTCAAGAGAAGAGCGTGCCTGCGGTCTATTGTAACGGCGGCGATAGCCTGGAAGGCCGCCTAGAATATGTGCTGCGGGAATTGAGGCCCCAAATGGGCAAAGAGCTGCCGTCCGTCGCCCTAATTGGCGTGATTCCCCACTGCTGGGAGGACGATTTTTCTCCCTGGCTGGCGCCCACACGTCAGGGCCTGCCCTACGGGGGCAAATGCGACCAATATCTTCAGGCCATGGCACAGATTATCCTGGAGGCGGAAAAGCGGTTTCCCCTGATAGCCCAGCGAAAATACCGAGCAATGGCGGGCTATTCCATGGCTGGATTGGCCAGCATTTACGCTCTGTACCGCACCGAGCGCTTCGGTCAGGTCGCCTCCATCTCCGGCTCCCTGTGGTTTCAGGATTGGCAACAATATATGGACCAAAACCGTCCCATGGCAGCGGATACCCGGGTCTATCTTTCTTTGGGGACCAAAGAATCCAAAAACCGTCACCCGCTGATGGCTCAGATCGGGGACAAAACCCGCCAGGCCGCCCAGCTGCTGCAACAGCAGCTGAATGGAGAGGTCAGATTGGAATGGAACCCCGGTAGCCATTTTACCGAAATCCCCCAGCGCTGGCTCAAGGCCCTGCGCTGGCTTGGCCAGGGCTGGAAGGGGGAAAAATAATGATATTAAATTAATTTAATGTTTTATAGGATTAATAAAATATATTCATAAAACGTTCTATTTAATATCACAATTTGTTCATATAATAGAGGTATAAGAAAAGGAGGAATTGAAATGCAAAAGAAAATGAGAAGCTTTGTTGGTGTTCTTTTGGCGATGGTTCTAGTTTTTGGTTCCACATTCCCCAGCGTGGCTGCTGACCAGCTCTACATGGAACCAGAAGAGGAAATGGGCATTAGCCTAAAAGAAGCAGGGATCGACGAAATTGAGATCCCCCTGGAGCGAGATGCAGAGGGAAACATCATTGGCGGCTCAACAACAGTGGATGTCGAGTTGCCCACGCCAAGAACGACAGTTGCAGCAAGGGTAACATTGTCACTTACTTTTGGTAGTAAGGGACCAAGTTGGACAAGTTATCAAATTTTGGCCGATGTAAATGTACTTAACCCGATGGATCCATCTGATATGGTATCGGGGGTAAAAGCAACTAATCTGCGTATATGGAATGCGAGTTATTTGAATACTCGAGATTATTGGTCGGGTTCTATTCGTGGAAGCTGGCCGGCGGGTTATCATGGTTCAGCAACTGTAGGGCATTTCTCTATAGACGATGACGATTCGGTTGAAAAAGTGAGATTGGATACAACTGGGTTGATGGTTTTGTGGCTTGATGTTGGATATATAAGCGCAACAGAAATCCATGGAATGTATATTCTTCCTCAATAAGAATATAGTTATTTTAGACATTGGAGGAAAGAATGGAATCATTTCAAGATTTCGACCCCGGCGAAATGGGGGTTAGCGTCAAACTGGGTTCCAATGCCCAAGACCCGGAGAAAACCTGGCTGCGGGGTTCTTTTCTGAAAACCTGGAATCGGTGGAAGGATAAAATCCCTCTGGGAGAGCGGTATGATATCGATGGAGCTCTTCGGTTTTTGCAGGCCCACTATGAGACGGAAAAGCTGAGCTTGGAGCAATGGCAGGCTAAGTTGCCGCCAAAGAACTCCATGGCCGACATCGTATTAAGAGATATGCGGCAGAACCGATCCTATGACTATTGGCTGGAAGGGCCTTTTTCGGAAGATCGAATTGAGGTTTATTCTTTGCTGGCGGCAAAAGAGAGCGCGCCATCGCTGGATGGAACCGAATATCCTGCCATCTGGCTGGAACGGCCTTCGGCATGGTTGACCTATCAAAGCGGTATAAATTTATGGTTGCTCTGGGCCATGCGACTGCGCTGCGGCCTGATGCGGCGGGATATCGATCATGGAAACCTGATGATGCTCTGGTATATCCAGGCGCTGCAAGAGCTGGAAGAAATGGGCGCGGATATCCAGGCGATTTTGGATTTTTGAAAACTTGTGCAAAAGCGGGAGGGCAGCCTCCCGCTTTTTGTCTGCCCTCCGGCAAATTGCGGTTGTTACCCTAAGCAAAACGGTGTATAATAGAGCCGGAAAAACGTTAGACAGAGGGCTGTTTTGCGAAAATAGAAACAGAAAAAAGAAAGGTGTGTCGCCTGACATGAAAATTACAAAAGCGGCGGCGGCTGGGACCATGGAATCCAGCGACGTTTATGTGGAGATCCAGCCTGCCGATCAGATCAGCGTACAGATTGAATCGGTGGTATTCCAGCAGTTCGGCCAGCAGATTGACCAGGTAGTCCGGCAGGTGCTGGCGGATCACGGCGTGGCCGGCGCCAGCGTCTCGCTGAACGACAAGGGCGCGGTGGAATGCGTCATCCGGGCTCGGGTGGAAACCGCGCTGAAGCGGGCGGAAGGAGGGGAAAACTGATGCGCAGAAGTATGCTCTTTATGCCGGGCAACAATGCCGGTATGCTGCTCAACGCGGATATTCTGGGGGCTGACGCGGTGATTCTGGACCTGGAGGACGCCGTTTCCCCGGCGGAAAAGGACGCCGCCCGCATTTTGGTGCGCAACGCCATCCAGACCCTGCACTATCAGTGTCAGGTGTGTGTGCGCATCAATTCCATTGACACAGAGTTTTGGAAAAAGGATCTGGAGGAAATTTTGCCTCTTCAGCCCGATTTGATTATGCCCCCCAAAATTAGTTCCGCCCAGGATGTGCTGACAGTGGACGCCTATATGGAGGAGCTGGAGCAAAAGCTGGGCCTGGAGGCGGGCAAAGTCAAGCTGATTCCCTTGATTGAAACGGCGTTGGGGGTGGAAAACGCCTTTGCTATCGCCGGCAGCTGCCCCCGAGTGACCGCCATGCTGTTGGGCGGCGAGGATCTGACCGCCGATCTGCAGTGCAAGCGTACCAAAGAGGGGCAGGAGATTTTCTACAGCCGCAGCCGAATTGTAGTGGCGGCCCGGGCCGCCGGGGTGGATTGCTACGACACCCCTTTCACCGACGTGAACGACGACGAGGGCCTGCGGAAAGACGCCGCCTTTGCCAAAGCCTTGGGCTTCACCGGCAAATCCGCCATTTCCCCTCGCCATGTGGCGGATATCAACGCCGCCTTCAGCCCCACGATGGCAGACATTGAATATGCTGAAGAGGTGATGGAAACCATCCGCTTGGCCAAAGAACAGGGCAAAGGCGTGGTTTCCCTGCGGGGCAAAATGATCGACGCGCCGATTGTCACAAGGGCGCGGCAAGTGCTGGAAATGGCGGAAGCGATGGGGGTGCGGACTCATGAATAATTCAAAAGTGGTTTCCTCGATTCAAGAAGCAATCAAGCTGGCCGGGCTGAAGGATGGGATGACGATTTCCTTCCACCATCACCTGCGCAACGGAGACTATGTGCTCAATATGGTGATGGAAGCCATTGCTGGCTTGGGCATCCAGGATTTGAACGTCAACGCTTCTTCGGTGTTCGACGTTCACGAGCCGCTGATTGACCATATCAAAAACCACGTGGTAACGGGGCTGGAAGCGGATTACATCGGCGGCGTGGTGGGCCGGGCCATTTCCCGCGGCGTGTTGGAAAAGCCGGCGGTCTTCCGCTCCCACGGCGGTCGGCCCAGCGACATTGAGCAGGGCCGCAGCCCCATCGATATCGCTTTTGTGGCCGCTCCTACGGCGGATACCATGGGCAACTGCTCTGGCAAATATGGAAAATCCGCCTGCGGCAGCCTGGGGTATGCCTTTGCAGACGCCATGTACGCCAAAAAAGTGGTCGTGATTACCGATAATCTGGTTCCCTATCCGCTGGCGGATTTCTCCATCAGCGAAATCTATGTGGATTATGTCGTGCAGGTGGAAAGCATCGGAAATCCGGCGGGCATCGTCTCCGGCACCACTAAAATTACCCGGGACCCGGTGGGCCTGGCGATGGCCCAATATGCCGCCAAGGTTATCGAGCATTCCGGTTTGCTGAAGGACGGCATGAGCTTCCAGACCGGCGCCGGCGGCGCTTCGCTGGCGGCGGCGAAATATCTGAAGGATATTATGTTGGCCAAGGGGATCAAGGGGAGCTACGGCCTGGGCGGCATCACCAGCTATATGGTGGATATGCTGCAAGCGGGCTGCTTTGAGGCGCTGCTGGACGTGCAATGCTTCGACCTGGGGGCGGTGGAGAGCATCCGAACCAACCCCCGCCATCGAGAAGTGACGGCCAGTCACTATGCCAGCCCCTCCGTGCGCTCCAGCGCGGTGGACAGCCTGGACGTGGTGATTTTGGGCGCCACCCAGATTGACACGGATTTCAATGTCAATGTGCATACCGATTCCAACGGCTACATTATGGGCGGCAGCGGCGGCCACAGCGATACTGCCGCCGGCGCGAAAATGGCCATGATTATCGCGCCGCTGACCCGGGCTCGCCTTTCCATTGTGGTGGATCATGTGTTGACTGTTTCCACCCCCGGAAGCACGGTGGATGTGTTGGTGACCCAGCGGGGAATCGCCGTCAACCCCCGCCAGGCCGAGCTGAAACAGCGGCTGCAGGAAGCGGGTCTGCCCATTGTGGAAATTCAACAGCTGAAGGAGATTGCCGAGCGATTGACCGGCGCGCCTCAGCCCGTCAAACTAGGCGACCGTGTTGTGGCCAACGTGCTTTATCGGGACGGCTCTTTGCTGGATACGATCAAGAGCGTGGATTAAACCAATCCGATAGGCTTCGGAATTTTTTTGCGCCCCATGGAAGGGTTTCTTTCATGGGGCGCTTTTGCGGAGGGTTTAGGAGGGAATCTTTTATGCAAGGAGAGTTTTTACAGCAGCTGTATCCCCAGCCGCCGGCCGGCCAGGTTCGCCGCAAGCTGGAGGAATTTTTGAACAAACAGGGGCTGCGCTATGACCAAGGCATCCAGTTTGCCGCCGTTTTTTATGATAGCCAAGGCAAGATCGCCGCCGCCGGCGGGCTTCAAAAAAATGTGCTCAAGTGCATTGCGGTGGATGAGGCGTATCGTGGAGAAGGGCTGACCGCCTCCGTGATCTCCGCTCTGCGCTCCGCCGCCTTTGCGCAGGGGCAGCGGCGTCTGTTCCTTTTTACGAAGCCCCAAAATGACAGGATGTTTGGAGAATTCGGCTTTTATGAAATCGCCCGCACGGGCGATATGCTGTTGATGGAGAGTCAGCGGGGCGGAGCCCAACAGTTTGTGGATTCTCTGGCCCGGGGTCAGGGGGAGCAGGCCGCCGTTGTGGCCAACTGTAATCCTTTTACCCTGGGTCACCGCTATCTGATTGAGCAAGCGGCGGCGCAGTGCGATACGCTGCATCTGTTCATTCTCTCGGAGGACGCCAGCCTGTTTTCTGCCCAGACGCGGATGGAGCTGGCGCGCCAAGGAACGGCGGACTTGGCCAATGTGCTGCTTCACCCAACCTCGGATTATCTGATTTCCGCCGCCACGTTTCCCACTTATTTTTTGAAAGAGGGGCAGATGGAAGGCGGCGCCGGCGGCGCGCTGGACTTAGAAATATTCGGGCGGTATTTTGTCCCGGCCCTAAATATCAAGCGCCGGTTTGTGGGCCAGGAGCCTTTTAGCCCCACAACCGCCCGCTATAACCGGCAGATGAAAGAAATTTTGCCCCGGTTTGGCGTGGAGGTGACAGAGCTGCCTCGAAAAGAGCAGGGGGGAGCCGCGGTCAGCGCTTCTCGCGTGCGAGCTTTGCTGGCGGAGGACAAGCTGGAAGAGATTCAGCCGTTGGTTCCAGAAACCACTTGGGCCTTTTTGCAGAGCTCGGAGGGACGGAGCGTTGCCCAGCGGGTCCGGCAGAGCCGATGAGAGGAGCGACGCAAGGCCCGGAGGTTTCTCTGGAGCAGGTGTTGGAGAGCCGGGATCAGCGGGCGCAGGACCAGCGGCAGTGGCTGGCGCGGGGAGGGGTTCTTGTGTGCATGACGCTGAATATGCCCGGCCCCCGAAAGCGCTTCCCTTTGGCGGACGCCGCCTTTCGCCAGGGCGAGCGGCTGCTGGAAGACCAGCTGGCGGGCGGCGGTTTAACCGTTTTAGAGCGCCAGGAGATGGATAGGCCGGCCGGACTGGAATATTTTCTCCGGGTTCAAGGGCGGCCGGACCAGGCGAAAGATTGTGCGCTGGCGCTGGAAGAGCGGCCGCCCCTGGGCCGTCTTTTGGATATTGACGTATTTGATCAGGACGGGCGGCAGATTTCCCGTCGGCAACTGGGGCGCCCGCCTCGGCAGTGCCTGCTTTGCCCTCGTCCGGCGGCGGAATGCGCCCGCAGCCGCGCCCATGGGATCCAAGCGGCGGCAGAAAAGGCGATTTCGCTGATGAACGAGTATTTCGATGGGCAGTTCGTTCAATTTTGCGCCAGTCAGGCTCAGCGAGCGTTGCTTCATGAAGCGGCCTGCGGCCCCAAGCCCGGTCTGGTAGACAACCGAAACAGCGGCGCGCATCGCGATATGGATCAATTTTCCTTTTTGAATAGCGCCGCCGCTCTGGGAGAATATTTTCGCCAGGCGGCCTGGCAGGGAGTCCGCTTTAAGGGGCCGCCGGAAGAGCTATTGGCCCGGCTGCGGCCTCTGGGGTTGGCGGCGGAGCGGGAAATGCGGGCGGCGACAGGCGGAGCGAATACCCACAAAGGGGCGATTTTCTCTCTGGGCGTCTTGTGCGGCGGGGCAGGGTTGTTGTACGGCCGGGGCGAACCCCTTTGCCCAGAACGCCTGTTGACGCTGGGAGGCCGAATCGCCGCCTCAGCCGCCGGAGATTTCAACCGAGCGGGGGAGGATACCGCCGGACGCCGTCTTTACCGCCAAATGGGCGCTCAAGGCGCCAGGGGCCAAGCAGCCGCTGGTTTTCCAGGGGCCAAGCTGGCTCTGGAAGCTCTGGATCAATGTCTGTCCCGAGGTTTTGGCTGGAACGCCGCCTGCTGCGGCGCTCTGTGCGCTTTGATGGCTCAAACAGAGGATACCAATCTGCTGCATCGAGGAGGCCGAGAGGGGCTGGAATACGTCCGGTGGAAAGCCAGGGGTATTTGGGAAAACCTCAGCTCGGAGGAAACGTTTTTATCGCAGATGGCGGCGCTGGATACGCTGCTAACGGACCAAAATTTGAGCCCAGGCGGCTGTGCGGACCTGCTAGCCACTGCGCTGTTTGCCCGATTTGTATCGGCCTGGACGGAATAGAAATAAATTCCTGATAAATCCGCTTTGCAGACCGAAGCTGGCCTTTGACAACAGGCGTTTTGTTTGATAAAATAAAAAGTACAGACGAAAAAATGCGGGCGATCCGCCAAAACCAAAATAGAGAAAAACGAGGGGATAACAATGCACAAAATGATTGAAGTGCTGCAAAAGGAAGTAGCCCCGGCCCAGGGGTGTACCGAGCCTATCGCCGTGGCTTATGCGGTATCCATTGCGGCAGAGCAGTTGGAGGGGCCGGCGGAGAACGTCCAGCTCTATCTCAGCGGCAATATCGTAAAAAACGCCTTGGGAGTCGGCATTCCCGGCACAGGGCGGACAGGCATTGACATCGCGGCTTTGCTGGGCGCCGTCATTCGTCGTTCTGATAAAAAGCTGGAAATCCTCAACGGCATGACAGACCGGCAGCTGAAAGAAGCCGAGGCGCTGCTGGAACAGAAGATCCTGAAGGTATCGCTGAAGGAAGATACGGCGGAGCGGCTGTATATCGAGGCTGTGGTTCAGGGCGGCGGGCATACAGGCCGCTGTGTGATTTTGCGTTCTCATACCAACGTGGTCCTGATTGAAAAGGATGGCGTCCCCTCTTTGCAGACCCAGAACCAGGACGGCCCTGGCGGCCAGGCGGAAGACCATGCGGAACTGTCTGTGAAAGAAATTTATGAATTTGCCACAACCATTCCTTTTGAGGAAATCGCCTTTTTGCTGGAGGGCGCCAAGATGAATATGGCGGTTTCGGCTGAAGGATTGCGGGGCGATTATGGCTTGCGGGTGGGCAAGGCGCTCAGCGGCAAGTTGGGCAGCCTGATTCAGCCCACTCTGGGCGGCGAACTGGCCGCCGCCGCGGCCGCGGCCTCCGACGCGCGAATGGACGGCTGCGCTATGCCGGTGATGACCACCGGCGGCAGCGGCAACCAGGGCATTTCCTGCACAGTGGCCGCCGCGGCTCTGGCAGAAAAGCTGGGCTCCAGCCAGGAGCAGCTGGCCCGGGCGCTGGCGCTCAGCGACTTGGTGACCGTACATATCAAGAGCTATATGGGCCGGCTTTCCCCGCTGTGCGGCAGCGGCATCGCCGGCGCCGCCGGTTCCTGCTGCGCCATGATCTATCTGATGGGCGGTTCGCTGGGCCAGATGGAGAAGGGAATCCAGATGATTTTGGCCAACCACATGGGCATGATTTGCGACGGCGCGAAAACCACCTGCGCCTTGAAAATTGCCACCGGCGTTCAGGCGGCTGTTTTGTGCGCTACGCTGGCGATGGAAAACCTGTGCCCCTGCGAGAAGGAAGGCATTGTTTGCAAGGATGTGGAAGATACGATCCGAGGCGTCGGCTGTTTGGCCAATCAGGGCGTTCCTCAGCTAGATCTTACCATTTTGCAGGTGATGCTGGATAAGTAAACGACGCCTGACGCGCCGCGTCGTAAAATTGACAGGAGCTGACGTCTCAAACCCCTGGCCCGCCCGTTTGGGGACAGCGCGGGCAGCGACGGCGGGCCGTATCCATCGGGGGTGCGGCCCGTTTTCATCTTTTGGGGAGGGAAACGGATGAAAGCTGCGGTTTTGCTGGCGCTGGCGGCGTCGGCGGTTTTGGGGATTTTGTTGGTCTGCCGCAAAATCGCCTATTGCCGGAAGGGACGGACGCTGCGGCGGCTGGCCCAGCCGGACCCTCTGCTGGACGCGGCGCCGGTAAAGGGCTTTCATTATGTAGAGGAAGCCGACGCGATTTTGCCCCTTCTGCGGGAAGGGGAAACGCTGATCTTGCGCCGAGAGCCGGAGAATATCCATGATTGCAACGCCGTGCGTGTATTGCGGCAGGACGGCCAGCCGATCGGCTATCTGCCTATGGCCAGCAACAGCATTCCCGCCGCTTTGCTGGACCAGGGGATTCCCTTGCTGGCGCGGCTTGGCTTAGGCCAGCCCGGTCAGCGCCGCTGGTTGGAGGTTCGGCTGTACTGGCCCGGCGGCAGAGCAGCCGGCGAGCCATGGAAAGAGCGGTTGAAGACACCTTGGGCAATGGAGCCGGCAAAAACCAGAGCCGGCGCCCAGGGCGTTCGTCTGCTGGCTGCGGAGCGCCTTCAGCAGCTGTGCCGCCGTCGGCCCCGGCGGTTTGGCGGCCTGTTTTTGGATTTGGTTTTGTTGGAGGAAGAGTGGGCGAAGGAGCAGCCGGTCTGTTTGGAAAAATCCTTGCCGCTGTTGGACAGCCAAGGGCGGCAGAGCGGTCGGCTGCCGTTGAGCGCCCTTCCGCCTCATCGACGCCAAATGGTCGGCTGTATGCTGGCCCAGGGGCAGCGGCTTTTCGCCTGCCTGGAAGAGGAGGTTTCGCTGCCTTCCGCTGGGCTCCATTGCGCCGCCCTTTATTGGAATATCGAGTAATCATATCACAACCATAGCGCGCTTTTGAGCGCGCCGGGAAGAGCAACAAAAAAGAGAGATCCTTATTTCACAAGGAGACGGGGCAAAGAGAGGAGCCCCGGGTATTGGAACTGTAATTATCATCAAATGAGGTGCTTTCATATGGCCAAAATTGTGACGACCCAGCAGATCCAGCAGAAATTGAAAGAGGACTTCGCCCGGAAATATCGCCGGTTTGCCTCCTATGTGGGAGCGGGGGAACTGTGGGATTCCCTGATGGACACGGTGGCGGACCCTGTGCTGCTGGGACATTATCAATTCTGCAACGATGTGATGGGAATCCCGCCGGCGCGGGTTCATTTTATGGTGTGGGGCCAAAGGTTAGGCCAACTGAACCGGGAGGAAAAGCAGGCTTTGGGCGCTTTTTGGGGCTTTGTGTTCAAAGAAGCTCTTGGATATACCGATCAGCAGAGCGTGTCTTGTGTGATCGGGGGATTGAAAACAGCCAGCCGATATACCCGGTTGGACAGCCCGCCTCTGATCTGCGGAGATGGGGCGGACGGCCTGGGGAAGGCGGCTGTCTGAACGAAAAAACAGGCTGCGCCTGTTTTTTCGTCCGGACAGGGCAAGCCCGACGGACGGAAAATGGCGTTTCAGCAAAAAATACGGCGGCTGATTCATCAGCCGCCGTATTTTGCGTTTATTTTGGTTTTTCAGGGCCCTTGGCGTTAAGCCACGGCGGAAAAGGGCGTCCGATTCACAGCTTCGCTCTTCTGGGTCTGAGGCTCAGGCTGAGAGACGGCCTTCGTAACAGTGCGCGTAGTTCCGCCGGACACATAGGCTTTGCCGCATTCCGGGCAAATAGCCGTGTGCATTGTCACCGACTGGCTGACCACCCGGCGATCTTCCCGGCGGGCTTTGGCTTGCTCCCGCACAACGTGTTCCATTTCATGGCCCCGCACAGCGGAGGCCGCCTGATCTGGATTGATGCGCGTGGGAGTTTGATACGAAACGCCCATGTCGTCGGAGCCGTCCTGATATTTCCTCTGTTCGCAGGTCTGGCATTCCCCTTCTTCCAGAGCCTTCTGGGCGGCTTCCGCCCCCATAGGCTCCTGGCCCTCTGGGGTTTCTAGGCTCTCTAAGCCTTCTTGTCCGGGCAAAGGCTGGTCCTCCGGGTATTGAATGCGCATCCGCACAGCCATTTCCACCGGGTCTGCCCCTTGGCGGATGGAAAAGCCCAGATCGCCTGGGCCCAACTCATCGCCTTTGACAGAGGATACCGGCGGCGCAGGCTGCACGGGAGTTTCCAGAGAATCGGCCCGACGGGCCGTCGCTACGCCGCCGACTCGTTGAGAGGCGGCAAGGCGCTCCGCTTGGCCTGCCTGACCGGCAGAAAGACGGCTATAAGCATAAGGATTGTAAGAATTGGCATAAGAAATCGCGCCGATCATCAAATCACCTCGATTTACAGCGGCCGGGGTTTAGGCGTAGGTATCGATAAATTGACCCTTGGCCGGCGCCGGCAGGTCGGGGAGCATATTCACCAGCTCCTGGCCGGCCAGCTCCTGGGTGTCCATCATTTTTTTGGTAACGGCAATCGAATAATTGGCGGCCGTTTGGGCGGCGCTCATATTCATGGCCATGCTGGCGATGGATTCCATCATTGCTTATTCCTCCTTTTTGTTCTGTTTGTTTGCATTCTTGGGGTTTGGCTCAGGGCGGATTTCCTCTGTTTTGGAGGCAGAGGATTCCCGCCGTGTATCAAGCACGCCGCCCAACAGGCTCAAAAGCTCGTTGGGAGCGGACTCTTCCATTGCAGAATCCCGGTTAGCGGCGCTGGCGACGGCCAGCTCGCTGCGCAGGATCGACACATGATCCGGGGCGGAGATGGCTAAGCGCACCCGCACCCCGTCGATTGAAACTACCGAGACCGTGATATCCTCTCCGATCAACAAGGATTCCCCCGCTCGGCGCTGCAAAATCAGCATGAGGGGGCCTCCTCGCCGCTGAATTCCGCCAGCGGATGGCGCATTTCATAGGCGTCCGTTTCCAGGATAACCTGGCGGGCTTGGCGGGTTTCCGGGTTGACGGCGATGGGACATTTCAAATTGACTGTGCTTTCAGACACCGGTTTTTTCACCACGCACAATACATAATAAGCCAAATCTTGGCTGTCTTGGACGCCCAAAGACTGGAGCTCGGCGGGCTGGAGCACAGGCTCGTAATCCAGCTTTAGCGAAAGGGGGTTCATGGAGACAAAGGCCAGGTCTGGGGTCTGGACGCTCTGGAAACACAACAGGGAGCCGCCCTCAAAAGGGATCAACAAAAATTCCCGCTCCGATTCAAAGCCGAAGAGACCGGCGGGGAAGAGGATCTTTTCATCCTCGTCATACTCGATTTCGCCAAAATATTTGGTCTGGATCTTCATAAATTCCTCCTCATGAAACCAGTCAGGCCTCTACGTCCACCGGCCGATAATCCGGGTCGGCAGAGGGGGGCACATACAGCGGTCCGCCCACATACTTGATTACCACGTCTGGCTGCTGCTTTACAGAAAGCTCGATGTCGCCAGGCGTAAACTCAAATTGGGGCTGGTTGACCCGCCAATCGAAGTTCAGCTTATCCATCTCATAGCGAATGTGCATTTCGCCTGGATCCCAAGAAATCTCTGGGCCGACGGTGGGGAGAAATTGCAGCCCTACATTGGTTTTCAGGTTGCGGTTTTGGGCGTCGGCGGCAAACTGAGTCACCAGCTCCTGGCCGATTTTGGCATCCAGCAACAGTTGACCTTGCTGGGCATAGGTAGCGGTGGCCTCATAAGAAGCCTGTTTGCCTTGCTGGGCGTATTGCTCAACAGAGCGCATGGCTGTGGGACACACCGAATTGCGGGCTTCAAAGGTATCGATATTCAGCCGGATGGGCCGACTTTTAATGCTCATGCCGCCCTCCCCCCGGGAAATCTCCAGCTCGGCGGTGCCTCTGCTGTATTCCATCTTTGCGTGGGTGACCTTCATCTCAATTTCAATGGGCACGGTTTTGATCTCAATCAAGGGATACATAAGTTCATCTTGCGCTCCTTTCTTGCTTCAATTTTTCAGGGAAACTCAGCGGCAAGGCCGGTTTCCCGGCCTTGTCGCTGCGGACGGATTTAATTTAGATAATCGATGAGGCTTTCAGATAAAATGCTGTTGCCTACCTTCAACGCCGCGTTATAGCAATACTGAGCCCAGATAAAGGAGGTGATGGCGTCGGCCATATCCACATCCTCCAGTTCGCTGTATTGCTCCTGAAGAGTGTAGAAGCTCTCTTCCAGCAGCTCCAAGTTGTTTTTCAGCTTGGTGGTAGAGGCGTCTGTATTGATAAACTGGGTGTTAAATTCCGAAGAATGGTCCTCCAGTTTGCCGGTCAGCTCATAAAATTCGTTGTAATCCGCCTCTGTCCAGGGACGATCCTGGGCTCGGGCGGCGATGTCGCTGAGCTTCTGGACGATGGAATAGATGTTTTTGGGGTCGCCGTCTTCATCCACGCCATAGCCCAAATAGGTCAGACCGTTGAGGGCTGCGTTGAAGCCGCTGGCCTCAATCAGCTCGCCCTTGATGTTTTCTTTGAAGCCCAGACCGATATCCACAAAATATTTTTCGTCCGCCAGGTACTCCAGCTTTGCCAGGTCTTTTTGGCAGGTCTCATAGTCCTCTTGGCTGACGGTTTTGAGGTTGGTCGTGTTCAGATAAAAAGCGCCGTTGGGGTCGATATTGCCGTCGGCGTCCACCTTGACAGCGGCGCCGCTGGCGTCGCGCAGCACCTGAGGCTGGTCGGCGGGGTCCATAGCGTCAAATTCGGCGGCGTCGATCGCGGAAACGCTGTCTGCCTGGATATAATATTGGCCGTTGGGGTCGATGTTGCCGGCGGCGTCCACGGTATATTGGGCGTTGTTGTTGCCGGCGTCCAGAGTCACCTTGGGAACCTGGGCGTCTACGGGGATGCCCCGATAATAGAGCTTGTTGTCCACAATTTCAAAGGGAACGTTCTGACCGTCCGCCCCGGCGAAGACAAAATTGTCGCCGTACTTGGTGTTCATGCTTTGGATGATGGTGTCGGAAATCTGGCTCAGAGTTTTGCTCAAGGCGGCTCGAGCGTCGCCGCTGGGATCGTTAAGCACCCGCAGAGCGGCGTCCTTCAGCGTGGCCAATTCGGAGCCGTTTTCTGTGGCGATCATCTGATTGACAGATTGCAAAGCGCTGACGCCCTGCTGATATTTACGGTAGGTGTCGTCGCAGATATTATATTGGCTTTGCGTGGCCATACGGGCCCGCCGCAGCTGAAAGGACTTGGAGGCCGCGGCCGGGTCCTCTGCATAAGAGTTGAAATTGCGCTGGGTCAACATGGTCTTCCGGGCGTTATTCAGCGTGATGAAGGAATTCATCAGGTTGCTGCGGTAGCCCCGGAGCACACCGCCTGTGGTGGCTCGAATCATAGAGCGGAAACCTCCTTAATCGTTATCTGCCTGCAAGGCCGGTATTGTTAATCAGCCGGTCCAGCGTCTCGTCGATGGCGGTCATCAGGCGGCAGGCGGCGGAATAGGCTTTCTGGTATTGTATCATATTCATAGCCTCGTCGTTCAGGTCCACGCCGGAAATAGAATCCCGGCCGGTGTCCAGCTCCACAGCGGAGGCGTAATAGGTGTTGAGCATCACGTTGGTGCTGCGCCGGTCGTTGCCCAGGACAGAGCACATATTATCCATCATATCGTTGAAGGAGCCTTTGAAAAGATGGGTGCTGGCGGCGTCCGGGTCCAGATCTTGGGGGTTGTATTCCAGAGGTTTGTCGATCATGCTGATCATGTGGCTGACGTTTTCGCTCTGGGTGGTGTTTTCCACCTCGCCAAAAGGCTTCATGTAGCTGGTGACAATATGGGTGTCGCCTTTGGACCAGCCCAAAGAAACGGAGATATTGGCGGCGGTGATATTGGAGGCGTCGTTGGTATCGCCTTGGTTGCTGAACAGATTGCCCACATCGTCCGGCTGCACGCCGTTTTGATCCAGATAATCTTTGATCGAATCGGCGGTATAGGTATTGCCGTCGGCGTCGGTAACGCCTTTGGGGAACTGGTCGTTAAAGGCTTTCGTCTCGTTATCCGTCATGTTTTTGTTCAGCGTGGCGGTGACTTCTGTGGCGTTTGCTCCAGCGGCGGTTTGGTCCACGCCCAGATAATTGCCGTCGGCGTCTACATAATATTTAATTGTAAGCTCGGGCAGCTTTTCATAAATGGGGTTGCCCTTGTCGTCCTTTTTGCCTGTCGCCTGCAAATAGTTTCCGTTTTCATCCACAAGATGGCCGTTGTTCAGGCTGTTGTATTGTTGGGCGAACTGCCGGGCCAGCAGATCCAAGGACTTTCGGTAATAGGGGATGCCCCGCTTGATGGCGGCGCTTTCATCCACGTTGTCGATGGTATCCTGACTGGAAAATTCGCCTGCTTCCGTCAGCAGCTCTCGAGAGGCTTGCAGAGAGCCATACAGGTCGTTGTCGTCCAGATTGATAGGCTGGGTGTGATAAATCGCCGTAGTCACTTCATACCACTGACCGTTGATTTGCTGTTGGGTGACTTTATAGGTCGTTTCGTCGGTGTCGTTCGGAGGAGTTGTGGGATTAAATGTGGCGTCGGAGCCAGCGTCGGTTTGCTGGGGCGCGCCAAAACTTACTGTCGGCGCTGTACGGGCGGGCATGGTAACGGTAGCGTTGGCCGGCTTGGCGGGCGACGCATCGTTGGCGGCCGCGCCGGCAGTATTTGCAGTGAATACCAAATTGCTGCCGTTAGCCGTAATAGTGTAATCGGCGTCAGTCAGCTGGCCAGCCAGGAATTGCGCCATTTTTTCGGGGTCGTTGGCGTCCGCCTCCGAAATCTGGCCGGCGCCGGTTCCCACAGTAAAGGTCTGGCCGCCAATGTCGAACGTATCGCCGTCTCTCCAGTTTTTAGAGCTGTTGAGGGCCATGGTATAGACCGCAGCCACAGCGGCTACAGGCGGAGTGGCTGTAGGATCCCCATTGACGCCTGGGGTTGTCAAAATCGGGTTGCGGAAGCTCAGGGTCGGCGTCGTGCGGTTTGCCATCTCAACCGTGACAGCCAGCAAATCTTTGGGCGCGTTAGGCCCTTGACTGCCTACCGCGCCGGGGTTTTTGGCGATAAGCTCCAATTTGCCGTTGTTGGCAGTGACCGTGTAATCCTTGTTTTGTCTGCCGTTGATTTTACCTGCCAGGAAATTTGCCAGCTGTGCGGGGTCGTTGGCGATATCCAAAGAAAGTTCGCCTCGGCCAACGATAAATTCTTGGGAACCCATGGTGATTTTATCGCCTGCGACAAAGGAACCGGTTTTGGTGAGATCAATGGTATATTGGGCGTTTGTGCCAGCCTGAGCAGGCGTAATAGGCTTCTGAACGGTGGAGCTGTTGAGCCACTCTCGGCCCTTGGCGTCCAGAAGCTTGGTCAGAGACAGACTGTAATTGTCGTTGGGGATTTGCTCGGCTTTAAGAGCGTCGTTGGTGGGGGCGCCGTTTTCGTCCAGATAGCGGGCGTTATCTGTGTCGTTGGATGCTTTTGTGGAGTCAAAATCAGGGTTCAATTTGGGGAAGCTCTCGGGCATTTCCAGTTGAGTGGCATAGATGCCGTCCACCAGAATGGCGCTGTCCGATTCCACCGTGGGGTCCGGGTTGGCGTTGCCCAGGCGGATGGTCAGCTTTTCCACCATCTTGCCTGCGCCGATGTCCTCCTCGCTGTAGGTGACGTCGATTTTCATATATTGGGACAGCTCGTCGATCAGGCGGTTTCGTTCGTCCCGCAGCTCCAGGGCTCGGTCGCCGTAAATTTCACTGTTGCGGATGGATTCGTTCAAATCTCGGATATTGATAAGGATTTCGTTTGTCTTAGTCAAATCCTGCTTGAAGCCAGTCTCTGTGTTTTTTTGCAGCGTTTCCAGCTTGTCTGCATATGTGTGAAACAGGGTGGTCAAGGCCTCGGCGGCGGATTTTGCCAGCGTATCGTTGGATTGAGAGCCGGCGCTGCTGCCCAGAGACCGCAGAGCTTCGGATAATTTTTGGAATTGTGCGTAAAGCAGACCGTCGCCCTTATTTTCGCCCTTGCCGATTTCGTCCAGAATGGCGGCAATGTCGTTGAGGCCGGAGAGCTTTTTGTCCATAGCGCCTACGCTGGCCATTTCCGTCCGGTAACGGATGTCCAAATAAGGGTCCCGGATTTGGTTGATGCTGCGCACCAAAGCGCCGCTTCCCACCTTGGCGTCAAATTGGGAGCGGTAAAGATCGCTGCCGCCGACGGACAGGCTCACCTGGTCCAGCACCTGGCGGGTGTAGCCGGTGGTATTGATATTGGCGATATTGTTACCCACCACGCTCAGGCCCTGTTGGGCGGCGTAAATGCCCAATCGGGCAGTGGTAAAGGTTCCAAACGTACCGATACTCATATGATAAAACTCCTTAATATATCGATCAGGTAAATAAAAATTGACAAAGAGAGCCGGGCGATTTTCAGGCCCGGAAATCTGTTTTCATCCGTTTGGGAGGCTCGGGGACCGGGGCGGCGTAACCCGGACTTCCCGCCGTATCCACGCCGGAGGCTGCAATGATTTTTTCGATCTCATGCAGGTTGAGCTCCAGCGTGTTGCGGGCCACTTCGGCGGCGCAGCGGTATTCCTGGTAACTGCGCAGCAGCTTTTCGGCAGTTTGTCTGGCCTGAATCTGCATGGCGTCTGGGTAGCGGCTGGCCAGCGAAGAGAGGGAAGAGCCCTCCAGATCCAGCTGAGAGACGGCCTTCAGCCGCTTTTGCTCCAGACCCCGCAGACTCAGCGTCATCGCCTGTTCCTGCTTGAGAGCTTCGTCCAGCCCGATCAAATCGTCTCTTTGAACAGCCTGAGTCTTCTGCCGGGCCAGCTGGCTGAGCTGATCCAAGCTGGAGCTCAGTTCGTTCAGCAGCGCCAAATAGGCTTGATGAGGGGTTTCCATTTATTCGCCCTCCCCTAAAAACAGAATCCGAGCGGCGATCGCCATCGGGTCCGGCGTATATTGCCCCAAAGCCACCTGTTGTTTCAACGTTTGAATATCGCCAGTGGTGGTGGCCGTTCGCACTTCCTGGGCCAGCCGGCTGACGGCTTCCATGTGAAAACGGCTTTCTTTGGTGGATACGGCGGATAGAGTGACGCTGTCGTAATTGTTGTGGCCCGGGTTGGCCTGGGCGCGGTTCTCGCGCTCGATATTGGCGCGATAGGTTTTTTTTGTCGGCGCGACAGAGGAAATTGCACCGTAACCAGAAGAAGTCAGCACTATATCTCACATCCTTTTCCTAAACGTCCAATGGGAAGCGTTCAATAATTATATCGGCCTATTCGGGTGAAAAATAAGAAAGGCGGCGGCATTTCTTTTTCATCCGGCGTGGTTTGACAGCAAAAATCCCAGCCTTCTTTTGCAAAAGGCCGGGATTCGGTAACAAATTGTTCAAAAACGGAGTCGAGTCCGTCGCCTGCGCGTCACAGGGTTTTCAGGTGGCGCAGCAGCGCCGCGGCCATGTTGTCGCAGGAAGCCTGCACCATCACTGCGCCGATTTTAAAGGCCACGCCGGGCATTCCGTAAACCACCGAAGATTCTTTGTCCTGCCCGATGGTAAAGGCGCCCTTCTGGCGCATGGCCAGCAGACCGGCGGCGCCGTCCTGGCCCATGCCCGTCATGATAATGCCCACCATTTTGCAGGACACCACGTCGGACATAGAGTGAAACAAAGCGTCTACCGAAGGCCGGTGGCCGCTAACTTTTTCGCCCGGCATACAAGAGACGGTATAGCGGTTCCCGACTCGGACCACCCGGCACTGCAAATCGGCGGGCGCCACCAGCGCCAGGCCCCGGCGAAGCTCGTCTCCGCTTTTGGCCTCCCGCACCTCCATGGCGCACAGGCGATCCAGCCTCTCGGCATACATCTTCGTAAAACCTGGCGGCATATGCTGCACAATGACCATGGGCGGGATATCGGCGGGCAGGCGCTTCATCACAGCCAAAGTGGCTTCTGTGCCGCCGGTGGAGGCGCCTAGGCCCACGATTACATTGTTGAGACCCGGCGCGGCGCCCAGAAGCGGGGGAACCCCCTCCTTGGCGACAGGGGCTTTGGCTGGAGCCAGGCGCACTTTGGCGTGAGCGGCTGTCAGCACCCGCTGGGTCAGGTCTGCAATGAAGGAAGGCACGCTGGACTGCCCTTCGGGCTTGCGGACAAAATCCACCGCGCCGACGGCAAGCGCGTCGAAAACCTTCAGATTCAAAGAAGAAACCAACACAACGGGAAGCGGATGCGTCGGCAGATATTGTTTCAAAAAATCCAGCCCGCTGATGCCGGGCATCTCCACATCCATGGTGACGACGTCTGGGTTCAGCTTGGCCAGCTTGTTTCTCGCGTCTAACGCATTGATAGCAAACCCAATTACCTCAATGCGAGGGTGAGCGGAAAGCCCCCGGATAATCATATTGCGGGCGACCAGGGAATCGTCCACCACCATCACGCGGACTTTTTGGTTGAGCGTCATTGGCCGCGCCCTCCTTTTATTTTTGGAATGTGGCGGTGGCCAGCCTGCGGTAAGGGGTGTTTTGGCTCAGGTTTTCGGAATAACTGATGAGCAGATACCCTCCCGGCACGGTTGCGTCATAAAAGCGCTGCACCAAGGCGTCCTTGGTGGGCTGGTCAAAGTAAATCATCACATTCCGGCAGAAAATCACATCAAATTTCCGGCGGAATTTAATGGGGTCCATTAGGTTGAAGGTCTGAAAAATCACATTATCCTTGACGGCGGGAGCCACGCTATAGCGGCCTCCCGACTGGGGAACAAAATATTTTTTCTTCCAATCGGCGGGGATCGTGTCAGGCAGCTCATATACTCCCCGGCGGGCGGAGGCCAGCGCCTTGGAGGAGATATCAGTGGCCAGCAAACGGGTGTCCCAATTTCTGGCGTCAGCGCCCAGATAGTCAAAAAGATACATAGAGATATTGTAAGGCTCCTCGCCAGAAGAGCAGCCGGCGCTCCAGATAGCCAGCGTTTTATCTTTTTGATGCCGGCGGACAATATCCGGGATGATCGTTTTGCGGAAATAATCCAGATGATCCTGCTCCCGCATGAAAAAAGTATAATTGGTGGTCAGCTTATCCAGCAGCAGAGTGACCTCCGTCTCGTCCTTGGTTTTCAGCAGATTATTGATGAAATCCGCAAAGCTGGAATAACCTTTTTGCCGGATAGAGGCAGAAAGGCGGCCGGTAATCAGCTGCCTTTTCTGAGAAAGATCAATGCCGTAATTGGTTTGGACAAAGCGGACCAGCTTGGTGAAATCCGCGTCCGAAATTGTCATGGGGGAAAACGCGCCCCCACCGCTTTTACCGAGATTAGTCATGGGGCATCAGCTGGCCGCAGTCTAACACCATCATCGTGCCGGAGTCGTCTGGCAGGGAGCACATGCCCGAAACCAACAACTGCTGGCTGTGAGCGGGCATGGGCAGGATATTTTCTTTGGGAATGTCGATCATCTGGTCCACCGCGTCCACCAGGATACCCAGTTGCGTGCCCTCGATGTTGAGCACGATGATCAAATTGGAATTTTGCTTTTCGTCTGCCGCAGGCATTTTGCCCAGGCGGAGACGGACGTCTACAATGGGAATGATCTGGCCCCGCATATTGATAATACCCGGGATATAATCGGGCATCATGGGCAGATAGGTGATAGGCAGATTGGTCAAAATTTCCACAACCCATTCGGCCACCACGCCCAGGCGCAGGCCGTCGCACAAAAATATCAGGAATTTTTGGGAATCTATCGCTTCCTCCGCCGGGGCCAGGTCGGCCAGCTGGTCTTCGGTGGCGAATAAAATCTCGTCGTTCATTGGTTGCTTCCTCCTTTTTGCGCCGGCTTACGCGCCGTGGGCGGCCGTATAAAGATTGGCCACATCCAAAATGATGCTGATGCTGCCGTCGCCCAACAGCGTACAGCCGCTGATGCCATAATTTTTAATGTTGAAGCTGTTTACATAGCTGGGCAGCTGCTTGACAACCACCTGCTGTTCGCCCAAAAGCTCGTCGACAAACAGGCAGTAGGAGCAATCGCCCGATTCCAACCAGAGCAGAATGCCGTCTTCAATCTCCGTGCAGCCGTTGTTGAGCTGATATAAGTCTTTGGCTCGGATGATGGGGTAAAAATTGTCCAGAGCTTTGATGACTTCGCCGCTGCTGGAGTCGTGGATAACCTCCTGAGACGTCACCTTCATGCTGGATCGGATGTTGTTGATGGGAATCGTGAAGATGGAATCGCCCACAGAAACCTCCATACCGTCCATAATGGCCATGGTCAGCGGGATGCGGATGGTGGTGGTCATGCCCTGGCCCAACGTGCTGGAAATGGTGACGTTGCCGCCCAGCTCCTCTACGCTCCGCTTGACCACGTCCATGCCTACGCCCCGGCCGGAAAACTCCGTTACCTCCACATTGGTGGAAAAGCCGGGCGCCAGCAGGAAGTTGAGGATCTCCCGGTGGCTATATTCCACGTCGGGAGAGGCGATGCCTTGGCGGATGGCCTTTTTGAGCACAGCCTCGTCGTCGACGCCTCGGCCGTCGTCGATGATTTCGATGATGACTTCGCTGCCGGTGTCTCTGGCGGACAAAATAATTTCGCCCACCGGGTCCTTGCCGGCGGCCACTCGTTCTGCCTGGGTTTCCTCAATGCCGTGATCCATCGAGTTGCGGATCATGTGCATAATGGGGTCGCCGATGTTGTCGACAATGGTTTTGTCCACCTCGGTGTTTTCGCCGATCAGGGTCAGCTTGGCCGGGCGGTTCAGCTTTTTGGTCATATCCCGCACAATGCGGTTCATTTTCTGGAATGTGCCGGAGACGGGCACCATCCGCAGAGACATAGAGACGTCCTGCAGCTCGTCGGTGAGCTTGCGCAGCTGGCGGGCGGATTTGGAGAAGGAATCCAAATTCAGCCCCTTCAGATCGGGGGAAGAGGTGACCATGGATTCTGTGATGACAATTTCGCCCACAATGGCGTTGAGCTGGTCCAGCTTACTCAAGTTGACGCTGATCAGCGTCTCTTTCGGATGCTGCTGACCGCCGGCGGGCGCCGCAGGCTGAGCGGCCGCCGCGGCAGGGGCGGGCTTGGGCTCAGGCTGAGCCGCCTGAGCGGGAGCTTGGGGCTCGGGTTCCGGCTCGGCAGGGTGATAATCAAAGGGCTGGTACTCGCGCACAGAGCCGGAGGATTTGACGATGGGAAGAGCGGTTTCCCGATCCTCTGGATGCTTGAACATCATCAAAAAACCCTGCTCCACGACGATTTCCGACGTAGCCGGATTCTGCTCCACGTCGGCGGGGGAAAAAATAAAATCGGATTCGGCGCAGAAATCCCGCACCGAGGCCACCAACATAAACGAGCGCAAACTCTCCATGCCGCAGCCCTCGTCAAAAAAGACCCGCACGCCGTAGGGGAAGTTTTTATCTCCCGGAGGGAAATCCGGGGCGGCGGAGGGGGCGGGCGCCCCAGTTTCCGCCGGAGGAGGCTCGGCGACCGCCGGCTGCGGCGCCGGCTCTTCCGCCTCTTCTCCCTTAATTTTAGAAATCAGGCTATTAACATTTGAAAGGAAACTGTCGATATCCTCATCGAGGGGCTGATTTGCCTCCACCTTTTCTACCTCGCCCCGGAAATAGTCGATGGACTGGAACACCAGGTCGAATAGAGCGGGGCGGTTCGCCTCGGAAACCACCTCCATGGTGTTTTCGCGGATGATGAAGAACAGGTCTTCAATCCGGTGGGCGATTGTGGTCAGAGTGCTGAATTCCATCATGGCGGAGGAGCCTTTGATGGTATGCATGATGCGGAAGATCTCATTGACGTTTTCCTGTGAAAAGGTGTCGACCTTTTCCGCCTCCAAAACGATATTTTCTAATTGCTCCAGCAACGTGTTTGTTTCATAAATATACATATCCAGGATTTCATTGCCGTTGCCCATGAAAAACACCACCTTTTTATATCTCCTTTAGATTATCGGCAGCGGGTCGGCGGAAATTAAGTAGTTTTTATAACTTTATCGCAGAGGTATCGAAAAATGCCCAATCTCTTAGGCGTGACAAACCCGACGCCGGGTTTAGACAACACCAATAACGGGATTCCCAACAAGAATCTCCCTCCTTCGTCCAACAGCAACCCCAACATCCAGAACGTGACGGACCCGAACCGAGTGGTGGGGCCGGACGGCAAAACAGAGCGGCAGGACAGCGGGACGCTGGACAATTCCGGTCAAATCCGGTATGATTCTAATTTCCAGACCTTCCTCCAGCGGCTGCGGGAGGCGCCGAGCTTAGCCGCAGAGCTGGCCCGCGTGTTTTCCAGCCGGGAGGGAACCGTAGCCCTGTCCGGCATGGGGGAGGGCACGGCGGCGGAAATCGCCCGGGCGCTGGAAATGATGAAGATGGACCAGGCCCAACTGCTGGATTTCCTTTCTGGACAGATGAAATCGGGCGTCCGTTTCGGCGGTCCCCTGTTCGCTTTGCTCCGCAACGCCTACGCCCGGGCCGCTTCCGACGGAGTCCGGCTGGACATTCTCCAGTTCGTCAAAAACTATGCGGATTATTCCTCCACCAGCCATATCGAGGGCAATATCCTGCGCAATCTGCGGAATATGGCCGACGCTATGCCCGCCAGCTGGGCGGAAAAGCTGCGAGATCTGACGGCTATGCTGGAAAACAGCGTGGCCGCCGGCGACCGGCAGGGGGCCTTGGCGCTGCTGCAAAAAAATATTTTCCCTTATATGTCTTCCTACGTCAGCCGAACCCACGACATGGGTTTGCCCCGGAGCCTCCTTTCCCTGTTGGCGCTGGACGCCGCCCGATATGAAAACGGCGCGGAGGAAAATCTGCTGGATTCCTTCCGCCGGCTCAGCGGCTACGGCACGCTGAAGGGCCAGTTAGGGGGAGTGGACGGCCAGGCGCTGTTGGCTATTTTGCGCCGGAGCCAGCCGGCGCCCGAGAGCCGGGCCAACCAATTTGCCGAGGCGCTGGCGTCGGCGGCGGCCCGAGCCCTGCGAGGGGGCGGCAGCGCCGACGAGCAGCAGGTTTTTCAGCAGCTGGTCAACGCTATGCTGGTCAATGAAAGCGTCTATATGCCCGTCAATCATCTGCTGATCCCCATTGAGATGAACGGACGGATGCTGTTTTCCGAGCTTTGGGTGGACCCAGAGGCGGAGGACGACGAAAAGCCCGCGAAGGGAGGGCGGCGGCAGACGGCTATGCGGTTTCTATTCAAAATGGACGTTCAGTCTCTGGGCTTTTTTGATATTTTGCTGACGGCCCGGGGAACGGAGACCGACGTCCGCATCGCCTGTCCGGAGAGGGTGGCCCCCTTCGCCAAGCAGGTGGAGCAGGCCATGGCCGATATTCTGACCCGCAACGGCCTGACCCCGACCGCCGTCAGCGTCCGCCGAATGGAGCGCCCCATCGCCCTGACAGAGGCGTTCCCCAAAATATTTGAAGGGAAGAACAGTGTCAATGTCAAAGCCTGAGGGAAGACGGAATCCATCCAAAAAGGCCGTAGCCCTGCAATATGGGCCGGGAGACGGGGCGCCTGTCATCGTGGCCTCCGGCATGGGATATATGGCGGAGAAAATTGTGGAGACGGCGGCGGACAGCGGCGTGCCCATCTATGAGGACAATTCCCTGGCCACGATGCTGACCCAGCTTCAGCTGGGCCAGGAGATTCCAGAAGAGCTTTACAAAGCGATTGTGGAAATCTATGTGTATTTTTTGCATTTTGACCCGGAGACCGGCCTTTCGCAACCGGAAGCCCAGCGCCCGGCTGAACAGAGCGAACAGGCCCCTCAGCCGGAGCGGACAGGAGAGGAGAATCGTTGATGAACAGCGGCAAGCAAGGCAAACTCTACGCCCTGCTGGACAGCCGGAACGCCGTGCTGGCCCAGGGCAGGCTGGAAAACCCGCCCGACGCCCCCGATTGGCAGGTGCGGGTGCCAGAAGATAAGATATCCGCGGTGATGGAGCACGAGGAAATTCAGCTGGTCCCCATCGATGGGGACGGCGACGCCCTGTTGGGCCGCGTGCGGCGCAACCGCAACGATTTGATTGTATTGCAGAAGCTGCATAGTTTGGGCAGCGAGATGCGGCAAAACCTGCGGATGCCCACCCATTTTCAGAGCTTTATCTATCCTGTCAGCGGCGGCTGGAAGGGCCGCCGGCAGGCGGAGGCCAACGACCTGAGCTGCGGCGGAGTCGCTTTTTTCTGCGCCCAGCAGCTGGAGGATGGGGAGGTGGTGGAGCTGGTGGTGCCGATTACCAGCGAACCGTTGATTCTCAAATGCCAGGTGCTGCGGCGGCGCCCCTCCGACAGGAAGGACGAAGTTCTTTACGCCGCCAAATTTGTGGAGATGTGCGACGACGAAGAGATGATAGTGAGAGAGGCTGTTTTCAGCGTGCAGGTGCGCAGCCGAGCGCGGTGAAGCGGAGCTCCTTCATTATAAAATGGAAGGAAAACGACCGATGGACCAACGCAAGACCGAGGCGGGCGGGGAGACCCGGCCCGGCCAAACAGGATTAGCCTACCAGGCGGCCCAAACCGCTTTGGCGGGCGGAAAGGAATTTTGATTCATGAGCAAAACAAACAGAATGGAAAACATGAAGCGCAGGCTGCGGCCATTGGCCCGCCGAGCGGCGGCGGGGTTTTTATCCCTGGCGATGCTGGGCGGCATGGCGCCTGCCGTGGCCCCTCAGGCCCAAGCCGCCGACAACTGGGCCCAGGAATATCTGGATCAGCTGGTGGAATGGAGCGTAATGCGGGGCGATATTGACGGCAATCTTTATGCAGACCGAAATATCACCCGGGCGGAGTTTGTCACCATGGTGGACCGGGCTTACGGCTATGACCAGGTGGGAGGCACGCCCTTTACCGACGTACAGGACAGCTCCTGGTATGCCGACGATATTTCGATCGCCTACAATGTGGGTTATTTCCAGGGCACTTCCAGAACCACCGCTTCCCCAGACGATAACCTGACTCGGGAACAGGCCGTGCTGCTGTTGGGGCGCAATATGATGCTCCAATCCTCTGCCGGCGAGACTCTGGGTTTTTCCGATAGCCGCGATTTCAGCGAATGGAGCCGCACAATGGTGCAGGCCGCCGCAGACGCCGGCGTCGTGGGCGGTTACCCGGACGGCACGTTCCGGCCTCAGAACCATGTGACGCGGGGCGAGGTGGCCAAAATGCTGGTGCAGGCCGTGGGAACCCCCATCAGCGAGCCCGGCGAACATGAGCTGGGCAGCGTATATGGCAATGTGACCATTTCTTCCTCTGGCGTCACGCTGCGCAACACCGTCATCGCCGGCGACCTGTATTTGACAGGCGGTATCGGCTTGGGCGACGTGCTGCTGGAGAATGTGACGGTACTGGGCAAGATTATGGCCAGCGGCGCCGGCGAAAGCAACCAAGGCGAGAGCAGTATCATCCTGCGCAACGTCACCGCCGACGAAATGGTTGTGGACAGCATTAGCAACCAGTTTGTCACCGTCCGTTCCGAGGGCGATACGGATATCGCTTCCACCAGCATTCGCACCCATGCTTATGTGGAAGATATCACCCCTGAAAATTACGGCCTGAAGATGATCGAGATCAACGCGGAAAACGGCTCCGCTGTGCAGCTGGCCGGCAATATCAAGGAGGTCAAAAACCTGACCCCCGGCTCGAAATTGACCATCGCCCAGGGCTCCGCCGCCAAAGTAACGGTGGACGAAAAGGCCGTGGGCTCCTCCGTCTCCCTGGAAAACAACGCCCGGGTAGGCGAATTGAATCTGGACATCGGGACCTCTGTCGCCGGCAACGGCGATATTGATAAGCTGAACGTCAACGCCGCCGGCTCCACCGTTGGGATGCTGCCCGATCAGATTGCCGTGCGCCCCGGCGTCACGGCAAATATCGCGGGAACGACCATGGACAACGTGGCCGCAGCCGAGTCTTCGGCGGATCCTCGGCTGCTGGCAGGCTATCCCGCCGCCCACAATGTGGCCCCGACTTCGGCGGACGCTGTGTTCAGCGCCAACAAGGCGGGCACCGTCTATTGGGCGGTCAGCGCTTTAGCAGACGGCTCTGTCAATGAAGAAGACGTGATCTCTCCGCCGGCCTATTCCGGAAAAATTCTGAAATCCGGCAGTATTAAGGTTACGGCTTCCAAAACCGAGATGACCGCCAAGCTTTCCGGCCTGACCTCCGACGGCTCCTACTATATCACCAGCGTGATGGTGGACAGCCGGGGCCAGCGCAGCCCAGTGAAGGTTACCGCCTTCACCACGCCGGATAATACCACGCCCAATTTTGCCAGCGGGTATCCGGTGATGACAAAGCTGACCATGAACACCGCCCAGGTGACGGTGATGACGACTAAGAGCTGCCAGCTTTATTACGCCCTGCTGCCCAAGGGCAGCGCCGCCCCCAAGGCTCAGGATTTCAAGGCTGGGGCGATTACGGGCAACCTGGGCTACGGCTCCATCGACGCGGTGAAAAACAGCACAATTCCCTTCCAGGTGAACAATGTGGACCTGGAGGAGCTGACCAGCTACGACCTGTATCTCTGGTTGACGGACTATGACGGAACGAAGAGCTCGGCCGTCAAAAAATTGTCCTTCACCACCATTGACGGCACGCCTCCTGTGATTCAGCACGCGGAGCAGAGCGGCGAAAAGGCCACTTCAGCGGAAGTCACCTTCTCGCTGAACGAGCCGGGAACCCTCTATTGGGCGGTTTATCAGGACGAGGCGGATTTCCCCTATATCATGCCCGGCGAAACGGCGCCTCCGGCTCTCACGGACCTGGTGGCCAAAACCCAGGTTCAGGCGGCTATCGGCGCCATTAAAAAGGGCAACAGCAACGCCAACAAGGCGGATACCGACGTGAAGTTCAACGTCAGCGGCTTGAAGGCCCAAACGGCCTATTATCTCTTCTATGTGGCCAAGGACAAAGCGGGCAACTTCTCCAGCGAAGTGAAAAAACTGGAGCTGCACACCTTGGACAACGAGGCGCCGAAGGCGGAGCTGGAATTCACCAAGTACAACGGCGACGATAAAAACGCTCCTCTGCCCGATACCGATATCCGGGTTGTCTTCTCGGAGAAAATCACGCCTCGGGTGATGAACAACGGTAAATGGGAAAACGAGGATATCTACGAAGCCTATAAAACGGCTCGGGACGCTGGAATAAACGAGCGGCCTGAGAAGCAGAAAGAATTTGCCGATATGCTGAAAAAGCATATTCGCCTCTATGTGCGCCCCGCTACCGGCCAGCCTGTGGAGGCCACGGAACGCACCGCGGCCAACGCGGCGACAACGCCGGATTGGCTGATCGACTATCGCTACGCCACCGTGACGGAGGAGGACGGCAAGACTGTCGTCACCTTCCCCACCAAAACGGGGGCGGCAAAGGATACCAGCGCTCTGAACCTGGCCAGCGGCGCCACCTATTATTTCCGGTTGGAGGGCATCTTTGACCGGGCCACTGTGCCCAACCAGATGGGCAACACCAACCTGCCGGATTTCCGCACCGTCTTTGCCCAGGTTTCCCTGAGCCAGACCAATGTGGAAAGCACTAACGTAGGCGGCGTGGAGCTGGATCCCTATCAGTCCGCCAGTTTCCTGATGGAGCCCATTTCTGTGGAGCGGGTAGAACCCAATATGCTTTGGGATATGCTGATTTGGACAGACACCAGCATGACCTATTCCATCTACTCTCGGGATAAGGACGCAGGCAACGACGCCTGGAAATTGGTGAAGGCGGATAACCGCATCAACGTATCCGCCGCGCCGGACGGCTACGCCTACCATAGCCTGGGCAATCTCACCAAGACAGGCGTGGCTCCGATATTTGGAAAAATCAATGAGATGAAGGACACCGAGTACGCCATCCGTATCGACGCCATCGGCGACAGCAACGACCCCAGCGCCTGGAACCGGCGGGTCAACTTGAAATTCACTATCGTGGCAGGACCCCAGGCTGCTCTACAAAACCTGGCCAGCGGCAGCTATATCACAAACTGGGAAGAGAGCCAGAAGCGGGACGGCGTTGTGGCTATCAACCTGCCGGAGCCCTTTGAAATCCGCAAGCAGTTTAGCGACAGCGCGCCTCCGAAGTTTGTGGATAACTATCCCAATATCGCCGCCGGCGATATCGTGGCGGAAGTCAGCGTGATGATCGACCGGCCCGGCCAGGTCTATTATGTGGCTGTGCCGCTGACTAACGTGAAATACGATGGCGGAGACACATACAAGCATATTACCGATTACAGCGCGGCCTCTCGGCCTGCCGTGGCGCCGGAATCTGCGGGCGGTATGGTGGTAGCGCCTGGAGATAGAGTTTCTGGCACGGATATGCCGCTGCCGAAAGTGGTGCCCAACGGCGGCGACGCTTCGAGCGGTTGGAAGCCCCTGCTGCTGTCCTCACCGGGCGTCAATACCATAACCAGCGGCAACTTCACCGGCGACGTGCGCCACGGAACTTCCCCCAGCATGGTGGCCAACAACGCAGCCACACTCCGCATTGAGAACCTGAAACCGGACACTGAATATTTTCTCTATCTGGTGACCAAGGGCACAGGAGCTGTTTACTCTGAATATGCCTCCTGCTACCGTTTTAAGACAGAAGTGGCCGTCCGGCCCGTTATCACCATGTCCATCACCAACCCCAATGTCATCGTCAAGGTGGACCGGGATACCAATATGGACTATATGCTAGTCCGTACCGGCAGCGAGGACAGCCAGTTCCACAAAAAGCTGGTAGATGTAATTGACAATGTTGCAATTGATGAAAAATACAAAGATATGACTGTGTTGGACGCCATGTCTACTGATATCATTAAAGGCAATGTTTCTACTGGCACGGTGTTTGACACCTATGCTCCCATTGCGGTGAAAAACGACTATGCCAGCCTGATCCGCAATCAGAGCGTATCCGGTACAGACGTGGTTATGATTGGCAAGGATAAGCCTTTTAAGCCAGTGGCGGAGGGCACGACGGTCAACTGCACTGGCATGACGGGTAGCAACTATTACACCTTTATCGCCGTGGGACGCAGCACCATGGGCTCTGGAGACGCTTTTCGGGCCGCCCGTCCTGTGTTCTTGCGGGATACAGAAGCGCCCATTGTGACAGAAGTGATTGCCAATTTGAGACCTCAAATAAAGGTAGATGCCAACGGCAATCCGATCTTAGACGCCAACAACCAAGAAATTCAGTTGAACAAGGTAGAAGGGTATATTACCTTAGTATTCAGCGAACCGCTGTATGCCCGTGAAAAGAGCAGTTCTGTCGACCAGACGACAATCCCTGTGGATAATTGTATTCGCGGAAACCATTCGGGTGATACTGACTGGAAAGGGATTGGCGATATGGTCACAACGACTGGAAATTCTGGCGTCACTGTGGCCGGAGATGCAGACCACAAAGGCGGAGCGATTTCTGCGATTGACTTGGATGTAAAAAACGCTCAGAACGGCGCCGGCATCTCCTTCTCCACCAATCTTTGCGATGAGGCGGGCAATAACCGGGAATCCACGCCGCTGACCGTTACGGTAACCGTCAAAAAGAATAAAGACGGCGGTTACGACGTCGGCTACACCCTGACCCCCGCCTGGGACGGGCGCAATCAGAAAAAGTGATTGATCTATCCTAAAAGAATAAAACCAACCACATACAAGGGGCGGGCGGAGACCGCCCGTCCCTTTACCCGCGCAGATGGGCGCAAGGAGTGCGTATGATGAAAAAGAATATTTGGCGCCGGGGCGGCGCCTGGCTGCTGGCCCTGGTCTTGGCTTTCTCCATAGCCGCGCCCGCCTGGGCGGCGGACGGGAACCCGACAGACCCAGACCCGGATGCTCCTGGCGGCGACGCGGACAACGTTACCCTGACGCTGAGCGCCACAGAGCTGACCGTAGTCCAGGGCAAACCCCAGCCGGCAGACACGCTGACCGCCACTGTGACCCCGGAGAGCCGGAAGGACGAAGTGGAATGGAGCGTGGAAAACGGGGAAGACGGCGGCAGCGTCAGTTTGGACCAGACGACTGGCGAAACCGTCCAAATTACCGGCGATTACCGGGGGACAGCTACTGTGATTGCCAAAGTCGGCGATGTGGAAGCGAAATGCGACATTACGATCTTGGTTCCACTGACAGAGGTTTCCTTTGCGGAGAGCGGGGATACTCGGTTTGATAAATGGGTCGCCGGCTCCACCTCTCGGACGTTTGACGTGGTCACTGTGCCCGCCACCTCCATTGAGGAGCAGAGGCAGTATTTGACCTTCAAATCCTCGGATGAAAGCGTGGCCACAGTGGAAAACGGCGTCGTGCGGCCTGTGAGCCCCGGCGAAGCGGAAATCACCGTCAGCTCTTTGCGGGACCCAGACGTGCTGGCCAAACGCAAGGTTGTGGTTTCCGGCTTGAAGGCCAAGCCAGTGAGCACTGTGCTGATGGGCCGCTCCGTCAACCTGGAATACGACGCTTTTGGCGAAGCCCAGGGCGGCGGCGCCACCTGGACCAGCACCAATAACTCTGTCCTCTATGTGTCCAGCGGCAAGGCCACCGGCCGCGCGCTGGGCAACGCGGTGATTACTGTCACCTCTTCGATTGACAGCAGCTATCAGGCCAGCTGGGAAATCACTGTGCAGGAAAACACCGCCGGTATGATTACCGGTTCCGCCACCGCCGGCCAGCCCTTCGCCTTTTCGGATATCTTGTCTCGGCTGGATTCCATCTGCCGGCAGACCAGCGAAAAGGGCGCCGGCCTTCGGTATGTCACAAATCTGCTGGTTCCCACCGAGCAAGGCGTTCTCTATTATAATTATGTGTCCGCCAACGACACAGGCTACGGCGTAGGCGGCACAGAACAATATTATTACAGCGATTCCGTTAAGGGCCAGCGCAGCCTTTCCGGCGTTACCTTTGTGCCCAAAGCGGATTTCAGCGGCACAGTGAATATCACATATACGGGATATGATACCAATAACGACGCCTATACCGGCTCCATCCGGCTGACAGTGGAAGGCGTTAACGATGTGTCCTATACGGTGGCCGCCGGGGAAGCGGCGCAGTTTCAGGCCAATGATTTTACCAATGTATGCCGCCTGCGCACAGGTCGGGAGCTGAGTTACCTCACCTTCGATCTGCCGGATTCCGCCCGAGGGACCTTGTATTATAATTACACCGGTCAGGCGGCTTATGCCGAAAAGGTTTCCGCCTCCACCCAGTATTTCCGCACCCGCAGCCCCTATTTGGATACGGTGAGCTTTGTGCCCGCTGCAAATTACACCGGCAATGTGCGCATTGGCTACCGGGCGGTGGATACTGCCGGCAGCACATATACGGGCCGGATCAGCGTCACTGTCACCAATAAAAAGGACGCGGGCGCCATTGGCGACGTGACCTACAAGGCTACCCATACCGGCGACCGAGTGGCCTTTACCTCCTCAAAATTCCAAGAAGCCTGTCGGGACGCTCTGGGGGAAAACCTGGATTATGTCCGCTTTACGCTGCCTTCCAGCGCCGAGGGAACGCTGTATTACAATTACCGCACCAACGGCAGCTATGACAGCCGAGTCAGCTCCAATACGCGGTATTATCGGAGCAGCACGCCCTCGATTGGAACCATCAGCTTTGTGCCCGCCTCCACCGCTTCTGAGCGTGTGACAATCAATTTTGTGGGGTACAGCACAGAGGGCAATCGGTTCGACGGCACGGTAGTGATTCAATATCCCACCGGCAGCGTAGGAGACGGCGTGATCAGCTACTCCACCGCAGGAGGTCGAGCGGTGGAATTTGATTCCGCCAGCTTCAACAGCCTGTGTCAGGATATCAGCGGGCGCAGCCTAAACTATGTGGTGTTCAAAAATCTGCCCTCCAGCAGCCGGGGAACGTTGTATTACAATTATACCAGCGCCTCCAGCCGGGGCAGCGCCGTTACAACCAATACCCGGCTCTATCGCAACGGCTCTCCTTCCCTTTCGCGGGTGGCTTTTGTGCCCAACGGCAGTTATACTGGGGCGGTGAGCTTTAGCTTTTTGGGCTATGACAGCAGCGGCTATACCTTCGACGGCACTGTGCGCATCGAAGTGGAAGCAGGCAGCAACAAGATTGAATATTCGGTGCGTCCCGGCGGCTTTTTGTTGATGGAAGCGGCGGATTTCAACAGCGCCAGCCAGGCGGCCACCGGCGCTAATGTGAATTATATCCAGTTTGAGCTGCCTTCCAGCAGCCGAGGAACCCTCTACTATAAGTACGACCAGGCGAAAAACACCTACAGCAGTAAGGTGACGTCTTCTACCAGCTATTACCGAACCGGGAATACCAGATTGATTGACGACGTGACCTTTGCCGCCGCCGAAACCTATAACGGCACAGTGAACATTCCGTATACCGCCTGGAGCACAAACAGCCAGCGGTTTACTGGCACAGTGGAAATCGAAGTTTCTACTCCCGCGGCAGACGCCATTCGCTATACCACCGCCTCTTTGCCGGTGAAAATGAAGACCGAGGATTTCCGCCGGGCGTGCAACGCCGCTTTGGGCAAAGAGCTTTCGTATGTGCAGTTTACCGGTCTGCCGGACGCCTCGGCAGGCAGGTTGTATTTCAACTACAGCGGCCTAAATTCCGGCAGCCAGGTTTCTACAGGCTCCAGCTATTACTGCAATCAGGATCCGGGTTTGGCTCAGCTCAGCTTTGTGCCCAAGGCGGGCTTCCAGGGCACGGCCACGCTATCCTATGTGGGCGTGGACGGTTCGGGCGAGCGGGTTTCCGGCACGGTGAATATCGGCGTCTCCACCAACGCCACCGGCGTTTCCAGCCGGTTTAGCGATATGTCCTCCTATCTGTGGGCTGGGCCTGCGGTGGAATTTTTGAGTCAGAACGGCGTGGTTTCCGGCGTGAACAGCACACAGTATGGCCCAGGCCAGTCGATTCGCCGGGGCGATTTTGCGCTGATGCTGTGCCGGGCCTTCGGTTTCACTGGCAACGAGACCTATAGCTTCCAGGATGTGCCGCAGGATAGCTACTATGCGCAGGCCATTGCCACAGCCAAAGGGCTGGGCATTGTCAACGGCGGCGACGGCGGTCGGTTCCGCCCGGACAGCTCGCTTTCTCGGCAGGACGCCATGGTAATGCTGAGCCGGGCTATGCAGGTTTCCGGCTGGAGTCTTTCCAGCGAAACCGATCTTTCGCCTTATGGAGACAGCGGGCAGATTTCCAGCTATGCCAGAAGCGCCGTGGCGGCTATGGTGCAGATGGGCATTGTGGCCGGGGACCAGAATCGCAACCTGAACCCCCAGAGCGCTATCAACCGAGCTGAAATGGCCGTGATTCTGCATCGAGTGCTAACGCTTTAGCGGCGGACAGAAGACAGACGAAGGAGGGGAAAGAATGGAAGAGAATGGCGTGTTGACCCCAGAGGAGCAGCAGCAGAATACGCAGCTGCCCCTATACCCTGGCATGATGGTAGAGGTGATGAACCGGGTCAACAACCTGATTTTCGTGGGCAAAATCGAGCAATATGAGGCTGGCGCCGTGGTGATACGAGAATCCTCTGGACAGGATGTGCCGCCGGTGCTTTACAACAACGAAATCAAAATGCGCTTTTATATGGGGCCCAGAACGATGGTGCTCTATGGCCAGATCTGCGGCAGCTCCCGAGAGATTTGGAAGGTGGACCGGCTGCACAAGGCTTTCGATCAGGAAAAACGGGCCTTTTTCCGCCAGCGGGTCAGCCTGGATACCCAGGCTGTCTGCATCCGTCAGGGCGGCGGCGGCAAGCCTTCTCCCGGCGCACAAAAATGCCAAATATTAGATGTGAGCGCCGGCGGGCTGTTGCTCCAAAGCAGAGGCGAGTTTTTTCTGGGCGACCGCTTGTCAGTGGCTGCGGTAGTCATCGTGCCAGAGGAAAAGCCCTTTGCCTTTACCTGCCTGGTACAGCGGGTTACCAAAGAGGATTGGGGCCAATTTCTCTATGGTTGTCAGCTGGACGCCCAGCCGGAAAAAGAGCAAGACCGGCTGCTTCGAGCCATTTTTATCGCCCAGCGCAGGGATATTCAGCTGCAAAAGGAAAAAGGGCTGCAATAGCGACTCCGCCGCAAAAAAGCCGGCCAAAAGGCCGGTTTTTTTGCGCTTTGATAAAATTTAGAACCGTTTTGCGGCGAAAAAATAAGGTGGAAAAAGAGAAAAATTTATACAAAAAGTATCGAAAACCATGTTTTAGAAATATTCGAGAAAGGGTATACGACCAAAAAAATTTGTGATATAATTGGAGGCGTATTTTTCATAAGGCGGAAAAGGTCGTTCTGGGCCGTTTACAGGGTCGATAGGCAGAAAAGACAGGGCAAAAGAGATCGTTTTGCGATATCAACGGGCTGAGGCTGCCACAGATACGGCAGATAAAACAAAAGAGGCGGCTCTGCCGTTTCCTTTTTTGAATAAATTTAGGAATTGCTTTTTTTCGTGAAATCGTTCATAATAACGTATAGTGCGACAGATTCTCTTCACAGGGCCTGTCTTCGCTTCGGCGCGAGAGCCCAGTCGGCTTTTTGGGGGCATGGAACGGCCTGCTGGAGAATATCCTCTACTATCGCTCGAAAAGCGTGGCGGGGGAATTTTTGCCGTAAACGCGCGTCCCCGGCTGCGGTTTGTGCCCGCAGGCGCGCTAAGTCAAGTGAAAAGGAGCAGATTATGGATTTTTTATCTAGCAATTCAATGGCGATGCTTGAAAAATCAATGAATTTTCTTTGGACAAAGCAGGCTGCGCTTTCGGATAATATTTCTAACGCGGAAACGCCGAATTATAAACCGAAGGTGGTTACTTTTGAAGAAAGTCTGCGGAATAAGCTGAATCAGGCTGCGGCGGGCCCGAACGCCAAGCAGAACGTCCGCCAGATTTTAGATCAATCGGAATTCGCTGTCATCGAGCCTCAAGAGTCTGTGCGGATGGACGACAACGGCGTCAATGTTACCGAGCAGATGGTGGAAGTGATGCGGAACTCTTATCAGCTGCAGTATGTATACAACAGCATCAATTCCAATCTAAATATCCTGCGCATGGCTGTGCGCGGGCAATAAGGCGGGGGGAACGTTTTATGGCTTTTTTGAGCACAGTCAATATCATCGGCTCCGGCCTGACGGCCCAGCAGCTGAGACTGGATATTGTATCGGAAAATATTACAAACTCCAACACCACTCGAGTAGAAAACGGCGAAGGCGCTTATCGCCGCAAAACGGTGGTGTTTGAAGCTATGTCTGGAAAAGACAATTTCCGGGCCGCCATGGCTCGGGCCGCCGCCGGGCTTGCGCCCAACAAGGGGTATGAAACCGCCGGCGGCGTGCGAGTGGCTGAAATCGGGGAGGACCAATCTCCCATGAAGCTGGTGTACGATCCCACTCACCCAGACGCCAACGAGCAAGGGTATATCGAGCTGCCCAATGTGGATATGGTGAAGGAGATCGCCGACGCAATGGCGGCGACGCAAGCCTATTCCGCCAATGTGACGGCGCTGAACGCCCTGAAGGCCGTGGTGTCCAAGGGGCTGGAAATTGGGAAATAATGAAACGAAGGAGCGTTTGACGGATTATGATTACGCCGATTGAAGGGCTCAACGCCATTGCCGCTGTCAATGGAAATCAGAAAACAGAGAAGCCCCAGGAATATGACGGGAATTTTTTCACCTCCATTTTCCAATCTGCGATACAGAATGTAAAGGATACGGACGCGGAGGTTGTGCAGACCCAATATTTGCTGGCTACAGGTCAGCTGGATAATCCAGCGGCTACCAGCATTGCCTCCACCAAAAATGAGATCGCGGTCAACCTGCTGATTCAGCTGCGCAACAAAGCGCTGGACGCCTATTCGGAGTTGACCAGACTCAGCATCTGATTGCATTCAAACAAAGTGCGGCGCGGGGCCCGAAGGGCTTGCCCGCAGCGCCGCCGCGTCCTTGCAGAAACGCCCTTTGCAGGCGTTTTTGTCTTGGGGTATCACAGATTGGGGAGCTGGGGAATGATAGAGGTTGAATGAAAAAGTAAAGTCCTATCTGGACAAAGGAAAAGCGGCCCTGGGCAAGGTGTCGAAGAAAATATGGATTATCGCGGCCGTCGTCATTGTGCTTGTGGCCGCGGGGCTTACCATATTTCTCAATAGCCGGCCCTATGAGGTGCTGGTGACGGGCTCCAACAACACGGAGCTGAGCGCGATTATGTCCTGGCTGGATTCCCAGGGATATCAGGATTATCGGCTGGAAGGAGACACCATTTTGGCGCCTGCTTCCCAAGCGACCAACATAAAGGCTCGTATGCTGATGGCGGGGTATCCCCAATCGGGCTATAACTATTCTACATATTACGATCATGTGAGCTCGCTTTCTACAGAATCCGAGCGAAATAACGCGTATATCCACGACTTGCAGGATCGAATGGGCGCGGTGATCCGAAGCCTGGAGGGCGTCAAAGACGCCCAGGTATTCATCACCCCCGGGAGCAACGGATCCTATGTGCTGGACAGCGGCAACGTGACGGCGGCCACCGCCTCGGTGATGGTCACCATGGGCAACAGCCAGAAGCTCTCCAACCAGCAGGCCGCCGCCATTCGGGCGCTGATTAGCCGGGGCGTCAAAGGGCTCCAGGTGGATTCGGTTGAGATTATCGACAACTGGGGCAACCGCTACGGCGCGTCGAACGTCACGGCGGACGACGAGGCCTCGGCCTTGAAAATCCGCCTGGAGGAAGAATACGAAAACAAAATCCGCACCGAAATCATGCAGATGCTCACCGCCGTTTACGGCGAAGACAATGTGCGCGCCACCGTCAACTGTACGGTGGAGGTGAGCAACAGCGTCATCGACGAGCGGGACGTTTATCTGCCCGATTGGGCGAATAACGGCGAAACCAACGGCGCAGGCATCATTGGCAGCCGGATTTACAGCTATGTATGGGACGACGAGGGCGAAGGTACGATAGGCGGAACGGTGGGAACCACCACCAATTCGGATATACCCACTGAGGTGGAGCGGGACCCGGCGATCGACGGCAATGAAACCCGCCAGGAGGGCAACGGTCAGATCGATTACGACAACCCCACCAAAGAAACCCATACCGTCCGCACCGCCGCTTATTTGACGGATTGTAGCGTGACGGTTACCATCAATTCCGTCACGGCCGGCGATGTGAACCTGGACGAAATCCGCAACCATGTGGCGGTGGCGGCCAATATTGTGCCCCAGGCCACTGAAGAGATGACGGCGGAGCAATATTTGGCCAGCAAGGTTTCTGTTATGGCGCAGCCCTTCTACGGCAGTCAGCCTGAGGACGAGACGCCCAGCGACTCGAATATCCTGGGCGGCGTGCCCAATTGGGTGGTTTATGCAGCGGCGGCCGGCTTGTTGCTCTTTATTCTGCTGTTGGCGCTCATTCTCATTGCCTCCAAAAAGCGAAAGAAGAAGAAGGAGGAAGAAGAAGCGGCGGCAGCGGCCGAGCTGGAGCAGGAAGGCGAGCCCACGCTGGCCGAGGTGTTGGCCGAGGCGGGTCTGCCTCAGGCCGAGCCGATAGGCGGCGCCGACGTGATGAATATCCACACAGAGAGAAGCTTGGAGCTGCGCAAGGATATCCGGCAATTTGCCGACGAGAATCCTGAAGTGGCGGCTCAGATGCTCAAATCGTGGCTGAAGGGAGAGGACGACGATGGCTGATACCGCGACGGCGACGGCGGCGGAGGCCCGGGCGGTTACCGCCCAATTGGACTCAAAGCCGAAGCCCAAACCCTCTGAAAGCCTGACAGGCCCCCAGAAGGCGGCGGCGGTAATCGTCGCCCTGGGCGCCGAAAAGGCTTCTCAGCTCTATAAATATATGGAACCGGAGGATGTGGAACAGCTGACCATTGAGGTGGCGAAGCTGGGTTTTCTGGATTCTGAGCTGACAGAGGACGTGCTCAACGACTATTATAAAATGTGCATCTCTAACAAGGCGGTGACAGAGGGCGGCTTGGAATACGCCCGGGCCGTTTTGGAAAAGGCTTACGGACCCCAGACGGCGGAAGAGCTGCTGGGCAAAGTAACCAAGACGCTGAAAAACAGACAGTTTTCCTTTATGGACAAAGCGGACGTCAAATCCATGTTCTCAGCCCTGCAGAACGAGCGGGCTCAGACCATCGCCCTTGTGCTGGCTCATGTGGACGCCGACAAGGCCGCCGGCGTGGTAGCCCAGTTGGACGGCCCCCGGCAGGTCCAGGTGGTGGAAAGCATGGCCAAACTGGACAGCGTGTCCCCTGCGGCGGTGAAGATCGTCGAGGCGGAGATGCGCAACAAATTCTCCAATATTGTCACCAGCACCAACGTCAAGGTGGGCGGCATCGATTATGTGGCCGACGTGATGAACAGTTTGGACCGTTCCAGCGAAAAGAATATTTTCGACGGCATCGCCACCTACGATCAGGAGTTGGCGGACGAAATCCGCAAGCGTATGTTCGTCTTCGAGGATATTATTACCATGGACGATCGTTCTGTTCAGCGCTTTGTGCGGGATTGCGACCCCAGAGATCTGGTGTTGGCCCTCAAAGCCGCCAACGAAGAGGTTTCCAACAAGCTGCTTACCAATATGTCTTCCCGTATGGCTCAGAGTATCCGGGACGATTTGGAGATTACGACCAACGTCCGTATGAAGGACGTGGAAGAGGCCCAGCAGCGCATTGTGGATATCATCCGCGGTCTGGAGGAAAACAACGAGATCATCATCCTGAAGGGCGGAAAGGACGATATCATTGCCTAATATTTTCAAGCACTTTATGGCGCCCAAGGCCGTGCCCTATCACTTGCCGGACGCCCTAGAGCTGGAAGTAACGGAGGAGGATGATTTTATCCCCCTGGGGGAAGAGGGCTTCCCCGGCGGAGAAGAGGAAGAGGGCCTGGAGCAGCCGGAGCCAGAGGCGGCGGAAAACGAACCGCCGTCTTTGAAGGAAGAGGAAGAAGAGCCGGAGGCCGGGCCGGAAAACCCGGTGCAGTATGCCCAGGTTCAGGCGGATATGATTTTGGAAGACGCCCGCCGCCAAGCGGAGCGGCTGCTGGAGGAAGCGCGGGCCCAGGCGGAGCAACAGATTGCCCAGGCCAAAGAGGCCGCCCGGGCCGAAGGCCGGCAGGAGGGTTATACCCAAGGCCTGACCCAGGCCTTGGAAGAGGGCGTCCGGGCGCGAGAAGAACAGGCCGCCGCGCTGCAAGAGCAGGTGGCCCAATTCTTGGATAAGGCCGGCGCTGAGTTGGACCGGCAGCTGGACCAGAGCGTGGGCGATTTGCGGGATCTGGCCTTGGCGGTGGCGGAAAAGGTCGTCAGCGTCAGCCTAAAAAGCAGCGGCGAGGTGATCGGCCGCATGATTCAGGCGGCTATCGATAAAAAGAAGCGGCGGGAATGGGTGCATATCTATATCGCCGAGTGCGACGCCAAACGGCTGACCCAAGCGCCCGCCCCGCTGATGGCGGCGCTGACCGCTCTTTCCGACCGAGTGCGGGTGATTCCCATGGCGGAGGATGAATCGGGCACTTGCATTGTGGAAATGCCCGACGAGATTATCGACGCCAGCGCCGCCACCCAGCTGAGCAACATCCGAACGCTGCTGATGGACGCCGCCTCCGGCAGAAGCGGCGGCCTATTTTAGGAGAAAATTTTCATGTCTGTATTCCGGCAGATGATACGCCAGGTGCAAAATGCGGAAGCATACAGCCTGACGGGCAAAATTGAAAATATTGTGGGAATGTCCATCGAGGCTTCCGGCGGCCGGGCGGCGGTGGGCGATATCTGCCGCATTTACAACGGCGATTCCGGCGGCCAAGTGACGGCGGAGGTGGTGGGGTTCAAAAACGACCACATCCTGCTGATGCCCTATTCGGATATGAACGGCATTTCCGCCGGCAATTTTGTGCGCAACACCGGCGGGCAGCTGACTCTGCGGGTAGGCGAGTTTCTGCGCGGGCGGGTCATCAACGCCTTGGGCCAGCCCATCGACGGCAAGCCCCCCTTTGAAGAGCAGGGGCAGCTCTATTGCGTGGGCGGCTCTTATATTAACCCTCTGCAAAGGCCCCCTATCCGGGAGCGGATGGAGTTTGGCGTCAAGGCCATCGACGGCATGATTACCATCGGCAAGGGCCAGCGTATCGGCATTTTTGCCGGCTCCGGCGTGGGCAAATCCACGCTGATGGGCATGATTGCCAAAAACGTGAAAGCGGATATCAACGTCATCGCCCTGGTGGGCGAACGGGGACGCGAAGTGTTGGAATTTGTCCAGAAGGACCTGGGGGAAGAGGGCATGAAGCGCTCCATCCTGGTGGTAGCCACTTCAGATCAGCCTGCCATGCTGCGAATGAAGTGCCCCAGCGTGGCCACGGGCATTGCGGAATATTTCCGGGACCAGGGCTGCGACGTGCTGTTGATGATGGATTCCCTGACCCGTTTTGCCATGGCCCAGCGGGAAATCGGCCTGGCCATCGGCGAGCCGCCGGTGGCTCGGGGATACACGCCCTCTATGTATGCGGAAATGCCCAAGCTGCTGGAGCGTAGCGGCAATTTCAGCCGGGGCTCGATCACCGGGGTTTATACCGTGTTAGTGGAGGGCGACGATACCAACGAGCCCATCGCGGATACGGTCCGCGGCATTTTGGACGGCCATATTGTGCTGTCCCGTCAGCTGGCCAACAGCAACCATTATCCGGCCATCGACGTCAGCGCCAGCATTTCCCGCTTGATGGTGGAAATTGTGCCGCCGGAGCACCGGCAGTTGGCCTCCCGCATACGGGATATTATGAGCGTTTATGAAAAAAACGCGGATTTGGTGGCCATCGGCGCCTATAAGCCGGGCACAAACCGGAAGCTGGATTTTGCCTTGTCCAAAATTGACGCGGTGAACAGCTTTTTAACCCAGGATATCAACGAAGCTTTTTCCTATGAGGAATGTTTGGTTCAGATGGAGAAGCTTTTGAAATAAAAAGACGCAATTTTTTTGAAAAACCCTTGACAAATGGCAAAACGTCGGAAACGGCTTTTGAAGGATTCCAAAAGGATTTTGAAAACCAAAGGGAAAAGGGGCGGTTATCATGAAGAAATTCAAGTTTTCCCTGGACACCGTGCTGACCTATAAAGAGCAAGCGCTGGACGCCGCCAAGGCTGAGCACGGCGCAATCCTGGCCCAGGTACGGGAGCAGGAAGAGGTTGTGGAAAGGGAAGAGCAATGCTACCGGGCATATAACCTGGAATACCGGCAGCGCAAGGAAGAGGGCCTGACTATCGCCGAGGCCGCCATTTACCAAAACGGCCTGCGGGCCCAGGAAGCGCGCATTCAGCGGGAAAACGACCGGCTGGAGGCGCTGAAAAAAAAGGAAGAAGAAAAGCGGGCCCAGATGATCGAGGCCAAAAAGGAAAGCGCTTCTCTGGAGAAATTGCGGGAGAAAAAGCTGGACGCTTACAACAAGGCCGTCCAGAAGAGCGAAGAAGCCATGATCGACGAATTGGTCAGCCGGGCCAGAGCGGCAGCCGCCGGAGCCGGCGCATAACAGCCCCAGAAGGGGAACAGAAGGTTCTCGCTTTGGCGCGAGGACTTTGCGCAGTCCAGATCGGCGGAAACGCCGTTTGGAAATAGATATTTTACCAGAAAGGAGGAAACACAATGACAGATCAAATCCAAAGCGGGATGATGGCGATGATGCAGGTCATGGCCGCCCAAAGTCAAGTTCCCCAGATTGGGAGCAAAAAGGCTCAGGGCGCCGAAGACGATTTCCAGAATATGCTGGAGCAGAAAAGCCAGCCCGCCAAGGAGGAGACGAAGCAACCAGAAGCGGCTCAAAAGCCGGAGGAAGCCTCGGAGCAGCCTGCCCAGCAGACTCAAACCGAAGAGCAGCCTCAAGAAGACGGCTGCGCTATGGTCAAGCGCTTGGCGGAAGCGGGCCTTATTCCTGTGGACGTCGCCAACGCTTATTTGACGCAGGGCCAGCAACTGGTTCAGCTGGAGCAGCCCGCGCTTGAGGTCGTTCCGGTGGAGCAAAGCGAACAGCCGGTTCTTTTGACGCCGGAATTCCAGCAACTGCCCAGCAAGGCGATAGCGCCGCAGCAGACTTTGGAGATTACGCCGCAGGAGGAAATTCAGCCGGAGCAATTTTTGGAGGTCGTTGAGCAGCCGGAGGAACAGCCGGTTCAGCAAAACCTGGCCTTGGATGCCGCGCCTCAGCAGGAAACCGCGCCGAAGGCCGAAAGCCTGCCTGTCGAAGCCGTTCAGGTTCAGCAGGGAGGCGAAGAGGAGGACGGCTTGGAAAGCACAGACCTTCCCCAGAGCGCAGAACCGGTGTTTCGGGATGTGAAGGCCGCGCCGATTAAGGTGGGCGAGGCTCAGCAGCCGGAGCAAAGCCAGAAAGCGGATCTCAACCAGCAAATCGCCGGCCCGCTGAACCAGGCGTTGGCCCAAGGGCAGACCAAGGTGGAGATTCACTTGAACCCGGAATATCTGGGCAGCGTGAAGGTGGAAATTTTCCAGAGCGCCGAGGGCGTTTTGCGGGTGGCGTTGACAGCCGAAAGCAGCGAAACCCGGGGCCTGCTGGAAAAACACGCCGCCAACCTGCAAAGCCTGCTCAGCGGCAGGGAACAGCAGACGGTGGAGGTGGAGATCCAGCGCCAGCAGCCTCAGGACGGTCAGAATCCCAACCACCTGAACGAGGACGGCCGCAACGGCCAAAACCAGCAGCAGCGCCAGCAACGCCGCCAGCAAAACGGCGACGGGCAGGATTTCCTGCAAAAGCTGCGTTTGGGCCTGGCTCCTGTGGAAAACGGGCTCTAAAAAGCTCTTTTAACCCAACGATTGCTTTTTGAAAGGAGCGAAACAACCGGATGAGCAGTTATATGGCGGATTTGGGACTGTTGGTGAGCAGCCAGAATAAGACCAATGAGGCTATCAACAGCACCAGCCGCAAAAACAACACCACCCTGGATATGCAGGATTTCTTGATGTTGATGGTGGCGCAGTTCCAAAACCAGAGCATTGACAACACCGCCGACACATCGGAAATGATGAACCAGATGGTACAGATGCAATCCATCACCGCCATGACCAATATGACGGACGCCACGATTATGTCCTACGCCGGCTCCTTGGTGGGCAAGGAAGTGACCATCGGCCAGCTGGACGCCCAGGGCAAATTGCAGGAGACTGTCGTCACCATCACCGGCACCGGCCTTTCCAACGGCGAGCAGGTGGTTTTTGCCGGGGATACCACCTATCGGCTGAGCGAAATTATGGCGGTGGGCCGCCTGCCCGCGCTGCCGGACGAGGAGGAGACCCCTGGAGTCGACGGCGATAAGCCCACAGACGGGACAGAGAAGCCGGGCGAAACAACAAAGCCGGACGAGACAGAAAAGCCGACGGAACCCTCTGAACCGGCAGGACCGGACAACCCCGAAAAGCCGGAAGGCGGCGACGCCACGACGACTCCCCCGACGGATAACCCGGCAGAAACGCCGGAAGCCCCGGAAAACGGCGATCAGCCGGAGGAAAAGCCGGAAATCCCCGGCGCTTCGGAGACGCAAAAGGTTTGAGGTGAGGTAAGATGATCCAGCGCGTGACGGGCCAGCTGCCAGGCGCCGCGCCAGGGCAGGGGAAAAAGATTCAGAACGCCCCCAAGCCCCAGAGCGGATTCGGCGCGCTTTTGCAGCAAGAATTGGCCAAACAGCAGCCGGCCCCAGGCGTAACGTTTTCTAAGCACGCCATATCCCGGGCAGAAGAGCGGGGCATCCAAGTGACGCCGCATTTGATGGACCAGCTGGCGGGCAGCGTGGCGCGGGCCCAGGCCAAAGGGGCCGCCAATATCTTGGCCATGGACGCCGATAAGGCGTTTATCATCAATGTGCCCAGCGCCAAGGTCATCACCGCCATTACCCAGGACGAAATGAAAGAAAATATCTTCACAAATATTGACGGCGCCGTTTTCCTGTAATATAGTACAGATGGCAGGACCGATTTTCGGATGCCTTGGCCTCCGCCCGAATGACGGAGGCCGGGCGGCGCTGTTTCAGAATCGAAAGGAGATCGAGGCTCAAACATGACAGGAGCAATGTATGCGGCCATCGCCGGCCTGAAGACCCATATGCAAAACCTAAACGTAATCGGCAACAACGTGGCCAACATCAACACTTACAGCTATAAGGCGGGCCGTTCCGTCTTCCAGACAGCGATTTACACCCAGCTCACCGGCGGCTCCAACGGCACCGCCACTGTGGCTGGCCGGAACCCCTCTCAGATCGGTTACGGCGCCAGCATGGGTTCGGTGGACGTGGACATGGGCAGCGGGAACTACGCCGCCACCGGCAACCCCACTGACTGCATGATCGACGGCCAAGGCTTTTTCCTGCTGGGCGACAAGACCTTGCCCAATAACTTTGCCGCCAATCCAGACGATCCCTCGTTGTTTACCGGTCTGACGCTGACCCGCGTGGGCGATATCAGCTTTAAGGCAGACGGTTATTTAAGCAACTATGCCGGAATGGCAGTTTATGGGTTTTTGTGTACTGGCGTTTATGCTGAAGGCGATACTATTCCAGCAGGCAAAAAGGTTGGCGATCCTATCTTCAGCGACCAATTGGTGCCTATCCGGTATCCTCGGATTCGGAGCGTAACTACTGGCACAGGCGATGATGCGGCAACTGGTCTGGAAGTTGCGTATCCTACCGTTGCAGAAGGGGGACAGCTTACAGACGCTGTAAATACAGAGGGCGGAGACAATGCCGAGGAACTCCCCTTTGCTCAGTTTAGCAGCATCAGTATTGCGCCGGAAACAGGAATTATTAGCGGCACCTGCAAGGACACAGGGCAAACCGTTATCATTGGCGCCCTTGCAATCGGCAACGTGACCAACCCCAACGGCTTGACCATGGAGAGCAATAACTATTATACTGTAGGCGAAGGCGCCGGCGACCTGACCATCACTTTGTATGGCGGCGCGGCGGAGACTATGGGTATCAGCCGAGTGAACGGCAGTCTGCGGCCGGACGACGATACGACTGGCGTAGACCTGTTCACCATCCGCTCTGGCGGCGCGAAAGAGCGTATTCTCAGCGGCGGCTTGGAGATGTCCAAGACCGACCTGGCTCAGGAGATTTCCAACATGATCACCACCCAGCGCGGCTACCAGGCCAACACCCGCATTATCACCGTCACAGACTCCATGCTTGAAGAACTTGTTAATATGAAGCGCTAAGGCGCTGATTAGGCGGCGGCGCGGGGGCTGCAAATCCCCCGCGCCTAAGCCCGTCTGAACCCCCGAGATTGGAGAGGAGGCCGGCTCATGATTGTGCTGACCAAACGCAACCACGAAAAATTTGTCGTCAACCATTTGCAGATTGAATATATCGAAACCATCCCAGAATCCAAAATTGTTATGATGAATCATGATTATTATCTCGTCCGCGAGAGCGTTGAAGAAATCGTCCAAAAAATCGCGGAATACAACGCCAAAGTAATGGATATTCACAGAGAATTGACGATTGTAGATAACCGTTAACAACAGGAGAAAAAAGAATCTCACGGGCCTTGATCCGCGCCCGGCTGGAGGTAAAGATAAGCGCTATGAATATAACATATATTGTCGGCGTGCTGGTTGCCATTGTGGTTATGCTGTTCGGCATGATCACGAAAATCGATTTCAACGCGGCCCAAGTCTTGCAGATCAATTTCAAAAATTTGATCAACTTCTTTGACGCGGCCAGTATTTTGATCGTTATTGGCTGTACGTTCGCCGTGGTGGTCGCCAGCTTCCCGGCCAAGATTTTGGCGGCTATGCCCAAGCATTTCGGCATTTTGCTGAATACCAAAAAATTTGACCCTACTTATTATATCGACCAGCTGGTGGACCTGGCCCAGACGGCCCGTAAAAACGGCCTGCTCTCGCTGGAAGAGAAGGCGAACGAGCAATCAGACCCCTTTTTCAAGCAGGCGATTATGTTGATTGTGGACGCCAACGACCCGGATAAAGTCCGGGCTATTCTGGATAACGACATCGAGTGTATGTCCGCCCGGCACGAGGACACCGCCGGTATGTATGACAAAGCCTCTTCCGTGGCCCCGGCCTTCGGCATGGTGGGAACCTTGGTGGGCCTGATCAATATGCTGAAGAGCATGAGCTTGGACGGCGGCGGAGCCTCTTCCCTGGGCGCCGATATGGGCACGGCCTTGATTACGACGCTGTATGGCTGTATTTTGGCTCACGTTCTTTTCGGGCCCATCGCCACCAACCTGCGCACCAGAGACGAGGAAGAAGTGCTCTGCAAGCAGATTATTGTGGAGGGCATTATGTCCATACAGTCCGGCGAAAACCCCAAATTCCTGAAAGAAAAGCTACTGACCTACATGAGCCAGAAACAGCGCGACGGCGACGGCGGCGGTGGAGAAGAATAAGACGCCCCGCGCCTTCGATAGATTTTCAAGGAGTGAACATCAACCGTGAAAAAGAAAAAAAGCGGCGGAGGCGGCGCGAACTGGATGGACACCTATGGCGACATGGTGACGTTGCTGCTTTGCTTTTTCGTCCTGCTTTACTCCATGTCCACCATCAGCGAGGAAAACTGGAAAGCCCTCGTCATGAGCTTTAACCCGGATGCGCAATCGCTTGAAACGAAAACAGAAGAAATCGGCGGTCCCAGCTCTGATCCAATGGACGACGCTGGAGATAATGCAGACGCGCCTCTAATGGGACTCTCTCAGGAGGATATCGACGAGGATATTGAAGAGCTTTACCAGGCGCTCCAGGCTATGGCCGCCCAACAGGGGGCGGAAGACAGCATTTCCGTTACCAAAGACGGCGGCAAGGTGTATGTCACCTTTAACGACACCACCTTTTTCAACGGCAACAGCTATCAGCTGCGGGACGAGGCGCTGCCTGTGCTGGATACCTTGAGCGCGATTTTATCCAACGCCAGCGAATCCATTGACGAGGTGCGGATTCAGGGCCATACGGCTCAGGCCAGAGCAGACCAGCCCAACCGGGTGATGGAAGACCGCTTTATTTCCAGCAACCGCGCGACCAACGTGCTGTGTTATGTGCAGGAACACAGCGTGCTCAACCCAGGCAAGCTGGTGAGCGAGGGGATGGGACAATGGCGGCCTGTGGACACCAACGACACCGCCGAAGGCCAGGCCCATAACCGCCGGGTAGAGGTGATTATCAGCGGCCGAAACCTGGAAGAAGAGGGCTTGACGGGGACAGTAGAGCAGTATATCACCCAGCCGGAGGCGGCGCAGCCGGACACGACGCAGTCGACGACAGAATAAAAACGGCAGGGCAAGCGAGGTGATTATATGTCGGAAGTTTTATCACAAAGCCAGATTGACGCCCTGCTGAACGCGGTTCACAGCGGGGAGAAAAACCTGGAGCCATCTCAAGAACAGACCGAAAAAAAATACCGGAAATACGATTTTACAACCCCCCGTAAATTTACGAAAGATCATATCAAAATGCTCAACGGCATTTTTGAGAATTATACCCGCGTGATCAATTCCCGCCTCAACGCCATGCTGCGCGTCAACTGCGAAGTAACGGTGGAGAGCATCGAAGAGCAGCGCTACTATGAGTTTTCCAACGCGCTGAGCGAAGGAGACGTATTGGCCCTGGCCCAGATGGAAATGCAGGGCAAAGCGGACGAAAATCCGGTGATGGTTTATCTTTCCACCTCCACCGCTTTGAGCATGATGGATAGGATGATGGGCGGCGAGGGGCGGATGGACGACGGCAATATCCCGGCCGGATACGCTTACACCGACCTGGAGCTGAAGCTCTATGAAAGCCTGGTGGAGGATATGATCTCCTGCATGGGCGCCAGCTGGGAAAATTATGTGCCGATTCAGTTTTCTTATGTCAAAACGGAGGTCAACCCCACCCTGGTGCAGCTGCTGGGCTTGGACGAGACGGTGGTGATTGTGGATATCAAGCTGCAAAACGAGGGAGACAACGGGCGGATGAGCGTCTGCTTGCCCGGCGCCATGTTGAACAATATTTTCAACGGCATCAACCGAGAAAACCCGGGCCGCAAAACGGCGGAAGAGGATAATTCCCAGGAGATTTTTGATAAGCTGCGGGATTCGGACCTGGAAATCGTGGCCCAGCTGGGCGACACCCAGCTTTCGCTCAGCGATATCTTCCACCTAAACGTAGGAGACGTGGTGGATTTGGGGCGGTCCAAGGATTCCCCAATTTATCTGGAGATCGGCGGATACCAGTGGTTTACCGGGCGCATCGGCGCGTATAAGAAAAATATGGCCGTTAAGATAGACGAAGTGTGCTATCAGCAGGCTGAGCAAAGGAGCGAGTAGACAAGATGGAAAAGGAATTATTCAGCCCAATGGCGCTGGACGCCCTGGGCGAAATGATGAACATCAGCCTTGGCTCCTCGGCTACGGCTGTATCCAACATGATGGACCATCGGGTGGACATCACAACGCCCACCGTTTCGGTGGTGGCGGTCAAGGATTTCACGCTGGGCAAGATGGAACCGGCCATGGGCGTGGAAATCAAGTATGTAGAGGGTTTAGAAGGCAGCAATATCATGCTGCTGAAAAAGAGCGACGTCAAGGTAATTGTCGATATCCTAATGGGCACGGAAACGGCCGACGAGGATTTTGAACTGAACGACCTGACCATCAGCGCGGTTTGCGAAGTGATGAACCAGATGATGGGGGCGGCTTCCACCGCTTTGTCGGATTTTTTGAGTTTTCCAGTCAATATTTCTACGCCAGAGCCCTTTGAGCTGGAGGATCTGGATCATTTCAAAACAAATCATATGCCCGTCGGCGCTGAAACGGTGGTGGTGGTTCAGTTTGCGCTGAAAATTGAAGGCGCGTTAGAGAGCGGATTTATGAACGTCATGTCGGTAGAGCTGGCCAAAGAACTGCTGGCCGGCTTGGGCTTGGAGTCTCTGGACGGCGCGGACGAACCTGCTCCCGCCCCAGCCCCTGCGCCGGCTCCGGCCCCTGCCGCAGAGGGCGGCAAGCTGAGCCAGGAGGAAATCGAGCGGTTGATGAGCGGCATGGGCGGCGGAGAACCGGCTCCTGCGCCCGCTCCGGCCCCCGCCCCAGAGGGCGGCAAGCTGAGCCAGGAGGAAATCGAGCGGTTGATGAGCGGCATGGGCGGCGGAGAACCGGCCCCTGCGCCCGCTCCGGCTCCCGCCTCAGAGGGCAAGCTGAGCCAAGAGGAAATCGAACGGCTGATGAGCGGCGCGCCCGCTCCGGCTCCTGCGGCGCCTCAACCCCAGCCTGCGGCTCCCGCTATGCAGCCCGGCCAGCAGCAGCCGTATCCTCCCATGATGGGCCCGGACGGCGCTCCAATGGCCAACGGATATCCCGGATATCCGCCTATGTATTATCCCTATCCCTACCCTTACCCGCCTCAGCAGCCTCAGGCTGAGCCCAAACTCATCAACACCCAGCCTCTGCCCATGCAGCCCATGGATCTGACGGAGAAGCTGGGCAAAGAGCAGGCTCAGAACCTGGATCTGATTATGGAGGTGCCGCTGCAGGTAACGGTAGAAATCGGCAGGGCCCGGCGGAAGGTTCAAGATATTCTGGAATTTTCAAAGGGGTCGCTGGTGGTGCTGGATAAGCTGGCCGGCGATCAGGTAGATCTTTTTGTAAACGGTAAATGCATCGCCCGCGGGGATGTTGTGGTGGTGGAGGACAATTTTGGCGTGCGAATTACGGAAATTGTTCAAAACGCCGGTCTTGAACTTATCTCTAAAAAATGATATAGTTCCAACAGCGCGGAAGAGCCGCAAAAGCTGAACTCTTCCCTTTGCGACAAAACCTGCTTTTTGAAAACGCCCTTGTATTGGCTGAGCCGCCGCCGGTTTTTCCGGCCCGGCCCCAACTAACATAATGGAAAAAAGGATGGATTATCATGGCAAAGAAAATTTTATTGGTAGACGACGCCGCGTTTATGCGCAAGATGATCGGCGATACCCTGAGCAAAAACGGATATACCGAGCTCTTTGAGGCGGTGGACGGCGCCGACGCTGTGGAAAAATTCAGCGAGATCGGCCCTGACCTGGTGATTATGGATATCACCATGCCCAATATGGACGGGCTGGAAGCGTTGAAAGCAATCCGCGCCAAGGATGGCAACGCCAATGTGGTGATGTGCTCCGCCATGGGGCAGGAAAGCATGGTAATGGACGCCGTGCGTTCTGGCGCCAAGGATTTTATCGTCAAGCCCTTTAAGGCCGATCGGGTGCTCAAAACCGTCACCTCTATCCTGGGCAACCCTTAAAAGGCTATGCCGGGGAGCAATTCGTGGCTGTCCCTGCTGTGGACGCTGGGCTGTGTGGTCGTCATCATCGCGCTGGCCTATTGGGCGACCCGGGCGATTGCAGCCCGGGGCGGGGCGGGCTTTTTTCCCGCAGCCCAGGGCGGCCAGGGGCTGAAAGTCCTTTCCCGGCTGGCGCTGGGCAGAGACCAGCAGCTGCTGTTGGTGCAGGCGGGGGAACGATATTTTTTGCTGGGAGTCACGGCGTCCGCCGTCTCCAATCTGGCAGAATTCACCCCTGAGCAGGCCCAAGCCTGGCCAGAGCAGAATAGGCCCGCGCCTCCCAGCTTCCGTCATGCGCTGGGCGAGGCCCTGCGGCAAAAACGGCGGAAGTAAGGGGGCGATACGATGCAGGACGGTTTTATCAATATCAACGGCGACAGCGTACAGACGCTGGAAGTTTTATTTCTGACGACGATTCTGGCGCTGCTGCCCTCTCTGCTGGTGATGATGACCTCCTTCACCAGATATATCGTGTCTCTTTCCTTTTTGCGCACAGCCATGGGAACCCAGCAGACGCCGCCCAATATGGTGCTGGTGGGCTTGGCTCTGTTTTTGACGCTGCTTACCATGGGGCCGGTGCTGGAGCAAATTCAGCAGGAGGCTTATGAGCCCTATGCGGCGGAGCAGATATCCGGCGAAGAGTTTTTTGAGCGAGCGGGGGTTCCGCTGAAGGAATTTATGCTGCGCAACACGGAGACGGGGACGCTGGAGCTATTTTGCGACTTGGCTCGGGTGGACCCTGTGACAGGGGAGCAAGCGCTGGAGCTGCCTATGCGGATTATTGTGCCCTCCTTTGTTACCAGCGAGCTGAAAAGAGCGTTTCTGATCGGCTTTCTGTTGTATATTCCCTTTATGCTGATCGATATTGTGGTGTCTTCCACCTTGATGTCCATGGGCATGATTATGCTGCCGCCTTCGATGATTTCCACGCCTTTCAAGATCCTGCTCTTTATTTCCATCAACGGCTGGGAGCTTTTGTTTTCCACCTTGGTGCGAGGCGTCTATTGACGGCCGGGGGAAGGAGATAACGAATGGATTCATCTGTGGTATCGGATATCCTGCGGGACGCGGTGGGCGTAGCCATCAAGCTGGGCGGGCCTATGCTGGTGCTCAGTATGCTGGTGGGCGTGGTGGTGGCCGTTTTCCAGGCGGTGACCCAGATCCACGAGCAAAGCATTTCGTTTATGCTCAAGCTGCTGGTGGTGGTCAGCGTGCTGCTGCTGGCAGGGGGTTGGATGCTGGAAACCCTACAGGATTACGCCCGGGCGCTTTTTGACCTGATGGCCGGCTGAAAGAGGGGGAACGACGCATGATCGACTGGGCGGAGCTGACGCTTTTTCTCTATGTGCTGGCCCGCATGAGCGGCTTTATTGTGTTCAACCCCATTTTGGGCCGCCGCAATATTCCTGGTTTTTTCCGCAGCGGCATGGCGCTGGTGTTCGCAGTTTTCGTCTTTTCTGTGGCAGAGGGGACGGCGGCGGCGCCGTCGGGGCTGATCGACTTGGCCCTGCACATGGTTTTGGAGATGAGCCTGGGGTTTCTGGCGGGGATGATCGTCAGTTTTTTCTTCTATATCCCCCAGTTGGCCGGCTCTGTGGTGGATACCCAAATGGGTATGACCATGAACCAGATTTACGACGCCGGCTCACAGGCCAATATGTCTGTCACAGGCACGCTGCTCAACGCTCTGATGATGCTGTTGTTTTTTGCGGCCAACGGCCATCATACTCTTATCCGCATTTTCATGACTTCGGAACAGATTGTTCCCTATGGTCAAGCTGTGCTGACGGCGCCGGCCGCCTCCGCTATGCTGGAGATTTTTATCGAGTGTACAGTGCTGGGAGTCAAGCTCTGTATGCCTGTGCTGGCGGCGGAGCTCATTGCCCAAATAGGCATGGGAATCCTGATGAAAGTGATTCCGCAAATCAATGTGTTCGCTATCAACGTGGAGCTCAAGGTTATCATCGGCCTGGGGCTGCTCTTTCTTTTGATCGCCCCTTTCAGCGAATATTTGCTGAGGGCCGAAAGCGCCATGCTGGATTATATCAGCCGGATTTTGGCGTATTCAGGCTGAGGGGCGCCGGATAGGCCAAGGGGGGATCGCTGTTGGCCGAAGGCTCTAAGACAGAAAAAGCGACGCCAAAAAAGCGACGCGACGAACGAAAAAAAGGCAATGTATTTATGAGCCGGGACGCGGTGGCGGTGGCCACGCTGCTGGGCTCCTTCGCCGTCCTTTGGCTGACGACGGATAATTTTGTAAAACAACTGTCCGGCTTTATGACCCTGTGCCTGGAATCCATCGGGCAGGGGGCGGCTGTGGACGTTTCCTTTTTGGGCCAAGGTCTATTGGCCATGGCCAAAACAGTGGGCCCGGTGCTGGGCGTGACGGTGCTGTGCGCCGTGGTCGCCACCTTCGGGCAGACCAAGCTGCTGGTCAGCGCAGAATCGATTAAACCGAAATTCAACCGCATCAGCCCTCTTTCGGGCTTTAAGCGGCTGTTTTCGCTGAAAAGCGTGGTCGAAGCGCTGAAAGGCATTCTGAAAATTTCTCTTTTGATGATTATTATCTTTCTGAGCGTCCGAGGGATGTTTCAGGAGGGTTCAAAATATTTATATACGGATATCGCCCCCGCCTGCGGTCATCTGGCCGATCAGGCCAAGGGGATGGTGTTTCGCATTATCATCGCCTTTGTGGCGCTGGCCGCTCTGGATTTTTACTACCAATGGTGGGAATATGAGCGGCAGATGAAAATGAGCAAGCAAGAAATTAAAGAAGAATATAAACAGATGGAAGGCGACCCTCAGGTGAAGGGGAAGATCAAGGAGATCCAACGCCGCCGGGCCCAGAGCCGCATGATGCAGCAAGTGCCCCAAGCGGATGTGGTGATCCGAAACCCCACTCATTTTGCCGTGGCTTTGCGCTATAAGCCCGAGCAGGACAACGCCCCCATTGTGTTGGCCAAAGGCCAGGACGAGCTGGCCATGCGCATTGTGCGCACGGCGGAGCAGCACAACGTGGCTGTGATGGAAAACGTGCCGCTGGCCCGGGCGCTTTATGCAGAGGCTGAGCTGAACCGGGAGATTCCTCCGGCGCTCTATGGCGCTGTGGCGGAAGTGCTGGTGTATATCTTCCGCCTGAACGACGATAAACGGATCGTGAGGTAACAAAAGACTTTGCCCAAGGATGGGCGAAGGGACGCTGAGGCCCGAATCTGCCGGGAAAGGATGGCCCATGAAACGAATTTTTGACAATATCATAGCGCTGTTCGTGGTAGTCATCGTGCTGTTCTTAGTGATTCCTCTGCCCGTGCAGCTGCTGGATTTTCTGCTGATTATCAACATCGGCCTTTCCATTATGATCCTGATGATCACCATGAACATTACGGAGGCTCTTGAATTTTCGATCTTCCCGTCGCTGCTATTGATTACTACCCTGTTTCGACTGGGGTTGAACGTCTCTACCACCCGACAAATTTTGAGCAACGGCGGCAACGCCGGTTCGGTTATTTTGAATTTCGGTCAGCTGATTACAGGCGGCAACCCGGTGATTGGTTTTATCATCTTTATCATCATCGTGTTGGTGCAGTTTATCGTTATCACCAAAGGCGCCGAGCGCGTGGCTGAAGTGGCCGCTCGCTTTACCTTGGACGCCATGCCTGGTAAACAGATGGCTATCGACGCAGACCTTTCTTCCGGTTTGATCGACGAGCAGCAGGCTCGTATCCGCCGGAGCAAAATTCAGAAGGAAGCGGATTTTTATGGCGCTATGGACGGCGCCACCAAAATTGTCAAGGGCGACGCAGTGATGTCGCTGATTATGACGCTGGTCAATTTTGTGGGCGGCGTGATCATCGGCATGGTGATGGACGGCGGCACATTTAGCACTGTGCTGAACACCTATTCCATCGCCACCATCGGCGACGGTCTGGTTTCCCAGTTGCCTGCTCTGATGATTTCCACTGCCACTGGCATGATCGTCACGCGGTCTGTGTCGGAGGGCAGCCTGAACAACGATGTAATCGGTCAATTTTCCGCCCAGCCCCGGGCCATTATGGCCACTGGCGTCATCCTGCTGTTTTTGGCCATGATCCCTCGCACGCCCACTGTGGCGCTGGCCATGGGCGGCGGCGTGCTGTTGGCCGGCGGTTATTATATCAGCCGCCGTATGGAGCGGCAGGCTGCGGCGGAAACGGCTGCAGCGGAAAGCGCGGCTCAAACAGAAGCGGAGCAAGCCGCCGCGGCGCCCAGCGAGGGCGATTATTACAAGGATATCAACAACGTCTATTCGTTGCTGGCGGTGGAGCCCATTGAAATGGAGTTTGGTTACAGCTTGATTCCCATGGTGGACGAAAACCACGGAGGAAAGCTAATCAACCGTATCGTCATCTTCCGCCGACAGTATGCCCAAGATATGGGCTTTGTATTCCCCTCCATCCGGCTGCACGATTCTTCGGCCTTGGGCACCAACCAATATGTGATTCGCGTCAAGGGCGAGGAAGTGGCTCGAGGCGAGATTTTGGTGGATTATTATCTGGCTCTGGAGCCGCCGGCGCCCTTGGGCGAAATCGACGGTATCGAGACCATCGAACCGGCTTATGGCATTCCCTCCCGGTGGATTCTGCCGGAAAACAAAGAGATGGCGGAAATCTATGGTTACAATGTCATCGACCCGATGACGGTGATGCTGACCCACCTGGCCGAAACGGTGAAAAAGCACGCTTACGAGCTGCTTACGCGGGCAGAAACCATCCAGCTGGTGGAAAACCTGAAGCGCAGTTCTCCTGAGCTGGTGGAGGAGACGGCGCCCAGCATCGTTTCTTATGCCACATTGGAGAAAATCCTGCGCAGCCTTTTGCAGGAGGGCGTGCCCATCAAGGATTTGGCCACCATCCTGGAAACGGCGGCGGACGCTTTGAGCCAGGGGCGGGACGTGGATATGGCCGTCGAACAGGTTCGCGGCGCCTTGAGCCGCACCATTACCCGCCGATTCTGCGAGGACGGTCAGCTGCGGGTGGTCACGCTGGACGCGGAGATGGAAAAGGCTATTATTTCCTCCTTGACCCGCAACGAACAGGGCGTTTATTTGGCCATGGGTCCCGAGTTGATGCAGCAGATCATCGCGCAGCTTTCCGAGCATCTCAAGAAATTCGGCGATTTATCGCAGACGCCGGTAATCCTGGTCAGCCAGGTGATCCGCGGCTATTTCAGCAAAATGATTACCCAGTTTTTCCCGAACGTTTATGTACTGTCGTTCAATGAAATCGCCAGCAACGTGCAGATACAGGCTCTGGGCAACATTACGGCGGAGGCTCCTGCCCGGGCGGAGCGAAGGGCGGTGGGAGTATGAGCGGCGCTGTGACGGAGGCACGGGAAAACGGCCCGCGGACCCAGCGAGAACTTGAGGAAATGACCGCCGCCGAGCTTCTGATGGAATACAAACGCACTGGGGACGAAACGCTGCGATGGCCTTTAGCCTTGCGTTATGAGGGGTTGGTGAAAAACGCCGCTCTCCAGCTGCGAGGGGTGTACAGCAGCTTTGCCCAGGTGGACGATATCGTCAGCGAGGGGTTGCTGACCCTGCTAAGCGCCATCGATAAATTTGACCCAGAAAAAGGAATTAAATTTGAGACCTATGTTTCCAAGCGCATTCGGGGCATGGTGGTGGATTTGGCCCGCAAGCAGGATTGGCTGCCTCGGAATATCCGTCAGCGGGCCAAAGAAATTGATTTGGCGACTTCCGAGCTTTCCAACGAGCTGGGGCGGTATCCCACCGAGGAAGAGGTGGCCCAGCGGCTGGGGGTATCGGTGGAAAAATACCAGAAGGATTTGGCCCGAGCGGCGCTGAATCACACCCTGTCGCTGGACGCGCTGATGGATTCCCGCGATATCGAAAGCCATCGGTTTGAGGCCCCCTCTGAGGATTTGCAAAGCCAGCCCGAGGTCGCTTTGCAGGACTGGGAGATGCAGCAAACGCTGGCCGAAGGCATTCGCTCTTTGCAGCAAAACGAGCAGATTGTCCTTTCTCTTTATTATGAGAAAAATCTGCATATGAAGGAGATCGCCCAGGTGATGAAGGTCAGCGAGCCCCGCATTTCTCAAATTCACGCCAGGGCCATCCAAAAGCTCCGGGATTATATGGAGGCATATATCAGCGGAGAACCCGCCAAACCCTTGAAAAAACGGAAGAAGGGATGATACAATGTTTAAGGGGTTTTATAACCTGACGTCTGGTATGCTCACCCAGCAGCGGAACCTGAACGTTGTGGGCGACAACCTGGTCAATGTGTCCACAGCCGGATATAAGGAAAGCCGGTATACCGCCACGACGTTTGACGACGTGATGTACAGCCGCGTGGGCAATAAGACGAAGGTATATCAGGATGTGGGTCGGCAGAGCTATATCCGGGCCAATAGCGAGATTACGGTGAACCACGAGCAGGGCGTGCCCGAGCCCACAGATATTCCTCTGGATTTCGCCATTTATGGCGAAGGCTTTTTTGCTGTTCAGAACCAGGACGGCCAGATTGCTTACACCCGAGCGGGAAGTTTTTCTCTGGACGAAGAGGGATATCTGTGTTTTCCCGGCCAGGGCTATGTGCTGGGGCCAGACAACGAAACCATCCAGCTATCCACCGATAAAATCGAGGCGGACAGCAGCGGACGGATTTTTAATGAAAACGGCGGGTATTTGGGCCAGATCGGCGTTTTTACCTTTGAAGACGCCGCTCAGCTGGAAAACGACGCCCAGGGCTTCTTCACCGGCGCAGAGGGAACCCCTTCAGAAAATCCTACTATATATTGGAAATATTTAGAGCGATCCAACGTGGACATGATCCGGCAGATGACAGAGATGCTCACCTGCCAGCGGACGCTGCAAAGCGCCGCGCAAACCACAAAGATGTATGACCAGCTGATGACAAAAGCCGTCAACGACATAGGACGGCTCTAAAAGGACGGTGACAGACGATGAATCAATCCTTCTATATCGGCGCAGTGGGGGCCCACCAACAGCTGCGGCGGCTCAACATCCATGGCAACAATATCGCCAACGTCAATACCTATGGCTTCAAAGCGGAAAAATCCCGCTTTCAGGCGCTGATGTATCAAAACTGGAAGGGCGTGGAAGACGAGCTGCCCATGGGCGTGGGAACCAGCCTGCTGATGACCTCCACCGATTATTCCACCGGGCGGGTGGCCGATACCGGCCGGCCGCTGGACTATATGATCGAGGGAGACGGTTTTTTTGCCTTGGCCGACTTGGCCACCGGCGAGGTGACGTTTACCCGAAACGGCGCCTTTTATATGGCGGAGTATCTGCGGCCCAACGGCCTAACAGACCCGACCACTGGCGAGGCGATGACAGAAAAGGTATTTTGCCTCTCAGACGGCGAAGGCCGCTTTGTGCTCAGCCAGGAGGGAGGGCTGATCGAGGTGACGGATTACCAGGTCGAGCAGCCCATCGGCATTTTTGATTACACCAATTATGACGGAATGCTTCAGCTCAACGACACGCGCTATCTGCCAGCGGACAAAAATGGCGACCTGTGGCTGGGAACCGGCACGCTGCGTCAGGGCGTACTGGAGCAATCCAACGCCGATTTGGCGGAGGAGCTGACAAAGGTTATTGAATCCCAGCGGGCTTATGGCCTGGCGCTGAAGATGGTGCAGACCTCCGACGAGATCGAAACGACCATCAACAATCTGCGCAGTTAACGGGGTGAAACGATATGACAATCAAAAACTATGACGAACTGACATCCTTGCAGTTGGACACTCTGCGGGAGCTGGGCAGCATCGGTTCCGGCAATGCCGCCACCGCTCTGTCTCAGATGTTAAGCAGGGAAGTGCGCATCACCATGCCGGAGGTGCGTATTATGGGTTATAACGAGGCCATTGAATGGATCGGCGGGCCGGAGGAAATCACAGCAGGCGTGTTGGTGAAAATGGGCGGCCAGATGAACGGCATTATGCTGTCTGTTCAGCAGCTGGATTTTGTCAACCTGGTGCTCAACAGCATTTTGGGTCAGACGGTGAAGGATTATAGCGGTTTGGCGGATTTGGAAAATTCTGCTTTGATTGAGGTGGGCAATATCATGATCTCTACCTTTATCAACGCTCTGAGCGGTTTGGCAGATATTAAAATTGATTTGACGGTGCCTGCCTTTACCGTGGATATGCAGGGCGCCATTTTGGCGGTGCCCATGGCCGAATACGGCGGACAATCCGACTATATTATGACGATTGGAGGAAACTTTGTCTGCGACGATCAGCAGATTCCCTGCCGGTTGCTGCTTTCGCCGGACATTCGGTCTTTGAACTTTTTATTAAGGAAGCTGGGCGTTAGTGATGGCGAATAAGGTGACAATCGGTATTGCAGATATGAAGATGGCCAAGGGAGAGGGGATGCTGGTAACCTACGCGCTGGGCTCCTGCATCGGCATCTGTCTGTATGACCCGGCCATTAAACTGGGGGCGCTGGTGCATATTATGCTACCGCTGAACATGGAGACAGGACGAAAAAACCCCCTGAAATATGCTGATACCGGCATTCGCGAAACATTAAAGCAAATGGAGGCTCATGGCGCCTCCCGCTCTCGTATTACCGCCAAAATTGCCGGCGGAGCCAAAATGTTTGAAGACAGCGGCGGCTCCTTGGGCAATATTGGCCAGCGAAATATCGAGAGCGTCCATATGAACCTGAAAAAAGAGGGAATCCGCCTGCTGAAAGAGGATGTGGGCGGCACGACGGCCCGCACCCTGCTCTTCGACGTGGGCAGCGGTCTGGGCTGTATCCGCAGTTACGGGCGGCAGGAGCTGATTATCTAATCCGCGGAAGACGCGCAATATTGAAGGGAGTGTCGAAAAAAATGCTGGAAGAAGACAAACGGGGTATCCTGCTGGAATCAGGCACCAATGAAATCGAAGTGATGGAATTTACAATCAATGACAACCTTTACGGCATCAACGTGGCCAAGGTAAAGGAGATCCTGATGCCCGCGCCGGTGAAGCATATGCCCCACTCCCATCCCGCTGTGGAAGGGATTTTCAGGCCCCGGGATATTGTGCTCACCGTGGTGGACCTGCCCCGCTATCTTTTGGGCGTAGAGTGCGAAAAAGGGCCCAAGGATCTGTTTATCGTCACCAATTTCAACAAAATGAATATCGCGTTCCGGGTCCATACCGTGGTGGGCATCAGCCGGATCTCCTGGCAAGATATCCAGAAACCGGATAAAACCGTGGCTGGCGGCGACGAAGGCGTGGCCACTGGCATCGCCCAATGCGGCGGGGATTTGGTGACGATATTGGATTTTGAAAAAATTGTGGCGGAAATTGCGCCGGAAACCACTATCCAGCTGTCTGAAATCGATCGGCTTGGTCATCGGGAGCGGCGAGATTCCCCCATTATGGTGGCGGAAGATTCTGTGCTGCTCAGCCGGATGATTGCCGAGGCGCTGCATAAATCCGGCTACGCCAATGTGGAAATGTTCCCGGACGGCCGGGAGCTGTGGAATAAGATTCAGATTTATCGCGACGAAGATTCTTTAGACGAACATGTGGCGGTGGTGATTACCGACATCGAAATGCCTCAGATGGACGGCCACCGCCTGACGAAGCTCATCAAGGATGATGAAAAGCTGAAAAAAATCCCGGTAATTATTTTCTCTTCGCTGATTACCGAGGAGATGCGCCGCAAGGGCAAAGAACTGGGGGCGGACGAGCAGATGAGCAAGCCGGAAATTGGTAGGCTGGTAGAAGTGATCGATCATCTGCTGCTGCGCGTTAAAAAAGGATAACCCAGGGGTAGGAGACAGTTATGAACAACAAATACATTGTGCGGCAGCCAATTAAGGACGCGGCAGGGCTGATTATTGGCCATGAAATCCTTTATCATGGGGAAAACATGGCGTTCAGCAGCGAAAACACGGCCTCCAGCTCGGAGTTTGCCGCCGCAGATACCATTTATTCGTTTCTGATGCAAAATACCACAAAGGCGCTGAAGGGCACGCTGAATTTTATGACCTTTACCACCATGCTGCTGATGAAGAAAACGCCGAAGCTCTTTGACAAAAACGAGCTGGTGATTCAAATCGACGACAGCGTGATTATTCATCCGCTCTCTATGCATTTTGTCAAACAGTTTGCGAAGGAAGGATATCAGATCGCAGTCAATGAATTTCAGTTTTCGCCCCGCTATCTGGAGTTGATGGACGATATTGATTATATCAAAATCAACTGCAAAACAGTTACCGACGAAAATATGCACAATACGGTGGAAATTGCCCACAGCATGAACAAAAAGTGCATTATTACCAATATTGACAGCGAAGAGCTTTATCAGAAGGCGGCGGCGTTGGGAGCCGACGCCATGCAGGGCTCCTATGTGGCGGCCCAGCTGACCACCAAAGCCCACAGCAGCGCCTATATCCAAAGCAACTTTTTCCGCCTGATGGTGGAGGTGACCCGGGACGAACCAAATGTGGAAGAGATCGAGCAAATGATCGGCATGGACGCCGGCCTGACCTTCGGCTTGCTGAAGATGGTCAACTCTGCTTATTTCGCCTTGCGCCATCGGGCCACCACCATCCGCCAAGCGATTATGACTTTGGGCTTGGGCCAGTTGAAGCAATGGATCTATCTGCTCAGCGCCAGCGCGGCGGAAAGCAAAATAGACGCCAGCTCTGAGGAATTTTTGAAAAAATCCTTTATGCGGGCGAATTTTTGCAGCGAGCTGATGAACCATGCCAAGGATATGCCGATTTCCAAATCAGAGGCTTATTTGATGGGGATGTTCTCCACGCTGAACTACCTGATCGACGCGCCGCTGGAAGAAATTTTGGCGGAGGTTCCCGTATCCGACGAGGTGAAAAACGCTCTGTTGAATCACGAGGGCCGGTGCGGCAAGCTCTATGATCTGGTGCTTAGCTACGAAGCGGCGAACTGGGAGAAGATCAATCTTTTGGTGGAGGAATTGGGCATTCCCAGCAATCTGATTACCAGCGTCTATTTTATCTGCATGGACAATGTAAACACCCTGTGGGAGCAGCTGACCAACCCCTATGCCGATCAGCTGCCGCCAGAAGAGGAAGAAGCAGAAGGGGCGGAAACCCCCATGTGAGCCGCGCAGTGGACGCGTTTGCCCTTTGTATTTTGCGGGGCGGCGGCGGTTTGCCAAAAACGCCCGGAGAGCGAAGCCTGCGGACATGGCTTGCAGCAACCCCTAAAATCATGTTCGAGACGAAAAAAGCCCGACGCGGTTTATCTCGCGTCGGGCTTTTTGGTTGGATTTTGTGTGATTTCAGGCGCCGGGGATTAACGGTGGTGATGGGGATGCTCTTTTACAATCCGACAGGCGTTGAGCAGCTGGGCGATGATGTCGCTTCCATATTTTCCTTCGTAAAAAGTCAGCTTGGGAATCATGTCGCCCTGGCGCATAACCACATATTTTGGGGGCAGGTGGTTGAGGGCCAACGCCTTGACGTCTGCCATACATTGGTCGCATTGACACAAGCCGAACATCTGCACATATTTCAGCGCTTTTTCCTCTACCAGCACTTGCATTACGTTGATGTATCCTTCGGCGGCCAAGTTGGACGGGTCAAAAGAAACCGGCTGAGTCAGTTCTGGCTCCGGTTGGGCGGAGATCGGCGCAGGTTCCACAGGCTTTGGCAGAGGGGCGGCGGGTTCCTCTGGCGCCGGGACGGGTTCCGGTTCGGGCGCAGGCATAGGCTCTGATACAGGCGCAGGTTCCGGCTGCGCAGGTTCGGCCGGCTTCTCCGGCTCTTGTTCCGGCTGCCGCGCCGCTGGTTCCTCGAGTTCCAGAGGAATTTTGTGCTCATCTTCCAGAGCGTCCTCCAAAGCGCCCTTGATTTGAGCGGAAACGGCGGCGTCCGGCGCCAAGGAGGATATAATGGGAGGCAGGGGTTGGGAGGAAGGCTGGCCGCCGGCGATTTCCGTCGTCTCTTCCTGGGCAGGGTCCGGCTTTTTGCTCAGCAGGTTCATGACCCTGGCAGTTTTGCTGGTTTTGGATTTATCGTTGTCTTTTGTTGCCATAATAAATTCTCCTCGTCACATTGCAAGAGCCCGTTAGGGCGTCATTTTTGTTCGGGCAGGGGGAAGCGGGGGCCGGCCACCTGCGCCACCATGGCCTGCAGGTCTTGGGCGGGCTTGGATTTGGCTTGGAAGGTGAGCACGCTTTGACCATGAGCCGGCGCCATCGCCACGCCGACGCCCCTGCGGATTTTGGATTCAAAGACCTGGGTTCCCAGCTGACGCGCCACCTCTTCCGCCAGATCTAAAATCTCTCGGGACAGGGTCAGCCGGGGATTGAATTTGTTGAGCAAAATGCCCAATACCTTTAGATGGGGGTTAAAGGAATCCCGCACGGTTTCGATGGTTTCCTGGAGCTGGGTGATGCCCACCAGGCTGAGCACTTCGGCCTCCATAGGAACAATCAGGCCGTCGGAGGCCACATAGGCGTTGACTGTCAGCACGTTCAGAGCGGGAGGGGTGTCGATGATGATAAAGTCATACTGGGAGCGGACGGCGGCCAGCTGCTGATCCAGCATAAACTCCCGCCGGGGCATTGTAAATTCTACCTCGGCGGCGGAGAGCATAATGTCGGAAGGCAGCACATCCCCATATTCGGTGGAAGCGATAGCCCGCTCGATGGGGCAGGAGCCCCGAAGAACGTCGTAAACCGTGGCGCCGGAGCCGATGTCCAGCCCCAAGGTGAAACCCAGGTTGCCCTGAGGGTCCAGGTCTATCCCCAGCACCTGGGCGCCTCGCTGATGAAGGCCGCAGACAAGGGCGGACGCCGTGGTCGTTTTTCCGACGCCGCCTTTTTGGTTGGTTACGGTGATGATTTGCGTCAAGGAATCTTCCCTCCTTATTGATAAAAACCCGGAGAAAACTCTTAAGTTTACTATACTACAGGTCGATAAAAAAATACAGAGGCAGAATCAAAAAAAAGAGAAAAAACGTCAAAATTTTTATCCGCGCCGGCCTCGGGCTGGCGGGGAGCTTTGTCTTTGGGATAGAAAGGAGCGATTTTACTATGGCGTCAATCACCAGCTTGAGCAGCAGCTCCACCAGCAGCATTTATGGCAACAGAAATGTGCTCAGCGGCTTGGCCAGCGGCATGGACACCGAGTCTATGATCGAAAACGCAGTGTCTGGTATCAAACTGCGAATTACCAACCTGCAAAGAAAACAAACCAAAGTGGAATGGCAGCAGGAGGCTTATCGCAGCATCATTGACAAGATGTATAATTTCACAAAGAAATATACTTCTTATTCCTCCAGCACCAACCTGATGAGCAACAGCTTTTTTAATAACGCGGTAAAAACCATCACCCAGGGAGCGAACGCCGACAAAATTTCCGCTCGGGGCAAGACTTCCAGCGATGTGAAGATTCTGGGCGTCAAGCAGCTGGCAAAGGCGGCGGTTTACAACGTCAGCGGCATCGGCGGCGCGTTGGGCGGCGACCAGAGCATTCAGGGCAAGGAAGTGGACCTGGCCGAAGTGCTGCCCCAGAGTAACGTGGCTGGCTCCATCACCCTCAGCTACGGCGGCTCCCGCTCGGTGGACTTGGATTTTGACGATCTGACCACCTACAAAGACGTAGACGAGCTGGCCGCCGGCATCCGGGAAAAGCTGGACGGCATTCAGATGACTACCAGCTCCGGCGAACGGAAAAAGGCCAGCGAGATGATCGGCGTCAGCGTTCATGACGGCAATATTGTTTTTTCTGACAAGCAGCTGGCGGGCAACTCGGTTATCGTTTCCTCCGCCACAGGCAAAATTAAAGACACTCTGGGCATCGACCCCAGCTATAAATCCAACATTCTGAATGTGGCCGGCAAAGATCTGGTGGACGAAAGCGCCACGGTCGGCGAATATATCTCCGGCAAAACGCTGAACGTCACGCTGGACGGCGTTTCTAAGAAAATTACCATGCCCGAATATGAAAAGGACATGAGCGCCGAAGATTATCTGAAAGGCTTGCAGAGCCAGCTGGACAAATCCTTTGGCGCCGGCAAAATCACGGTGGGAGGCGCCGGAGAAGACGGCAAGTTCAAGCTGTCTTTGGCAACCCAGAAGGGCTCCACCCTGAATGTGACTGGCGAGCCGCTGGAGGCCATGGGCCTTTCTAAGAGCGGCGCGGCCAATTATCTGAACACCGGCAAAAAGCTGGGCGAGCTGCTGGGAGACGACTTCCAGTGGGATCCCAACAACCGCATCGCCGCCGAGGGCGCCGTTCGGGAAATCAAAGATGGCGACGGAAATTTCTCCCACTATGTGGACGCCAGGGGCAACCGGGTGGATCGGGCTCGCCTGACCGCTGTGGGCGATGTAACCGCAGTAGAAGGCGACGATGGAGAAATTTCCCACTATGTAGATTCCGAAGGCAATCGGGTGGCTCGCAATTACGACGATCCCGACGGAATTTTTTATCAGGTAGACGAAAACGGCGATTTTAAGCTGGAAGACGAATATTATCAGGTAGACAACAACGGCGAATTCCTGTATGATTTTAAGGTGAACGATGTATCCGTCGGCAAATTCAACAAGGACACGGCGCTGGAGACCGTGATGGTGGCGATGAACAGCAACGCCGAGGCCGGCGTCAACGTTAGTTACTCCAAAATCACCAACCAGTTCCAGTTCACCGCCAAGGAAACCGGCGCCGCCGGCCAGATTAAGTTTGACGGCCTGGCAAAAGACCTGTTTGGCGACGTCCAGGCGGCGGGAGCCGATTTCACAGATGGCCAGGACGCCATTATTTCCATGAGCGTCAACGGTCAGGTGTTTGACGGCGTCAGCCGCAGCGGCAACACCTTTGAGATCGACGGCCTGACTGTCACGCTGAACGACACCTTTGGCGAGTATGGCACAAAAACCACAGACTCAGACGGCAACGAAACGATTGCAGATGGGAATCAGCTGTTAGATGTAGCGGCGGCCCAAAAGGACGCCGTCACCTTCCAATCCTCCTCTGACGCGGACAAAATTGTGGACGCGGTGAAGGCCATGATCGAGGATTACAACGAGATGGTCACGGAAATCAAGAACGCTTATTCCACCATGCCCGCCACCAAAAACGGCTCTGTTACCGGCGATCGCTATGAGCCGCTGAGCGACGAGGACAAGGCCAGCATGTCGGAGAGCGCCATTGCCGCCTGGGAAGAGAAAGCCAAGCAAGGCATCCTCTTTGGCGACAGCGACCTTTCCAGCCTGTACAGCAAGCTGCGGGCTGCGGTGAGCCCTGGCGGAACAGACGGCCAGACCCTGCGGGATATTGGCATTTCCACCACCTACACCGACGGCTTGACCACCCTGACGCTGGACGAAAATAAGCTGCGCACTGCCCTGGAAAACGAGCCGGACAAGGTGCGGGACGCCTTCACCAAGACGGAAGAGGGCGGGGCCTCCAGCAACGGCCTGATGCAGTCCCTGCTCAACCCGCTGGAGACCTATGGCAAGACCACCGGCGATTACGGCGTGCTGGTCAACCGGGCGGGCTCCATCCGGGCACCGGGCTCTATTTACCAAAACAGCCTGCAAACCCAGTTGAACAATTATGCCACCCAGATTTCTCGCTGGGAAGACAAAATGTCCGATCAGATCGACCGGTATACGACCAAATTCTCCAAGTTGGAGCAGCTGATTGCCGAGATGAATTCCCAAAGCTCTGCGCTGATGGGCCTGATGGGCGGCAGCAGCGGTTATTAATCGTCACTAAAGGAGTCAGATATGGATCAGAAGGGATTCCAGGAATATCGGGATCAAAAGGAACAGACTATCAACGCCATGAGCCAGGGGGAGCTGCTGCTGCTGCTTTACGACGAGCTTGTTAAGCGGCTGATGCAGGCCGAGCTGGCTTTGGGCAAAGAGAATTACTCGCTGTTTGAGACCTCAGTAGGTCGCAGCCTGGAGATCATCCGATACCTGGACGATACGCTGGACCGGCAATACCCAATCAGCGGAAATCTGGCTAAATTATATGAATTTTTCAGCTTTGAGCTGCAGCGCGTCAAGGCGGGCCGCAACAAAACGGAGCTGGAGCGAGTGAAAAAAATGGCTTCGGAGCTGCGGGATACGTTCCGAGAGGCGCAGAAAAATGTGGAGGCTATGGAGCGCAGCCCGGAACAGGCCCATGCTCCAGAGGCGGCGGGAGCTGTGAAATAACGCGATGGAAGAAAAAAATTTGTTGGACGCGCTGGCCCAAGTCAAGCGCATAGGCGGCTTGCTCAACGAGGCGCTGGATTTTTCCAAACAAATAGCCGAAGCCATCGACCGCAACGACCAGGTGGCGGTGGAGATGCTGGTGCATATGCGGCAGGAGCCCATCGACAAGATGGAAGCGGCGGAGCAGGCCCTCCAAGAGCAGACGGAGGCGATGCCCACGCCGGAGGACGCGGCTCGGCTCAACAGCCTGCTGAAGGGCTCTGGAGAGCCGCCGCTGGCGCCCTTTGAGCAGGCGCTGACCGACCAGGCGGCCGCCAATCGCCGGCGCTTGCAGCAGATTTTGGAGCTGGATAAGCGGCTGAATCAGCGGATGGCCAGGGAAAAATCGGTCTATCAATAAAAAGCGGCGAAAAGGCAAGAAAAAAGGAACATCGGCCCGGTGAATCTGCCGGGCCGATGTTCCAGCGAATATCGGTTGGATTTTGAGTGGAGAAAACGGTTACTCTTGGGGAAGACAGACGGTCCACAACGGCCCGCCGCTGGCATGGTTGGAGGAAAGTTCGTCCAGAATCAACTGAGGGTCCCATTCGCACAGGCTTCGGTCCGTGCTGTTAGGGTCCGCCACCAACACAGTGCCGCTGAGAGTGACGCCCCGCAGCAAGATAAAATGACCGTTATTGGTGAAATGCCCCGGCCCCATCAGGGCCACCAACATTTTTCCGGAAAGCAAGGCGTCCCGCAGGGCCTCAGGTGTTCGTTGTTCCAAGGGCGCGGCTTCCAGGCCGTAAGCGCGGGCGGTTCCTTCCACAATGGAAAGATAAGAGCCGCTTTTGGAAGCCCAGTACCCCTGCTCCGCAGCCCATTGAGCCATGGTCGCCGGGTCTGTCTCAATATCCGTCAAACTGGCCACCGCCATAGCCATGGCGGTGGGGCCGCAGCCGTAACCGCCGATGTGATCCCGGCCGTAAGGCTGGCTGGCCCAGGGCTCTTCGCCTTGGTTGAAATAGACCACGTCCGCCAGACCGCCGGTAAGGATTTGCCGGCCGTCCTTTTCCACCATGTCGGTGATAGCCGCGCTGCCTTGCGGAATCTCCGGCAGGGCGCTGAGGGGAACAGGCTCCGCAGAGGCTTGGCTGGCCAGCTCAATGGCGGCCTCCAGCTCGGCTTGGCGCCGTCGCTCGGCTCGGGCTTCCGCCCAGCGCCGGGCGGTCTGCACGGCGTAATCCCGACAGCTGCGCCAGAGACGGGCCGCCTGGAGATAAGCGCTGCGGCAAACGCCGGCCGCCTCCTCCAGCCCTTGGCGGACGGGGGCGGTGATTTGTTGGTAATGCTCTGGGGCAAAATGACGGCAGAAGGCTAACTCCACTCCGCCGACGCAGATCAGCGCCAACAGCAGGATGAGAGCCGCGTTTCTAACCCGACGGGATTTTTGTTTGGATTCTTTCAATAAGGAAACACCTCCGGTCCCAATCGCATTTTTCATGACGATCCGCTGTAAGCCGCTTTGCGGCGCTCGCCCTTATTATAGCAGAATCATAAAACTTTGCAATGGGGAGAAAAGGGCCTTTTTTAATCCCATGCCCCACGACCCAAAGGAGACGTCTATGCCCACGATTGTATTGGAAAATGTCACAAAATTTTATAAAGGGGACCGGAAGCGGGGAGGCAAGCGCCAGGAAATCGGCGTGCAGGACGTCAATCTGACCATCCGCCAGGGGGAGTTTGTTTTCGTGATCGGCAGCAGCGGAGCGGGCAAAAGCACATTGCTCAGCCTCATCGCTGGAACGGAAAAACCCAGTCGGGGCAAGGTTTATATCGACGATCGGGATCTTTCTTGGATGATGAAGCTGAGCCGCAACAAAGCCTCTTTGCTGTTTGGAAAAGTATGGCAAGAACCTACGCTGCTGCGGAAAAAGACGGTGGAGGAAAACTTGGCTTTGGCCGCCAATATCCGGGCCTCGAAAATAGAGAACGACAAGAATCTTCAGGCAAAAGTCCGCAAGGTGCTGGGGCTGGTGGGGATGTCCGGGGTGGAAAAACGATATCCGGTGGAGCTTTCCATCGGCGAATGCCGCCGGGTGGAGTTGGCCCGGGCTATGATCGGCAGCCCTCCTATTTTGGTGCTGGACGAAATCACCGCGGATTTGGACGACGATAATATCTGGGATCTTTTTCACTTGCTGCATGAGATCAATAAGCAGGGCACTACTGTGATTATGGTCACCCACGCCAGCCAATATGTGAATATCATGCGCCGGCGGGTGGTGACGCTGGTGGACGGCGGTATTTTTGGCGATGTGAAAAAGGGAAGATACGGGGACGTGGTAGAAAAGGCGACGCCTCGCCTGCCCACCCGATTTAATATAAAATTACAATGAGAAAGCAAAGTGTGAGGAGGAGTACGTCATGTTCAAAAACATGAAAGTAAAAAAGAGCCTGATCGTGGGGTTCGGCGTCACGATTCTGATCGCCACGGCAATCCTGATTTTGGCGGTTTCGATGATAGGCTCGCAAAGGAGCGCTTACACCGAAATCATCGAGCACGAAATCAGGGCCAGCGAATTGATTACCGAGTGCCGGATGTACGCCAATATTGCCGCCCGTAATGTGCGGGATATGACGCTGGACCCCAAAAACAGCTCGCAAAACCAGGATAGAGAAGAGCGGGTAGACGCGGCTTTGAACAACTTGGACAGCGCTTTGGAAGAGCTGGAGGCGGTTTATCCGCTGAGCGACGGCAAAGTGGCGGAGTACGCGCAATCTGTTAAAAATTGGAAAAACGAACTTCCCCCAATTCAGCAGGCGCTGCGCGACGGCGACCCCACAGAAGCGGCCGAGCTGATTGTTGAAAAGTGCTCTCCCACTCTAAACGATATGGTGGCCGTGTCGGATGAAATTGCCGCTCATCTGGAAGAGCAGAAAAACGCCACAGTCGAAAAGCAGCAGAAGAACACCACGTATATCACGCTGGCTGTTATTGGCGTCATGTTTCTGAATGTGATTCTGACATTGTACATCGCCACTAAGATTATTCGCAGCATTACTGAGCCGGTGGAGCAGGCTCACAACGCGTTGAACGCCTTCAAAAACGGCAAATTTGATACGCCAGTGAATTACGTCGGCCAGAACGAGCTGGGCGATATGTGCGAGGCGCTGCGTACCAGCCAGAAGATTCTAAAAGACGTTATCGAAGATGAATGCCATCTGTTGGAAGAAATGGGCGCAGGCAACTTTGACGTGCGCACCAAGGACGAGGGGATGTATGTGGGCGCTCTCAGCTCCGTGTTGTCCTCTGTCCGCGTCATCAACCGGGGCCTCAGCGACGCTTTGGCCCAGATCGACCAGAGCGCCGAGCAGGTCACGGCCGGCGCCGAGCAGGTTTCCACCGGCGCACAGTCTTTGGCTCAGGGCGCTACGGAGCAGGCCAGCGCTGTGGAAGAGCTGTCCGCTACGATTGCGGAAATTTCCAATAATTCTCAAAACAATGCCCGCAACAGTCAGCAGGCTATGCGCTATTCTCAGGAGGCCGGCGGCCAAATTACAGAAAGCGCCGATTATATGCAGAAGATGGTGGCTGCTATGGCCAAAATCTCGAAATCCTCTGAAGAGATTGGCAAGATTATCGCCACCATTGAGGATATCGCGTTCCAGACCAATATTTTGGCTCTGAACGCCGCTGTAGAAGCGGCTCGGGCCGGTTCGGCCGGCAAGGGCTTTGCCGTTGTGGCCGACGAGGTGCGCAACCTGGCCTCGAAATCCGACCAGGCGGCTAAGGCCACCAAGGAGCTCATCGAGCATTCTATGGATTCTGTCCGCGAGGGCAACGACATTGTGAAAAATGTTTCCGAATCTTTGGCCAAGACGGTGGAAAGCTCCAACGAAGTGCTGCAATCCATCCAGCTGATTGCCAAGGCCGCAGAGGAGGAAGCGGAGGCCATTACCCAGGTGACGGAGGGCATCGACCAGATTTCCGCCGTTGTCCAGACCAACTCCGCCACCAGCGAGCAGTCTGCGGCTGCCAGCGAGGAGCTTTCCAGCCAGGCTTCTTTGATGAAGGAGCTGTTGACCCGCTTTACGCTGCGAGACGGCGGCGGCGGCGGTTTTGCTCCCCAGCACGCGCCGGCGCGCCAGCCTGAGGCGGATTATGAAGAGCCGGTCGACGAGGGCGCTTACAGCGCTTCCAACATTTTTAGCAAATACTAATAGGAAGGTCCGGCCCTTTGAACCGTGGAACAATTCAGGAAACGCCGCGGCGAGGCGACCTCGTAATCTGACGGAACTACAGTGCCCGCAACGGCCAGAAGGCGGCTTTTCGCCGCCTCCTGGCTGTTTTGCGCCTGCGGGGCGAAGGATATGAAAAAGGAGCGTTGATATGGCAGAATATAAAGCCCAGGAAAAAGACCTGATCTATGCCCTGGATATCGGGACGCGCAGCGTTGTGGGCGTTGTGGGCAAGCCGGCGGAGGACCGGCTGAAGGTGCTGGATATCGAGATGGCCGAGCACGGCAAGCGAGCCATGATGGATGGGCAGATCGACGATATTCAGCAGGTGGCCGGTCTGGCCCAGGCCGTCACAGCCCGGTTGGAACAGCGGCTGGGCGTTCGGCTGGAGCGGGTGTGCGTGGCTGCCGCCGGCCGCGCTTTGCGGACCCAGAAGGGCAGTTTCCAGCTGGAGCTGGAGGAAGAGCAAACGCTGGACGCCGAAACTATCGGTCGGTTGGAGGCCGGCGCCGTCTCTGCTGCGGAGGAAGCGCTGCAAGCGGAAGATCAAGGCCGCCGCCAGATGTTTTTGGTGGGCTATACAGTGGCCCAATACCGGCTGGACCGATATCCGCTGACAAACCTGCAATATCACAGCGGCAAGCTGGCCGAGGCCGACGTTGTGGCCACCTTTTTGCCCGGCGAGGTGGTGGAGAGCCTATATGCCGCTATGCGGGCTGCGGGTCTGCAGGTGGCCAGCCTGACTTTGGAGCCCATCGCCGCCATGAACGCCGCTATTCCGGCCGAGCTGCGGCTGCTCAACCTGGCGTTGGTGGATATCGGCGCAGGCACTACGGATATCGCCTTGTGCAAAGAGGGCAGCGTGGTAGGCTACACCATGGCCACTGTGGCCGGCGACGAGATCACCGAAGCGATCATGCAGGCGTTTTTGGTGGATTTCAAAACCGCTGAGAACATCAAGCGGAATTTGGGCGAGAAAGAGGAAATTCGCTATCGCGATATTCTGGGGATGGAGGAAACCGTGGCCGCAAGCCAGGTGGAAGAGGCCATCCAGCCGCCCTTGGATCGGCTGGCCGAAGCGGTGGCCAAGCAAATTCTCAGCGTCAACGGCGTCGCGCCTTCGGCTGTGTTTTTAGCCGGCGGCGGCAGTAAGCTCAGCGGCCTGCGGGAAAAAATCGCCGTCAAGCTGGAAATGGCGGAAAAACGAGTGGCTATTGCAGGAAATAATTTCTCTATGAGCGCGTTTTCCGATGAAGTGGATATTGTAAATCCAGAATACGCCACCCCTTTGGGCATCGCCGTTTCGGCTGGGTTGGGGCTGCTCAACGACAGCTATGTGGTGATGCTCAACGGCCAGCCCGCTAAGCTCTTCCGCAGCGGCGTACTGTCTTTGCAGGATATCCTGCTGATGAACGGATATAATTATTCGGAAATGCTGGGCAAGACAGGAAAGAGCTTGAATTTGACGGTGGACGGCAAGCACGTCGTTTTGCGCGGCGAGCCGGCGGCGCCCGCCGTGCTCCAGGTCAACGGCAAGGAGGCGACTCTTTCCAGCTTGATCCATGCCGGAGATCAGATCCGCTTTGTGCCCGCCAAGGACGGGGCTTCCGCCAGCCGTACTCTGGGCCAGCTGTTGGGGTCTGGCTTTACTGGGCGGGCTTTGGTCAACAACCAGGAGGCGGCGTTGGATACCATGTTGCAGCAGGGAGACGTTGTGCTCACTGTAGCGGGAGCGCCGGGGCCGCTGCCCGTGCAGCCGCCTGTCGCCCCGCCGCCGGCGGCTCCCGTTGTGGAAGCGCCGCCCAGGCCAGCTCCTGAGCCAATCCCCGTCTTGCAGGAGACGCCGCCTCGCCGGGACCGTTATCCGGTCATACGGCCCAAGCTGCTTCAGCTGCGGCTCAACGGCCAGATGCTGGCGCTGCCGCCCAAGGAAAACGGCGTCCCCTATTATCTGATGGATCTGCTCCAGTATTCGGGTATTGATTTCGAGCGGCTGAGCCGCCCGGTTCGATTGGAGGTCAATGGAGAGGAGCAGGGCTTCCAATATCAGCTCAAAGAGCAGGATTCTGTTGTAATCCGTCTGTTATGAGAAACGCAGTTAAAAGCAATTGTCGATTCGTTTCAACTGCGTTGACGATCGTATCTGCGCAATGGAAAATGATCTCTTCGATTGTTTTCCATATAGTTCTGAGAACGGAGTATTGAACCATGGAAGGCAAAAACATTAAATTGATTGTGCTTTTAATGGCCTTGGCTTGCCTGGCCTCCGGCTGCAGCAAGGGGGATGAGGAAAAGGAAGAGCCCCATACGCTGAAGGAATATGCCTTAGGCGGCGAAACTGTGGCCGCTTTGCAGCCAGAGGAAGAGGACGTCCAGGGCGTGAAGGACCTGACGCAGGTCTATCGCTATAGCGGCTTGGAGGACGCAGGCGCTACCGTGAAAACCTATGTGGACCAGTTGACCAGCTCGGAAAACGGCTTTTCTGTGGTAGACGCCAATTTTGTGCGGACAGAACAGCCGGATTTCACCCAGGAATCCGGCACCGTGCGCCTGGCCCGTCGCTTGGAAGTGGAGGAAGAAGCCTCCGAGGAGCCTAAGGAAGAGGAAGAACCGGAGAAGGACGAGGAGTCTGCGGAAGACAAAAAATCGGAGGAAGACGAATCTTCTGAGAAGAACGGAGAATCCGAACAGGACGAAGACTCCCAACAGGCCGAAACGGCAAAAGCGACGCCGAAAAAACTGCTGGTTACGGTTCAGATTGATTGGCGGGCGGGCAACTGCGTGGTAACAGTGGATCAAAAGGAAGGTTCTATCACGTCGCCGCCCAAAAAGGCGGGGTCTTCGGGAGGCGCTAAGACAATGACGCTAAGCGCCGCGGTGGACCATTTCAAAAGCATTTCCCCAGCCTCGTTGGGCTTGTCGGGCGCCTCTATGGAGGAATATCATATTCAGTCCCAGGACGGCGTGGTGATGGTGGACGGAGAGCCTTGTATGCAGCTGCGGGTATACAGCGATAACAATGTGGAGCGGACCAATGAACTGATGGGCAATTTCCTCATGACCAGCGACGGAGCCCATATTTACCGGTTGAACGAGGCCCAGCACAGCGTTCAGGAGATCAAAGACGTCCAAATGATTCAAACCGCAAAAGAGGAACAAGGGACGCCGGAAGACTCCGCCGCAGCAGATCAGGCCGACGGGGACGCCGCAGACAGCTCAGAGGATAGCCAGGCAGACCAGGGCGAGAACGACGAGAACGAATAGAGCGGCCCTAAAAGGCGGGTAGGGGCGCCGGAACGGCTTGCGGAACCGGCGGCAAAAGACGGAGCCTGTCTGGCGCGCCCTCCAGCCGAAACAGGCCCGTTGGGGCCTGTCTGGCGGTCTGCTCCAGCAGCAAAGGAGTCAGCAAGCCTTCCAGTACCGCGGCGGCGGAACGAGGCGATAGGGCCTCTGCCGGCGTCAGCGCCTGCGCCAGAGCGGGGGAGACAGCCAGCTCCAGCCCATATTCCCGGCCAAGAGCTTGGATCTGCTTGGCCGTGATCTGGGCTCGGGCTTCGGGCGTTAGCGGCTGGAAACCGATCAAGCCGCTGAAGCGGCCCGCGATCTCCCGCAGGACTCCAGCCTGGATCAGCGCCGTTCGGGCGGCTTCGTCGGCCTGGTATAAGCGTTGAGCCAGTCCCCGCCGGCCGAGCTCTTCCGCCGGCCCATTTTGGCCGCCCCTCTCTGGGGCGGTTTTTTGTTGGGGAGAAAAGCCCATGGGCCGCTTGTCTAAGCCGGATAAATCGTAATTGGCGGTAAAGAGCAGAATGCAGCGGCGAAAATCCAGCTCGCGGCTCCCTTGAGAGTCGGGCTTTCGGGCGGCGCAGCGGCCTTCGTCTAAAACAGACATCAGGGTTTTCAATACCTCTGGGTGGGCTTTGTCCAGCTCGTCAAACATAAAGACAGTATAGGGATTTTGCCGAGCCGCCTCTAAAATAGGCGGGTCTTCATAGCCCACATAGCCAGGGGGAGAGCCGGTAAGCCGATAGGCGGAATGCGCTTCGGTAAAGGTGTTCAGTTCGGTCCACACCAGCTGATATTGACGCCTGCCCAGGCAGCGGTTCAGCGCCGGCGCCAGAGCCTTGCCCAGTTCGGATTTACCGACGCCAGTGGGGCCATAAAAAATCAACGATAGAGGCCGGCGGGGCTCCCGTTTGCCAATATGGCCATAGAGTTTGAAGGCGGCGGCCTCCACTGCCTGGGGCTGCCCTAATACCGCTTGGCTCAATGCCTGGCGCAGTTGGCAGAAAAGGGCGGGCTCGGCCTCCTTCGGCGGGTCGGCGTCCGGCCCCAGAGCGGTCAAACATCGGGTCAGACCCTGAAAATCGGGGAACCGCCAGGGTCTGATTCGGGAGAAAAAGGCTTTTAGCCGAGGATTTTGCCCTTGGTAGCGCACAGCTGGGCGGAAATAGAGCAGATAATCTCGTCCTTGCCGCCAGAAGCCCAGATCGGCGGCGACAGGCTGGCAATGGGCCGGAAGACGGCAGGCGGCAAATTCATAGCTTTGGCCTTGGCTGGCGCAGTCGTCGATTCGCCGGCGGAGCCGCTCGTATTCCTCCGAGCTACAGCGGCAAAATTGGGAAAAATCCAAAGAAAAACCTCCTTATTCCGCCTCAAGGCGGTTTTGGATAAAGTATATCCAATTTTGGAGGAGGATAAAAGGCAAATTCAAAAACGACGAATGGAGGATGAACAGGAGAGACCCTTCCATTTCAAGTGGCGACCTGCGGAAAGACGCGGCGCAAAGTCTGTTTGGATTTGGGGAAGAAGCTCCAGGCGGAGAGCTATACAGAGATCAGCCGGGGCCAGTAAGGGCAGTTAGAAACAAGAAAGGCAAACCAAAGCGGTTTGCCTTTTTTGTTTGTTTGACAGATTGTTTTTTTATGGATTTTTCAAGAGTGGATAAAATCGCTGAGATTTTCTTTCAGCAGGGCGATTTGCGCCAGCAGCCATTGGGCGATATGGGGGACAAGAAAGACGCAAAAGCCGATAATCAGCGTCCGCAGCGATTCCGGCCCTGGGGTTACGTCGAAGAGATAACCGGTTACCGCCACAAAAAAGCACAAGCCGGCTACCAGGTCAAACAGCAAGGCGGAAAAACCGGTGACGAAAACGCCTGCCCAGAAAAGCAGGGTGAGCGCCAGCAAAAGAGGCAGTGCCAGCAGCTTAAAGAACCATTTGAGGATGAACGTCTCGTTCCCCTCCTTTCTCTCTTGGGAAGACGGAGGTCCGTTATGTGCAGGCCCATTGGGCCAATACCCGGGAGAACTCTCTTTTTTTCAAATCCTCTCTGGAGATGACAAAATTGATAGGGCCGCCGTTCAGATAGAGATCCCTATCGTCGATATCCTCCTGCGGATAGTCATAGGTATCGTCGTAAAGCTGGAGCAGCAGCGTATCGCAGTCGACCCAGCCTTGGCCCGAGTCATAGAGCCGGGGATCGTCCTGGAGATAGCTGGGGTAACCGCCGATTTTGCAGCCGCCGCCTTTGATTTGTCGATGAATCTGCCGCAACGCCTCCTGCTCCTCGTCGGTTTCCGCTTCCAATTCATAGGGCATGAACGGCTCGGGGTCTGCGCCGGGCAGGCGGGCTTCCAGCGCGTCGACAAAAAGCCGTTCAAAACGAAAGTCTTCGCAGTTGACGCCTTCTTGCTCCACGGCTTGGAAGCTGATTTTCAGCGGAACTTCCGGGCAGCGCCACAAATAATCGTGGCCTTCCGCAATGTCCTTCCAATCAAATCGGTTGGCCTGGCGAGGCATATTGCTCCGCTTGGCTTCCTCCCAGGGAACGACCATTTTCGCTTGACATTCCTCCATCGTGACAGTTTCGTCAATCGCAGGGTAAAAGACGACCCGCCAATAATCCTGAGCCATTCCAGGCCCTTCCTCCAGACCGAAATCGCCAAAGTGCCAATCTTCCAGAAATATTTGCAGCAGGCCGGATGAGGGAAACCCCTCCATTTGGGGCGCCTGGGCGAAGTTGATCTGGGCGCACAGCCAAAGCTGGCTGCCATGGCCGTCCACGGGAATTTGTCCGTCATGGGGGACGTAAGGCGTCCCGCCCAAATGACTGTCGGCCACGGCAAAGGGCTCTCGGCTGAGGCGGAGGCGGCATAGAGGACGTCGGCTCTCTTCTTGAATGCAGGTCACAATCTCTTGGCAAAGCCGGATTTTATCCATATTGGTCATGGCGTTTCTCCTTTTCGATTTGGAATCCCTGTTAATTGGAGCTGGAAAAGCGGGAAAAGACAAACCGACCGGATGCGCTCAGGTCTTGCTCCGACCATCCTCCCGCAGGGTTAGCGCCGGGATTCAAAGCGGCAGAGGTTTCGCCTTTGTCGCAAAGGGACCAGTTGCACCAGCTGACGGACCGCTGATCCAGAAAATCCAGCCAGGTTTTGGATTCCTCCAAATAGACTCCGCCGCCGCCGTCGGCTCGGCTGGTTCCCCATTCGGAGACGAAAATCGGCGCCCCCAAGGCCAGCGCTTGGTCGATTCGATCCCGCAGCTGCTGGCCGTGAGTTCCGGCGTAAAAATGCAGGGTATACATGATATTTTCTCCCTCCAGCGGGTCCTGGGCCGCCAGATGCACGTCCTGACTCCAGGTGGGGCTGCCCACAAGGATCACGCCCTTGGGGTCTTGGGCCCGAATGGCCGCTATCACTTGCTGGGCGTAGGGCTTCACCTGGCCCGACCAGCTCACGTTGCCGTTGGGTTCGTTGCAGATTTCATAAAGAATGTTGGGCGTATCCCGATACCGCTGGGCGGCCTCGGTGAAAAATTCTGCCGCCTGCTCCGCATGGTCCATGGGGTTGCCGTCGGATAAAATATGCCAATCCAAAATAACGTACAGATCCTGCTGGACGGCGGCGTCCACCGCGGCAAACGCTTTCTCCTTGAGGGAAGAATCGCTGAGATAGCCGCCTTCGCCGGTATACATAGCCACTCGGAATAGATTGGCGCCCCATTCCTTGAGGGAAGCCAAGGCGCCGGCGGAGGCAAATTGGCCGTACCACTGCATTCCATGGCTGCTCATGCCCCGCAGAGTCACAGGCTGGCCATTTTTATTGCAAAGCTGAGTTCCTATCACCTGTAAACGGCCGTTTTCGGAAACGCCGCCTTTGCAGGGCTGAACCGGCTGCACAGGCGCGGCGGGCTGCTCAGGTTGGGCTGGAGCCTTGGGTCCGCCGGACAGATTGGCCGCCCGCAGGACGACGGCGCAGGCTTCCGCTCGGCTCAAGCCCTCCTTGGGGCGGAAATTGCCGTCGTCGTCTCCCTGAAGGACGCCGGCCTGGTAAGCGGCCAGAACAGGCTCATAATACCGGCCCTCCAGAGCGGCAAAATCCTGGATTTTTTGAGATTGCGTATTGTAATCGCCCCAGACGTCGGGGGCCAGCGCTTTCATGGCGATTTTCGCCGCCAGCTGCCGGGGAATGGGTTGGTCGTATTGTTCGCCGGTAGGGGGCAGCTCGTCCCAATCATACCAGCCTTTTTCCAAAGCGGCTTGCATAATTCCCGCCGCCCAATGGCCGCTGGAAGCGCCGGGGGAGAGTCCGGCGGCTCGGGCTGTCACCGTAGTGAATTCGGCGGCGGTGATGGGGTTGTCCGGCCGAAACGAGCCGTCCTGATAGCCGGAAAGCAAGCCGGTTTGGCTCATTTGATTCACCATATCATGGTACCAAGCGTTTTGAGGCACGTCGGTATAAGCGGCGCAGGACTGGGGGGCCAGCAGAGTCAGCTGGCATAGCAGCGCCAGCGCCAAAGCAAGGGCTTTGCGAAGCATGGGTCGTTCCTCCTCTACAACCGCCGGAATGGCGGTTTGTTGGAATACTCCTCTATCATATCGTCTTTTTCGACAAAAAACAAGAGCGGTCTTTTGGGGAAAGGGAGGCTGAGCATGGGCGAATTGCGCCATTCAAACGCTGCTTTTGCGGGCGTCGACGGATGCGGATTTTATAAAAAAGAGGGGACGGCAAAGGCCGCCCCCGCACGGTTTCAGTTTTATCAAGTGAAAATCGTTTCTGTGATTTTGCCCGTCTTGCCTGGCGGCGAATAGAGCCATCGGTCCAGACGTCCGGCGGTAATGCGGTAATCTTGAGGCCGCACCAGGGCGCTGGGCGGCTGCTCCAGCCGGTCGATGACAATGAGCTTGACCTTCATCTTCTCCGGGATGATGGATTTGATGTACACCGAGACGCCGGCGCCGTCTGGCAAACCCTCTTTGCGCTCGGCCAGACCGGAGAGATTGGGGCTCAGCTCTACAAACACCCCGTAATCCTCATTGCCCCGCACAATACCTCCCACCGTTTCCCCCGGCGAAAATCGGGCGGCGTTTTCCAACCAGGAGCCCAACAGCTCTCGGTGGGTCAGGCTGACGCGTTCTTTTTGCCGGTCCAGGCCGGATACGGCGGCATAAACCGTTTGCCCGGGGATAAAGCGCTCCGCCGGGTGGCTGATGCGAGAGATGGAAATATGCTCGATGCCGATCAGCGACGTGACGCCGCAGCCGATATCCACAAAAGCGCCAAAGGGCTCCAGATGGGTGACCCGAGCGGTAATCACGTCGCCAGGAAGCAGATGATTCATAAAATAATCCAGAGCCCGGCGCTGGGCCCTGGCCCGAGAAAACAGATATCGACCGTCCTTTTCTCCGATAATTTCAAAACAAACCGGCTTGCCAACCCGGGAAAGGACGGCGATCTCTCGGGTTTCGCCGCTTTCCAACCCCAAAGCTGCTTCGCTGCGGGGGATAATTCCAGTAAAACCGTTGAAATCCACAATTAGGTTGTGGGCCGCGTCGCACATGGATACGACGCCCTCCAGCAAGCGTCGCTCCGCCGCCGCCTGCTCCAGGGCGGCTCGAGCAGCCACAGCCCGGTTTTCCGGCCTGTTCAGCCGGTAGCCTTCCGGCAGGTATTCTCCCTGCGGCATCTCTTCATTCCTCCTTTCCCCCAAAAAATCCATGATTTTTTGGGGGCCCCTTTTTCATTGAATTGATTTTCCCGGGAGACCCGGGAAAATCGTTTCGCCGGATTTCCGGCGTCCCGCCGAGGGCGGGTCCCTAGCGGCATTGAATTGAGTTCCGGCGAATGTTTGGCACTTGGGCTCGCCGCTTGTTCCGCCTTGCGATAGGCCCGTCGGCATTTGCCGGCTGAGCTATCTATATGCGGCGGAGGAGCGGATATGCTTGGATTATGCGAGTTCTCTGGATTCAATCTTGAAACGACAGAGCATTCATGGTATCCTAAAAAAATAGGGGGGCGCGACATGGATTATCGAGTGGGAGATATTGTGAAATTGAAAAAGCCCCATCCCTGCGGCTGCGACGAGTTTGCGCTGCTGCGAGTGGGCATGGATTTCAAGCTGCGCTGCCGCGGCTGCGGCCGTGAGATCATGGTTCCCCGGCGCCAAGCGGAAAAAAGCATCCGCGCCATAGTTCAGCGGGAGGAGGAATAGGTTATGGAAGTGAACGACCGGCAAATGCACATCGGGTTGCGCCCTGGGGACGTGGGGGGCTATTGCCTGTTGCCTGGGGACCCGGAACGGTGTCAGCATATCGCCTCCTATCTGGACGGAGCGGAGTTTATGGCCCGGAACCGGGAATTTGTCTCTTATACCGGCTCTCTGGCGGGTCAACGGGTATCTGTCTGTTCCACAGGCATCGGCGGCCCCAGCGCCGCCATCGCCGCCGAGGAGCTGGCGGCCTGCGGCGCTCATACGCTGATTCGCGTGGGCACTTGCGGCGGCATTGATTTGGCCGTTCGAGGCGGGGATTTGGTGGTGGCCACAGGCGCTGTGCGGCAGGAAGGGACGGGTTTGCATTATCTGCCTATCGAATTTCCGGCTGTGGCGGATTTTGAAGTGACAGACGCCTTGCGCCGGGGCGCCGCTCAGGTCGGCGGGGCGGCCGCCGTTCATACTGGCGTGGTGCAAAGCAAGGATAGCTTTTACGGCCAGCACGAGCCTGGCCGGATGCCAGTAGGGCCGGAGCTGGAATACAAATGGAAGGCTTGGAAGCAGGCCGGCGTTTTGTGCAGCGAAATGGAAAGCGCCGCTTTGTTTGTTGTCAGCGCTGTGCTGGGCCTGCGGGCTGGAGCGGTGTTCGCCGTGCTGTGGAATCAGGAGCGTCAGGCCGCCGGCCTGGCCAACCCAGAATGCATGGATACCGATTTGGCCGTCCGAGCCGCAGTGGAAGGTCTGCGCTGCCTGATTCAAAAGGATCAGGCAGACGGTTGAAAAAACAACAGGGGAAGGGAGTTTTTATGGAGGAAATCGTGAAAAAACACGAAATCCCGTGTATGCCAGAGGACGTCAAAATTCAAATGGCCAGCCGGGGAGCGCTTTCCAGCCAGACCATCGAAGATATTTCTCCGTCAGGCGTCCGGGATATTGTGGAAAAAGTCCGCGCCGGAAAATATCTCAGCGTGATGATGGCCCCGGATGAAGAGAACGAAGAGGGATATTTGATTCTGGAATCCTCTCCCGACCTGATTTTTCTGCAAATCTGGGATGCGGAAACGGACACAGCATGGGCTTGTTTTACCCCGGAGCTGCTGGATTCCGACGAAGAAGCGCCCATTGAGCCAAGCGACGGGCAGTCCGTTTTCCCATTGAAATGCACCATGCGGGATCGAGAGCTGGCGGCGAAATGCGTAGAGTGGTACGCCCATACCTGCGAGCCATATCCTGGCATGGATTGGCTGAAGGAAACCGCAGAATAGAGTTTGATTGATCGGGCAGCGAGCCAGGACGGCTCGCTGTCCGTTTTCTTATTTTCGCAAAAAAGGGAACGATAAAAGTTTTTCTTGACAGAGCGGGAGAGACTGTATATACTGTATATATCGTATATATACAGAAAAACAGGAAGACGAGGTGCGCGCGTGAACATCGTCATCAGCAACAGCGGCGGCCAGCCTATCTATGAGCAGATCGCCCGGCAGATCAAGGGGCTGATTCTTCGAGGGGAGCTGAAGGAAGGGGAGGCGCTGCCTTCTATGCGGCTGCTGGCCAAGGATTTGCAGATCAGCGTCATCACCACCAAACGAGCGTATGAGGAGCTGGAGTCAGAAGGGTTTATTCACACCATGGCAGGCAAGGGCTGTTATGTGAGCTCCCGCCAGGGTTTTTCGCTGGACCAGGACCAGCAGCGTCAGGTGGAGGAATTTTTGCGTCGGGCAGCGGCAGAAGCCCAAAACTGCGGTATGGAGCTGGAGCAGTTGGCTCGTCTGTTGCGGGAGTTATATCTCGAATTGACCGAGGGAAAGGACGAAAAATGACAACAAACAGTATTGAAGCGGTGAATATCGGCAAAAAGTATCTGGACTTTACGCTGGAGAATGTGTCGTTCACCCTGCCACAAGGCTGCATTATGGGCTTTATCGGCCAAAATGGCGCAGGTAAAACCACGGTAATCAAGCGTCTGTTGGGGCTGACGTCGGGTCAAGGCAAGGCCGTTTTGCTGGGCAAGGAAAACGGCGGCCAGGACCTGGAAACCAAGCAGCAGATCGGCGTGTTGTTGGACGGCAGCTTTTTTAGCGAGCTGCTGCGGCCCCGGGATATCGACGCCGTGCTCAAGCGGATTTACAAGCGATGGGATTCCAGCTTGTATCGCCAGTATTTGGAGCAATTTGAAATTCCCCAAAATAAACTGATCAATCAGCTTTCCAAGGGCATGAAGACCAAGATCCGTTTGGCCGCCGCCATGAGCTGCCGGCCTCGGCTGCTGATTTTAGACGAGCCCGCCAGCGGCCTGGACCCAGTGGCTCGAAGTCAACTGATGGATATTTTCCAACAGTTCATTCAGGACGAGCAAAATTCCATCTTTCTTTCCACCCATATTACCGCAGATTTGGAGAAGATTGCGGATTACATTACGTTCCTGCACAAGGGCCGGCTGATTTTCAGCGAGGAGAAGGATTTGCTGTTGGAGCAATATGGCCTGGCCAAGGGGGAACCGGCCTGGCTGGAAGCCTTGGGCGATTTGGTTATTTCCCACAAAGAAGGGCGATACAGCGCCCAGGCGCTGGTACGGGATCGGGAACAGGCGGCTCGGCTTTGCCCGGGCCTGGTAATAGACCGTCCCAGTTTGGATGATATCATGGTATTTTTTGCGAAAGGGGAGCAGGAATGATGTGGGGCTTGGTATTGAAAGATTTGTTCAGTATGCGCAAATATCTGAAAAGCCTGGCGATTGTCGTGGGCATTCTGCTAATCATGGGGCTTTGCATGGGCGAAGCCGCCTTTGTGGCCGGTGTCGGCGGGATGCTTTCGGCGATCGTTACCATTGTCGGGTTTTCCTATGACGAAAGTTGCCATTGGGACGCTTACGGCATGACGCTGCCGGTTACCCGAAGGCAGTATATTGCCGCCAAATATCTGATGGCGCTGCTAATGTTTGGCGTCAGCACTTTGACGGGTATGGGCATGACGGCTTTGGTGGAGTTGGTTTCCGGTTCGGTCCTTTGGGCGGATGTGTGGGGCTCCGGTCTGGGCGCTTTTCTGGTGGGGCCGCTGGCATTTTCGGTGCTCAGCCCCTGTATCTGCCTCTTAGGCGTGGAACGCAGCCGGTTGGTGATGATGGCGGTTTTTCTGTTGCCCACTGGCCTGATTATGCTCTGGGGCAGGCAAGGCGGCAAAATCCCGCCGCTATCGCCGGTTCTGCGTCAGGCTCTGCCCTGGCTGGCTGTCTTGGCGCTGGTCGTTTTGTTTGTAGGCTCCTATCTGTTGTCCTGTCGGATTTATGAGAAAAAAGATTTGTAGAAGAGCTTCCCATATGGTAAGACAAAACAGCCCTGCGCAGGGCTGTTTTTTTACGCAGAATGTAAACCGAAATATAAAAATAAGTTGACAATATGAGCTCTTTGTGTCATAATGTCCCGGTCGACCGGCGTCGGCGGCCTGGGCGTCTTGTCGATTTTGTAACATTGCGCGACGAAAGGAGAGATGAAATGCAGTCGACAAAGGAAATTTTGTTGGAACTGCTGGAAAACGGCCGAGGAGAGAGCTTTTCCGGCCAACAGATAGCGGAGCGGTTGGGGGTTTCCCGGGCGGCGGTGTGGAAGGCCATGGACGCCCTGAAAAAAGAAGGCCATCGGATTGAAGCAGCCAACAACAAGGGATATCGCCTGCTGCCAGGAAGCGACGTGTTGACGTTTGCCTCCATGGCCCCTTGGCTGCCGCAAGGATATGACCCCGCCCTGCTGCGGGTTTTCTCAGAAGTAGATTCCACCAATACCGTCGTTCGCCAGCTGGCGGCAAAAGGAGCGCCGGAAGGAACCTGCGCGGTAGCCGCTCGACAAACCGAGGGCAAAGGCCGGCAAGGGCGCAGTTTTTGTTCGCCAGAAGGGGGCGTCTACCTGAGCGTGGCGCTGCGCCCCCGGCTGACGGCGGAGCAAAGCGCCCAGATTACCACGGCGGCGGCCGTTCAGGTCTGCCGGACCATCGAGCGGATTTGCGGCCTCCGCCCGGCTATCAAGTGGGTCAACGACTTGATGCTGGACGGCAAAAAAATCTGCGGCATTTTGACAGAAGCTTCTGTGAATCTGGAAACTGGTATGCCAGATTATGTGGTTTTAGGCGTGGGAGTCAACTTGAAGGCGCCGGAAGGAGGATTTCCGCCTGAGCTGGCGGAGATTGCCGGAGCCCTTTATCTGGGAGAGCCGCCTCAAGAGCTGACCCGGGGCCGGTTCGCCGCCGCTCTGCTGGAGAGCTTGCTGCCCGTCTCCCAGCTGTGCGGTCAGCCAGAAATCCTAGAAGAATACCGAGCCCGCTGCCCTCTGCCGGGCCGCTGGGTAACGGTTATGGCGGCCGAGCCCTGGCAGGCCAAGGTCGTCGGCATTTCCGACGCCTGCGGCCTGATTGTGGAAAAGCCGGACGGAACCCAAACGGAGCTGCGCTCCGGCGAGGTCAGCGTTCGGCCAGATCAAAGTATTTGGAGGTAAGATTGGATGGAACGAATGAAGACAAAGAATTTGGCGTTTTGCGCTTTGATGGCTGCGGTTACGGCGGTTTGCGCCCAGATTTCCATTCCGCTGCCCGGCGGCGTGCCCTTGACTCTTTCCGTGGCGGCGGTTTACCTGAGCGGCGCGTTTCTGGGGCCGGGGCTGGCCTTTGCCAGCCAGCTGGTTTATCTGCTGCTGGGCGCTTTCGGTCTGCCGGTTTTCGCCGGATTTTCCGGCAGTCTGGGCGTCCTGCTGGGGTCCACCGGCGGTTATCTGCTGGTTTACCCGCTGATGGCCGCCGCCGTCGCTCTAGGCCGCCGGCTTTGGGGCGGCAAGCTGCCCTCCTTGGCCGCTTCCATGCTGATCGCCCTGCTGCTGTGCTATGCCGGCGGCACGGCCTGGTTTATGGCCGTTACGCAAAAGAGCCTGGCCGTGTCGCTGGCGGCCTGCGTTTTCCCATTTGTGCCGGTAGACCTGTGCAAAATCGCCTTGGCCAGCGCAGTGGGGAGCCGGTTGGCGGTTTTTACAGAGCGGGCCGACTAAATATTCGATTTTCATAGATCGCTAAAAAACAGTCCCGAAAGGGACTGTTTTTTTAGCAATAATGGTATTGACCGCGCTTTTTCCAGAGAAGGAAGGCGGAAACCGCGACTGCAGCCAGCTCCGCCGCCGTCAGCGCCAACCAGACGCCGTTTAGCCCCCATAGCCGGGGGAGGATTAAAATAGCGGCGACCTGGAAGATCAACGTGCGCAAAAAGGAAATCAGGGCGGAGAGCAAACCGTTGTTCAGCGCGGTGAAAAAGGAAGAGGCGAAAACGTTGAAACCGCAGATCAGGAAAGACGTGGAATAAAGGGCCATGCCTTGGGCCGTCATAGCCAGCAAATCCGAATCGTATCCCACGAAAAGGCGAGAGAGAGGCTGCGCCAACGTTATGGCGGAGGTCAGCATAGCCGCCGAGGCCAGAGCTGTAACGACCATGCTTTTTCGGAATAGGTTTTTCAGCTCCTGGGAATTGCCCGCTCCGTAATGATAGCTGATTACCGGCGAAGCGCCGATGGAATAGCCAAAAAAGCAGGCCATGAACACAAAGTTGACATACATAATCACGCCATAGGCGGCCAAGCCGTCTTCTGCGGCCAACCGGAGCAGCTGGAAGTTATAGAGCATCCCTACAAGAGAAGAGGAGAGGTTGGTCATCATTTCCGAAGAGCCGTTGGCGCAGGCCCGGCTTAGGGCTCGCCATGCTATTTTCACCCAGGACAGCCGCAGCAGGCTGCCGTTGGGGCGGGCAAAATAGGCCAAAGGAATCAAAGCGCCCAGAGCCTGGCTCAAAGCCGTGGCTAAAGCCGCGCCCAATATGCCCTGTCGGAAGACATAGACCAGCAAAAAATCCAAAAGGACGTTGCACAGGCCGGCGGCCAGAGAGATTTGCAACCCCATTTGAGGCTTTTCAGCGGAAACAAGAAAACTCTGAAAACTATTTTGTAGCATAAAAAAAGGAATGGCCAGAATGAGAACCCGGCCATAGAGCGCGCAATCGTTTAAAATGGCCGGGCCGGCGCCTAACAGACGGGCAAAATCCGGCATCCATAGAAAGCCGATCAAGGCCAAAAGCAGGCCGATTCCAGCCAGAGCTTGGGTCAACATGGAAAAATAGCGGTTGGCCCTGTCCGTTTCGCCCTGCCCCAAGGTTAAGGATACCAGAGCCGCGCCGCCTGTTCCAATCATGAATCCAAAAGCTCCCAAGGCGGCCAGCAAAGGCATAATCAGGTTCACCGCGGCAAAAGCGTTTTTTCCCACGATGTTGGAAATAAAAAAGCCGTCCACAATGCTGTAAACCGAGGTGACCATCATCATAGCCACAGAGGGCGCCACAAAGCGCAGCAGACGAGGATAGGTGAAATGGTCGGACAGACGAACAGTCATAAACGCCCCCTCCTTTGGGGCAAGGTAGATTTTTGGTTCCGTTACGCTTCAAAACGAGGAATTTTTTGGACTTCCTCCTGCAAATAATCGAGTTGTATGCGGTAGAGCGATAAAAAGGTCTGCCGCTCCTCTATGGTCAGCCGGGCAAACGCTTGGATTTCAGCTTGCCGCAAGGGGACGACGGCGGCTTGGCAAAAGCGTCGCCCCTCTTCTGTCAGCTCTACCGCTTTCTGGTTGCGGCCCTTTGCCAAGGGACGCAACGTCACATAACCCCGTTGGCGCAAAAGAGCCACGGCGGAATGAACGGTTTGCTTGGAATAAGACCACGCTTGGCAAAGATCTTGCTGCGTATAGGGCTGGGAGGCGTCGTATACGGCGTAAAGGATGCAATGGGCCGCGTCGGAAAGGCCGCAGCGCAACGACATAGCGTGGTAAATCTGGTTTAGCCGCTGATCCAGCTGGGTCAGCTGTCGCACTTGTTCTTTTAGGTCGTCGGTGGATTCCATAGCAGAAACAGAGCCTCCCTTGATATAGTATCCGAATTCGGACTCTTAACAATATAGTCTGAATTCGGACTTTTGTCAAGAGACAAATGAAAAAATCGGAAGAGAGGAAACCGGAAGGCAAAAGAGGAGGGGAACAGCGAGTAAAAGAGCAAGAAAATGCAGAAAAAGGGAAATAAAAATTCCCCCAGCGCGGTCTGCCAAAACCGCGCTGGGGGAATTTTGCGCTTGTTAACCATTTGATTCTTCAGTCAGCCGTTTCGCTTGCCCAGAGAAGGCTTTGCATATTTGGCGGTTTGCTCCATCGGCAGCGCTTGGTCGGCCAATCGTCCTCTCGCCGCCTCTTCCCGGCCTTCTTCGCCGTCGCCCGCTTTCTGCGCTCTCTGTCCGCGCAATCTCGGCAGAGCGATTTTCAATCCTGCCATGGTTTTTTGGCCGCCGGTTTTATTGGGCGGCGGAGTTTCGGCCCATGACGGCCATAAACTCTTCGCCGGTGATGGTTTCCTTCTCCAGCAGATAGGCGGCCAGCTCATGAAGCTTTTGGATGTTGGCGCTCAGGATTTCCGAGGCCCGGGCATGGCAGGTTTTGATGATTTCCAGCACTTCTTGGTCCGCTTGATAGGCGGTTTCCGGAGAACAGATGAAAGAGGAGTCTGCGCCCAAGTATTGGTTGGTCACGGTCTCCAGCGCCATCATATCAAAATGGGCGCTCATGCCATAGCGGGTAATCATGGTGCGGGCCAGCTTAGTGGCCTGCTCGATGTCGTTGGAAGCGCCGGAGGAGCCGGAGCCGAAAACCAGCTCTTCCGCCGCTCTGCCGCCGGTCAGAGTGGAGATTTTGGCCAGAGCCTCTTCCCGGCTCATCAGCCGACGCTCCTGCTCGTCTACCTGCATGGTGTAGCCCAGAGCGCCGGAAGTTCGAGGCACAATGGTAATCTTGTGCACAGGAGCGCTGTCCCGCTGCATAGCGGCCACCAGAGCATGGCCGATCTCATGATAGGCCACAATCTGCTTTTCTTTTTCGTTGACAGCCGCCCCCTTCCGCTGGTATCCGGCGATAACCGTTTCCACCGCTTCCTCCAAATCCTGCTGCGTCACGGCGTTCCTCTGACAACGGACGGCCCGCAAGGCGCCTTCGTTGACGATGTTGGCCAGCTCCGCGCCAGAAGCGCCGGCAGTGGCCCGCGCAATCACATTCCAATTTACACCGGGCTCCGCTTTGATATCCCGGGCGTGTACCTTGAGGATGGCTTCCCGGCCCTGCAAATCCGGCAGCTCCACCGGAATGCGTCGGTCGAAGCGGCCGGGCCGCAGCAGCGCCGGATCCAGGGATTCTGGTCGGTTGGTGGCGGCCAGGATGATGACGCCCCGGCTGCCGTCAAAGCCGTCCATCTCGCTGAGCAGCTGATTCAGCGTCTGTTCCCGCTCGTCGTTGCCGCCTACGGCGTTATCCCGCCGCTTGCCGATGGTGTCAATCTCGTCGATGAATACAATACAGGGCGCTTTTTCTTGGGCTTGCTTAAAAAGATCCCGCACCCGGGCGGCGCCCATGCCCACAAACATCTCCACAAATTCCGAGCCGGAGATAGAGAAAAACGGAACTCCCGCCTCGCCGGCCACCGCCTTGGCCAGCAGAGTTTTGCCTGTGCCCGGAGGGCCCACCAACAGCGCGCCTTTGGGCAGCTGGGCGCCTATTTTGCTGTATTTTTCCGGGTCGTGGAGAAAATCTACCAGCTCGGTCAGCGCCTCTTTGGCCTCGTCCTGGCCGGCCACGTCGGCAAAGGTCTTGCCCGTCTGGGCCTCCACATAAACTTTGGCGTTGCTTTTGCCAAAAGACATGGCGTTGCCTGGCCCCATCCGTTTGCTCACGCTGCGGAAGAGCAGGCCGCCCAGCAGACTCATGAGCAAAAAGGGCAACACCATATAGAGAAATGTGGAGAGCAGGGGAGACATTTGTTTTTGAATGACGCCGCCAAAACTGACGCCGCTTTTGAGCAGCCGGTCCGTCAGCTGGGGGTCGCCCACGTCGGCGGTAACGTAGATTGTGCGGTCCGCCGGGTCCTTGAGCTTGACGGCAATCTGGTCGTCCACCAGCTGCACGACGGCCACCTTGTCTTCCTCCAACAGCTGGACGAAGCGGCTGTAATCGATTTGCTCCGGGCCGTCGTCCATCAGCACGTTAATCAGGATCACAAGCAGCAGCAGCCCCAGATAATAAGCCAGCATCGAGCGTTTGAGCCGTTGGTCCTTGGGCTTTTTTCCATTGGGCGTGGATGAGGGCATGGTTATCGCTCCTTTTTTACCAGGCCAAAGCCTGGATATTGGTCCAAAATCAATAAAAATATCATACCATAGGCCGTCGCCTTCCGTCCAGATAGTGTTCCCACTCTTTACAGAAACGACACGAAAAAGATGCAGAACCGGCAATTTTGGGAGGAGCTGAGGCCTATTTTTTGGCCTTGACAAACAAGCGGGCTTGGTGTAACATAGGCTCAGACAATTTTATAACCTTATCAAGAGCGGCGGAGGGAACGGCCCGATGAAGCCCGGCAACCTGCATTTTGCAAGGTGCCAAATCCGGCGGTAGTGAATCGAAAGATGAGGAAATCACCAAAAATCAACGCGCCGCCGGCAGGGGGCGCGTTTTTTGTCGCCTGGCGTTAGGAAAGAAAGGACGGAACGACAATGGAAAAAAGATATTTTACTTCGGAATCGGTGACGGAGGGGCATCCCGATAAACTGTGCGACCGGATTTCCGACGCAGTGCTGGACGCCATCATCGCGCAGGACCCAAACGCCCGAGTGGCCTGTGAGACGGCCTGTACCACCGGCATGATTTTGGTGATGGGCGAAATCACTACGCATTGCTATGTGGATATCCCCAAAATCGCCCGGCAGGCGGCCCGGGAAATCGGTTACGACCGGGCAAAATTCGGCTTTGATTGCCAGACCTGCGCCGTGCTCACCGCCATCGACGAGCAGTCCGGCGATATCGCCATGGGCGTGGATCAATCTCTGGAAGCGAAGGCTCAAGGCGGCGGGGAAGAGGACAACGGCGCCGGCGACCAAGGCATGATGTTTGGCTATGCCTGCGACGAGACCCCCGAGCTGATGCCCATGCCCATCATGCTGGCTCACGCTCTGTGCCGCCGGCTGACTCAGGTCCGCAAAGAGGGGTTGCTGGATTACCTGCGCCCCGACGGCAAGGCGCAGGTGACGGTGGAATACCAGGACGACAAGCCCGTCCGAGTGGAAACAGTGGTGCTTTCCACCCAGCACAGCCCGGATGTGGAGATGGATCAGCTGCGCCGGGATCTGCTGGAGCTGGTGATCCGCCAGGCGATTCCTGCAGAGCTGCTGGATGAAAATACCAAATATTACATCAACCCTACTGGCCGGTTCGTCATCGGCGGCCCCGCCGGAGACAGCGGCCTGACGGGCCGAAAAATCATTGTGGACACCTATGGCGGATACGCCCGCCACGGCGGCGGCGCCTTTTCCGGGAAGGACCCCACCAAGGTAGACCGTTCCGGCGCTTATATGGCGCGGTATGTGGCCAAAAACATTGTGGCCGCCGGCCTGGCCAAAAAATGCGAAGTGCAGCTCAGCTATGCCATTGGCGTGGCCCAACCCGTGTCCGCCTTGGTGGAGACTTTTGGCACGGAGACGGCGCCGGCGGAGGCCATCGAAAAAGCTGTGCGTCAGTGCTTTGATCTGCGCCCCACCGCCATCATCAACGCGCTGAATCTGCGGCGGCCCATCTTCCAAAAAACCTCCGCCTACGGCCATTTCGGCCGCAATGAGCCGGAATTTACCTGGGAGCAATGCGACAAGGCCGAAGCTCTGCGCCAAGCCGTCCAGGGATAACGGCCCGCGTCCTATTGGACAGGAGAGGGTTCAGGCCGCGCAGAACGGAGCGGACGGCGCAAAGCCCCCTGAAGCGGGGAAAATCCCGCTTCAGGGGGCTGTCTGTTTTTTTGGGCTCTTTGCGCTGATTCCGTTTATTTTCAGGCGGCGGCTTTATTGTTTTTTCTCCGGGCGTTTGCCGGTTTTCCCTTTGGGCGCCTGCTATGCCCCTTCGCCGGGGGGCTGCATGGGGTGGACCGAGGCCCGCAGCACGGCGGGGGAGTGGGGGTATTGCCGGGCGAAAGCTTTGGTAATGCGGTCGGCGATCCTCCGGCTGTTTTCATAATTGGCCTGGGGCAGCAGCAGCAAAAATTGGGCTAAGCCGCACCGGCAGGCCACGTCGCCTCGGCGCAGATTCTGGCCGATTAGCTGCTGTAGATTGTCCATCACTCGGTCCAGGCTGCGCCGGGGCAGCTCTCCGCCGCCGGGCGCTTCGGCCGTCACCAGCGCCAGATGGGCCGCGTCGCCGCTGCGCTCCATCAAGCGGGCGTAAGAATGGTAAATCGTTTTGAAAAAATCATAATCGCAGAATAAAGCGCCGCCGGCAGGCGGCTCCCGCAGCTGCTCCAGCATCTCCTCCATGGAAAGAACCCGCTTGTTCAGCGAGCGGGCGGCTTCGCGGTAAAGGGCTCGCAGCTCGTCGGAGGGCATCACGCCAAAGGCGGAAAGCAGCAGCTCGCTCATCTTCTCATAGACGACGACGGCGCCCTGTCGGTCTTCCTGCTGCAGCAGGGCCCGCATCAGCCGCAGATAGATCTCTTCCAGGTAGGGCTCGTGTTTCAGCGCGGAGCGGCACAGAGTCTCTATTTCAGACCAGCGCCCCTCTTTTTCCAGCAAATCCGCCGTGTCCAACACGGTTTGAATATAGAGATTATGGTAATGGGCGGCCATCGGCGCCACCCAGGGCTCATAGGCCAGCTTGGATAAAAAATCCCCTTTGTAGATATCCAGCGCTTTCGTCCAGCAATCCAGCCGGGTTTCGTCGTCCGCCGCTTCGGCGCCGGCCTGGCGCAGAGCTTCAAATTCGTCCACGTCCAGCTCCATGGGGATTTCCAAGTTCCAGGCGTAAAAGCCTTCCTGGCGGACGATGATCTGGCGGCCTAAGCCGCCGCCCAACCTATCCAAGCAGGCTCTGGCCCGGTGGAACATGGTTTTCAGCGCGTTCATGGGGTTGGCGCTTTTTTCTCCCTCGCCCCAAAGCAGCGTCGTCAGCTCGCCGGGCGTCACAGTCCGGCGCCGATAAAACGCCATGTAGGCCAGCAGCAGCCACACTTTTTTGGAGCGGTTGCCGCCGTCGCTGATTTCCATAGCGCCCTTTTGAAATGAAAATTCGCCCAGCATCCGTACTTTCAGTATCGGCATCTCTCCATTGGCCTCCCTTTCGCCGGCCCGCCCCAAGCTCCCCAGCGCGCCTTGTTCCATCTTTATGATTTAAAACGGTATGAATACGATATCATACCCGGCGCTATTTTGCAATGCGCAATTCTTGCGGAGACGCTGGCTGGATACAGGTTTTTTGGATTTTTGAAAATTTTTTTCAAAAAGTACTTTTCTTTTTTTGCGGCATCTGTTATACTGGTCTCAGAAACCCCGGAAGGCCCCGCCTTCACAGGATGAAAAAGGAAACGTATAATAGAGTGAGGTGTTTTTATGCGTAAGAATTATTTGAGAAGATCCATCCCCTTGCTGCTGGCCCTGGGTTTGTTGGCAGGCTGTCAGCAGGCGACGGACACATCGGAAGAGCAGCTGATCCTTGACGACTCTGCCTATGTGGAAACAGACCCTGTTTATGACGAATCCGTCTATGTGGATATCACAGAGATGGAAGAGATCGACCTGGAGGATGAAGCTGTGGCCTTGGCCTCTTCTCCTGCGGCGGTGGGCTCCGCCACCACGCCAGTGGCCTCCGGCACGGCTGTGGAGAAAAACGATAAGGCCGTCGTCGATTACTCCAACACCAAGGACGGCTATGTGATGGTCAATTTCACAGCCTCCACCAGCAAGCGGCTGAAGGTTCAAGTGTCCGGCCCTTCCACCAAATACACCTACGACCTGTCCGCCGGCGCTTGGACCACCTTCCCTCTGTCGGACGGCAACGGCAATTATACGGTGACCGTATTTGAAAACACTTCGGGTTCCAAATATGCCAAGGTGCTCAACGCCTCCTTCAAGGTGGCTTTGTCCGACGAATTTGCCCCCTTCATCCGCCCCAACCAGTATGTGGATTACAGCAACGCGCCTAACACCGTCAAGCAGGCCCAGAGCCTGGCCGGCGGCGTTTCCGACCCGCTGCAGAAGGTGGAAAAGATCTATGATTTCGTGGTCAAAAATTTGACGTATGACCAGCAAAAGGCCGAAACGGTCAAGAGCGGCTATCTGCCTGTGTTGGATACCGTGCTCTCTTCCAAAAAGGGTATTTGCTTCGATTACGCCGCTTTGATGACTGGTATGCTTCGCAGCCAGGGCGTGCCTTGTAAGCTGGTGGTGGGCTATGCCGGCCAGGCTTATCACGCTTGGATCAGCGTGTGGACGGCAGAAACCGGCTGGGTGGACGGCGCCATCTATTTTAACGGCTCCACCTGGCAGCGGATGGACCCCACCTTCGCCTCTTCCTCCAACAGCAGCGAGTCTGTGATGAAGTATATCGGCGACGGCAGCAACTATACCACAAAGTACGTCTATTGATTCGGAATCGGGAGGAAAGTTTGCTCTTTACGAATCGGCAAAATTGGGTTAAAATTGGGCCTGTGGAAGATTCCGCAGGCCCGATTTTTTGGGCTGTTCCACGATTATTTTTTGACAGAAGGAGATTGAGATGAAAAAGAACGGTTTATCTCACGAGGAGATTGCCTCCCTGTGCCTGGAGCTCTCCTTGCTGCTGCGGGCCGGCGTCGCCAGCGGCGACGCTCTGGTTCTGCTGGCGGAGGAAAGCGACCCCGGGTTCAAGGAGATGCTCTCCCAAACCGCCGACAGAATGGACGGCGGCGCCCCCCTTTCAGAGGCTCTGCGGCAAACCGGGCGGCTGCCCGCTTATGTCTGCGGCCTCATCGAGGTGGGCGAGCGCTCTGGTCGGCTGGAAGAGGCGCTGGCCTCCTTGGCCGGCTACTATGAAAACAGAGCTCGGCTGGACCGGCGTATCCGCAGCGCTTTGCTGTATCCCGCGGTCATGCTGGCGCTGATGTTGGCCGTCATCGCAGTGCTGCTGGTCAAGGTGCTGCCGATCTTTGACGACGTTTACGCCTCCTTGGGAGGACGGCTTTCCGGCTTGGCCGGCGGGCTTTTGCAGCTGGGCCGTTGGTTGGACGGCGCTATGCCCGTCCTTTGGGTTCTGTTGGCGTTGCTGGCCGCTTTTCTGGGCGCTTTCGCCGCTTCCGGCGGCTTTCGCGAAAAAATCCTCGGTCTGTGGCGCAAAAGCCATGGGGATAAGGGCGTATCCCGCAAAATGAACGACGCCCGGCTGGCCCAGGCCCTGGCCATGGGCATGGCCAGCGGCCTGCCCCTGGAAGAGGCGGTGGACCTGGCCGGCGGCCTGATGGAAGATACCCCGGCGGCCAAAAGCCGTTGCGCCGATTGCCGGGCTCGGTTGGACCAAGGCCAGGCTTTGGGCGCCGCCCTGAAGGAAAGCGGCTTGTTGCCCGCCGCCCAGTGCCGGCTGATGGAGCTGGCCCAGCGCAGCGGCGCCGGCGACGCGGCGATGGATAAAATCGCTCAGGCGCTCACAGAAGACGGCGAGCTGTCGCTGGAGGAAAAGGTTAGCCGAGCGGAGCCGGCCCTGGTGCTGGTATGCTCTGTGCTGGTGGGGCTGATTCTTTTGTCCGTCATGCTGCCGCTGATGCACATCATGGCCGCTATCGGTTAAAGAGGGCGCGCCATGAAAAAAAGAAAATCCCGCCTGCGGGCGGCTTTGGGGATCATGCTGCTGCCGGCAGCGGCAGCCGCCGCGCTGCTAATCTTCGCTTCGGCTCTCAACAGCCTGGAATCCGGCCGGCAGACCGAGGACCTGCGTCAGCTGGAGCAGGCCCTGCGCCGAGGCTGCGTGGCCTGCTATGCCGCCGAGGGCGCTTATCCCCCCACTCTGGAATATTTGCAGCAGCATTACGGCGTGCAGATCGACAGCCGGCGATACACCGTCCACTATGATATTTTCGCCGAAAACTTGATGCCGGATATTACGATTTTGGAGAATCAGCCATGAAGCAGCGAACGGTCAAACACAATATCGACGGCCTGGCGGCTTTGCTTTTGTTCGGCATTTTTGCCGCCTGCGTGCTGTCGGTGCTTCTGTCCGGGGCGGGCGCTTATCGCCGCCTGACCCAACGGGATCTGACCGCCTATGACAGGCGCACGGGTCTGCAATATATCGCCGCCCGGGTCCGCCAGGCGGACCGGCAGGGCGCCGTGACGGTGGAGGATTTCGGCGGCGCTTCCGCGCTGCGCTTGGAGGACGCCGAAGGATATTTCACTTGGGTTTATTATTATGACGGGTATATCGCCGAGCTCTATTCCTCCGGCGACGACGGCCTGGCCCTGGCGGACGGCGATCCGGTGATCGCCGTTCAATCGCTGGATTTTTCTTTGGAAGACGGATTGCTGACCGTCAATATGGAGGACGCCCAGGGCCAGGCGGACGTCTTGCTGTTGTCCCTGCGGGGCGGAGAGGAGGCGGGGGCATGAAAAGCAAAGCCCCTCTGGCTCTGATGGAGCAGATGGTGATGATTTTGGTCTTTGCCTTGGCGGCGGCCCTTTGTCTTCAGGCGTTTGTCAAATCCGACGCCATTTCCGCCCGCAGCGACGCTCGGGACCGGGCGGTCAACCTGTGTCAAACAGCGGCGGAGGCCGTTCGTTATGCGGAGGGAGACGCGGAGCAGGCCGCTCGACTGATGGAGCTTTCGGTCGGATTTTCGGCGGACGACAACGTTCTGGAGGCGATTTACAACGCCGATTGGACCCCCTGCGACAGCCGGGAATATGAATATCGGCTGACGGTTCAGCCCATGGAAACCGAGTTGCCCGGCCTGGCCATGGCTAAGGTGCAGGTGTGGCAAAGCGGCGGGGCTCAGCCCCTTTTTGAACTGGAAACAGCTTGGCAGACCGGAGAGGAGGCGCAAGGCCATGAATAACCGCGAGAAAGCCCGATTTTCGCCCCCGGCGCTGGGCGGCGTTTCTCTGCTAGCGGCCTTCGCTATTTTGTGCCTGACGGTTTTTGCGTTGCTCAGCCTTTCCACGGTCCAAGCCGATCGGCGCTTGGCCGACGCCTCGGCTCAAGCTGTGGCGGATTATTATGCCGCCGATTGCCAGGCTCAGCGGATTTTGGCTCAGCTGCGCCAGGGGGAAACGCCCCAGGGCGTGGAAAGGGAAGGCCGGATTTGCCGCTATACCGTGACCATTTCCGAAACCCAGCGTTTGTCTGTGGCCGTCCGTTTGGCGGGCGACGACTATGAAATTCTGGAATGGCAGGCCGGCCCTGCAGGCCAATGGCAAGCCGACGACAGCCTGGACGTATGGGACGGCGAAAGCGTCGGATAGGTTGGAGGGTTCGGCGGCAAGAAGCGGAGACGGCGACTTTTTGAAACAAAGGAAAACAGGCCGTTTGCGCGACAAATAAAAAAGGAGGAGCCTTGAATGGCTGAAATACTGGATTACTTAAAGGAAGCGGTGGACAGTCAGGCGTCGGACCTGTTTCTTGTGGCCGGCGGTCCCGTCTCCGTCAAGCAAGATAAGCAGCTGCGGCCCTTGACAGAGGAAAAAATCTTCCCCCAGGAAACCCGGAGACTTATCGGCCAGCTTTATGAACTGGCCGAACGGTCTATGGACGATTATCTGCGCCGGGGAGACGACGACTTTTCCTTTTCCTCCCCTGGTTTGGCCCGGTTTCGGGTCAACGCTTACCGCCAGCGGGGGTCGCTGGCGGCGGTGGTGCGGGTGGTGGCTTTTGATATCCCAGATTGGCAGGGGCTGCATATTCCCGCTCAGGTGATGGATCTGGCGGATAAAACGGACGGCATGATTTTGGTCACCGGCACGGCGGGCAGCGGCAAATCCACCACCCAAGCCTGCATCCTGGATCGGATCAACCGCACGCGGGGCTGCCATATCATCACGCTGGAGGACCCCATCGAATATCTGCATCGCAACCAAAAAAGCATTGTGAGCCAGCGGGAAATCGCCACGGACACCGAGGACTATCTCTCTGCTTTGCGGGCTTGCCTGCGTCAGGCGCCCGACGTGATTTTGCTGGGCGAAATGCGGGATTATGAAACCATTCGCACTGCCATGACGGCGGCGGAAACAGGCCACCTGGTCATCGCCACTCTGCACACTAAGGGCGCTATGAACACTGTGGACCGCATTGTGGATTCTTTCCCCGAGGGCCAGCAAGAACAGGTGCGGGTGCAGCTGAGCGCGGTGCTGAACACCGTGGTTTCCCAGCAGCTGCTGCCGAATTTGGAGGGCGGCCTGACGCCGGTTTATGAAATTATGCACAATACCCCCGCCATCCAGAATCTGATTCGAGACAGCAAAATTCACCAGATCGACAACGCCATCGCCTCTGGTAAAAACGACGGCATGGTATCCATGGATCAGGCGATTCTCAGCCTCTATCAGGAAAAGAAGATCAGCCGGGAAACGGCGCTGTATTTCGCCTTCAATCGGGATCAAATGGAACGCCGCTTGGGCTGAGATTTTTCTGCTGTTGTATTTCCTGCCCCGGGGGCTGGGCTTTTTGCCCGGCCCCTGCCGCTTTATCCCATCCGTGAGGAGGAATTGTTGTGAATAAACGTCTGCGCGCGGCCTTGTTCGCCCTGTTCGGCGTGGTTTTTTTGTACAGCGCCGGTCAGGTGGTTTACAGCGTATGGGGCTATCGACAAGGCGCCGATACCTATGACCAGGCGGAAAACCTGGCGAATTTGCCGGATTTCACCCAAATCTCCCTGCCCGCGCCCCAGCAGCCGGAGCAAGACGATCCAGACCCTCAGCCTGAGGAGCCCCAAGACCCCCAGGTCGTCTATCTGGAGGCTCTGAAGGCCATCAATATGCAGGCTCTGCGGGATAAGAACGCCGAGACGCTGGGCTGGATTCTGATTCCCGGCTCCACCATCTCCTATCCCGTGATGCACGGCCAGGACAACAGCTATTATTTGAGTTACGCCTGGAACAAAACCCGCAGCTTTGTGGGCTCCATCTTTTTGGATTATCGCAACAGCGGCGATTGGTCGGATTTCAATTCCATTGTCTATGGCCACAATATGCGGGACGGCTCTATGTTTTCCACATTGAAATCCTATGAAGACCCGGCTTTTTGGCAGCGCTGCCCCTTGATTTACATCGCCGACGGCCAGACGATTCGCCGTTACCATATTTTTGCCGCATATGAAGTCAGCGTGGAGGGTCTGACCTATTCCCGAGAATTTGGAGGGGAACAGGAGAAACAGGCGTTTATCGATTATTGCCTGGCGCAATCCGCGTATGATACCGGCGTCGTTCCCACGCCAGAGGATTCTATTCTCACGCTGTCCACCTGCACCGGCCGAGGCAACAATACCACCCGCTGGGTGGTTCAAGCTTTGCTGGAGCCTGAACCGCCGGCAGAAGAGGGCGCGGATCAATCGGAAGGGGAAGTTGATCAGCCCTGATTGGCGCAAACAGTTTATTGTGCAATCTGCATAAAAAATACGGTCAATATTTGTGCAATATTTTTCGATCTCTTTGGAAGACAACAAGGGGAAATGTATCCGGTTTTGTAACCGCCGCATGGTATAATATCCGCAGATAGTATACCAGGGCCCCATCGAAGATGGGACGCCGGGAATCCGGCGAAGGGATTCTGCGGAGATAGCAGAACGGCAAGGAAACGCGCTCAAAAAGCGCGGAATGGTTTTCGGGGATATTCCCGTGGAAAAAACCGAGGAAAGGGGCTGAGCTGCCGCGCAATGTTGCGGCGGGCCGGCGAATGGTTATGACGAAACAATCTTTGCAGGGCAATCAATACCGGACTACGGTGGTTTGTGTGGATTCTTATGAAAACGGCGTGCCTCGGGGGCGATTTTTTAACCCTGCCTGCCCCCAGGGGATTTCTTTTTATAGCCTTCTGCAATTTTTTATGGGGATTGACGGAATGCTGAACCGAATCAAGCTGCCGCAATCCTTTACCGTCAGCCGGTCGTTTTCTCAGCCTGTTCCAGAAACAGCCGTCCGCAGTCAGGACGAGCTTTGCCGCCAAGGCAAGCTGGCCACCTTTTCCCTTCGAGTGATATTCCGGCAGAACGCCAGCTGGCAGGGGGCTGTGAGCTGGTTGGAAGGCGGGCGAGAGGAAAATTTCCGCTCTGCTCTGGAGCTGGTTTTCCTGATGGACAGCGCTCTTGAAGCCAGAATGGCCCAGGACCAGGCCTGATCGGCCTTACGATTTTTGATTGGAATAGAATTGGATAAAAACAAAACCCCTGGACGATTGTCCGGGGGTTTTGTCCTAAGCGCTAATATCCAAATTCAATTTCGATATCGCCGACGCCGCTGGAGACTTCCAGCGTGTTGGAAGAGGCGGAGTTGCCATAAACGCCGTTTTTCACGTCTTCGCCGTCAATTTCTACGTCGCCTATGCCGTTGTCCACCTGAATGCAGTAATCCCCCATCGCTCCTAACAGCGTCAGATCAATGTCGCCGACGCCGCCTTTTATCGTACACTGGCCTCCCAAGGCGGCGGCGCAATCCAAATCCCCGACGCCGCCGGAAAATTCCAGGTTTTGCAGTTGGCCGGACAGGATATCAATGTCGCCCACTCCTATGGAGAGCTGGCAGGATTCCGCAACGTTCAGCCGGCGGCAAAGGGCGTCGCCCACGCCGCCTTCCAGCGTCAGCCGGAGAACGTTCAGGCTGTCGATATCCAGGTCGCCGGCGCCGGCGGAAAGCAGCGCTTCCTCCAGTTGAAGATCTTCCGGCAAGGTGACGACGACCTTTTGGCGAATCCCTCTCCAATTTACAAACCAAGACAGCTCGCTGTTGCTGGAAACGGTCAGCAAACCGTCCTGCAAATCACAGCGGAAGCTTTCGGCGGCGTTCTGTGTTTCTACTCGCAGCTCCGGGCCTGTGCGAATGGAAAGATCGCCGTGGACCTGGATTTGCAGAGAGCGGACTTGGCCCCCTTGCAGATTGGTCTGGAAGGGGGCACCGGCGCCGCCTCCCGCGCTCAGCAGGCTCAGCAGCCCCAGGGCTTGAAGGACTGTGAAGAGCATAGCGAAAATAATCAGGCCGGCCAGCGAATAGCCCAGCAGCAGAGCCAGGCTCCGGCGACTGTTTCGGGGCCTCATCCTTTGACCTCCGTGCCGCCGAACACATTGACGCCAGAGACAAAGACGGCAGGCCTGCCTTCTTCGCCTTGGTCGGACATATGGTTGTGCAGGCTGCCGAAGAGGGAGAAGCCGTCCGCCCGCACAGGCGTGCCTTCGGGCAGCAACAAATTGACCGAGCCGAAGACGGCTGTGGTCTGCACCATAATATCTGTGGTCAGTTGGGCGTCTCGCAGGTCGATGGTCAGCGTGCCAAAGACCGCCGTCAAATTGGCGCCGCCGGTGATGGCGTTGGTAATGCGGCGGTTTTCTGTGCCAAAAATAGCGCAGATATCCGGCGCGCCCTCCATGTTGCCTTGGCCGGTCAATTTGGGCAGGTTCCGGTTGTAGCGGGGGCGGATCACCAAACCCAGGCCGATGCAAACCAAGATCAGGGGAATGGATAGGCGAATTATGGTCTGCATACGGACAAAGCCTTGGGCAGACAACAGCAGCATAACGCCAATGGCTAAGCCCAGCAGATTTCCGGCTTCAAAGCCTTTATCCAGGATGGAAAACAGACAGGGGACGATGAGAAACAGCGTCCACCAGCCGTCAAAAAACAAATCGAAGCGCCAGAACCCCAACACGCTGCCGGCATATCCCACGCCGGCCAGAATCAGGATCAGGCCCAAAGAGATGCGGGTCCATTGCTTTTTCATAAAAGCGCCTCCTTATATGTCCGATGAAATCGGTTCGTTCGTTTCGTTCAGGCGTCCGGTAAGATATCCCATGCCGCAGCCGATGATGGAAACTTGGCGCACTTGGTTGCGCAAATCCACGCCTTTTTCCGCCGGCACTTGAACGTCGCAGTATTCCGGCGAAAAGCCGGTGAAGAACCCGTGTTTGGGCCGTTCAAAGAGAACGGAAAGAGTTTGGCCTAGTTTGGATTCCAGAAAACTGCGCCGCAGAGACGCGGCCGCCATGCCCGCCAACCGGGCCCTCTCCTTTTTTTCCTCTTGTGAGATTTGATCGGGCATGGAATAGGCCGGCGTGCCTTTTCGCCGGGAATAGGGAAACACATGGATTTGGGCCAGAGCCTGCCGGCGGACAAAATCCAAGCTCTGCTGGAAATCCTGCTCCGTTTCCCCAGGGAAGCCCACAATCAGGTCTGTGGTGACGGCGCACCCTGGAAAAGCCTGCCGCAGCCATTCCACAGATTGAGCGTATCGGTCTGTCGTATATTTCCGGTTCATTCGCTTCAGGGTGGCGTCGCAGCCGCTTTGCAGGGAAAGGTGGAAATGGGGGCATAGGTTGGGCAGAGAAGCGACGGTTTCCAAAAATTCCGGCGTGATGGTCCGGGGCTCTAAGGAGCCCACCCGAATTCTGGTTTGGGGCGCCGCCCGGCACACCGCGGCCAGCAGCGCCGCCGGAGAGGGGCGGCCTGGCAGGTCCAGGCCGTAGGAGCTGACCTCAATGCCGGTAACCACAATTTCGCAGTAGCCCTGGCTTTCCAGCTCCGCGGCTTGCGCGGCGGCCTGGTCCAGAGGAATGGAGCGGCAGCGGCCTCTGGCGTAGGGGATGATGCAGTAAGAGCAGAAATTCTGACAGCCGTCCTGAACCTTGAGCAGCGCCCGCGTGCGGCCACGCAGCCCGCCGGCGGGCAGCAACTCGAACTGCCGCTCCTCTCGTTGAGCCGGCTCGAAGGACGGCGGAGCGGAAAGGGTTCCCTCCGCCAGGTCCACAATGGTTCCTTTGCCGTCCGTGCCCACAACGATATCGGCGCCGCATAGTTCCCGCGCTTCCTGCGGCGCCGATTGGCTGTAGCAGCCGCAGACAATCAGCGTGGCCGCCGGATTGCGCTTTTTGCACCGGCGGGCGGCGTTGCGAGATTTTTTGTCGCTCAGGGCCGTTACTGTGCAAGTGTTGACAATATAGACGTCGGCAATTTCTTCAAAATCCACAATTTCATGGCCCCTTTGCTCAAACAGCCGCTCCATGGCCTGGGTTTCAAATTGATTGGTTTTGCACCCAAGGGTATAAAACGCAACTTTCATCTTTCACCGTCCAATCTGTATCAAGTATATTCAAAAGCAGAGCGCCGATTTCCGATGCGGCGCCCCGGCCTGGCGCAAGATTCATTATACAGGAAACGCCTGCCGGGGTAAAGAGAAGAACGGTTCCGCAACCGCCAGTTGCCCGGAAAAATTCCTTAAGATTTTCTTGCGCGCCGGCGCAAACGGGCCCCGTCGAAGACGGGTCGCCGGGAGACCGGCGAAAGGATTTGCGCAGGTTTCCTGCGGAAATCTATGGAATGAACGAGGGGCCCCCGCAAAAGCGCGGCTTTTGTGGGAACAGGGCCCCGTCGAAGACGGGTCGCCGGGAGTCCGGCGAAAGGATTTACGCAGGTTTCCTGCGGAAATCTATGGAATGAACGAGGGGCCCCCGCAAAAGCGCGGCTTTTGTGGGGACGTCATAAACCCGGCGCCAGGCAATATACATAGAGAAACAAGGGGGGACCAATATGAAAAAAGCGTTGAAGCAGACGGCGGCCTGGGTTTTGTGCGGGGCGATAGCCTGGGGACAGGGGCTGGCTGTGGAAGAGCCGTCCGCCGGGACAGAGGCCGAACTGGCCGGCATTGTGGCGCCCTGCGCTATCCTGATGGACGAGGACGGGCAAGTGCTCTACGAAAAAAACGCCGATCAGCCTCGGGAGCCGGCCAGCGTCACCAAAGTGATGACTATGCTGCTGGTGATGGAGGCGCTGGACAGCGGCAAGATTTCGCTGGACGAGACGGTGACGGCCTCCGCTCGGGCTGCCGGCCAAGGGGGAAGCCAGATTTACTTGAAGGAAAATGAGCAGATGACGGTGGAAGAAATGCTGAAATCGGTGGCCGTGGCGTCGGCCAACGACTGCGCCGTGGCGTTGGCCGAACATTTGGCGGGCACAGAAGAGGCGTTTGTGGCTCAGATGAACCAACGGGCGGCGGAATTGGGGATGGAAAACACCTATTTCGTCAACTGCAACGGCTTGCCCGCTCCAGGCCATGTGAGCACAGCCCGGGATATCGCCCTGATGTCTCGTCAGCTGATCCGCCATAAAGAAATTTTCAATTATACCACCATTTGGATGGACTCCGTGCGGGACGGCGCCTTTGGCCTGACCAACACCAATCGGCTGATCCGCACTTACGACGGCATGACCGGACTGAAAACTGGCTACACCAAAACCGCGGGATATTGCCTTTCCGCCACAGCGGAACGCCAGGGCCTGTCGCTGGTGGCGGTGGCGCTGGGGGAACCAGATATTTCTACCCGCAGCGCGGATGTGACCGCTTTGCTGAATTACGGATTCGCCAATTACCAGAAGGTAACGGTGACGCCCGATCAACCCATCATGCCGCTGCCTGTGCGTCTGGGCAAGCAGGATTATGCTTTGTGCGAACTGGAAGGAGCGCCTTCGCTGGTGATTTCCAAAAACAAGGCGTCTTCTCTGGGAAAAGAGCTGATTATGGAGGAATATTTGACGGCGCCAGTGGAAAAAGGTCAACAAGCCGGGGTGCTGCGGGTGACGGCGGCAGGGGAAACGGTGGCAGAAATTCCTGTCGTCGTCTCCGACGGGGTGGAACGGCTGTCTCTCTGGGGGCTGACAGGGCGAATGCTGCAGGCCTGCGCCATGCGGCGCGCTCCCGCCGCATAGGGGCGGAAATATGAATGGGATATGAAACAGCCGTGAAAAATTGCAAATCTTTGCGAAAGCAGTTGTAACTCCGGACGGTTTATGGTATCATTTGATATAGTCAACGCATTTGAAAAACGTCGACGCGGATTTTTTGCCGACGTCTTATCGGGCCGCGAAGATGGATGCTCGACTATGGTAAGAAAGCGCAGAATCGCTTCCGCGGTTCGCGGCGGCGTTGGTCGCCGCCGTGTTGAAACGAATCCAAACGGGTTCTTTTCAAACGCGCCAACTATAAACAACTGTTAGGAGGAACACACTTATGGTAAAAGTCTTTATGGGCCTGCCTGGAAGTGGAAAAACAAAGCATCTTATCGAGCTTGTGAATAACGCCGTGGAAAACGAATCCGGCAACGTGGTATGCATCGAGCTGGGTCAAAAGCTGCGCTTCGACCTGCATTACAACGTCAAGCTGGTGGATATCGCCGAGTATGATTTCAAGGGCGGTTTTGAGACTTTGTTGGCCTTTGTCAACGGAATGTATGCCGGCAACTACGATATCACCCACATTTTCATCGACAGCGCTTTGAAAATCGCCGGGTGCAGCGAAACGGCTGAAATCGAAACCTTCCTGGAGCGCCTGGACGCTTTCAGCGAAAAGACTGGCGTCAAGTTCACCGTCAGCCTCAGCGCCGACCTGGCTTTGGCTTCTGAAAAGATCAAAAAGTATTTCTAAAGCAAAACGCGCGCCAAAGCGGGCGGGGCCAAGCCCCGCCCGCTCTTTTTGGGCAGATTTCCTCTGCAAAACCGTTTGCCGCCGGTATTTTCTTTCTCCGTTATGTATGATATAATGTCCGCAAGGGCGGGCGGCAAAGCCGCAAGACTTGGCGAATCATCGATTCCCTTGTTGGAAATTATGGGGGGCCGCAAAACCGGAGGTTTTGCGGGGCGGTCAAAAAGGGAGGTTTCATGTGAAGAAAAGGTTCCCCAGGGCGCTGCTGGCGGCCTGGTGTTTGGGAATAGGGCTGTCGCTTTCGGCTTGCTCGATCGAGAGCGGCGAGGGCCTGGCCAGCCTGCCCAGGCTGCCCGGCGAATATCTGGCCTTGCAGCAAAAGGTGGACGCCATTTTGGATAAGGGATATGTCCCCGCCGTGGCGGAGAGCGGCGCCAACCGCCAGGCGATGCAACTCCAGGATATCGACGGCGACGGCCAAAATGAAATCGTATCCTTTTATCGCAGCGCCACCAGCGGCGAATACGCCGTTTATATCCACAAGCGCCAAGGCGACGATTATGTGGAGCTGGGCAGCGCCCGGGGGTATGGCAAATATCTGCGGGAGGTTTCGTATCCCCGTCTCCAAAGCGGCGGCGCTCGGGCCATGGCTCTCTCCTGGGGCACAGAGGAAAACGCCACCGCCGGCATGACGGTGCATACCCTGGGGCCGGAGGGGCTGACCGAGGTTTTGGCCGCCGGATACAGCAGTAGCTATATCACGGATATGGACGGCGACGGCGCCGACGAAATCGGCCTGATTTCCTTTGACAAGACGGGCGGCTCTATGCAGTTGACTCTTTACGGCTTTGTGGACGGGCAATGCCAGGAGCTGGATCAGGCCCCTCTCTCGCTGGACGCCAAAAGCGTGGCCAAAATCAGCCGAGGCGCTTTGCAGGGAAAGGCCGCGGCTTCCCTTTATATTGACAGCCTTTCGGCCAACGGCGGTTATGTTACCGACGTGATGGAGATGCGCGACGGCAGTCTGATTAACGTCACGCTGGGCGGCGGCAGCCTGCGCAGCGCAGCCGCCTGGAGGCCGGTGAATATCGCCTGTCAGGATATTGATAAAGACGGAACGCCTGAAATCCCTTTGGCGGACCTTCTGCCCGGCTATGCGGACCCCAACGCCGCGGACAGCTGTTGGAAACTGCGCTGGACCAGGTTTAGCGACGGCGCGCCCCAGTCTGTGGCGATAGAAACTTATCACGCCTCGGCGGACAGCTGGTATATGCGCTGGCCGGAACAATGGGGCGAGAGGGTGAGCGTTGTGCGCAAAAATGAAGCGGGCGTGGTGAAAACGGCCTTTTTGGTTCCCAACGAAGAGGCGCCGCTGGAAGAATATTTGACGCCTGGGGAAGAGAATGTGCTGCTGAATATATGGATTTTCACTGGCGACAACCGGCAGGACCATTTCAACGCCAGCGGCATGAAATGGTTGCGGACGGCGGACAACGCCATATACGCCTATTCTCTGCCCGCCAACTGTTATCCGGAGCTGACGCTGACAGACGAGCAGGCGGTCGATTATTTCAACGCAGTGGCCACAGAATGGGCCTCGGAGGTTTACAGCTGATATGAACAAAAAAGTATTGATCCTGGAAGATGAAGATAATATCCGCAGCTTTGTGGTCATCAACCTGAAGCGAGCTGGATATACCACGGTGGAATTTGCTTTGGGAGAAGAGGCGGTGGCCTATGTGCGGGCCAACAACGATGTGGACATCGCCATTCTGGACGTGATGCTGCCGGATATCGACGGCTTTGAGGTGTGCCGCCGTATTCGGGGCAGCGGCAGCCGAATGGGTATTATCATGCTCACCGCTCTTTCTCAGGAAAACGACAAGCTCAACGGCTTTATGACTGGGGCGGACGATTATGTGGGCAAGCCTTTTTCCGTTGTGGAGCTGACGGCTCGGGTGGACGCCCTGTATCGTCGGTTGGCCCAGGGCAGCTTCAACGCCGACGTCATTACCTCCGGCCCCTTTTCGCTGGACCTCCGTTCCCGGGAATTGGTGAAAAATGGGAGAAGAGTGGATCTGACCCAGGTGGAATATCTGCTGATGAAAAATTTTTTGGAAAACCGAGGTCGGGCTCTGGCCCGGGATGAAATCATGAACCAGGTGTGGGGCAAAGAATATCATGGGGACCTGAAGGTGGTGGACGTCAATATTCGCCGCCTGCGGCTGAAAATTGAGGACGACGCGGCCTCGCCCAAATTCATCTCCACCATCTGGGGATTTGGATATAAATGGGAAGCATGACGGCCTGGAGGCCGAGGAAGGCAGGCGAGGGATGGCCGGCATAATCCGAAAAAAAGCCCTGAACGCCGGGGAAGGGGGAAGCGCTCCTTCCGTCCGCCGGCAGTCCAGCGGCATCAAGCGGCGGTGGATTGTCAATAACATGAGCATTGTGGCGCTGCTGCTGGCCGCCATGTTTATCATGGGCGGCGCTTTTGCCACGAATTATTATTATGATTCGTTGTATAACGCTCTGCAAAGCAGGGCCAATACCAGCGCCAACAATTTTACCACCTATATGAGCGCCACTTATAATGAATTTTACCGGTACGCTCAACAGCAGGTGACGGAATTCAGCGACAAAAGTAAGATGGAGATGCAGGTGCTGGACAGCAACGGCCTGATTATCAGTTCTTCCACCGGTTTGGTGGCGGGCACGGCGCCCGCCGCCAGCGACGTAAAGGAGTGCATTGAAACCGGCAAATTGGCCAGTTTCACCGGCTATGACCCCCGGACAGAGGAGCGGATTATGGCGGTGACAGCGCCCGTGTTTCGCCGGGGCGGAGACGCCTTGGTGGGCGAGGTGCGCTTTGTCAGCTCTCTCAAGCTGCTGGATAGTCAGGTGAGCCGTATCTATATGATGCTGGCTGGGGCGGCTTTGGCGGAGTTGCTGCTGATTACCGTCACCAACCAATTTTTTATTCATTCCATCGTCAATCCAGTGCTTAAAATCAACGAGCTTGCCCAAAAGATCGCCCAAGGACAATACGGCGCTCGGTTGGATATGGATTTTCGGGACGAGATGGGGGAGCTCTGCAACACCATCAACAATATGTCCACCGAAATCGCCCGGATGGAAAAATTGAAAAACGATTTTATCTCCTCTGTTTCCCACGAACTGCGGACGCCGCTGACCGCCATCGGCGGCTGGGCGGAAACGGTGGAAAACAACCTGGACGACCCGGCTACGGTGGAAACCGGGTTGGACGTCATCCGCAAGGAAACCACCCGCCTTTCTCAGATGGTGGAGGAGATGCTGGATTTTTCCCGCATTGAGAGCGGCCGAATGAAATTGCAGACCGAAATTTTCGATCTGCGAGGCGACGTCTACGACGCCGTGTTCGTCTACAATGAAATGCTGCGGCAGGAGGGCATCGAGACGTTTTACTATGAGCCGGAGCAGCCGATTTATGTAAACGGCGACCGGAACCGGCTGCGGCAGGTGTTTCTGAATATCATTGACAACGCCGCCAAATACGGCAAGGACGGCGGTCGCATCGAGCTGTTTATGGAGCAGGCGGAGGGGCAGGCCGTGGTGCGGATACGGGATTACGGCGTGGGCATTCCAGCGGAGGAGCTGCCTTTAGTCAAAGAAAAATTTTTCAAGGGGAGCTCCCGCCAAAGAGGGGCCGGCATCGGCCTGGCCGTTTGCGACGAAATCGCCGCTATGCACGGCGGGTCCCTGGATATTGAAAGCGAATACGGCGAGGGGACGACGGCCATTATCCGCCTGCCTCTGGCCCAGCCGATTGGAGGAACCGATGAAACGACAGAGCCAATATAAAACGACCATCGGCGGTCAGGCGCTGATCGAGGGCATCCTAATGCGGGGGCCCAAGAAAACCGCCATTGTGGTGCGCAAATCAGACGGGGAGCTGGCGATCAAAGAGGAAGACGTGGGAACCAGCCGCTCCAGCCGGTTGGCCCGGCTGCCGCTGATCCGAGGCGTGGTAAATTTTTGGGATTCTATGAAATATGGTATCAGCGCTTTGACCTATTCCGCCGAATTTTTTGAGGAAGAAGCGGAAACCGGCGAACCGGGCAAGCTGGAAAGCTGGCTCGACGAGAAATTCGGCCAAGCCAAGCTGGATAAAATCCTGATGGGCTTTGCTTTGGCTATGGGCGTGGCTTTGCCTGTGGGGTTGTTTATTTTGTTACCCACGCTGGTCGCTGGGTTGTTGCCTCAAGGGGGATCCCGCATTGTGCAAAATCTGTTGGAGGGGCTGGCCCGCATCGCCATTTTTCTGGGGTTTATCATTGTCACCTCTAAGCAAGGCGATATCAAACGAACCTATATGTATCACGGGGCGGAGCACAAGACCATCGCCTGCTATGAAAGCGGCCAGCCGCTGCTGGTAGAAAATGTGCGGGGCCATTCTCGGTTTCATCCCCGATGCGGCACCAGCTTTCTTTTTGTGGTGATGATCGTCAGCATTTTGGCGTTTTCTGTGTTTACCTGGAGCAATCCCTGGCAGAGAATGGCCCTGCGGCTGGCGATGCTGCCTGTGGTGGTGGGGATCAGCTATGAAATCAACCGCTGGGTGGGCCGGCATGACAATTGGTTCTCTATGGCCTTGCGGGCGCCGGGTTTGTTTTTGCAGCGCTTCACCACCAATGAGCCGGACGACAGCATGATCGAAGTAGCCATTGAGGCCATCCGCCGGGTGATACCAGAAAACAAAGGCGAGGACCAATGGTAGTTGGGCAGACCCTTCGGCCAAACGCCGTATGATCGGTCCGGCGAAGGGACTTCTGGGAATTTACTTCTCGGAAATCCAATGCAATTGAGGGGAAGAAACAGATTTATAAAGACGGGTGGTAACGAGAAATTATGGTAGGCACAATTTCGGAAGTATATCTGGATCTGCGCAACGAACTGCGCCGCCATGGGGTGACGTCCGCCTCTCTGGAGGCCAAAGAACTGCTTGCTTTCGCTTTGGAAATCCCCCGAGACCAGATGAACGAGAGAAGCGGCAGCTATCTCTTCGACCAGCAGCTGACCCGGCTGGACCAGCTGAAGGCCCGCCGCCTCTCTGGGGAGCCTTTGGCCTATATCATTGGGGAGTGGGATTTTTATTCGATTACATTCCAGCTCAATCCTAATGTGCTTATTCCCAGACCAGATACCGAAACCTTGGTGGACGTGGGGCTGGCCTTTTTCAACCGTCGGGAGCGGGGGCGCATTCTGGATCTTTGTTGCGGAAGCGGCTGTGTGGGCGTCGCTCTGCTGAAAAACCTGCCGGATACCGTCAGCTGCGTTTTTGCCGATATCTCGGAGCCGGCGTTGGAAATCGTCAAGGAAAACCTGACCCGTCAACGGCTGAATTTCCGAGGGTTGGCAGTGAGGCAAAGCGCCTGGGAGCCCTGCGCCGAGGATTTGGGCAAATTCAACCTGATTGTGTGCAATCCTCCTTATATTCCCAGTGGGGATATCGCCGGGCTGGACGCCAGCGTCCGGGATTACGAGCCCCGTCTGGCGCTGGACGGCGGGGCGGACGGCCTGGATTTTTATCGAGCGATATCCGTTAATTTCAAGCGGGCGCTGACCAAAAACGGGATGCTGGCCTTTGAATGCGGCGCAGGCCAAAGCCAAGCGCTCCAGCAGATCTTGGAGCAGGCAGGGTATTGCGAAATTCGGACCATGCGGGATTTCAGCGGCGTGGAGCGGGTTGTGACGGCGCTCCAATCTCCGCCGGAAAAATAAGGACTTTTGCGAATCGCTAAAAAAGAAACAAACATACGTTGCTTATCGGATGCAGATGGTGTATACTGAATGGCAGGAAGAAGGGGTAATGATGGATAAGAAAAAAGCACTGGAAAACGCCCTGGCGCAGATTGAAAAAGCCTATGGAAAAGGCTCTGTCATGCGTTTGGGAGAAAATACGGCTATGAATGTGGAGGCGATTTCCACCGGTTCGGTGGCGCTGGATATCGCGCTGGGGATTGGCGGCGTGCCTAGGGGGCGCATTGTGGAGGTTTACGGTCCGGAATCTTCGGGCAAAACCACCCTGGCCCTGCACATTGCGGCTTCTGCGCAAAAGGCCGGCGGCGAGGCCGCTTTTATCGACGCGGAGCACGCTTTGGACCCGGTGTATGCCAAGGCCCTGGGCGTGGACGTGGACCGTCTGCTGGTGTCTCAGCCGGATACTGGCGAACAGGCGTTGGAAATTACCGAGGCTTTGGTGCGCAGCAGCGCCGTCGACGTGGTTGTGGTGGACTCGGTGGCCGCTTTGGTGCCAAAGGCGGAGATCGAAGGCGAAATGGGCGACGCCTTTGTGGGCCTTCACGCCCGGCTGATGTCCCAGGCTCTGCGCAAGCTGGCTGGCGCTATCGCCAAATCCAACTGCGTGGTGGTGTTCATCAACCAGCTGCGTGAGAAGGTGGGCGTGGTTTATGGCAACCCAGAGGTGACCACAGGCGGCCGAGCGCTGAAATTCTATTCCAGCGTCCGCATTGAAATCCGCCGGGCCGAGCATATTAAGGCCGGCAGCACCAATATTGGCAGCCGCACCAAGGCTAAGGTGGTGAAAAACAAAATGGCGCCTCCCTTTAAGGAGGCTCAATTTGACATTATGTATGGCGAGGGCATCTCCAAGCTGGGCGAGCTGGTGGATTTGGGCGCCGAATTCAAGATTGTGCAAAAAAGCGGCGCCTGGTATTATATGGGCGAAACCCGCCTGGGTCAAGGACGGGACGCCGCCAAGCAATATTTCAAGGACAACCCGGAAATCGCCGAAGACGTGGAGCGCCAGATCAAAGAGGCTTTGGCGACCCGCAGCGCCGAGTCTGCCGGCAAAGGAGGCAAAAGCGCTCCGGCTCCCGAGGAGGAAAAGCCGGCGCCCGCCCCCCGTTCGGCGCCTGCCAAGGCCGGCGTAGAAGTGTTTGCCGACGATTTTGAGGATGAAAAAGAGGATTGATCCGCCTCTTCAAAGGGGACGCCAGCGTCCCCTTTGACATGGGTCGAGCATTATGGAGCAGATAGGCCGAGGTTCGGCCGCCTGGGCGGAAGAACAGAGGCTGGCGAAGGAGGGCGGGAAAAAGCATGGACGGCCAACAAAACAAAGCGCTGGAATACGCGGCGCGCTTGCTGGCGCCGCGGGCTATGTCTGAGCGGGCGCTGCGGGATAAGCTGGAGAGCAAAGGCTTTGCGGCGGAAGATATCGACGACGCTGTGAAACGGCTGACGGAGATGGGCGGCCTCAACGACCGGGAATTTGCCGGTATGGTGGCCCGGCATTATGTCAACCGGGGTTTCGGCCGACAGAAGGTGGCCCAGGAGCTGCGCCGCCGGGGAATCAGCAAGGAGATTGCCGACGAGATTTTGCCTGGGTTGGCTCCTTGCAGCAGCCAGGTGGAGGCTTATTTGGAAAAGACCATCCGGGGCCGGACAGAGGACAAACGGATTCTGCGCCGGGCCGCCGCCGGGCTCTATCGCCGGGGCTTTTCCTGGGAGCAAATCAACGCGGCCATCGACGTCTATTGCAATCCGGCCTGTTGGGATGAAGAGCAAACTGCGGAAGGGGAGGAATGAGCTTGCCGATTCGGATTCACATGAATTCTCTCGGCTGCGCCAAGAATTTGGTCAACGCCGAGCAAATGCTGGCCCTGCTGCGCCAGGAGGGGATGGAAATTGTGGAGGACCCCTCTTTGGCCGACGCGGCCATTATCAATACCTGCGGCTTTATTGACGCCGCCAAGCAAGAGGCCATCGACGCCATTTTGGAAACAGCCGCCTTGAAGGAGCAGGGAAGCCTAAAGGCTCTGGTGGCTACAGGCTGTCTGGTGGAGCGGTATCAGGACGAGATTATGGCGGAGCTTCCTGAGCTGGACGCAGTGTGCGGCGCCGGCAGTTATACCGATATCGTCCAGGCGGTACGCCAGGCTTTGGCGGGCAAAAAGGCCGCCTTTTTTCAGCCCGCCGCCCAGGCCGCGCTGGAGGGAAGCCGCCGGCTGCTGACCCCAGCATATTCTGTGTTTTTGCGCATCGCAGAGGGCTGCAACAACCATTGCAGCTATTGCGTCATCCCTTCTTTACGGGGGCCCTTTCGCAGCAGGCCTATAGAAAGCGTTGTGCAGGAGGCTCGCGAGCTGGCGGAAAAGGGCGCGAAGGAGCTGCTGGTGGTGGCTCAGGACACCACCCGATACGGCACGGATCTCTATGGCCGCCGCGCTCTGCCAGAGCTGCTGGAGCAGCTTTGCCAAATTCCTGGGGTGGAATGGGTACGGCTGCACTACCTGTATCCAGACGAATTGGACGACGGTTTGCTGGACGTGATGGAGCGGTATCCAGCGGCCGTTCCCTATTTTGATATCCCCATTCAGCATATCAGCGACCGGGTGTTGCGGCAGATGAACCGCCGAGGCGACGGAGCGCTGATTCGGGAGCGGATTGCAACCATCCGCCGCCGGTTCCCTCAGGCCGTGATCCGCACGTCTCTGATTGTGGGTTTCCCTGGGGAAACAGAGGAGGAATTTGACGAATTATATCGGTTTTTGGACGAATATAAGCTGGAGCGGGCCGGGGTGTTTTGCTATTCACAGGAGGAAGGCTCTGTCGCCGCCGCCATGGAGGGCCAGATTGCCGAAGAGGAAAAAGAGCGCCGCCGGGAAATCCTGGAGGAGCTTCAGGACGCGGTGATGGATGAGTTTTCCCAAGGATTGATTGGAAAAACAATGAAAACCTTGTGCTGCGGCTATGACGAAGAGCGGCAGATGTACTTGGGCCGCACCTATATGGATTCCCCAGAGGTGGACGGCATTGTCTATTTCGACGCCGAACAGCCGACGGAAGAAGGGACCTTTGTGGAAGTGGAGATTCAAAGCGCTATAGGCGCCGAGCTGATTGGCCAGGCTGTGTTGGAGGTGGGCGGTTATGACGACGGCAAATAAAATCACCTTAGTCCGCATCGCCATGATCCCTGTGTTTATCTGGTTTGCCTATGTGGGAGGCAAAACAGGAGATTGGGTCGCCTTAGGCGTCTTTCTGTTGGCCAGTCTGACGGATTTTTTGGATGGGTATATCGCTCGTAAATATCATCAGGTGACGGATTTCGGCAAATTTGTGGATCCTTTAGCGGATAAACTGCTGGTGTGCGCCGCTCTGCTGCTGTTTATTCAGCGGGGGCAGATGGAATCCGCCATGGTATTTATCATTTTGGCCCGGGAATTTATCATTACCTCCTTGCGCATTGTGGCGGTGGGCAAGGGCCGGGTGCTGGCGGCGGCTTGGTCTGGCAAGGTGAAAACCTGCGTCCAACTGGCCGGCGTGACGCTGATGTTTCTGACCTCCATTTTTGGTTGGGGCGCCGTCGTGGAGCAGGCCTCTGCCTGGACCATGACCCTGGTTACGCTGTATTCCGGTTATGATTACCTGAAACGCAACTGGGATATTGTGGCCGACGGCGCTGTGGGAGCCAGAAAATCCAAGCGATAACGCCGGAGCTCTTCTGCCCCAATCGCCCAGTGGAGAAACGCCCGCAGAGGAGAGAAAAAGCGCCGGAAATCAATCCAATCGAAAAGGGCCCCATAAAATCTATACCGTTTGTGGGGATAGAAAACAAACCGAGGAGAGCAAAATAGATGGAATTGTACAACAGCCTGACCCGAAAAAAAGAAGAGTTTGTCCCCCTGGAGCCGGGCAAGGTCAAATTGTATACCTGCGGCCCCACCGTCTATCATTACGCCCATATTGGCAATTTGCGCAGTTATATCATGGAAGACGTTTTGGAAAAGTATCTGCGCTACTTGGGGTATGACGTAAAGCGGGTGATGAACGTCACCGACGTGGGCCACCTTTCCAGCGACGCGGACGAGGGCGAAGATAAAATGCTCAAAGGCGCCCGGCGGGAGCATAAGACCGTGATGGAAATCGCCCAATTTTATACCGACGCTTTTTTTGAGGATTGCCGCAAACTGAATATCAAGCGGCCCGACGTGGTGGAACCCGCCACCGCCTGCATTCCAGATTTTATCGAAATGATTCAAGGGCTGATCGACAAGGGGTACGCCTATCTGGCTGGGGGCAACGTCTATTTTGACACCTCCAAGCTGAAGGAATATTATGTTTTTAACAAGCAGGAGCAGGAAGATTTGGCCGTGGGCGTCCGCGAAGGCGTGGAGGAAGACGCCAACAAGCGGAACAAGACGGATTTTGTGCTGTGGTTCACCAAGTCCAAATTTGAGGATCAGGAGCTGAAATGGGAAAGCCCCTGGGGCTTGGGCTATCCGGGCTGGCACATCGAGTGCTCCTGCATCAGCCGCCGCCATTTGGGGGAAACGCTGGATATTCATGCCGGCGGCATTGACAACGCCTTCCCTCACCATACCAATGAAATCGCCCAAAGCGAATCCTATTTCGGCCATAAATGGTGCAATTATTGGTTTCATGTCCACCATCTGAATACGGCCGGCGGCAAGATGAGCAAATCCAAAGGAGAGTTTTTGACGGTCGATTTGCTGAAATCCAAGGGATATGATCCGCTGGCCTATCGCTTTTTCTGCCTGCAATCGCATTATCGCAAATCCCTGACTTTTTCTTACGAGGGGTTGGACAATGCGGCGGCGGCCTATCAGAAGCTGATTCAGCGGATTGGGGCGCTGAAGTCCGGCCAGCCTCAGTCGGAAGAGGCGGAACAGACGGAAGCCCTGCGGGCCGGTTTCCGCCAAGCGCTGGATAACGACCTGAACACCTCTCTGGCTGTTACCGCGCTGTACGACGTGCTGAAGGCGAGCGTCAGCGACGGCGCCAAGCTGCTCTTGCTGGAGGAGTTTGACCGGGTTTTAAGCCTGGACCTGATGGAATCGGCTCGGAAGGCGGCCCAGCCCCAGTCGGCCAGTCTGGACGCCCAAGTGGAAGCTTTGATCCAACAGCGTCAGCAGGCCAGAAAGGACAAGAATTTCGCCTTGGCCGATCAGATCCGGGATCAGCTCAAGGCTCAGGGAATTTTGTTGGAGGACACTCCTCAGGGCGTCAAGTGGAGCATTCAAAAATAGCCGCAAAGGTCGCGAAGCCGCGATGGGCGAATCCCGTATAAGCGTGGCGTAAGCCATGGCTCGTATGGCCGGGGCCGGGGCCAGATTGGCAAAGGCTCCGGCTTCGGGCATCGGGGCGCGTATCTGGACTATGCCGCCGCGGAGCAAGGCCGACGGGCCGCCCCGACGTCGGCAAGCGCCGACGGGCGAATCCCGTATAAGCGTGGCGTAAGCCATGGCTCGTATGGCCGGGGCCGAGGCCAGATTGGCAAAGGCTCCGGCTTCGGGCATCGGGGCGCGTATCTGGACTATGCCGCCGCGGAGCAAGGCCGACGGGCCGCCCCGACAACACGGAAAGGCCGTAATTCGCATATCCTGGCGTAAAGGAGGGATTGCTGTGGATTGCGGCTTTTATTTGGCCAGCTTTTGGCTGGCGTTGGGCTGTATGGGCCTGGCGGCGCTGGCGCTGGAGTTCTGGGCTTGGCGGTTGACCTGCCGGACGGGAACCCGAATCCGGCTGATGATGGAGCTGGATTGCGCCGGCCTGACAGCGCAGGAGCAAGCCCGGTTGCAGGAAGCGGCCCGTCGGCTGCGCCGGCTTCGTTGGCCTGGCGCCGATATTTCGTTTCAAAACGTTGGGGAGGAGGGAAACTGTGGAACCACAACAGGAACAGAAGATCGAGGGCGTTGTGCAAAACGTGATTTATCAAAATGAAGACAACGGGTGGACGGTGGCTCGAGTGGAAACCAGCCTGGGCGACTTAGTGATCACTGGCTCTATGCCGTATCTGGGCCCGGGGGAAACCATCGCCGCCTATGGCGTTTATGTGACTCACCCGGAATATGGCCCTCAATTCAATGTGACGGCTTATGAGCGAGTGCTGCCCTCCACCGCCGCCGGTATCTATGATTACCTGGCCTCCCGAGCGGTGAAGGGGATCGGCGCCAAAACCGCTCAGGCCATTGTGGAGCGCTTTGGGGAGGATACCTTCGACGTGTTGGCCAATTCCCCGGAAAAACTCACCGAAATCCGGGGCATGAGTCTGCGTCGGGCCCAAGAAATTCAGCAGAATTTTTTGCAGAACAACGCCATGCGGGGATTGCTGGAATTTTTCACCTCCCATAAGCTGCCCCTTTGGTGCGCTGCCGGCGTTTACAAGGTCTACGGTCCTTATGCAGCGCAAAAGCTCCAGGAGGACCCCTATCTGCTGTGCGGCGATCGATTCGGTTTGGATTTCAGCCAGGTGGACGAGGTAGCCGCTCGGATGGGAATCGACGCGCTGAGCCCTGTTCGTCTTCAAGCCGCGCTGCTTTATGAACTGGCCTTCAACTTGCAAAGCGGCCATTGCTTTATCCCTCGGGAAAAGCTGGCCGCGGCGGCGGCCTCCCTGTGCGAAGCGCCGGTAGAGGAGCTGGAGCCTCAAATTGGGGTCCTGTTGGAGCAGAAGCGGGCGGTGGAAGAGCCCATCAACGGCCGACCCATGGTTTACCTGACGGACCTATTCCGCCAGGAAAACACGGTGGCGCGGGAGATTGTGCGGTTGCTGCGGATGCGGCTGGAGCCGCCGCCCAACCTGGACCAGCTGATTCGCCAGGCGGAACAGGATCAGGGCATCGATTACGCCAACAAACAGCGGCAGGCCCTGTCTCTGTGCTTCCGCAGCGCCCTTTCGCTGATTACTGGCGGACCGGGCACAGGAAAAACCACCGCTATTTTGGGCATTTTGTCCATGCTTCGGCATTACGGCTTGTCGGTGGCCTTGTGCGCCCCCACAGGCCGGGCGGCCAAAAAAATGAGCGAGTTGTGCGGCGAAGAGGCCAAGACGCTTCACCGAATGCTGGAGGCCGCTTTCTCGCCAGAGGACGGCGTCATGAAATTCAAGCGGGGCCGGAACAACCCCATTCAGGCCGACGTTATTATTGTGGACGAAGCCTCTATGTTGGATATCTCTCTGACCTCCTCGCTGCTGGAGGCCATGAAGCCCCATGCCCGGCTGGTGTTGATTGGCGACGCAGACCAGCTGCCGCCGGTGTGGGCGGGCAGCGTGTTCGCCGACCTGCTGGCTTGCGATTTTGCCCCTCAGGTGCGGCTGACTGAGATTTTCCGTCAGGCGCAAGGCAGCCAGATTGTGATGAACGCCCACCGGATCAATCAAGGCCTTTTGCCGGACTTGCGCCGCAACCAGGGGGATTTCTATTTTTCCTCTGCTGCGACCCCCGAGGCTGCGGTGGAAACAGTAGCTACTCTGGTGGCTCGGCGCATTCCCAACCATTTTCATATCGATCCCCAAAATATCCAGGTGGTGTGCCCCACCCGAAAGCAGATGTGCGGCTCGGTGTCGCTCAATCAGATTTTGCAGTCCTACCTAAACCCGCCGGCAGAGGACAAGCCCGAGGCCCGATGCGGTCAGTATACCTTCCGCCTGGGCGACCGAGTGATGCAGGTGAAAAACAATTATGATATTCTGTGGCAAAGCGCCGCCACTGCCGAGGTGGGGGCTGGCATTTTCAATGGAGATACCGGCGTAATCACCTTGATTGACAAAGGAGAACAGGTGTTGGTGGTCCGATTTGACGAGAAAGAGGCCGCTTATTCCTTTGACGACCTATTTCAGCTGGAGCCCGCTTACGCCGTCACTGCCCATAAGGCGCAGGGCAGCGAATATGAGGCGGTGATTATTCCGGTGTTCCAAGCGCCGGCCAGGCTGCTCAACCGCAGTATTTTGTATACTGCGGTGACCCGAGCCAAAAAGTTGTTGGTGCTGGTGGGCCGGGCCGCCGTTGTGCAACAGATGGTGGAAACCAACCACAAAAATCGCCGGTACAGCGCCTTGAAATACCGGCTACGCAGCTATTATGAAGCGGAATTTGATACTTGATTGGCTGTTTCCGCCACGGTGCGCCTTGTGCCGACGCCCGTTGGAGGGGGGCTGGCAGGGTCTCTGCCAAGATTGTCAGAACAACCGAACCATGCTGCTGGAGGAAACTTGGAGCAAAACCCGGGCCCCCTTTTTGGAGGGCTGTGTCAGCGTCTATCGCTACGAGGGTTCGGCGCGCCGAGGGGTCCATGCCTTTAAGTATCGGGGCGCCATAGGCTCTGGCAAGACGTTTGGCGCTCTATTGGCTCGGCGGCTGGAGCAGAGCGGTTTGGCCGTCCGGGTTCAGGCGGTTTGTTGGGTCCCCTGCCACTGGAAAACCAAGCGCCGGCGGGGTTACGAGCAGGCGGCGGAAATTGCTCGACCGATGGCGGAGGAGCTGGGCCTGCCGGTTATGGCGTTGCTGAAAAAGACCCGAAATACCAAGCCTATGAACAAATTGGGCGCCGCCGCCCGCCGGGCCAACGTGTTGGGCGCCTTTGCAGCGGATTGTCCGCCCGGCTCGTTGGAGGGCCTGTCCATCCTGATTGTGGACGATGTGTATACCACCGGCGCCACTCTTTCCGAATGCGCCCGGGTTCTGCGGGAAGCGGGAGCCGCTCATGTCTATGGCGCGGCGTTCGCCAAGGCGGGTATGAAAAAGAAATGAGAAAGGAAAAGGGCCGGTCCTTTTTTCATGTTTGAGCCTCAAATGCCTGTTTTTCCTCTGCAACCAGCCCAGTTGCGGGGATAGTTGGTGGAAGCAACCGACGCAACCGGGTATACTGGGGGCAGAAAAGGAGGTTTTGCTGATGAACGCGAACATAGCGGAGCGCATCAAAACAGCTCGAGAAGAGCGGGGGCTAACCCAGGAGCAGCTGGCGGAGCGATTGGAGGTCAGCCGCCAGGCGGTGTCTAAATGGGAGATGGGATTGTCTGTCCCCAGTTCGGAGAATTTGCAGCTGTTGGAAGAAATTCTGGGAATCTCTTTACCCAAAGAGGAAGAGGAGCCGCCGGAAAAAAAGAAAAATCCTTGGAAGCCCGCCGCTTTGATTTTATCCGTTCTGCTGGCGGTTTTGGCAGCATTTGTCGTCCATGCTTCCCGCGTCGAGGCCCCTGCCTCTGCCGCGGACGCCGGACCGCCGGTTCCCAGAATTTCCGGCGTCTACTTTTTTGACCAAACCGGTCAGCCCCTGACGCCCGATCAAGGGGACGGCTGGAAGCAGCTGAAGCCAGAAGAGCCGACGCTTCTGCTGATTCGTTTCCAGGATTATGGAGGAGGCGTCAACGCCGCCGTCTTATACTTCACTCCATCCGGCACGGAAACGCTGGACCAGCGCAGGCAGCTGGCTGTGCAGGCGGCGGAAGGGCGGGATTTTGCTCTGTTCCCCTTGGAGCTGCCTCAGGACGCCATGGGTCATTTGGATATCGTGTTGGAATGCGGCGGCGGAGTGAGCGTGACAGAGACTCTGAATGTTTTAGTAGTCTCGCAATCGTAAGGGAGTCAACACACTTAAAAAAATCTTTGTTTTTGGCCGGCGTTGCGCGCAGGCATAGACGATGCGCTCCCAAACGGACAACCAGACTTTTGGGAAACTTTTGGATTACAAAAGCCAAGGTTCAAAAAACCTTGGCTTTTGTTTTGATTTATGGCCACAAGGACGGGGCCTGTGCATAAAGCCGCTGGCGTCATGATTTGGGAGGGGAATTTGCTCAGCTTTGCCGTTCGGCCGTCGGCCCTCACATCCGCAGCAGCTTTGCGATCCTTTCGCCTCGAGGCAGCAGCAACACGTCTTCTTTGGGCAGGGCTCGGACAGCGGCCAGCATCAGGCCATAGAACAGAACGCACAAAACGACAGTCAGCACGACGCCGATTTTTGGACCAAACAGCCAGGCGGCAGGAGCATGAAACAGACTGGCGAAAACCCCCATCAATCCGGCGGCCAGGGCGGGCCGAGCAAACACCCGGACATAGGAAATCGGGACCCCGGCCCGGCGGATGGCGCCCAGGTTCAGCAAGGCGATAGCGGCATAGCAGCAGGCGGTGCCGATGGGCGCGCCGGCGATATTGACTATGGGCTCGCCTACCAGGATATAGCTGACCAATAGTTTGACCAGCCCGCCGACCAGCATTGTGTAAACCGGGACTCGGGCCAGACCCATGGCTTGAAGGATGGAATTGGTCATGGAAACCAGGGCCACGAAAAAGACGGCTAAGCCCAGCAGAGACAGCAGCGGCGCGCCGGCGGCGGAATCTTGGGGGCGGGCAAAATAAATCAGCTGCAAAATGGGCTCGGACAGCAGCCAAAATCCCACCCCCGCCGGCATAGAAACCAGAGCGGCGATGCGTAGGGCGGAGCTGGTCGTTCGCCGAGTTTTTTCCAGGTTTCGGCGGCTGTAATAGCCGCTGACCACCGGAATGACGCTGATGGAAAGCGCCGCCACCACGGTTTGAGGCAGGTTGAACAAAGCGCCCACCATGTTATAGGAGCCATAGAGGCTGTTGGCCGCCTGCTGGGAAAAGCCGATATCGCGCAGACGGTTGATCACCAGGGCCATATCGATGAGGTTGGTCAGGCTCAAGGCGGAGGCGCCAGCCATCACTGGGATGGAAATGGAAAACACGCGCCGCAGAATGGCCCGCCAAGAGGCGGTGGGCCGGGATGGACGCAGGAAATTGGCTACGCTGCCCCCCGCCAGACCCCGCCGACGCAGACAAAACAGCAAATAAAGCGTCCCAAGCAGACTGCCCGCCGTCACGCCCAAAATCGCGCCTGCCGCGGCTGTTTCCAGCCCGTAACCGGCTTGCAGCAGCAGCCAAGCGGCGCCATAACCCACGATCAGCTTGCCCAAAGCCTCTAAAATTTGGGAAACAGCCGTGGGCGCCATGTCGGAAAGCCCCTGATAATAGCCCCGGATCACCGACATCACGGACACCAGAAACAGGGAGGGCGCCGCCGCCCGCACAGCCGCCGCCGCGCCAGAGGAACCCACCAGGCCCGCGAAGGCGTCTGCCTCCAGCCAGAGGATGATCCAAAAGGCCAGACCTAACAGGGAGAAGGCGGTCAAAGCAGTGTAAAAAATCCGCCGGCTTTCGTCTTGTCGGCCCAAAGCGTTGGCCTCGGAAACCATTTTGGAAATAGCCACCGGCAGTCCGGCGGTGGACACCACAAACAGGGCGGTATAGATATTGTAGGCGATGGTGAAAACTCCCATGCCGTCGCCGCCCAGCAGGTTGCCCAAGGGGATTTTGAACAGCGCGCCAATCACCTTGGCTCCCAGACTGGCCGCCGCCAGCATAAAAGCCCCTCGGATAAAACTGTTTTTCCCCATATTCCCGCCTGTCGTCATTGCCCCGGCCCCTCCTCGCAGTGCTTTTTGCTCATGTATATGGCGGCAGAGCGGGGGATATGCGCAAAAACCCGCGGATTAACAACGCCGCGGGTTCTACGTTTTGGGAAAATAGAGTGGAAATTATCGATTGCCTTTCACGCGATTGTGGGTTTTGCAGAGCATTTGACAGTTTCCAATGAAATGTAACAGCGTCTCATTTGATAATCGAATGACAATTCAAAAGCCGCCTCCCCTGTTTCATCGGGGGAAGCGGCTTTGTTTCTGTTTTCGGTTCAACCCCTTTTTCCAAAAAGGTTACGGGGCGTAGGACGGCGCCTTACTTTCGTTATTTCCCCAAAATCCGGGGGAGAGCGTAGGTTTTAGCCTCGTGGAGGACCTTTTCCAGGTCGATGGTATAGAATTCGCCGTTTTCATAGAGGATTTTTCCCCGAACCATGGTCAGGCGCACGTCGCGGCCCGAGGCGCTGTAGCACAGGGAAGAAATCGGGTTGTGCATGGGCTGCATGGAGGGGACGGAGGCGTCCAGCAGGATCAGGTCTGCGTCCATACCCAATCGCAGCGCGCCGCATTCCGTCTCGCGGCCTTGGGCATAGGCGCCGCCTTGGGTAGCGCAGCGCAGGGCCTGCCAGGCGGGCAGAGCCTGGGGGTCGCCGGAGATTCCCTTCTGCAAAATGGCGCACAGCTTGATTTCCTCGAATAGATCGTGGTTGTTGTTGCTGGCCATGCCGTCTGTGCCCAACGCCACGGCGACGCCTTTTTCCAGCATTTTTGTCACGGGAGCCACGCCGCTGGCCAGCTTTAGGTTGCTGACTGGGTTGTGAGCCACAGCGGCGCCCTTTTCCGCCAGCAACTCCATGTCCGGCTGAGTAAGCCAGACGCCGTGGGCGGCTGTGGTTCGGGCGTCGAACACGCCGTATTCCGCTAATACTTGGGTCGGCGTCTTGTCCCAACGGGCCAGGCATTCCTGATGCTCCTTTTGGGTCTCCGAAAGATGCAGGTGCATTTGTAGGCCATGTTCTTGGGCAAAATCTGCTTCGGCCCGCCAGAGGGCGGGAAAAGAGGTGTATTCGGCGTGAACGCCGGCCTCGATGCGGATGCGGCCGCCGTCTGCCATGTGCCAGTTCGTTAGAGCCTCCCGGGTTTCCCGGGTTTCATTGGCCGTTTCAAAGTCATAATGCGCAGGGTCGAAGCTCATGCCCGCATTGCATAGATTGGCCTTGATCCCCGCCTGAAAGCAGACCTCCGCAATGGTCGGCAGTTGAAAATACATATCGGTGACGGAGGTGACGCCAAAGCGCAGACATTCTGCCACGCCCAGGGCGGCGCCGACCCGGACGCAACGGGCGTCCAGCTTAGCTTCTGCCGGGAAAATATGGTCGTTCAACCATTCCTGCAGGGCGTAATCGTCGGCATAGCCCCGCAGCAGGGTCATGGGCAGATGCGTGTGGGCGTTGACCAGGCCGGGCAGGGCCAGCTTGCCGGCGCCGTCTATCGTCCGGTCTGCTGGTTCCTCTGGAGGCTGTTGGGAGAACCAACAGATTTTTCCTTGGTTCACGCCAATATAGCAGCGTTCCACCACCGGATTGGCGTCGTCCATGGAGACGGCGGTTGTATTTTTGATGAGAAGCTCCATAAATCCTCCTTTATATGCGCAGCAAGCAGGCACGAATCAGGGCGGAAAAATCGCCTTTGGCCTGTTCCGCCGCCTGGAGCACGTCCACGCCGTCCAGCCGCTGGCTGAGCATTCCGGCAGCCATATTGGTGACCAGGGAGAAGCCCAGCGTCTTCATGCCGCAGTGATTGGCGCAGATCACTTCGGGCACAGTGGACATTCCAGCAGCGTCGCCGCCCAGCAGCCGGGCTGCCCGGATTTCTGCCGGAGTTTCAAACTGGGGTCCGGTGAAATAAAAATAGACGCCCTCATGCAGCGGCATTCCCAGGCGAGCGGCTTCCTCTCGGGCGATCTGCCGCAGCTCTGGGTCATACGCATAGGTCATATCGCAGAACCGAGGGCCAAATTCCTCAATATTGGGGCCGATCAGCGGGTCTGGGTCGAAGAGACGGATATGGTCGGCGATCAGCATCAGCTCGCCTACCTTGTATTCGGCGTTGATAGCGCCGCAGGCGTTGGTGACCACAAAGGTCTGGGCCCCCAGCAGCCGGGCTACGCGCACAGGGAAGACGACCTGTTGGGCGTCATAGCCTTCGTAAAGGTGCAACCGACCCTGCATAATCATAACCGGTCGACCCGCCAGCTTGCCGAAGACGAAGCGGCCCGCATGGTCTGGCGCAGTGGAGGTTTTGAAATGGGGGATTTGGCCATAAGGCACGATGATAGGATTCTCCGCCTCGTCGGCCAGAAAGCCCAGGCCAGAGCCAAGCGTCAGCAGGATTTCCGGCTGAAAATCCCCGATTTGCTCGCGGATGTATTGAGCGCTTTGCTGGTAATCTTGATAAGTCAACATGGGTTTTCCTCCTGAAAGAGCTTGTCCGCCAGGCGGACAGCAAAAAGGGCGCCGGCGGCGGGGCCGTCCGACGCCCCTGGATTTTTGCTTGGCGTTTACTCGGTTTTTAGAGCTGGCTGCCGCAGTGCTTGCAGTAAGCGTCCTCCGGGCCGCAAACGCCGCCGCAGGCAGGGCAGCGGCCGGCGGGACGCTGGCAGTTGGATTCCTCTTTCATTTTGGCGATTAAGGCGTATTTTTCGTCGATAGCGGCGAGCTTGGCGTCAATCTCATCGGCGTCGGTTTGGGCGCCGGCGTGGGCTAAGTAGACGCAGCGGCCAATTTCCCGCATCAAAGCCTCAATCTGGGAATTCAGCTCGTAAATCTGCAAGTTGCTTTTGGCGCCGGCCACAAATTCGTTGGTCTTCTTGCTGGCGATATCCGCAGCTTTGCCCATGGCTTGGGCGGTCTGAGCGGCGGCTATGCGCATTTTTTCCAACATATCGTTCATTCTCGGGTCCATCCGTCTCGCTCCTTTCCAGGGTGGTTGTGGGCGGAGCAGAGCCGCCCCATTCATTCTATTCTCAGTATAACAAAATCGTCCCTCCGATTCAACGGGGCTCTGGCAGCCGCAGACTCGCCTTGCTCTGGGCGATCTCCTGAGCTCTGTCGATGTATTCCTTGGGATATTTGGGGTTGGTGATGCGGGAAACGCTGCGGCCCCCGTCGGCGCATAATTTGGTGACGCCGCCGGCGCCCAGGGCGATTACGGGACAGAGTTCCTCCATCATGCAGATATTGTATCGGCACACATGGCCCGGTTTGGCGAAGCCCACGTTTTCCAGATTGCCGGCGATGTATTTTTGGCGGTACAGGTAGTAGGGGGCGTAGCCGGCCTTTTCCAGCCTGTCATAGGCTTCGTCCAACAGAGCGGCAGGCAGCAGGCCCTGCTTGCCGAAGCGCAGGGGAGAGCCCTTTTTGCGGGCTAAGCAGTGAATGGTGATATTTTCTGGTTCCAGGGCGATCAATTGGTCTACGCTATCCAAAAAACCTTGCTCAGAATCGCCGGGCAGGCCGGCGATTAAATCCATATTGACGGCGAAGTCCCCCATTTTTCGAGCTAAGCGATAGCAATCCACAATCTGAGCGGCGGTATGAGGCCGGCTGGCTTGGGCCAGCACATGGTTCTGCATACTCTGGGGGTTGACGCTGATGCGCCCCACGCCGTGGGCCGCCAATACGGCCAGCTTATCCTGAGTAACGGTGTCCGGTCGACCGGCCTCAACCGTCAGTTCCCCAGGGCGAGGCAGGCAGGTTTCCACATGGGTCAGCAGCCGGTCCAGCTGAGCGGCGGATAAGATCGTGGGAGTTCCGCCGCCGATATACAGGCTGTCTAAGCCAAAATTGCTCTGAGCCAGCCCCTGGCCGGCGGCCTGGATTTCGCTCAACAGAGCCTGTAGATAAGGCTCGATCAAAGGGCCGGATTGGGCGGTGGCGCTGCTGACAAAAGAGCAGTACACGCATTTGCTGGGGCAGAAGGGAATGCCGATATACAGCGCCCCCTGATTGGGCGCCAAAGAATTTTCGCAGGCCATGGCTTGGCGAGCGCATTGAATGGTCAGCCGCCGGCGAGAAGGGGCGATATCAAAGCGCTCGGCCAGCAGCCGGTGAGCCTGCTGGTCGGTAAAGCCATGAGGAAACGCCTGACGCAAAGGCTTCGCAGGCTTGACGCCGCTCATGGCGCCCCAAGGAGGCGGCGCCTCCAGAAAGCCCAACACAGCCCGGTAGGCGGCGGTTTTGGCCGCTCGAGTAGCGGCCCGCTTGCGCTGAATGGGGGAATCTCCCTCTTTTTCTACCTGGAAGGACGCCTCGCAGACCGTTTCTCCCCGTCGGGCCTGGACATAGGCGGTAAAGGAAGCGGAATCCTCTTCCAATCGGCAGCGCAGCGCCCCATATTCTCCATAGCTTTCTCCCACGCCGTGGCGCTCCTCGGGCAGAAGGCAGACCAAGGTTTCGTGAAGGGCGGTTTCCAGGCTGGGGAAGCGCTCAATGACGATCTGCATGGCGGACAGCCTGTATCATATAAGGATTGGTCTGCCGCTCGGTTTCCAGGGTAGTGGCGGCGTCGTGACCGGGCAGCGCCCGCCAGTCGCCCGGCAGAGCGGCCAGCCGGCGCAGGCTTTCCATCATCTGCTCCATGCTGCCGCCGTCCAGGTCCCATCGGCCGCAGCCTCCCCGAAACAAGGTGTCTCCGGCGAACATGGCGTCCTGGCACAGATAGACGCAACTGCCCGGAGTGTGGCCTGGGGTATTCATGACTGTGATCTCCAGATTGCCCAACTGGATTTTGTCCCCGTCCCGCAGCAGTTTGTCCGCCAGCGCCTGCCGGTAGCCTTGGGCCGCCGCCGCTTTCCAGTCTTTCAGATAGTCCTCCGTCAGCATATGAGCGTCCTTCTCGTGGATATAGATGGGCGCGCCGACGGCGTCCTTCAGGTCCTTCAGGGCCATAATATGGTCGTAATGGCCATGAGTCAGCAAGATCATGGCGCATTTCATGCCGAATTGCTCCAAAGCGGGCAGGATTTTCTTTTGGCACTGGGCGCCAGGGTCCACGACGGCGCACAGGCCGCTTTCCTCGTCGCCCAGCAGATAGCAGTTGGTAGCCAGAGGCCCCACCCGCAGCGCTTCGATTTTCATGGGCTTCATCCCTTCTTTTTCATCATTTGGTCGGTGTCCATCAAGATAGTCACAGGCCCGTCGTTCACATGGTCGATTTTCATATCGGCGCCAAAAACGCCGCTGCAATAAGGGACCTCCAGCCGGTCCAGCTCGGCCAGAAACCGCTCATAGAGCGGTTGGGATTGGGCCGGCTTGGCGGCGGCCAAAAAATCCGGCCGCCGGCCGTGGGAGCAGTCGGCGTACAGAGTGAAATTGGAAACCACCATCATTTTGCCGCCCACGTCGGCCAGAGACCGGTTGAGTTTGCCGTTTTCATCCTCAAAAATCCGTAGCCGAGCGCATTTTTCCGCCAGATAAGCGGCCTGTTCCGGCCCGTCGCTGTGAGTAACGCCCACCAGCACAACCAAGCCTTGCGCAATTTGTCCCCGGGGCTGGCCGTCGGCCGTCAGGGAGGCGCCGCTGGTTCGGATTACAACCGCGCGCATGGAATCTCTCCTTTCCGTTTTATTTGCCTTCCATAATGCGGGCGGCTTCCACCACCCCGTTGACCTTGCGCACGCGGTTGAGAATACTTTCCAGCTGCTCCCGGTCTTTGACCTCCAACGTGCAGAAGTAGTTGCCCAGACCGGCAATGTCCCGCACATTCATTTCGGTGACGTTGATTTTCATCACGCTGAAAATCTGCATAATGTCCGCCAGCATTCCCACCTGAGCTTTGGCCTTGATGCGAATGCCGGTGCTGAATTTGAATTTGGTTTCAGGGTCCCAGGAGACCCGGACCCAGCGGCCGTACTCCTCGGTATTCTCCATGCCCTTCGCTACGTTGGCGCACTCTGTGCGGTGGACGGAAACGCCGTAGCCCCGGGTGACAAAACCGACGATATTGTCGCCGGGAATGGGCGTGCAGCATTTGGAGAATTTGACCAGGCAGTTGTCGATTCCTTCCACAATGACGCCGCTGTCGCTGGCGGCTCGCTTTTTCTGAAGCAGAGTTTTGGGGTCTTCGATTTTGATCTTCTGGCGGTTGAGCCGCTCCAGCTCCTCCTGGATCTTTGTCATCACCTTGGAGCAAGAAACGCCGCCATAACCGATGCTGGCGTACAGGTCTTCCCGCGTGTTGAAATTAAAGCGATGGATCACCGGACCATAGACCTCTTCTTTCTGAAAATCGTTGTAAAGAAGGGCGATTTTCAGCTCTCGCTCCAAAGCGGCCTGGCCCTGCTGGATGTTTTCCTCTCGACGTTCCTTTTTGAACCATTGCTTGATTTTGTTGCGGGCCTCCGCCGTTTTGGCCAGATTGAGCCAATCCCGGCCCGGGCCGTTGGTTTCCTTGGAGGTGAGGACTTCCACGATTTCGCCGGTCTTCAGTTCGTAATCGATGGGAACCAGCCGGCCGTTGACTTTGGCGCCCGTCATGCGGTTGCCCACAGCCGAATGGATGGCGTAAGCGAAATCGATGGGGGTGGCGCCCATGGGCAGATTGATGACGTCGCCTTTGGGAGTGAAGACAAAGACTTCCTCGCTGAACAAATCCACCTTGATATTTTTGATGAAATCCTCCGCCTGAGTGTCCTGCTGGGATTCCAGCAGCTGGCGAATCCAGGCGAACGTCTGCTCGTTCTGCTTGCCCTTCAGGCCGTCTTTATATTTCCAGTGAGCCGCCACGCCGTATTCCGCCGTCTGGTCCATTTCCTGCGTGCGGATCTGCGCCTCGAAGGGGATGCCTTCTCGGCCGATGGCCACGGTGTGCAGCGATTGATAGCCGTTGGGCTTGGGGTTGCTGATATAATCCTTAAACCGGCCTGGAATGGGGCGATACAGGTCGTGGACGAAACCCAGCACGTTATAGCAGTCGGTGAGTTTTTCTACAATCACCCGCACGGCGCAAATATCGTACATCTCGGAAAAATTCAGATTCTGGATATACATTTTGCGATAAATGCTATAAACGTGTTTGACGCGGGCCTTCATTTCGCAGGCGATGCCGGCGCTTTGCAGCTTTTCGCTGATGCGCAGCTGCACTCGCTGCAAAAATTCTTCGTATTCGTCGGTTTTGCCCGCCATCTCCTCCATGATGTAGCCATAGCCCACAGGGTCCAGGTATTGGATGCAGATATCCTCCAGCTCGCACTTGATGCTGTCAATACCCAGCCGGTGGGCCAGAGGGGCGTAAATCTCCATCGTTTCCAGAGATTTATCTCGGGCCTTTTGTTCAGAAAGAAAGCGGAATGTCCGGGCGTTGTGCAGCCGGTCGGCCAGCTTGATGATGATCACCCGGATATCTCGGGCCATAGCGATAAACATTTTGCGCAGGTCTTCCATCTGGGATTCTTCTTTGCTGCTGTAAGCGATTTTGCCCAGACGGGTGACGCCGTTGACCAAATCCGCCACAGAGCGGCCGAATTCCTTTTCCACCATGGCGTAGGTGGCCTCGGTATCCTCCAGCACGTCGTGAAGCAGGCCGGATACAATGGAATCCGTGTCCATGCCCAGCTCTGCCAGAATGCCCGCCACTGTCACAGGGTGGATAAAATAAGGCTCGCCGCTGCGGCGCTTTTGGCCCTGGTGGGCCGCCTCCGCATAATAATAGGCTTTTTCAATTTTCTCTATATCAGAGAGAGGGGAGTGCTCTTTCACTTTGGCCAGCAGCGTTTCCAGGCTGTAATCGGTTTTGTCCGGCTCCGGCGCTTGGGGCTTGGCCGCTTCCGTTTCAAAAATTTCCGTGTTCATCTGGGGTTCCTTCATCTGTAATCACCTGCTCTATCCCTCGGATTTGCCGGCTTCCGCCAGCCGTTTTAAGATTTTGGAGCCGTTGATATCCGCCTTGCCTTGGCGGTTCAGCACGGCGATATCGAGCTGTTCTCCCGCAGAGGAGCAATCAAAAATAGCAAATTCCTGAAAAATATCCAGGCAAATCAGCAGCTTGCCCAGGTTCATGGGTCGGGCGGATTCATAGCGGATTTGCCGGTAAAGAGAGCGGGGCAACACCCGCAAACGCCCCTGACGGGCCCGGGCTTTGACATGGCGGAACACAGCCACCAGGTCGTCCCGGACGGGGCGGAGAGCCAAAGCCTGCGCAGGGTCTGTCAGCCGGCCTTGACAGAAGGTCTGATAAAGTTCCATGGATTGTTGATCCTGAGCGTCCTCCTGCTGAGACCAGACTGCGTCTTTGAGCACCAGCTGGACGCTTTGCCGCCCCCGGTAGCGGTTGATTTCAGCGGAGAAAACGGCGTCGATTTGATCGCCGCATAGGAAAGGGCAGTTGGCGCTGCCCACGCCGAAAAGAAAGGCAAAAAAGGTCTGCCCCTCTTTGGAGAGCTGGAGCTTGATGTGCCTGTCCTGGCTGATGGGGGTAATTTCCTCCACCGTCATTTCCCGCATACAGAAAACAGGCTGAGGGTTGCCCATGCCGAAGGGCTCCAGCGCGGAGAGGGACTGCACCGAAGCCAAAGAAAGCTGGTCCGGCTGGGCCAGGCAGTCCACCGAAATGGAGGGCTGAATCTGTTCTTGCTCCAGCCGGCTGGCGGCGTAGTTCAGCAGCTCCCGACGAAAGCCCTCTAAGTTTTCCCGCCGGACGGTCAGGCCCGCCGCCAACTCGTGCCCTCCGTATTTCTCCAGAAACGCTCCGCAATGCTCCAGGGCGGCGTAGAGATTGAAGCCGGGAACGCTGCGGCCGGAGCCCTTGCCCTGGTCGCCGTCCAAAGAAATCAGCACCGTAGGCACGCCGTAACGGTCGGCCAGGCGGGAAGCCACAATGCCAATGACGCCGTTGTGCCAATTTTCGCCCCAAAGAGCCAGAGCCTTGTCCCGCTGGGGGTCGAACTGTCCGTCCAGCCGGCTTGTGATCTGCTGGAAAATATCATTTTCCTCTTGCTGCCTTCGGCGATTCAGCTCGCATAGCTGCTCTGCCAGGGCCATAGCCTGCCGGGGATCTTCTGTTAAAAAAAGCTCCGCCGCTTGCCCGGCGCCGCCCATGCGTCCGGCGGCGTTGATTCGGGGAGCCATCGTAAAGCCTACGGCGTTGGCGCTGACGGCGGCCGGGTCCAGCCCCAGCTTTTGCATGAGCATCCGCAGGCCCTGGTTTCTGGTATGCTCCAGTTGACGCAGGCCGCAGGCCACAATGGTCCGATTTTCCTCCACCAGAGGCATTACGTCCGCCACCGTGCCAATGGCCACGATATCTGCGTATTCGGCCATCAGCTCCTCCAGAGGACGGTTCCGCTCTAAGGCGCAGACCAGTTTGAAGGCCACGCCCACTCCCGCCAATTCCCGGAAAGGATAAGGGGAATCCGGCCGGCGGGGGTTGACCACAGCCAAGGCCGGGGGCAGCTGGTCCATGCACTCGTGATGGTCCGTCACCACCACGTTCATACCCAGGCTGGCGGCATACTCGATTTCTTCCACAGCAGTGATGCCGGAATCCACCGTAATCATCAGCTTGCAGCCTCCCTCCGCCAGCCGCCGGACGGCGGCTTGGTTGAGTCCATAGCCTTCGCTGAGCCTATCTGGAATATAATAAACGCAGTCCGCCCCCTGAGAACGGAGATACTGCATCAACAGGGCGGCGCCGGTGACGCCGTCCACATCGTAATCGCCATAGACGGCGATTTTGTCGCCGGCGGCCAGCGCCCGCCGCACTTCCGCTACGGCCTTGTCCATATCCGGCAGCAGGAAAGGGTCTCCCAAGCGGTTCAGAGAGGCGTCCAAAAAATCCTGGGCCTGCCGGCCCCAGAGCCCTCGGGCGGCCAAAGCCGAAGCCGCCAGCGGGGAAAGACCCAGCTCCCGCTGGAGCAGCGCCGCCTGTTCGGGCTGGGCTTGGGCGATTTTCCACAGTTTCTTTTTCATCGCGTTTCTCCAAAATCATTCTGGGCTTAAACGGAAAGAAAAGGACGCCAAAGGGCGTCGGTTTTCCATTTGTTCAAAAAGCCCGTTGTAAAAAAATATTATATCAATTTTGTCTGCCAGGCACAAGGAAAAATACCCGCCGATTCGCCCTTTCAAAGGAATCAGCGCCTCTGCGCCGGCTGAAAACAGCGCGCCCCGTCCTGCGCGGCGGCCTGCAAGAGCGGCGTCGGGCGGGCGGGGCGCGGGGAAGGGGCGGCGGCCCTGTCGGGTATCCTATTGGGGCGGGGCGGGCGGCGGAACCGTCAGCCCAGGCTCCCGGCGCTCAATCACCGAGGAAAAAACGATCTGAGTTTGAGTCTCCCCAAATTTTTGAATGCGGGCCATAAAAGAATCCATCCGATGGGTATCGGGGAAACAGGCTTTGATGAGCATGGAAAAAGAGCCCGCCACATGATAGCACTCCATCACATAAGGAGACTGTTGGACGCAGCTGTAAAAATCCCGCTGGCGTTCCGGGTGCAGCACAACGTTGATGAAGGCCACAATATGGTACCCCAGCTTTTCCGGCGCCACAGAGGCCCGATAACCGGTGATAACGCCGCCCCGCTCCATCCGCTCGATGCGGGCGGAAACCGCCGGCGGCGATAAAAACACCTGGGCGGCGATCTGCTTGAGAGGGATGCGGGCGTTTTCCACTAAAAGGGAAAGGATTTTTTTATCAATTTCGTCCATGGTTCGTTCCCCGCTTCGCTGTGAATTGCCGTCGATCTTGCAAATCGTTTCGCTGTTTTCAGTATAACAGTTTTCCTTAATAAAATAAAGTCTCAATTTCATTTCCCTTTTCAAAAATTTGTTTTGACAGGGAGATGAGAGAGGAAGCTTTTGCGATCAGTTTTTGCTTTTGCTGGCTTCCCGCAGGCGCTGGGCCCGGTCCAGCACTCGCTTGCGGATACGAAGGCTCTGGGGCGTCACCTCCAGCAGCTCGTCGTCGCTCAAAAACTCCAGGCTGGCGTCCAGGCTGAGCACAGTGGGCGGCGTCAGCCGCAGGGCTTCGTCGCTGCCGGAAGCTCGCATATTGGTGACGTGCTTCTTTTTGCATACGTTGACGTCCAAATCCTGGCTTTTGGGAGAATAGCCGACCACCATGCCGCCGTAAACCTGGGTTCCGGGGGAGATGAACAGCGTTCCCCGCTCCTGGGCGTTGTACAGACCGTAGGTAACGGCTTCGCCGTTTTCAAAGGCGATCAGCGAGCCGGTGCTGCGCCGGGCGATATCGCCCTTATAGGGCTCGTAGCCATGGAAAATCGTGTTCATAATACCTTCGCCTCGGGTGTCCGTCAGAAATTCGTTCCGGTAGCCGAACAATCCGCGAGAAGGAACTAAAAATTCCAGCCGTACTCGGCTGCCTTGAGGAGTCATGTGCGTCATTTCCGCCTTGCGGGAGCCCATTTTTTCCATCACCGCGCCCAGCGCGTCTTCGGGGATGTCCACCACCAGCTGTTCGATGGGTTCGCAGCGGACGCCGTCCACCGTTTTATACAGCACTTTGGGCGGGCCCACCTGCAATTCATAGCCCTCCCGGCGCATATTTTCCACCAGGATGGATAAGTGCATTTCACCCCGACCCAGCACGCGGAAGGAATCGGCGCTGTCCGTCTCCTCCACGCGCAAAGAAACGTCCCGCAGCAGTTCCCGCATCAGCCGTTCCCGAATTTGGCGAGAGGTGACGAATTTGCCCTCCCGGCCGGCGAAAGGACTGTCGTTGACGGAAAAAATCATCTCCACTGTGGGCTCGGAAATTTTGACAAAGGGCGCGGCCTCCACCGCCGCCGGGTCGCAGACGGTATTGCCGATATTGATGCCTGCAATGCCCGAGAAGGACACAATGTCGCCGCCTTTGGCTTCAGCGGCAGGAACCCGCTGCAAGCCTTCAAACTGATACATGGAGACGATTTTAGCCTTGTAGGAGATTTCTGGGTTGTGGTAATCCGTCACAGCCACTTCCTGATTTTGCCGAAGAGAGCCTCGCTCGATGCGGCCGATGGCGATACGGCCCACATAATCGTTGTAATCAATGGAAGAAACCAGCACCTTGGTGGGGCCTTCCTGATATTCTGGCGGGTCGATGTGGCTGAGAATGGTTTCAAACAGGGGGATTAGGTCGCTGCCTGCGTCGTCCGGCGCCAGAGAAGCAGTGCCCTGGCGGCCCGAGCAGAAAATCACAGGGGATTCGATCTGCTCCTCAGTGGCGTCCAGGTCCAGCAGCAGCTCCAGCACCTCGTCTACCACCTCCAGAGGCCGGGCGTCGGGCCGGTCCACCTTGTTGACCACCACGATGACCTTGTGGCCCAGCTCCAGGGCCTTTTGCAGCACGAAGCGGGTCTGGGGCATGGGGCCCTCGAAGGCGTCCACCAGCAGCAGCACGCCGTCCACCATTTTGAGCACGCGCTCCACCTCGCCGCCAAAATCCGCATGGCCCGGGGTGTCGATGATATTGATTTTGATATCTTTGTAACGAACCGAGGTGTTTTTGGCCAATATGGTGATGCCGCGTTCCCGTTCGATGGCGTTGTTGTCCATCACTCGATCCTGCACCGCCTGATTCTCGCGAAAAGCGCCGCCCTGCTTGAGCATTTCGTCCACCAGAGTGGTCTTGCCATGGTCAACATGGGCGATGATGGCGATGTTGCGCAAATCTGTTCTTAACAAACTGTATCACTCCTTGTCAGCCCCGGTTTTCGGGAAACTGTTTTTTTATGAATGTAGCGCCAGCCCAGCCGAGCTCTCTCGGCAAAGCCCCCTTATTCCTTGGATAAACGGTCGGGTATGAAAAACTCGGGTTTTATTGTAACACAGTTCGACGCAAAAAAAAAGCGGCGGCGCCCTTTTTTCGCGCAAACCGGCCGGAAAAAGTTGAGCCAAGGCCCGGGCCGTGGTATAATATCCATGATACTATACTAGGGACCCGCGGCAGCGGGACGCCGGGAATCTGGCGAAGGGATTTGCGGGAATCCACTTCTCGGAAATTCAATCAATTCCAAAAAGGCCCCGCAAAACCCTCCGGTTTTGTGGGGACGCGATCTGCAAATGAAAGAGTCAGAATGGTTTTTCGGGGTTTTCCAGGAAAATCCTTCTGGCAAAAGGGGCCGAGAAATGGATGAAAGCGGGAAACGGGAAATGAAACGATTGGCGGCGGGCATTCTGGCTCATGTAGACGCAGGAAAGACCACGCTATCTGAAGGAATGCTCTATTGCAGCGGGCAGCTGAAAAAACTGGGCCGGGTAGACCACCAAAACGCCTTTTTGGATACGGACGCCCAGGAACGGGAGCGGGGAATCACGATTTTCTCCAAGCAGGCGATTTTGCCCTTGAAGGAGCTGGAGATCACGTTGCTGGACACCCCCGGCCATGTGGATTTTTCCAGCGAGATGGAGCGGGCTTTGCAGGTGATGGACTGCGCCGTTTTGGTGGTCAGCGGGGCCGACGGCGTCCAAGCCCATACCCACACCTTGTGGAGCCTGCTGCGCCGGTATCGGATTCCCGTTTTTTTATTTGTCAACAAAATGGATTTAGCGCCCGACCGCCGAGGGCCGCTGCTGGAGGAACTGCGCCGGCAGCTGGATTCGGCCTGCGTGGATTTTGGCCCGAATCCTGGGGAAGATTGGATGGAAAATCTGGCCCTGTGCGGCGAAGAGGCTATGGAAGAATATTTGGAGCAGGGGACGGTGAGCCTGGAGCGCATTCGAGAGATGATCGCCCGGCGGCAGCTGTTTCCCTGCTATTTTGGCTCCGCTCTGCGGCTGAACGGGGTGGACGAGCTGCTCCAGGGCCTGGAGACCTATGCCCGGCCCCCCGTTTATCCGGCGGAATTTGCCGCCAAGGTCTATAAGATTGCGCGGGACCCTCAAGGAGTCCGGCTGACTTATTTGAAAATTACCGGCGGGAGCCTGCGGGTGAAAGACCTGCTGACCGGCGGCCAGGGGGAAGAGATTTGGCAGGAAAAGGCCGAGCAAATCCGCATTTATTCCGGCGCGAAATATCAGGCTGTGGAGGCGGCGGAGGCGGGCTGTCTGTGCGCCGTCACTGGTCTGACCCATACCCGGGCGGGCCAGGGGCTGGGCGCCGAGGCGGCTTCAGCTTCGCCTGTGCTGGAACCGGCGTTGGCCTATCAGGCGATCCTGCCCCCAAGCTGCGACCCTATGGTCGCTTTGCGCCAGCTGCGGCAGCTGGAGGAGGAGGACCCTCAGCTGAGGCTGGTTTGGAACGAGCGCCTGCGGCAGATTCATATCCAGCTGATGGGCCAGGTTCAGCTGGAGATTTTGCAGCGGCTGGCGCTGGAGCGCTTTGACCTGGCCTTGGAATTTGGCCCCGGCGCCGTGGTCTACCGGGAAACCATTGAGAATACGGCGGAGGGAGTGGGCCATTTTGAACCTCTCCGCCATTATGCGGAAATTCACTTGCTGCTGGAGCCGGCGGAACGGGGCTCGGGCCTGCAGTTTGACGTGGATTGCCCCGAGGAACTGCTGGACCGAGGTTGGCAGCGCCAGGCTCTGAGCCATTTGGAGGAAAAGGTCCATTTGGGCGTCCTCACCGGTTCGCCTATCACAGATATGAAAATCACGCTGATCGGGGGGCAGACCAGCGTCAAGCATACCGAAGGGGGCGATTTGCGTCAAGCCGTCTATCGAGCGGTGCGCCAAGGGCTGATGCAGGCAAAGAGTCTGTTGCTGGAGCCCTGGTATGCGTTTCGCTTAGAGCTGCCTCCCGCCAACCTGGGCCGGGCTATGGCGGATATTCAACAGATGGGCGGCCGATTTGACCCGCCGGAAAGCGCGGGGGAGCGGTCTTTGTTGACGGGCTTGGCCCCCGCCGCCGGCATGGGGGACTATGCCCGCCAAGCGGCGGCCTATTCCAAGGGAGAAGCCCGGCTTTCTTACAGCCTGAAGGGCTATCTGCCCTGTCACAACCAACAGGAAGTCATTGAACAGGCGGGCTACGACCCGGAGCGGGATTTGGAAAACCCGGTAGATTCGGTGTTCTGCGCCCACGGCGCCGGTTTTACCGTCAAATGGAATCAGGTGGCGGAGTATATGCACGTGGAAAGCTGTCGAAACAGGCGACGGGAGCCCAAAGAAGCGGAAGAGCAGGAGCAGCCGCCGGAGCCGCAGGAACCGATTGCCGAGCCTGCCCGGCAGCCGCGCTATTCTGGCACGCTGGAAGAGGACAAGGAGCTGATGGCCATTTATGAGCGGACCTATGGCCCCATCCGCCGGCGGGATTTTGACCCAGCGCCCAAAACCAGGCGGGAAAAGCCGCCGGAGCCGCCGACCGACCCGGTCCCCCGCCGACGAGAGCGGCCCGACCCCAATCGACAAGAGTTTTTGCTGGTGGACGGCTACAACATCATCTTCGCCTGGGACGAGCTGAAGGAAGCGGCCCAGCAGAGTCTGGACGCCGCCCGTCAGCTGCTGATGGACTTGCTGAGCAATTACCAGGGCTACCGGAACTGCCAGGTGATTTTGGTATTCGACGCTTACAAGGTGCCCCGCAACGTGGGGGAAGTGAGCAAATACCACAACATCTATGTGGTCTACACCAAAGAAGCGGAGACGGCGGACGCCTATATTGAAAAAACCACCTACACCATCGCCCAGCGGCATAAAGTGCGGGTGGCCACTTCCGATAGCCTGGAGCAGGCGATTATCCTGGGGCACGGCGCTCTGCGCATTTCGGCGGCGGAGCTCAAGGCTGAAATCAGTCAGGTCAAGGGGCAAATTGGCGAAATCTTGGAAAAATCCCGTCGTCATAAAGGCGCCAAAGAGCTGAAAATCGCCCTGGAAAAGGCGTCGAGAGGCCCCGAAGGGCATACGCCGGGGTAGCGCGGCAGGGTTAGGAGCTGCGGAGAGTGGGGCGTTTATCGCAAGCCCCTCGAAGAGGAGAGCCCGCGTCAGCTGGCGAATTGACCCGCCCTGGCGTCCAGCGCAACGGCGCGTCCATCGGTTCCGCTCAAACAGAACGCGGCCGCCGCGACATAAAAAAAGACGGCGCGCATTTCGCCGCCGTGTTATCGTGAAAACCGCCGAAGCGGCGTTAGAAATCTGGGAGGGGAGAGGCCGATTTTATTTCTGGCTGATATAAGGCGTTTCATCGGCAAAAATGAAATCGTCCAAATCGCCTAAAACGACGGCCTCGTTCTTTTTTACGCTTTGATTCATGCCATCCTCCTTTCGTCTTTTTCTAAACACATTTTATCACGGCTGCGGCTCTTTTGCAAGTTTTTTGTTCCGGCTCGGGGCGCGTATAGGATAGTATATGCCGTTTGACCTGCGAATGCCCGCGAAATTGGGATTTTTCTTTTGCTGGAATCAAAGGCGGAAATCGTATATAATGATGGGCGTCGTCCGCTGGGCGGGCGATGAGATTGACACAACAAGGAGAAATTGCGCATGAAGCAAACAGTGGCCCGCTTCTGCCAATGGGTTCTGCTGGGCAGCTTGGGAGCCATGGCCGCGTTCGCGGCGGCGCCTGGTTATTGGATGGAATTGGAATCTCGGCTGTTGTTATCCTTGATTCAGTCGGGCGCGGCGTTGGCGGCCGGCTTGGGCCTTGGAGGGGAAAGGGGACAAAAAATCCGCCGGACGGCTCGGCTGCTGCTGGCGGTTTACCTAACGCATTTAATCAGTCTGCTGTTTTTCGACGGCGAATTTGGCCGCCACAACACCTTCCGCTTGGAAAATTGGCGTCTGCGCACCAATCTGCGGCCTTTCGCCACCATGGCCGTCTATTGGAAGGGGATGCGCCGGGGCTGGGTGAGCAAAAGCGCGGCTGTCATCAACCTGCTGGGCAATTTGCTGGCGCTGGCCCCGTTGGGGGCTTTGCTGCCGTTCGCTTGGAGCAGGATGAAAAAAATCGCGCCCAGCTTGGCGCTGGGCGCTTTGTGTATTTTCTTAATCGAAGTTACCCAGCTGCTCACCGGCTGCGGCAGCTGCGATATCGACGATTTTATCTTGAATTTTACCGGCTTCGCTTTGACTCGATTGGCTGTCCAGCCGCTGCGGCCTAAGCTGGACAGAGCGGAAACCGAGGGCGGAGAGAATTGTTAAACCTTTTGCGCCTGGGCCGGCGGGCCTTGCAGCACGCGGTCGATCACTCGCTTTTTCTGAAAAACGCCGATGCTCAGCAGAATGCGGACAATTTGATCCAGGGCGATGGCGATCCACACAAAGGAAATGTCCCAGCCCAGCAGTTTGCCAAAGACGACGGAAATAGGCACGCGGACGCACCAAATGCCGATAAAAGAAATCATCATGGGCATATTGCGGTAGCCGGCGGAGCGTATTGTGCCGTTATAGACCTTGGCCAAGTCTTGGGGAATCTGGGCGAAGCCCATGATAAAGACATAAACCCGGCCGATGGCCTGGATTTCCGGCTTGTCGGTGAGCAGCGTCATAAAGCCGCCGGCAAAGGTAAACAGGGCCACGCTGGCCGCCAGACCAGTGAAAAAGGAAAATTTGCGCATTTGCTTGAAATAGGTCCGGTAAAGCTGGTCGTCCCCCATGCCGATGGCCCGAGCGGCCAGGGAGGTAGAGGCGGTGACAAAGCCGATGCCCGGCATTTCGCAGATCATCTCCGCTTGCAGACCAAGATTGTAAGCGGCGAAGGCGGCGCTGCCATAGCCCAGGATGACGTTGCTCAGCACAATGGCCGAAAGCTGCCAAAAGACGTTTTCACAGGCGGCGGGCACGCCGGTTTTATAAACTTCTTTCAAAATAGGCTTATCCAAGGAGAAAAAGGATTGGCCGTGATGTTCGTGGCCAAAATACCCGTGGCGGGCATAAAGTAAGGCCAAGCCGGTCAAAGAGCCGGTCATCCAAGAAACTACTGTGCTGACGGCGGCGCCCACCAGCCCCAGAGCGGGCAGAGGGCCGGGGCCAAAAATCAACAGATACCCCAACACAATATTGACTCCATTCATCAAAAAGGCCAAATACATGGGGGTCTTGGTGTTGCCATGGCCGTTGAAAGCGGCGGCGTTGACGCTGGACAGAGCCATAAAGGGGACGGCGAAAATGGCGATGCGGGCGAACCGAAAAGCCGCCTGCAAAAGAGCTTCTTCTTGGGTGAACAGATGCAGGATGGGGTCCATAAAAAGCAAAGTCAGCGCCACGCACCCAAAAGCGGCGGGTAGCGCAGTGATATAAACCTGCTCTACTGTGCGGCGGCACAGGTGAAATTTTTGCTGGCCATACCGCAGGGCCACAATAACGGTGGTTCCAATGCCGACTCCTTTGAACAGCGCCCAAAAGGTGTTGGTAATCCGGTTGCCGATGCCCTGGGCGGAGATATCGTCGGCCAGCAGCCGGCCGATCATGGCGGTGGTCACCAGTCCGGCGGACATTTGTAGGACGTTCTCAACGATAATGGGCAGAACCATCCGAAAAATATCTTGGTTGACCCGTTTTTTGTCCATACCCCGGTTCCTCCTCGAAAAGAAATGTGCTTGAGCGGCGGTCGACGCCCCTCCGCAAAACCGGAAGCGGAGTCAAGGACGCGGAATCATCTTATCACAGCGGCGGGAAAGCCGCAAGAGGCGGCGGAAAATTCGTCGATTTCACCAAGAGCTTTTGTGGAGATTTTGGCCGCTGGGCGCTCCCGGCGAGAAACAGGAGGGCTTTTTGTGATCATTTGGATCAACGGCGCCTTTGGCGCGGGAAAAACTACCGTTGCCGGCGAGCTTTGCCGCCGCCTACCCGGCGCTTTTTGCTATGACCCAGAAAACGCCGGCTATTTCCTGCGGCGCAATACGCCGCCCTGTTGCCGTACGCCGGATTTTCAGGATATGCCTTTGTGGCGGCAGATCAACCGGCAAATCCTCTCCGCGATCTGTCGGCAATATTCGGGGCCGCTCGTCGTGCCGATGACTGTGATAAACCCCCAATATTGGGAAGAAATCGCCGGCGAATTGGTTCGGGAGGGCTTTGAAACAGAGCATTTCATTCTGGAGGCCGACCGGCAGACGGTTATCCGACGGCTGAAAAAGCGCAATTTGGGGATGCTTTGGCGAGAACAATTTGCCTTGGAGGCGCTGGACCGCTGCCTGGCCGCTTTTGCGCAAATGCCAGAGGCCTACAAAATCCAAACCGTGGAGAAGGACCCCAGTCGAATTGCGGAGGAAATCGCCGCTTGCTGCGGGCTGGAGCTGCCGCCAGACCGGCGAGGAAAGTGGAGTCAAAAATTGGACAGGCTGAAAACCGCGATCAGCCATATTCGGATCGGATAGGAGGTAAATATGGGACAGGAAAACAGGGCGACGCTGACGCTGCGGCAGGCGGAGCTGGCGGATTGGGCGTTTTGGCAGGCAATCGAGCCCCATTGCAAGGCGGAGCAGTTTGAAAAAAAGACCCAGAGCGGCCAAGCGTTTTTGATTTGCTGCGGCCAAAAGCCGGCGGGGCTGATGGATTACGTCTTACTCTGGGATAAGCTGCCCTTTCTGAATTGCCTGTTTGTGCTGCCGGAGAGCCGGGGCCAGGGGGCGGGCCGCTTTGCCATGGGCGCCTGGGAAAAGGAGATGCAGAAGGCCGGCTATCCCATGGTTCTGCTCTCCACCCAGGCGGACGAGGAAGCCCAGCGCTTTTACCGCAAGTTGGGTTACCGGGACTGCGGCTGCCTGATTCTGGACCGCTGCCCCCTGGCCCAGCCGGCGGAGCTTTTCTTTTGCAAGATATTGTAGAAATTGGGTATTCCGTTTCAAAGAGGCTCCTGGAACATTACCATTTGTGGGGCAAAAGCAGACAGCGCTTTGTCGACATAATGACAGCGCGGAAAACGATGAAGATGCCCAAATGCATTTTGAGGATGAGCTGTGGGGCAACTGGCCCGAGTTCACATAGGGCTTGGATGAGTTGGCCAAGACGGCGGATGGCGACAGGGTGGAGGTATCCATTGGTACGGATGGCGAGGAGACCCATATCAACTGGATCGCGCCCCTGTTTGACGAACTTAATGACCTGGAGTCAGGACCGGAGCTGGCACTGCTGATGAAGCCGGAATACGGCGACGGCGCTTACGTCTTGTGTCATTGGCCTGAGGACTGTTAGTGTATTGACAGCTTCGTGTATGAACTCGCCCCGTAGAAGAGGAAGGGGAGGATACTGTCCGGGATAAAGAGAAAAGTCTCTGGTCCATGTCGCCCAATGTGAACCAAGAGGTCTTTGACAAGTGGTTCCGTCCTTAGCGCCCCGTTCTATTCGAATCGTTAAAAACGCCATCTGCCAAATTACCCCAGGCCGGCGAACGCCCACGGACAAACTTTGTATGGGTGTGGGGGAGGTATGGGGCTCTGTACTCAAAGACGGAACAATTTTCGCGAAAGTTGTTTCGGCTCCGGGCAGCGCGACGCATGAAGCGCCTACAGCCAAAGGGAGCATCTCCGTCGACGCGTGCTGACAAAAAGCCCCGGAGTAAAAACTCCGGGGCGGGATATTCTGATTCCATCCAGGTTTTAGAGCGCGGCTTTGGCCTTTTCCACCAGGCCGGCGAAAGCGGCGGCGTCGGAAACGGCCAGCTCGGCCAGCATCTTCCGGTTCAGGCCGATGCCGGCCTTTTTCAGGCCGTTCATAAACCGGGAGTAGTTGATATTGTTCTGAGCGCAGGCGGCGGAAATGCGGGTGATCCACAGTCTTCTGAAATCGCGCTTTTTCAGCTTTCTGCCAATGTAAGCGTATTTCAGGGATTTCATCACCTGCTGGTTGGCCAGTTTATAGTGGCTCTTTTTATTGCCCCAATAGCCCTTGGCCAGCTTGATTGTCTTCTTTCTTCTTTTGCGCGTCATCATCGCGCCTTTTACTCTTGCCATTTTATTTAAGCCTCCTGTTTACCGTTTCGATTAGCTGTAGGGCAGCAGACGCTTGATCTGCGCGGCCTGGGCGGAATCCACATAATCGGCCTTGCGCAGCTGGCGGCGGCGCTTGGCGGTGAAACCGTGGCCATTGTTAAAATGGCGTCTGTTGATAGAACCGTGCTTGATCTTGCCGGTTTTGGTCATCTTAAATCTCTTTTTCGCGCCTGTATGGGTTTTGATCTTCGGCATCTTTTGAAACTCCTCTCTTAAGCAAAACGGGCCTTGCCGTTATGGTTTCTTTTTGAGGGGGGCCAGAAACATAATCATCTGGCGGCCCTCCAGCTTGGGCTCTTTTTCCACATTGGAAACTTCCTTGCAGGCTTCGGCGAATTTGCGCAGCAGCTCCAGGCCGATTTGGGTGTGGGCCATCTCGCGGCCGCGGAAGCGCACGGTCGCTTTCACCTTGTCGCCGCTGGTGAGAAATTTGGCGGCGTTGCGGGCTTTTACCTCAAAATCATGCACATCGATCTTCGGTGAAAACCGGATCTCTTTGACTTCGACAATGCGCTGATTTTTTTTGGCCTCTTTTTCTTTTTTCGCCTGCTCAAAGCGGAACTTACCGTAGTCCATGATCTTGCAGACAGGAGGGACCGCCTTGGGCGAAATGTTCACCAAGTCCAGTCCTTTTTCCTCAGCGGCCTCGAGCGCCTTTTGCAGCGGCACCACGCCCAGCTGCCGGCCTTCGCTGTCGATCAGTCGGACTTCCTTCTCCCGGATCTCTTCGTTGATTTGATGTTCCATGACGCTAATGGCAAAGCACCTCCTAAAATTAAAAAAGCTCGGGCGCAGAACAGCCGCCCAAGCACACGCAAACGCGCCCCCGACTCCCGCGGAGCGGACGGCGCAAAACGATGTAAACCCTTTCTGAAACGGCCATTGGGGTGAGGGCGGCTTGCCCTGCTTTGTTTTACCAGACACAGTATATCAAGAAAATTATTTAATGTCAACACTTTTTATTTGCGCAGAGACGTGGTATACTATGTCCATCGAAAAAAGAAATCCGATTTCAAGCCCCAGGGCGGCGAGGGAAGGGCGGAGCCATGAGCGAGATGAAAGAAAACCAGAATGAATACGGAAACGACATCCTGACGCTGACGGACGACGACGGCAATACCCTGGAGCTGGAGCATCTGGATACGTTGGAGTATCAGGGCGATACTTATATGGCCTTTATCCCCGCAGAAATGTCTGTGGAGGACGAATATGAGCTGATGATCCTGCGGGTAGAGCCGGAGGAGGGAACTGGCGAGGAGATATTGGCTACCATAGAAGACGAAGACCTTTTGCAGGCGGTTTTTCAAATCTTCTCCGAAAGGTTGGAAAATTATTTCGAGGAACAGGAACAAGAGGAGCTGAGCCGGGAAGGGTATTGATTTCCCAAGGCTCTGAATAGACGCGAAAACACAAAGCCTCCCGCTTTTTCTTTTGCGGCGCAGGCGCCGGGCTCTTTTTAACCCACAAAGTAACGAAACGGGATTGCGTATTTCGCTGCGGATCGCAGGCCTCCCGGCCCCCGTGGGGGTTGGAAGTTGGAAGCACTGAAACAGCGAAGAGCGAACCCACCTGCGGAAAGAGCAGGTTACTAACGGGTCCGGCGCCGCCGCGGCAAAAGAAAAAGCAGGCTTTTCTATTTTTGGGCGGACGAAACCGACGAAACCTATGAAACTCAAAAAAAAATCGGCGTAGAACGATATCCAGAATTGATAAAATTCGCAGAAGAACATAGTTGTGGGAAGGTTTATCCGCTTTCCATTGCCCAGGAGGTTCAAGTTGGAGACGTTTTTGCAAATTCCGACCATGCGTTTCAGTCTGTTCTTTTTTGGTATTGCAGCGGCTTCGCCTTTTTGGCGGGGGAAGCGGAAGAAGCCTTTTTGGCCTGCGTTTATGAGTTGCTGGCAGACAAAAACTGTACGAATCCCAGAAGATTTGTTTTGCTGAAAGACGACCGGCGGGCAGAGCAGTTTCTGCTCTCGAAGGGCGGGGTTGATCGGCGGCGCAGAGCGTTGTTTGTCTATGGCGAAAATCCCTTGGTTTCTTCTGACCGTTTACCGGCTGGATATGAATGGAGAGAAATAGACGGAGAATGGCTGGCTCGCATACAAGGCCGCGTTACGCCGGCGCTTTTTTGGCAGTCTCCAGAGGCTTTTTTAGAGCGTGGAAAGGGGTTTTGCGCCGTTCGCGGCGGCGATATCGCCGCCTGGGCGTTTTCGGCGGCGGTAAGCGACCGGCAAATCGATATTGGCGTGGAAACCCGCCCCGACCATCGGCGCCTTGGGTTGGCCGCGGCGGCGGCGGAAAAAATGGCGCAGTATGCGCTGGAACAGGGCAAAGCGCCTGTTTGGGCGTGTCGCTGCGGCAATCTTGCGTCTGGAAAATTGGCGGAAAAGCTGGGTTTTTTCAAGATATCGGAATGTTCTGTCCTGAAAAAACGATAAATTGCTTTTCCAGGCAACAAAAACAGTCCCTCTAAGGGACTGTTTTTGCTTATTTGCACTGTTTTGGGCAAGGAGGAGGCAAAAAACCGCCGCGCCGCCATACTAACGCGAAGTATGTTCGTCGGCGTTTGCCGACTGGGGGTTGACATGGACTTGGCAGTGCTTGGTTTCAGGGAATTGGCGTTCGATCTCGTCGTGAACGCGGGAAGCGATATCGTGGGCCTGACGCAGGAGGATATCGCCGTCGCAGGCGATTTCAATATCCACAAAATAGCGGGAGCCGAAGCGGCGGGTTTTGACGTCGTCCAGACCCAGCACGCCTGGCTGCGCCAGGATCAGCGCCCGAATTTGCTCTACCGTCCGAGCGTCTATCGCGCTGTCCAGCATTTTGTTGAGAGAATCGGTTAAAATCTGAAAGGCAGAGCGCAGAATCAGGCCGCAGACAATGAGAGAGGCGACAGAGTCCAGCCAGGGGAAGCCCAACCGGGCCCCGGCCACGCCGGCCAGCACGCCGCAGGAGGAAAAAACGTCCGCTCGGTAGTTCAGCGCGCTGGCCATCAGCGAATCGGACCGAGTCCGCCGGGCCGCCCGGCGGGCGAAGCGGAACAAAAGCTCCTTGACCAGCACAGAGAGGCCGGCGGCGGCCAGAGCCAGGGCGGCGGGGGGAACCGCCGCTTGCCCGCCCAGCAGCTTTTTCAGGGCGCTCCAGCCCACGCCCATGCCTGTGGCGGCGATCATCAGCGCCAGCAGGATGGAAGCCGCGCATTCAAAGCGTTCGTGACCGTATGGATGGTCTTCGTCCGGCGATTTTCCCGCCAGCTTGACGCCGATCATCACAATAAAAGAGCTCAGCACATCGCAAGCGGAATCCACGCCGTCAGAAACCAGGGCGGCGGAGCCGCCCTTCAGCCCGGCGGCCAGTTTTATGACAGCCAGTCCGGCGTTGACGCCGCCGGCCAGGGCGGAAGCCCGATAGGCCCGCTTGGCGTCCGTCTCTCCATTCATCCAAAAGCCTCCTTCGTTGCCCGATCAAAATCCGTTTTGCCGTAAAGGCTTAAAAATTATCATATCACGGCCGAAAGAATATGTCAATTTGCGCGGCGAACAGGGAATCTGTCAAACGTTCTGCGGCGCTCCGCAAAAACGGCAAAAGATTTACATTTTATAAGAGACAGAGCGCCGCTTTTGTGATATACTACTATTTTAACCACGAGTTTCCGTATTTGCGGCTGGAAGCGAGCGTTCAAGGCAAGGGAGGACGTTATGGCGGAGGAAATGCAGAGAGAGGAAAAGGGACAGGGGCCGGAGAAAAAGGGCCCTGGCAAAAAGCTGGCGGCGGTTTATATCACGCTGCGCCTGCTGGTAGTCGCCGTGATGATTGCGCAAATTTTCAACGGCGATTATTTCAACGTCTTCTTGTGCGGGCTGACGCTGGTCCTTTTTATGGTCCCTTCTTTTGTGGAGGGCCGGCTGCACGTCGACCTGCCGGACACATTGGAGGCTCTGATCCTGCTGTTCATCTTCGCCGCCGAAATTTTGGGGGAGATTCGAGCTTATTATCTGCAATTTCCCTATTGGGATACCATGCTGCACACGGTCAGCGGCTTTTTGGTGGCCGCTATCGGCATTTCCTTGATCGATATCCTCAACCGCAGCCCTCGGGTGGCCCTGAGCCTATCGCCCTTTTTTGTGGGTCTTTTCGCCTTTTGCTTTTCCATGACGGTAGGAGTGATGTGGGAATTTTTTGAATTTGGTATGGACCGCTATTTGGGCGCGGATATGCAGAAGGATACAGTGGTGAGCCGCGTCTCTTCTGTGAAGCTGAACCCAGAGGGGAAAAATATACCCGTCGTAGTGGAAATTCAGCGCTTGGAAGTCAACGGCCAGGATTGGGACCTGGGCGGTTATTTGGATATCGGTCTCATCGATACGATGAAGGACCTCTTTGTCAACTTTATCGGCGCGGCGGTTTTTTCCGTCATCGGCGCCTGTTATATCAAAAATAGAGGCAAGGGCAGCTTTGCCCGGCGGTTTATCCCGCGGCTGAAGCGGCCTTGGCCGCCGCGGAAAAAAGGCGGCCCGCCCGCATGAGATTTCTAAAATTCCAAAAAGAACAAAACGTCGCGAAAGCGGCCGGGCGAAAGGGCCGCCAAGGAAAGGAGCAAGCAAACAAACCGATATGAAGACAGAACAGATTTCCCTGAGCCGGAAAGGCGCGGCGCTGGAGGCCTATCTCTGGCGGGACGATAAAAAATTTTCCAACGCAGCTCGGCGGCAGACGGCGCTGATTATGCCCGGCGGCGGTTACCAGGCGCTTTCCGAGCGGGAGGCCGAGCCTGTGGCTTTGGCCTATCTGGCTCAGGGCTTTAACGCCTTTGTGCTGCGGTACAGCGTGGGCCGAGGCGCCGTGTGGCCCGAGCCCTTGGAGGACGCTCGGGAGGCCCTGACCCTGATCCGCCGGCGAGCGGAGGAATGGAATGTGGACGCCGGCAAAATCGCCGCAGTAGGTTTTTCTGCCGGCGGACACTTGGCCGCCGCCCTGTCCGTCCAGGGGGAGGAACGGCCTGACGCCATGATTCTTTGTTACCCTTGCCTGGGCCAGCCTCAGTGCGGCCTAATGGCCATGAATCCCCCGGCTTTGCTGGGGACGGCGGACGATAAAACACCGCCGGCTTTTCTGTTTGCCACCTTTGAGGACGAAATCGTTCCCGTGACCCACACGCTGGATTTTGCGGCGGAGTTGGCTCGGTTGGAGCGGCCGGCGGAATGCCATGTTTTCCAGCGAGGTATCCACGGCTTGTCCTTGGCTCAGCCCCACACCAGCTCGGGGCGCCGGGCCAAAACCGACTCGGACGCCGCCCAATGGTTTGACCTAAGCGTCCGCTGGCTGCGTCGCCTTTGGGGCGACTACCCGGCGGACCAGCCGGATTTCCGGCCCACAGCCCGCCAGGAGGGGCGATACGGCGTGGATATCCTGGGGAGCAGCCTGATGGAAAACCCCTGCTGCCTGCGGCTGCTCTGCGAATATTATCCGCTGCTGCGCCGCCGGGAATATGCCTGGTGCGCCCGCCCCATGACAATCCGGGCGATGAACGGCCTGTTGCCTCCGGGTATGGGTCTGGCGGAAGAGCGGCTGCAGGAGCTGGACCAAAGGCTAGCCCAGATCCCCCTGCCGGATCCGGGCGACAGCGACAGAAAATAAGGCGGCTTTGGCTCTCAATATGAGCCGGAGAATCGCCGGAGGGGATATCAATGGAACTGAACAAAAGCAATATCAAAAAAATTCTGGGCATTGTCGCCTTCGCCGCTTTGTTTTATACCGGGCTCCAGCAGTGGGACAGGGTTTCCGCCTTTGCAGGAAAGATTTTTGGCTATTTCTTTCCCTTTTTGCTGGGGGGCGGCATCGCCTTTATCCTCAATGTGCCCATGCGGTTTTTAGAGGAGCGGGTTGTGGAGCCGCTGTTGCGCCAGGCGCCAAAGCGGCTGCGCCGAGGCGGCCGAGGGATCAGCATTGCGCTGACGTTGGCGCTGGTTGTGGGCGTCCTGTTTTTCGTGGTCTTTCTGGTGTCGCCCGCTTTGGGCGAGACGGCGCAATCCGTGGCGGAAGAGGCGCCTGGCGCCCTCCTCGCAGCCCAGCGATGGGTCTATAGTCTGCGGGATAAATATCCCGAAATTGCTGAAGAGATTCTTTCGATCAAAATCGATTGGAAGCACGTGGGCGAGCAGGTGGGCAGCTGGATTAGCGCTGCCGGCGCCCAGGCTCTCAGCTCCACTGTGGGCATGGCCACCAGCGTCATCGGCGTATTTATCAATTTCTTTATCGCGCTGACCTTCTCCATCTATGTGCTGGCTCAGAAGGAAAAGCTGGGCCGCCAGTGCCGGATGCTGTTTTACGCCTTTCTGCCCGAAAAAGGAGCCAACTGGCTGCTGCGCGTGGGCGGAATGGCCAGCCAGACCTTTGCGCGGTTCCTTTCCGGCCAGTGTATGGAGGCTTGCATTTTGGGCGCCATGTTTTTTGTGACCATGACGATTTTTCAATTCAAATATGCGCTGATGATCAGCGTGCTCGTCGCCGTCACGGCGCTGATCCCCATTTTTGGGGCCATGATCGCCCTGGTAGTGGGCGCGTTTCTGTTGCTGATTGACGACCCGGCCCAAGCCCTTTGGTTCGTCATCCTGTTCTTTGTGCTTCAGCAACTGGAGGAAAATTTGATTTATCCCCGGGTGGTGGGCAATTCGGTGGGGCTGCCCTCCATTTGGGTGCTGGCGGCGGTCAGTATCGGCGGCAGCGCCATGGGCATTCCAGGTATGTTGTTGTTTATTCCCCTGTGCTCGGTGCTTTACGCTTTGCTGCGGGAGGCGACTTACAGCCGGTTGAAGGGGAAGGGCGCTTCCAAAGCCGTCTTGGCCGCCGGCGTTCGGGGGGAAACGTTAGGCAAAAAGTCTGCGCCGAAACCGCCTGTGTCTCAAAGCCGAAAGAAAGGCGGGGAAGGAGGAGACCGCCCCTGAGAAATGATAAGAAAATTCGTCTGTTTTGGCTGGTAGAAGGCTTGCTGATGTTGGGGGCGGGGGCGGCTGTCGCCCTCTATCCCGACGCGGCGCTGCGGGCGGTGTCTGTGCTGCTGGGCTTGGCGCTGCTGGCCGCCGGATTGTTTGAAATGCTGCCCTACCTGCTTTTTCGGGGTCGGATATGCGGCATAGGGGGCGCGACGATCAACGGGGCCATCACTCTTTTGTTGGGCCTGCTGGTGCTGTTCAATCGGTGGATCACTGTGGCGGCGGCGCCGGTGCTGTTCAGCGCCTGGATTTTGCTGACCGGCGCAGGGACCGTTGTCCGAGCTCTGGATCTGCGCCATTTTCAGGCCCGGCGCTGGCCGATCTTTCTGGCTTTAGGCCTGATTCAGGTGGCCGCGGGCCTGGCGGCTCTGTTTCAGCCTATGGCGGCGGTGCGGGTCGTGGGTTTGTTGGCCGGCCTCCAGTTGGCTTTGCGGGGCGCGGACGCCCTGCTCAGCGCCCTGTTTTTGGATTCGTTTTATTTGTAAATAAAACCCGTACATCCCACAAGGAGGAACCCTTATGAAATGTAGAAAAAACAAGAAAAACTGTCCGCTGAACAACCTGAAGGGGCTGCTGGTGGCCGGGATCTGCGCCGCCGCGGCGCTGCTGGCCGTTGGCGCCGCCATTGGCGGCCGCATTGCCCGCCGCCGGAAAAAAGCCCGGCTGGAGCCCATCATCTTTGAGCCTCCCGTCCCCGCTCAGCCAGCGGAACCAGAAGCCGAAGCGCAAGAACAAGCCCAGGAATAAGAAAAAAGAAAGCGGCATGGAATCATCCCATGCCGCTTTTGCGTTGCGCGGAGAACGGTTAAGCGATACTGACGCGTTCCAGCATACGCTTGATTTCGTCTCTGTCCCACAAAAGGGTTTTGGTGGAATCGGCCAGTTCTTTCGCGCTGACGGTGAAATAAGTATTGGTCATCACGGCGCTGACATGGCATTTGTATACGTCCTTGCCTGCATGAACTTCCTGGACGGCTTTGTTGCTCACTTTGTCTTTGGGAGCATAACGTTTGCATTGAATCGCATAGCGAACGCCGCCCTTTTCTGCAATAATGTCGCCGCCTTGGTCGCCGCTGCCCTTGGTTACTTCAATTATTTTGAAACCAATTTTATGGAGCAAATTCGCGCACCAATGTTCAAAAGCATGGCCTTCCATGACGTCGATTGCCGATAAGTCTTTTTGTGCAGTAAATTTTAGTTTGTATTCGTTCAGATAGGAGTTTATATTTTCGATCGGAAAAGAAAAATAGGAAGAAAGACAGTTGAACTCAAAAAACCGAAACCATTCGCTGCTTAAGGAAACAATTCGCGCATCCATAAAAATTTGATAATAGGTCTCTAAATTCTGAATAATCGCTTGCAAAACCGTCACGAAATCAAAAGAGGAGAAGTCCAAATAAGGAGCAAGGCCAATGCGATTTAATAGCTCTTTTTCTTGAAAAGCGGCTTCTAATTCAAAGCGTTGGGATGCAAACTCATGTTGTAAGCCAATAAGCGCTTGTTCTTTCGCTTGAAGGGCTTCTTTTAACTGAGAGGAGTTTGTTTTTGATTGATCTTGCAGGTTGGCGAGTTCTCTTTTTGCCCTTGCAAGAGATTGCTCCAATTCGGAGCGTTTCAGTTGCAAAGTAGAAATCTCTTTCTCCTTAGCTTGAAGGGCTTCTTTTAGCGCAGAATAGCTCGATTCCGTTTGTAGGTTGGCAAGCCTTTGTTCTTTTTTGTGGAAATCGGATTGAAATTGAGACCGTTTGATTTTGGGGAAAACGCCCCATTTTCCGAAAAGACGCTTCATTCTTAACACCAAACCTTCGGGTTGATTGAGAAAGTTAAATTTGGATTATATTTTATCATGCTCTGTCGAAACTTGCAATCTCGCTTCCCATCCCTCGTCTAAGTTGCCCTATGGCCCTCCATATGATATAATTCAGGATAGTATGCCAGGGCCCCGTCGAAGATGGGACGCCGGGAATCCGGCGAAGGGATTTGCGGGAATTCATTTCCCGGAAATCCAACCAATGAAAAGGGGTCCCCGCAAAACCGTCTGGTTTTGTGGGAAAGTATACGATCCGCAGGATAGTATACCAGGGCCCCATCGAAGATGGGACGCCGGGAATCCGGCGAAGGGATTTGCGGGAATTCATTTCCCGGAAATCCAACCAATGAAAAGGGGTCCCCGCAAAACCGTCTGGTTTTGTGGGGAAGTATACTAAAGCCAACGACTGCGCATATCTTGAAACAGCTAAAAACACAGGAGGGATTTTTTATGGGCTTCAAAAAAATCGAGACGTGGGAAATGCCGGGCAATCCGTTTGAGATGATCGAGCGTCAGGCGGCGTTGCTTTCCGCCGGCACGAAAGAGGATTTCAACACCATGACCATCGGCTGGGGGCTGATGGGCGACCTTTGGAATGTGCCTGCCTGCACGGTTTATGTGCGCCACAGTCGCTACACGATGGAGTTTATGGAGAAAAACGACCTGTTTACCGTCAGCTTTTTCGGCACGCCTCGCCCGGAGGCTCTGGCTACCCTGGGCGTCAAATCCGGCCGGGAGATGGATAAAATCCACAACAGCGGCCTGACCCCCGTTGCGATAGAGGGTCAGGCGGCCTTTGAAGAGGCCCACACCGTGCTGGTTTGCAAGAAAATTTATGTGGACGACCTGAACCCGGAGAAGGTGCCGCCTGAATGGAAGGAAAAGTTCTATCACAACGGCGATTATCACCGGATTTATACCGGCCAGGTGATGGGGATCTATGTAAAGGAATAGCTGCGGGTTGCGAGGCCGCGGCGTTTGCTGGGAGGAGCCGCGGCCTGTCTCGCCCTCTTGATAAAGGGGGAGAGGCGGCCAAAAGCCGCCAGAAGGCTTTTGGCCGGCGTCCAGCCAATCGCCTTTCGCAGCCTTGGCCCATGCAGTGGGAGCACAAAAGCGGTTATGCCGCTATGCGAATACGAGTATGCCCGCCGGCGCTGGCCGGCAGAGAGGAGCCAAAGCAACATGGCGGAAGTGTATGAATTTTTGCCCGTCAGCAGGGAGGATATGCTGGACCGGGACTGGTATTACTATGATTTCCTGCTGATTACCGGCGACGCCTATGTGGACCACCCTTCTTTTGGAACGGCAGTGATTTCTCGGGTGCTGGAGAGCCAGGGGTTTCGGGTGGCCATTGCGTCCCAGCCGGATTACCATGACCCGGAAAGCCTGCGGTCCTTTGGTCGGCCCCGTTATGCCGCTTTGGTCAATGCGGGCAATATCGATTCCATGGTAGCCCATTATACCGTGGCCAAGCGCCGGCGAGAAAAGGACGCCTATACCCCCGGCGGCCTGGCGGGCAAACGGCCTGACCGGGCGGTGATCGTCTATTCTAACCTGGTCAAGCGCGTTTGGCCGGATCTTCCCATTGTCATCGGCGGCATCGAGGCCTCTCTGCGCCGGTTTGCTCATTATGATTATTGGGACGACGCCGTCCGCCGCCCTATTTTGGCGGATAGCGCCGCCGATTTGCTGATCTATGGTATGGGCGAACATCAGATTGTGGAAATCGCCAAACGGCTGCGGGCCGGGGAGAAAATCCGGCAGATTCGCGACGTGCGGGGAACCTGCTATTTTGCCAAGGACCCGGCGGAATGCCTGTTTGAAGCGGTGGAGGAGCCGTCCTTTGAGCAGGTGCGGGAGGATCGTCGAGCCTATGCCCAAGCGGCTATGATCGAGCGCGGCGAGCAGGATTTTGTCCGGGGCCGGGCCATTCTCCAGCCCTGCCAAGGGCGGTATCTGGTGCAGAATCCGCCTTCTGCGCCGCTGAATACCAAGGAGCTGGACCAGACGGCGGACCTGCCCTATACCCGGACCTATCACCCCAGTTATGAGGCTTTGGGCGGCGTGGAGGCCATCCGGGAGGTGGAGTTTTCCATTATCCACAACCGAGGCTGCTTCGGTTCCTGTAATTTTTGCGCCTTAACCATGCATCAGGGCCGGTTTGTCACCAGCCGGAGTCATGAGTCTGTGTTGAAAGAGGCCGAAAAAATGACCCAAAACCCCCGCTTTAAGGGATATATTCATGACGTGGGCGGCCCCACCGCCAATTTCCGGGGCCCGGCTTGCCCCAAGCAGGCCAAGGTCGGCGCCTGCGCGGACAGGCAGTGTCTGTTTCCCCAGCCCTGCCCGGCGCTGAAAGGGGACCACAGCGATTATCTGGCCTTGCTGCGCAAGCTCCGGGCGCTGCCGGGAGTGAAAAAGGTGTTCATCCGCTCGGGCATCCGCTATGATTACATGGCTTGCGATCCTTCCGGCGAATTTTTCGCCGACCTGGTGCGCTACCATATCAGCGGCCAGTTGAAGGTGGCGCCAGAGCATATCAGCCCCAATGTGCTCTATTATATGGGCAAACCCTCCAAGGAGATTTATGAAAAATTCTGCGAGAAATACAAGCGGCTCAACCAGAAATACGGTCTGGATCAATACCTGGTGCCCTATTTGATGTCTTCTCACCCGGGCAGTCGGCTGGAAGACGCCGTTTATTTGGCGGAATACCTGAACGCCTCCGGTTTTCGGCCCGAGCAAGTGCAGGATTTTTATCCCACCCCAGGCGCGCTCTCCACCGCTATGTATTACACCGGCCTGGACCCTCGGACTATGGAGCCAGTTTATGTGGCCAAGGACCCTCATGAAAAGGCCATGCAGCGGGCGCTGCTCCAATGGAAGAATCCCAAAAACAGGCCCTTGGTGCTGGAGGCTTTGCGCAAAGCGGGTCGGGAAGATTTGATCGGTCGCGGCAAGCATTGCTTGGTTTGGGACGACGCCCCCGGCAAGCGCGGACGGAATGCGCCGACAGCCGGAAGAAAGGCGCAGGACCAAGGCAAACGCCGGCAGCCGCCGCGACAAAAAAGCGCCGAGCCGCGAAAGAACGCCCCAAAAAAAGCAAAAAGGGGAAGGTAACGCGACGGCTTGCAAAGAGCATTGCGAGATGCGGTTGGATGCGAGCGGTATGACAGAGCATGGAAAGGGGAACGGGAGGATTGGAGAGACGGACGCGCAGAAGATTGAGACGTCAAAAAATGAAAAAGCATAGAAAAACCGCCGCGGATCGCGGCGGTTTTTTTACTCATAGCGCAACCTTTTTTGTCAAACCGCCGTATATAAGGGTGAAAGACTTCAAAGGCTTTGGAGAGAAAGGGGCGACATATGCTTGATGGAAGGACGCTGGAACAAATGACGCCGGGCTGGAGCGAAACGCGGGAGCAAAAGCTGGCTCGTCGGCTGGCCCAGGGGCGGCGGGACGCCTTGGAGCAAATCGTCCGGACATATACTCCCTATGTTTCCTCCGTAGCCTGGCGAACGGCCCAGGGGCAGGTCAGCCGGGAGGATATGGAGGAAATTGCCGCCGACGTCTTTCTAGCCCTGTGGAACAGCCGGGATAGGCTGAAGACGGAGAAAGGGCTGCGGCCCTGGTTGGCGGCGTCGGCTCGCAACAGGACCATCGACCGGCTGCGCCGGGCCAAAGCGCCGCCGTCTGCGCCGTTGGAGGAGGCTTCCGCACAGGCCGACTCGACGCAAGGACCGGAAAGCCAGGCGGAACAACGAGAGCAATCCCGCCGCCTTTGGAAGGCGGTGGAAAGTCTGGGGGAGCCGGATACCTCCCTGATCGTTCGGTACTATGTCCAGCAGGAAAAGCTGAAAGACGTCGCGGCGGAGCTGGGGCTCAATCTTTCCACTGCCAAAAGCCGTCTGCGCCGAGGGCGGCAAAGGCTGAAAGAAATTTTGACGCAAGGAGGGGACTGGGAATGAACCGAACCGATAAACTGTGGAAAGCGCTGAGGCTGCGGGGAGCCTCTCCCATGCCTCCGGCAGCAGCGGTACAAAAGCGAATCGACCAGGCTTTGGGGGAGAATTCTCGGCTTGAGGAAAGGAGAAAACAGATGAAAATGAGAAAAAAAGCGGCGGCGTTGGCGCTGGCGGCGACAACCCTCACGGGGGCGGCTTGGGCTGTAAACCAGTTCAACGTGCTGGACGCCGTCTTTGAAGGAGATACGACCATTGCGCAGCCCATGGCGGACAACCAACCCCGTCAGGTCAGCGACGGCAATTTTACCTTGACAGTGGCCAGCTCGGTTTCCGACGGGCGCACCGCCTATCTGTTGGTTCAAGTGGAAGCGCTCACCGACCAGGCCAAGGAGAGGCTGTTTAGCGACGAATTTATTCATATGGATACCTTCAGCGTTCGGCCCATTTGGAAGAACCCAGAAGAGGATCTTTATATTCGAGGCGTGGGTATGAAGGAAGAGAAAAGCCAGAACACGGAGAACAGCCGGGTGTGGTCCATGGATGTGGATATGGACGTGGACCGGGCCCAGGGAGTGCGGCTGCGCCTCTATGATATGGCCAAGGACCTGGCGGTAGAAACCCCGCTGACCCCAGCGGAATCTGTCGCCGTGCCAATCGGGGCCGAAGGCCCGGGGGCTCCTAACCTCGAGAATGGCTTGGGCGGCCAGATCCAGATTGAGAAGATCAGCCTGAGCCCCTTTACTTGCCGGGTAGAAAGCGCCTATGATGCAGAACGACAGAGCGCGGACCCTCTGCTTTTCTTCCGCATGAAAGACGGCAGTCTGCGCACACAAAGCCAAATGATGGAATTTACCAGCGGCGGCGTGGAAGAAGAATGGGAGTACGGTGAAAACTGGATCTCCAATTACCAGTTCAAAAGCGTCCAAGATTTGAGCCAGATTCAGGCGATTGTGGTCTTCGGCATGGAGTACCCCTTGGACGGGGGCCAGGCGAAGCCCGCGCAGATTGACCAAAAGCTCATGCCCTTCCGCATTGACTTTGACGAAACCATGGTACAGCGCCTGGGCGAAAACAATGGATACGCCATGCCCATCGCCCAGGTTTGCCAGGGCTTGGGGGCGGAATATCGCTGGGATCAGGACAGTCAGACCGCAACCTGTCGCTACCGGGATACGGAAATCATTTTCACTTTGGGCAGCGATATCGCTCTGGTCAACGGCCAAAAGGAGAAGCTGGAAGGCGCGCCGGAACTGCGCCGCGGCCAACTGATGATATCTCCCTTGTATCTGGACAATTGGTGGGGGATCGAAATCTTTGCCGCCTGGGACGAGGGCCTCAACTCAGAAAAAGATCGGGATTGCTGGATTGTTATCCCATAAAAAAATCGGCGCATGGACAAAAACCATGCGCCGGTCTTTTTGAATGGTTCAGGCGCGGAACTCTGCCGACGAATCCTCTGAGGAAGCAAGAGAAGGAACGCGGGCGGCCTTCTGTTCCGCTCGGGCCTCTCGAAAGGCTTGGGCGTAAACGATAGCGGCGGCGCTGAGAAATTTTTGTTCCGCTTTGGTTTGGATTTCAGTCCAGCCGCTGCCCAGGCTGTTGTAGCTGGCGATGATTTCGCCGTTGGGGGCGTAAAGCTCGGCAGTCTGGCCTTGGGGGCTGCTTTGGATTTTGCCGGAGCATTGGTTCAGCAAATTGTCCAGCAGCTCCAGCATAGGGTCCTTTTGCCGGGCCGCCTGTTGCAGCAGCGCCGTCGTCTGGCCAATGGGGCCGGCCCGGTCTGGGGAAACGAACTGGCGCATTTGGGCGCGCTGAAGCTGGATAGCGGCGCCGTCCATATAAACGCCTCTTTGCGCGTCCCGTTTGGCCTGTTGCTGTAGCTGGCTCACAAAGCCGTCGGTCATAGCGCTTTGGGCCTTTTGCTCGGCGTCCCGCTGAATGGCCGGCGTCCGCCCCTGTTTTGCGGCATAAGACGGGCCAGACTGTCGCAAAAAGCGGATTTGCATGGTCTATCCAGCTCCTTTCGATCACTGGTTTTCAATGGTTACCGATTCCATCTGAGGCGCTTGGCGGTCTTTCTGATATTGCTCCACAATAGCGTCCACGCGTTTCATGCTTTCCTCGTCCACAGAGCCAAAGGCGGCGTATTGGCCGTCCAGGAAAGAGGCGTCGTCCAGCGTGATGAAAAACTGGCTGCCGGCGCTGTCAAAGGCCCGGGAACGGGCCATGGAAATAACGCCTCTTTGGTGGGAGATGGTATTTTTGACGCCGTTGGCGGAAAATTCGCCCTTGATCTGGTAGCCTGGGCCGCCTGTACCGTTGCCCAAAGGGTCGCCGCCCTGGATGACGAAGCCAGGCTCAATGCGGTGGAAGACCAGGCCGTCGTAAAAGCCCTTTTCCGCCAGCTCCACAAAATTTTGGACGGTGAGGGGAGCTTGGCTTTCGTCCAGCATGATGCAGATTTTTTTGCCGTCGGCCATCAAAATAGTCGCTTTTTTCATGTTTATTACCTCTTTCTTCTGTGTTTTTTTATGTTCTCATAGCGATTGGGATTTGCAATGCAAAGGCCGCCGCGCATGAAGGGCGGCGAAGCGGGGAATCCTAAACAATATTACAAGCCTAAAAGGAGGCGGCGAAATGGAACTTTTGAAGGATAAAATCGCGGTGATCACCGGCGGAACCCGAGGCATCGGTCTGGCTGCGGCTCGGGTTTTTTTGCAAAACGGGGCGAAAACGGCGATTTTGGGCTCCCGCAAAGAGACGGTAGAACAAGCGATGAACCAACTGCGTCAAGAAATGCCAGATTGCCCAGTTCAGGGGTATTGGCCCGACTTGACTTGCCGAGAGCAGGTGCGGCAGACCATGGAGCAGGTCGCAGGGCAGTGGGGCAGAGTGGATATTCTGGTCAACAACGCCGGTATCAGCCAGCGGACTCCGCTCTATGATTACCAGCCTGGAGAATTTGAAAAAATCATGGCGCTGAATGTCAACGCCGTGTTTCTGTGCTCGCAGGCTGCGGCAGAGATCATGCGTCGTCAAGGAGGCGGGGTCATTCTCAACGCCAGCTCCATGGTCAGCCTGTATGGTCAACCTGCCGGCGTCGGGTATCCGACCTCCAAATTCGCCGTCAACGGCATTACCCGCTCCTTGGCTCGGGAGCTTGGGCGGGACAATATCCGGGTCAACGCCGTGGCGCCGGGAGTGATCGCTACCGACATGGTAGCCGCCTTGCCTCAGGAGACGACGGAGCGTTTGGCGGCGTCGATTCCCTTAAAGCGGATGGGAAAACCAGAAGATATCGCCAACGCTTTTTTGTTCCTAGCCTCCGATTTGGCCTCCTATGTCAGCGGCGCGGTGCTTTCGGTGGACGGGGCCGCCATGGTATAATGGGGAAGAGATGGCGCCCCTGCCGATAGGCCCGGCTTGCGCCGATGCAACACACGCTTTCAGCGCCGTATTCTTTGGGAAAAGCCGCCTTCGGGCGGCTTTTTTCGCCGGTTTACAGCAGGCCGAAGAGCAGAAAGCCAATGGAATTGATGGCCAGATTGGCGCAGATATGGACAAACCAGGAGGGATATAAACTGTTCGTCCTGCTATCCAGCCAGTTGAAGAGCAGGCCCGCCGCGACCAGGCCGGCCGTCAGCAGCAAAAATAGAGCCAGGCTGAACCAAGAGGCCATGATGGCCACATGGTACAGGGCGAAAAGCAGGGAGCTGAATAGATAGGCGGCCTTTGGGCCCAGGGCTTCGCCGAGGGAGAGAAAGCCGAAGCCGCGGAAGAAAAATTCCTCCAGAAAGGAATTGACAAAGGCGATGTACAGGGAGACTAACCAAAAATTGTTTCCTGTGACGCCCACGTCGGCCTCCAGGGCGCCGGTTACGGCGGAAAAATCAAAATAGGGACCCAACAGGGCGTAAGCTCCCAACAGAAACACAAAGACTCCGCCGCCCAGAGGCAGACCCAGGCGAAGGCCCTTTCGCCAGCCGGAAACATAAGTTTTCGCAGGACTGCTCAGGCCGCTGGCGGAAAACAGAAGGGGAACGCCCAGAAACAGCGGAATTTTGCACAAAGATTTCAGGGCGTAGCCCGGTTTCCACATAGCTTCGACCAGCGCCATGGCCAGACAGGCGGCGATCATGGCGCCTATTTGCAGCCAAGCCGTTTTTTTTCGATTCATTGTAATCGATCCTCTCAGTCGGCGTCTTCTACGACGCGCCTGGACGGGCGGAGTCCGCCCGGTTTCCGAGCCTTTGTCCGCCGTTTGCCTCAGCAAAAGACTGCTGGGCGGCTGGGGAAAACTTTATTTTCCCCAGCAGGCGACAAACCGACCCGGTTCCGGTTTTCTCCGCGCGGCCTGATCCAAAGATTTGAAAAAATAAATGGTTGAACGGTTGCCGAATGAACAACGTTTGTTCAAACTTCCATGATGACGGGAAGAATCATGGGAGAACGCTTGGTTTTTTTGAAAATATAATCCGAAAGGCAATCTCGGATAGAGAGCTTGAGGCCGTTCCAATCCCGGACGCCGCTGCGGGCGCATTCGGCCAGGGCGGCGGCGGCGGCCTTGCGCATTCCCTCGTTGAGCTCGTCGGAGTCCCGCACATAAACAAACCCGCGGGATACGATGTCCGGCCCGGCGACCACCGTATTGCTGGCGCCGTCGATGGTGACCACTGCAACAATCAGGCCGTCTTCCGAAAGATGCTTCCGGTCCCGCAGCACGGCGTCGCCCACGTCGCCCACGCCGGCGCCGTCTACCAGCACGCGGCCAGAGGGAACGGTTCCGTTGAAGCGGGCGCTGTTGGCGGTGAGCTCCAGCACCTTGCCCACTTCGGAGATGAAGATGTTGTTGGGATGAATGCCGACGGCTTTGGCCAGGCCGGCGTTGATTTGCAGATGCCGGTATTCGCCGTGGACGGGCATAAAGAAGCGAGGCTTTGTCAGCGCCATAATCATCTTTAGTTCCTCTTGGCAGGCATGGCCCGAAACGTGCATTTCCGCCAGCTTGTCGTAAACGACTTCGGCGCCCCGGCGGGTCAGTTCGTTGATAAGGGAATAAATGGATTTTTCATTGCCCGGGATGGGGCTGGCGGAGATCAGGATTTTATCGTGAGGGCCCACTTCCACCTGGCGATGGGAGCCATAGGCCATGCGATACAGGGCGCTCATAGGCTCGCCTTGGCTGCCGGTGGTGATGATGCACAACTGATCGTCCGGGTATTTGCGCACCATGTTGATATCGATCAGCAGCCCGGGCGGGATATCCATATACCCCAGCTCAGTAGTGACCTTGACGATATTATCCAGGCTGCGGCCGGAAACCGCCACTTTGCGGCCAAATTTGGCCGCCGTGTTGATGATCTGCTGTACTCGGTGGACGTTGGAGGCGAAGGTGGCCACCAGGATGCGCTTATCCGTCCCCTTGAACTGAGCCTCCAGGGCTCGGCCCACCTTTTGCTCGCTCATGGCGAAGCCTGGGCGCTCGGCGTTGGTGGAATCGGCCATCAGCAGCAGCACGCCCTGGCGGCCCAGCTCGCCGAAGCGGGTCAGGTCGATCATTTCCCCGCTGATGGGGGTGGTGTCAATTTTGAAGTCGCCGGTGTCGACAACCACGCCCGCCGGCGTTTTCAGCGCGATGGACACCGCGTCGGGCACGGAGTGGTTGATGCGGATAAATTCCACCCCAAAGGCGCCCACATGGAAGGTGGAGCCGGCGGGCTTTTCATAGATTTTTACCTTTTTCAGGCTCCGATGCTCGGAAAGCCGCAGGCGAACCAGGCCCGCGGTGAGCCGGGTGCAATAGATGGGAACGTTGAGGTCTCGCAGCACATAGGGCAGGGCGCCGATATGGTCTTCATGCGCGTGGGTCAGCAGAATAGCCCGCACTCGGTCGGCGTTTTTTTTCAGATAGGAGATATCAGGGATCACCAGGTCCACGCCCAGCATCTCCTCGTCTGGGAAAGTCATGCCGCAGTCGATGACGACGATATCGTTGTTGTATTCAAAGGCGGTCATATTTTTGCCGATTTCATTTAGGCCGCCCAAAGGAATGACCCGCAGCCTGTTTTTGGCGGGCTTGTTTCGGGCGGGTTCGGCCTTTTTGGGCTTTTCTGCTTTGGGGACCGCCTGGGCGTCTGGTTTCTTTTTGCCGGTTTGGGCCTGTTTTTTGGCGTTAGAGGCTTTTTTGGCAGGCTCTTCTGCCGGCGTTTTGCTCTCTTCTTTCTTTTTTCCGCTGGTTCTGCCCCGGAAAAAGCTCTTTTTGGGCGCACGCTTCTTAGGCCCTTCGCCGCCGCTCTGCGAAAGGCTGGTTTCCTTCTTCAGTTGTTCAGACATTCAATCACTTCTCCGATTTCAATTTATTTTGTTCTTTATCACAAAGCGAGAGGGCGCGAAGCAACGACGCGCCGACAATTCCCGCAAAAAGTTCCAATCAAAAGGCGGCTTCCCCTTTGGGGGAGCGATGAAAAACAACCGCCTGCCGCCTTGATGTACGCATTATTAAATAGTATAACACAGTTCCGGCCATTTTACCAGTTTTCTTTTTTGCCCAGCCTGCCTGGTATATTCTGCGCTGGAATCAGGCAGAATAAACAAGGAAAAGAAAGGGGGGCCGGATGGACAAAAAAGAAAAAAGCCTTTATATCCTGGCAGGGGCGCTGGCCGGCTTTGCAAACGGTCTGCTGGGGACAGGAGGCGGGTTGGCGATAGTTCCTATTTTGCTGGGGCCGCTGAAACTGCCGCCCAAACGGGCCTTCGCCACGTCGGTTTTTATCATGACGCCCATTTGCGCCCTGTCGGCGGCTCTCTATTGGTTTCAGGGCCGGGCTTCCCTGGGGCATGCGGCGCCCTTTCTGTTGGGCGGGCTGGCCGGCGGGTTGCTTTGCGGCAAATTATATGGAAAAATTCCCGCCGCCTGGCTGGGCCGGATTTTCGGCCTGCTGATGCTTTATGGCGGCCTTCGCTGCTTTTTCTGAGCCGAAAGGGGGAAAACGAATGCTTTTGCTGGATGTATTGGCCGCGGCGGCGGCCGGGGCGTTGACCGGCGCCGGCGTGGGCGGCGGCTCTCTGCTGCTGCTTTACCTGACGCTGGCGCGGGACGTTCCCCAGCTGGAGGCTCAGGGGATCAATCTGCTTTATTTTCTGGCAGCTTCCGGGCCGGCTCTGTTTTTTCACTTAAAAAACAGTCTGGTTTGCCGGCAGGGCGGGGCGTGGGCGGCCTGCTCTGGCGCGGGAGCCTGTATAGTCGGCAGTTGGTTGGCCGGAGAGATGGACCCGGTCTGGCTAAAAAAGGCGTTTGGCGCCGTTTTGCTGATCATGGGCGCCCGGCAGTTGCTGGGAGGAAAGAAACAACAAACGGCTGAACGGCAGGGCGCTCAGCGCTGAATGGGTCGGGCGGCCCGTCCGCTGTCCAGATAGCTTTGCAGAATCAGAGAGGCGGCTACCGCGTCCACTTGGCGCCGCTGCTTTCCCCGCTTTTTGCCGGCCTGGCTGAGAATGCGGTTGGCCATCACCGAGGTCATTCGCTCGTCCCACAGATCGGTCTCAACGCCGCAGGCGGCCTCTAAGGCCTGGGCGAAGGCTCGGGCGGCTTGGGCTCTGGGGCCTTCGGAGCCGTCCATGTTGATTGGCAGCCCCGCCACAATCCGGCGGGGACGCCGCTCCTCCGCCAACCGGCAGAGGGTTTCCAGCAGCTTTTCTTTGTTATATTCGGTAATGCTGTAAGCTTGGCCTGCCAGCAGCTCGGCGACGTCGGAAAAAGCGACGCCAGTGCGGGCGTCTCCCAAATCAAGAGCCATAATCATCGATAAAACGCCTCAAAAAATCAAAGATTTTTTGAGGACCCCTTTCTTTAAAATGAGTTTTTGAAAACAGGAGGAGATTTGACGGCGCAAGACCGCCGCACGGCCCGACTGCTTGCCGATTCTCGCCCTCTGGCCGCCGCGCAGGCGCGGCCGCGACTATTATACAGCAAAAGCAAGGAAAATTCCAGCGGCAACGAGGAAGGGTGCAAAAAAGGCTTGACCTTCCGGCCGGGCCATGGTATGATAACAACACCTGTCGAGGTCTTTTTTTATGCCCGCAAGGGATGGCCCCGAAAAGGGAGGCAATTAATTTAAGGAGGTGCCGAATATGCGCGTTAAGGTAACTTTAGCGTGTACGGAATGCAAGCAGAGAAACTACGATTCGAAGAAGAACAAGAAGAACGATCCGGATCGTCTGGAGATGAAAAAGTATTGCCCTTTCTGCAAAAAGCACACCATGCACCGCGAAACCAGATAGGCAGCGAAAGGATGGAGGTGCAGCTTCATGGCTGATGAAAACAAGAGCCTGGATACACAGAAGAATTCGGCGGAAAAACCTAAGAAGCAGCAGAAACAGGGGAATTTTTTCTCGCGGGCCGGCAAGGGAATCAGCAAATGGTTCCGGGAGCTGGTGAGCGAGGGGAAGAAGGTTGTGTGGCCCACCTGGAAACAGGTCGTCAACAACACCCTGGTCGTCATCGGCTGCATTCTGGTTGTGGGCGTTTTTGTCTGGGCGCTGGATATCGCCTTTGCGACCATCCGCGATCTGCTGGTCAGCATCCTGTAAAATCCAAGGGGCAAATGGGAGCGTCTTATGTCTGATAACGCCAAATGGTATGTGATCCACACATACTCCGGTTACGAAAACAAAGTGGCCGCAACAATTCAAAAGACAGTGGAAAACCGGAAGCTGGGCGACCTGATTTTTGATATTCGGGTGCCTATGGAAACGGTGACCGAAATCCGGGATACGGGCAAAAAAGAAGTTGAGCGCAAGATGTTCCCCGGTTATGTCCTGATTAAAATGCTCATGACGGACGAGAGTTGGTATGTCGTGCGCAATACCCGCGGCGTCACCAGCTTTGTGGGGCCCGGCTCTAAGCCGGTACCGCTGACGGAGGACGAGGTGGCCGCTCTGGGAGTGGAAAAACGCGAAATCCGGCTGTCCTACGACGTGGGCGACAGCGTGAAGATCATCGACGGCCCGCTGGAAGGCTTTGTGGGCATTGTCAAGGAAATCTCGCTGCAAGAGCAGCTCGTGACGGTTTTGGTCTCGATGCTGGGGCGCGAAACGCCGGCTGAACTGAAGTTCGGCCAGGTGGCGTCCATGGAAAAATAGTTTTCAAAACCTTTTTTGGTTTAAGATACCGCCGCGGTTTGTCCGTCGGCGGGTGGGAGGGCGCGCCCTGCGCCCAATTTTACCACATTTTTGCTAAGGAGGTGCAACGAAAGTGGCACAAAAAGTAGTAGGTTTGATTAAGCTGCAAATCCCCGCAGGCAAGGCGACGCCGGCTCCCCCGGTGGGCCCCGCCCTGGGCCAGCACGGCGTCAACATTATGGCGTTTACCAAGGAATTCAACGAGCGCACAAAGAACGACGGCGACCTGGTGATTCCTGTTGTAATCACAGTGTACGCCGACCGCTCTTTCTCGTTTATCACCAAAACTCCGCCGGCGGCAGTGCTGATTAAAAAAGCCTGTAAGCTGCAGAGCGGCAGCGGCGAGCCCAACAAGAACAAGGTGGCCAAGCTGCCGAAGGAAGAGCTGCGCAAGATCGCCGAGCTGAAAATGCCTGACCTGAACGCATCCAGCGTGGAAAGCGCCATGAGCATGATCGCCGGCACAGCGCGCTCCATGGGCGTCACTGTAGAAGAATAAAGGCGCCCCCGCGGCCTGAAGCCGCGGCGTGGGAGGATTATTCCGAAATACCACATTTAGGAGGATTAAGAAAGTGCGCAGAGGTAAGAAATATGTGGAAAGCGCGAAGCTGGTGGACCGTGCTAAGCTGTACGACCCCGCCGAAGCGCTGGATACCGTTATAAAGACCGCGAAGGCTAAATTTGACGAGACTGTGGAAGTCCATGTGAAACTGGGAGTCGACTCCCGTCACGCCGACCAGCAGGTGAGAGGCGCCATCGTGCTGCCGCATGGCACAGGCAAAAAGGTGCGCGTGTTGGTGTTCGCCAAAGGCGACAAGGCCAAGGAGGCCGAAGCCGCCGGAGCCGATTATGTGGGCGCCGAGGATATGGTCGCCCGGATCACCGGCGAAAACTTCTTTGATTTTGACGTGGTTATCGCCACGCCGGATATGATGGGCGTGGTAGGCCGTCTTGGCCGCGTGTTGGGCCCCAAGGGCCTGATGCCTAACCCCAAAGCGGGCACTGTCACAATGGATGTAACCAAGGCTGTCAACGAATCCAAGGCCGGCCGTATTGAGTATCGTTTGGATAAGACCAACATCATTCACTGCCCGTTGGGCAAGGTTTCTTTCGGTGCCGAAAAGCTGACGGAGAACTTCAACGCCCTGTTGAGCGCCGTCATCAAGGCTAAGCCCGCCGCCGCTAAGGGCCAATACATCCGTTCCTGCGTGGTGGCTTCCACCATGGGCCCTGGCGTCAAGATCAACCAGGCCCGTTTGACGGATTAAAGACAGGCGGGCTCTTTGACGGGCCGCCAAAAAAATGTTGACAACCGCTCGGTTTGTTGATACAATAACAGCGCTTATTCCAGAGACAGCAGGTAGATCGACAGATCTCCAACGGCTTTTGCGCCGCCTGCCGAGGAACGGCTCGATTGAATTGGCCGCAAATTTTTGCCGGCTTTATGAGATTGTTCTGTGCCCTCATGTCTGCTGGACATGAGGGCGCTTATTCTAAACGGAGGTGAAAACAGTGCCGAACGCAAAGGTTTTGAGCGAGAAGCAGGCCACAGTGGCCGCTCTTGCTGAAAAAATGAAAAACGCCACATCCGGCGTGCTGGTTGATTATAAAGGCATCACTGTGGAAGACGACACCAAGCTCCGCAGCGAGCTGAGAAAAGCCAATGTGGATTATGCCGTTGTGAAAAACACCTTGGTTCGTCTTGCCGCCAACCAGATTGGCTTTGAGGAGCTGGACGGCGTGCTGCATGGGACGACCGCTATGGCCGTCAGCATGGACGACCCCACGACGCCCGCCCGCTTGCTGGCTGAATTTGCAAAGAGCCATGATAAGTTTTTTCAGATCAAGGCGGGTTTCTTAGAAGGGAAAGTGGTCGATTTGGCCACAGTGGAATCCCTGGCCGCTATCCCGCCCAAGGATATTTTGCTGTCCACTGTGCTGGGCACCATGATGGCTCCTGTGGCCGCTTTGGCTCGAGTTTTGCAGGCCATTGCGGATAAACAGGGCGAAGAGGCCGCGCCTGCGGCTTCGGAAGCCGAAGCGCAGGCTTAACAACTAAAAAATAATTGGAGGTACATGATAATGGCAAGCGAAAAAGTTGCACAGCTGATTGAAGAAGTAAAAGTTCTCTCCGTTCTGGAGCTGAGCGAACTGGTACACGCTCTGGAAGAAGAATTTGGCGTTTCCGCCGCCGCCGCTGTGGCCGCCGCTCCTGCCGCTGGCGGAGCCGCTCCCGCCGCCGACGAGAAGACTGAGTTCGACGTTGTGCTGGCTGAAGTGGGCGCTTCTAAGATGGGCGTCATCAAGATTGTTAAGGAGATCACCGGCCTGGGCCTGAAGGAATCCAAGGAGCTGGTGGACAACGCTCCCAAGGCTATCAAGGAAGGCGTTGGCAAGGACGAAGCCGAAGAGATGAAGAAGAAATTGGAAGAAGCCGGCGCCAAGGTCGAGCTGAAGTAAGGTTTCTTTTGTTTGCGAATTGAGGCAAAAAGAGACGGGTTTTCCCGTCTCTTTTTTGATATTTTCTGGCGCTGCCGCAACAGAGGGATTTTTGATCTGGGTCCCGTTTGAGCCGTGGGGCGAATATCCTTCGTCGGCGCAATTTCCTAAGAATGGTTTTGCGGAAGAGCGTGCGATTTGGCCGTCCTTGCCATCGCGGCACTTGCCAAGCGGAGTCTTTTTTGGTATACTAACGATATTATTGCGATTGCTGCGGCGTCGGGCGTTTTTCCGGCGTTTCAGATGCGAAGAGAGGGGGGGCCGCCGCGTGGAGAAAATGATTGCCCGCATGATGGAATCGGGCACCCGTTTGGCGTTCGCGCTGCTGCTTATTTTTGCCGCGATCTCATCTTTTTATAATGTGTGGATCGCCATTGGGGAATTGTTGGTAGTGGGAACGCTGTATATTTATTATCGGGCCAAGGCCAAGCGGCGCCGGGCGGATATCCGGCAGACAGTGGAAACGCTGATGTTTCAAGTGGACGACGCCTCAAAAAATTCTCTCATGAATTTTCCGTTGCCCACCGCCATTTTGCGCATCGATACCGGCGAGGTCGTCTGGTGCAACGACGGCTTTTTTGAGATCACTGGAGCCCATGAGCGAATGTTCAATATGCACATTACCGACGTGATGGACGGCTTTGACACCAAATGGATTATGGAAGGCCGGCCGAAATGCCCTTATGAGGTGGAAGTCAACGGCCGCCATTTTGAAGTGTACGGCAATATTGTCCGCTCAGGCGGAGACGCCGCCAGCGCGCTGCTGACCACGATGTATTGGGTGGATGTGACGGATTATAGCGCTTTGCGGGCAAAATATGAGCAGAGCCGTCCGGTGGTGGCGATTTTGGTGCTGGATAGCTATGAAGAGCTGATCAAAGGGGTTTCCGAGGCGGAAAAATCCAAGCTCACCGCACAGGTAGACGAGGATATCGCCAACTGGGCGGAGCCTGTTCACGGCGTGCTGCGCCGGTTGGACCGGGATAAATATTTGTTCCTCTTTGAGCAAAAAGATTTGGCGGAATTTGTGGAAAAGAAATTTGATTTGCTGGATAAAACCAGGGAGATCAAAAGCAGCTCGGGAGTGGGCGCCACGATTTCCATCGGCATCGGCAAGGGCGACACTGAGCTCAGCGAGCTATATCAATATGCTCGGCTGGCGGCAGACACGGCATTGGCTCGCGGCGGCGACCAAGTGGTCATTAAATCGAAATACGCGTTTGAGTTTTATGGCGGCCAAACCAAGGAAGTGGAAAAACGGACCAAAGTCAAATCCCGAGTGGTGGCCAACTCTCTGCGGCAATATATCAAGGATTCCTCTTATGTCTTTATCATGGGCCATCAGCTGTCCGATTTGGACGCCGTGGGCGCGGCGGCGGGCGTCTGCGCCGCTGTGCGCAAATGCGGCAAAAAGCCTTATTTCATTGTCAATAGCGATCGTACCTCCGCCAAGGACTTGATTGATAAGCTGGCGGCGCTGGAGGAATATAAGGAATCTTTCATCAAGCCAGACGACGCCATTTTCATCGCAGATTCCAATTCGCTGCTGATTGTGGTGGACACCAACCGGCCGGATTTTGTGGATTATCCTGAGGTTCTGCAAACCATCCAGCGGGTAGCGGTCATCGATCACCACCGTCGAGCGGCCAGTTATATTGAAAACTATGTCATCAGCCTTCACGAGCCGTATGCCAGCTCCACCAGCGAGCTGGTGACCGAGCTGCTGCAGTATATCCTTACCGGCCCTCAGGAGCTGAAAAAGGAGGAGGCGGAGGCTCTGCTCTCCGGTATTTTCCTGGATACCAAGAGCTTTACTGTCAAAACCGGCGTGCGCACGTTTGAAGCCGCCGCTTACCTGCGCCAATGCGGCGCGGACACGGTGGAGGTTCGCCGCCTGTTCAACAACAATTTCGATTCCTATATTAAAAAATATCAGATTATCAGCAACGCCGAACAGCCCTATCCCGGCGTTTCCGTGTCTGTCTTTGACGAGGATACCGAACGGGCCACCGCCTCTCAGGCGGCGGACGAACTGATTAACATCAGCGATATCAAGGCGTCCTTTGTGGTGGTGCGGGAGCACGGTCACGACGTGGCGATTTCAGGCCGATCTTATGGCAAAATGAACGTCCAGGTGGTGCTGGAGAAGCTGGGCGGCGGCGGTAGCTTGACCATGGCCGGCGCTCAATTTCAGGACGCCGACGTTCACGAAGTCGCCGAGCGGTTAAGAGCCGCCATCGAAGAGTATCTGGCCGCCAGCCAGAACGAGGCGGAAAACGTCCCAGTGTAGCCGGCGGACGAAGCTGCAAAAAGAAAAGAGTGTAACAAACGATTCGGGCGGCCCGCCGCGCAAGCCGCTTTTTTGGATTTTGATAAGCGCGGAGAAAACGGAGTGAAAACAGATGAAACTGATTTTGTTGCAAGACGTGCGAGGCCAGGGCAAAAAGGGAGAAATCATCGAGGCCAGCGACGGCTATGCCCGCAACTATCTGCTGCCGCGGAAGCTGGCCGCTCAGGCCACGGCCGACGTGCTCAATGCCAAAAAGATCGCCGACGAGGCCACGGCCCGCCGGCTCCAGCTGGAAAAAGAGGCGGCCCAACAGACCGCTCGGCAGCTGAAGGATAAAAAGGTGCATATCAAGGCCAAGGCCGGCGCCGGCGGACGGCTTTTTGGCAGCGTGACGGCCAAGGAAATTGCCGAAGAGCTGAAAAAGCAACACCAGGTGGAGGTGCAGAAAAACAAAATTGTGTTGGGAGACGCCATCAAAAACTTTGGCACATATCAAGTGAAGGTCAAGCTCTATCCCGAGGTGACAGGCTCGCTCAGCGTGGTTGTGGAAGAGCAGCAATAAGAGGCGGCGTCAATGGATGAATTGCTTTCCCGCCAAACGCCCCACAGCGTGGAGGCCGAGCAGGCGGTAATCGGCGCGGCTCTTTTTGACCCAACCTGCGTGGCTTCGGTGATAGAGCTGCTGCGCCCCGACGATTTTTATGTCGACGCCAATCGGGCGATTTTTGACACCATCAGCAGTATGTTCGCCGCCGGCCAGAAAATTGACCCAGTGACCATTTTGGACGAGATGAAGGTTCTGGGTTATAAAGACAAAGCGGACCGGAATTACTTTATCCAGCTCATGGATGTGACGCCCACCTCCGCCAATGTGGGAGAATACGCTCGAATTGTCCGCGAAAAACGGATGCTTCGGGATTTGCAGCAAATCTGCAACGAGATTTTTGATATGACCCGCAACGAACAGGAGAGCGCCGGAACCATCGCCGAGCTGGCGGAGCAGAAAATTTACGCCATCCGCCAAGGCCGGGAAATCAGCGGCCTGCGGCACATCAAAGCCGTTATTAAGGACGTATACGACCAGCTGGACGAGCTGGCGGCCAACCCGGGCAAGCTGCCCGGCCTGCCCACCGGATTTTCTGATTTGGACAACGCTTTGGGCGGCTTAAATAAATCCGATTTGATCTTGATCGCCGCCCGGCCCGCCATGGGCAAAACCAGCTTTGCGCTGAATATGGCCTTATCGGCTGCCAAGCAATCGGGCAAGGATGTGGCGGTGTTTCAGCTGGAAATGAGCGATACGCAGCTGACTACGCGAATGATTTCCAGCGAGGCCTTGGTGGACAGCCGCAAGCTGCGGATGGGCTCCTTGGACGAGGGGGATTGGGAAAAGATCGCTCATGTCTCCGCCACGCTTTCCAAAACCAACATTTATATTGAAGATAGCTCCGCCATCACGGTTTCGGAAATCAAGGCCAAATGCCGCCGGCTGGGGAGCCGGCTGGGGCTGGTGGTCATCGACTACCTTCAGCTGATGCAGGGCTCCAAGCATTCGGAAAATCGGGTGCAGCAGATTTCGGAAATCTCCCGATCGCTGAAGGTGATGGCTCGGGAGCTTGATGTGCCGGTGATTTGCCTTTCTCAGCTTTCTCGGGGGCCGGAGCAGCGCCCCAATAAGCGGCCCATGCTCTCGGATCTGCGGGAATCCGGCGCCATCGAGCAGGATGCAGATATCGTCATTTTCCTGTATCGGGACGATTACTACAACCCGGACAGCGAAAAGAAAAACGTGGTAGAGTGCATCATCGCCAAAAACCGCCATGGCGAAGTCTGTACGGTAGAACTGCAATGGCTGGGGCAATACACCCGGTTTTCCGGCCAGGACAACACCCATTATGAGCGCTGAACCGGATATCCGGCGGCAGACGCTGAAGTATATGGCGGAATGGGCTATGACGACGCCTGGGGACACGGTGTTGTGCGCCCTCTCCGGCGGGGCGGATTCTGCGGCCATGACCGATTTGCTGTGGCGCAGCCGCCAGGAGCTGGGGCTTCGGCTGGCGGCGGCTCATTTTATCCATGGCTTGCGCCCGGAAGACGCCCCAGCGGAGGAAGAGCTGGTCCGGCAGTTCTGCCGGCTGCGGGAGATTCCGTTGGCGGTGGGGCGGGGCGATACGCGAGCCTTTTGCCGTCAAAACCGATGCGGCTTAGAGGAAGGCGCTCGGCGGCTGCGATATGAATTTTTGCGGAAAACCGCCCAGGAAACAGGCGCAGGCCTGATTGCCACCGCTCACCATATGGAAGACAATGGAGAGACCATTTTGCTCAACCTGTGCCGGGGCGCTGGGTTGCGGGGGTTGGGGGGAATTCCGCCCAAGCGGGACGGCGTTATCCGCCCCATATTGACTCTGACTCGGGCTCAGATTGAAAAATATCTGGCGGAAAACGGCATATCATATAGCAGCGACCCCAGCAATCAATCGGAGGAATTTGCCCGGAATCGCCTGCGAAAACAGGTTTTCCCGGTGCTGCAAAGCGTCAACAGCCAAGCCGCCGTCCATCTTTGTCAGGCCGCCCAGCGAGCCAGACAGGATGAGACGTATTTGGAGCAGGCGGCTCGAGAGCTGATCGAGCAACATGGCGGCGGCAGGTGGATTTTGGCAAACGCGCTGGCTCAGGCGCCGCCTTCGCTGGCTCTGCGGGCCGTCCAGCTGCTCTACGCACAGGGCGGCGGGCAGGGGACTCTTTCCGACGCCCATCGTCGGGCTGTTTTGGCTCTGTGCGACAAGGGTCCTTCTGCTCGATTGGCGCTGCCTGGCGGCGTAGAAGCCCGGCGGCAGTATCAGCAACTGATTTTTGGTTTGACGGACCAGCAACAGACGGAAGGAGCCCAAACCTTTGCGCCGCAGGCGCTGGAAGAGGGAAAGCCCGTCTGGCAAAACGGCTGGCAGGTGACGCTGTATCGGGGCCCGGCGCCAGCCGGAGAACAAGGCCAGCTTTTTCGTTTTGAGCGGCTCACCCCCCCTGTAATCCTGCGGCCCCGGCAACCGGGGGACCGCGTTTTTCAGGGCGGACAAAATAAGAGCGTAAAAAAATGGATGATCGATCAAAAAATACCCGCCGCCCAACGGGACGGTCTGCCTCTTGTCTGCGACGGGCAGGGCGTGGCGCTGATCTGCGGCGGCATTGCCCGGGACGGCCAACGAGAGGGAATTCCCGGCTGGACCTTGGCGGTAAGGAGAATATGATATGAGCGGTATGCGGGATGAAGTGGAGCAAACGCTGCTGACCCAGGAGCAGATTCAGAAACGGGTAACAGAGCTGGGGCGGATTCTCTCTGAGGAATACGCTGGGAAAAATCCGGTGCTGGTCAGCGTGCTCAAAGGGGCTTTTATTTTTCTGGCCGATTTGTGCCGGTCGGCGGATATCCCTTGCTCGGTGGATTTTATGATTGTCTCCAGCTACGGCGCTGGCACGGAAACCAGTGGAAAAGTAAAAATAATTAAAGATTTAGACACAGTTATTCAGGGCAGGCATGTTATAGTAATTGAGGATATTGTGGATAGCGGCGTAACGCTGAGCCATATTCTGGCGATGTTGAAAGCCCGAAACCCTGCCTCCCTGCGGCTGATGACTTTGCTGGATAAGCCTGCCCGCCGCCGGGCCCATGTGGACGTCGATTGGACTGGGTTCCAGGTTCCGGACGCTTTTTTGGTGGGCTATGGCTTGGATTATGCGGAAAAATACCGGAATTTGCCGGATATCTGTATTTTGAAACCCGAGGTTTATCAGGCGTAACAGCGCCGCCTCGCGAAAGGTGTGAAAAATTCCTTGAATAACAACAATAAGATCAGGGGAGTGGGCCTCTATTTGCTGCTGCTGGTCGTCCTCATAGGAGCCATCGGCTTTTTGATGGAACCTCGGACAACCCGGACCTTGTCCTATTCCGATGTGACCCATTATTTTGAAAGCGAAGAAGTGGAGAGCTTTGTCATCGACGACAATGAGCTGACCATGCGGCTGAAAAACGGCCAGCAGTATCAATATCGGATTCCCTCGCTGGACGTCTTTTATTTCGACTTGGGGGATATCATCAAAGAGCAGCGGGCTGCGGGCACGCTGAAGCAGGACTTTGTGGAAAGAGCTGCCATGCCCTGGTGGACGGCCTTCATTCCCTACCTGGTGATTATTGTGCTGTTCGGTTTATTCTGGTATTATATGATGAATAAGCAGGATGGCGGCGGCGGTAAATCCGCCATGGGCTTCGGTAAATCGCGGGCTAAAATGGTAAACGGCGGAGATAAAAAGGTCACGTTTCAGGATGTGGCCGGAGCGGATGAGGAAAAGGGCGATTTGCAGGAGGTGGTGGAGTTTTTGAAGGCTCCCAAAAAGTTTTTGCAGCTGGGCGCCCGCATTCCCAAAGGCGTGCTGTTGGTGGGCCCTCCAGGCACAGGCAAAACGCTGATTGCCAAGGCTGTGGCCGGCGAAGCTGGCGTGCCTTTTTTCTCCATCTCCGGCTCCGATTTTGTGGAGTTGTATGTGGGCGTCGGCGCCTCCCGAGTGCGGGACTTGTTTGACCAGGCCAAGCGTCACGCCCCTTCCATTGTCTTTATCGATGAAATCGACGCAGTGGGCCGGCAGAGAGGCGCCGGTTTGGGCGGCGGACACGACGAGCGGGAACAGACGCTGAACCAGCTACTGGTGGAAATGGACGGCTTTGGCGCCAACGAGGGCGTTATCATTATCGCCGCTACCAACCGGCCGGATATTCTGGACAGCGCCCTGCTGCGCCCTGGCCGCTTTGACCGCCAGGTCTATATCGGCGCGCCAGACGTCAAGGGCCGTCAGGCTATTTTAGAGGTACACGCCCGGAAAAAGCCCTTTGAAGAGGGGGTTAGCTTTGAAGCCATTGCCAAGACCACGGCGGGCTTCACCGGCGCGGATTTGGAAAATCTGCTGAATGAATCCGCTTTGTTGGCGGCCCGCCGCTCGAAAACAGAAATCGGCACGCGGGAGATTGACGACGCCTTTTTGAAGGTTATCATGGGCAATGAGAAAAAAAGCCGGGTTTATTCAGAAAAAGAGAAAAAACTCACGGCCTATCATGAAGCCGGCCACGCGATTGTCACCCGCTTGTTGCCTTCGCAGGATCCGGTGCATCAGATTTCCATCGTGCCTCGAGGCCGGGCCGGCGGTTTTACGCTGAGTCTGCCAAAAGAGGATAAATTTTATACCTCTAAGCTGGAAATGCAGGACGATTTGGTGACGCTGTTGGGCGGCCGGGTGGCGGAAAAACTGGTGCTGGACGATATCTCCACCGGCGCGTCCAACGACATCGAGCGAGCTTCGGAAATTGCCCGCCGGATGGTGACCCGTTACGGCATGAGCGACAAACTGGGCCCTATCGCCTTTACCTCAGACCATAACGAGGTTTTCTTGGGCAGGGATTTCGCCTCCTCCAAAAACTATTCCGAAGAGGTGGCGGCTGTCATCGACCAGGAGGTCAAACGCATTATCACTGAAGCCTACGAACGCTGTGAGAATATGCTGGCGGAGCATCGGGATATTTTGGACCGAGTGGCCGCGTATCTGTTGGAGCACGAGACGATGGACAGCGAGGCCTTTGAGCAGGTGTTCAACGGCCGGGACGCCAAGCCGCCGGAAAAGGTGGTAGAAATTGATTATAACCAGGCCTATCTCCATCGGGAGCCCGGGCCGGAGGCACCACAGGTTAATTTGCCTCCGGAGATTCCCCCAGAGGGGAAAAGCCGTTGGGACACGCTTTTCGACGACGAACAGGACGATGAGTAACAAAAGCCCCCGCTTTGCTTTGGTTTTCAAAGCAAAGCGGGGGCTTGTCTTAATGGAATAAGTTCCAAATTATCCCTCCCAATTGCAATATGCTATAACCATTCAATTCATGGGATTGATGAAAGAAACAAAAAGCAATTTTGAAATTTGTAAAAATTAAAAAAATAGCCCAGATGGGACAAAAAAACTTGCGTCTGCCAAACAAATCGTATAAAATAAAAACAAACGTTCCGTTTAGCTGAGGAGGAGGCGCTGATGGAAGAACTGAGCCGCAAAGAGCTGCTGTTGTGCAGCCTGAACCGCCAATACTTGCTGGAAAAGGGGGAGCGGATGCAGGTTGTGGGAGAGCTGCTTGGTTTACAAGCGCAGTTTGCCCAAAACCCCGGCTACGCCCTGCGCATTCGGGCAAAGGACTTTGAGCCTCAGTCTTGGGAGCAAGGGCTGGTGAAAATATGGTCCCACCGGGGGACCATTCATGTGGTGCGCCAGGATCAACTGGGGCTGCTGCTTTCTGCCCGAGGCGCGAACCGGCAATGGGTAGACGGGCGCTGGGGACTGTCCGCAGCGATCCAGGCTCGATGGGCGGCGTTTCTTCTGGAACAGGCCGCACAGGGGGTGGAGCGGCGGGAAGAGCTGAAACAAGCCTGCCGCCAGGCCGGTATGGCGGAAGATTTGCTGGAAAAAGTATTTTACGGCTGGGGCGGCTTGTTGAAGGAAATGTGCGACCGAGGGATGTTGGTCTACCACAGCGGCATGGAAAAGCGCTTCATTTTGCCCGGGCCCATCCGATGGATAGACCAAAAAGAGGCCAGGCTGGCGGTGTTGGAGCGGTATTTCCAAACCTATGGTCCGGCGACTTTGGCGGATTGCGCCGCCTTCACTGGCTGGAAGAGCAGCGAAATACGGCGTTTGGCTGGAGAGCTGACTCTCGAACACATCAGGTGTGACGGAACAATTTATTGGTATTTGGGAGGGCTGAACCCCACGGGCCGGCTGCCGAGCTGCTTGTTTCTGGCGGGCTTTGACCAGCTGATATTGGGCTACCGGGACAGAAGCCGCCTGATCGATCGGCGAGATCTGAATAAAGTGACCAATATTGCGGGCATTGTTTATCCGGTTGTGTTGCTTCGGGGGCGGGTTCGAGCCAGGTGGAAAAAAGCGCCGGGCAGACTGTTTGTGGAGCCTTTTCGGCCCTTGAGCCAGCGGGATCAGCAGAGCGTTGCCGCAAAGGGACGGAAACTTTTTGGAGAAGAGGAAATTGCGGTGGAATTTTTGCCGCCGCTGGAGGAAAAACAGAAGGAGGGGCGGCATGATGACGTTTGATTTGGACGACCGAACGGCCGAAAGAGAACCTTGCCGCGTGACGGCGGAGCCTATCTGGGGCGTTGTTTGGAACGGGCTCTGAACGCCTCAGGCTTGCTCTGTGTGGATTTTGAGGGCCTGCGCCGTTGGGACGGCTGGCGGCTTTGTTGCCGGCAATCCATCCAGATTCCAACAGACCGGCTGAAGGATATGCCGCCTCAGGGAATCGGCCCAGAATGGAGCCGGGCTCAGGGGCTTTTGCTCCATGTTTCTCTGCCCAAACAGGCTGGACTGCTGGAGATCGAGGAGGTCTTTTCTTGGTTTCAACCGGTTATCCCAGCGGATGCAGGAATCTGTGTCAACACGGAATTTTCCTCTGTCCATTTCTTGAGAGTAGACGCATTGGGCTTTGAAAAGCCGTGAAAACAAAGGCTCTCAAAAGAACGGGGCGGATTCAGGCAACAGGATTCTCTCTGGGACGTATTGACACTTTGGCAGGAAAGGAGTATACTTGCCTGAAAACAGAAAATACAAGGGAGGAACCCAATTTTGCACAATCAACGATTCGACAGGCAGCTTTCTTTTTTAATCCAGGCGGATAGGATGAAAAATGTGCTGCGCCAGACCCTGCTGGCCGACGGCTCCCGCCAGGAAACCGACGCCGAGCACAGCTGGCATCTGGCGCTGACCGCTATGGCGCTTTATGAATACCGGGGCCTTTCCGGCATTAGCTTAGACCGGGTCATTCGTATGGCGCTGGTTCACGACTTGGTGGAAATCTATGCCGGCGACACCTTTTGTTATGACGAAACGGCCAACCAAGACAAGGCCCAGCGGGAGAAGGAGGCCGCCGACCGGCTCTTTGGGACGCTGCCCGAGGACCAGGGCGTGGAATATCGGAAGCTCTGGGAGGAATTTGACGCCATGGAAACGCCGGACGCCAAATATGCCGCCGCCATGGATCGGTTTCAGCCGTTGATTAACAACCTGCTGACCCAGGGCCATACCTGGCGGCTGGGCCATGTGACCGCCGACCAGGTCTATCGGCGGATGGCCCCGATTCAAGAAGCCGCCCCCGCTTTGTGGCCCTTTGTGGAGCAATCCATCCAGGACGCGATTCAAAAAGGCTGGCTGAAAGAATAAAACACAGTCCCCAACCGGGGACTGTGTTTTTACATCGCTCAAAGTTTTTTCTCCAGCCATTGTTCCAAGGTCGCCAGCTGCTCCGGTCGATGGAAAAAGTGTTCTGAGCCTGCCAAAACCTCCAGCGTTCCGCCGAATCGGCCTAAGAAGGCGTCGACGGTATCCCTTTCGCACAGCTCGTCTTTTTCGCCATACAAAATATCAGTGGGAACCGGCCAATCGAGAATGGGGTTGGCTTTCACATCGCAATAGTAGTCCCAGTAAAGGGTTTGTCCCATGGGGGTTGGAATTTCCTTTTCTTGCCGAAGGCGCTCCTCCGAAACGTGGAACCAAGTCATCATATTGCGAATCATCCGCTCCATATCCAACAAAGGCGAGAGAAAAAGAGCCCGCTTCAGTTTGGCGGCGGGATAGGCCCGCAGACTGAAATAGGCGCCCAGGCTATTGGCAAACAGAGCGATTTCTCTCCACTTGGTTTGGGCGTAGGCCAACGCGGCCTGCAAATCTGGGATGCAGAGCTCTGGCTTGCAAAGCTCAGGCAGGTTTTTTCGCTCCCCGTGCTCGGGCAAATCGAAAGACAATACTTGATATCCATGTTCCGCCGCTTTTTGAGCCAGGATTTCGATGACTCGATCGCCTTTGTGGGATTGGCTTCCGTGGACAGCCACAATGCCTCGCTCAGAAGGCTCGCCCCAAAGCAGAGCGGGAATCCGGCCGATGTTCAGTCGTTGCTCCGTCATGTCAATCCGCCTTGCGCAGCGTGAATACCGGTTTCATCCGACCGACGTCCTCGCCCTTATGGTTTTTGGCTACAGGCACATGAATGTTGGAAAATTCCTCTAAATCTTGTTCGGAGAGAATGCCCAGTTGACGCAGCGTTTCCACAACGACAGCGTTGCGAGCCTGGCCGTTGCCGCTGTCGATTTTTATCGCAATGCCGATCCCCTCTTTTTTATCGCCTACGATATAATAACCGTCTGCGCCGGATTTGCAGAACAGTCTGTTCGGATATTTGCGCATCAGTTGGGCGTCAATGCGGCCTGTGCCGGACATGATTTCGGGGTATTTGGCCATAGCGGCGGTAATGCGGGCCGCTTCTTCCGCCAGTTTGCCGCCCAAGCAAGCTGGCGAAGCCAGCCGGGCAATGCCGTGGGCAAAAGCCCGCAAGGGCAGGGCGTGCACCGGCACGCCGCAGCCGTCTGTGCCCAAGATGATTTTTTCCGGGTCATATTGGCAAATCAACCCGATCATCTCTTTGATACGTCGCTGCGCCGGATGCTCGGGCTTATAGTAGCTGTCCAGCTCTTCTCCCAGAGCGGCGGCCGTAACCAGCATTCCGGTGTGCTTGCCGCTGCAGTTGCAGTGAATTTGGCTGGGTTGAATCCCTTCCGCCTTCATCCGGTCGGCCTCCGGCTCATAGAGAGGGTAATGGACGCCGCATTGCAGATAGCTTTCGTCCAGTCCGGCCTTGGCCAGGGCTTGGCGCACGGCCTGAATGTGCATAGGCTCCCCATTGTGAGAGGCGCAGAATAGGGCGATATCTTGGTCGTCCAGGCCGAATTTTTCCGCTGCGCCGCTTTCCAGAACGCACAGAGCCTGGATGGGCTTTGCAGAGGAGCGGGCATAGCATACCCGGTCTGGGTCGCCGCAGCAGAACAACAGCTTGCCTGCGCTGTTTACCACCGCAATATGGCCGGTGTGGAATAAATCTTCCAACGGCCCCCGATATGTCTTTACTAAAATATCCATTTCAATCTCCTTTTTCTTCCGCCATTCTTTCGGCGCTTAGCGCAAAAAGCGGCGCAGCAGCCAAAATTTCGCCGGCGTATAAGGCCGGTAGCGGATTGACAAATCAATTTTTGTAGAGGTATCCACAATACTCCGATAATGGGTGAAGGTTTCAAAGCTCTGGCGGCCATGATAGGCCCCCATGCCGCTTTGGCCCACGCCGCCGAAAGGCAGGCGATGGGAGGCCAGGTGCATTACGGTGTCGTTAACGCAGCCGCCGCCGAATTGCAGCCGCCGCATGATCTGGCGGGCCTGTTTTTTATCTTCCGTAAACAAATACAGGGCCAGCGGACAGGGGCGGCTTTCTACCAAAGAAAGAGCCTCTTCCAGCCGGTCATAGGGAAGCGCCGGCAGCAGCGGGCCAAAGATTTCCTCTTGCATCAAAGGAGCTTCTGGGGAAACCTCTGTCAGCACGGTAGGTTCTATCATCCTTTTTTCCCGACAAACGTCGCCGCCACAAAAAATTTGTCCGTCCGCCATCCGTTCCAGCAGTCGATCGAAGCGCTTTTGGTTGACGATTCGAGGGTAGCCAGGCGCTTGCATGGGCGCAGGGCCAAAGGCCCTCGCAATCTCCTGCCGAAGCAGCGCCAGCAGTTGAGAAAAAATCTTTCGATCTGCCAGCAGATAATCCGGCGCTACGCAGGTCTGGCCGCTATTGAGGAATTTGCCGAAGACAATGCGCCGAGCCGCCAGAGGCAGGTCGGCCTCCGCCGTGACGATACACGGGCTTTTGCCTCCCAGCTCTAATACGACCGGCGTCAGGTGTTTGACCGCCGCTTCCAGCACGACCTGACCCATAGCCGGGCTGCCGGTAAAAAAGATTTTGTCAAATCGCTGGGCCAGCAGCGCCTGGTTTTCCGCCCGTCCTCCTTGCAGACCGAAGACGTGGCGAGGATCAAAGCAATCGGCCAGCAGGCCGACGACAGCCTGAGCGGCGTTGGGCACCTGATCGGATAATTTGACGACGACGCAGTTGCCCGCCGCCAAAGCCCCTGCCAGCGGCGTCAGCGAAAGCAGCAGCGGATAATTCCAAGGCGCGATTTCCAGAACGACGCCATAGGGATGGGGATCTTGGAAACTGCGAGCCTTGAACTGAGCCAAAGGCGTCGGCACGGGCCGAGGACGCATATTGACCCGCAAATGAGCCCGTTGCCATCGCAGCTCGCTTTTGACCAAGCCAATTTCCGTCATATACGTTTCAAAGGGCGGTTTGCCCAGGTCTGCTTCCAACGCCTGAAGCAGCCGGTCTTCCCAGCGGGCCAGCCCCTTTGCCAGGCTGTCCAGCGCCTGGGCGCGAAAAGCGTAATCCAACGTTCGGCCAGTCTGATAAAATTCCCGCTGGCCCTTCGCCAGCTCATGCAGTTCCATGTCTCAGCCCCTTTCCAAGGGAATTCCCTTTGCCCAGTATATCCCGCGGTTTTATGGTTGTCAACAAAAGACGGGCAATCCAGTCGCCCTCTCTGTCAGGAGCCCAGCCGGGGAGACGGCCTCCGCCTTTGTGCGTTTTCCACAAAAATAGAGGCGGATTTCTGGCAGATCGGACGAAGTTTTTTCAGATTCCTTGATTTTATTGTCCAAACAGTCCATAATGGAGGCAGAAGACGCCATCATTTTATTATAGGAGGGATTTCCCATGAAGTATGAACTTTCCCCGAAGGTTCGCCAAACGCTGGATCGGCTGTTGGCTCTGGACAGCGTGAAAAAGGCTATGGCCTTTGCCGAGCAGGACGCAGAACAGACGCTGGAAAACCAAATTGAGCTGTGCAAAATCGAAGCGCCCACCTTCCACGAGCAGCAAAAGGCCGCCCGTTACGCGGAGATGTATCAAGAGCTGAGCTTGAAAGACGTGCATATCGACGATCATGGCAACGTTGTGGGCGTCCGCCCGGGCGTGGGCGGCGGCAAAAAAGTGCTGATGGAAGGCCATATGGATACCGTCTTCCCCATTGGAACCAATCCTCAGCCTCGCCGGGAGGGAACCCGAGTTTATGCCCCCGGTATTGTGGACGATACCCGGGGTATGGTGGTTCCTCTGTCTGTAGTCCGTTCGCTGAACGCCGCCGGCATTCAGACCAAAGGCGATTTGATCTGCGTGGGCACTGTGGAAGAAGAGGGCGTCGGCTCTTTTGGCGGAATGCTCCATTGGCTGGACCACAACGCTGTGGACGCCAGCATCAGCGTGGACGGCGGCGGCTTTGAAGGCGTCGTTTACGAGGCCACCGGCCACATGACCTGCGAGGCCACCTTCCATGGAATTGGCGGCCATGCCCACGGCGCTTTTGGCCAAGTGGCCAATCCTCTGAACGCCGCTGCCCGGGCCGTGGCTAAAATCGCCGATTTCCAGGTGCCTTCCGATCCCAAGACCTCCTTCTGCGTGTCCAATTTCCATGCGGGCAACGACGCAGGCATCCATGCTATTGTTCCGGAGGCTACCATCAAGTTTAATTTCCGTTCCGACTCCCAGCAGGTGCTGGACGAGCTGTATCAGCGTATCTTGACCGCCCTCCAAGAGGCCTGCGACGAGGAAACCGCTCGCTGGGGCAAGGACACGATTACATTTACCCACAAGCGCTATTGCAATGTGCCCGCCGGAACCCAGGATATCCATTCCCCCATGGTGGAGGCTGCTTACGCCGCGATCCAGGCCACAGGTTGCGATCCCTATTTCTTGCAGGGCGGTTCCACCAACTGCAACATGGCCATCGGCAAAAATATCCCCGCCGTCTGTCTGGGCATTGGCGGCGTAGACAGCGGCGCTCACACCCTGAACGAGTTTTTTGAGACAACCGACGCCCACAAAGGCGTTCAAGAAGCCATGCTGCTGGCCCTTTTGTTGGCTGGCGTAGAGGGCGAAACAGAATCTATCTTGGATTAAATTGAGCTGATTCTACTGCTTGTTGTGTGATTAAACCCAAAATGGCCCCGCCGAAAGCGCCGGCGGGGCTATTTTATTGCCAATCTCCGCAAAGCATTGCAAGCCGTATTGGCAAAAGCGACAGAACGGCGGCGTAAACGCTGAGCTGGAACAGGAATTTGAGAGAAAAGCGTTGACTTAGGCGGAGCCAGAAAGGTACAATGAAAGCAACGTGGAGGGAAGGCCAATGGTTCGGATGAAACAGGGGTTTTACAGAGCAGGCGGACGGATTCATTATGGAGAATATCCAGAAAGCCAGGTTTCCGGCTGGATGCAGCTTTCTGCGGCGCCGCCGGAGATGTTGGCGACAGATCGAACTTTTGCCAAAGGGGAAAGGGCCGATTTGCTGTTCCCCAACCACAAGCTGACACAGCCGGAGATGGAAGATTTGGAAAGGGGCCTTCGGAGAATCTGCCGCTGCTTGGGCGCGGAGGAGCTGGGGGAAGTTGATTTTTCGCATACGGAATGTCGTTTGGGCTTGACGCTGCCCCAGGAAATCAAGCTCCTTTCCCGCGCTTTGGCCCAAGTTCCTGCCGCCATGGAGGGGAAAGAACGATTTTTGTCGCTGGAAGAGCTGACGCTGGACCAAGGCAATCTGGTATTTTATAAAATTCGACGGACGCCTGTGGGTCTTTCCCTGGACCGGGGCGCGTTGATGCGATATTACAAAAAGGAATGGCGGTACGATCCCGAGGGAGAAAGCTTTTTGTGCTGCGCGTTGGATCGGCTGGCCGTTTGGGCCGTTGAGGCCATGCCCTTTTGCCGAGCGGGCAGAATCAAAGGGGAGCTGCGCGCCACATTGCGGCCAGAGCGACTTTTGGAGAAGATTTATCGGGAAAGCTTCCCCCGACTGGAGGAATATCAAAACGGCGGCAATATCATCTTGTGCCGGCCAGGGGCGTTTGGCTGGTTTCGGCAAAACGGATTTTATGCGGATATCCGAATCGGCGCCGACAGTGAAGCGTTGTTGGAACAATTACAGCCCCCGGAACTGAACGCCGTATGGGAAGAATAGAAAGGCGGAAGCGGAATGGAGATTTTGGAGAAGGACGGCGTCGTCCAGGCAAGGCTGAACGATTCTTTAAACATAGAGCATATTTTTCGGTGCGGCCAGTGCTTTCGTTGGCAGCCTTCTGAAAAGGGCGGTTATATTGGCGCGGCCTATGGCAGGGCTGTTCGGGTTTGGCAGCAGGAAAATGTTTTGTTTCTGCTCTGCTCTTTGGAGGATTTTGAGTTGGTATGGCGGCGTTATTTCGATTTGGACCGGCAATACGACCAGTTGACGCAGCGCTTTTGTCTCAATGAATTTATGAAAAAAGCCGCGGCCCATGGCCGAGGTCTGCGCATCCTGCGTCAACAGCCCTGGGAGGCGCTGATCTCTTTTATTGTGTCTCAGTGCAACAACATTCCGCGGATCTCCGGCATTTTGCAGACCATGTGCCGGCTTTGGGGTCAGCCGCTGGAGCTGGAGGGCCAGGTTCTTTATTCCTTTCCAGCGCCGGCGACTTTGGCCGCCCTTTCGCTGGAGGATTTGGCGCCTCTCCGAGCGGGATATCGGGCAAAATACATTTTGGCCGCCGCCCAGGCTGTCTGCCAAGGGAAACTGGATTTTGCCGCTTTAGAGGCTATGGAAGCCGACCAAGCCCGCCAGGCGCTGACGGCGTTGCCCGGCGTGGGCCGCAAGGTGGCGGATTGTGCGTTGCTCTATGGATTGGGCAAAATGGAAGCCTTTCCTGTGGACGCCTGGATGAAAAAGGCCGCGCCCTTTTATGGCGTCGATCCTGGAGACTTTGGCCCGCTGGCCGGCGTGGCGCAGCAATATATCTTCTATTACGCCCGGGAAAGCGGACTGAAGGGATAAGCGGCCCATAGTCTCAGAAAGGGTCGCCGGGCCGAGGCGGCCCAGCGCAAAGCCCGCAACGCCATACGGCCGCTGCGAGCGCGACAAAAAAGCCATCCGTGCGTTAAGCGGATGGCTTTTCCCTATTAGAAGAAAGGTTTCACATTTGCATTTGCTAATAACAGTATACTGCCGGCGGCGTCTTTTGTCCAATCGTTTGATCGAATAGAGCGGATAATATTTATCGGAAAATGCAATAATTCCCGATGGATTTGCTTGGGCTTCACAGAGTCATGGAAAAATATACAGTTACGCCGGTAAAAACAAGGCCCAACACAAGGGACAGCGCGGAGAGAATCAGCGGCGGCGCAACTCGGCCTACCTGCTTGGGTTTCGGCGCATAAAACAGACCGATGCCGCCCAGCACAATGGAGACAAAGGGAAAGACAAAGCAAAGGGCCAGACCAATAACGGAAAGGATTATAGCAGTTTTGCCCTGCTTGGCCGCGTTTTCTTGGTTGATTCGTTCTTCCAACCCCTCGTTTTCCCGCTCCACCTTGCTGCACATAGACTCCATCAAATCGCAGAACTGCTGGCATTCCTCAGGCTGGACAATGTTCACCGGATGATAACGGTCGTCCCGGGTGTTTTCCACATCCACATCCAGATCCAGAAATTTTTCGCCATTTTTGTCATGCAACGTCGTCCGAACTCGGCGAGCGTTGCCGTTTTTATCTTTGAGAATGGAGCATTTGGCAATGCCCAGAGATTCGGCGGCGAGCAAGACAGGGCGCTGAAGAGGGACGATCAGATCTTTTTCATAGCGCAGAGGCATGAGGAAAAGCCGGCTGGAATCGAAAGCCAAACCATAGCAATAATAGGTAGTGCGGCGCGTGCGGCCCCGGTACTGCACGTCCTCCCAATGGCCATAGGCCACCCGGAGCCCGGTTTCGCCGGGCAGAGCTTTCAGCATGGCCTGGCGCAGCCGCTCTTTGTCTTCGCCATTTTCCGCTTGTTTTAGATTGATCTTTTCCCGAATTGTCACATAGATGAAAATACCGACTACCAATAGGGCGAAGGCCACGTAAGGGAAATATTTGCTTTGGAGAAACTCGTTCATTTCGCAACTTCCTTTCGGAGGGTTTAGTCATGGACGCAGACAATATTCTTGCGCGCAAACAAGCCGGCGGAGGAAAACGAGCGTTGCGCTAAAGAGAAAGATTGTAAACCCGATGGTATTGATAAAATAAATCCTGTAGATACCGGGTACGGAGATGGACGGTCTTCCCCTGATAGGTAAAGGTCATGTGAGTGATATCGGCAAAGTGGGTCAGACCGCTGCCGCTGCGCTGCCAGGAGATGGGGCCGATTTCGGAAAACAGATAGGTATGTCCTAAATATTGAAAACCATGCTGATAGAAATGAGCCCGATCCCGCAGGTGCCGCAAGCCCAGCCACAGGACAAACAAGGCGATTACGCTCGTCACGACAAAGAAAATCGTAACAGAGCGCTCCGCGGGCATCGACCTCTGACCCAGCAGGGCCTGAAAGAAGGGGGCGACGAACACGCACAGCGCCCCGCCGGGAACACAGCCAAGCAGCACGCAAACCAAATTGGGTTTGACAGAGCCCAGCAAATCGCCCAAAGCGGCCTCAGAAGAGGCGGAACGTTCCATGGAAGGATTCCTCCTTTTGTGATTGAGCCAAGGCGGCTGAAACAGAGGGTTCGCTCTGGTTCAGCCATGCCGGTTATATTTGCAAGAGAAGCGGGGGAGAAGGCCCGGCGCAGCCAAAGCCCGCAAAAGAACGCGGGCTTTGGCCAAAAGCAAGGGCTTTGTAAATTGTGTTACAGAGTGGGCTTCAGGTCGGCGGGCATGGGACACTTGTAGCCGCCGCCGTTGCTCTTGAGCAGATATTCCCGGGCCTCCTTCAGCAAATCGGCGTCCTCCATGGCGTAAAGGGCGGCCAGGGCCATGACCTGAGCGGCTTTTTCATTGCCCTTGTGGGCGATGGAAGAACAGGATTGGGCCGTCACCTGCCAGGTGTGGCCTGGGGTTCCCAGGGCCTCGGTGGCCATGTTGATCTGGGCGGTGGGGGCGCAGTAGCTGGCGTCGCCCACGTCGGTGGAGCCGCTCATAGCGCCGCCGACCTCCTGATAGGGCACAACGATATCGCACAGGACGGCGCCCTCTTCGATGCGCTGAACCAGCTCGGGGATGTTGGCATAACGGGCTTTGACGGCGTTCAGCTGATCGGGCGTCAGGCTCTCCCGAATGGCGGCGGCCAGCTTTTTGTCCTCTTCGTCAAAGACGGGAGCGCCCACTTCCTCCAGAGCCTTTTGCATGACTTTGGTCAAGGGGATATTGGGGATATAGTCGCTCAGACCTTCGTGAATCTGAATCTCCAGCTGGGTGCCCGCCATCAGAGCGGCGCCCCGGGCCACGTCGCAGATGCGCTCGTAAATCTCCATCATTTGGGCGACCTTGGGGGCGCGGATGAAATAATGGACGGCGGCATGGTCCTGGACCACGTTGGGCGCTTTGCCGCCCACGTCCACATAGGCGTAATGAACCCGAGCTTCGGGGATGATGTGTTCCCGCAGGTAATTGACGCCCATGCTCATCAGCTCGCAGGAATCCAGAGCGGAGCGGCCCAGGTGAGGAGCGGCGGCGGCGTGAGCTGTGCGGCCCTTGAAGCGGAAAAAGACGCTTAGGTTGGCCAAGCTGCTGCTGACCCAGGCTCGGTTGACGTCGCCAGGGTGCCAGGTGAAGCAGGCGTCCACATCGTCAAAAAAGCCGTCCCGGGCCATAAAAGCCTTGGCGCTGCCATATTCTTCGCCGGGGCAGCCGTAATAGCGGACTGTGCCGGCAACGTTGTTTTGAATCATGTATTCCTTGACGGCGGAAGCGGCGGCCAGGGCGGCTGCGCCCAGGCAGTTGTGTCCGCAGCCATGGCCGTAAGCGCCGGGGACCAGCTCGTCGTGAACGGGGCAGGCGGCCTTTTGGCTCAGGCCGGGCAGAGCGTCGAACTCGCCCAGAAAAGCGATGACCGGCTTGCCGGAGCCATAAGAGGCGATAAAGGCGGTGGGGATGCCGGCGACGCCGGTTTCCACTGAAAAGCCCTGGTCCGCAGCCGCCTTCTCCAGATATTCGGCGGATTTGTACTCTTTCATGCCCGCTTCGGCAAACTGCCAAATCTGGTCGCTGATCTGATTAAACAGCTGCTGCTTGGCCTCCACAGCCTGGCGGACAAATTCTTTCTTATCCATGGTTTCCGAACCTCCTGTTTTGATTTGAAATACTATGAGAAACCCCGAAGGGAATCTGGCGGCAAGTTATGGATAGAGCTGATAGAGCAGCCGGGGGTTGATAGGGACGTCGCCGTCCCGCAGGCGGCGGGCCGTCCGCAAGGCGATATCTTGATAGTGTTCCAGATTGGAGTTGAATACGACGCTTTGGTTGGCGGTATCGAACGTATAAATATCCGGCTGATCCTCCTGCGGAACGGCGGCGGCCAGGCGGAAATCGGCCCAGGGGATATAGTGCGCTTCCAAGCCGTCGCAGAAAATCAAGCCCTTCTCTCCCAGCTCAAAGTAAGAGCGGCGGCCCACTCGCCACATCCGGTAATAGTAGGACATGAAATAGGCGCTTACAAATAAAAGCACGCCGCAGAACGCCGCGCCGGCCCAGTTGAGCAGAGTAAAATTCCTCAAGAGGGCCTGAACCATATAGAGAAAGGGAAACAGGATAAACAGGGCGGCGAAAGCCTGGATAAACAACGTCCGCAGAATGCGGCCGTTGACAAAGGCTTTGGTAAAATAATACCGCCGCTCGTCTCCGGCGAAAGGGGGATGGCGCCAGGGGGCATAGGGGGCGTATTCTCCTCCAATATCCAAGTACTTTCGGCAGATGGGGCAATAATAGACGGACTCTTCCGGCTGAGCCTCCAGATTGAGGACGGGAAAATCGCCAGCTCCTTGGGGCTTGCGACAGACGGCCAGCCGGGCGCCGCAGACCGGGCAGGCTTTATCCAGATAAAGGGCCTCATTGGCCCGACTCATTGCTTTTAGCTTGTTTTTGAGGGGATTTTTCATGGGTTCCTCCCGGCCGTTCATCGGCCTCGCGCTTTTTATTATAGCATTCTCGCCGCTTGGCGGCAAGCGCGAAGCGGGTTTCCGGCAAATTTCCTGGTCGGAATCAAACAAAGCGGACCGAGCCTGTCAGGGAGAGATGAGAAATAGACGCTTGACAAGAAAAATGACTGGGATTATAATAAGGGCAATGATTATTTGAAAAACAAATAGGAAATATTGAATATATAGAAGAAAACGATAAAACGACAGAGAGGCGGATTTGAGAATGCGCAAGATTATTTTATATGGTTCTCCGCTGTGAGGCACTTGTCCCCCGGTGAAAGAGGTTCTTTCCCAGAAAAATGTCAAATTCGCGTTTGTGGACGTGACCGGAAGCATTGGAAATTTACGGAAATTTTTGAAGGTGCGGGATACTTATCCGGTTTTTGAGGCCATGCGGGAGCAGGGGCGGGTCGGGCTGCCCACGCTGTTTGTGGACGATACGCCCCATTTGGTGGATGGGCCGGAGCACGCAGAACAGCTGATTGAAGAGCTTCGCCTTTTGGATGAAGTAGAATAACGCTCATTTCGGGCGAAAGCGCGGCGTCGACACGCCGCGCTTTCGTCTTTTTTTGCGCCTTTTTCGAGAGAAGGAAAACAAAGCGTTGAAAAGAAGGGGCAAAATTGGTACAATATAATGAAATCTGGAGAAAACTGCGGAGGTGCGGCATTGTACCTGAGATCTCTTGATATCCAAGGCTTCAAGTCTTTCCCGGACAAGGTCCATATCGATTTCAGCAGCGGCGTGACGGCCATTGTGGGGCCCAACGGCTCGGGAAAATCCAATATTGTAGACGCCGTCCGCTGGACGCTGGGGGAGCAATCGGTTAAAAACCTCCGGGGCGGCAGGATGGAAGACGTGATTTTTGGCGGGACGACCCGCCGCAAACCGCTGGGCTTTTGCGAGGCCACGCTGACGGTGGACAACCGGGGAGGCGGCTTGCCGGTGGAATATGACCAGGTGGCTGTGACCCGGCGGTACTATCGTTCGGGAGAAAGCGAATTTTTTATCAATAAAAAGGCAGTGCGTCTCAAGGATGTGCGGGAGCTGCTGATGGACACCGGCTTGGGTCGGGAGGGATATTCCGTCATCGGCCAAGGACGCATCGATGAAATATTGGCCGCCAAAGGCGGCGACCGCCGGGAGATTTTTGAGGAGGCGGCGGGTATCACCAAATTCCGCTACCGCAAAGCCGAGGCGGAGCGCAAGCTGGAGGGGACGGAAGAAAATCTGGTCCGTATTCGGGACATTGTGGCCGAGTTGGCGGCCCAGGCGGCGCCTCTGAAGACCCAAGCGGAGCAGGCTCGGAAATTTTTGCTGCTGCGGGACGACCTGCGGGCCCTGGAGGTTTCGCTGTGGATGGACGGGCTGGAAAAGCTGGGCGAAAACCGCCGTAAGGCTCAGACGGATTTTGAAAACGCCGGCCGCAGCGTATCCGCCCGCCGCCGGCAGCTGGAGGAGCTTTACGCCCAGAGCCAGCGATTGGCGGACCAAAACCGGCAGAAAGAGCTGGAGGCGGAAGGGGCTCGCCAGGCCCTGCGGGAGGAGGAAAACCGCTTGTCCGCCCTGCAAAGCCGCCAGGCAGTAGCCCAGGCCAACTTGGAAAACAACCGGCAAAACGCCCGCCGGCTTCAGGCGGAATTGGCAGAGCAAACGGGTCGGCGGCAAGAGGCTGAAGAGCGGCGGCAAAAGCAGCTGGAGCAACTGGCCTTGTTGGAGGGGCGTTTAGCAGAATTGGAGGAGCAAGACCGGCTGCTAACCCAGAGCCGGCAAGAAGCGGCTCTGGCTCGGGAACAGGCGGTTCTCCGGCTGCAAGAGCTGGAAGAAGAGCTGAGGCGGCTGGAGGAGCGGCGCCGCCGATTGGAACTGGAACAGGCCGCTTTGGCCAGCGGCCAGGCCGAGATGGACAGCCGAGGCCAGGGGCTGGCCGGCGAGATCGAGCGGGCGCAAATTCGGTTGGAAGAGCAGCAAGGCCGATTGGAACAAGGAGAGCAAGAAATCGCCTGCCGGCAGGCGGAGGAGAAGCGATGGAAAGCGCAGGCGGACGGACTGGAAGCGCAGCGGCAAGACCGGCGGCAAAAGACCGGCCTGCTGGCACGGCAGACGGAGGACCTGAGGCGGCGGCTGACGGCCGCTCAGGATAGAGCCGCCTTGCTGCAAGGGCTGGAACGGGAATACGAGGGTTTCAGCCGGGCGGCCCGCCGGGTTTTGCAGGCGGCGGACAAGGGGACTCTGTCCGGCGTCCGGGGGCCGGTATCGCGGCTGCTTCAAGCAGAGGATCGATATACAGTGGCAGTGGAAACCGCTCTGGGCGCGGCCGTCTCCCATATCGTGACGGAAGACGAAGACGACGCCAAGGCAGCGATTCTCTTTCTCAAAAAAGGGGATCTGGGTCGGGCGACTTTCTTGCCGTTGACCGCCCTGCGGAGCCGAAAGACAGATTCAGGCCCCTTGGAAGGCCAGCCGGGCTTTGTGGCTATGGCGGACCAGCTGGTTCGGCGGAAGCCGGAATATGATACGCTGGCCGAAAGCCTGTTGGGCGCCACGGCGGTGGCGGAGGATATCGACAGCGCCGTCCGCCTGGCCCGGCGGTTTTCTTACCGCTATCGCATCGTCACCCTGGACGGCCAGCTGATCAATCCCTCTGGCGCTATGACAGGCGGCAGCCTGAATAAAAACGCAGGAATGTTCTCTCGGGCCAATGAAATCCGCAGGCTGGGGCAGGAGCAAAAACAGCTCAAAAAGCAGCTCCAGGACTTGGAAGAGCAGTCGGTTCAGGCGGGCCGGCGGCTGAATGAAACGGAGGAGGAGCGGAATCAGGCCGGCGAAAAGCTGCGCCAGATTCAAAATCATCTGCTGTCGCTCCGGGCAGAACAGGGCCAGCGCACCGTGTTGCTGGAAAGCCTGGCCCAGGCCCTGGAAAGCCTTCAGGCGGAGCAGCGTCAATCCGGCGCTCGGCAGCGGCAGGCCCAGCTGGAGCGCCGGCAGCAAGAAGAGCAGTTGGAAGAACTGGGCCGAACGCTGACTGAACTGGAGGAGCGGCGGGCGCAAAGGCGGCAGGAGCTGGCAGACGCCGAAGGGCAATCGGCGGCGTTGGACGAGGAAAACCAGCGCTTGCAGCGGCAGATTGTCGGAGAAGGAAGCGCCCTGGCGGCTCAGCGTCAGGGGGCGGAGCAGATGACGGCGCTGCTGGAGGCTTTGGGCGGACAAGACGACGAAAAGCTTCGAGCCATTCAACAACTGGAGGAGGACAATCGGCGGCTGGAACAAGAGCTAGCCCAAGGCGAAGAACAGCGTCGCCAACTCCTGGTCCAGGCGGAACAAAAACAACAGGAAATCGAAAGAATCTCTCAGCAGAAGATGGATATTGAAGCGCTGCGGGTAAAGGCTGATAAGGAGGCCCAGCAGCAAAACGACGGGCTGATGAACATGGAGCGGGAACAGGCCCGGTTGGAAGCGAAAAAAAACCAGGCGGAGCTGGAGGAAAAGCAAATTCTGGACCGGATGTGGGAAGCCTATGAGCTGACGCCCACCGCCGCGCAGGCCATTCGTCAGCCTTTGGAAAGCCTGGGCAAAACCCAGCGGGAAGCCGCTAGACTTCGAGAGGAAATCAAGGGATTGGGCGCCGTCAATTTAGGAGCGGTAGAGGAATACCAGCGGGTGAACGGACGATATACATTCATGGAGGAGCAGCGACAGGACCTGGAACAGGCCAAAGGAGACTTGGAACAGGTGATCAGCCGGCTGACCCAGAATATGCGGCAGATTTTCGCCCGGGAATTTGAAAAAATCAATGGGAATTTTGGCCGGACCTTCGCCCGGCTGTTTGGCGGCGGCGCCGCCTGGCTGGAGCTGGAGGACCCGGCGGATATCTTGAACTGCGGCATTGAAATCCACGCAGAGCTGCCCGGCAAAAGCCGGCGGGTGATCTCTCTGCTCTCCGGCGGCGAAAAGGCGCTGACCGCCATCGCCTTGTATTTTGCTATTCTGGAAACCAGGCCCACCCCCTTTTGCATTTTAGACGAAATCGAGGCGTCGCTGGACGACGTCAACGTGCTGCGGTATATGGACTATCTGCGCTCCCTGTGCGGCCAGACTCAGTTTATTTTGATTACCCATCGGCGAGGGGCCATGGAGGGAGCGGATATTTTATACGGCGCGGCTATGCAGGAGCAGGGCGTGACCAAACTGCTCAAGCTGGAGCTGAACGAGGCGGAACAAAAAATCAAGGCCGGCCCCCGGGGGGCGGACGACGGTAGGAGCGAATGAGATATGGGTTTTTTTGATAAAATACGCAATGGGCTGAAAAAGACAAAGGAAAACATCGGCGAGACCTTTGATTCGGTATTGGCGGTTTTCCGCCAGGTGGACGAAGAGCTGCTGGAGGAGCTGGAAGACGCCTTGATTTTGGCGGATATCGGCGCTCAAACGGCGTCGGAAACCATTGAGGAGCTGCGCAGTCTGGCCAAGCGGCAGAACATTGAAACCAAAGAGCAGCTTACCGAAGCGCTTTGCCAGATCCTTGCCGGCAAGATGGCGCCCAACGACGGACTGAAGCTGGATACCAAGCCTTCGGTGATTTTGGTCATCGGCGTCAACGGCGTGGGAAAAACCACCACCATTGGAAAGCTGGGTCAGAAGCTGACGGCCCAGGGCAAAAAAGTGTTGTTCGCGGCGGCGGACACCTTCCGGGCCGCCGCGGCCGACCAGTTGACGGTGTGGGCCGACCGCTGCGGGGCGGACATTGTGCGCCACAGCGAAGGGGCGGACCCTGCCGCCGTGATTTTTGACGCGCTGACTGCCGCCAAGGCCCGGGGGACTGACGTGGTGATTTGCGACACGGCGGGCCGGCTGCACAACAAGACCAATCTGATGAACGAGCTGGCCAAAATTGACCGGGTGATTCAGCGGGAGCTGCCTGGGGCCAGCCGGGAAACCTTGCTGGTGCTGGACGCCGTCACCGGCCAAAACGCTTTGGTTCAGGCAGAGCAATTTAACCAGGCGGCGGATTTGACCGGTCTGGTGATCACGAAGCTGGACGGCACTGCCAAGGGCGGCGTGGCTATCAACGTTTCCGCCCGGCTGGGGACGCCCATCAAATTCATCGGCGTGGGCGAGACGGCCGACGATCTGTTGGAATTTGATCCAGCTCAGTTTGTGCAGGCTTTTTTTGAATCGTAACAACCAAAATACCAGAAAAAGCGTCAATATAAAAAGGAGGCCCTTATGAAACGACAGGACGGCAGACAGCCGGACCAGCTGCGCCCCATTGAAATTACGCCTGGCTTTATCAAATACCCCGAGGGCTCTGCGCTGATTTGCTGCGGCGATACCAAAGTGATCTGCAACGCCACTGTGGAGGAAGAAGTTCCGCCCTTCCGCAAAGGAAGCGGAAAAGGCTGGGTGACGGCGGAATACGCTATGCTGCCCCGGGCTACGAACGCCCGGAGCCGGCGGGATATCTCTAAGCTCAAGTTGAACGGCCGAAGCGCTGAGATTCAGCGGCTGATCGGCAGAGCGCTGCGGGCCGCTGTGGATATGAAGGCTCTGGGAGAGCGGACGATTACAGTGGACTGCGACGTGATTCAGGCCGACGGCGGCACCCGCTGCGCCTCCATCACGGGGGGATTTGCGGCCTTGGCTCTGGCGTTGGATCAGCTGCGCCGCCAGGGAATTTTTGATAAGCTGCCTTTGACCGGCTGCGTGGCCGCCGTCAGCTGCGGCATTGTGGAGGGCCGGCCTCTGCTGGACCTGTGTTACGCCGAAGACAGCGCCGCCCAGGTGGATTTCAACTTTGTGATGGACGACCAGAGCCGCGTCATAGAGGCGCAGGGTACCGGGGAGGGCCGGCCTTTTGCCAAGGCGGAGCTGGACGCGCTGTACGCCTTGGCGGAGCCGGCGATTCGGCGGTTGATTGAGATACAAAAACAGACGTTGGGAGGGCTGCTGGGATGAAAGAGCAGATCTCCTTTCTCTTGGCCTCCAACAACCCCAAAAAACAAAAGGAGATGGGGGATATTTTGGCCGGTTTGGGAATCCAAGTGATTTCCATGGCCCAGGCGGGGATTGACGTCCAGCCAGAGGAAACCGGCGCGACCTTTGAAGAAAACGCCTTGATTAAGGCGAAGGCCGTCTGTCAGGCTGGGGGACTGCCTGCGCTGGCCGACGATTCCGGTTTGGCTGTAGAGGCCTTGGGCGGCGCGCCGGGCGTCCACTCCGCTCGGTATTGCCCGGGGACGGATTGGGACCGACTTGCGTTTTTGCTGAAAAACATGGAGAATATCCCGGAGGAAAAACGAGGGGCAAAGTTTGTTTCAGCAGTAGCCTGCGCCTGGCCGGACGGGCGGACGGCGGTCTGGCGGGGGGAATGCCCCGGCGTCCTGCTGCAGGCGCCGCGGGGACAAGGGGGATTCGGCTATGACCCCATTTTTTATCTGCCCGAATACGGCCAGACCTTTGCCGAGATGAGCCAGCAGCTGAAAAACAAAATATCCCACCGAGCCCGAGCGATGGAACAATGCGTTGCCGGCTTGGCGGAGCAGATAAAAACGGCGGGAAAATAGGCGTTTTCGCCGCCAAAATAGCCGACGGAACGCTGCGGCGGCGAATGGACGGAAGAACAATGGAGAATAATAAGGAGAATCGGAAAGATATGCTCACATCCAAACAAAGAGCGAGCTTGCGGGCCTTGGCCAACGGCATAGATACCGTCATGCAGATTGGCAAGGGCGGCGTGACGGAAAGCGTCGTCCTTCAGGCGCGGCAGGCGATATCCAATAAAGAGCTGATTAAGGTGCGGGTGCTGGAGAGCGCCCTGCTCACCGCCCGGGAGGCTTGCGATATCCTGTCGCAGGCCATCGAAGCCCAGCCGGTGCAGTGCATCGGCTCCCGGTTTGTGCTTTATAAGCGCAATGAAGAAAATCCGGTGATCGCCCTTGAATGAAACAGAGCGGATCGGTCTGTATGGCGGGACCTTCAACCCGCCTCACATGGGCCATGAGCGGCTGGCCAAGGCTTGCGTGGAAGCCTTAAAGCTGGATAAGCTGCTGCTGATTCCCACAGCTCAGCCGCCCCATAAGCAGCTGCCTCCAGGCAGCGCGCAAGGGGTTCAGCGAGCGGAAATGGCTCGCTTGATGGCCAGGCGCATTCCCAAGGCTCAAGTTTGCGGGTTGGAGCTGGAACGGCCCGGGCCCAGTTATACGCGGGATACGGTGGATCGCCTGCGCCAGCTCTATCCAGAAGCGGAGTTTTGGCTGATTATGGGCGCCGATATGTTTTTGAGCTTTCACAAATGGCGGGAGCCGGAGCAGATTGCCCGGCAATGCAGGCTGGCCGTGGCGGCCCGTTTGCCCGACAGCCGCCGTCAGCTGGAGCGGCAGGCGAAATTTTTGAAACGAGAGCTGGGGGTTTGCTCGAAAATTGTGGATTGCCCGGTAACCGTGCTCAGCTCCACGCAGGTGCGAAGTAATCTATTGAAAGGAAAATGGCGGGAAGAGCTGGCGCCGGAGGTGGCGGAATACATTCAGAGGCAGGGCCTTTATCAGACCGACCCCTTGGAGCGGCTGCGGCGAGAAGCTCGGGCTCGGATGAGCGAAAAGCGGTACCGCCATACGTTGGGGGTGGAAAAGACCGCCGCTTGCCTGGCGGAGCGCTTTGGCGAAGACGTCTACCAGGCTCGGACGGCGGCTCTGCTCCACGACCTGACCAAAGCGCTGGATTACGAGGAGCAGTTGAAATTGTGCGGCCGATACGGTATAATTACGGATTATGGCGAAAACGGCAAGGCTCTGTTGCACGCAGATACGGCGGCGGCTCTGGCGCGGCAGGAATTTGGCGTCAGCAAAGAAGCGGCCCAAGCCATCGCCTATCACACCACCGGCGCGCCGGACATGACCCGATTGGACAAGATCGTCTACTTAGCCGACTGCATTGAACCCGGCCGGGATTATCCCGGCGTGGAAAAGCTGCGTCGGCTTTGCAAGAAAGACTTGGATCAGGCTATGATTTTCAGCTTGCGACAATCCATTGAACATATCCAAAGCAAGGGCGGGCGGCCTTATTGGCGGACCCAGCAGGCCCTGGAGGATTTCTTAGCGAAGAAAGAGACTGGATCATGAAAATATTTGGCGGGAAAAAAAGCGGTTCACGGCCAACCGGCTTGAAGACAGAACCCGGCGGAAAGCCGACTGGCAGAAAGAAAAAGAGAAAAGGATGGCAGGTCGCCTTGATTATTGTAGGCGTGCTGCTGGGCCTTTTGCTGGGCGTCTATGGTTTTATCCAACTGTATGCCAAACCGCCGGACGTGACGGCGGAGAAAAAGACGAACAAGACTCAGATTGACGGAAAAAAAGACGACGACCAGGAGGAAGACCCTTTTGCCGACCTGGTGGAGCCCTTTATTGAAGAGGGGGACCAGGAGCGCAAAAAGGACTATTTTACCTTCATGTTGTGCGGCACGGACAACGACGGGACCCGGACGGACACGATCATCGTAGCTTCTTACGATGTGAAGGCTCAGCAGGTGAATATGGTCAATATCCCGCGGGACACGATGTCCAACGTCAAGCGGAAAATCAAAAAAATCAACAGCGGTTTCGGCGGCGGCCCCGAACAGCTGGAGCGAGAGCTGGAAATGCTGCTGGGCATTCCCATCGACCGATATGTGGTGGTCAGCTTCGAGGGCTTTGAAGAGCTGATTGATTTGATTGGCGGCGTGGATTTCAATGTGCCCACCTACATGGTGTGGGACGACCCCACCCAAGATTTGCATATCTTTTTGGAGCCTGGGATGCAGCATCTGGACGGCGAAAAGGCCATTCAGCTGGTGCGGTTCCGCCAGAACAACCCAGGAGTGAAAGGCGGTTACGCCGAGGGAGATATCGGCCGCATTAAAATGCAGCAGGAATTTTTGCAAACCATCGCCAAAAAGCTGCTCAGCCCTTCCAACCTCATTAAGGTGGGGGATTTGGCTTCGGCGGTGATCCGCAATACAGAAACCAATTTGAGCCTCAGCGAGCTGACTTGGTTTGGCATGAAGGCGCTGAACATGAATTATAGCAACATTCAGATGACCACTCTGCCGGGCCACGCAGCTTACCTCTATGAGCCGGATTACGGCCATATGCAGTCTTATTTTGTGCCTGAGCGGGAGAATATTCTGGAGATGGTCAACGAGCTGCTCAACCCTTATCAGGACGAAGTGACCAAATTGAATCTTATTGACGTCAGCCGGTATTCGTCAAAAGCGCCGGCGAGCTCTGGCAGCAGCCACAACAAGGACCCGGAAGGGAAGGACGACGTTCCGCCAGACATTGACGACGACGAGAAGGAGAACGAGTCCGGCGGCTCTTCCTCCAACAATAGTTCTCGCCCGGAAAGCGGCTCCAGCAATAATAACAACAATAATGGCGGCAGCCAGGCCCCGGGAACTCAGCAGCCAGAAGACGGCGATCCCAATCAGCCAAGCGCCGACGACCCGGAAAATTCCGATCCGCCGGATACGTCGGATATCCCGGATAATTCGGGCTCTATAGAAGCTCCGCCAGAGGACGGGGACAACCAAGAGGCTCCCGCAGAGTCCGCCCCAGAAAATCCGCCGGAACCCCAGCAGACTCCGGAGCCGGAGCCGGAGCCCCAACCAGAGCCCCAGCCTTAAAGAAAAAACGGAGAAACGAGAAACAAGCCAAGTGAAAGGAGCGACAGCATGACGCCAGAAACGTTGCTGGAAGCAATTGTGCGGACGGCGGACGCCAAGAAGGCCCGAGATATCATGGCCATGCGGGTCTATGAGCAGACCACCCTCACCGATTATTTTGTGGTGATGACGGGCGGCTCTACCCCCCATATCCGCGCCCTCAGCGAAGAAATTGAAATGAAGCTGAAAAAAGAGCATGAAATCACCCCGCATCATATCGAAGGGGTGACGTCCAACTGGATTTTGATGGATTATTCCAGCGTGGTGGTCCATATCTTCCTGGAGGAGGCCCGGGAGCTTTACGCCATTGAGCGACTTTGGTCCGATGGGCAGAAGGTGGATATTGAGCCCTATCTGTTGAAAAAGGAAGAGGGATAAATATGAAATACGAGCACAAAGCCATTGAACAAAAATGGCAGGATAACTGGGAACAGGCCCAGGTGTTCCGGGCGGAAAACAAATACGACAAGCCGAAGTATTACGCTTTGGTGGAATTTCCTTACCCTTCGGGCCAGGGACTGCACGTGGGCCATCCCAGGCCCTATACCGCCATGGATATCGTGGCTCGGAAACGGCGGATGGAAGGCTATAACGTTTTGTTCCCCATGGGCTGGGACGCCTTTGGTCTGCCCACCGAGAATTATGCCATCAAAAACCATGTCCACCCAGAAGAGGTGACAAAACAAAATATCGCGCGCTTTAAGAGCCAGCTGCGGGCCTTGGGGCTTTCTTTCGATTGGTCCCGAGAGGTGAACACTACCGACTCTGCTTATTATAAATGGACCCAGTGGATTTTTCTGAAGCTATTTGAAAAGGGTCTGGCCTATAAAACCGCCATGCCCGTCAACTGGTGTACTTCCTGCAAATGCGTGTTGGCCAACGAAGAGGTGGTCAACGGCGTGTGCGAGCGCTGCGGCAGCTCGGTGATCCGCAAAGAGAAAAGCCAATGGATGCTGAAAATCACCGAATACGCCCAGCGCTTGTTGGATGATTTGGATCAGGTGGATTATATTGAACGAGTCAAAACCCAGCAGCGCAACTGGATTGGCCGCAGCGTTGGCGCAGAAGTGGCGTTCCAATCCACTGCAGGGGATGATATTGTGGTGTTCACCACCCGGCCTGATACAATCTTCGGCGCCACCTATATGGTTATTTCCCCTGAGCACCGCTTTGTGCAAGAGTGGAAAGAGCGGCTGACCAACTGGGACGAGGTGGACGCTTATGTAAAGGAAGCCGCCAAGAAGAGCGATTTTGAGCGCACAGAGCTGGCGGCCAATCGGGAAAAGACCGGCGTGGAGCTGAAGGGCGTCCAGGCAATCAGCCCGGTCAACGGCCGGCAGATTCCCATTTTTATCTCCGACTATGTGTTGGCCACCTATGGCACCGGCGCCGTGATGGGCGTGCCTGCGCATGACGGCCGCGACTGGGCTTTCGCCAAAAAGTTTGGGTTGGAGATTATCGCAACCGCCCAAGGCGGCGACGTACAGCAGGCGGTTTATGAAACCTCAGACAGCGATTTGATTGTAAACTCTGAGCAATTCAACGGCATGACGGTGAAAGACGCCAAAGAGGCCGTCGCCGACTGGCTGGAGGAAAAGGGCGCTGGACATCGAAAGATCAACTTCAAGCTGCGAGATTGGGTGTTTTCCCGCCAACGTTATTGGGGCGAACCGATTCCTCTGGTTTATTGCGAAAAATGCGGCTGGGAGCCTGTGCCGGAGGATCAGCTGCCTCTGCGCCTGCCCGAGGTGGATTCCTATGAGCCCACCGACGACGGCGAATCCCCCCTCTCGAAAATAACCGATTGGGTGAATACGACCTGCCCTCATTGCGGCGGCCCCGCCAAACGGGAGACGGACACTATGCCCCAATGGGCCGGCTCCAGCTGGTATTTCCTGCGCTATTGCGACCCGGATAACGACCAGGCTTTGGCTTCCAAGGAGGCGCTGGAATATTGGATGCCGGTGGATTGGTACAACGGCGGTATGGAGCATACCACCCTGCACTTGCTCTATTCTCGCTTTTGGCATAAGTTCCTCTATGATATCGGCGCGGTTTCCACACCTGAGCCTTATCAAAAAAGGACCAGCCATGGCATGATTTTGGGCGAAGATGGCGAAAAAATGTCCAAGAGCCGGGGCAACGTCGTCAATCCAGACGATATCGTCCGAGATTTTGGCGCGGATACCATGCGCCTTTATGAGATGTTTTTGGGGGATTTTGAAAAAGCCGCTCCTTGGTCTCAGAACGCAGTCAAGGGCTGCCGTCGGTTTCTGGATCGGGTATGGGCCCTTTATGACCATGTGCAGCCTGGCGAGGCTTATTCGGAAAAGAATGAAGGCGCGATACACAAGACGATTAAAAAGGTGACGGAAGACATCGAGAGCCTGAAATTCAATACTGCTATCGCGGCGCTGATGAGTTTGCTGAATACATTTGGAGACAACGGCGTTAATCGGGTGGAATACCAGACGTTTATCACGCTGCTTTGCCCCTTTGCGCCTCATATTTGCGAGGAGCTGAACCAGCGTATGGGCGGCGACGTTATGCTGGCTCGAGCCGCTTGGCCCCAATACGACCAGGCCAAAACCGTGGATGCAACCGTCGAGATCGGCGTACAGATAAACGGCAAAGTGAAATCCGTCATTGCGGTAGGGGCCGACGACAGTAAGGAACAGATTCTGGAGAAATCCTTGGCCGACCCCAAGACTGCCGCGGCCTTGGAGGGGATGCAGATTGTGAAAACAATCGTCATTCCCGGGCGAATTGTCAATATTGTTGTAAAACCCGCTTGATTTGCAGTTGACAAACCTCCTGTAGATGCGTATAATATAGGAGTGTTTCAATATACCTGTAGCGATTGGTTACAACACGGGGGGAGGGAATGAAATGTCAGAGATCCGCGTGAAAGATAATGAATCTTTGGACAGCGCGTTGAGACGCTTTAAGCGTTCTTGCGCCAAGTCGGGCGTGCTTTCCGAGCTCCGTAAGAGAGAACACTATGAAAGCCCCAGCGTCAAGCGCCGTAAGAAATCTGAAGCTGCGCGCGCTAAGAAAAAGTCTTATCGGTAAAAGCGAAATCTCGCCCCCTCCGATTGATCGGAGGGGGTTTTCATTTGCATGAGAGGATTTTTGAAGATTTTTTAGAAAAAAGACGTAAAAGAGGGAAAAAGGGTATTGACAAAAGGGGGGAGGGGAGATATAATAAACAAGCTGTCCGGGGACGGGGAGCGAGGTTCTGAAGGGGAAAA
>CAJTUM010000001.1:114131-316425 GCA_910579575.1 uncultured Eubacteriales bacterium | reverse complement strand
CAATTTGGCAGTTCCTTTTTATCCGCTCTACACCCATTTCTGTTGTATGAAGTTTATCAATGTTTTTAATTAACTCATTCATTCTTATACCGGCCTATACATATTTACCCATTGTGATTCACCGGGAACACAAAGTCGAATTGGGACTTTGCCAAAGAGGAGTTTAAGGGTTCCATTCCCAACCCCGCCTTATACCCAGCTTTCCAGGGCGGCGGAAACCAGCGCCAGACCGCTTTGGCGGTTTTGTCGGTCCGCTTCGCCGCCCTTGTCAAAATCAAAACAAAAGGCGGAAACCGCCCAAACCTTTCCGGTTTCCATCACAATGCGGATATTCCGGGCCACGGTTTCTAAGTCGTGACCATAGGGCACAGCCTTTTCATAGCCTGGGATTCGCTCCGGCTTTAAAATATCCGCGTCTATGGAAAGATACAGCGCGTCTACCTGCCCGGCCAACGCTTCTACCGCCTGCCTCCAAACTTCCTCTTGTTCAAATTGGCTGGCGTCCAACCGCCGGACGCCGGCGTCAATCAAGTTTTGAGCGCAGCTTTCGTCCATGATGCGGATATCGCTTGCCAGAATGTCCCTACCGTCTATCGGCCGCTCCAAGCCGCAGATCTGGCGGCGAAATTCCGGCATCGTCTGGCCCGCCAACACCGCCATAGGCACAGACACCAGCCGTAGCGGGCCGTTTTGCTTTTCTAAAATGCGGTTGTCCGCATGGGCGTCCATCCAGACCAGGCCCAGCCGCTTTTCCGGCCCCAGCGCCTGGGCCATGCCGCCCAATACCGCGGGGGCGTAATTGCAGTAACCCCCGGCCAGCAACACGCCGTTTCCCTTTTCCACCCCCTGGCGGACGGCCTGGGCGAAGGCCCGGGTCAGCCCCTCGTGAGGCGGATACTGGTTCCAATCCGAATAATTAATCCAAAGGAACTCCGTTGGAAGGCCTGCCTTTTGGTAAACCTTCTGACTCCGGTAAAAATCCGCCGCCTGGGGGTGAACGCACTGCCGGATTGAAGAACGGAAAACCGTCTCTCCTTGGCGGATTTCCGCCGCCCACTGAGCGTAACAATAGGGGCACTCCACAACGGTCAAACCGGCCAGTCTTTTCATGCTTCGTCTCCTCCCTCGGCGGTTTGCAGACATTCCGCCAAAAAATCCCTTAGATAACCATAAATCGCTTTGCTGTGGACAATATAGCTGCTATGGGTGGCGCCAGGGACCACGGCCAGCTGGGCGCCGGGGATGGCCTGGGCCAGCCAGCGGGTGTGCTGCTCCCGCACCGCGTCGTATTGCCCTGCCGTCGCCAAAACAGGAATCTGAATGCGGCCCAGCTCTTGCTTTGTAATATGAGGCCCCCGGGCCAGCATCTGCGCTAAGGGGTCTGGGTCGAAAGCGGCCCGGACCCCATAGGCCAGCTGCCATCGGGCCCGCAGGCCCTGCGGGTTGGCGTTGGCGCCGCTGACCGCCAGGCAGGACAACAAATCCGGGTATTGACTGGCCAGCATTAAACCCACAATGCCGCCGTCGCTGAACCCATAAAGAGCCGGTTTTTCCAAATCCAGCTCCTCAATCAACTGAGCGATATCCTGAGTCATCAGCCGATAATCCACCGGGACGCCTCGGCTGCTCTGGCCATGCCCTCGGCTGTCCACGGCATAAACCCGGTAATCTCGGGCTAAGGGGCCCACAATCTGATCAAAAATCCGTCCGCTTTCGCCGTTCCCATGAAGCAAAATCAACGGCCTTCCCTGACCCAGCGCTCGATAATAAAGCTCGGTTCCGTTTACCGCAATGCGCACAAACGCCCTCCTTCTTTCCTTTTTCAGGGCAGATAGTCAAAGACGATCTGCCAGCTTTCCTCTTCCTGTTCCAGGGCAGTCAGCAGGCCGGTGAGCGCCCGCTCCGCCGCTCCCTTGGCCTCCTCCAACAAACCGCCTTCCACGGCCTTTTGCTCCATGGCCTCCTGCTGGTCCACCGAAAACTGGGCGTAATCCTCCACGCTGATTTGGTTGAAGATATTGCGGCTTTCATCATAGACCTTCAGGCTCTTTTGGTCGATTTCATGGGAGAGGATTTCCGGTTGAGGCAGCGTCACCACCACTTGGCCGCCCTCTTTTTTCACAGAAGCGCGGCTCAGGTTCACCCCGGCGGAAATTTTGCCGTCGTAAGAGACGATAAAGCTCTTGCCGGAAAAAGGGATGCGCCAGCCATAGAAATTGGAGTCCTCTTCAAATTTTCCCATATTGGTGTAAAAATATTTCACCGTGACCAACTCCTGGGCCTGCTGTATGCGGTTGGTCAGCAGGTCGGATGTGATTTCCGGCGCTCCTTTGTCCCAGGCGGCCCACAAGGCGCCGGCGCCAAAGCACAGACAAACCGTCAGCAGCAGCGCGGCCAGAGAGACCAGCCCTCGCCAGAACCGGCGGGGAGTCCGGTCCCGGCGGCTTTCGCCGGTTTCCGGCGACCGGGTATCAGTCGGCATAGCCTTTTTCCTTGCGGAATTGCTTCCAGTCCTCCAAGCTTTCCCGCAGCAGCTGGGTGCATTTCAGGCCGTAGGGGCATTTGCTCTCGCAGGCGCCGCAGCGGCGGCAGTTTTCCACTTTGGCCATCTCGGCGGCCCATTCCTCCGTCATGTAGCCCTGCCAGGGAGAGCGGCGCAGCAGCTGAGGCAGCCGGGCGATGGTATTGATCTGGATTCCCTCCCGGCAGGGCATACAGTAGCCGCAGCCCCGGCAGAAATTGCCTGCCAGCTCTTTTCGATCCTTCTCGATCTCCGCCTGCAGTTCCGGCGTCATGGTCACGCCTTGGCTGGCGCAATCCAGGAAATCCTGCAATTCCTCTTTTTTCTGCACGCCCCAGATGGGAACGGCGTTGGGAAGCTGCTGGAAAAAGGCGTAAGCCGCTCGGGCGTTGGTCAGCAGACCGCCGGAAAGGCCCTTCATGGCGATAAAGCCCACGTCCAAATCGCCGCACAGCTTCACCAGATCCACATCCTCCTGGGGAGAAACATGGGAAACCGGGAATTGCACGGTGTCATAAAGCCCCGTTTTGGCGGCGGCCTCCGCCACGTCCCGCCGGTGGGAGGTGACGCCGATAAACCGGCACTTGCCCGCCTTGCGGGCGGTCTCCAGCGCCTGATGAATCCCCTCTGGATCCTCTGCGTCGGGCAGAGCCTTGATATTGTGCAGCTGGAGGATATCCACATAATCCGTCTGAAGCATTTGCAGGCTCTTGTCCAGGTCTTCCAGCACCTGCTTGCCCGTCTGCCCCATGCTCTTGGTGGAAATGACAATGGAGCTCCGCCGGTCATGAAACGCCTTGCCCAGCTTTTCTTCGCTGTCCGTATAGGCCCGAGCGGTGTCATAGTAATTGATTCCCGCGTCATACGCCATATGCAGCAGCTCCACGGCGCTCTGGACGTCGATGCGCTGAATGGGCAGCGCGCCAAAAGAATTTTCGGTAACCATCAAGCCAGTGCGGCCCAGTTTTTTCATTTTCATAAGTATCTCCGCTCCTTTTGTTCTGCCCCGCAAGCCTTAAGCGGTTTTGCGAGGGCCCTTCTGATTGGTTGGATTTCCGGGAAATGAACGCCCGCAAATCCTTTCGCCAGATTCCCGGCGCTCCGCTGTCGCGGGTTCCTAACGACTATGTCTTACTGACATTATACCACAACTATGTGGTGGAGAAAACGGCTTTTAATAGATTAAAATAGACTGCCGTCCCCCACGCCAGCGCAACCCGCGTCCTGGTTTTGCGCGGCGGCCGTTTCTCATGTTTTCACAGCGCCGTCTGGATGAAACAGGGGCAGCTTTTCCAGATAAATAATATCCTGCCGCTTCTGGGCGTCGCCCTCGGCCAAAATGGCCATTTTGCCGCAAATATGGCCGCCGGCCTGGCGAGCCAGCTCCTCAATAGCGGCCAACGATTCGCCGGTGGAGATCACGTCGTCCACCAGCAAAATCCGCTTGCCCCGCATCATCCGGGCGTCGGCGGCGTCCAGATAGAGGTTTTGCTCGCCCTGGGTCGTAATGGAACGGACGTTTACATGAAAGACCTCCGTCATATAGAGCTTGGGCTTTTTGCGCGCCACAAAATAATGGTCGTCTCCCCGCTGGCGAGCCATTTCATGGGCCAGGGGAATGCCCTTGGCCTCGGCAGTGAGCAAATAATCGTAATCGGGCGCCTTTTCCAGCAGGGCGGCGGCGCAGGCCTGGGTCAGCGGCGCGTCCCCAAAAATCACAAAAGCGCCGATGGAAAGGGTTTCGTTGACTGGGCAGATAGGCAGGCTGCGTTTCAGCCCCGCCACGGTAATGGGATAGCGATTCATACACAACATCCTCTTTTTCCGTTCATTCTCTTTGCCGTTCCGGGGAAAATCCCCTCTTCATTATACGCCCCCTGCCGTCCTTGTCAAATCCTCTTGCTGTTCTGTGTTTTTCCTGAAAATCCTTGGGTTTCCCTCGCTGTTTTGGTAAAGGGAAGGGTTAAAAAAACCAGCTGCTCCGCGCCGCAAAGGGACCCAACAAAAAACCAGGCCGACATGGCCTGGTTTCCTTATTTACGCCAGATTCTGGCCCAACTGCGCCCGATTCAGACAAATATTCGAGAAAAAATCCTCGGCCCGCTGACCGTGGGGCCGGTTGAATCGACCCAATAGATAGAGGCACTCTGGATCCCGTCGAATGGTATTCACGCGGGATTCGCAGCTCAACGTTATCTGGTAGCCCATCTCCTTTAGAATATCTTCGCTTTCCTGGGTATAGTATCCAAACGGATAGGCGTAAACCGTGGGCTTTTGTCCCGTCGCCTGCTGGATTTTCTCCTCCGCAATTTCTGCGTCCTGCCGGAAGACGGCCCGGTATTGCTCTGGGTCCTCTCCTTTTCGCCGCTTTGCGCCGGCCCGGCTCTCCTTGCCGGCGGCGTCGTGCATATCTTGGCTGTGGCTGCCCACTTCCACCAGTTCCGATTGGCTCAGCTCCCGAACCTGCCGCCAGTTCAAATGGGAATAGTTCAGATGCTTCACCACGTCGGGCTGGGAATACAAATCGGAATACCGGCCAATGACGCTGACTACCGCTTTCATCTGGTATTGTTCCAGCAGAGGGTAGGCGTTGGCGTAAAAGCTCTCATAACCGTCGTCAAAGGTGAGCAGCACCGGCCGCTCCGGCAGCTCCCCCTGTCCCTGGGTATAGTCTATCAGCTGCTGGGCGGAAACCGTCTGGTATCCTGCGGCCTTCAGCCAGGCCAGGTCGCTCTCAAATTCAGAAACGGATATCACATAATCCCCCAGCAGGCTGCTGTCTTCCCCCAGCACATGGTGATACATAATCACCGGCAGCTCCGCCCCCTCTGCCTCTGTGGAGACAGCCGCGGCGGCAGACGGGGCCGGCGCCGTCCGCCAGGCGGCCAGGCTCCCCAGCAGCAAAAGCGCGGCGCAGCAAAGGGCCGCTAGCCCTTTTCCTTTTCTCCCCCATATGACTCTTTGTTGTTTCATTGTCACAGCCCCCTTTTAGCGTCTTATCTTTATGCGCTGGCGCCCGCGGCTATGCTCAAGCAAAAAAATCCCCGCCTCTCTTGGCGAGAGAAACGGGGGGATTGAAGGGTTTTTCTCTGTTTTTTACCGAAATTCCACCAGCTGATATTCCGCCAAGTCCGGGCGGAAGACATTGTCCAAATAATCAAAAAAGAGCCGGCGACATTCGCGCGGCGAAACCATTTTGTAGTAAAGCCGCAGGCCGCCCTCCGCTTGCAGGGCGATCTCCGCTTCGATCTGCCCGCCGCTCTGCCGCCGAGCCTGGATATACCGGACGCCGCTTTGGGCCGCGGGCGGCGTCAGGATGATAAACTGATTTGGGTCGTCAAACATCTGCTCCAAATAGTCTTCCAGCGCCGCTTCGTCTACTTCCCTTGTGGAACCGCCCTGATTTTCCAAAGTGTAATACGCCTGCTCTTCCATATCCTCAAATACAACGTCGCGCGCCATAATTCATCGTCCCTTTCCGCTCGTCGGCCTGTTTTTCTTTTCTATAGCTTTGCTTTTTCTTGCTCAATGGTTTGGCGGAGGGTTTGCTCCAGCTGACGCATGGCCTCTTTATCCAGGTCTTTGGTCTGCACAGGGGGCAAAATCTTGATTTTCACCTGCGCCGGCTTGATCCAAAAGCCGTTTGCTTCCATAATTTTATAAGAGCCTTCGATGCACAGAGGCACGATAGGAACCCCTGTTTTGGAAGCCGCCTTAAAAGCGCCGCCCTTAAATTCCCCCATCTGACTGCCCCGGCTACGAGTGCCCTCGGGAAAAATCAGCATACTGTAGCCCTGGCGCAGCAGGTCCGCCGCCTGGTTGATGGCCGTCACCGCCTGGCGGGGGTTGTCCCTATCCACAAAAACGCAGTGCAGCAGCTCCATCCAGCTGCGGATAAAGGGCAGGCTGGCCAGCTCCTCCTTGGCCAAAACGCCGCAGGGCTTGGGCAGGTAGCCCAGCATCAGCGGAATATCAAAATTGCCCTGGTGGTTGCCCACATAGACTGCCGGCCCCTGGGGAATCTGCTCCAGACCGGAAATCTCCAGCTTGACTCCGGCCAATTTCAGCAGCCGCCGGGCCCATTTGCGCACTTCTACCTCCATAATGGCGTCGCTGGCCTGAATGTTCCCCTGGGCCGTCAGCCTTTTGCACTTGCGCAGCTTGGGCAGCACTGCCAGCATATAAAGCCAGAAATAGATGAACCAAATAATTGTCCGCATAAAATCCCCTTTCTCCCCGAAAAACCAAAGGCGTTTCGGAATCCGCCTTTGGCGGCGGCGTCTTGTTTCATTGTACTCTATCCCGCCCTTTTTGGCAAGCGGAAGGGCTTGGCGCAGCGCGGCCCCTGCCGCTCCTGTTCCGCCCGCTCTCAACGCGATTTTTATTCCTATTTTTCCTTTACATTTTTCCAGTTGTTTGATATACTGATTCTGCAAAAGAAAACAGTTAAATTTTCCGAATTTCAGAAAGGCTGTGATGGAAAATGCGTATTGAGAGGCAAATGGCGAGACCGAGCGCAGGGGCAAAAAAAGCGCAGAGCAACAACGAGCAAAAGGCGTCGAACTTTCAGCAGACGCTGGCGGCCAAAAGGACGGAAGACGTGCTGACGCTATCGCGCCAGCCTGCGGCGGAAGAAATGCGGCAGAAGCCCTCTGCTGCTTCAATGACTGCGTCAACGGCGCCGGCTGGCGTCAAAGAACAATCGCCGCCGGATGAAATTGTCCTATTGCCTGGGGATTCCACGGAAACCAAGCTGGAAAAACTGCGTCAAATTGCCGATACCGCCGATTATACCGGCATGAGTTATACCGAAATTTACTGCGACATCTGGAACCGATATAACGAAGCTTTTGGCGGTAAGATGTCGGCGATTACGTCGGGGTTGTGGAGAGGAGATAATTGGTATAGCATTAACAATCAATTTAGCATCATGACAGATAAGTTCGTTTTTTGCCCTTTAGACCGTGAAATTTTCAAAGATTCCGGGTTGAGTAGCGGAGACAAAGGATACCATGAGCAATATGTGGCCCATGGAGGCAAAAATTTTCGCGCTGCCGCTTTGGGATATCAGGTGGACAACTTTGAAGATTGCGAATTGGCGATCAGGCTGAAATACGCAGGCAAAAATACGCTTCTTGACTTTTTGAATATGCAAGGAGAGTTGTTCGCCACAGGAGTGATGGATCATAAGTTGGGTTCAGAAGGCGCTTTTTGGTATCAGAATGATCTAGAAAATAAACTTCAAACGATGTTTTTCCCCGACCCCTGGGCGCAGCCCACATCAGGTCAATATATCGCCGCTCTACGTTTTCAAGTCGACATACCCAAATTGGCGGCGGATATGCGGCAATCTCTGTCCCAAGCGAATTTCAGCGGCTTCAATTTTGACATAGAGGAGGTGATGGACAAAGCGATCGACGACCTTTTGTCTATCGCGGACGAACAATAGTGGACGAAACCGAAACAGGAAGACGCCGTCCCTAAGCGGCCGCTCCCCCTCTGTCTCTCGTTTTGCCTTGACGGCGTCCCAGGCGATATGGTATGCTGGCCCAAACGAAACAACCGAGGAGGAACTTTCCATGCGCAAAATCGGCAAAGTGGGAATCATCGGCGCGGGACACGTCGGCAGCCATGTAGCGGCTATGCTGGCTTCCCAGGGCGTCTGCGGCCAAATCGCGCTGTTGGATATCGACCAAAAAAAGGCTTTGGCCCACAGCCAGGATATCGCCGACGGGATGTCCTACTGGCCCCGACCTGTTCGGGTTTGGGCCGGGGATTATCAAGATCTGGCCGACGCCGATCTTGTCGTCATGGCCGCCTGCGGCGCGGCTATCGAACAAAACCGGTTGGACGAGTTGGCTGCGACTGTGGCGGTCATGGACCAAATCGTCCCTCAACTGAAAGCCTGCGGCTTTGGGGGCGTGGTCGTTTCCATCTCCAATCCCTGCGACGTAATCGCCCAATATCTCCAGAAAGCTCTGGGCCTGACGGTAATCGGCACGGGAACGGCTTTGGATTCCGCTCGGCTCAGCCGGCGGCTGGCCGGTCTGCTGGGCGCGGCGCCCCAGAGCGTATCCGCCTATATGCTGGGCGAACATGGGGACAGCCAGGTTCCGGCTTTTCACGCCGCTTCCGTGGCCGGCCAGCCTTTGGCCCAATGGATGACAGAGCATCCAGGCCGTTGCGCTCCGGCGGAGCTGGCCCGCGTCGCCCGAGAAACCGCGGAGGCGGGCTGGGAAATCGTCTTGGGCAAAGGCTCCACCGAATTTGGCGTGGCCTCCGCCGCTGCGGCGTTGATTCGAGCGATTCTTTTGGATGAAAAGCGGGTTTTGCCCTGTTCGGTTCCGCTGGACGGCCAATACGGCCAGCGAGACGTTTATGCCAGCACGCTGTGCCTGATCGGCGCCGGCGGAGCAGAGGAAATCTGGCAGCTGCCTCTGAGCGACCAGGAAGCCCAAGCTCTGGCGGAAAGCTGCCGAATTATCCGAGAATACGGCGTCAAAGCCGCGGCGCTTTCGACCTTGGCAAACGAAAAAATCCATGGGTAAAACGAATCTCTTTTTCTCTCAGCCTTTGCCTGCGTCCTGATTTTTACCCTGTGCTGGGCTTTTCGGGGGCAGGAATGCCAAGTGACAATAGAGCGCCGGCCCGAAGCGGATCAATCGTTGCCCGAGGGCTGTACTGTGCAGATAGAAGCCAATGAAATCCTGATTCGGGATTATTGGCGGCCCATGGATTCCTATACTACTGTCTACGCCTCGGCCCGGCTTTGGGAAAACCGGCTCACAGTCCGCACCCGCCGCAACGTCTCCGCTAACGAAATGACAGCTGCTGGCAGCGACGTGCTGATTCGGGTCAAACTGCCCGATGGAGTGAAAGCGGAGCAAGTAAAAAAAGTGAAAATCCGCTCCGATGGATAGGTTTGGGGAATATGACGGAAGTCTCCTTGCCGCTGCAATCGGATGTTTTGCCCCAGTAAATTGAAAGCCCTTCCTTGCAAAGCAAGGAGGGGCTTCTTTTTGACCCGGTCCAGTTTTGGGGCAGAATCCCTCCGCATGGGCGGACGGCCAGACTACGAGGCCGCGTGCGTTCGCGGCCTTAGGCAATGGCGCGTCCGCATGGGCGGACGGCCAGACTACGAGGCCGCGTGCGTTCGCGGCCTTAGGCAATGGCGCGTCCGCATGGGCGGACGGCCAGACCACGAGGCCGCGTGCGTTCGCGGCCTTAGGCAATGGCGCGTCCGCATGGGCGGACGGCCAGACCACGAGGCTGCGTGCGTCTGCGGCCTTATGCAATGGCGCGTCCGCATGGGCGGACGGCCAGACCACGAGGCCGCGTGCGTCCGCGGCCTTAGGCAATGGCGCCAGCGGCTGGGGGCGATGAATCCCTCCACTGCCGCCTGACGGGGGGATTCCTCCTCCCAACGCCCCGACTACGGGCAGCGCGGCGCATATATCGCCCAATCCAAAACGGAGCGCGCCTCCCGGCGCTTGTCGGCGCCCTGACCGCTATTGGCCCAGCTGGTCCAGGGTTTTGAAGGTATAGCCCTCCCCCTCCCATTTGGTCAGCAGCTCATCCAGTATCTCCGCATTGGTCTGGGATGTGCTGTGCAACAGCACGATCGCGCCAGGGTGAATCCGACCGCACAGCTTTTCAAAGGCCTCCTCATGGCTAGGCTGTTTGTCGGCGTACCAATCCACATAGGCCAAGCTCCAGAAAATGGTTTTATATCCCAGCTGCTGGGCCTGCTGCAAATTGCTTTCGCTGAATTTGCCTTGGGGCGGGCGGTAGAATTTCTGCATCTCCTGCCCTGTGATCTGCCGGTATTTTTCCTCCACCCCTTCCAACTGCTGTTGGAAGCTGCCCAAATCCGCGATTTCCGACATATCTGGATGAGTCAGAGTATGGTTGCCCACAATATGCCCTTCCTCCGTCATGCGCTGTACCAGCTCTGGAGCGGAATCCAGATAATTGCCCACCACAAAAAAGCAGGCTTTTACATTGTGTTTTTTCAGCGCGTCCAGGATAGGGGCGGTGCAGCCGTTTTCATAGCCGCAGTCAAAGGTCAGATAAATTGCCTTTTCCCCATTTTGCTCTTCCGGCGCCACAAAATAGGCGTCAAAATCCGACAAATATTCCGCCGAGGCGTTGCCTGTAGGCGTTTTGCCCGGCTGCTGAAAGCTCAGGCCCCAGTTGGTAATGGCCGCCGCGGCTTGAGCCGGCTGTTCCCGAAGCAGCGTCGGGATGCAGAGGGCGGCCGCCAGCACAGCCGCCAGCCCAAAGATCACAGGACGCCGGGTCAGTTTTTTCAGTTGATTCAGCACAATCCATCTCCCCTGTTCCTCAAGAATTTCCTCATGCGGTCTATCTCTACGCCCCTTTGCCTCCCTTTTATGCTCCGCCGGTCAAAAACCGACGTTATCTTACAAAAAATTCACCAAAGCGCAAGGATTCTATGCTATACTATCAATAAAAGCCGACGCCCAAACGGGACGGCGAAAACGCGCCAAGCGGATTTTCGACAGTTTGCCCGCCGGAAATCCATCCAATCAATGGACCTTCGCAAAATAGAAGGCTTTGCGGAGCCATATCCTTTTCGCCAAAATGGAGGATCGCTATGAAAATCTGGGGAAACAGCGGCGGACGGACAGACAACCGGAAGCCCTCATCTCCCTTGAAAGAGAAACCGCAGAGCGCCCCCGTCAGGCGCTCCAATCCGCCGCCTCAGCCTGGCCCTGCAGGAAACCGGGAACCCTTTGAAATTGACTGGGAGGCGGTATGGCGGCGGGAAGAGGAAGCCCGGCTTCGAGCTGCCAAGGGGCAGGCGGAAGCCCGCAGCCAAGCTGGCCAAATCCCGGATTTTGTGGTCAAGGCCCAGGCCGGCCGAACCCCGGCGCCGCAGAAACGAGCCGCGCCGCCCCAACCCTCCAAGGGAGGCCGCCGAAAAAAGAAAAAAAAGAGTCATTGGTTCCGCAACCTTCTGCTGGCCGTTTTGTTGCTGGCGGGCCTTTATTGCACCGCCGTTTTCTCCAATATCCCCTTTATCGCCAAATGGCGGACCATTTATATCGAAACCGCCATGAGCACTATGACCCATCAATGGCTGGCCACGGCCTTCATTCCTCCGTCGGTCATCGCAGAGGTGGAGAACAACCGGGAGAAACAAGAAAACAACCAGCTGAACCTGGAAAGCAACTGGAATAACCTTCAAACCCCTTCCTTTGATTTCGGCCAGGCCGAGCTCTCTCCTTGGGAAAAATTAAAAGAGGATTTCTTTCAAAATTATCCAGAAATCCAACAACAGTCCTTTGAGGATTATATGGAGGAGCATCAGGACGAAGTCATCGATGAAAACGGCTATCTGACCATCGACCAAGCCGGTTTAGACCAAGACGGCACAGACATTGAGACGATCCATGGCGATCAAGTGCTGGCGGTGGACACCGCCAACGGCCTGACCATCTGCAAAGTGACCGGCGAAGGCTATGTGGGCCGGCTGGCCATTATCAAAGACCCGGCTCAGGTGGGAGTGACCCTGGCGCCAGGTTACGGCAGCGTCGGCGGCCGAGCGGCCGATATTGCGGAAAAGGCGGACGCTGTGTTGCTGACCAACGCCAGCGGCTTCTATGACCCAGAAGGCCACGGCAACGGAGGCGTGGCCCACGGCCTGGTGGTTTCCGACGGCACGCGGCACAACGGCGCTGTCGGCGGCACATATAAGGCCGTGGGTCTGGACGAGGAAAACCGCCTGCACGTAGGCCCCTATAAAAAGGACTTGGCTTTCCGGGACGCGGTGGAATTTAAGCCCGCTTTGATTATCGACGGCCAGCAGGCGGTAGAGGGCAGCGCCGGCTGGGGCGTCCAGCCCCGCACCGCCATCGGCCAGACAAGCGACGGGACGATCCTCCTGCTGGTGGTGGACGGCCGGGCCCCCGGCTACTCCATCGGCTGTACGGTGGGCGACTGCGCCGAAATCCTGGGGCGCTATGGCGCCGTGCAAGCCTGCAATCTGGACGGCGGCTCCTCCAGCATTATGGTCTATAACGGCCGAGTGATCTCCCGCCCCTCCGCCGCCAACAAAACGGACGGGCGGCACATTCCCAACGGCATCGCGGTTTACCGCCGGGAAACCGCTTCCTTTGCCAACGAAGCGCCTCGGGAGGATTGAGATTCCGCCAGACAAGCGAAAAAACGGCGCGGCCTTGCAGCCGCGCCGTTTTTCGATTCAAGGTTCAAGGGCTTTTGATCGCTAATTCCTTTGACATAGGCGAAGGGGGCTTTCATTGGTTTTAGATTCCATTCCTGAGTCAGCGTCCTCAGAGCCGCTTCCTGCTCCGGCAAGCTCTTATCGCCTTGATAGACTTCTAAGAAACCTTTCCAAATGCCTCAGCAGCAATCCCAGCTATAAAGCACCCGGGAGAAATCCAAGTTTTCCAAATCCTTTCGGTTGATAAAGAAATTGCCTACGCCGCAGTCCCCCCAGAGCACATAATCGAGGGCGCCCTCCATATCCGAATCCATCTGAAACAGCAGGGTATCGAAGGGGCCTTCGGGCTGGCGAGGGTCGTCTTGGGTGAAATAGGGATAGCCCAGCAGCCAGTGGCCGGCGTTGCTCAATTCCTTCCACAGCTCGTCCCGGTCCTCTTTGCACAGAAATGCGTAATGGGATTGCTTTTCCGGCATCTTCACGCCCAACGCTTTTTGGACGGCTCGGCGAAATGTTTGTTCAAAACGACAATCGCAGGGCCCCATATAAGCGATTTTTTTCTGAATCAGAACAGCCGCTTCCTTGCACACGGGGCTGCAATACGCCTGCTCCTCGTCCCCTTCCGCGCCTGGGGGGAATGCGGCCCGCTCCAGCGCCGCCGCCTGTTCCGACGTGATCCGCGGGTCGATCTCTGGGCGATAAACCGCCCGAAAACCCTTCTGTTCCTCTGGATGGTGAAAATCCGCGCCGAACACATCGTCTCGAGCGATGAAAAATTGCAGCAGCCCCCTGCGAGGCAGCGGCGCTTCTGCCTGAAACTGGCCGAAGTTGATCTGGGCCAGCAGCTGCATGGGAACGCCGCGGGGGTCTGTGGGATAAGGCAAGCTCGAATCCCAATAGGCCAAGCCGCCGAACTTGCTGTCCAGCAAGCCGGGGGTCGCGTCCCGCCGAATGGTCAAACAATACGCTTCCATAGCGGAGTCCGCTTTGATTTGCTCCAAAATCTTTTTACCGTCTTCCGTCATCTTGACGCTCCTTTCTCCAGGCAAAGGCCCAGAAGCATATTCCGCATTGTCTTGCCGAGGTTTGCTTTTGCGCCCGCCGCCGGGGCCGCTTCAGCGACTCCGGCGGCGGGCGCCTATGGGTTCATTCCAGAGCCAAGCCCATACAGGGGCTTGTTCAGCGGCGTTCGCCGCCTAATTCTTGGAGATATCCGTGCCGAAATATTTTTCCGAAAGCTCCGTCAGCTCGCCGGATTGCGCCATGTCGTCCAGCGCCTCGTTAATCGCCTCCAACAGGCTGGCGGTTTCCTCGCCCTTGCGCATAGGAATCGCCACATGGGTAGCCTCTTCGGCGAGGGCGGCGATTTTTACGTTGGCGTCTGGATGGGCCTTCATGTAGTCGTAATAGGTCGCTTCCGCATTCAAAGTGGCGTCGATGCGGCCGGTGAGCAACAGCTCAAAGGTCTGGTTCAGGTCGTCCACGCCTGTGACGTTGGCGCTATAGCGTTCCGCCAGCTCCGCATAGGTGCTGGAGATGGTGTTGGCGGTGCTTTTGCCCTCCAAATCCTCCAGAGACTGAATCTCGTCGTTGTCGCCGCTGACGACCACGGCGGTGCGATTATAGGCATAGGGAGTGGAAAAATCGTATTTTTCAGCCCGCTCCTCGGTGATATCCACGCCGTTGACCATGATGTCATAGCGGCCTGCGTCCAAGCCGGCCAACAGGCCGTCCCATTCGCCTTCCACAAAAGTAACGTCCACGCCCAACCGCTTGGCGACGCCTTGGGCTACCTCCACATCGTAGCCCACCAGGGCGTCGGTTTCATCGTGATAGGTCCAGGGCGCCCAGGTGCCTTCCATGGCCACCACAATTTCGCCCTTGTCCTTAATTCGCTGGAGCAGGTCGCCGCCTTCGGCGTCCTGACTGCCGTTTTGATCTTGATTTTCTGTTTTTTCATCCTGAGGCTGCTGGTCGTCTTGCTTTTCCTCTTCCTTGGCGCAGCCGGCAAACAGGCCCAGGGACAAAGCGGCTGCAAGGCCCAGGGCAATCCATTTGTTCTGTTTCATTCTGTTTTCTCCTTTGCTCGGGGTTGGCGATTTGATTTGTTTGATGGCTATGCAGGGTCGCGCCCGGTTATCCTCGATCGGCATAACCGGCTATTGTGCGCAAAAAGGCTTTGGTCCGCTCCTCCTTGGGGGCGGCAAAAAAGTCCTTAGAGGTCCCTTGCTCAATCACCAGGCCGTTTTCCATAAAGATCACTTTATTGGAAACCGTCCGGGCAAAATTCATCTCGTGGGTCACCACCAGCATGGTCATGCCCTCTTGGGCCAGCTGGCGCATAACGGCCAACACTTCGCCGATAAGCTCCGGGTCCAGGGCGGAGGTGGGCTCGTCGAAAAAGATAATTTCTGGATCAGCGGCCAAAGCTCTGGCGATGGCTACTCGCTGCTGCTGGCCGCCGGAAAGCTGATTGGGGTAGTGGTCCGCCCGGTCCCCCATGCCCACTTTGTCCAGGGCCCGCCGGGCGATGTCCAGCGCCTGGTCTTTGGGCATTTTTCGGGCCACAATCAGCCCTTCCGTCACATTTTGCAGCGCCGTCTTGTTGAAAAACAGGTTGTATCCCTGGAAGACAAAGGCGGTCTTTTTGCGGATGCGGGCGATATCCCTGCTGGCCATTTTGCCCATCTCAAAGGTTTCGCCGTCAAAGACCATCGTCCCCTGGTCCGCCTGTTCCAAAAAATTGACGCAGCGCAGCAGCGTGGTTTTGCCCGAGCCGCTGGGGCCCAGGACAGCCACAACGTCCCCCTGATTCACATCCAGGTCCACGCCTTTTAAAATCTCCAGATTGCCGAAGGATTTGCGGACATTTGTCACTTTCAGCATAGTTTATCCTTTCTGATGCCCGTAAGAATTCAGTTTTCGTTCCCCTATTTTTTGCAGCTTGGTGATTACTGTGCAGAACAACAGATAAACCAAGCCTACCTCCAAGTAAAGGGCCAGCGGTTCATATGTCCGAGCCACGATACGGCGGGTTACCATCAGCATTTCCGCCACAGTGATAGTGGAAGCCAGGGAAGTATCCTTCAGCATGGAAATTAAAGAATTGGAAAGAGAGGGGAAGGCTGTGCGCAGCGCCTGAGGCAGCACAATGCGCCGGATAATCTGCAAATAGCTCATGCCGACGCAATAGCCGGCCTCCATCTGCCCGGTCGGAACAGATTCCAGAGCGGCTCGGATAATTTCCGCCGCGTAAGCCCCTTCGTTGATAGAAAATACCACCACAGCCGCCGGAAAGGGAGCAATGACAACGCCCAGGTTGGGCAGACCATAAAAAATAGTGAACAGCTGCACCAACAACGGCGTGCCCCGGATAATCCAGATGTAAAACCGGGCCAGCTGCTTGAGGCCCCGGATATTGGCAAACTGGACCAAAGCCGCAGCCACGGCAATCGCCATGGCCAGACTAAAGGAAATCACCGTCAGCGGAATCGTGACAGCCAATCCAGGCAGCAGAATCTTAAAAAAAGAATCCGCCAACAGTTCCAATAACCTTTGGTCTATCATTGATTTGCATCATTCCTTTCGATCAAAAGCGTTTCTGCGGAGCAGGCGCAAGCGGCGGCCGGATGCGCGGCGCCGCAATCGCCCCGCAAACCCGCCTCTCCCAGACCGACGCGCCTGCCTCCGGCGGCCCAACCCCGACGCCGCCTTGACAGACGCCAGCCCCGCCGGCTCCGTCTACCATTATAGTACACTTTCCCGCCCAGCGCAAATCTTTTCCGTCATTTTTTCCCGGCAAACGAAAAAGGCGCCAAAAAGGGCGGCGGGCCCTTCCGCCAAATTTTGTCCTGTTTGTGAAAACTGCCGGGCCGCTTGCCATTGGAGCGGAAAACCATTATAATAAAGGCAGAGAAAAGGCCCAGCAGATTTCCCGGGTCTTTCTCGTTTGACTCCCATTCCTACAAGCGACGCCGGCAAACGCCGGCAGAAGGAGGCGCGCGATGAAACGCAACAACCAAAATGGATTGAAACGGCTGGCGGCCGGCTCGCTGGCAGCCATGCTGCTGCTGGGCCAAGCGTCTGCGGCGGGATTTACCGATACTGCCGGCCACTGGGCCAAGACTTATATTGACGAGCTTTCACAAAAAGGAAAAATCCAGGGATATGAGGACGGAACCTTCAAACCCGACGCCCAGGTGACCAACCTGGAGACCTTGGTCTTCGCTTCCCGGCTGTGCATGGAAAGCGGCGCGCCGGTTTCCCAGATTTCCTCCAAATGGAACGCCAAGATCAAAGAAATCATGAAAGGCGAATCGGATTGGGCCTACCAAAACCTGGCCGTCTGCCTGGAAGCGGGCATTGTGTCGGAAAGCGAGCTGAGCAAGCTGGTTTCCTCTGGCCAAATCGGCAAAGCGGCCAGCCGCCAGAATCTGGCCCTCTATACAGCCCGGGCTATGCAGCTGGGGCCTGCCGCCGCCACCTTGCAGGGCGTTTCTCTGCCCTTCCAAGACGCCGACGACGTGGCCAGCCAAAACCGCTCCTCCGTCTATCTGCTGTCCAAATTTAAGGTGGTGGAGGGCATGGAAAATAACCAATTCCAGCCCAAGGGCCAAGTGACCCGGGCCCAGGTGGCCGCTATCTTGTCTCGAGCCATGGCCTATATGCAGTCCAACGGCTTGGAGGCGGAATTTGCCGATTACACCTCTTATCCCTTTGCGGCGGGAACGGTGGTCGAATGCCAGGCAGACGGGGAATCCTATCTGCTGACGCTGCGGGACGTCAAAGGCGAAACCCAGAAAATCCGCGCCTCCTCCAATGTTCCTTTCTATCAGGACGGCGCCAAAATCCAACCCTCTCAGGCCGCCGAAGGCGGCTTTGCCCGAGTCCGCTGCCAACCGGGAGACAGCTCTGCGCCGGAGTCCGTGACCATTCTTTCCAATCCCATGGCCAGTCTGGGCACTGTGTCTCAAATCTCTAACAACCAGATTGTGGTCAAGGACAGCAGCGGCGAAAACCAGACCTTCACTCTGGACCGTTTTACTCAGGTGCTGGCAGGCAGTCAGCTGGGGGATCGGACGATTATCGACCCAGACGCCGGCTATCGGGCCGCTTCCTGCGTCAGCGACGGCATGGGGCGGCTGCTCTCTCTGCGCCTCACCGGCGGCGGCTCAGAGCAGACTGGCCTGATTGTGGATATTGACGGCGACGACCTGCTGGTCAACAGCGTTTCCGGCGTTATTTCGCGTTACCAGATCCCCGATTCGGCGGAAATCTTAGTCAACGGCGCGGCGGCCGCTTTGTCTGAAACTCACAAGGGTCGTTGGGTTTCCCTGCGGGTGTCTCACGACGACGGCAAGGTGACCAGCGTCGATGTGGACGCCCGGTCCCAATATCTCCAGGCCGTTTATGACAGCGCCGTCAGCTATGAGGGCGCCAACGCCCTGCGGGTTAACGGCGTCAGCGACAATAAAACGGCTACTTATCGGTTGGCCCAAGGCTGCCGCATCGTCAACCAAGGCAAAGAAACAACCTATCAAAATATCCCCAAGGGCAGTTTGCTGACAATCAAACTGGTTGACAACCGCATCACAGAGCTTTATGCGGAAACAGGGAATTATACCGCCGTCGGCACGCTGGTCGGCCTGCAATTTGGCGATACCATTGTGCTGGAGGTCAAGGACGATCTGGGCGGGATCTCTATTTTCAGCCTGAACCCGAACCGTTTGCCCACTGTGCGGCGGGACGGCAAAGCCAGCTCCATCGACCGGCTGACCAGCGCAGACTCGCTGACGGTAACTGTTGCCGCCGGCAAAGTAACCGTCATTGAGGCCAAAACCAAAAGCGAAACGATCTCCGGCAAAGTGGAGCGGATTTCCTTCGACGCCTCTGGAAACCTGCTGTATCTAACCGACAAAAACGGCGAAACGACCCCTTATACCTTGGCCGCCGGCGTCAGCGTTACCAACGGCAGCACGAAAATCGATCTATCTGACGCAGTGGGCGGCTCCGTCACTCTGACGGCGGTCAACGGCCTGATTACCGAAGTCAAACTCACCGGCGGAACGCCGGCTACCGGCGAACTGCTGGGTTCCGTTTTATTTGTCAACGTTTCCGACAGGGCGATTCTGTTGGAGACAGACAGCGCCCGCGTAGACAACCGGGTCTCTGTCTCCGCCCCTGCCGCGGCAAAAATCATGCGGGTCAACGGCGCCAATCTGACTTTGGATAACATCCAGCCCGGCGACCAGCTGCAAGTATTTGGCTCTTACAAAGGCGACGAATTTGTGGCTACCATGATTTTGGTCAAATAGGCCGGCGGCGCTTGCCAGTTGACTCTATCCTGCAAAACGCCCGCGGACGAAAGTCTAAAAAAGGCTTCGTCCGCGGGCGTTTGTATCCTGATATGTCGAGCATTTTGTCAACAAGAGCTTTCTGGCGAACCGTTTGGTATGCTGCGCCAAAACGCGCTCCGATTCAGGATAGTTAGGCGATATAGTTGTCGAAATAGCCCTGTACCAACACGATAGGAGTGCCTTTGTCGCCGCTGCCAGAGGTTAAATCGCACAACGAGCCGATCAAATCCGTGAGCCGGCGAGGGGTGGTGCCCTGGGAAACCATTTTGCCGGTCAGGTCCTCTCCTTTGTTGCGAATATAATCGGAAATGGCGTCCTTCAGCTCCTGGCCCTGCAAATGGGCAAATTCGTTGTCCGCCAGGTATTTCAGCTTGACCTCGTTGGGCTGCCCCTCCAGGCCGTCGGTATAGGCCGGCGAAACCACCGGATCCGCCAACTCCCAAATTTTCCCCACAGGGTCCTTAAAGGCGCCGTCGCCGTAAATCATCACTTCCACGCGCTTGCCCGTGCGCTCCAAAATGCCCTTTTGAATGGCCTCAACCACCGGAACGCAATCCCGCGGGAAGAGCTTGACGGATTCTTCTGTGGCTTTGTTGGAGCCCAACAAGCCGTATTGTTCGTTGCAGCCGCTGCCGTCCACCGGCTGGCTGAGAATTTCGTCTAAGCAATAGACGATTTCCGCCCCGGCGCTTTGCAGCAGCCGCTTGCTCCGAGCCCTGGTGTGGATATCGCAGCACAGCACGCGTTTGGTATAACCCAAAATCGCCCGGCAGTCGTTGGCTAACACGACCTCCGCCTGACAGCCGCAGCTCTCAATCAGCTCCTTATAGTAGGCGATGTAATCCACGCCGGTAAAGGTATGGCGAGCCGGACCAAAAAGCTCCCGAAATTGCTGTTCGGTCAGCACGTCCGCCCAGGGATTGACCCCTTTTTCATCCAACGCGTCCAGGCTGACAATATGGTTTCCCACCTCGTCGGAGGGATAGCTGAGCATCAGCACAATTTTTTCCGCGCCTCGGGCAACGCCCTTCAGGCACATGGCGAAACGGTTGCGGCTCAAAATAGGAAAAACGACTCCCAGCGTTCCGCCGCCGAATTTTTGCCGGATGTCCTTGGCAATCTGCTCTGTCGTGGCATAATTGCCCTGAGCTCTGGCCACTACCGCTTCGGTGACGGCGACGACGTCCCGATCGCGGATAGCAAAGCCGTCGCTTTGGGCGGCGGCCAACACGCTGTCCACCACAATTTGGCTGATATCGTCGCCCTGACGAATAATCGGAGCCCGGATGCCCCGCGAAACGGTTCCCACTAATCTTTCCACAGTTTCATACTCCCTTTTATCTTTCTATTCCCGGTCTGGGCCGGTTGCGGTCGGTTTCTGCAAAGCCGGTCTTGGGCGGCTTCGCAATTTCATTATACAGGAGAAACCGCCGGGAAAAAACTATTTTTTTCGCCGGCGGACAAAATTCCCTCGTTTGTTCGGGCAGAGCAAAGGCCCTGCCGCCAACAAAGGAGCAGAGCCTCAGCCCTTATATATTTAAGAGAAGAAAGAGGGAAAGCAATCTTTTAGCCCGCCGCGCCCCGCAGGGCCATGACGCAGCCCTTGACGGCCGCCTCCGCCTCCTGGCGGTAGCTCCGCCGGCGGCTGGCAAAATCCCGCTGATCCTGCAAAAACCGATTCATCGCCTGGTCGCCCGCCGGGTAAGAGCAAGTCAGGGCCAACCGCTGGGCTCGCCCCAAATTGCGCTTGAGCTGCCGACATTGACGCGCCTCATAAAGGGCGTGACCTCGGCGAGTGTATTGGCCGCGGCCGATATGCGCCTGGCAAAAACTATCCGCCGCGAAATGGCAGATCATGCCCAGCCGGAAGCTGCTGCGCCAGCGCCCTTGGGGCGCCTCCATTCGGTATCGGCGCGCCTGACAAGCCGCCTCCGCCACATCGTGATATCCTGTTTCCGTCCGCTTCAAGATATCAGGAAACACGCTGCCCAAAGCAAAAGCCACCGGGTTGAGGCGGGCGTCAAACTGCCGCTCCATCACCTGGCGCACCCGGCTGGCGATGCGGATATGGGGAATCATCAGCATAAAAGGCAAATCAGCTCCTATCAAAAGGATGTTTTTATTGTATCAGGCGGGTATGACGGTTTCATGAGCGTTGTGTGAAAAATTTAAGAATCTTTTTCTTTCCCGAAACCGTTTTCCGCCGATGCAAACAGATACAAAACGCAGGGCTTTCGCCCTGCGCTCTGCCATTTAAACGATGGAGTTTTGAGAGAACAGGCGCTCATTCCTGTCCTGCCGCTGACAATAAAATACCACAGCTTGCGCAGAATGTCCAATCGTTTTTCCCAATCTGCCCGGGTTCCTTTATTGATAACGTCCGATTTTCTCCCTCTTCTGTTTGTGGAAAATTCACAAAATTCCGGCCGGCGCTCTCGAAAAACAGTTGAAGCCTGTCCCGGCGGCGTGTATGATAAGATTAGACAAGGCGACCGGAGGATCCGCCGCCCTGCCGACTATATCAGAAAAGGAGAGATTGCCATGAACGCTTTTCAGGAGGCCCGCGGGCTGGAGGATTCAATCGTCCAGTGGCGCAGACAGATCCACCGCCATCCTGAGGTGGGCCAGGCGCTGACGCAAACCGCCGCCCTGGTGCGGAGCAAGCTGGAGGAATGGGGCGTGAAATATCGGGAGGTCATTCCCAACGCCTTTATGGCTTATATCGGCCCAAAAGGCGGCAAAAGCGTCCTGCTGCGGGCGGATATGGACGCCCTGCCCATGGACGAGCTGACCGGTCTGCCCTTCGCCTCGGAATGCCCCTGCGCCATGCACTCCTGCGGCCATGACACCCACACCGCTATGCTGCTGGGCGCGGCCAAAATTCTGAAGGACCATGAGAGCGAGCTGACCGGTCAAGCCATTTTGATGTTCCAGCCGGACGAAGAGGGCCTCACCGGCGCTCGGGATATGATCGCCGCCGGATGCCTGGAAAACCCCAAGCCGGATCGAGCGGTTGCCATCCATATCTCGGCGGACGCGCTGAAAACCGGCCAACTTTCCATCCGCAGCGGCGTCTGTATGGCGTCCAGCGACGGTTTTCGCATCCGGCTTCACGGCAAAGGGGGCCACGGCGCCGCGCCGGAGGAAAGCGTCAGCCCGGTTTATGCCGGTATCAAGCTGATCGGCGTTTTCGAGGATATCGCCCGTTATGAGCTGAACCCTCAGCAGCCCTCTGTCGTCAATATCTGCGCTATCCACACAGGCTCCACTTATAATATCATCCCCAACGACTGTGAAATCATGGGCACTGTGCGCACATTCAACGAACAACAGCGGGCCTGGCTGCTGGATCGGCTCCAACAGGCCATGAACCAGGTCGCCTCCCTTTACCGCTGCACAGCCGAATGGCATATCGGCCAAAGCGCCCCCAGCACCCACAGCGACGAGCAGTTCAGCGCCCGCCTTCATCAGCTTCTGGAGCGGGACCTGCCGGAAATTGATCTGCTGCCCCTGCAAAAGACTCGGGGCATGGGCAGCGAAGATTTCTCCTTCGTCACCCAGCAGATTCCCTCCGCCATGGTTTCTCTGGGCAGCACCAGCCCCCAGGGCCAGGCTTACCCGATGCACCACCCCAAGGTGGTGTTTGACGAAACGGCCTTCGTCTATGGAACCGCCGCCTATGTGCAGATCGCCCTATCCTATTTCGCGGACGAGGCATAACATCAACAACTGTTAAAAATTGATAAAGGAGCGTAACGACTATGCGTTTATTGCAAGAAGCCCAAGCCATTCAGGAGCAGATCGTGGCCTGGCGCCGGTATTTCCACCAAAACCCGGAGCTGGGGCTGGAGCTGCCTGTCACCGCCGCCTATGTGAAAGAGGAGCTGACCAAGCTGGGCGTCCGTTTCCGGGATTGCGGCCAAAGCGGCGTGCTGGCCTACATTGGCAAAGAAGGGGGCAAAAGCATCCTGCTGCGGGGCGATATGGACGCTTTGCCGCTGACGGAAGACACCGGCTTGCCCTACGCCTCCCAGTGCCCGGGCAAAATGCACGCCTGCGGCCACGACACCCACGCCGCCATGCTGCTGGGCGCGGCCAAGCTGCTGAAGGACCACGAAAGCCAGCTGAACGGCCTGGCCCTCCTGATGTTCCAGCCCGGCGAAGAGACGCTGGCCGGCGCCAAATCCATGATTGACGACGGTCTGCTGGAAAACCCCAAGCCCGACCATGCGGTGGCCATTCACATCGCCGGCGCTCCGCTGAAAACCGGCCAGCTGAAGATGGGCCGGGGCGTGGTGTCCGCCTCCAGCGATAATATCCGCGTGATTCTCCACGGCAAGGGCGGCCACGGCGCGTCTCCCCAAAACAGCGTCAACCCCATCTTTGCCGCCGCCAAGATTGTAGAGGCCTTCACCGATATCGGCCGCTATGAAGTGGACCCCCAGCAGGCCACGGTTATCAACACCTGCTGCATCCATTCGGGCACGACATACAATATTATCCCCAACGACTGCGAGCTGAGAGCCACAGTACGCACCTTCAACGAGGATGTGCGGGCCCGCGTGCTGGAGAGAATGGAGCAGGCGGTGGAAAAGCTGGCGGAGCTCTACCGCTGCACGGCTGAATTCCACAATGATTTCGGGACCCCCAGCAACTACAGCGAGGAGCAGTTTGCCGATTGGCTCCATGAAGCGCTGGTCCAGGATCTGGAGGGAGTGGACATTCTGCCGCTGGACGACGCCCGCATGATGGGCAGCGAGGATTTCGCCTATGTTTCCCGCCAAGTATCCTCCTGCGCCATGAGCCTGGGCGCCGGGGCGGACCATATTCCCCATTTTCCCGCCCATCACCCCAAGGTACAGTTTGACGAGGCCGCTTTCCCCTATGGCGCCGCAGCCTATGCTCAATGCGCTTTGTCCTATTTGAAATAAAGGTTTCCCGCAAATTATAAAAAACAAAGGAGCCTGATTACCATGATGTATCAAGAAGCGAAGGCCATGGAGCAGCAGCTGCTGGAATGGCGGCGGCAGATTCACTGCCATCCTGAGCTGGGCAAGCGCCTGCCCCAGACCACGGCCCTGGTGAAACGCGCCCTGGACCAGCTGGGCATTCAATGGGAAGAAATCTGCCCCTGCGGCATTGTGGGCGTGATCGGCCCGGCAGAAGGCAAGCGCATTCTGCTGCGGGCGGATATGGACGCCCTGCCCATGGACGAGCTGACCGGCCTGCCCTTTGCCTCGGAATGCGCCGGCGCTATGCACTCCTGCGGCCATGACTGCCACACCTCTATGCTGCTGACAGCCGCCGCTCTGCTGAAAAAACACGAGGCCGAGCTGAAAGGTCAAGTGATCCTGATGTTCCAGCCGGACGAAGAGGGCACAGACGGCGGCGGCGCTCGAGTGATGGTGGAAGCGGGTTTGCTGGAAAAATACAAGCCCGACGCCGCCATGATGGCCCATATGGCTTCGGATATTGTGAAAACCAACCAAATCGCCCTGAAATCCGGCCCGGCCAGCGCCTCCAGCGACCGGTTTGTGGTGAATCTTCACGGCAAAGGCGGCCACGGCGCCCGGCCCCACCACTCTGTGAACCCCATCACCTGCGCCATCAAGATTGCCGAAGCTTTTGCGGATATCGGCCGCTATGAGGTGGACGTGCAGGAGCCCACCGCCCTTTCCATCTGCACCTTCCATTCTGGCACAGCGAGCAACATCATCCCGGAAGAATGCTCCTTCTCCGGCACGCTGCGGACCTTCAATGAGGAGGCCCGGCAGTTCACCATTGGTCGGATGAAGGCGGCGGCTCAGTCCATTGCAGAGGCTTACCGCTGCCAGCTGGATATGCAGATGCCCCTGGGCGTGCCTCCGCTGATCAACGACCCGGCGCTGAGCCAGCAAATGCATACATGGCTCAGCGAAACCATCGGCCAGGAAGGCGTAGACATCCTGCCCATGAGCCAGAGCAAGAGCATGGGCAGCGAGGATTTCTCCTTCATCAGCTCCCAGGTTCCCTCCTGCTCCATCTCCGTGGGCAGCACCAGCTGTCAGGACCAGGTTTACCCCCTGCACCACCCCAAGATTATCTTCGACGAGCAGGGCCTGGCCGCCGGCGCCGCCGCCTATGCTCAAGCCGCCTATTGCTTCCTGACCCGATAAACCCCGGCAAGCGCCGGGAGGCATACGACGAGGCTGGGCGCTGAGCCAGCCTCAGGCAATGGCGCCCCGGCGAGCGCTGGGAGGCATACTACGGGGCTGGCTGCTGAACCTTCCTTAGGCAATGGCGCCATCGTCCTTTGATCATTCATAAACATAAGAAAGCCGTGCCGTCCTTGGCAACCCCAAAGGACAGCGCGGTTTTTTATGCAATTGCCGGGGCGGCCCGGCGGCCGTGCTCGTGTCAGCGCGGAGGCTGCCGCTTCCTCTGTGCTCGACTGCCTCGGCCCTTCGCGCAAAAAGCCGCTGGCGCCATCGCCCAGGGCCGGCCCAGCTGCCAGCCTCGTTGCTTGCCCGTCGGCGCCCGCCGACCTAAAAGAGGGTGGGATAGGGCTCGCAGCCGGTTTCTTTGTGGAAGAGGAAATGATCCTGCAACTTCAGATCGCCCTTGGGGTGGCGAACTTCCCATAGAGCCACTACTTTCTGAGCCTCCAAATCAACAGCATAATACCAGAGGGCCTTCTCTCCCTCGATGCAGCCATAGGCAATGCCGTCTGCCAGCTGCACGGATTTATCACTCTGCCAGCTGGCCAGCGGCTTCAGCCGCCTGATATCCGCTATATTGACCAACGGAATCTCAATGTCTTTTTCCGGCGCAGGATTCCAATCCATATCATAGGCGTAAAAAATAATGCGCCCAAAGTTGGCGTTCACCAGCAAATAGCCATCCTCAGAAGCCAAGACCCAGCTGGCTGGTTTTTCTAAAACTATCGTTTTTTTCTCACCTGTTTGAAAAGAATAGGCTTGAATCTCCTTTTGGCTCCCATTATGTGTGAAAACCATTAGTTGCTCTGTACGAGGGTCAAACCAGTTGACTGGCCCTATCACCAAACCCAAATCTTTTTCTAATACATCATATTTTTTCAATTCCCCATTTTCTATTTCTACCCTAATAATCTCTATTTCCTTTTTGAAATTATATATATGCAAATAAATATATTTTTCATCTGCATAAAAATCTGTTATAGAGTCAAAGTTATGCTCTTTTTCTATAACAAATTTTGTATCTTCTTTATTCTGTTCATCGATCATAACAACTGTCCAAAACAATGCTTTTTCGCGCCAATTATCATATACATAAATTTTCCCACAACTATATTGGTGGTAAAACAATAACTGCCCATAAGCTTCATCAACACCATAATTTTTGATTTCTTTTTCTGCCTTTTTGGGATATCCACCCCGATACCCAATTACATACTTATCGTTTCTACCTGTAAGAATTTTACCCTTAATTTTTCGAAAAAAAGTTTTTTCGTATATTCCAGAATTTACAACATACATAAATCCGGGCTCATAATTGATTTCATTCTTTTTTGTGAAAACTTTCAAGTGAAAAGTTTTTTGCCAAATAATCCAAAAAATAAATATACTCGTCAAAATTATTAAAATAATGCTCCAAATAATCCGCGCTTTTCTTAACATCTCTATTTTCTCCTTTTGCAAAACAGAGGGCAAAATTGCCCTCTGCTTTTGATAATCTTACTCTGTTACCAAATCATCTTCCGAAAGTAACCATGCGCCCGATGTATACTGGCCTGTTGAATACAATTTTACATTGTATCCATCAACATCCAAATCGCTGGGTTTTACTGTTCCAGTGCCCGGAGCGCACGCATCGATGCCGATAGCATTGTATGCTTTCCACTTTGTTTGTTAAATAACTGGCCGCCTGTTTAATATTATAATACCACATCTGAATTTCCATGTCAATATTTTCTTTGGATATTCAAAAATATTTTTCCTCTATTTCCTCATATTCTTTTCCCCAATCTTTTTTTATCAAAAAAATTTTTTAGCAATTCTGCGCATTCCTGCTCCATTACCCCGGCAATTACAGCGGGGCGGTGATTGAAATTTTCCCAGAATAAATCCAGCACGCCTCCCATGGCGCCGCCTTTGGGGTCCCGGGCGCCGAAGATTACCTGGGGAATCCGGGCCTGCAAAATAGCCCCGGCGCACATGGGGCAAGGCTCCAAGGTGACATAAAGGGCGCAGTCCTCCAGCCGCCAGCGGCCCAGAGCCTTGCAAGCTTGGTCGACGGCCTCAATTTCCGCATGAAGCAGAGCGTTCTGTTTTTCTTCCCGCCGGTTGCGCCCTCGGCCCACGATTCGCCCATGTTGCACAACGACGCACCCCACCGGCACGTCGCCAGTCTCCAAGGCCTGCCGGGCCAACGCCAACGCTTGGGCCATATATTGTTCCTTCTCTCCCATTCCAACAGCCTCCCTTTTGACAGCCGCGTCAATTTGCATTATACTGCAAGGGAATGAACTTGAAAAGAGCGGAGGCGCTTTATGGACGAACGACAAAAAATCCTGGACGAGCTGAGGCAGCGGGGCGTTCCATTTGAATATTACGAACATCAGCCGCTGGAAAACGTGCTGGATCGGGTGGAAAACGACCTGTGTTTTGGGGCGGAAATCTGTAAAAATTTATTTGTCACAACCCGCAAGCGGGATCGGATTTTTCTTGTGATGCTTCAAGCCCGCAAGCGGGCGGACCTTCACCAACTGGCCCGGGCTATGGGGACGACACATCTGGGTTTCGCCCCGCCGGAGCTGCTGGAAAGCCTGCTGGGCCAGAAACCGGGGGCCGTGGGGCCTTTGGGCGTGCTTCACGATAAAAAAGCCGTTGTGGAGGCCGTGTTGGACCAGGATTTGCGGGGTCTGCCTCGTGTGGCCATGCACCCCAGCGTCAACACTGCCACGGTGGTATTGGCCTTCGACGATTTGGAGCGCGTCATTCGCCAAAACGGAAATACAATCTATTTTCTTTCCTTTGACGCCGGCGCCTGATCTCCTCTATCCATAAAAAATTTGCAAATTATTCGTAGAATCCAGCCCCATTATTGATTATAATGAAGAGTACGTCAGGAACCATTGAATTTTCCTATTGCATTTCTATCGCCGACGCCGCTCTGCGCCGGCCATTACAGAAAGGGGAACAGACTGCGATGGCGGCCTTGCTTCAACCCAAAAAACCTGCGCGCCGCATCCGCGGGCGCGAATTTTTTGCCGGGTCGGTCAAAAAAGGCTGGAGGACGTCTCTTCATGTCGCTCTGGCGCTGCCGGCGGCGGCTCTGGGGCTAAATCTTTTGATTGAACTGCTCAACCACAAGGGTTTAACCGGCCTGGGGCTTTTTTTGGCGAATAACCCTCTTGCTTTCTTGGTCAATTTCCTGATTATTTTGCTGACGTTGACCCCATGTTTGCTGTTCCGGCGGCGGGCCTTTTGCTTGACTTTGCTGAGCCTCGTTTGGGCTGTGAGCGGCGTAGCCAACGGCATCATCCTCCAAAACCGCATGACGCCCTTTACCACAGCGGATCTGACCGTCTTCTCCACAGGGTTTGAAATCTTACCCACTTATTTTACAAAGTTCCAGATGGTTCTGCTGGGCGCCGTTTGTTTTCTGATTCTTGTCGGATTAACGCTCTTGTTCCTAAAGGGCCCCAGAGCAGCCGCCGGCTTTAGGCGGCGGCTGCTCTCCGGCCTGCTGGCGGCCGCGCTGGCCGGAGGATTTTTGATAATTTCTATAAAATTTGCTCTTCTCAAGGGAATCCTCTCCCCTGTGTTCAGCAATTTGGCCTATGCCTACGAGGACTATGGTTTCGCCTATTGCTTTGCCAACACCTGGCTCAATACCGGCATCCGCACGCCCAAAAATTACTCCGCGGCAGATATGGAACGCATTCGAACCATGATTGAAAAAAATTCCGCCGCCCTTCCCCAGGAACAAGCCCGAACGGATGTCAACATCGTTTATGTGCAGCTGGAATCCTTTTTTGACCCCCAGCAAATCAAGGGGCTGGAATTCAATCAGGACCCTGTGCCCAACTGGCATAAATTGCAGGATGACTTTACCACGGGCTATCTGACGACGCCAGTGGTAGGCGCAGGCACGGCCAATACGGAGATGGAAGTACTTACCGGAATGCGGGCCTGGTTTTTTGGTCCGGGGGAATATCCCTATAAAACCGTGCTGAAAAACTGTACGGCTGAAAGCGCCGCTTATATCTTAAAAGACCTAGGCTACGGCGCCCACGCGATCCACAACCACCGAGGCGCTTTTTACGGCCGAAATCAAGTTTATAAAAACCTGGGGTTTGATACCTTCACCTCCTTAGAATACATTTCTCATTTCACAGAAACGCCCAAAGGCTGGTGCAAAGACGACGTGCTGACCGACGAAATTCAGGCCGCTTTGGATTCCACCAACACGCCGGATTTTGTCTTTGCCGTCTCTGTCCAGGGCCATGGCAAATATCCCAGCGACCCTGTGCTGGAAGACCCGGAAATCCAAGTCGCCGCCATTGCAGACGAGGACCAGCGCTATTCCATCGAATATTACGCCAATCAAATCCACGAAATGGACGCCTTTATCGGCCAGCTGATTCAAATGCTGGAGCAGCGAGGCGAGCCCGCCGTGCTGGTTCTCTATGGCGATCATCTGCCCGCCCTGCAAATGGAGGAAGACAACCTGCAAAGCCACAGCCTCTACAAAACGGAATACTTGATCTGGGATAATCTGGGCCTGAAAAAGCAGGATCAACACATCAAAGCCTACCAGCTGACGGCTCGCGTCTTTGCGTTGCTGGGCATTCACGAAGGAACTTTCCCCCAATTTCACCAAAGCTGCCAACAGGAATCCACCTATCTCAAGGACCTGCGCAAGCTGCAATACGACCAGCTTTACGGCGCGAACTATCTGTCTGGCGGCCAGCCGGCCTATCAGCCTTCAGACCTGCAAATGGGCGTGCGGCCTATCCAAGTGACAGACTACATCCAGCTGTTGGATTTCTGGTATATTGTAGGCGAAAACTTCACGCAATACAGCAAAGCTACGGTGGACGGCGAGATTCTGGAAACCGAATTTCTCAACGGCCATCTGCTGCGGGTGCTGGACGACGAGATGATCCAGGAAGTTTCCAGCCCAGACGATATCAAAATCAGTCAAGTGGAAGCATACCGCGAGGTGCTTAGCGTCACCGAATAATCGGCGCGGACCTCCCCGACGCCGGCGCTTTTCGCGCAAATGCCGCTGGCTCGCCTGGCTTCGTTGTTTGGCCGTCGGGCCTCCACGACAAAAAGGAGTTGACCAAAAGGCCAACTCCTTTTCTTTATCGCTTATAACGCCGCTTTATTTCTGGGGCTGGGGAATGGGAATCTCCTTGGGAATGGGGCACTTATAGGATTTGCCCTTCATGCTCTCGGCAAATTCAGCCTTAGCGGCTTCCACCAGTTTGGGATCGTCCACCATTTTCATAGCGGTGGCGGCCAACACTTTCGCGCCATAGATCATACCCTTTTCGCCGATGGACATACCGGCGCAAGCGGTGATCTGCCAGCTGTGGCCCGGAGCGGCCTTGTTGCAGGTGGCGGTGGTCAGCATCATGCAGGGCACGATGTGCTGCACGTCGCCCACGTCTGTGGAGCCGCCGCCGTCGCGGGTGGTAATTTTGGCTTCGCCGGTGTAAATCGGAGAACCCTCCAGCAGGCCGGCGGCCTTCATGGCTTCGTATTGGGGGCTGGCTTCGTTCAGCTTCTGTGCAAAATCCAGCTCCTCTTGGGTCCACTGGGGCCCAGGCAGATTCTTGATGATATCGCAGGCCACGTCTGTCATCACCTTATTGTTCAAGGTGTTGTAGCAGCCGCCCAGGAACTCGATCTCCAGCTTGGTTTCCGTCATGTGGGCGGCGCCTTCGGCGACCTTTACCAAGCGGTTGTACGTATCCTCAATGGCTTCCCGGCTCATAGCCCGGACATAATACCAAACGCTGGCCTTATCGGGCACGATATTGGGGGCTGTGCCGCCTTCTTTGATCACATAGTGAATGCGGACGTCGCTGGTGACGTGCTCCCGCAGGTAGTTGGCGCCCACGTCCATCAGCTCCACGGCGTCCAGAGCGGAACGGCCGTTGTGAGGGTCGCCGCCGGCATGAGCGGTAACGCCATGGAAATGGAAAATCGCGCTGTTCAGGCCGTTGGAGCTGCCGTTATTCATGCCGGTTACCGAGCCGCCGTGCCAGGAGAGAGCCAGATCCAGATCGACAAAAGCGCCGTTGCGGGCCATAAAGGTTTTGCCGGTCAGAGCCTCCTCTGCCGGGCAGCCATAATAGACGACAGTGCCTTCTTTCCCTGTGGCTTCCAGTTCAGCCTTCATGCCCAAAGCGCCGCCCAAGCAAGCCACGCCCAGCAGGTTATGGCCGCAGCCCTGGCCAGGAGCGCCGGCTTCCACCGGGTCCTTGACTGTGCAGACCTTTTGGCTCATGCCAGGCAAGGCGTCATATTCGCCCAAGAAGCCGATAATGGGATGGCCCTTGCCCCAAGTTGCCTTGATAGCCGTGGGCAGATCGGCATAACCCACTTCCACCTCAAACCCAGCGTTGCGCAGAACCTCGGCAGTCCATTCACAAGCCTTTACTTCGTTGTAAGCGGTTTCGGGATGCTCCCAGATTTTTTTGGCCAGATCGACCAGAACTTTCTCGTTTTGCTCAACCGCTTTGATGGCAACTGTCTCAAGCATTGTAAACACTCCTTTTCTTTCTCGTGCCAACGCGCCCCGAACGAGGCGCACCGGCAAATACGGATTATCTTTTTGTTATGTCGTATCAAACAAGGTTATTTCTTGTCGCTCTTCTTAGCCATGACAACGCCTGCGCCCATGGTGCCAAACACTGTAACCATAACCACAACAGGAGTTGTAAACATTCCCAAGAAGGACAACGCGCCGCTGTTCAGCAGCACAACCATGATAGCGCCCAAAGGAATGCCTACAATAGCCAGCTTGGGGTTTTTGGTCACATTATTGGCCAATAAAGCGGCAAATAGAGCGGGCAACAGCAGGTTCAAAACCTCTGTTACTACCGGAGGCAGCTTAGAAAGAATCCAGGCGCCGGCAAACACGCCGATGGTTAGAATGATGATATTCACAAAGGTAGAAACTGCGATGCCGATTGTGGCAATAATTGTGCCCTCATCGCTACCTTCCTGAACGCCAGCAGCCTCTTGGGCAATCGCAGAGGCGGGAACGCGCAGGTTTGAAATATTGCCGGAAAGAAACGCCATATAAGAACCGGGGATGCCTAAAACGGCAAAATAGGAAATGGGCTCATAGATATAAGCGGACATAACCATTGGCAACTGGATGGCCAGCGCGGCGGCAAACGCGCTCCAGGGCGGGAAATAACCCATGATACCCAGCGCGAGACAAGGACCAAAACACAACAACACGCCAAACAGGTTCAAACCGCGTCCCCATTTGATAATCCAGGGGATAAAACTATTTTTGAAAATACCTTTTTCTTCCATAATAATTTCTCCTTTTCCGTTATGGCGACTGCTTACATAAAGCAAGCGCCAACCAGCATACCGCCGATCATCGCAATGGTCATGCCAAACTGAGCGACCCACTTGGCTTTTGTCTTATTGCCATACATATTCAGCAGACACATAAGCACAAAACCTGCGATAATAGACCACAACTGAGCGGAACCCAAGTCAATCTTGTTGACGCCGGGGAGAATACGAGTAAAGCACTGATAGGAGAAGGCGCCCAAGCCGCCGCCTACCGCGATAGCGCCCAAAGCAGCCTGGCTGTCGCCAGCGACCTTGTCTCTCAAAACGCCCATCTTATCGGTGAACAAAGCGGAAATGATGATCCAACCCAAGCAGCAGACGCACATGATCCACACAGCGTTTGCAAAGGCTTCCATTGACATATTGTTGGTACCCAAGGTGGAGCCGGCGGCCGTAGCCGCTCTGTCAGCGGCGGGCAGCTCATACATGACGGAACCGATATAGGCCAAACGCATCCAGGCAACTGGGCCGCCCACGGAAGCCAACAGGCTGACGGCGCCGATGACGATAACCAGCGAGGGCCCTAAGGAAGCGATGGCCGCCGAGCGGGCGCCTTCTATCATTTGGTGCTTGGAAACGCCCATTTTAGGGCCGGTGATCCAGGCCCGTTTCGCAAACATAAACGCCTGAACAATAACCAGAGCAACCGCCGGAATACAAGCAATCCATAATAGCGGACTATTTGCTACTTTTAAATATTCAAGTTCCATATACATTTCCTCCTGACGCTCCGGCGGGCCGAGGGGCCTCCGCGCCGGAATGTGTTGTTCTTTTTCTCTCTAAGGTTCCTTCGCTTATCTTGTTAAAAGATAAGCGAAAAGCGGATATCCGCTTTTCTTCCAATTTGCTTCCGCCCCTCCTTCCTCGCCCCTCAGGCGAACTGTCGCAGCCAATAAATCCAATCGGATTTATTGATGGATTTATTGATTTTATTATACTGCACAAAAAATGCCGGGGTCAACGAAAACTTTATCGTCATTTTTCACTAAAAATTTTTGAATACTTTGTAACATTTTCCCCTTGACAACCCTTTTTTTCCCTCGTTGGTAATGGACTTTTTGTATAATTTCATTATTTCAATATTTTAAGTAATTAAAACATCTGCTTTTTTCGACAGATTGCACAAAATTCCCCCTCTGTTTTTAGTCAAGACGCCGGACAAATCGAAAATCGGCGTTTTTTGCCCAAACCGGCGTTTTGACGACTGGTTTTCTTTTTTCTTCCAGAACCTGCGCCGACAAAAAGGCGCAAAAAACCCGCCGCCTTTGTAAAAAGGCGGCGGGTTGGAATCGGCTATTCCGAAACCAGGCCGATTGTTTAGTTGTTTTTGGCGGCCTCAAAAGCCAGGACGCGCTGCATTTCATTGTAGACGATCATATAGCCTTCGTCTACGCCCATGCCCGGCTTGGCCAAAATCTGGTCGGGCTGCGTAGCCATGGCCACCTGAACGCAAACCTGGGCGCTGCGGTCTGTTTCATTGCAAGTGCCGCCCTGATAGGCGCCGATGCCCTTCTTTTTGCAGTAGAGCACAGCCTCCACAATATCGTTCATACCGCCCAAGTCGGGGGTCTTGATCTGAATCATGTGGCCCGCCTTGTTATCGGCAAAATAGATGATGTCCTCCAAAGTGTTGCACCACTCGTCGGCCACAATTTCCACAGGGATATTCTTCTTATCGCAAATGGCGGTCAGATCCCGCAGAGCCTCCATCTGTTTGGTACGGTCGCCCACGTCCACAGGGCCCTCGATGCGCAGCTTAAAGGGAGCCGCGGCGTCGCACAGGGTCTTCATGTAATCGGCAATCTTCTCAAAATCGTTGTCAAAGGCGATGCCCATTGTGCCATAGACGTCGATATGCAGCACAGGCTGATAGCTCTCGTCCTTGCGCAGGGCGATAATGCGGTCGTGCAGCCACTTGACATATTCCAACAGCTTTTCGCCCTTGAGGCCCAGCTTGGTCTCCACGTTGTTGATGAGGGCGTGGGGCAGCACTTGCGCGCCCTTCAGAATCATCTTGTCGGCGTTTTCATAGCGGTTGTCGCCAGACTGTGTGAAAACGGCCAGCTCCTTGTCGGAAACCTTGCAGTCGTATTCCTCGGCGATAACCTCCGCCATGATGGTGTGCTTGGATTTGGCCACGGCGTCCAGAATGGCCTGGGTGACGCCATAGCGGATGGCGGTGTGGATGCGCTTGCCGGTCTTGGGGTCCTTCATATCGTTGATCTCGCCGGCCAGCTCCTTAAAGCTGGTCAGCTCCCGGCCGATCAGATGGGGGGCCACCACTTCATGGATGTAGGGGATAAAGTCCTCGGCCAGGAACAAGGGGTCCCGTCCGCCGGCGCCGGAATACTGGACGGCGGCGCAATCGCCCAGGGCGATTTGGCCGTCGGACAGCACCAGCTGGACGCTGATGGATTCGCCGGCCATGCGGATGGCGGTGAAGCCCGGCGTCATGGGGTCGCCGATATAGGCGGCGCCGTCGTTTTTGGCGCCGGCCTTGATAGCCTTCTGGTCGTCGAAATAAAAGCCTGTGCGGCCTTTGGAGCAGATAACCTTTTCAATTTTCATGGGAATCTCATCCTTCCAAAATCATGAATCTATGGTTTTCGCAATGCTGCGGAATCCGCTTGCTCGTGGTTCTGTTATTTCTGGTTCTTGGGGCGGCCCACCAGCTTGCCGTCGGAGATGGCGTACACATCGTCGATGACCATCTGGAAGGCGGCGGGGCGGCCCTCAAACTTGGCCCGCTCCTCCATCTTGGAGATATGGGTCCCCTTGATATCGTCGTTGAAGGGCAGGTTGCCGAAGCTGAGGAACCGGATGGCGCCTTCGTTATCGCGGGCGGGCAGAGCCGCGCCCCGATTATACTTGCTGGGGGAGAAGGGCACGTCGATCACGCCGGCGGCAAAAGCGGCCACGGTGGATTTTTCAAAATCCTCGCCGCCCAGCTCCAAGGTCTTGTTGAGGATCGCCCGAGTTTCGTTCATAATCATATGTTTTTCGGCCATGGCTCTGGGGCCGTTTTTCATGGTCTGGCAAGAAAGCATATTGGCCAGCTGCTTGGTGGCCCGCAGGCCGGCGGCGTTGGCCTCCTTTGTGGGGATACCGAAGGCCTCGTGAGGGGATTTGACGATCACCTTGGTGGCGCCCGCCAGCACGGCGCTGGCCGCGCCCCAGGAGATAACGGCAAAGGCTTGGGCCTCGTCCTGAGGGAAGCCGCCCATCCACTGGTGGAACACGGTGGAGATGCTCACGTCGGTGAAGCCAAACCGGTCCAGATACTCCCGGGTCACCTCTTCCAGCGCATAAATGGCGCCGATATCCTGATACAGGTTGCCGCACTGGCCATAGCCTACGGAAATATGCTTGACGCCCTGCTCGGCGGCCAGCAGCGCCTCCAGCACCGCCACGGCATGGGAAATACAGGGAGGCACCAGCGTGCCGGTCAGCGGGCCGTAGGGCTCTCGGTCGATCTGCACGCCCGCTTCTTCATAGAGGCCGGTAAGGCGGTCGGTATATTTCCAAAACTGAATGGTTTCCTCCAAGGTACGGTCCTTGGCGTAGGGCACGTTATAGGAAATGCCGCCGCCTTCATAGGAGGTAAAGCCGCCGGCATAAGCAATTTCTGTCAGCAGGCGGGCGTCCGGCGTGCCGTGGCGGATCTGCATGGGCACGCCCACAGACTCCGTCACCTTCCGGCAGTTGAACACGCCGTGGTTGACGGCTGGGAAGCCGTTGAGCATAGCCTTATCATGGGCGATGGATTCCTGAATGCCCTTTTCGCAGTCGTGGTACAGGTTGTGGCGGGTATAGCTGTCGATGGTGGTGGGCAGCAGGTCCGCGTGGCCTTCCTTCTCCAAAAACTGCATCAGCTCGATGTGCTTGTCGATCAGGGGAACGCCGGCCCGAGGCTGGATCAGGGTGATTTTATCCTTGCGGGCCTGCTCCAGCTTTTTGGAAAACACCTTAGAATCAGGCAGAGCTTTGTGATAATCCACCGCCTCTTGAAAATTCACGTCCTTGCCGGTGGGCCAGGAGGCCAGCACTTCCTTTTGCTGGCGGCGGAATTCGTCCATTGGCATCTTGTGCAGCTTGTCGCTCATCTTCTCATCCTCGCTTTATAATTCAGTCAATTCGTTTTTCATAATCTTCAGGGCGATATCCGGCTCCCGCTGGGACAACAGCCCCATAGCGGACAGGATATACTTGGCGTCCAGCAGGCTTTTGGCTTTCCGAGGCCGCAGAGAAAGAGGCTCCTGATCGCTGTAGCCGGCCTCCGCCAAAATGGCCGCCGGGTTTTTGGAGGTGATGACCGGCCCCCCTGTGCCGATCAGCCACTTGACGTCGCTCAAGTCCTTGCCAGACTGCATATATCGCTCGCCCAGCGGAGTGAACACCACTTCCAGCTGGCCGGCATGGCGCTGGCAGGCGTTTTTGGCCGCGGCTTGAGCCAGAGCCACGTCAATCCGCTCCATGGCCTGGTTTTGAGGCAGAATATCCGGGGTTTTGTCAAAGACGTCCAACGCTTGGGCCAGCTCTTCCTCTGTGACGCCGGCATTCTGAGCAAACAGCTCCGCCCCTTGCAGCGCCACAATGGTTCGGGCGTTCCAGCGCATTCCCAGGTCCCCCTCCACCGACCGCTTGGCCGCCGGGTGAGGCAGACCCTTCAGCATGGCGCCGGGATAAACCGGGCAGCCCTCTGTCACAGAATAAACGTCTGTGGTGGCGCCGCCAATGTCAAAAGCCATCAGGCTTCCAATTCCCGCCTCCTCTCGGGTTCCCCGGGAGAGCAGAGTAATGGCGTCCAAAACGGCGGCGGGAGTGGGGATCACGTCGCCGTCCATCTGAGCGGCCAGCTCCCGCAGGCCCTTGGCGTCCACAATGCGCTCCAGAAACACCCGGCGCACCGCTTCTCGAGCAGGCTCAATATTCAGCTTGCCGAATTCCGGCATGACGTTGGGGCAGACGGTCGCCTCTTTGCCGGCGGCTTCGATCACCCGAGCCGCTTCGCCGGCGGCGCTTTTGTTGCCCGCAACAATCACCGGGAATTTCACCGGGCAGTCCGCCAGCATCTTGGCGTTGTGCAGCATCACCTCGCTGTTGCCGCCGTCCGTGCCGCCGGAGAGCATGACGATATCCGGCTGCAGCCGCTTCAGCTCCTGGGCTTCGGTTTCCGTCATTTTATAGGCGTAAGCTTTCAGCACCTTGGCGCCGGCGCTGAGGGAGGCCAGCCGGGCGGCTTCGCTGGTCAGGTCGGGCACCAGGCCGCAGGCGACCATTTTCAGCCCGCCGGCGGCGCTGGAGCAGGCCAACCGGTATTCCGGCTCAATTTTATAGCCGATCTGGCTTTCCAGGGCGGCCAAAGCCTTTTGGAAACCGATGTTCACATCGTCAAAAATGGTAGTGGGCGACATGGCTCGACCCACAATGCGGCGCTCCTTCAGGTCCGCGGCGGTCACTTTGGTAAACGTGCTGCCAATATCGGTAAACAGAGCGTAACTCACGAGAACCAAACCCCTCTCTTATTCGCCCAACTCCTTGCGCAGGTCGGCAATGGTCACGTCCGGCATTGTGCCGGGGGCATAGACATAATTGAAGCCCATGTCTTTGAAGATTTTTTCGGTTTCGGCAAAATCCCGCTTGCCCACCACCAGGTTGCCGCCGCAGAACAAGGGAATCTGGCTCAGGCCGGCTTCCACGCATTTTTCCCGCAGGCCTTGGCAGTCCAACTCCCCCTGGCCATAGAGAGAGGACACCATGATGGCGTCTGCGTTGGTCTCAATGGCGGCTTTGATAAATTCATCTTGGGAAACCATCACGCCCAGGTTGACCACTTTGTATCCCGCTTCGGTAAAAGCGTGGTCCAGGATCTTGTTGCCCACAGCGTGGACGTCGGCGCCAATCACGCCCAGTACAAGAGTTTTCATCACAGCACCTCATTATATATAGATTTTTTCAGAACCAAATTGTCTGGCTGTCGCCGGTTAATATCCTTATTGTATGCGAAAGAAACAGGCGACGCAATGTAAAAAGTTGCGGAAAAGCATAAAAAGTTGATAAAAATAGCGGTCAAAACCATGAAAAATACCAGTGTTCCGGTATACCAGTATTCTTGTATACCAATATCCCAACTTGAAAAAAGATTGCTCTATTTTAAAAATCAAAAATTTTTATTTCTATTTTCGGAATTTGCCAGAATATTTATTTGATATTCTCGCAATATTCAGAAATTTTTATCGTCACAAAAATAACAAATTCCTTGGCAATCTGCCGCAAGATTGTGCTATTTCTCCCCAAAGGCTACAGAGCGATTTCGCCGGCCAGATTGGTGCGGAAAATCGCCCGGATCTCCCCCAGATCCCGCGTTCGGCCCAAAGCCCACATCAGCTTGGTGACGGCAGCTTCTCGAGTCATATCAAAGCCCTGGATAGCCCCTTTGGCCAGGGCCTTCTGGCCCACTTGATAGACGGAAAAATCCGACCGCTCATACAGGCACTGGCTGCATACCACCACAGGAACGCCGGCCTCCACGGCCTTTTCGATTTTGGACACAAAATCCCGCCGGATGAATTGCAGGCCGCCGATGCCAAAAGCCTCGATAACGATGCCATGGCAGCTGGCGTCGATCATCAGATCCACAATTTTGGGGTTTGCGCCGGGGGTCAGCTTGAGCAAATAGACGTCGGAATCCACTCCGTCCTCCAGCACGCATTCGCCGTTTTGAGGAGGAATAACCGCGCCGTTCAAGGACAGGCCTCCCGAATTGACTTCGCCGGCATAGGGATAATTGACGCTTTCAAACGCGTCGAAAGCGGTGGTGCGCACTTTGACGGCCCGGCAGCCCAGCATGATTTTCCGGTCAAAGGCCACAAACACGCCGGGAGTAGAGCTGGCCGCCATGGCCAGCGCGCAGGATAAATTCAGCGGCGCGTCGGAAAGAGGTTTGACAATGGGTACCTGAGAGCCGGTGAACACCACTGGAATAGGCACATGGCGCAGCATAAAGCTCATCATCGAGGCGGTATAGGCCATGGTATCCGTGCCGTGCGTCACCACAATGCCGTCGTAACGCCGGACATTGCGATAAACGGCGTTGGCGATGATCTTCCATTCTTCCGGCTGGATATTGGTGCTGTCCAGCGTCAGAATCTCCTCGGTGGTCACCTGGTAATTGGCCGCCGAAGGAACCATGTGGGCCAGCAGCGTATCTGCGCCGGCGGGGGCCAGCCCTTCCTCCGAGGGCAAGGAGGCGATGGTGCCTCCTGTCGTCAACATCAAAATTTTTTTCATTTTGTTCCCCCGCGTCGCGGGGCCTCCTTTTTTGGCTTTCCTTCTGTTTCTCCGTTCGCCCAGTCAGATCCACTGGCGGTCCAAAGTGACGTAAATAACCTGTTCATTTTGCTGAAGAACGGAGAAAAAATTCTGCACGCGGTCCAGGGAGTTGGCGCCGCTGAAATTGGCCCGAAACCGAATCTCCGGCTTATCTCCCTTGCGGCCCTGGATATGGATGCGGGTAATCAAAGCCCGCTGCTCGTCGGCCAGCCGGCGGATAAGCTCCATAATGGCTACGGCGTTTTCGCAGGTCAGGTTGAAATCATACAGGCTGTACCGACCCTTGACGATGATTTTTTGAATCCACTCAAACAACACCAGGGTAATCAGAGCGGAAACAAAGCCCGCCAGGGCCACCAGATAATAGCCGCCTCCGGCGGCCACCCCCATGCAGGCCGTCATCCAGAGGCTGGCCGCGGTGGTCAGGCCCTTGACGCTGACGCCCTCCCGCAGGATTGTGCCCGCCCCCAGAAAGCCGATGCCGGTGATAACCTGGGCGCTGAGCCGAGCCGGGTCCGGCGTGGCGCCATAGGGCCGATACTGCGCGAAAATCATCTGGCTGGTCATCATCACAATGCAGGCGCCCAGCGCCACCAGCATATGGGTGCGCATTCCGGCCGGTCTGTGGGTGTATTCCCGCTCGGCGCCCACCACCAGGCCGATGAACATCGCGCACAAAAGCCGGGCCGCCACATCCAGCGGCCCCAGAGCCAAAGCGGCGGCGTCCATTGTCTGGGTCATACAAATTCCCCCTTTTCTCTTGCGGCGGTTTCCAGCCGCTTCTCTTTTTGTATTCTATCACGCCCAGCCCCGTCTTGCCAAGGGTCAGAAGCTTTGGAAGCCGCCGGCCGCCCAGAAAAAAGCCGGTAGGAAAGGCGGGTTGCTCCGCCAGCCAACGTTCGCTGGAAGCGTTTTTTTCCATCCGTCTGTTTTGTCGAATTTTATCAGCGGTTTTCCGGTTTCCCCCGTTTCTTTGGAGGTTCTGACAAAATTCAACCCAAAAAATCAGCAATTTTGCCCCATAGTATGGGGCGGAAAAAAGTAGTATAATGAAAAAGGCCGCAGATCGGCCGATTCCCGGGCCGGCGGCATCCGGCAAAGGAGGAATTTTTGTTATGTACGATATCATCATCCAGGGCGGGACAGTCGTCGACGGCTCCGGCGCCCTTCGCTATCGGGCGGACGTGGCGTTGAAAGACGGCAAAATCGCCAAAATCGCTCCTTCGATCCAGGAGGAAGCCGGTCGGATTATCGACGCCGCCGGCAAAATCGTCTCCCCTGGCTTTATTGATTACCACAGCCATTCCGACAACGGCATTCTGATGGGCCCCGACTCCTACAACTATCTGGAGCAAGGCGTCACCACGGAAATCGCCGGCCAATGCGGCACGGCGCCCGCCCCCATGATGGAGGGGGAAGCAGACCGGCTGCCCCCGGAGCATCGGGAACGGCTGGAAAAAGCCTGCGACAATTTCCATTCTTTCATGGAGGCGGTTTCTCAGATGGAGCTGGGAAACAACATCGCCTTTTACATCGGCCAGGGCAATGTGCGGGGCCGGGTGATGGGCTACAGCGACGCTCAGCCTACTCCAGAGCAGCTGGAAGAAATGAAAGCCTGGGTGCGCCAAGCCATGGAATGCGGCTACTTGGGCATGACCACCGGCTTGGTCTACGCCCCCTCCGTCTATGCCGGCGAACAGGAGCTGGTGGAGCTGGCTAAGGTTGTGGGCGAATACGGCGGCAGCTACGCTTCCCATATCCGCGGCGAGGCGGACAATGTGGTGGAATCTGTGGAAGAAGCGATCAACATTGGCGAAAAGGCGGGCATCCCGGTAATTATCTCCCACCTAAAGGTCATCGGCAAACAGAACGAGGGGCTTTCGGAAAAGGTTTTGCAGGTGATTGAAGACGCCAACAAACGGGGCGTCAAGGTCCGGGCAGATCAATACCCCTACCTGGCGGGCAGCGCTCCCTTTATCAGCTGCATTCCCCCCAAATTCCATGTGGGAGGCGAAGACAAGCTGGTGGAAAACCTGAAGGACCCGACTTTCCGCCAGAAGGTGACGGATTCCATTCAGAACGAATACGCCGAGTTCGCCAGCAACCTGATAGACGCCGGCTTTGAGGGCACGCTGATGGCGGGCTGCGCCAAAACCCCTCAATATGTGGGCAAAACCATCGCCCAGATCGCTCAGGAGGAAAACAAGGACCCTTGGGACGTTTGCTACGATTTGCTGATCGCCAACGACGGCCAGGCCCAAGGCATCTATTTTAACCAAAACGAAAGCGACATGATGCGCATTATCGCCCACCCCTATGTGATGGGCGGCAGCGATTGGTCCAATTACCCCTCTCACCCAGACCGGGACCATATAGGCGGCGGCCACCCTCGGGGCACTTCCACCTTTATCACCCGGCTGGCGCTGCTGCGGGACCACGGCCTTCTGACGCTGGAGGACGCGATTCACAGCATTACCGGCCTGCCCGCCGAGATGAGCGGCATTCCGGAAATTGGCTTGGTGAAAGAGGGCTATCGGGCGGATTTGTGCGTCTTTGATTACGCCGCCTTGAAGGCGGACAGCGACTATCTGCACCCCTTCCGCAAAAACCATGGCTTGGACTATGTGTTGGTCGGCGGCAAAGCGGCGGTGGAAAACGGCGAATACACCGGCGTCAAAAACGGTTCTGTTTTGAAAAAAAGCCGGTAACCTCAGCCGTCAAACGGGCTGTCGCCCTTGCGCAGCCTCCGCTTTGATCCATCGATCTTCGCTTTATTATCTTATAAAGGAGCAAAACGACCATGGAAATGAAAAAGAATCCCGTCCGCTGGGAGCATCTGACTCGGGAAGAGATCCGGGCCTATTCTCAGCAAGGCGCTATCGTGTTGGTCCCTCTGGGCTCCATCGAGCAGCATGGGCCCCACCTGCCTGTGGGCACAGACGCTCTGCTGGCGACCTACGTCTGCGAAAAAACCGCCGAAGAGCTAAATCGCCGCGGCAAGCCCTGTTTGGTCTCTCCGGCCATTACTGTGGGCAACGCCACCCACCACATGAGCTTTCCCGGCTCTATGACGCTGAAGCCCCAGACCTATCTGGCCATGCTCCAGGATTACTGCGAAAGCCTGGCGGCCCACGGCTTCCGCAAAATTGTGATCGTCAACGGCCATGGCGGCAACGTGGCCCCCACGCAGACGGCGCTGATCAACATCAATGAAGCTTTGGGTTTTCCTGTCTATTTCACTGGCTACGACAAAGGCGACTCCCAAGCCGAACCGGATATTCTGGAAACCCAGGCCCATATGGACCACGCCTGCGAAAGCGAAACTTCCATGATTCTGGCGCTGGACGAAGGCTTTGTGGACCCCATTTACAAAGAGACCAAGGGCTCCATGAGTTTTGGCCATAAAATGGAGGACGAGGGGATCTTTTCCACCTTCCATCGGATGGAAGCCCACACCGAAAACGGCGTTATGGGCAACGCCTACGCCGCCACAGCAGAAAAGGGCAAAAAAATACTGGAACGCGAAATCCAGGGCATGGCGGATATTTTGATGGACGACTCGCTTTGGGGCCGCAAGGTCTGATTTCTCAACTAAAAAGGAGCCGCCCCCAGCCATGCTTCGGGGCGGCTTCGGGCCTCCAGGCTTTGAAAGGAACGCGATATGAACAAAAAACAAGGCCGCTTTTTTTACGGCTGGTATGTGGTCTTCGCCTGCTTCCTGATTATGGGCGTCTCCGTGGGCCTCATCAACAACAGCAGCGGCGTTTATATCAAGCCGGTGTGCGCGGACATGGGCTTTTCCCGCAAAGCCATGGCCTCCAACTCCACGTTGATCGCCGCCAGCTCGATGGTTGTGGCGGTTTTTGCCGGCAAAATTTACGCCCGATTTGACGTCAAGCAGGTCATGCGCTTCGGCGGCCTGGGCATGGCTTTGGGGTACATGAGCTATTCCTTCGCTCAAAATCTTCCGATGTTTTATCTGTCCTCCGTCGTATGCGGCTTCTCCCAGGCTTTGCTTACAACAGTTTCCATATCCATGTTGATCGCCAACTGGTTTCACGCCCGCCGGGGCTCGGCTTTGGGCGCGGCTTCCATGGGCAGCGGCGTGGGCGGCATGATCTGCAATCCCTTGGCCGCCTGGCTGATTCAGCAGGTCGGCTGGCGGCAAACCTATTTGATTTTGGGCGCCGTGATTTTAATCATCGTGACGCCGGCTTGCTTTTTCATCGTCCGTACCAGGCCCCAGGATATGGGCCTTCAGCCCTATGGAGAGGCGCCGGCCCCGGCGGAACAGCCCCGTTTCACGGAACAGCTGGGGTTGACGGCCCGGCAAGCTCGGCGGACCTGGCAATTCTGGGCTTTGGCGGCCTGCAACGTCGTCAACAACCTGTGCGCCGTCAGCTTAGTGCAAAATTCCGCCCCTCACCTCAGCGACGTAGGCCTTTCCGCCATCGCCGCCTCTGTCGTCGCTTCGGCGATGATGGCCTCTTTGGCTGTGGGCAAATTTTTGCTGGGCTGGCTGTTCGACCGCTGGGGCGTTCGTCGCGCCTCGTTTTTTGCCAATCTGTGCATGATTATCGGCCTTGTGGGCATGGTGCTGGCGCCCTTCCAGCCTGCTTTGGCCATGATTGTCCTGGGCGCCGGCTTGGGCGGCGCCTTTAGCGCCGTGGCCACCACTTTGCTGACCGACCGCCTCTTTGGCGCCAGGGAATTTGCCGCCATCCTGGGCTCTGTCAGCGCGGTAAGCAGCTTGGGCGCCATGATCGGCCCCATCGCCATCAACAGCGTTTATGATTCCCTGGGCAGCTATAAGCCCGCCATGGCCTTCATGGCCGTTTTCATGACCCTGGCTCTGCTGGGCTACCGCTTTGTGCTGGCCCATCCCCCCGCCCAGCAATAACGCAACCCGCCGAAAAGCCCCCGAAAGGGGGCTTTTTTTGTTGCAAAAAGCCCGGAAAAGTTACAAGAATGTATACTTTCTTGCAATATTCCAAGGCTCCTGCTCTGTGCAAACAATATCATAAATTCAGTCAAGTTTCAATAGGCAATTCTCCTAAATTTCTGCCGATTCTACAATATTTTTTACAAGAATGGCCTTCTTGCAAGAAAGTATACTTTCTTGCAATCATTCGAAACTGCAAGAAACTATTTGAATATGCAAGGAGGTGAATTTGTTATACAACGCGCTGAACGACTGCATTGAATTTTTTAACAAGAAAGAGAGGAACGACGTATGAAACGATTTCAAAGGGCTTTGGCGGCAACGCTGACATTGGCCCTTGTGTCAACCTTTACCGCTCCCATGGCCCATGCGCTGTCTTATGAAGACGGCATGGCTCCTTCTCAGCAAACGTATACTGTAGAGTTTGCTGATGTTCCCGAAACCCACTGGGCTTTTCGTTATATTGCCGATCTGGTGGACCGCAAGGCCGTCAACGGCTATCCCAACGGGCTGTTTTACCCCAGCAAAACCGTCAGCCGGGAGGAATTTGCCAAAATCCTGGCTGTGGCCTCTGCCTGCGACGTACAGAAAACCCTGGACAACCCCACCGGCGCTTTCACTGACGTAAAGCCCGGCTACTGGGCCACGCCCTACATCGAGGCTGTCAGCCAGGATATGACTGGATATTCAGACGGCGACGGCATGGCTTTCCGCCCCAAAACCATGGCCGTTCGGGAGGATATGGCCGTGGCGATTGCGAAAATGTGGGATCTGGATACCAGCATGGCAGATGAAAGTATGCTGGAAACAATGTTCAGCGACACTGCTTCCATTTCCCCGGCCTTGAAGCCCTATGTGGCGGCGGCTGTGGAGGAAGGCATCATCAACGGCTATGCCGACGGCACTTTTGGCGGACAGCGCACCATCACCCGTGCAGAAGCCGCCGCTATGCTCTGGCGGGCTCTGGCCAATTTTGGGGTCCCCGAAAAGAACATAGGCAACGCCGGCAGCAACAGCAATAATAACGGCAACGGCACAAAGGCGCCTGCGGAGAATAATACGACATCGACTACGCCCTCTGGACAAACCTCAGTTACGCCCCCTGCAAACCAGGATAAGCCTGTCACTCCTCCTGCAAACCAGCAGGAATCCTCCAAGCCTCAGGAACCCCAAACGCCCGAGGAAACCAAAAAGCCGGAGCAGCCTGTTACCCCTGAAAAACCGGCGGAACCGGAAAAGCCGGCCCCAACGCCCTCTCCCGCCTCCTATCGGGATTGGAAAAAAGACGACAGCCGCTGGGCCAACGAGTCTCTGGGCAACGGAACCATGGCCTCCAACGGCGGCTTGGTTACGGCTCTTTCTATTGCCATCGTGAAATCGGGCAAGGAATCGGAAAGCTCTTTCAATCCCTCTGTGCTGCTCCAGCGGCTGAAAAGCGTGGGCGGCTTCACCGATAGCGGCGCGCTGCGGTGGACCAAGGTCGCCGAGGCTGTTCCCGGTTTTACCGAGCAGACCAACGCCAATATGAAGAGCGCCAGCCTGTCTGTTGAGCAAAAAGCCGCTATGATCAACGACCTGTGCAGCAAGGGGTATACTGTGGTGGTGCAAATTCCCGGAAACTCTCCCTGGGGCCTGCGCTATGTGACGGTGGATTCCGTCAACGGCAGTACCGTTACTATGCACGACCCCAACAGCAACGAAACCAACCTATTTGCTACCTATGGCAACTGGCCCGATGTGGCGATCCCCTATTCCACAGGCAATCAAGCGCCTGCTGAACCCTCGGTAGGCGGAGGCCAGCACGTCTATATCCAGCAGCAGGACGGCGACGGCTGCTATATCGCCTCCGCCGCCATGGTAATTGCCAATTACCGGGTGCAAAACGGCAATTCCGCCGTATCCTATGGGGATGTGAAAGCGGCCAACGGCGGCTCCACCTATATGAACTGGAGTATTTTCAGCAAATACGGCCTGAAGGACCAAGACGTCTGGACAAGCTCCTTCAACAAGGGCTGGAACGGCAGCCAGCGCCTGCAAGGGGCTGTGGACGCCCTGAAAAACAACAATTACGGCCTGATGCTGTGCTTCAAAGGCAACGGAAAATCCCACGCCGTGACAGTGATTGGCTATGAAAACGGCAATCTGATCGTCTGCGACCCGGCCCGCAACGGCCTGGGCGGCGACGCCATCAAGCTGACCGACTGCGCCTATATCCGCAACAACATCACCGGCCAGGTCTCTCAAGAGGAAATGCTGACTTACTCCAATTCCTGTACCTGGTTTGAGGCGAGGTAACTACAAAACGCCCCTCCCTCCCGGCTCTAAGCCGGGAGGAGGCGCAAAACAGGAGGATTTGCAAATGAATCGCAAGCAAAAATTGAGCTACTTTTTGTCCGGCATGATGGCCGCCCTGCTGATGGTATCCCTGATTGTGCCGGGGTTCGCCGTGTACAGCAAAAATGTCACCGTGTTTCCTGGGGTGAGCATTTTCGTCAACGACCAGAAAATCAATCCCACAGACGCCAAGGGCAATCCGGTGGAAGCTTTTATCTATGAGGGCACTACCTATCTGCCTGTCCGGGCCGTCAGCGAAGCCCTGGACCTCCCCATCCAGTGGGAGGGAACCTCCAAAAGCGTCTACATCGGCTCCCACACCGGCGATAAACCCGCCGTCTGGGTGGCGGATATGGATTATTTTGATAAAGATAGCTTTTGGTTCGCGACAGGTAGCGTGGTCAAGGACAATCTGGGGAATGAACATCAGCATTGTATAACAGATATGGACAGGAAGGATTATGTTACATACAAGCTGAATACCCAATATACCAGATTAACTGGTGTGTATTTTCAACAATATGATTATCGCTCTAATGAGGGCGGCACATTGACCATTTATGCAGATGATGAAAAAATCTGGGAAGGCAAAGTGGGTGGGGGCATAGACCCGATAAATATCAGTGTAGATGTCACTGGCGTTCTGGAACTAAAAATCATGATGGGTGGTAGTTGCCCTTCTTATACCGCCATCGGCGAGCTTGGCCTCTGGACCTAACCCCCCACAGCAAAAAGCCGGCCCCTGACGGGCCGGTTTTTCCTATCCCCGCCGCTTGACAGCGGCCGGGGATTTGGTATAATCAAGGCAGAAAAAGGGCTCCGCTGCGCGGCGGTCAGCCCCCGGTTACTGGTTTAGAAGTAACTGCGGCCTGGCGAGGGGCGGTTACTTCTTTTTTGTCTGGCAAAGGCCGACAATCGCAACGATGAGCACACCGAACTCTATCAAAGTTTGCAGAGCCTGATATGTAACATACATTTGCGTTGCCCTCTTTGTTGCTGAGTAAAAAATACGCGAGGGGGCCAACCGCCTGTTTCTGCAACAGCGTCTGCCTGTATTCTACCATATCCCGCAGAATTTGATAAGATTCAACAATCGGAAAAGCAGAAAAGCCCGGCCCCTTTTGTATGGGGCCGGGTTTTGCTATTCTCCCAGGATTTCCTCTATTTTTTTGGCCGCTTCCTCGATGTATTGGCTCAGGGGCATTTGCTGGAGGCCGCAGATATGGGCGCCGGATTTGGCGTTGGGGATGAGCACCAGGCGGGCGGGGCTTTGGCCCACGGCGGCGGCCATGGGGGCGGTGATCTCCCCCAGCATGGCGCCGGCGATGAGGATGCCGATGGGCCCGGCCACCACGTCCGCCTGGCGGCAGCACTGGATCACGGCGTTTTCGCCGGTGGCGCCGTCCTGAGCGCCGGCCCGCAGCATGGCGGAGGTGGCCAAAGCGTTGGCTCCCAAGGCCAGCAGCCGGGCACCGGGCAGGCCCTTCAGCCGGGCGATCAGCGCCGAGCCCACTCCGCCGCCCTTGCCGTCTATCACTACAATGGTTTTCATAGGTTCAAATCTTCCCTTCCTTTTGCTATTTTGAGCGGTCCGGCTGCTTCAGCGGCAGCAAGACGGTAATTTTCGTTCCCTTGCCCTCTTCGCTTTCCAGCGACAGGAAGCCTTGGTGCGTTTCCACGATATGGCGCACAATGGACAGACCCAGGCCGGTGCCGCCGGTTTGCTTGGAGCGGCTTTTATCCACCCGATAAAACCGTTCAAAAACCCGATCCTGATGCTGGAGAGGGATGCCGATGCCGGTATCCTCCGCGATGACGGCGGCCATTTCTCCCTGGCGCTCAATGGTAAGCCAAGCGAATCCTCCAGGCCGGTTGTATTTCACCCCGTTGGAAAGCAGGTTGACCGTCAGCTCCTCCATCATTCTTCCGTTGGCCTCGATTTCCAGCTCTTCGCCCTGGCAGAAGATCGAAACCTCTTTTTCCGCCGCTTCCAAAGCCAGGGTGTCCGCCGCTTGGCGGGCTGTCTTTAGCAGAGGAACCTGCTCCCATTCCCCCTTGCCTCCGTCCTCGATTTCCGACAGCCGCATGATATCGTCGATGAGAAATTGCAGCCGCCCAGCCTCCAGCCGGATGCGGCCGGCAAACTGGGCGGCGTCCTGGCCTCGGGCCATACCGGTTTCAATCAGCTCGGCAAAACCGCTGATGGAGGTCAGGGGCGTTTTGAGCTCATGGGAGACGTTGGCGGAAAAATCCCGGCGCTGCCGCTCGGCCTGAACCTGCTGGCTGGAATCCACCGCCAATATCATGCCGCCGGGCGCGCTTTTGGCCGGGCTGACATACAGCCGCAGATAAAGCGGACCGACCTGCAAAACCGTTTGCTGCGGCTGCCGGCTGCTCATCGCCTGGTTCACCGCCTGGGCAAAAGCCGGGTCCGGGCAAAGCTCCAAGGCGCTGCGGCCCTCCAGGTCGCCGGTAGGGGCCTGGAGCAGCTCCCGAGCGGCCTGGTTGCAGGAAAGGACGTTTTTATTTCCGTCGATGAGAATCAGCCCTTCCCGCACGCCGGAGGTAATCATGGAAAGGGTGTTTTTCTCCTGCTGAATCCGATGGATGCTGGCGGCGATCTGGGCTTTCTGCGCCCGGATTTTATCCAAAAAAGGTTCCAGTTCCTGATAAGGCGGCTTGCCGACGGGGGCTTCCTCCAAGCTCAAGCTCTGAGCCGCCTCCATCACAGGGGCCATCAGCCGCCGCGTGACCCACCGGGAGATGGGAAGCGCCAAACCGGCCATCAACAGCCCAATAGCCGCAGCCCAAGGCAGACTGCCGAAAAATACGGCGGTTAGGCTTTGCGCCGTAGCGCCCAGCCGCAGCACAGAGCCGTCCTGCCGCAAATAGGCGCTATAATAGGCGGTTTCCCCCAGCGTATCGGAGCGGCGGGCGCATTCGCCAAAACCCTCCCGCCGGGCTTGGACTACCTCTTGGCGCGTCTCGTGGTTTTCCATGCCGTCCGCCGGGGCGCTGGAATCAAAAACCACCCCGCCGCCGGAATCGATCAGCGTCAGCCGAAGATCCGGCGCGGTCCGGCTCAAAGCATCCAAGTAATCCAGAGGCCGAGGGGCCGAATCCAACCCGGCCAAAATCAGCCGGCCCTGGTTTTGCAGCTGCCGCTGGGCCTGCTCTTCGTGAAGCCGATAAAACCCCAGAGCGGAAAGCGCCGCCGTCAGCAGGACGGCCAACGCGCTGACGCAAATAAGGCTTTGCAAAATGCTTTTTTTCACAGCCCTACTCCTCCAGCTTGTAGCCCGCTCCCCGGACGGTTTTGACCAGCCCTCCGCCGGCGCCCAGCTTGCGGCGAAGGGTCTTGACGTGCATATCCACCGTACGGCTTTCGCCTTCAAAATCAAAGCCCCACACCTTTTCCAGCAGCCGCGTGCGGGACAGAGCTTCCCCAGGGTGGCGCAGCATATAGTGCAGCAGCTCAAATTCCTTGTAGGTCAGCTCCACCGGCCGACCTTGGCAAGAGACGGCCCGGCTCAGCGGGTCCAGCGTCACTGGGCCGCAGGTCAGCGGCGCGGCGCCCCGGCTTGTCCGGCGCAGCACCGCCCGTATGCGGGATAACAGCTCCAGCACGCTGAAAGGCTTGGCGATGTAATCGTCCGCCCCGGCGTCCAGCCCGGCCACTTTGTCCAGCTCGGCGGTTTTGGCGGTCAGCATAATCACCGGCGTGGCGCCGCCAGGGCCGCTTTTCACTTGGCGCAGGATCTCCATGCCGTCCTCCTCTGGCAGCATGATATCCAGCAGCAGCAGCCGAGGCCTCTCCCGCCGCCAGCTGGGCCAAAACTGCCGGCCGCTCTCAAAGCCCTGGGCCCGGTATCCGCCGCTTTCCAGCGCGTAACAAAGCATCTGACGGATATTCTCGTCGTCTTCCACGCAATAGATCAAGGGCTTTTCTTCCATATCCGCCGCTCCCCCTTTCTTCTGTGACTATATCATAGGGCTCAGGCTAAGGCAAGCTATAAATCATAGGACAGGGGCTCCGGCGGATCTGGATCTTCCAGCGGCAGGAAGACGGTGAAGACTGTGAACTGATTGTCGCTCTGGGCGGAGATGGAGCCGCCGTGAAGCTCCACAATCTGCTTGGCGATGGCCAAACCCAAGCCGGCGCCGCCGGCGTTAGTGGAACGGGCGGCATCCATGCGATAAAATTTCTCAAAAATCAGCTCCAGCTGCCGGGGCGGAATCCGAGGGCCTTGATTGCGCACAGATATCACAACCTGATCTTCTTGTCGCTGGGCCCGGGCCTGAATCGCGGTGTTTTCATAGCCGTATGCCGCGGCGTTTTTAAACAGATTGTTGAAAACCCGGGCCAGTTTATCCGGATCGGCGGAAACGGTCAGGCCAGGCTCGGCCTCCACCTGGGCCCATTGGCCCTGCTGGGCCAAAATGGGGTAAAATTCGTCGGCGATCTGCGCCAGCGTCACATCCAGCCGGACAGGCCGGCGCTCCAGCACAACTTGTTGAAGGTTGAATCGGGTGATATCAAAAAACTGGTTGATGAGTTCCTCCAGCCGGTAAGCTTTGTCCAGGGCCACCTGCGTGTATTTGCCCCGCTGCTCCAAAGGCATATCCGGCGCTTCATTCAGCAGACTCAGGTAACCCACCACAGAGGTCAGAGGGGTTTTCAGGTCATGGGCCAAATAGACGACCAAGTCGTTTTTCCGCTGCTCGCTCTCCAAAGCGGCCTGCCGGCGGGCGGCCAAAGCGGCCTGAATGCGCTCCAGCTTTTCCTCCATAAAGGCCAGTTCCGGGGGCAGTTCCTCTCGGGGCTGAGCGGTCTCTGTCAGCAATTGGTCCAATCGGTTGTCCAGCTGGCGGAAATATTGGCTGAACCGCCGCAGTAGACGACGCCAGAAAAAGAGAAAGATGATCAAGACCATCAAAGTCATCCAAAAGCCCTTGTGCCGCAGGAACGCCCCCTGGTACACGCGGATTCCTTCTTCCTTGCTGAGCCCCAGCAGCACTCGAACGGCGGCCACGAAAAAATTGGCGAAAGGGTCTTCCAGCACGCCGTCCACCAACAAGGCTTTGGCCATTGTGGCGATCACATAGGTTTCCGCCACCAGGCGAAAAAACTGACCCGTCATTTTTCGGCTCAGACGGCGCAGGTCGTCCTCTCGCCGGACCCTCGGCCGTTTCTCTTTCTCTCTGCGCTTATCCATCAATTTTATACCCCACGCCCCAGACGGTCTTAATATATTTGGGCTTGTCCGCCTTATCTCCCATCTTTTCCCGCAGATGGCGGATATGCACCATCACCGTATTGTTGCTGTTGGTAAAATATTTTTCTCCCCAGACCTGGCGAAACAGCTGCTCGCAGCTGATGACCTTGCCCCGGTTTTCGCACAAAAGCCACAGGATGTTGAATTCCAGCGGCGTCAGCGAAAGGGGCCTATCGTTGAGCAGGCACGTGCGGGCCGCCCTATCGATGACAATGCCGGAAAAATCGATCACATCTCCGCCCGCTTGCAGGGCGCCCTCGTTATACCGCCGGGCCCGGCGCAACTGGGCCTTGACCCGAGCGACCATTTCCAGCGGGCTAAAAGGCTTTGTGATATAGTCGTCCGCTCCCAGAGCTAAACCGTTGATTTTATCCAGCTCTTCGCCTCGGGCCGTCAGCATAATCACTGGGTAGGTATAGCTTTCCCGTATCACCCGGCACAGCTCAAAACCGTCTATCCCAGGCAGCATCACGTCCAACAGCGCCAGGTCCATCGGCTGGCTCTGGATAAGCTCCAACGCTTTGTCGCCGTCGTAGCATTTATAAACGGTAAACCCTTCATTTTTCAAGTAGAGCTCCACCAAATCGGCGATTTCTCTTTCGTCGTCCACTGCCAGGATCTTGGCTTCCACAATATCATCCCCTCTTCACGCCGGCAAAATCCGGGCGTATCCAGCTTTATTCTACCCGATTTTTCCTCCGATGTGCAGAGGGGAATTACTTAAGTTTTTCTTTCGGTTTCACTCATGCCGCGATAAGCATACTGCGAAGCTAAGCGGGCGACTGATCTTATCGGACAATCGCAGCCAAACAAAGCGTAGCCGGCGGGCTTTCCCGACAAAAAAAGGGCGAGGATTGAAATCCTCGCCCTTTTTCTCCTGCTCGCCGGTTATAAATTGTATCCGCTTTGCTGGTTGGTATCTTCCATCAGTTTCACGTTAATTTCCCGCGATTCTCCGGTGGCTTGATGATAGAACGTGAGCTTCATCATCTCGCCGGCCTTGTGCCCGTCTCGCAGAGCGCAGGCTTGGGCCACAGTCTCCACTCGAATATCGTCTACGCCAATGAGGATATCTCCCGCCGCCAAGCCCTTGAGGGCCGCGTCGCTGTTCGGGTCCACCTGGTCCACGAGCACGCCTTGGGGCAGCCGATAAAAGGCGGCGGCCATGGCGCTGAGATTTCGGCCGCTGACGCCGGCCAACGGTCTGCCCGAAACATAGCCTTTTTCAATCAGCTCCTCCACCACAGGCTTCACTTGGTTAATCGGAATGGCGAAGCCCAGACCCTCGTAATTTTCCACGCTGATTTTGGCGCTGTTGACGCCGATGACCTGGCCGTATTCGTTGATCAGCGCTCCGCCGGAATTGCCTGGATTGATCGAAGCGTCTGTTTGGATCAATGTCATAGATACGCCGTTGACCATCATATTCCGATTGATGGCCGAGACGATGCCGGCGGTGACGGTGCCCTCCAAGCCCATGGGGTTGCCAATGGCCACTGCCGCTTCCCCGGCCTCCACCTGGTCGGAATCGCCAAATTCCGCCGCTTGAAGACCTTGGGCCTCAATTTTGAGCACGGCAATATCCGTCTTAGCGTCTGCGCCTACCAAGGCGGCAGAATAAGTTTCGCCATTATCCAGCGTGACAGAAACGTTGTCGCCCCCTTCTATCACATGGTTATTTGTTATAATATACCCATTTCCCGACAGGATGATGCCCGAGCCTGTGCTGCCGGTGGAATAAGTCTGGAAACTCTCTGTCGTTACGCCCACAACGGAGGGGCGAACTTTTTTGACCACGCCGGTCACGTCCTTGACCACCAGCGCAGGATACTCCTGCGCCCGCTCTTCCTCAGGCTTGGGCTGCACGGTCAGAGCAAAATCCTCCCCTTCCGCCGACGAATCCTCCTGAGGCTGAAGAGCCGGGCTTTGATCCGATTGGCTTTGCTCAGGCTGATTCTCCGCTATCGACATAAGGTCTGAAGGCTCTTCGCCGCCCTGATCCTCCTCCTGTATCAGCAAATAGCAGCCTAAACCGCCCATCATCGCCAGCGTCGCGCAAACGACGACGCCCCGGCGCAGTCTCCCCCGGCGGCGTTTGGCGGCCAGCACTTCCTCATAGCTGCGGTAGGCGGCCACATTGCGATAATAACGGGGCTCCTCTGGCGGCGCCGGTTTTTCTGTGTTTTGTTGATTGCGCTGGCTGAACATAAACTGGAAATCACCTCGTCAATGGGGATGAGTCCGCAGGGGCGGACGGCCAAACTAAAAAGCTGAGCGCAGCCTACCTTATGCGCGCAGCGCCTGGGACCCGCCTCCGGCGGGACGCCGCCAATGCGGCGAACTGATTTTCGGGAATTCACTTCCCGGAAATCCATTCAAAAATGGGGTTCCCAAAAAATCGTCAGATTTTTTGGGGTATCATAAAGCAAAACTCGGTCTGCCCGCCGCCGCTTTTGGCGTAGATATCGCCGCCATGGCGGTTAACCAGGGTTTTTACAATATAAAGGCCTAAGCCTGAGCTTGTCACCTTGGCGCTGCGGGAACGGTCGCCCTTGTAAAAGCGCTCGAAAATATGGTCGATGTCCTCCGGGGCGATGCCCGGGCCCGTGTTGACGATATTGCACTGCACTTTGCCGCCCTTGGCGGAAAGATAAACAATGATTTTGCCCTGCTGCTCCGTAAATTTTACCGCGTTGTCAATCAGGTTATAGACCACTTGGAAGATGGCGTCGTGGTCCGCGCTAATTTCCAGTTTTTCCGGAATATCCAGGTTCAGATCAATTTCCTTTTCCGTGAGCTGCCGCTCAAAGCCCAACACAATGCGTCGGGCCATTTCGCTGATGTCAAATGTGCTCCAATTCAGCGCCCGCTGGCCGCTTTCCAGCCGGGAAACCTCCACCATGCTGTTGGCCAGCCGGGAAAGGCGCTTGATTTCCTCGGAGACGATGCGCAAATAATATTCTTGCTTTTCCGGCGGAATGGCGCCGTCCAAAATGCCGTCGATAAAGCCGCCGATGGTGGTCATGGGGGTGCGCAGATCATGGGACACGTTGGCGATCAGATCCCGCCGCTGTTTTTCCATATTTTCAATGGCGTCGGCCATATGATTGAAGCTGATTGTCAGGGCGTACAGCTCGTCCCGCTGTTTGGGCACAGCCACTCGGGCGGAAAAATCTCCCCTGCCGAAATTGCGGGTGGCGGCGGCGATATTGCGCAGGGGCCGCAGCGTGTTGTTGACCATCGCATAGGTCACGGCCAACACCACCAAAAACACCACAAAGATCATCAAGATAAAGGTGCTGGAAATATTGGCGAAAAGCTTCAGGGAGGAGTCGGCGGGCACAGAAGCGAAAACCATTCCCAGGGTTTGACCGCCGCTTTGGGCCGGAGCGCCCAACGTATAATGCGGGGAGGTGAGCAAACCAGAAAAATTGCCCATTTCATAAAAGCGTTTTTTTTGCTCCACCGCCTCCTGCGCCGCTTGAGGGACGTGGACGGTCTGCTCATGGACGAAGCAACCGTCGCCTGTGGCAAAAAACAAAATCTCCCCCTCTTCGTCGCAGACAAACAGGACGCCTCCCAAGTTGTCCGCCAAACCCATGACGCTGGTCCGATAAATCTTCTCATAGGCCTGCAGACTAAAGCTGGAGCCGATCATATTGGGAGCGATCTGCATATATTCGGCGGTAAACGCGGAGGCCCGGTTGACGGCGGCGGCCAAAGCGCTTTCCCGTTCCCGGGCGGCGTAGCGGCTGACCTGGTAGATAAACGCCCCGCCAAGGGCGGTGAAACTCAGCATGACCACAAGGGAATAGATGATGAAGTTTTTGAGAAAAATGCTTCTGACGCCCTTCATATCCGCCGCCCCCCGGGAGTTGTTTTTATCTTTCTTTGCAAAATCTTCGGCTCGCCGGGACTCGGCATGGGTCTTTCACAAGGAAACCTGCGCCAATCCGCCGGCGGCAAACGGCGCGTCTTCCATCCGTCAGCCCACTGTCTCGAATTTATATCCCACGCCCCAGACCGTTTTCAGCTCCCACTGGTCGCTGGCGCCCGAAAGTTTTTCCCGCAGGCGTTTGATATGAACGTCCACCGTCCGGGTATCGCCAAAATAATCGAAGCCCCACACATCGTCCAGCAGCTGGGAGCGGGTGAACACCCGGTTGGGGGATGAAGCCAAAAAGTATAAAAGCTCGATTTCCTTAGGCGGAATTTCCATTTTCTTGCCTTTTACCACAATATTGTAGCTTTCTTTGTCGATAATCAGGTTGTCAAACTCCAGCTTGGCCGGCGCGTCGTCGTCGTCAAACCGACGCATGACCGCGTGAATGCGGGCGATAACCTCCCGCATTTCAAAGGGCTTGGCAATATAATCGTCCGCCCCCAGTTCCAAACCAGACACCTTGTCAAACGTCTCGCTTTTGGCCGTCAGCATAATCACCGGAGTTTTGGAGGCGGCCCGGATTTCCTTGATAACCTGCCAGCCGTCCATATTGGGCATCATCACGTCCAGCAGCACCAAATCCGGGTGAATCCGCTTGAAGGCCCGCAGGCCCTCGGCGCCGTCGGCGGCGCTTTCAATCGCATATCCTTCCTGTTCCAAATAGAGGCGCAGCAGCTCTCGAATATTGCTGTCGTCCTCGATAATCAGCAGCGTTTTTGCCATGGCGACCCCTTCCTTGCCGCTCGGCCGGGCGACATCGCCGCCAAGCTTGCGGCGCAAGCTCCTGCTTGACGATGAAACAACGCACGCAGCCGTCTTTGATTCGAGGCGCGCCGCTGGAAAAGAAATCCCCTGGTTCAGGGGCGGCCGGGGCAGTTATTTTGTATCTTGTTATTTATTATAATGTCCGGCAGGCTGGATTGCATTAACAAAATGTAAACTAATCATGGCCCAAACGAGGCAAATTCAGCGGTTTTCCTTGCTATCGGTTGCCGAATCCTTTATACTTGCCCCAAGAACAGAATTTTCAGGAGGTTTTTACATGAAATGGATTGTCGCTTCGGATATCCACGGCTCGGCAAAATACGCTCGCCGGCTGATAGAAGCCTATACCCGGGAGGAGGCCGACCGGCTGCTTCTGCTGGGGGATATTTTATACCATGGCCCCCGCAACGACCTGCCGCCGGACTATGACCCCAAGCAGGTCGTCGCTCTGCTCTCTCCGCTGAAAGAGCGGATTTTCTGCGTGCGGGGCAACTGCGATACGGAAGTGGACCAGATGGTCCTGCCCTTCCCCATCCTGGCCGATTACTGCATTTTGGAAAGCCAGAATCGGCTGATTTACGCGACCCACGGCCACGTTTACAACCTGCAAACCCCGCCTCCCTTGGCGCCTGGGGATATTTTGCTGCATGGCCACACCCATATCCCCGCCAACCGGACGCAGGACGGCCTTCTCTACCTGAACCCGGGATCGGTCTCCATCCCCAAGGAAAACAGCCCCCACAGCTATATGACGCTGGAAACCGGTCTGTTTCAATGGAAGAACCTGGACGGCCAGATCTACGACAGCCGACGGCTTTGACCAAAGAGAAGGCCCTTTTGCGCGATGCGTCGCCGCGATGAAACGCCGGCCATGTCGCAAGCCGAAGGAAAACGAGAGGACGAAAAAGGCGGCTTCCGCCGCCTTTTTGTTTTATCCCTGCCGGGCCCGCCAGCGGCGGGCCTCCTCCAACAGGGCGTCGATCAACACGCTTTTCCCCTGGGTATACCGCTGTCTGTCCTGGGGAAATCGGGCGGCCAGCTCCCCTTTGAGGGCGTTATAAGCCGCCGCCCGCTCCGGCTTGGCTCGAAGATAATCTCGAAAATTGAGGTAGTTTTCCCAGGCTTCTCTCCCATATTCCACCCCATGAATATGGCAATCCCGGGTATCCTGTTCAAAATCCCCCGTGACAAACAACAGCTGACCAGGCACGTCCTGTCCCCGGAAAACAACGCCCCGTTCCTCCAACGCCGGCAAAAAGGCGCGGGCTTCCCCCAATTGGCGGAAACCCACGACCAAATCCACAATGGGCTTGGCGCATATGCCGGGAATCGCCGTGCTGCCCACGTGCTGGATATCCGCCGCCGCTTCGCCCAAAACCTGTTTCAAAACTTCCGCCGTTTCCTGGGCTTTTTCCGCCCATTCCGGCCGCCAAGCCTCCAGCCGCACTTGCCCTCGCTTTAACCCCAGCATTTCGTTTCCCCTTTCCATCTTGCCTCATCCAGCTTTTTTGGCCTGGCTGCCAAAGGCCCACAGATAGGCTATTGTAATGACTGCCAGCAGACCGATCATGACGACCAAAGCCGGCTTATAGCTGCCCAAGGCGTCATAGGAGCCGCCCACCAGCACCGGGGTCAGCATCCCGCCCACGTTGGCAAAAGCGGAAATCATCCCGAATTTGACCTGCCAAGGCAGGCGGCGCAAGGTTTTCATGCCGGATTCCTCCTTTGAAAAATTGGAACGGCGCGGTCGGGCGCTGTCTGCGCTAAAACCGCTGGCAGCCGCAGCGAGAGCAGCAAAAGGTCTTCATGGCGGCGATTTCTCTGCTTTGGAGCCGCTTTTTGCATTGGGGGCATTTGAGGCTGAAAAAATCGTAGAGCAGGCAAACCGTATAGAGAAACAGCGAGAGGGAAAGAAAAAAACGATAGCCCCGCCGATTCTGAAAGCAAAAGAAAAAATCGCACAACATCACCTCTGGAATAGCCGCCATCAGCTTATGTTCCAGCCAAACCATGAATTTGGCCAGCTGCCAAGAGGAAAAGCACATGGGAAATCGCCTCCTTCTCCTGCGCCAATGATAGCATATCCGGCGGGGAGTTACAAGGGAAGGGCGGAGGATGTGAGGAGGCGATGTAGGGGGCGTCATTCAGTCCGAACTTCCCAAGGCGCTTCGATTCCAAGGAAATCCACAATGGCTTCTTTCAGCGGGCCATAGCCGTCTCTATCGAAATTTCAGCAAAATCTCTGGCCGTCAGCTGCCTTTATCTCTGTGATCACCCCAGCATTGACGACGTCGCCGGAAGGTAAACGATATTGTACCCTAAGAAAATCTCCTCCCATATAGATTTGATATTGCACTTTTCTGCCGTTTTCATAAGGGGACAGACCATTTTTAAATTTCGAACAAAATTTTTGGCGGCCTGTCGCAGCTCCGGCGTCGCTTGGACAGAAGAGATTTCATAATCTTCTCCTGCGCAAGCAGGGCCATAAAAAATAGTGAACTCCATATTTTCGTGGTCAAACGCAGCAAAAGGTTGCTCAAATCGGCGCTGAATTTGCTGTTCCAGCACCCATTTTTGAATTCGAGACCCCGCTACAATCAGAGCAAAAGCGACTAAGATGAATCGAGTAACCCGGTATTCGCTTGGAATTTTATATTTGTATTTCATTTTTTCACCTTGCTCTTTAAGGGAAACGCCTTGGATATTCCAAGGCGTTTCTGCTGTTTTTTATTTAAATTCTATATATGTTTTCTGAGTGTATGTTTTTCCATCCATACTAATGGAGAAAGTTCCGTCAGATTTCATCTGCACAACCCGGTAATCATACCATGGATCCATAAGACGATCGTACACAACGCTATTGCTGATATAGCAACCTCTTACCAAAACAGCATGACCACGATCTGCATTGGGCGCGCTTAGTTGAGCCTCAATCGGCCTTTTGTTGTAGGCCTGATCATATACAAAACCATAAGACAGCTCGTCAAAAACAAGCTCGCAGTTTATTCTATGCCAATTTTTATAGTAATAAACGCCTGAATCAGGTTTTAGACCTTTGAACCCAATCTGACCATAGTCAATCTGAAGGTAATCCGCCATTTCCATAGCCCCATATGCAGTCTCCTTAAAATAATTCACCACTGACGCCATGCAAGCAGCCCAACAAAGATTATCTTGAATCTGATTGACAAATTTCACAGACACTGTGCCGCTATCCTCGCCATAGGCTCTGCGCCGGAGAACCGCTTGACTACATTCCACATCGGAAACTACAGTCACGCTCACGATATGTTCAAATCATAAACCTATAAAATAAAAAGTCACTACTGAAAGGAAAAATTCAGAATATTTCATAAAATACTCCAGTAAAATTTATGCAATCTGCCGATGATCTATGGAAGCGCCGCTAAAAACTCTGTCTGGAGGCTGTATAAAATCGCTCCTTCGGGGTTAGACTATCCATAGAAAAACTGCTATTTCAGGAAAAGAATTGACAAGAAAGAAAAATCAACATACAATAACAGGCGGGAACGATTTCCCACCCAAATTACATTTGAAGCCAGGAGGAAACAACAATGAGCAAATATCGCTGCACGATCTGCAATTATATCTATGACGAAGCCGCCGGCGACGAGGCCAACGGCATCGCCCCCGGAACAAAATGGGAGGATCTTCCCGAGGATTATCTTTGCCCCATTTGCTCTGTGGGCAAAGACCAATTTGAAAAGGAAGATTAACCCAAAGATTGTCAATTCCAAGGAGGATCTGCAAATGGATTTGAAAGGTTCTAAGACAGAAAGCAACCTGCTGGCGGCTTTTGCCGGCGAATCCCAGGCCCGGAACAAGTATACCTACTATGCCTCCGCCGCCCGGAAAGAAGGATACAACCAAATCGCAGAGATTTTTGAGGAAACCGCCGCCAACGAGAAGGAGCACGCTAAAATCTGGTTCAAGCTGCTCCACGAGGGCTCTGTGCCCAAAACAGAGGCCAACCTGAAGGACGCTGCCGCCGGCGAGCATTTCGAGTGGACCGATATGTACGAAAGCTTTGCCAAAACAGCCAAGGAAGAGGGCTTTGATAAAATTGCCTATCTGTTTGAGGCTGTGGGCAAAATCGAAAAAGAGCACGAGGAGCGCTATCTGAAGCTGTTGGAAAACCTGACTCAGGGCAAAGTCTTCGCCAAGGATCAGCCCCAGGTTTGGGTTTGCGCCAACTGCGGCCATATCCATTATGGCGATAAAGCGCCGGAAAAATGCCCGGTCTGCGACCATCCTCAGGCTTATTTCCAAGTAAAAGCCGAAAACTATTAAGCCGAGCGCCCCGACAGACGCAAGCCCCTTGTCGCTTGGCCTCGTAAGAATATGCGCCCGGCGCCGAGACCTCAGCAGAGGCTCTGGCGCCGGGCGCTTTTCTGTGCGCGCCGCTGGGCGTATTCCGTTTCACAGCGCGCTGTTTTTCGTATGTTTCCAAGGGAAACGCATAAGTCAACGGGCCGTCGTGGGAATCACGAAGCGCAAACGCGACCCTGCCTATGGCGACGTCCAAGGTTTTGAGAGCCTCCGCTTCTTCCCTCCACCCGTCGGCCAGCCGCCGGGCCAAATCTTCTCATGTTTGCGCAAACGCCTGAGGGTTTTTCCATTGCTCTCCTGGATGCGCGTTTGGCACTCCAGCGTCTGGGGGCCCTCCGCCAGGCCGAAACGGCTCAGCGTTATGTTGGATAAGGCAGGCCCTCCAATTGGCCTCCGCTGCATTCCGCCTGGAAAAAGTCCGCCTCCATCTGCGTAAACGTCGCGCCGTCTGGCCCGACGCTCCAGATTTCCAGCTCCTGTTTCAACCTGCTGTCAATCTGCTGGAGAGCGCATTGGTCCAAAAGGGCGATTTAGAAAACCCCTTGGCGCGGCAGAAGGCAAGAGATTCGTCCTCAAAAGCCTTTTTCTGGCCTCAGCGGCGTCGGATGCAAAACAAAAAGAAGGGCCGCTGACTGCGGCCCTTCCTTGGCTCTTTAGCGCTGGTTGACGCTGTAGACGATATTGCCTTCGATATCTTGACAATGGTCCGGGTTCAGCGTATATGTGATCGGCTGGCCGTTCTTCAGGGTAACGTTCCAGACTTCTGTGCGGCCATCCTCCTTTGCCAGCTTCAGCGTGGCGTCGGCAGCTCCTATCTCCCTGGAATTGGGAACTTCGGTTTCCAGCTGAGCGGCCATGGGCAGAGCCGCGGCGGCATCCGGCTCCGTCGGCTTCAGTTCGGCGGCGGAAACAGTGGCTGCGGCGGCCACAGCCAAGGCGGCGGCCAGCGCCGTCCGGCGAGAGAGCTTCTGGTATTTCATAATCGAACCAATCCTTTCTTCTAATCCGTTTTGTCCTATCAGGCCGAAGCCGCTGTGCAGCGGCGCGGGGCGGCAGCTTTGCTCCGCCAAGCGGAGCAGCGATAGGGCATAACGCCTTTTCTGCTCCGCGCCTAACAGCGATAGGGCCTTTTCATCGCAAGCCTGTTCAAAATCCTGGTCTGCCAGGCAGACCAGCGTCCAGGCCAAAGGGTTGAACCAGTGGAGGCACAAAGCGGCTCGAGTCAAGCCCTTGCGCAAGGCGTCCAGCCGCCGGATATGAACCAGCTCGTGGGTCAGCGCGCAGGTCAGCCCTTCCCGGTCGGTCAAATCCATTCGCCTTGGCAGCAGGATTCTGGGCCGCAGCAGACCGCAGGTAAGCGGAGTTCCAATCGAATCGCAGATCAGCAGCCGCACTGGGCGACGCAGACGCTGCCGGTCAATGAGCTGCTGGCAAAAGGAGTCCTGGAGGGGAACCGCCCGCCGAATCTGCCGATGAGCCAACCAGGCCCGCAGCAGCAGGCAAGTCAGCGCCAACCCGGCGCCCGCCGCCCAAACCGTTTGGAAAAACCAGGTCAATCCTGGGCTTGCCGCCGAAGCGCTTGCGGAAACCAGCTCCTCTGGCGCACAACGGCTTTGGATGGGGACGACCAGATTGCCGGGCAGAAGCAGCCGCACAGCCGCGGCCGTCCACAGCCAGGCCGCCGCCCATTTGGGCGCGCGCCCCTTCCAGCTCCGAGCCAACAGCGCCAGCAGAATCAGGGCCCCGCCCCGCAGGGAGGTTTCCCAAAGCCGCGCCATATCCATCATGCTTCTTCGCCCCCTTCGCTTTCGTCGATCATCCGGCGCAGGCGGTCCAACTGATCCGGGGTGAACTCCCGGTCGCTGAGGAAGGCGGCGAAAAATTGCTCCGCCGACCCGCCGAACATCCGGTCAATCAGCCGGCTGGTCTCCTGCCGCTGCGCCTGCCGCCGGGTGAGCCGCGCTTTGCAAAAGAAATTGGGCTCCTGACGCTCGATGGCGCCCTTTTCCACACATTTTTTAATGACCGTGTAGGTGGTGTTCCGGTTCCAGCCGATTTCCTCCTTCAGGATTTTGGCCAGTTGGCCCGCCGTCATATCCCCTTCCCGCCACAGCGCTTCCATCACCTTGCGCTCCGAATCAAACAGTTTTTCTGCCATGTTCTGCGCCTCCTTTTGTAATGACTATTGCAATAGTATCTTACGAGATGATACTATCACAATAGTCATCTCTCGTCAAGGGCCTTTTGCGCTGTTTCCTGATTGTTCACAAATCTGGATCAAGCAAAGACGCCCGCCCTCAGCCGAGGGCGGGCGTCTTTTTCTGTTTGGGGTCAAATCTGCGCCAGCTCCAAAGGCGCCTCCAGCCGTTTCATCAAGATGGGCAAGACCTCTACCAAATCCGAGGGCAACACGCCGTAGACCGAGCGCTCCAGGGCCAGCAAATCGGCGCAGGCGCCATGGAGACAGCAGCCCAATACCGCCGCCTCGAAAAGAGGCGTCCCCTGGGCGGCAAAGCCGGCGATCATGCCGGTCAACACGTCGCCGGCGCCTCCCTTGGCCAAACCGCTGTTGCCTGTGCAGTTGACAAAAAGCCGGCCCCCAGGCTCGGCGACAACTGTCCGGCTGCCTTTGAGCAGCACAATCATGCCGGTTTTTTCGGCAAAGCGTCGAGCCGCTTCCACTCGGTTTGCTTGAATTTCCGCCACAGGCCGGCCGGCCAGCCGGGAAAACTCCAGGGGATGAGGGGTGACCAGGCAATTCGACCCGATTTTGTCCAGCAACTCCGGCCATTGGGCCAAAATATTGACGCCGTCGGCGTCGAGAACCAAGGGCGCTCGGCGCAGCGACAGCAGCCGCTCCAGCGTCTGACCCCCTTGGGCGCCGGCCCGCAGTCCGCAGCCAAAGGCGATTGCGCTTGCTTTTTCCACCCAGGGGGCCAGCTTATCCTGCCAGCAGAGCTGGCCCTGCTCGTTTTCCTCCAGGCCCATCAGCACAGGCTCGGGCAGAGCGCCGCCCACAATAGGCAGCAGGCTTTGGGCGGTGGCCAGACGCACCAACCCTGGCCCAGCCCGCAAAGCGCCTCGGGTGGAGAGAATGGCCGCCCCGCTCATGCCCCGGCTTCCGGCAATATTCAGCACATTGCCAAAAGTCCCTTTGTTGCCCGCCGGGTCCCGAGGCGGCAGCAAGGCGGCGCATTGCCGGGCGTCGCCGGTAAAGGCCAAGGCGCCGGCGGTCTGCCGGTCTTCCTCCTGCTCGCCGAAGCTCCGCAGCACGATTTTACCGCAGTATCCGGCGCCGGGCAGGGAAAAATGACCGATTTTATAGCAGCCCAAAGCAATGGTCAGATCCGCCTGAAAAGCGCCCTCCGCCGCGCCGCCGTCGTCTCCCCAGACGCCGCTGGGAATATCGACGGCGGCCTTCTGCGCCGGGCTCTTGGCGGCGGCCTCAAACAGCAGCCGGATGTTTTCCGGCAATTCTCCCCGCATCCCAATGCCATAGACTGCGTCCACAATGATATCGCAGTCAGCCAGCAGGCGCTCCAGCTCCTCCTGCTCCATGGGCAGGCGATAGACGGGAGCGTTGCCCAGGCGGCGATACATCTCCTCTGCGTCCCGATGGGTCGGCTCCTCCGTCAGCAGGGCGAAGGGCAGAGCGCCCCTGGTCTGCAAATGGCGGACCAGGGCCAGGCCGTCGCCGCCGTTTCCTCCCTTTCCGCACAAAACGCCCACTCGCTTGCCCGCCGCCCCCCATTCTGCCTGCAAGGTTTCACAGCAGGCCCGGCCGGCGTTTTCCATCATCTGAAGGTAGGAAAGCCCTCCTTGGTTTACAATCTGCTCCAGGCGGCGGGTTTCCGCCGCCGTGAATAACGGCGTCGTCGCCAATGTCGTTGTCGGCATATAAACTCCCTTTTGTTTCTTGGGCCGGCCCGGACGAAGCCGGCGGCCAGTTTGGTTTCTTTGTTCAACGGGTCCACTATATCACAAGTGCCCCGGCTGTGGGTGGCCGGTTTGTAAATATCCCGGCTAAAAAAAGATTGACTTTTGCCACGGTGATGTTATGCTATTTTTAGAAGCGCTATTCTCTCATTTCAGTAAAGGAAGGGATTACAATGTACGATTTTATCAACGCCCCGCACCGCAAAAATCAAGGCTGCACCAAGTGGGATAAGGCCGACGCCATCTATGGCCGGGGCGCGACCGATCTGCTGCCCATGTGGATCGCCGACATGGATTTCGCCGTAGCCCCGCCCATCGTGGCCGCGCTGCGCAAGCGGGTAGAAAACATGGTGTACGGCTACGACTTCCTGACAGACGAATATTATGAAGCTGTGATTGGCTGGATGAAAAACCGCCACCATTATGAAATTCAGAAGGACTGGATCACCTTCACCCCGGGCATTGTCACCGCTCTGCATATGGCGGTCAAAGCCGTCACCGAGCCGGGCGACGAAGTGCTGATGACCACCCCGGTCTACGGCCCCTTCTTTGGCGCGACCAAGGACGAAGGCCGCGTGATGGTGGACGTGCCCCTGCTGGACGACGACGGCTACTATACTATGGACTGGGACGGCATGGAAAAGGCCGTCACCCCCAAGACCAAGGCCATGTTGCTGTGCAGCCCCCACAACCCCGGCGGCCGGGTCTGGACCCGCGAAGAGCTGGAAAAGCTGGACGCCTTCTGCCAGAAACACGGCATTTTCGTCATCGCCGATGAAATCCACAACGATTTGGTGTTCTCCGGCGAACATATCGTTTATGGCAACGTTTCGGAGCACGCTAAGATGAACAGCATCATCTGCACCGCTCCCAGCAAGACCTTTAATCTGGCGGGCATTCAGGGCTCCAACATCCTGATCGCCAACGAGGAAATCCGGGCCAAATTCAAGGAGCAGGTGGCCCATGCCCACGCCAGCGCCAATATCTTCGCCGGCCCCGCCACCATCGCCGCCTACAATGAAAGCGCCCCTTGGCTGGACGAGTTGCTGGAAGTGCTGAAGGGCAACTGTGAATATTTTGTCAACTTTGTCCATGAACATTGCCCCGAACTGAAGGTCCGCATGAACGAAGCCACCTACCTGATGTGGGTGGATTGCCGCGGCCTGAACATGACGGAAGACGAGCTGGCCGATTGGTTTGGCCAGAAGGTGGGCGTCGCCGCCAACCCGGGCACCTTCTTTGGCGAAAACGTGCTGGGCTTCCGCCGCTTCAACATGGCCTGCCCCCGCACAATGGTGGAAGACGGTTGCCGCCGCCTGGAAAAAGCCCTGAAGGAGCTACGCCAGAAATAACTTTTCCTCCTGCCCCCGCGGCAAGATGGAAAGGGGGTGATTGGATATGCTGAAAAAATTTGTTTCCACCGCTTTGACCGGCTTGACTCTTTGCAGCCTTCTGGCCTTGCCCGCCATGGCCCATGGCCATCACGGCGGCGGCTGCCACAGCGGCGGCCCTAATCGCGCCGCCCAGCCTACGACCTATGCGCTTTGTCAAGTGGAAGGCTGCACCGTAGAGGGTCGCCATCTGCACGACGGCGTCTACTACTGCGGCGCCTGCCACGAAGAGGGATACTGCGACGGCGAATGCCCTGTGGCCTCGCCTGAAACTCCTTCCCGCTATTGCGGCCGTCATAGCAGCCGACGCTGCTGGTAACACAAGCCAAATTAGAAAAGGGAAGCCCTCGGGCTTCCCTTTCTTCTATTTCGCCGGATGGCCCAGACAGCCAAAAAGTCGACGGAGGTTGGACGAAAACCCCCTCAGGAGGCCGAAATGAACAAATGCAAACGAAGCAAAAGCCTGACGCCGGCTATTCTCGCTTTGACGGCGCTGGATCAGGCTATCAAAATACAGATCGCCCGGCGCTGCCCTGGCGCCAGCTTGACTCTGCTTTCCCGACGGCTCCGGTTTCAGCCGGTGATCAACCGCCATCTTTCTTGGGCAGGACATTTTATCCCTCTGCTGCGCCGCCAGAGGTTAGCCGCCGGGCTCAACGGCGCCGCTTTGGTTCTGCTAAGCGCCGGCTGGCTGCGGCAGCGCAGTCGGGGCCCTGTCGGCCCCTTAGGCCGCGCCGCCGCATCCCTGCTTTTATCCGGCGGGCTGTGCAGCCTGTTGGATAAAACCCTTTGGGGCGGCAGTTTGGATTATCTTCAGGTTCCGGGCAAATGCACGTTCGACCTGAAGGACCTTTACCTGGCTGCCGGGCTGGCCTGCTTAGCGCCCTCTTGCCTGGCGCCGGAAAGCGGGGAGCGCGCAAGCGACCTATAGCGGCGCTTTGCTCCCCATGAAATTTTGGCAGAGACTTTGCGTCAAGAATACGAAAAAAGGCGCTTCGTAAAGAAGCGCCTTTTTGAGAATTCCAGTTGGTTTATTCCGCGTCGCCGTAGCCTTTGAACAAGCGGACGTAGAAATCCACATTGTCCGCAATAATATTGGTATCGATATGCTCGTTGACCTGATGCGCTCCTCCGGTGCGGTCGCTGGACAAAATGCCGGTGAAGCGATAGACGCTCTTCGTGGGGGTCAGATCGCAATAATACCGGGAATCCGTGCCGCCGGCCAGCATGGAGGGGATGATGGTGACGCCAGGATATTTTTCTTCCACAATCTTGCTGATCAGCCGATAGCCATAACTGTCTGTGGTGGAGATCGCCGGGGGATTGTGGCCCTTCACCAGGCGGAATTTCACTTCCTCAGGCATCACTTTCTTGAAGTGGGCTTCCAGGTCTTCCAAAGTCTCGCCGGGCAGCAGGCGGCTGTTTGTAACGATAGCGGCCCGCTCAGGCAAAATATTGGCCTGATCGCTGCCCTTGGCCATGGTAGCGGCTGTCGTGGTGCGAGTCATCTGGTTGACGGCCTTGTCCGTCTCGGCCAGGGCCTTGATTTCTTCCCAGTTGCCCTCCGGGTCGGCAAACAGTTGGCCCAGGCGGCCGGGGGTGAAGGGGGCTTTATCCTTCATTTCGGAGATAACGGGGGCGATCAGCTTGGTTTCCATCCGGTTGTTTTCCAGGTTCCAGATCGCGTTTCCGATTTTGCCCAGAGCGGTGTGAACCGGCGGGAAGGCGGAATGTCCGCCTGGGTCTTCCACAGTGAACTCATAGTCGGCATAGCCTTTTTCGCACACGATGACAGTGGCCACAGGCTTGCCGTCCACCATGGCGATGCCGCCGCATTCGTCGATAGCCATGCCAAACTGCACGCCCCGCTTTTGCAGCTCGTCGTGCAGAATCTGGCCGGCGGCGCCGGGGCCGCCCATGATTTCCTCGTTGTAGCCAAAGGCCAGGTACAGGTCGTAATCCGGGGTAAAGCCGTCGGCAATCAGCAGCTCGATGGCGTCCAGATAAGCCTGGATATTACACTTGGAGTCGGTGGTTCCCCGGCCCCACAGCACGCCCTCTTCATCCAAATGGCCCTCAAAGGGAGGATATTTCCACATAGAATGGTCGCCCTCAGGCACCACGTCTTGATGGGCGGTCATCAACAGGGGCAGCTTGTCGGATTTGCCGGTTCCTTTCCAGCAATAGAGCAGGGCGCACTTGCCGATTACTTCTCGGCTCAAGGTCTTATGTACCAGCGGATAAGCCTGCGCCAGGTAGTCATGGAACTTTTTGAACTCTTCCACACGGGTTTTCTCCGGGTCGGCGCTGGAGACAGTGGGAATCTGCACCATGCCCTGAAGATGCTTGACGAATAAATCCTTATCGTATTGCATAATTACCGGACCTCCTGTTTTTTCATTTCGGAGATTTTCCCGATCAAACGCCGGGCTTCTATTGTCAAAGCGTTTCCAAAGAGGCAAAAACCTCTTTGGAAACCTGCGGCGATTCGCGCCGCAGGAAGCCGCAAAGGCGGCTTTGCTTTAGACTTCATAGACAGCGCTTGCGTGTTTTGCACGCCCAGCGGGCTTGTCAGCCCGCTGGTTGAAAAAAGCGCTTCTGCGCTTTTTCAACTGCGCCGACTATATCAAATATTTTATCACAGCAAAGCGCTGCTGGCAACTAAATTTGCACAGGCTAACGGGTCATATCCTCGAAACAATTGGCGGAAAGCAAAGAGGTTTTGTGCTTCCGCGCCGTCTTGTATTCGCTCACAATCTGCCGGGCCACAGCCGGAATCTGCTGGATGTCCTTTCACTGCCCTTTGATGACCACGCTGAACTCCATTTGAAAACCAACGCTCATTTTGTTCGATCCTCTTGTTTTCTCATGATAAAGGCTTTGTCGTCCACTGCCCGCATGGTGGCCAAAATGCCGTCCAAATGGTCATATTCGTGCTGGATCAGTTCAGCCATATCGTCGTCCATCCGCATTTCTTGGAGATTCCAGTTTTCATCCCGATAGCGCAGAATGCAATGGCGGCGACGACGCACCCGAACCAGCAGATTGGGGAAGGACATACAGTCGTCCATCAGCTCCATTTGTTCTTGCCCGATAAATTCCAGGGTTGGGTTGAGGATGACATAGGGTTTATCCGTCAAAATGCAGATAACCCGCTTTTGCAGGCCAATCTGAGGGGCGGCGATGGCCCGGCCAAAACCATAGTCTCGGCGGACGCCTCGGATACAGTCGAATAGATCCTCAAACGCAGGCCGCAGCCCCTCCAGCTCCTCCCGCTTCACTTCCTCTGCAATTTCATACAGCCGGGGGTCGCCCAGCAACAAAATTTCACGTTCCATCTCCATCTCCTTCGCCGGGACGGCCCGACAGCCGTAACCCGTGTCTTACTTGGCAGTTGTTTTTTCTCATGCGCCCGAGGCCGGCGCCTTTATGCGGAATCCCCAAAGGGGCCTCGGCGGGAGAATGAATCCCCCCTTCGCCAGCTCTTCCCCCCCCTTTCTCAGGGGGGCTTTTCTTAGTCCGAGGCCCTGTCCTTCGCGCCGCCGCGATTATTCCTCAAAAGTTCCCTTCATCAGCAGCCGGCCTTGTTTCATGGCGACCTTGCCTTTGGCGATCACATGGGTCAGCTGCAAATCAGGGGTCAGGGAAATCAGGTCTGCATCCGCGCCGGGCTGGATGCAGCCTTTGACCCCTTCTTTGCCCAATCGCAGGGCGGGAGAGGTGGTAAACAGCCGCAGCATTTGCTCCAGAGGAATGTTCAACTGCTGCACGCCCCGGCGCAGCTCCCACAGCAGCACGGCGGGGCTTACATAGGTCAAGCCAATGCAACGGCCCGTCTCGTCAAACCGGGGTTGGCTGCCGTTGCCGTCAGAGGACATGGTCATCCGGTCCAAATCCACTCCCTGGCGAATGCAGTAAGCGACCATATCCGCGGCGCTTTCTCCGTCTTCTTTCAGCGAACCGTGGGCTGTCAGGTCAAAATTGCCCCCCATCTTGGCCAGCTTGATCGCCTGATCCAGCAGCTGATAGTTGCGGCCCACATGGGTGGGCAGGAAGGTTTCAACCGGCACGTCCGATTGCTCCAATGCTTGGAAAATCGGATCCAACATCCCCTTGCGCACGCCGGTATGGATGGTCAACAGGCCCGCTTTGCCGCTGAGCATCCCGCCCATGTTCACATCGCTGGCCAGCCGGGTCAGCTCGTCCACTGTGACGGTGGAGCTGCGATGATCGCTCATGGCCAGCTTGGCGCCAATAATTTTGTCAATCAGCATGATATCCCGCAGTACGCCGCCTGTCAGGGTGACGGTGGGATACTGATAGGAACCGGTGAGCATATAGGCGCTGAGGCCTTCGGTTTCCAGCGCCGTGACCTTGCCCAGCAGGTTTTCCAGGCTGCGGGAGGTTCCGTCGGTGCCCAACAGGCCCAATACTGTGGTGACGCCGCTCTTCACCAGCTCGCTGAGGTTCAGCTCCGGGGTGCGGCTATGATACCCCTGCTCCCCGCCGCCGCCGGTGACATGGACATGGATATCAATCAAGCCAGGGGCCACAATAGCGCCCTGCATATCCAGAACCTCCACCCCAGGCAAACCCCGATAGCCGTGAATCTCTGGCTCTACCAGCATAATTTTTTGTCCGGCGATCAGAATATCCCGCTTGCCCAAATGTTCCGGTCCGTAAACGTCGCAATTTTTCAAAAGTTTCAGCATCGCAAAAATCCCCTTTCCGGTTTTGCCTTTAGTTTACCGGAAAGAGCGGCATTTTGCAATGAAACTTTTATGCGCCATTTCACTTAATTTATTTTTTATATAAAGTTTTATTGCTATAATAAATAAAAAATTTATATATTAACCTGATATTTACTTGACATCTATTGTTTTCTATGTTATCCTTATTTTACAAGATATATATTGGTAATTTGTATCTGATTCTTGGAGTTTCAGGAGGTTATTTTATGAAAAACAAATGGAAAATCCTTTGCGCGTTGGTTTTAGCTGCCGCGGCGCTGGCAGGCGTATCTGCCTTTCTTTCCACGGACAGGCGGGAAGTCTGGGGCCATACGGACGGTTTGACTGATGAAGAAATCCTCCAGCAGCTGGAAGAGCTGGAAACCGAGGACTTTAAGCTGGATGTGGAAAAGGCGCTGGCCGAAGGGGAAAATTCAGAAATCTCTCGTTTATGGATACACACCCTCTTTCAACGGGTTGACGAATACACTGACGACGAAATTATTGAGAATTTTCTTGCATCCCCTAAAGGGTCTTTAATACCTTATATTTGGATGGAATTATATGAAAGCCGATATCCAGATATGGACCACAACGATCCCCGTCTTTTGGCGTGGCTGCAAGACCCCCAGAACAGCCCTGGAGTCAAAGCCTCATTGCTTTACACCATAGGGTTTCAGACAGAAGAGGAAATTTCCGTATTGCAGGAATTGACGAAGGACGCCGACGAAGGATTGCGGCTCAACGCCATGCGTCGCCTGGAACTGGCGAAACCCGCAGGCGCTTTGGACGAAGCCTGGCAGATTGTTGAGAATTATCAGAATGGCGGCGACAACCGTATTCACGGCGCCATTGATACCATCGCCCAGCAGCTGGCGGACAGCGCGACAGCCCGAAACAGCCATTGGCAGAGAGAAAAAGAGAAGCTGATGGCCGTCTGCCAGCAGATTTTAGAGCAGGAACCCAGCCAGACGCTGAAAGACGCCGTGGTCTATGACATGCAACTGCTGGGGGACTGGGACGCTCTGCAAATGATTGTGGACAGCCCGGATGTGGACCAGATTATGAAAAAAGCTATCATCGACAATAACTACTTCCTGCTGGAAGAGGCGCTGCTGGCGCCGGAGCCCCAGGCGGAGGACATCCGCTTCGCTGTGGACTGCATGAAAATTCTGCCCATCCAGGACCTGCACGACCCGCTAAAAGCCGCTTTGGCCGCCCAGCCTCAGGCTTTTTCCGCCGATGAGGCAGAAGACCTGCCCGCCTTGCTGGATTCCATGCTGGAGGAAGGCGTGGAAGCCAAAACCTGGCTGAAGGAAGACCGATAATAGAGAAAGGATGAGGAAACGGGTTTCGCCATAGCTGCTGCACGATAAAAAAACCAGGCTTTCGCCTGGTTTTTTTGTGTCGTTTTTTATTTTGCCCCAAAATCAATCGCCTGCCGGGGGTATTCCCGGTCCAGATAGGGGGAGGTAATCAGAAAATCCGCGGTGGAGCGGTTGGTGGCCACGGGGATATTATAGAGGGCGGCCACCCGCAGCAGGGCTTTGACATCCGGGTCGTGAGGCTGAGGGGACAGAGGGTCCCAGAAGAAGATCAACATATCGATTTCCCCTTGGGCGATACCGCCGCCCAGCTGCATATCGCCCCCCAAGGGGCCGCTTTGGTAGGCCGTTATCTCCAGCCCTGTGGCCTGAGCCGCCAGCCGGGCGGTGGTTCCCGTGCCGCACAGCTTGTGCCGGGCCAGCTGTTCCTTGTGTTCCATAGCCCATTCCATCATCGACCCCTTCATATGGTCGTGAGCCACCAAGGCAATGCGCTTGCAGGCTCCCAGCGGAGCGGTTATCGTTTGTTTTTTTGTCATACTTCCTCCTTTTGTCGGGGCATCCCCAAGCGGATCTCCTGTTGCCGCTGTGGATGGCGCTTTGCGCCAAACACTCGCCATTGCCGAAAGACGGCCAGTCTTGTCTCACGGCCCTTTCTGCAAATATGATACCCCTTTTTGCGGCGAATAAAAAGAGCCCGGCCTGTAAAGTTTTCTTGACAAGCCCCGGTTTGGGCCTCTATGATGATAGAGCCGACGCAGTTGAAAAGAACCCTATGGCGTTTTCTCTCCTTTTCCTCTGCGTGAACTCTATCAGAAAAGGATTCGGTTTCGACCGGGAATTGGGAGGTTTTGTATATGACGGATTGGCAAACTTGCTGCCAAACTTGGCTGAAAAGCCCCCTGCTGGAGGAGGAAGAGCGGCGGCAAATCCAACGCATGACAGAGGAGGAACGGCAGACCTTTTTCTCCGCCCCGCTGGCCTTTGGCACCGCCGGCCTCCGAGGAGAGACGGCCCCAGGGCCCGGCGGCGTCAACCGCTTCACTATCGCTCAGGCCGCTTTGGCCTTTGGCCAATTTTTGCTGGAAACCCAGCCGGAAGCCCGGCAAAAAGGAGTTTGCTTGTGCGGCGACGCCCGGCGGAACAGCCGAGAATTTGTGCAGATCGCCGCCGAGGCCCTTTCCAGCTTGGGTCTGCTTGTGTTCCTTTTCCCTGAACCCCGGCCCACGCCGGAGCTGTCCTTCGCCGTCCGCCGCTTGGGCGCCGCCGGAGGTATGAATATCACTGCCAGCCACAATCCCCGACAATTCAACGGCTGCAAGCTCTACCGCCATACTGGCGCCCAGCTGACCGACGAAGAATGCGCCCAGGTGGCCCAGAAGATGGCCGTTCTCCCTTTGCTGCGCCCTTTGCCCCAGGGAGATGCGGCGCAAATTCGCCCCTTAAACCAAACGACGGATCAGGATTATCTGGACGCTGTGGCCCAGGAATGCTGTCCAGAAGAGCAAACTCTGCCCTGGCGGGGCCGGCTGACCATTGTCTATACCCCGCTTCATGGCGTAGGAGGTCTGCTGCTGCCTCAGCTGCTCCGCAGCCAGGGTTTTACCAATCTGCATTGCGTAGAGGCTCAGATGGCGCCAGACGGGAATTTCCCCACTGCCCCAGCGCCCAACCCCGAGCATCCGCCGGCCTTCGCTCTGGCCCTGGAGCTGGCCCGGCAGGTTCGGGCAGACCTGGTTGTCGCCACTGACCCAGACGCGGATCGAGTGGCCTTCGCCGCTTTGCGCCAAGGAGAATACCAGATTCTCTCCGGCCACCAAGCCGGCTGTCTGCTGGCCGAACACCTGTTTTCTGCTCGCTGCCGAACCGAAACGCTGCCGGAAAATCCTTTTCTGGTAAAAAGCCTGGTCACCACCCAGCTGGCCGAAAAAGTCGCCCGCTTCTACGGCGGGCAGACCTTGGATACCTTCACCGGCTTCAAGCATATGGCCAACCTGGCTCAGGACTGGGAGGACAAGGGCCGCGGCCAATGCATTCTGGCCTTTGAGGAGGCCATCGGCGCGATGGTCGGCGGCCACTGCCGCGACAAAGACGGCCTGGCCGCCGCCCTGGCGCTGTGCCATCTGGCCGCCCAATGCCTCAGCCAAGGGCTCTCTCTTTGGGACAAACTGGAACAGCTTTATCAAACCCATGGTTTTTATTTGGAAGACGCCTTTAGCCTGACCTTTCAGGGGCCGGAAGCCCAAGCCCATATGGCCGCCGCCATGGACAGGCTGCGGACCCAACCTCCCGCCAGCCTGGGGGGCCTGCCCTTGCTGGAAATCCAAGATTATCTGCCGGGAATCGCGCTGGATATCGCCGCAAATTGCACAAAGCCCCTTTGCCTATCTGGAGCGAATATGGTATACTATAAAGCGGCAGGCGGCGATCTGGCCGTCCGACCCTCCGGCACAGAGCCAAAAATCAAATGTTATCTTCTGGCCCAGGGCCAGAGCCGGTCCCAGGCCGAAGAGCGCCTTTCCGCCCTGCGGCAAGCGGCTCCTGCTCTGCTGGACCAGCGAACCCCAAAGGAGAAATGGATATGAGCCAGACCTCTGCAAAGCCTGTCCCCAAAAAACAGCGCGATATGAATAAAAAACCATCCAAATCTGCCGTCGTTATTCCAGCAGCTTTGCTGGCAATTCTCGCTTTGGCCGCCTTTTTTCTGTTCGCCCTGCCCTCTCTTCGGGGCGATCAGGCCAACCCTCAAAAGCTGATGCAAAAATATTATCAAAACCTTTACGCCGACGACCTGAAAAAGTTGCCCGAGTGCCTGCCAGAGGAACTGCGGGAATCCTTTGAACAGGTGAGCACCATGGGCGGCGTCAGCAGCAGCATTTATCTCTCCTACCGACAACAGATGGAGGAAGAGGTGGGCAAAAATATCCGCGTAGAAGTGGAGCTGATTTCCAACGAAAACGCCGGTTCCGAAAAGCTCAGCGCCACGCAAAAGGATTTCGACGGCGTCACTACCGTCAATCTGGTGGAATTTGAAGTCCGACTTACTGGCGATACCGGCTCCGTCGCCATGCGGGGCGTCACCTATGTGACAAAAATCGGCGGGCAGTGGTATTTGACAACCTATAATCTATTGCTGGACCGCGTCGCATAGACGCAGCGACCGCCCTTCGTTTCGGCCTCGGGCGCAAAAAACCATGTGCCCGAAGCCGGGCTTTACGTACAGGAATCCCCCCTGCCGGCCGCTTCCCCTTCCGCAAGGGGCCGCCTTTCTATCAAACAAACGCGCCCATGGACCGACGCCGACAAAGGCGGCAGTCCATGGGCGCGTTTTCTTTTGTAATTTTTAGAACCAGCGCCGTTGAAAAGGAACCATAGGATTCTTTTTCACAAAACGCGGTTCTGGCCGCAAAGGGGCGCTCTGCCTGGTTTTTCCTATCAAACGCAAACAAGCCTCGCGCCAGGGCGATCTGTAGGTCTGCCCTTGCTTCTATGGCTGAAATCCGGCTCCGACTTCGGCCAAAAGAGCCTTTTAGCGCTCCTTGCCGGCGCGTCCTGTTCGGGGACGGACGACTCGCCAGTCATAGGGCAACAGCTGAGCCAAGGTCATAATCCGTCCCTTTTCCACCATCACCTGCGCTTGATCGTTTTCATCGCCCAACTGGGCCAAAAACTGGCGGCAGCGGCCGCAGGGAGGCGTGATGTCCCCTTTGTCGTCCACAGCAATCACCGCCGCAATATCCTGCTCTCCTGCCGTCACCATAGCGGCGGCCGCCGCGTGTTCGGCGCAGAAGCCCATGGAGCAGGCGGTATCGATATTAACGCCCACATAGACATTCCCCTTTTGGGTCAAAATAGCGGCGGCCACGCTGCCGGCGTCGGTATAAGCGGTCAGCGCCCGTTTGCCGGCGGCCGCTTTGGCTTTTTCATATAACGCGCTGAAATCCACTTGATTCATTGCGGCTCTCCTTTCATCTCATCCAGCGCCCAAAGGCCGTTTTGCAAAATCGGTTGCCAAGTGCCGTCAGGCAGCTTACCCTCCACGCAAAGCTGGCTGCTGCCGATCATAAAATCCACATGAACGGCGGAGGTATTCAGCCCCATGGCTTCCCTTCGCTCTGGGTCCTGGATCAAGCCCAACGCGTCGCCAATGGCCACATGGCAAGCGGCGTTTTCATCATAAAGGGTGGTATAGAAAACCCGCCCCAACCCGGCAATGGGCGAATCCTGGGCCACCAGCGCCATTTCGCCCAGGTAATGGGAGCCTTCGTCTGTTTCGATAATCTGCTCCAGCAAATCCTGTCCCTTTCGAGCCCGATAGTCCACAATGCGTCCTTCCCGCAAGGTCAGCTCAATTCCCTCAATCAAACCGCCTTTGTGATTCAGCGGCAGAGAGGAAACCAGCTTGCCTTCCGCCCGATATTTGTGAGGAGCGATGAAAATCTCTTCGGTGGGAATGTTGGGGGACCAGACCCGGCTTTCGGTTTCCATACAGCCGCCTTTCCATTTCTCCCCTTCTGCCGGCGCAAAGGTCGCTTCATTGCCGCCGCCGTGGAAATGAAACGCCGTATACCCCTTGGAATCCAGAATCTGTTTGCGCTTGGCGGTAAAGCGGATATACTCTTGCCAAGCGACAATGGGGTCCGGCGCTTTGCAGCGGGCACAGAGCAGCACAGCGTCCCAAAGGGCTTCCAGACGCTGTTGCGGAGGCACGTCTGGGAAAACGAGATCCGCCCAAGGCTGGCTAGGCAAACAGGCCAGAGTCAAGCCGCAGCCCGGCGCTTTTTGACGAAACGTGTTGCGTATGTTTTTGATAGCGGCGGCCCGCTGAGCCATCTGCGGCGCGGCAATGCCCGCAAAGGCAGATAAATCCGGGCTGTCCAGATACAGAATCGCCCCGCCCTTGGCGGCATAATAGTCCGCCGCCGCTAAATCCGCTCCATTTTGAAAGGGCAGCCCTTGCTCCAGTCCCAATCTGTCCAATGCGTCCCAATGCCAGATCACGCCAAATTCGCCGCAGCCCGCCCGATAGGCGGCCTGGGCCAGCAACGCCACAAACTGTTGCTGTTCAATCGGCGCTTCCACGCAAAGCGTCTGCCCCTCCTTCAGCTGAACGCCAATTTTCACCAGAACCTCTGCGTATCGCTCCTGATATTGCTGTAAATCCATAAACGTCTCCTTTCCCCACCCTTTTCTCAGCCTATCAGCCGGAAAAGGTTTTCTTTCCCCGCGTCGGCCAATAAAATAAGGGATTGTCCCGATGGCATCATGCTCGGGACAATCCCTTGGATTCTGATTGAAGCAGAACGCGGCTCTTAGATCAGCTCGATGATCGCCATCTCCGCGCCGTCGCCTCTTCTGGGCCCGATACGGATAATGCGGGTATAACCGCCGTTGCGGTCCGCATACTTGGGCGCGATCTCGTCAAAGGTCTTTTTGACAACAGCCTCTTTGGTGATAAAGGCAAACGCTTGGCGCTTAGCGGCCAGCGTATTTTTCTTGCCCAGCGTAATCATCTTTTCGGCCAGCGGTCTTACCTCTTTGGCCCGAGTTACGGTGGTTTCTATTTTTCCGTTCTCCAGCAGATAAGTGACCATAGCGCGCAGCATTGCCTTGCGGTGGTCGGTAGGTCTGCCGAGCTTGCGGGTTCCTGGCATAATTTTACCTCCTTTGATGCTCCGCTCCAAAGCCCGAGGGCTTTGGAGGGGGCGTTATCCCGCCTCCGGCGGCAGGCCGGCGCGGGGCGGTTGAGCAAAGCGAATCAGTTGTTATCGCTGGAGCTGAGCTTCAGGCCCATATCGTCCAGCTTTTTGATAACCTCTTCCAGGGACTTTCGGCCCAGGTTGCGGACTTTCATCATATCTTCTTCCGAGGTGTTGATCAAATCGGCCACGGTGTTGATGCCGGCGCGCTTCAGGCAGTTGAAGGACCGGACGGAAAGATCCAGCTCTTCAATGGTCATTTCAAGCACTTTGTCCTGGGTGGTTTCGCTCTTTTCCACCACCGTCGTCCGATTGCCAATCTCATCCGAAAGATCCACAAACAGACTCAAATGGTCTGTCAGAATCTTGGCGGCCAGCGACACGGCGTCCCGAGCCGCGATGGTCCGATCCGTCCACACTTCCAAAGTCAGGCGGTCGTAATCGGTCATATCGCCCACGCGGGCGTTTTCCACCACATAATTGACCTTATAAACAGGCGTATAGAGGGAATCCACCGGGATCAGCCCGATCACCGGCTGGGCGGGCTTGTTGCGATCGGCCAGGGTATAACCGCGGCCATGGTTGATGGTCAGCTCCATTGTGAATTTGGCTTCGGGCATCAGCGTGCAGATGTGATGATCCGGGTTGAGGATCTCCACCTCGCTGTCGCAGCGGATGTCGCCGGCCGTCACCGGCCCTGGATTGGACGCCTCGATGTAAACGGTCTTCTCGCCCTCGCTGTGCAGCTTGGCGATGATCTTCTTTACATTCAGCACAATCTCCGTCACGTCTTCCTTCACGCCCGGTATTGTAGAAAACTCATGCTGCACGCCATCGATCTTGATGGTAGTCACGGCGGTGCCGGGCAGCGAGGAAAGCAATATACGGCGGAGAGAGTTGCCGAGGGTAGTCCCATATCCCCTCTCCAGCGGCTCCACCACAAATTTGCCGTAGGAACCGTCTTCCAGGGAATCGGCGCACTCAATGCGGGGCTTTTCAATCGCTATCATCAAATTACCCTCCTATCGTTAAAATGCCAATGCGTATCTCAATGAGGGCTACGGTTATTTGGAATACAGCTCGACGATCAGGTGTTCCTGCACCGGCAGATCGATCTCTTCCCGGCTGGGCAGATTCACAACAGTGACAGAGCCCTTGGCGCGGTCGACGCTCAGCCAGTTCAGCGCAGGCTTAGAGCCGTTGGCCTCGATAACGGCTTTGAATTTATCCAAGCTCATGCTCTTGGACCGGATTTCCACAACGTCGCCGGCCTTCAGCAGATAGGAGGGGATATTCACTTTTTTACCGTTGACGGTGAAATGAGAATGCTTAACCAGCTGGCGGGCTTCCGGGCGGCTCATGGCGAAGCCGGCGCGGTAGACCACGTTATCCAAACGGCTTTCCAAAATCTTCAGCAGGTTTTCGCCTGTGATGCCCTGGCGCTTGGCGGCCATTTCAAAATAGCGGGCAAACTGGTTTTCCAGAATGCCATAATATTTTCTGGCCTTCTGCTTCTCCCGCAGCTGCATTCCATATTCGGAGAGCTTTCTGTTGCGGCCCTGGCCGTGCTGACCGGGAGCATAAGCCCGGCGGGAGATCGCGCATTTATCTGTGTAGCATCTGTCGCCCTTCAGAAAGAGTTTCTCGCCCTCTCTGCGGCAGATCCGGCAGGTTGCGTCTGTATATCTTGCCATTAATCAATACACCTCCGATTAAACTCTTCTTCTTTTGGGCGGGCGGCAGCCGTTGTGGGGGATAGGCGTCACGTCCTTAATCATGGTGACGTCCAGCCCGGCGGCCTGCAGGGCGCGGATGGCGGCTTCGCGGCCGGAACCCGGGCCTTTCACATAAACCTCCACCGTCTTCAGGCCGTGCTCCATAGCGGCCTTGGCGGCGGTTTCAGCGGCTGTCTGGGCCGCGAAGGGGGTGGATTTTCTGGAGCCCCGGAAACCCAGCCCGCCGGAGGAAGCCCAAGAAAGAGCGTTGCCAGAAAGATCGGTGATGGTCACGATGGTGTTGTTGAAAGAGGAGCGGATATGGGCCGCGCCCTTTTCAATATTCTTGCGTTCGCGGCGCTTTTTTGTGGCGCCCTTTTTCGCAGTCTGTGCTTTCGCCATTATTTTCGCCCCTCCTTACTTCTTCTTATTCGCAATGGTCTTTTTGGGGCCCTTGCGCGTTCTGGCGTTTGTCTTGGTGCGCTGCCCGCGGACAGGCAGGCCCCTTCTGTGGCGCACGCCCCGGTAAGAGCCGATCTCCACCAGGCGTTTGATATTCATCGCGTTTTCCCGGCGCAGGTCGCCCTCCACCTGGTAGCTGTGTTCGATCACGTCGCGCAGCTTCGCCACTTCGTCGTCGGTCAGGTCTTTCACTCTGGTGTCAGGGTTTACGCCAGTTTTTTGCAGTATCTCGTTGGAGAGGGAGCGGCCGATCCCAAAGATGTAAGTCAGGCCAATCTCCACTCTTTTCTCGCGGGGAAGGTCAACACCGGCAATACGAGCCATTTATTTCAGCACCTCCTGTGTACTTATCAGCCCTGTCTCTGTTTGTGTTTGGGGTTTTCGCAGATGACCATGACGCGGCCTTTTCTGCGGATGATCTTGCACTTTTCGCAGATGGGTTTGACGGACGGTTTCACTTTCATGTTTTGTACCTCCTGTATCAGCGGCCGGCGGCCGCTGGCGCGCTTATTTCGATCGCCATGTAATCCTGCCCCGGGAAAGGTCGTAGGGCGACATCTCCAGCGTCACCTTGTCTCCCGGCAGAATTTTAATAAAATTCATTCTCAGCTTGCCCGAAATATGGGCCAAAACCTTGTGGCCGTTGGCCAGCTCCACTTGGAACATGGCGTTTGGCAACGCCTCTATAACGGTACCTTCGACCTCGATCATATCTTCTTTTGCCAAACGAAATTACCTCCTCGGTTATTTTGCATTCGCGGCGCCGGCTTTTCGCCGTCCGCCATTGTATGATATATCCGGGTTTGTCTCATCCTCCGACAGAAGTCAGTATGATCGGTTCGCCTTCTGTGATGACGATGGTGTGTTCAAAGTGGGCGGCCAGGCTGCCGTCCGCCGTTTTCACCGTCCATCCGTCGGGCAGCACTTTTACCTGCCAGCCTCCGGCGGTAATCATCGGCTCTATGGCGAGCGTCATCCCCGGCACAAGCCGGGGGCCGTGGCCCGGAGCCCCGAAGTTGGGTACCTCCGGCTCCTCGTGCATTTTTGTGCCGATCCCGTGCCCCACATACTCACGCACCACGCCGTAGCCCCTGCTTTCGCAATAAGCCGCGACGGCGTGCGAGATATCGGAAATCCTTTGCCCCTTCCGGGCAAATTTGATACCTTCATAGAAGCTCTGCCGCGTTACGTCTATCAGCTTCTGGGCCTCTTCCGAGATTTTTCCCGCCCCAAAGGTGGCGGCGTTATCCCCATAATAGCCCTGATACACTGCGCCTGTATCGATGCTGACAATATCGCCCTCTTTGATCTTCCGGCTTCCGGGGATCCCATGGATCACCTCGTCGTTGATCGAGCAGCAGATAGCGGCGGGAAATCCGTTGTATCCCAGGAAAGCCGGCGTGGCGCCCGCCTTCTTGATGACTTTGCGGGCCGCCTCGTCCAGCTCGCGGGTTGTAACGCCAGGCGCGACCAGACCGCCGGCGGCAAGAAGCGCCGCCTGGCTGATCTGTCCCGCCTTTTGCATGATTTTCAGCTCATGAGTCGATTTGATCGTAATCATAAGGATATCCTCAACGCCTCGAACACCCGCTGCGTGGTGTCCGCCAGTTTGTCTTGACCTCGCACCGCCACAAGCAAACTCTGCTGGCGGTAATATTCCTTCACAGGCTCGGTTTCCTCATGATAGATATGCAGCCTGTTTTCCACCACGGCATGGGTGTCGTCTTTCCGGGTGATCAGCAGACTGCCGCACTTATCGCACACCCCTTCTCTTTTCGGCGGGTTGCTCTCTGTGTGATAAGTGGTCTGGCAAACGGGGCAAATGCGCCGTCCTTCCATTCGCCGCTCGATTTCCTCGTCGCCCACCTCGATAGAGAGGGCCGCGTCGATCTGGGCAAAGCCGCTGAGGGCCTGAGCTTGGGCCAGGGTCCGAGGAAAGCCGTCCAGGATATAACCGGTCTGGCAATCCTCCTCCGCTAACCGCCGGCGAACCAGCTGGATCATCATTTCATCTGGCACAAGCCGTCCGGCGTTCATCGCGTCCTTCACCTGGTTTCCCAGCTCCGTGCCCTGCTGCATAGCGGCCCGGAGCAGGTTGCCGGTGGAAATTGTAGGGATGCCCAGCCGCTCTGCCAACAAACCGGCCTGGGTGCCCTTTCCGGCGCCAGGCGCCCCGAGAATCACAATTTTCATCTCAATGCCTCCACAATCCGCCTCGGCAAGGGGCGTCCTATTCCAGGAAACCCTTGTAATGGCGCATCAGCATCTGCGCTTCGATCTGTTTGACAGTCTCCAGCGCCACGCCCACGAGGATCAGCACGGATGTGCCGCCGATGGCCAAACCGCCCAATCCCCGGATATTGCTCATAATCAGGGGAAGGATGGCCACAATGCCCAAGAACAAGGCGCCCATCAGCGTGATTTTGTTCAAAACCTTGGCAATGAAATCGGTGGTAGGTCTGCCCGGACGGAAACCGGGAATAAACCCGCCGTTCTTTTTCAAGTTGTTGCTCACTTCAATGGGATTAAACTGAATCGTGGCATAAAAATAAGCAAAGCCCACGATCAGCAGAGCGTATACGATGATATAGGCCAGGCTGCCCTGGCTGAAAGCCCTGCCGAAATTGCTCCAGAAGGTGCCCTCGGCGGGGTTCATAAACTGAATCAGCGTGCCCGGGAAGGACACAATGGAAGAGGCGAAGATGACGGGCATAACGCCGGACATATTCACCTTCATGGGCAGATGGGTGGATTGGCCGCCGTACATTTTGCGTCCCACCATCCGCTTGGCATACTGGATGGGTATGCGGCGCTCGGCGTTTGTGATAAACACAATAAAGCCGATCATGGCCACAGCCACTACCAGGATAACGACCAGAGAAATGATATTCATACTGCCGCTGCGCATCCCGCTGACAATGCTCATCACAGCGGAAGGCCCGCGGGAAACGATGGAAGCAAACAGAATCAGAGAGATGCCGTTGCCCACGCCCTTGGAATTGATCTGCTCGCCCAGCCACATAATGAAGCTGGAGCCGGCGGTAAAGGTCAGGATAATCACGATGGCGCTCCACAAATCTGTGCGGGTCAGCACATGGCTGGTGCGCAGCAGGGTGTAGTAGGTCCAGCCCATCAGCAGGGACAGGGCGATGGTGACATACCGCGTGATGGAGGCCATTTTCTTGCGGCCCTCTTCGCCGCCGTCCTTCACCATGCGCTCCAGGGCCGGAATGGCGATCTGAAGCAGCTGCATAATGATGGAGGCATTGATATAGGGATACACCGACAAGGCGAAGATAGACGCCTGGGAGAACCCGCCGCCAGACAATGTGTTAAAATAGCCCAGCAGCGTGTCGCTGTAAGAACGGAACACATCGGCCAGCGCCTGGGTATCTACATAAGGGACATAGATGGCATAGCCGAAGCGAAAGATCACCAACGCGAAAATCACAAACCGCAGCTTGCGCCGCAGATCCGGGATTTTCCACGCATTTTTTATGGTTTCTATCATGGCTTAAACCACCTCCGCTTTGCCTCCGGCGGCTTCAATTTTTTCTTTGGCGGATTGGGAGAACCCGGCCGCCTTGACGGTCAATTTCTTTTTCAGTTCGCCGACGCCCAGCACCTTCACGCCGTCGCAGGCTTTGCCGATCAGGCCCTTTTCCAGCATAGCTACCACGCAGACGGTCTCGCCGTTTTCAAAGGCGTTCAACGCGCCGACGTTGATTTCTGCGTAATGCTTGGCAAAGACCTTGTTGTTGAAGCCGCGCTTGGGCAGGCGGCGGGCCAGAGGCATCTGGCCGCCTTCAAAACCAGGGCGCACGCCGCCGCCGCTGCGGGCCCATTGGCCCTTATGGCCGCGGCCGGCCGTTTTGCCGTTGCCGCTGCCAATGCCGCGGCCCTTGCGCTTGGGTTCCTGGTTCGATCCGGGCGCCGGAGAGATTTCATGCAGTTTCATGGGGCGCTCCTCCTATTCGCAGGGCTCGACAGCGAGCAGATAGCCGATCAGGGCCACCTTCCCCTGTGTCTGAGCGTTATTGGGCTGCACAGTCACGTCGCCTGGGCGCTTGAGGCCCAGGGAATTGGCTGTGGCGATATGCTTTTGCAGTCTGCCGGCCAGACTTTTTTTGAGAGTGATCTTCAGATTGTCCATGCAGATTCCCCTCCTTATCTGGCCAACTGCTCGACGGCTACGCCGCGGGCAGCTGCCACTTGCTCCGCGTTGCGGAGAGACTTGAGGCCCGCCATCGTGGCGGCCACAACGTTCTGCGGGTTGTTGCTCCGCAGGCTCTTGGTGCGGATATCCTTGATACCGGCCATTTCCACCACGGCGCGGACAGCGCCGCCGGCGATCACGCCGGTGCCAGGGGCGGCGGGCTTCATCAGCACTTTGCCCGCTCCAAAGACGCCCAGGGCCTCGTGGGGGATTGTGGCGCCGTCCAGCGAAATGCGGACCAGGTTTTTCTTGGCGTCTTCAATGCCCTTGCGGATCGCGTCCGGCACTTCGGAGGCCTTGCCCAGGCCGTAGCCCACAATGCCGTTTTGGTCGCCTACCACCACAAGCGCCGCGAATTTGAAGATTCGGCCGCCTTTTACCGTTTTGGATACCCGGTTCAGAGATACGACCTTTTCCTGCAGCTCCATCGAGCTTGCATCTATCAAATGAGCCATACTCTACCTCCTATTAAAACTGGAGTCCGCCCTCGCGGGCGCCCTCTGCGAGTTCTTTCACACGGCCGTGATAGAGGTAGCCGCCGCGGTCGAACACCACGTTGCGGATCCCCTTGGCTTTTGCGCGTTCGGCCACCAACAGGCCGATTTTCTTGGCCGCTTCCTTATTGCCGCCGTAGGAATCAAAGCCCTTTTCGGTGGTGGAGGCAGAAACCAGAGTTGTGCCGCTGGCGTCGTCAATCACCTGCGCATAGATGTGGTTCGCGCTGCGGAACACATCCAGGCGAGGTCTTTCGGCTGTGCCGGAGATATTGGCGCGCACTCTCTTGTGGCGCTTCAGACGCTGCGCGTTTTTATCGATTTTCTTAACCATAGCTGAGCGCCCCCTTATTTCTTCTTACCGCCGGCCTTGCCTTCCTTGCGGCGCACGACCTCGGTGGAATATTTGATACCCTTGCCCTTATAAGGCTCAGGCGGTCTCTTTTCCCGCACTTCGGCGGCAAACTGGCCCACCATCTGCTTGTTGGGCCCGGAGATGATGATTTTGTTGGGGGCGGGCACGTCGATGGTAATGCCGGGGATCTCATCCATAATCACCTGGTGGGAATACCCCAGGTTCATCACCAGCTGCTTGCCCTGCTTGGCTGCGCGGTAGCCCACGCCGTTGACCTCCAGCTCCTTGCTGAAGCCTTTTTCAACGCCCTCCACCATGTTGTGGATCAGCGTGCGGGTCAGGCCGTGCAGAGATTTGTGCATTTTGTCCTCGCTGGGACGCTTGACCACAACGGCGCCTTCTTCCACAGCGATCAGCATATCCTTGTGCATCTGCTGGGTCAGCTCGCCCTTGGGGCCTTTCACATGAACAACATTGTCGCCCTTCACATCGACGGTCACGCCGGCGGGGATGCTAACGGGCATTTTTCCGATTCTGGACATATTCCGTTAACCTCCTTACCAGACGAATGCCAGGACTTCGCCGCCGACATTGAGCTCGCGAGCTTTCTTGTCGGTCATGATGCCCTTGGATGTGGAAATAATCGCGACGCCCAGTCCTTTAAGGACTTTAGGCAGCTCGTCGGCGCCGGCATACACGCGCAGGCCGGGCTTCGAGACGCGGCGCAGGCCGCAGATCGCTTTTTCTTTGCCGCTTTTCAGCGTGATATGAATCATGCCCTGAGCGCCGTCGTCCGCCAGCTCAAACGCCTTGATATACCCTTCGTCCAGCAAAATCTGGGCGATGGCCTTTTTCATGCCGGACGCAGGCACGTCCACCGTGCTGTGGCGAGCGGACGTGGCGTTGCGGATACGCGTCAGCATATCGGCAATAGGGTCTGTAATAACCATTTGTTTTCCTCCTTGCAGAAGTTAGAGATTGGCTTGCCATCTCCACTTTTCTTTGGGCGGGGCCCAAAAGGGCCCCTTACGCTCCTGCGGCCGAAGCCGCTTTTTGTTTTACCAGCTGGCCTTGCGCACGCCGGGGATCTGGCCCTTGTAAGCCAGCTCCCGGAAGCAGATGCGGCAAACGCCGTAATTGCGCAGATAAGCGTGGGGCCGGCCGCAGATTTTGCACCGGTTATAGTTTCTCGTGGAAAACTTGCCGCCGCGCTGCTGTTTCAGAACCATCGATTTCTTCGCCATGCAAATTATCCTCTCTTATCTGGCAAAGGGAGCGCCGAGCAGCGTCAGCAGCTCTCTCGCTTCCTCGTCGTTTTGCGCGGTCGTTGTGAACGCAATGTCCATGCCGCGAATTTTGTCAATCTTATCGTACTCGATTTCCGGGAAGATCAGCTGCTCCCGGACGCCGACGGCATAGTTGCCGTGGCCGTCAAACCCGTTGGCGCTGATGCCCCGGAAGTCCCGCACGCGGGGCAGAGCCACGTTGAAAAACCGGTCCAAAAACTCCCACATCCGGTCGCCCCGCAGGGTGACCTTCGCGCCGATGGGCATACCCTCGCGCAGCTTGAAGTTGGCCACGGATTTTTTGGCCTTGGTGACCAGGGGTTTCTGGCCGGTGATCTTGGCCAGATCGCCGCACACGGCGTCCAGCGCTTTCGAGTTGTCTCGGGCCTCGCCGCAACCCACGTTCACTGTAATCTTTTCCAGGCGGGGGATCTGCATGGGGCTTTTGTAGGTGAATTTTTTCATCAGCGCCGGGGCGATCTCGCTCTGGTATTTCGCCTTCAGCCGGGGCGTGTATTTCTCTTCATTCGCCATCGTCTTGTCCTCCTCCTGTTATATCGTCTCGCCGCATTTGGCGCAGACACGCACTTTCTCGCCGGAGGCAAGAATCTGATGCTTGACCCGGGTGGGCTTATCGCACTTGGGGCACACGCGCATCACCTTGCAGCTGCGGATCGGAGTCTCCTGCTTGATAATGCCGGAGGGATCTCCCTGTCTGCGGGGCTTGACGTGCTTTGTGGCAAAATTCACGCCTTCCACAACCACTTTGCCAGCGTCGGGCTGGGTGGAAAGGACCTTGCCACGCTTGCCCTTATCTTTGCCGGAAAGCACTATGACGGTATCGCCCTTTTTCACGTTGAGTGTATTCATAGCGTCCTCCTTACAGTACTTCCGGGGCCAGGGACAGGATCTTCATGTAGTCCTTTTCCCGCAGCTCTCTGGCCACAGGCCCGAAAATACGGGTACCTCTGGGGTTTTTGTCTTCTCTGATGATTACAGCCGCGTTTTCGTCAAAGCGGATGTACGAGCCGTCCTGCCGGCGCAGTCCCTTTTTGGTGCGGACGATGACGGCGCGAACCACGTCGCCCTTTTTCACCATGCCGCCGGGCGCCGCCTTGCGGACGGAAGCGACGATCACGTCGCCGATGTTACCGTATCTGCGGGTAGAGCCGCCGAGAACACGGATGCATTTCAGTTCTTTTGCGCCGGTGTTGTCCGCCACGCGCAGATAAGATTCCTGCTGTACCACGGCAAACCCTCCTTATTTTGCTTTTTCGATGATCTCGACGAGGCGCCATCTCTTATCGCGGGAAAGGGGCCTTGTCTCCATCACCTTCACGCGGTCGCCCACGCCCGCCTCGTTCTTTTCGTCGTGGGCCTTCAGCTTGTAAGTTCTGTTGATGAACTTTTTATACAGAGGATGCTGCACTCTGTCTTCAATCGCGACGACGACGGTCTTATCCATTTTGTCAGAAACGACCTTGCCGACCCTCGTCTTGCGGAAAGCTCTCTCGCTCACCTTGCGTTACCTCCTTTACCGCTTAGGACCGGGCCGCAAGCTCGCGCTCGCGGAGAATGGTCTTGATTTTTGCGATATCTCTTTTGACTTCGACGATCTTGTTGGGGTTATCCAGCTGGTTCACCGCGTGCTGAAGTCTGAGGTTAAAGAGATCTTTTTTCAGGTCGCCCAGCTTGGTGTTGAGCTCCTCGGCGGAAAGCTCCCGGATCTCACTTGCCTTCATCATACTTCACCACCTGTTTTCTCTTCGAAGTCCGAACGTTTCACAAACTTTGTCTTCACGGGCAGCTTGTAACCGGCCAGACGCATAGCCTCGCGGGCCACCTCTTCGCTGACGCCGCCGATTTCAAACATCACCCGACCCGGCTTGACCACGGCCACCCAGTATTCCGGGGAGCCTTTGCCGGAGCCCATGCGGGTTTCGGCAGGCTTTTCCGTCACAGGCTTATCCGGGAAAATCTTGATCCAGACCTGACCGCCTCTTCTGATATAACGGGTCATGGCGATACGGGCCGCCTCGATCTGATTGCTGGTGATCCAGGCGGGCTCTGTGGCCATCAGGCCAAATTCGCCGTTGGAGACAAAATTGCCTCTGGTGGCCTTGCCCTTCATGCGGCCTCTATGAACTCTGCGGTATTTTACTCTCTTAGGCAGAAGCATTACTGAGCGCCTCCTTCCGTTCTCGGGGGCTTCGCGGCGGGCGCGCCCTGGCCGCGGTTATAGCCTCCCTGGCCGCCGCTGCGGCCGTTGTATCCGCCGCTCTGGCGGCCTGCGCCGCCGCTGCGGTTGTTATTATATCCGCCCTGGCGGTTATTATTGTAACTGCGGCCGCCGCGGCGGTCGCCGTCCCGGCGATCTCTGCGATCCCGGCGGTCGCGCCGAGGGGCTTCCACCTCGGTGGTCCGGGGTCCGCCTGTCAGGATTTCGCCCTTATACAGCCAGACCTTGACGCCGATGCGCCCATAGGTGGTGTTGGCCTCCGCGAAGCCGTAGTCGATGTCGGCCCGCAGGGTCTGCAGGGGAATGGTCCCCTCGTGGTAATGCTCGGTGCGGGCGATTTCCGCGCCGCCCAAACGACCGGAGACGCACACCTTGATGCCCTTGGCGCCCAGTTTCATGGCCCGGCCGATGGATTGCTTCATGGCCCGGCGGAAGGAGACGCGCTTCTCCAGCTGGGCGGCGATGTTTTCGGCCACCAGCTGCGCGTTCAGGTCGGGACTTCTCACTTCCACAATGCTGATGTTGACGCTCTTGGAGATCATCTTCTCCATCTCCACGCGGAGCTTCTCAATCTCGGCGCCGCCCTTGCCCACAATGATGCCCGGGCGGGCGCAGTGGATGATGATTTTCACATTCTTGCTGTTGCGCTCGATTTCAATCTGCGGCACGCCGGCGGCGTACAGCTTTTTCTTCAGGAACTTTCTGATGTTGTAATCTTCTACCAAAAGGTCGCCGAAGGCGTCGTCTTTGGCATACCAGCGGGAGTCCCAACCCTTGATTACGCCCACGCGAAGACCGTGGGGATTGACTTTCTGGCCCATAACTAACCTCCTGACCTTATTCTTTTTCTTTCAGGACCATCGTGATGTGCGAGGTCCTTTTGAGGATGCGGAACGCTCTGCCCTGGGCGCGGGGGCGAACCCGCTTCATCACAGGGCCGGGGCAAACAAACACCTGGTCCACATAAAGCAGGTCGGTGTTCATATTGTGGTTGTTTTCAGCGTTGGCCGCCGCGCTCTTCAGCAGCTTCAGCATAGGCTCGCAGGCTGCCTTGGGAGTGTGCGTCATTATGGCAGCGGCGGTTCCCACATCCTTGCCGCGGATCAGGTCGCAAACGATCTGGACCTTCCGAGGGGAGATGCGGACGTGCTTGAGATAAGCTTTTGCTTCCATCAGTCTCTTTCCTCCTAAGGCTTACTTGCCGTTGTTGGACGTCTTGCTGCCCGCATGGCCCCGGTATGTCCGGGTGGGAGCAAATTCGCCCAGCTTATGGCCCACCATATCCTCTGTCACATAGACAGGGACGTGTTTTCTGCCGTCGTGGACGGCGATGGTATGTCCCACGAACTGAGGGAAGATAGTGGAGGCGCGGGACCAAGTCTTCAGCACTCTCTTTTCACCAGTCTTGTTCAGTTCATTGACCCTTTTGATCAGCTCGGGAGCCACAAAGGGGCCCTTCTTAACGCTTCTGCCCATGAGTTGTGTCTCCTTTCATTATTTGCCGTTGCGGCGGCGGACAATCTGTTTGTCGGTGCGGTTTTTGGTCTTGCGGGTTTTATAACCCATCGTGGGCTTGCCCCAGGGGGTGACAGGGCTGGGCCGGCCAATGGGGCTCTTGCCTTCGCCGCCGCCGTGGGGGTGGTCGCAGGGGTTCATAACAGAGCCGCGCACAGTGGGGCGGAAGCCCTTGTGGCGGGTGCGGCCTGCTTTGCCGATTTGCACGTTTTCATAATCGATATTGCCCACCTGGCCGATGGTGGCCTTGCAGTTCATGCGGATATACCGCACTTCGCCGGAAGGCAGGCGGACCTGAGCGGCCTCGCCCTCTTTGGCCATCAGCTGAGCGGCGCCGCCGGCGCTGCGCACCAGCTGGGCGCCTCTGCCGGGATACAGCTCAATGTTGTGGATCACGGTGCCCAGGGGGATATTGGCGATGGGCAGGCAGTTGCCCGGCTTGATATCCGCCGAAGCGGAGGAATAAACCACGTCGCCTACGTTCAGGCCGTTGGGGGCAATGATATAGCGGCGCTCCTTATCCTCATATTCCACCAGCGCGATGTTGGCGCTGCGGTTGGGGTCGTATTCGATGGTCAGCACTGTGGCGGGCATTTCCATCTTATCCCGCTTGAAGTCGATCACGCGGTATTTCTTTTTGTTGCCGCCGCCCCGGTGGCGAACGGTGATTCTGCCATAGCTGTTGCGGCCGGAATTCTTCTTGAGAGTCTCAAGCAGGCTTTTTTCCGGCTTAACCTTGCTCAGGCCCGAGTAATCGATCACCGTCATGTTTCTTCTGGACGGCGTCGTCGGGTTGAAGGTTTTGATAGCCACTGTGTTTCACTCCTTATCGTCGTTTGTTTTGCGCCGCGGCCCTTTTGTTCAAAGAATCTTACGCGGCATACTTTCATTCGGGCGCTTGCCCAGGCAGCTCTTTTTTAGAACATACCCTCGAAGATTTCAATCCCCTTGGAATCTTCGGTCAGACGCACAATGGCTTTTTTCTTTTTCGAGGTATAACCAGTATGAACGCCCATTCTCTTTTGCTTGCCCCGGACGTTGATCGTGTTGACGCTCAGGACCTTTACTTTGAAAATCTCTTCGATAGCCTTGCGGATTTCCACCTTATTGGAGCCTGTGGCCACCTCGAAGACATATTTCTTATCCGCAATGCCGGCCATGCTCTTTTCTGTGATGACCGGACGGAGGATCACGTCGTATGCAGTTTTCATTATGCGTATACCTCCTCGATTTTGGCCACCGCCGCTTTGTCTACCACAAATTTGTCGGCTTTCAAGATATCGTAGACGCTGATGACGGAAGCCACGGTGGTGCGGACGCCGGGCACGTTGCGGGCGGACAACACCAGGTTGCGGCGAACCTCAGGGGTCACCACCAGCGCTTTGCCGGAGATGCCGGCGTCGTTCATAAACTTGACGAAGCTCTTGGTCTTCACTTCGCTCAGGTCCAGGTTTTCGACGACCATCACATTGCCGGCGGCCGCCTTGGCGGACAGAGCGCTGCGAATAGCCAGCTGCTTGGATTTTTTATTCATATGGTAGCCGTAATCCCGGGGCTTGGGGCCCAGCGCGATGCCGCCGTGGGTCCACTGGGGAGCTCTGGTAGAACCCTGGCGAGCCCGGCCTGTGCCCTTCTGGCGCCAAGGCTTGCGGCCGCCGCCCCGGACCTCGGCCCGAGTCAAGGTGCTCTGGGTGCCCTGCCGCTGGTTGGCCAGGTAGTTTTTCACAGCCTCGTGCATCACGGCGGTATTGGGCTCGATGCCGAAGACGGCGTCGTTCAGCTCAATGTCGCCCACGACCTTGCCGGTCATATCGTAAACGTTTACTTTTGCCATGTTGTTTGTTCCTCCTTCCCTGCCCTTAAGCCTTCACCGTGTTCTTGATGAACACGATGCCGCCCTTGGGGCCGGGGACAGCGCCGCGGATGGCGATCAGGTTCAGTTCCTTATCCACCTTGGCAATATCCAGGTTTTGAATGGTAACCTGCTCGGCGCCCAGATGTCCGGCCATCTTTTTGCCGGGGAAGACCCGGGAGGGGTCGGTGTTGGCGCCCATGGAGCCGACGGAGCGGTGCACAGGGCCCACGCCGTGGGTATGTTCCTGGGAGTGAGCGTTCCAGCGTTTGATGATGCCGGCGTACCCTTTGCCCTTGCTGACGCCGGTGACGTCCACCTTATCGCCCTCGGCGAACACGTCGGCATATACAATATCGCCCACATTATAAGAAGAGATATCGTCCAGCCGGAATTCTTTCAGATATTTTTTCATGCCCACGCCGGCTTTTTTCAAGTGGCCGGCCTCGGGCTTGCTCAGCTTTTTCTCCGCGATATCGGCAAAACCCAGCTGGATGGAATCAAAGCCTTCTTTGTCCACCGTCTTTTTCTGCACTACGGTGCAGGGGCCGGCTTCAATGACGGTGACAGGGATCACTTTGCCCGTTTCGTCAAAGATCTGGGTCATGCCGACCTTTTTGCCAATAATGGCTTTCTGCATTGTATTTCCTCCTTACAGGCTATTGGTTGAAGGGGTCCGCCCTCAACTTGACCCGCCCGCTCTTGCGCGGGTTTTCGGGTTGCGACTTTTTGGTTTACAGCTTGATTTCGATTTCCACGCCGGCGGGCAGATCCAGGTTGGTCAGCGCCTCGGTGGTCTTTTGGGTGGGCTTCAGGATGTCGATCAGACGCTTGTGGGTCCGGCGTTCAAATTGTTCCCGGCTGTCTTTATATTTGTGTACGGCCCGCAGGATGGTGACGATTTCCTTTTCTGTGGGCAGGGGAATGGGGCCGGAAACCTCCACGCCGGTGCGCTTCGCTGTTTCCACAATTTTCTCTGCCGCCTGGTCGATCACCTGGTGGTCGTAGGCTTTCAAGCGAATTCTGATTCTGTCTGTCTTTGCCACTATGTGTTCCTCCTTGCATTGCGAACGTAATCAAATTTTGGTTGACCGCGTTCGGCGGGAAACCTGCAACGCCGCCGCGCGTATCGCATTTTGGGCATGAAAGAAGCCGGCTGCACAGGCGCAATCTTCCGGCGTTTTCCGCACCCGTTGGTTTCGCAGAAGGGCTTGCCTGCCCATGCAGACAGTTCCCGCTCTGTGAAACGCGCGTGCCGTTTGTTTCCCAGCCGCCCGATTGTCGGACATACTCCACCGAAGTTACCCGCCAAAGACGGCAATCTCCAGCTTCATCGCATTATTTTCCGCGCCAGGGCATAGACTCCCCTTTTTCAAGCGCTTTTATAGGATACCCCATCCGAAGGAGAATGTCAAGGGATTTTGCGTATTTTTCGTGAAATTTTCCCGTCGGAGGTTTGTCCCCTCTCGTGAAACTGCCCAAATCTGCGCCTGTTTTTTTGGGCAGTTTGCCGGTTTTCCAAAAATCGCTTGACTTAGAGTCCGTTCCAGGCAGTATCATTTTCCAATACACGCTGCAAGCCGGCCCAAGCCGGCGGAAGCAGAACGCGGAACAAGACGATAGCGAGACGATTAGGAGGGGATTTTTGTGGCAATCGAATATCGTATTTTACCCCACGGCGGCGAAAAGCTGAGCGTCGTCGGTCTGGGCGCCAGCAATATCCATGGTTTTACCCGCGAGCAAGCCAAGGAGCAATTTGGCTATTAGTCGGAGAGGTCGGCTGGCGCCGACAGGAATACTCCGTTTCTGCTGGGCCGATTCATGGGCGTTCGTGCCCGAAGCCGGGGTCCGTGCGCAGAAATCCCCCGCCGTTTTGGCGGGGGATTCCTTATGCCGCTGTTCTGTTTGCCGTACTCCGTTTGAGTCGGGCCAACTCCTGCGCCCCTATGTCCGAAAACGGAGCATTGCATGGCTCCGACCCCGGGCAGCGCGGCCCATGTCCGCACCTCCGCTCACACGGGTTTGGCCCGCCGGGGCTCCCCGGCCGAAACCGCCGCAATGGCGATCCATGCCGGCAGCGCAGCCATAGGGTTGCGGCGCCAACAGTTGACGTTTTCCAACTGCTCCGGATTCTGCTTTTGCAGCTGCTCATAGGGGAACCAGAAAGCCGCGTCCACAGCCTCCAGCTCCTCTACTCTCCGAATGGAAAGCCCCGCCCCAATCATGGCGTTCATCAAATCCTGTACCCGCCAATGGCGCTGCGGCAGAGTCTCCGCATAAGGTTTCACAATTTCAGGCGCTTTCCATGGCTCCCCGGAAAAGGGGCGCTGAAAAGGATGAACGTCATATAAAATGGAAATCCCGCCCGGCTTGAGCGCCCGATTAAAATTGCGGTACATTTCGTCCAAATCGGCGATCCAAGTCACGGTTCCGTTGGAGGTATAAATCAAATCAAAAGAATTGCTTTCCAGGCTGGAGAGCTTTGCAGTGTCTTCGCACACAAAGCGAATGTTCCAGCCATATCGGTCCGCAATCGACCGGGCTCGCTCCAGCTGCCTCTCGCTGATATCCGCCGAAACCGCCTCCGCTCCCAACAGCGCCAAAGCAAAAGCGGCATGATTATCCCCGCTGGAGGGCAAAAGCGCCTTCTTGCCCCGCAAATCTGGCGCAAATTCGCGAATCATCCGGTAGACTGCGGGATGAAACGCCCGGGCCGGCTCTTCCATCAAGGCCGCAATTTTTTCTTCCGTCCGCAAAGACTGATACCATGCAGAATCCGCCGTTTTATCCCAATGTTCCTTTATCGCCTGCAATTGTTCGTTCATCGTTTCCTCATTTCTCAATGCTTCGCGGCGCCCGGCGCACAAATCAAAGGCTTGGATCAAGCCGCTCCAGGCCGACGTTCAGCAGCATCCGGGCCAGCTCCTGGCCGCCGATCAGGCGGACGCCTTTGGCCTTGGCGGTCTGGACGGCCTCCCGGCTGAAATCCGCAGTGGACACAACCCAGGGTATATAGGTATAATCTTCCTTGCGCCCCTTTTGAGCCCGGTATTCGGCTATCTGTCGCACAGCCCAATCGCCGGTTTCGCCCTGGTGCTTTTTCACCTGAATGTAAAAAATAACGCCCAAATCGTCAAATTCGGCGATCACGTCGGCGTCCGCTCCCTCCGTTTTGCCCGCCTCGTTTTTGGCGGGGCGCCAGGCCCGGGAAGCGCCTTGCTTTTGCATATACCGGCGCAGCAGCTCTTCCAGGCTGTCCGGGTCCAGCCGCTTTTCTACAACCTGAAGCAGGGCGGGCGCCGCCGCTTCCAAAAGAGCCTCTTGAAAGCTGACCGGCTCCTTCGCCGCCAAAGCCTGCTCCACGCTGGCGGCCAGGTCGGTAATATCTCCGTTGGTCTGGCGCATTTTCATCCGGGAGCGCAAGGGGGCGTCGGCCAAGTTCCTAGGCAGAGGCCAAGGCCGAAGAGGCCGAACCTCTACGGCAAAGCCCAATCCACAAAACTGACCCGCCTCGTCCCACAAGCCGTCTTCCCGCGCGAAGATGGGGACGTCGTTTTTATCCTGAAACCGCCGCCCCGCCAGCGCTGTGATCTCAAAGGGCTGGCCCGTAACCTCTAAAATGGCAAATTCCTTTGCAAACAGCGGAACCGCCACAACGTCCCCCGGCCGAAACTGGCTGAAATTCCAAAAGCCCCAGCGCCCCGGCCCCCAACCCGCCGTGGCTTTCTTAAAGGCGTTTTTATCCCCCCGGAGGGCGGCCTCCAGCACTCCTGTCCCCATCAGGCTGGGCCAGCCGGTGGAAAGCAGCCCCTGCTCCAGCAGAGAATAGGAAACCTCCCATTCGTGGGAGACGCGATGCAGCCAATATCGCTTGGGCATCCTGTTATTCCTCCTCTTCCCCGTCGTCCAGGGAATCGTCGGCCAGCAGCTCTTCGTCGGTCCATTCGTCTTCGGCGGGGTCGTTCAGCCCGTCCTGACGGTCGGCTTGGTTTTTGGCCTGGCTGTAGAGTTCGCTGAATTCCCGTTCCTCCATCTGGCGAATCGAAAATTCTTCTTTGCGCTCCGGGCCGATCAGCTCCGTCCAACGCTGGATCATCTGCCGGTTTTCCTGTTTCAACCCGCTTCGAAAAGCCTGCATCCCCTTTTCTTCCCAAAAGGCGCAGGGGTAACACATCGCCTTTCCCATGGCGTTCATCTCGATCCAGAGCATCCGCAGCTCTTTTTCCTTGTGGATTCCCTCATAGTAACGGGTTTCATATTTTCGGCTCAGGGAAAAGAAGCTCTTTTTCTTGATTTCGTTCACAATGGCCGGGGTATATTGTTTCATCTTCTTTCACCTCTGTCTTTCACAAAATACTCAGGTCCAGCTCGTCCGCCAGCCGGGTCAGCAGCTCGATACCGCCGCTGCTGTTGCCCGCCTCGTTCAGCGCCGGGCCGATGAGGCCCAGGCCCATGCGCCCTGGGATGGAGGCCATAATGCCGCCGCCCACGCCGCTTTTGGCAGGCACGCCGGTTTGCACTAAAAATTCGCCGGACTGCTCGTACATCCCGCAGGATACCATAACGGCCAGCGCCGTCCGGCAGTGCTGCCGCAGAGCGCAAGCCCGGCGGGTCACGGGGTTCACGCCGCCGTTGGCCAGTGTAGCGCCCACGCAGGCCAGATCCCGGCAATCCACCTGAAGGGAGCACAGGCGGAAATATTCGTCCAACAGCTGCTCCACATCCCCTTCGATGATGCCGGTGCTCTGCATAAAATAGGCGATGGCCCGGTTGCGGCTGCCGTGCTCTTTTTCCGAGAGATAGACGTCTTCGTCCACCTCCAGCCGCTGCTCGGCGGTCATGCTTTTCACCAGCTCCATCACCCGGTCGAAGCGCTCTCCCGGCTCGCCGTTTACTAAAAACAGCGAGGCGATGGCGCCGCTGTTGATAAAGGGATTCAGCGGCTTGTGGTGGTTGCGCTCCTCCAGCTCCACAATGGAGTTGAAGCCGCCGGCTGTGGCGTTGAGGCTGATTTTCTGGTTCAGCTTGTCCAGAGGGCAATCGGCCAAAGCCTGCAAAAAGATGGCCACCTTGACGATGCTCTGTATGGTGACCCGTTTGTGCCAATCGCCGGCGCCCACGCCCCGGCCCTGCAAATCCATCAGGTAAACCCCCAGCTGATGGGGGTCGGCTTCCGCCAGTTTGGGAATATAGGAGGCCACTTTCCCTTTGTCCGCCGCCCAGCGGCTGGCCTCTGTCACATCTTCCAGATGCTGTTGTGTCATCATAACGCGGTTTCCTCCTGCTCTATGCCTGAACCGGGCCTTTCGCCCCGCCCTGAAACACATTATAGCCGCCGCCCCCGCCCCTTTCAAGAAAAACCTGCCCGCCTGCCGGAAAACAAAACAGGAGCCGGGTTTTTGCACAAGCAAAAAACCCGGCTCCTGCGGAACAAGGCAGGCAGATTACGCCTCCTCCGCCCGCTCCAGCAGAAAGACCACCGGCCGGACGCCGTCGTCGCAGCAAACCACAATATTCTGTTTCGGTTCCCGCATCCAGCCGTCCCAATAAAACTGGCCTCCCTGTAAGGCGGCGTAGACCTTGTCCCGAATGACATTCCAAGCGCTGGGGCAAAACTTGTTTTCATAGGGAAAATTGTCGTAATTTTCCCGAGAGACGAGAAAAGTTTGCCCCTCTTCCACCCGGGCGCAGGGGGCCTTTTGGGGGTTCGCCAAATATTTGTCCGCCAAGTCCTGGTAGTATTCCCGCTTGAGCACGGTGATTTTGACCTTTGTTTTCATGTTCTTCTCCTCCGTTTTCCGCCGCCGAGCCGGATTGAAAAAATCCCGGCGGCGTGGTATAGTGAGGAAGCGCCGGCTTCCGCCTCTGATGATAGGCGTTTGGAGGCGATCCGTCTATTTCAAACGATACAGAACGGGCCGCTTCGCCAAAAATTCCACAGGATATCGTCAGCGGGGCTGAAAAACGCAAATTGTATGTTTCCTCCAGCGGGCCCATGGCCGCCGAGCGCGCAAAGCGCCCAAGCGCTGTCTATGAAGTCCCAAGCAAGGTCGCTTTTGCGGCCGTCTGCGGCGAAATGCGCCGCAGATTTCAAGAGAAGCATTCCCTTCTTTTGAAACGCTTTGACTATACCACAAGAAAAGAAGGTTACAACCGATGCAAATGATGTTTCTGGGTCTTTCCTCTCTGGCCAGCTCCCTGCTTCAGGCGGTGACGGGCTTTGGCTTCGGCATTGTGATGATGGCCATTATGCCCCTGTTCCTGCCTTATGAAATCGCGCTGAACGTATCCACCGTGCTGTCCTTGGCGCTGAATCTGACCATTTTGGTCCGCTGTTTCCGCCACATTCAGTGGAAACAGCTGTTTTTCCCCGCTCTATTCTGCATTTTGGGCGCTTCCGGCGGAATGTGGCTGATGCACGAATCCCCTTCTCCCATTTATAAACGGCTGTTGGGGGTCTTTCTGATCGCTCTGGCGATTTGGCTTTATTTTTTCAGCAGCCGGGTGCGTATCCGGCCCATTCTCCGCAACGCCGCCTTGGCCGGCGTCATTTCCGGCGTGTGCGGCGGCCTATTCAGCGTCAGCGGCCCGCCGATGATTCTGTATTTTGTCTCCGTGTTGGAGGATAAAGAACAATACATGGCCACAACCCAATGTTATTTCTTAATTAACAATATTTATCTGCTGATTGTGCGCAGCCTGCTGCATCTGATCCCCAGCGGCGTCCTAACCCCCATCCTCTGGGGAGCGGCGGGTCTGGTTGTGGGCAGTCTGCTGGGCGGCCGTATCTTCCAAAGCATAGACGGCAAAAAGCTGAAATCCGTCGTCTATGTAGTGATGGCCGTTTCCGGCCTGTGGATTGCTATAAACGGCTGACCGCCCCACTCTTGGCAACCGCCTCCAAGGCGCTTGCTCTCCCTTGGCTCCTGAAATTGGCTTCTCGTTCCGCCGCGCCGCTGCTGGTTCTGAAAACCAGTCCGGCGCGGCGATAATTTTTTGATATGGTTTTCCTCTCTATTGAAACTCCAAGAGCTTCGTGGTAAGATAGTAGAATCAAAAAAAGAAGGCGCGAGCGATTTTGGCGCTCGCTCCTTTGGCAGGATCCTCTCCTTTGACGCCCCGATTTCCTATACCTATCCCCATCAGGAAAAGGTGATCGGCGAATTGATACGCATATGCCGCAAACGAATGACGATAAGCGTGTCCAGCCGTTTAGGATATCTGCCCTATTGGGCCAATCCAAAAAAATCAATTTATTTTGGATGAAACCTGCGGCGACCCCTTGGTAACCTGGCGCGTCGCCAACAAAGAAAAAGCCGTAGAGGTCTTTCGTTTCTGCAAAGACGCCGTTATGAAGCTTTGGAACTAGGGATTTATGGGCGGGGAACAAGAAATCGCCGCCTATGAAAAGGGCGACGCGCCCTGGTGCGCGACCTATACGTTCCTGCCCGACGAATTGGAAGACATCTTGAAACGCCACGGCTTGAAAAACATTCGGCTGGCGGGCCCCGGCGCATACGCAAGAACGCTTCCCAACGAGCTGCTTGTAAAAAGGATGAACGATCCAGAGCAGCGGTCTGCTTTTCTGGATTTTTGTCATCAGTTTGTCATCAGTATGATTCCAACCCCTTCGTATGCGGCATGGGAAAGGACAATTTATTGGCCCAAGGCGAGCTGTGAAGCAAATCCAAGCGCTAACGCCAAGAAACGTTTTTCGATGTATGAGAGGCTCATTTTTTCGCCGTTTCATATCGGCGAGAAAGGGCTTGTAAGGAGGATGGTTTTTCATGGACGAAAACAGCCCAAGCGGCGGGTTGTATCAAAATTTATTGGACTGCGTCGACAGTCTGTCCAGCCCCAGAACCTTGTGTTGGGATTCTCTGCCCGAGCTGGATCTTTATATGGACCAGGTGATTGTCTTTATGGAAAAGCGCCTGGCGTTATTTGGCGACGGCCGGGACAAGCTGGTCACGCCCTCGATGATCAACAATTATGTGAAGCTGGGTCTGATTCCTCCGCCTGTGAAAAAGAAATACAGCCGCGAGCATCTTTCCCGCCTCACCGCCATTTGCATTCTCAAATCGCTGCTGCCTATCCCGGTGATTTCCTATCTGACCGATAAATGCGCGGAGCCCGCCGGGCTACCGCCCGCTTTTGACCAATTTATTCAAACGCAGCAGGCCGCTTTGGCGCAAGCCGCCCAACAGGCTCGCGTCCAGATCGAAGAGGCCGGAGCCGCCGAAGAGACGGAAAGTCGCCGGCAAAGTCTGGCTCAGCTGGCGCTGAACCTGGCCGCCCAAGCCAACGCCAGCCGGGTGCTGGCGGAAAAGATCGCTCTGCTTTTGCAGCGACAGGAGCAGGAGGAAAAGGAAACAAAGAAATAAAAAACCGGTAAAAAAGGCCCGGATAGATTTTGTCTATCCCGGCCTTTTTCTTTTTCGCAGGTTTCTCTGGGATTACTGGTTCTCCGCCAGCTCTTTGCGGCAGATTTCGCAGACGTTTTTGCCCTTGAACTCTGAAACCTTTTTAGAGCTGCCGCAGAAAACGCAGTTGGGCTCGTGCTTGCGCAGCACGATGGACGTGCCGTCCATGTAGATCTCGATGGGGTCGCCCTTGCTGGCGTCGATGTTCAAGGTGCGGCGCAGTTCGATGGGCAGTACGATGCGGCCCAGGCTGTCGATGTTTCTTACGATTCCAGTAGATTTCATAATGGAACCTCCTCTCTTTATTTCACATCGCTGTTACTATCATACCAGACGTTACAAAAAGTGTCAATAAACGACATGTGACAAATTTGTTAAGATTTTATGCCGATAAAGTGATGAAAATAACCAAAAACCCCTGTTGTCAACCGTTTTCACAATTTGTCCGCCTTCCGGCCAAATTTTTTATGCTTTGCCGCAATTTTGCATAAAAATAGTTTTTCAGACAAATCGTCGGAAGGCGCGGCAAAAATCGTCGTTTTATCGACTGTTTTCTGCTCCCCCAAGCAATTTTGATTTTGCCGGCCTTGAGCGGATCTGGGAAGCCGGCGGGCATAAAAGCCCTTCGCAAGGCGTAGAATGGGCCCATAGGCCGCCGGCCCCTTGAGGCCGGCGGTAAATCAGAAAAAGGCGTTGATTGCGATGATGGCGAAAGTTTTTACCGCTCTGCTGTGCGCCGCGTTGGTTTTCGGCCTGCTGGGAGGGCAAATCGGCCAGGTGGCGGCGGCTATGCCCCAGGGCGCCGCCGACGCCGTGGAACTGGCGCTGTCTGTGGGCGGAGCTCTGTGCGTCTGGTCGGGCATTCTGGAAATCATGGATCAAAGCGGCCTGAGCCGAAAAATCGCTCGGGGGCTGGGGCCTGTCATCCGGCGAATTTTCGGCTCGGCGGCCCAGGACGAACAAACCATGGAGGCCCTGAGCCAAAATATGGCCGCCAATCTGCTGGGCCTGGGCTCCGCCGCCACCCCCGCCGGCCTGCGGGCGGCGGCTCGGCTGGCCCAGCGGCAGGGCAAACCGGATTGCGACGCTGTTTTGCTCCTGATGGCCCTCAACTCCGCCTCTCTTCAGCTGATTCCCGCCAACGTGGCGGCGGTGCGGGCGGCGGCGGGCGCCGCCGACCCCTTTTCCATTCTGCCGGCGGTCTGGCTGGCCAGCGCCGCCTCGGTGTGCGTCGTTTTGTTGGTCAGCCGGCTGCTGGCCAGGGTATGGCCCGCGTGAGCCGGGCGCTGATTCCCCTGCTGGCGGCGGCCGTGACCCTTTACGGCCTCAGCCGAGGCTGCGACGTATACGCCGCGTTTCTCCAAGGCGTCCGCAAGGGCCTAAAGACCATGGTTTCCATCTTCCCCGCCATGCTGGCCATGCTGACCGCCCTGGCGATGGTTCGGGCCTCTGGGGCGACGGACGTTCTGGCCCATGGCCTGGCGCCTCTGCTGGCGCCTTTGGGCGTGCCGGCGGAGTGCGTGCCCCTGGCTCTGCTGCGGCCTTTTTCAGGCAGCGGGGCTCTGGCTTTGGGAGCGGACGTTATCCGGCAGGCCGGGCCGGAAAGCCCGGCAGGGTTGATTGCGGCGGTGATGCTGGGCTCCAGCGAAACCAGCGTCTACTGCGTAGCCCTATACAGCGCCTCTGTGGGCGCCAAAAACACCCGCTGGGCTTTGTGGGCCGCTTTGGCCGGCGATGCGGCGGCGTTTCTGGTTTCTGTGTTGGCCGTGCGGTTATTTCTCCTCTGAAAATCGCTCCAGAGCCTGGCGATAGACGCTGTTTTTGGGCAAATTCAGCTGGCGGGCGGCCTGTTTGGCCGCTTCGCTGAGAGAAAGGCCCTGCTCCAAAAGCTCCGCCGTTAGCTCCATAGGGTCCTGCTCCGTCTCCTTTTCCCCCTGATCCGGCGCGCCGGCCAACACCAGCACAAATTCCCCTCGGGGCGGGGTTTGGCGGTAACGCTCCAGAGCTTGAGACAAGGTGGCGCGCCAGGCTTCCTCATGAATTTTGGTCAGCTCCCGAGCCAACACGATAGGCCGGTCTCCCAATGTCTCATAAAAATCCTCCAATGTGCGCAGCAGCTTGTGGGGCGCTTCGTAAAAGACCATAGTCCGCTTTTCTTCCCGAATTTCCTCCAGATGCTGGCGTCGGCTTTTTTTATTCACCGAAAGAAACCCCTCAAAACACCAGCGTCCACAGGGCATTCCCCCAATGGATAAGGCGGCTATGGCGGCGCAGGGGCCAGGGACGGCCACAACCTCTATCCCCCGCCCAGCGCAGATTTCCACCAGGTCGCAGCCCGGGTCGCTGATCGCCGGGGTGCCGGCGTCGGTGATGAGGGCGCAGCTTTCCCCTGCTTCAATGCGGCGGGCGATCTGCTCTCCCTTGGCCCGCCGGTTGTGCTCAAAGTAGCTGACCTGGGGCTTTTTGATGCCAAAGGCGTTGAGCAGCTTGGCGCCCACGCGGGTATCCTCGGCGGCGATGAAATCCGCCTGAGCCAAGGTCTGCTGCGCCCGGGGAGAAAGATCTCCCAGGTTGCCGATGGGCGTGGCCACCACATACAATTTTCCTGCCATAGTTCAACCTTCCCTTTCTTCATCCAATCGATAAATCCGCCGGTATTCCGTGCTGTATTCCCCCGTGGGTTCCCGCAAAACCAGCGGCGGCCCGATCTCCAGCTCCCCTAAACCCCGGCGGACCATAACCAGCAGCAGCTGGGCCGGTTTGTCCGCCTGATACCGCACAGGCCGCAGCAGCCTGGGGGAAAAGCCGGCTCTATCCAAGGCCTTTGCGGCCCAGTTCCATCGGCGGGCGGGCCAACAAAAATAAAACCTGCCCTTGTCGGCCAACAGGCGCCGAAGAGCCTGACACAGTTGGTCGATCCCACAGCCCTCTTCTCCCCGAGCCAGACGCTGAACGGCGTTTCGGGGCTTTGGGCCCGGCAGACCGTAGGGCGGGTTGCACAGGCAGACCTGATAGGGCGCCCGACCCTGGAATTGGCGCAAATCCCCTTCGTACAGTCTCCCTCTGCCCTCCAGGCCGCAGCGGACTTGATTGCGCCGAGCCACAGCCAGCGCCTCCGGGTTGCGCTCCACCCCGTCCAGCTCTCCAGCCTGGTTGCGCAGCAATGTTAAAACGTACAAGCCCCCTTGGCCTGTCCCCAGTTCCAGCCCTCGCTCTCCCGGCTTCAGCCGGACGAAATCCGACAGTAGGGCGCTGTCCTGCGTCAGCTTTAGCCCCTGGTTTCCCTGCAACAGGCTGTATCCGCCCCAAAGGGCGATTTCCCGTTCTATTTGTTCCAAAATCATCCTCCAAGCGGAATCGTTATCCATCATCCATAAAAAAACCTTTGGGACGCGATCAGCCTCTGCGCCACGCCCAGAGCCGCCTTGGTCGTCTGCCCTGGCGGCCTGGGCAGAATAATTCGCCCCTTTTGTATCATAATAATCGAAAAACAAATAAAATGCAAAGGACGTATGGTATCATGGCAGTAAACAAACGGCTTCTGGCGGGTCTAGCCGCCCTTTTTCTGCTCAATAGCCTGATTATCAGCCTGGTCCAGTGGCTGGCCCCCCAGAGCCAAGCCGCGGTCTATCAGCAGGGCTCCCAGGGGCAAGCAGTGCGCGCCATCCAGCAAAAGCTTCAGCGCTGGGGCTATTATGACGGAGAAGTGGACGGCATATACGGCTCCCAAACGGTGAAGGCCGTCAAATATTTTCAGCGGCGCAACGGCCTAACGGCCGACGGCGTGGTCGGCGCCGCCACGTTAAAGGCCCTTGGCATGGCGGAATTTGAAACCTCCGCCGGCAGCGGAGCAGGCCGGGACAACGATTTATATCTGCTGGCCCGGATGATTTCCGCCGAGGCCCGAGGGGAACCCTATGAGGGCCAGGTGGCGGTGGGGGCGGTGATTCTAAACCGAGTGCGCCATCCCTCCTTTCCCAATTCGGTATCTGGAGTAATTTATCAACCCGGCGCCTTTTCCGCCCTGGACGACGGACAATACGACCAGCCGGTGGCCGATTCCTCTCGCCGAGCCGCCCAGGACGCCATGAGCGGCTGGGACCCTACCGACGGCGCTATCTATTATTATAACCCGGCCAAAACCACCAACCAATGGATTTACAGCCGCCCTGTGGTGGCTCGCATCGGCGACCATGTCTTCGCTGTGTGAAATTTAACCCATAACCGCCTTTGGGCGGTTCTTTTTTTACCCTGCCTATGGCTCGTCCCACGCCGAAAGCCGAGGGGAGAACGATCTCCGCCCCTTCGGCAAGAAGGGCTTGCGGCGGCCGCGATCCTGTTTTCCGCCGCGGCCGTTTTGCTCTGCCTCTGGGCCTTTGGGCGCTCCCTGCGACGACGTTTCTCTTGACACTTTCCAGCCGCCGATATAAAATAAGAACGGTATTCTGCTTTTTCCCCGCGCGCCCGCGCGGACGCCGAGCTATAACAGCGGAACTGCTTCCTGGCGCCAGCGCAGGGAGGTTTGCGCTGTTTTTTTGCGGCCTGTCCCCCTCGGGCGCTATAAGGAACCCTATTTTAGAAAATTGATAAAGAAGGAGGAGACGCATTTGCCCGGAAATACAGGATTTTATATCGTTTCAGCTATCTTGATTTTTGTCGCTTGCGCCGGCGGTTTCTTTGCCGGTTTCCTATACAGAAAAAAAATCGCTGAAAAAGAGATCGGCAGCGCCGAGGACGAAGCCACTCGCATCCTCAACGACGCCATTAAATCCGCCGAAACCAAAAAGCGCGAGGCTGTGGTGGAAGCCCGCGAGGAAGTGTTCAAGGTCCGCGCCGAAGCGGACAGAGAGCTGAAAGAGCGCCGCAGCGACGTCCAAAAGCAGGAACGCCGCATCCAGCAAAAGGAAGAACAGCTGGACCGCAAACACGAAAACATCGAGAAAAAAGAGGAAAAACTGAACCAAAAGCTGAAAAAGGCCGACGATTCCTTGGAGGAAATAGAGGGCCTGAAGCAAAGCCAAATGGAAGCCTTGGAACGCATTTCCGGCTTCACCGCCGAAGAGGCCAAAAGCTTTTTGATCTCCACGGTGGAAGAGGAAGCCCGTCACGACGCCGCCCTGCGCCTGAAGGAGCTGGACCAGCAGCTCAAGGAGGAGGCCGACCGCCGAGCCCGCGAGGTGATCGCCCTGGCCATCCAGCGCTGCGCCGCGGACCATGCCAGCGAAGTCACCGTTTCCGTGGTGCCCCTGCCCAACGACGAGATGAAGGGCCGCATCATCGGCCGGGAGGGCCGGAATATCCGGGCCCTGGAAAACCTGACCGGCGTAGACCTGATTATCGACGACACCCCGGAAGCCATCACCCTATCTTCCTTTGACCCAGTGCGCCGGGAGGCCGCCCGCATCGCTCTGGAAAAACTGATTGCCGACGGCCGCATTCACCCCGCCCGCATCGAGGAGATGGTGGAAAAGGCCAAGGCAGAGGTGGAAACCACCATCAAGCAAGAGGGCGAAAGAGCGATGTTTGAAACCGGCGTTCACGGCCTGAACCCTGAGCTGGTGAAGATCTTGGGCCGAATGCGCTACCGCACAAGCTACGGCCAAAACGTGCTCAATCACTCCATCGAAGTGGCTCACATCGCCGGTCTGTTGGCCGCCGAGCTGGGGGCGGACGTAACCCTGGCCAAGCGAGCCGGCCTGCTGCATGACATCGGCAAGGCCATCGATCATGAGGTGGAAGGCTCCCATGTGGCCATCGGCGTGGACCTGGCCAAGAAATACCGGGAATCCCCCGAGGTCATTCACGCCATCGAAGCTCACCATGGCGACGTGGAGGCTCGGACAGTCGTCGCCTGCTTGGTGCAGGCCGCCGACGCCATCTCCGCCGCTCGCCCCGGCGCCCGCAGAGAAAACCTGGAGGCTTATATCAAGCGGCTTGAAAAGCTGGAGGAAGTTGCCGAGAGCTTTGAAGGCGTGGAAAAATCCTTCGCCATCCAGGCAGGCCGGGAAATCCGCATCATGGTCAAGCCGGAAATCGTGAAGGACGACGAGATGATTTTGTTGGCCCGAGACCTGGCCAAAAAGATCGAAAGCGAAATGAGCTACCCCGGCCAAATCAAGGTCCACGTAGTCCGGGAATCCCGCGCCATCGACTACGCCAAATAGGTCGGTCCGGGAGGCCCGATAGCCGTACTCCGTTTCGGCAAAAACGAAATAACAACATATGTGCCCGCAGCCGGAGCCTCTGTGCAGATCCTGGCTGCGGGCACTTTGTCGGCAAGCGCCGACGGGCAGGCCCTATGTTTTGCTCGGCAAATACAGAGGCACGGTTGCTTGGAGTCAAGGCCTTTGGGCAGCCCCCACTTCGAGCGCCGAGACGGATACATTGGCCAAGCCAAACCAGAGCTCGCCCGCCGCGGCACGGCTTATCCTGGCAATCTGAAAATTTGGTTAAATTACACAAATAACCGTGGTCAAATTTGTATATAGCGCCGAAATTCCCCTCCTTGTATTGACTTTTCTTTTTCATCAGTTTATTCTTTTATCATACAGTAAGCGCTGCTACAATGAAGTATTTGATGTTTTTCGGTATGTCGAAAGGAGAATGATGAAATGAAGCGAATGACCAGAAGGCTTTTGGCCATGTTGCTGGCCGCCCTGATGATGGTATCGGCCTTGCCTGTCTATGCGGCAGGGGAGGGAACAACTGTCTTGTATGGCGAATCTGATGTATTTGTCTGCCAAGATGGCACTATCACATGGATTGATTTTGTGGATGGTATGACATATGGATTCTCTGCATATACGGATGATTCCTTGTTTTTTTGTTCATCCGAGACATCGTCTGGTATTGTGCAAGAATACACTTTTCTACAAGTTCCTCAATTAACGACTGATGCTGATTTAAATTCTCCAGAAGTGCGAAATAGTATCTTATCCTACTGCTTGGAGAATTTACCTTCCCACCCTGAGAATACCATGATTGCAAATACGCAATCTATTTCTTCTTACGCAACTACAAGTGATCCCAACAATACATACTCTGTATTGGAAGGTAAGATGAGGCAGCTTTATGGATCAAGTTACAGCAATCGTGTCCTGAAAACCGATACCACTACTTATCCCGGAAATACTATTGTCGTAAAAGGGATGCTTGATACTGTAATTAGCTTGAATACCACTTATGGGTATCAAGGAAAGCAAAAAATAGCTTCCTTTCTTGCTTCGCTCCAAGGACCTATTGGAGAATTGCTGATGAAGGGTAACAACTCCCGTCAGATGATCACTGCTATTTGCAATATGTATAACTTGCCTAGTGATGAATTTGTTTCCTCTGGTACAATGGTGTTTTATGACTGTAGCGCATACTTTAACCATTATACGTCTGTCAACGGAAAGGCCGGTCCTTATAGTCAAGCAACAAGGGCTGATTATCGGTTAGGCCTTAGTGATCATGGTCGTTCTGTCGCCATACAACTTGTTCTTTTGGACACCATCTATTCGCCGAATCAGTCTTACTATCAAGATACTTCTTATAGTGGCCTTATTCGTGATGGATACTGGTCGTACACCCATTAACAATCCAAACAAAAGCCTGTATCTTTACAGGCTTTTGTTTTTAAGTGAGGTGATTTTGTTTGCTGCGTCAAATCCGAACCATTCAAACCCTTTTTCGACTGCGGCGGTTGGGGCTTACTGCGTTTTTGACCTTTCAAGCCCTTATCTTGTTTTATGATCTGTTCCTGGGGCTCCGGCTTTCCACAGTGTGGGACGAGGCGCTGCTGCTGTTATCCGCCTTAAACCCTGTGATTTATTTCCAAAAATGCCCCTATTGCGGCCGCAGATTGACGCGTCGGGAGATCATGGCTATGGATCAATTTTTCTGCCCCTATTGCCGCAACAACGATTTACATCCGATCCTGCCAATCTCCAAACCGGAGCGCCTGCCCTGGCCGCCCAAGAGCGTTTCCGCGGCTGCCGGCCGCAACCAACTTTGGGGCTTTGTCCGCGAATGTTCCGCCTATTGCGCGGTTTCCACAGCCCTTTTCCTCCTCATTTTGCGCCCTTCCCCCGGCCTGCCGGCTTGGCTGATCCTCCTGTTTTTCGCCCTGTTATCGTGGACGGCAAACAGCGCCGCCCGCCGAGATTCCCATATCCAGTAAACCAAAAACGGAACATACCCGTCGCGGCACAGTTTATCCTGGCAATCTGAAAATTTGGTTAAATTACACAAATGCCAGTGGGCAAATTTGTATATGACGCCGAAATTCCCCTCCTTGTATTGACTTTTCTTTTTCATCAGTTTATTCTTTTATCATACAGTAAGCGCTGCTGTAATGAAGCGAATGACCAGAAGGCTTTTGGCCATGCTGTTGGCCGACCTGATGATGGTATCGGCCTTGTCTGTCTACGCGGTGAGGGACGAAGCGCCCGCCCAAGACGACCCCTGGATGGACTACGCCCAAGAGCATTTGGGCAATACCCTTCCCTTCATGCGGGAAGAGGAACTCAGCTTCCTGGAGCCGGGCTGCCAGGTTTACCTGGGCAAGCGGCTTTCCGCCTATAACTCCGAATTGGGCGAACTGCCCTACGCCATGTACCCCGTGTTCGCAGACGGCCAGGTGATTACCATTGCCACAGTGATGCAGACCGAAGACGGCGAACTCAGTTTCCAGGCAGGTCCTCAATTTGCCGAGCAGCTGAATGAGTTTATCGCCGACAATGCCAATGTGGCTTTGGTGGTAAACGAGGGTTCGATCCAGTTCATCAACGATGAAGGCGAAACGGAAACCCTGTCCTATTTTGAGGATTCCACCGCCCCTGCCGCTCTGTCCCTGACCCCTGATGTGGAATGTAGCGAAGCCGTTCCCGTGACAGCGATTCAGGAGGTTCCCAAAAGTAGGGCCTACGGTGAGGATAGCGGTACGGTGCCTGTGAAATATGTAACGCAGGGAAATGCTGACATTTGTTGGGCTGCTTGTATGGCCTCTATCATAAATTATTATAAAGGCACCAATTATCTCGCGAGTCAGGTTGCAACCGCTACTGGAAACGGCCTACAGGGTGCCGAGCCATGGGAATACACTTCTTGGTATAATAATGTATACCAAATAAAGGCGACATTGGTTCAATATCCTTTGTCTTATGATGTAGTATACAGCCATGCATCTAATGGCCGCCCCCTTCATGCTAGTTTGAACAATGGCTCTTCCCAAAATTACCACGGTCATTCTGTTGTTGTACGAGGTTGTTATATCAGTAATAGTGTCGTCTATTATCGTATCATGAATCCATGGAAGTATAATGGAGGGCTGTTAGTTGTTCAAATGAACTCTAACGGAACCTTTAGTATCGATGACGGCGATTGCATTATGACCCAGAAGAAATATGTACGATTTAACTAAGAAAAGCGCCTCTGTTTCACACAGAGGCGCTTTTCAGGAGGCTTCCATATGAGAAAAAAAGATAAGTATTTCGTCACCCTGTTTTTGCTGATTTGCGCTGTATTTTTCTATGGGTTTTACACGATCAAAAACCAAAAACAAGAAATCGAAACATTACGGCAGCAGAATGACAGCATGAGCCGGCTTCTTTTGGAGCAGGCAATGGCGTCTTTTGATGCCCATGCCATGGACTTCACCTGGAGTTTTTACTATTACTTCAATCAAAAAAAGATCAATGTTCAGAAAACTGCTGCCGAATTGACCCCGGAGCAGCGCAATTTGCTCCAGCGATATACGGATCATTTCCGATTTAAAAAACTTGTTTCCATGGAGAATTTTTGGTATGTAGACGGCGGAGGCGGAGCAAAATTGGAGTTTGACTGCCCTTGGGGCCATATCTATACGGACCCTGGCAGGGTCTTTCTCAAAACCCCGGATGGGCAAGAGCATTATGCCCATTTTGAAATAGATTGGGAGGATTATAATGCGCTTCTCCATGCTTTTGGCATTGAAACCTCAGATGATGAATTCTGATCCGCTTATTTTTGTGTCATAAAGGAGGTTTCATGAAACAAAAATACAAGCTCTCCCCTGGCGAAAAAGCCATACTTTTTCTGCTGGGCCTGTTTTTGTTGTTCCGCCTGCCTTTTTGGTTTGCCGCTTGGCAGATGCGACAGGCCATTGATTCCTTTGACGCCCATGAGACGGATTTTGAGATTTCCACCTTTATCCCGCTGCCTCCTCTTGATGTGCGCTCTGACCAGCTGACGCCAGATCAGCTGGATTTGGTCCAGCAATATGTGGACAGTTACTGCTTTGAAAAAACCGTCTTTTTGAGAGAATTTCGTGTGGACGGCGGACCGTGTGTCTTCTTGGATTTCGACACGCCTCATGGCCGGGTGTCTTTGGCAGAAGGCCAGGCGCATTGGACCGGCCCTTTGGGCGGTGTCTGGGCAGCCCGGTTTGAGGCGGACAGCGATTGTTCCCAGAAGCTCGTCAACCTGCTGATCAATCTTGCGAAGCAGGATGAAACCGAAAAATAATGTCCAATTTGTAAACTGCCGACGCAAACAATAGCAAAAGGCGATTCCCCATGTATCTTTCTGCTTGGCAGCTGGCCAAATTCACGGTCTGGCTGGAACGCCAGCTGACGACCACTGTGCCGGTCGTCATGTTATGCGATTTTCTTTTTTGGTTCCAAAATCGCTTTGCTCGATTGCATTGTCCCTGGTGCAGAAAGCCGGCCCCCCCCCCGAATCGGGCGTCAGAAAATTTTTCTCTGGGCGTCTTTCCCTTTTTCGGCGGATTTGCTATAATAAAAGAGGAAACTCTTCGCGATTTCATTTCCTGTTTCCACCAAAATCGGAGCGTCGAGAATCTGGGGAGGGATGATGCTGAATGAAATATCTTCGCCGCCTGCCTTGGCAGGTTCAGTTTGCGCTGCTGGCGCCTCTGCTCGTGCTGGCCGCGCTTTCCGCCGCCCATGGAAGCCGGGCCTATTATGAATGGCGCGTTCGCCGGGCCGTGGAGCAGGCGCTGGCCTCCTTTGACCCGGAAACCACGAAATTCACTCTTTTCGCGGCAGATTGGCTGAACGGCGTTCCAACCCGCCAAAAAACCTCCGCTCAGCTGACTGACGAACAGCGCCGGCTGGCGGGGGAATGGATTGACAGTTTTCGGTATGAAAAAGCGTTTACACAAGGATATACTGGAGAAGGCCCCTCTGTATGGCTGGAATTTGACAGCCCCTATGGCGTTGTCAGCGCCCATGGAATTGTCAGTTTGGAGACGCCCCATCGAATCCGCAACCCCCTCTGGCTGATTTATCACGATCGTTTTCGCACAATCCTGCGCGGCATAGAAGAAAATGGGCTTTCGCCAACGACCTATCAATATGCCGCCGAATTTGACACAGGCCCTTTGAACGATAAGCTGTGGGAAGCAGTGATGGAAAAATCCCGTTGGTTTTTCCCGCCTTTGGAGGAACAATAGCAAACTGTAAGGAGGCCAACCTGTTTGGCTCAATCGATTCATGCGCCCTTGCGCCCGAGGCCGGTACGCGCCGACAGGCGTACTGCGAAGTTGGGCGCGCGTCCAGCCCTGAGCGATAGCGCCATCGGCCTTTACGCAAAGGGCCGAGGCGGGCGAGCGCCGCGGTTGACGACGCCTCCGCGCTCACACGAGCCTGGCCGTCGGGCCTTCCCGACTTGGCAGAATGCACAAAAACGGAGGCTGATTTTCTCCACATCCGATAGAGGAAATTTGGGGGCGGCTTCTTTTTCTTTGAAAGGAAATCTGATATAATAGAAATAGTAGGTTTAAGTATGTCCGAAACTGAATTGCTGCCAAGCAGCTCGTGAAGGAGAGGATTAAAATGCTGAATCAAGAACGCATTGCCAAGCTGAAAGACATCGTGGCCGGCCAGCGGGACCTGATGTTCGCCGCCGAACGCCATATCTGGAAACACCCGGAAACCGGCTACCGCGAGTGGGAAACCCACAAATATCTGGCCGAGAAATACAAGGAACTGGGCTATGAGCTGGTGGAAGCCGGCAATATCCCGGGCTTCTATACCGACGTCGACACCGGCCGCCCCGGCCCCAAGCTGCTGATTATGGGCGAGCTGGACAGCCTGATTGTGGCCACTCACCCTGAGTGCGACCCGGAAACCGGCTTTGTCCACGCCTGCGGCCACCACGCCCAGTCCGCCGCCCTGCTGGGCATCGCCGCCGCGCTGAAGCAGCCCGGCGCGTTGGACGGCATGAGCGGCTCCATCCGCCTGATGGCCGTGCCCGCCGAAGAGCTGATTGAGATCGGCTATCGGGCTTCTCTGCGGGAAAAAGGAATCATCAAATATTTCGGCGGCAAAGTGGAATTCATGTATCGGGGCTTTATGGACGATTGCGACATCGCCCTGCTGGTACACACCTCCAACAGCGAGAAAAAGGGCATCGGCGTCAGCATCGGCAACAACGGCTGCCTGACCAAAAATATCGATTACGAAGGAGTTTCCTCCCACGCCGGCGGCGCGCCCCATCTGGGCGTCAACGCCCTGTATGCCGCCAACTTGGGCCTCAACGCCGTCAACGCCCTGCGGGAAACCTTCCAGGAGAAGGATTACATCCGCTTCCATCCCATTGTCACCCGGGGCGGCGGCGCTGTCAACGCCATCCCCAACGACGTGCGGGTAGAGAGCTATGTCCGCGGCGCCAGCATCGAAGCCATTGTTTCCGCCAACAACCGCATCAACCGGGCGCTGGCTTCTTCCGCCGCCGCCATGGGCGCCAACGTGCATTTGCAGGATTATCCCGGCTACTGCCCGCTGTATAACGATAAGAACCTGTATCAGATTACTGTGGACGTTGTCAAGGAAGCTTTTGGCGAGGATTACATCCAAGAAGAGACTCGCTGGGGCACTGGCTGCACCGATATGGGCGACGTTTCCTGCGTCATGCCCACCGTCCAGCCCATGGCTTCCGGCGCTTCCGGCGTAGGCCATGGTTCCGACTATTGCATCAGCGACCCGGAAAACGCTCTGGTGGTTTCCGCCCAGTATCAGGTGTTGATGGCCGAAGCTCTGTTGGCCAACGACGGCGCCCTGGCCAAAAAGGTCATCGCAGAAGCCGAGCTGGTTTACCCCGATAAGAAGGATTATTTCGCCGCTATCGACAAGATTTTCCTGGACAAAAAGGCCGTTACCGCCAACGAAGACGGCACAATCACCCTGGATTACCAAAACCTCTAATCAACCGATCCGGGCGGCCCGCCGGCCGTAACCGGTTTTGGCCTTGAGGCAACAGAACCATTTGCGCCCGCAGCCGGGGCTTTGAAGCCGCCGTAGCTGCGGGCGCTTTGTTTGACGATTGCCGATACCGGTTATGGTCGCCGGCCTCTCTTTGGCAAGGGAAGGTTATCTCAAACGCAACCTAAAACCAAATAGAGACAAGGGGGCGATAGCCTCTTATTTCCATGGATGAGCGCTTGAACGGGGGTCTATCCTTTGTTTGGCGGACCAATGGATACCGATATGGCCAACGCCCAGCAGAAGAACCGCTCCGCCCAGCGGGACATTTCTCTTGTATATCGCCAGCAAAAAGAACGCCGTTACCGGTAAAACGGCGCCGGCCAACGGAACGCCGCAGAAACTGGTATAAAAATCGACCAGGGTTCTTTTGCTGCAGAAATAACGAACCCAATACAACTCATAGAGGAGCATCAGCGCCGCCGCGCCGGCCAGCCAGAGGTTCCAAGGGCGCCAGGGGCGCAGATTGAAATCCGAAACAATCAGGCTCAAAGCAGTGACAAGAACCTGCCCAGCCCGCTCCAACCCCAGCAAAATCCGGTTCTCTTGAGCGGCACATTGTTCATAGCCCTGGGGTTTTCGTTTTGTCCAAAGAATATTGGGGATCAACAGAGCCAGCAGCATCAGCAGCCCCACATAAGAAAAACCAAAGCGCATTGCGATACTCCTTTTATCGGTCGGTCCGCGCCGGAGGCGCGCCCCGCTTTTGCGTTCGGAGACCAGAGCCTCTGAGCAGCCTCGGCTTCGGGCATTTTGGCCTCTGCGCCCGCCTTTACGCAGAACCCGACCGTCGGGCCTCCCCAACGCGGGCTTGTTCCTGCTGGCAAGCCTGGCGGAAGCATTGGCACATTTCCGCGCCGATATAGCCTTGGTCCTGGCATTTAGGGCAGTCCGGGGGCGGGTCCAGATAAGCTTCGTCGCAGCCCAACCCCCGCAGAATGGCGGCGCGCACTTCCGTCAGCCGCTTGCTCTCCTGACGCAGGCGGGCCACTTCTTTTTGGTCGCCGCCGGCGGCGGCGCGGGCGGCTCGGCTGGCACACAAACCCAGGGCCTTTTCATTTTCTGCAAAGGATGGATTTCGCTTGCGCAGCTCTTCCAGCCGAGCCTGCCTGGTTTGCTCCCGCTGCATCCGCTTGCGCTCATAGCGCTTGGTGACGGCGGCCACCACGCCGCTTTCAAATTCGCCCCGGCGGACGGCGGGCGGCGCGCCCGGCCCCTGCTTGACCGGAGCCTGTCCGTCGCCCGCCTCCACATCCGCCCGGCTTTTGTAGCCGGCGGCGCGCCAGCTCTCCAAAATGCTGTCCAGATAGGCCCATTTCAAGCCGCCGGTTCGCAGGGCCGTCCGGTCGTAGGCCAAGGCGATCAGGCCGGCGTCATAACCGTAATGGATCCATTTATCCACCATTTGCTGTTCGCTCTCCGAGAGTCGCCTGTCTCGGATTCCCAGCAACCGCATAATCTCCCCCTGGCGAGAAAACCGCTGCTGTAAATTGGCCAGATATTGCTCGGCCTGCGCGTAAGTTTCCACCCCGTCCCGGCTCCATTGATAGGCTTCCTTTTCAAAAAACCGAGGGGTCAGCCTGTCCCTGCCCGCGCAGTAATTGACCAGCAGCATCAACACTTCGGCGGGCATCCCCAAGCCGCTGTAGACCGAATACAAAATTTCCAGCTCGCTTTTGCGCATCATGCGGCCCAGGGCGCTCTCATAATATTGACATAGGCCGGCAAAAGCCTCGTCGCCGGCCCGGGCCTGCCGAAGCTCCGCCGGGTCGTATTCCACCTCTTTCCGGGGCTTCTGGGGGCCCTGGCTGTCGGCGCACACATTGTAAAGCACCAGCAGGCTCCGGGCCTTTTGCAGCCGGGCTTCGTCCATATTCAGCTGCTGAGGGGGCGGCAGAGCGCAGCTGCCGCCGCAAGCCGCCACATAACAAAAGAGCAAAGCGGCGTCTGGGTCCTTGACGGCCGCCGTCTGCCCTGCCGCCTGGCGAATATCCTGTTTGATTCGAAGAATCGGCTCCAATCGTTATTGCCCCCTGTTCCCTTGGTCTTAATAGAGGTCGTCCTCAACCTCAACGGTTTTTTTTACAAAATCCACTTTGGCAAAGCCGTGGACGATATGTTTCTCCATATCGTCTTCCACAAATTCGCCCCCATTATCCTCGCCATATTCCAGATACAGCTCTTTCAGGTCTTTTACGCTCCCCAGCTCTTCCCGAATATAGTCGAGTCCCTCTTTCCAGCTCTGCTCGAACCACTCATGGCCTTCGTCCACAAACCATTTGGCCTCTTGCTCCAGCCATTGGCACAATTCTTCTGTGGTCTGCAGCTGAAACAGCCGCTCAAAAGCCTGCCGCAGCTCTTCCAACAGGCCGCCAGCCTCGTTGTATAGTTCCATCAAAACGCGATCTTTCTTATCGGTCAGCCGCAAAACCGCAAAAGCGCTGGAACTGGAATTGGTCACAAAATCTGTGCGGATTTTCATAGACACGTTCCCCTTTCTGACCCTCCTTTTTTCGGCACAGCCGCTGTTTCTATTTTATCAGCTTTCCCCCTTTGGGTAAAGATTTATCTTTTTCGCCAAAGGGAGGTGATTTTTGCCTTCCGGTCTGCTATAATAGAATTCTAACGGTTCTCCGCCTATTTTTGCGGCCCAGAGCCTCTGTTTCTTGCTTGTATCGCCAAAACTGTTTACAGGAGGCGTTTTTCTATGAGCCAATGCGCTCTGATTTACAACTGTGAAGATGATTTTGCCAGCCAGGCGGACATCCTGTCCCGGCCCCTGTGCTGCTATATGGCCAACTTGGCCCGGGCATTCGGATGTTCGCCCATTTATCTGGCGGGCCGGCCTTGCCCGGAATGCGGGGAGGACGTGGAGCGGATTGAGACGGATTTTTCCGCTTCCTCTTCTCTGTTCGCCGCTCTGGCGCCAACGGACCGGGTTTTGGTCTTCTTTGAGCGCTTGCCCGCCTTGACCCGAGGAACCTTGGGAAAGCTGATGGAGCAAAACTGCGGCCTGCTGACCGACAAAAACCACCGGCCTATGGCCCTTTTCGCCCCCTGGGAGGTGACGCTGCGGCTCAGCGGCGCCCCTGCCACTCTGGTGGAGGAGCTGCGAGGCTTGGGACCCTTGCTGACCGAAATTTCCCTGGCCGAGCAGGACGGCTGCGTTGTGACCAACGGCCTGGACCTCTATCGCTGCCAGCAGCTGCTGCGCCAGCGGATCAACCGCGCCCATATGAAAGCCGGCGTCACGATTATGGACCCCGATTCCGCCTACATCTCGCCGGACGCCCTCGTCGAGCCCGGCGCTATGATTCTCCCCGGCTGCTTTATCTATGGCCGGAGTCATATCGAGGCCACCGCCGTGGTGGGGCCCAATTCCATGGTGGTAGACAGCGTGATCGGCTGCGGCGCCGTCGTCAACAGTTCCCAGGTGATTGAAAGCGCCGTGGGCGCTCGAACCACAGTGGGGCCCTTCGCTTATCTGCGGCCAGGCTGCGACATCGGCGAAAAAGTCCGGCTGGGCACCTTTGTGGAGCTGAAAAAGGCCAAGCTGGCCAACGGCGTCAAGGTAGCCCATCTCTCCTACCTGGGGGATATCCAGATCGGCGAAGCCAGCAACATCGGCGGCGGCGTCATTATCTGCAATTACGACGGCAAGAAAAAATACCAGTCCACCGTGGGCCCGGGCAGCTTCGTGGGCTCCAACGTCAATTTGGTTTCCCCCGTGAATCTGGGCGAAAATTCCTATATCGCCACTGGCTCCACCATCACCGAGGACGTGCCCGCCGAGGCTCTGGCCCTGGCCCGGGCCCGCCAGGTGAACAAAGAGGAGTGGGTCGCCCGCCGCCGGGAAAAAGGCCTGCTTTGAACCCAAGCGAATGTTGGCCCGCCGGGGCCATACAATATGAAAACAGCACAAAAAAGGAGAAAGCATTATGATTCCTCATGGCAACAGCATCAAAATCTTTGCCGGCAACTCCAACCCCAAGCTGGCCTCAGACATCTGCACCATGACGGGCGTGCCTCTGGGCGACGCCGATATCAACCGGTTTTCCGACGGCGAGATTTCTGTCTCGATCAATGAATCCGTCCGCGGCGCCGACGTGTTTGTCATCCAGTCCACCTGCGAGCCGGTGAACGATCATCTGATGGAAATGCTGATTCTGTTCGACGCCCTGCGCCGGGCTTCCGCCGGCCGCATCACCGCCGTTATCCCCTATTTTGGCTATGGCCGGCAAGACCGGAAGGCCAAAGCCCGGGACCCCATCTCCGCCAAGCTGGTGGCCGACCTGATTACCGCGGCCGGCGCCGACCGGGTGCTGACCATGGACCTTCATGCCTCCCAGATCCAGGGCTTCTTCAACATCCCGCTGGACCATATGCTGGGTTCCTCTGTATTGATCCCCTATTTCGCCAAAAAATTCGGCATCGGCAACCCAGACGTCGTGATGGTATCCCCGGACTTGGGCAGCGTGGCCCGGGCCCGGAAATTCACCGACAAGCTGGATCTGCCGGTGGCCATTGTGGATAAACGCCGCCCCAAAGCCAACGTTTCCGAGGTGATGAACATCATCGGCAACGTGGAAGGCAAAACGGTGATTTTGGGCGACGATATGATCGACACCGCCGGCACTTTGTGCAACGCGGCCAAAGCTCTGGTGGAGCGGGGCGGCGCCAAAGAGGTGTTTGCCTGCGCCACCCACGGCGTGCTGTCCGGCCCGGCCATCCAGCGGCTGAACGACAGCGTCATTCAGGAGGTGGTGCTGCTGGACACTATCCCCCTGCCAGAAAGCAAGCAAAGCGAGAAAATCAAGGTCCTATCCACTGCCGAGGTCTTCGCCGAGGCCATCAAGCGCATTTATGCCGAAGCCTCCGTCTCCGCCCTGTTCAGCTGATTTTTTCCACAGAGGTGTATTGCTATTTTCAGAAGAAAACGGGAGGCCGCTCCTGCCCAGGCCGATTATCTTGTGGTCGGCCTGGGCAACCCAGGGCGGCAATATGAATCCACCCGGCACAACGCCGGGTTCCTGGCCTTGGATTTACTGGCCCAACAGCTGGACGCAGGCCAGGTGAATCAGGCCAAGCATCAGGCCCTTTTCACAACCTGCCGCCTGGAGAACAAAACCCTGCTGCTGGCCAAGCCCCAGACCTTTATGAACCTCTCCGGCCAGGCTGTGCGGGATTTAGCCGCCGCCTATCAGGTACCGCCAGAACGGATCGTCGTTTTGTACGACGATATCCACTTGGCTGGCGGCCGGCTCCGGGTTCGCCGCAGCGGCTCCGCCGGCGGGCACAACGGCGTCAAAGACATTATTTATCAGTTGAATTCCGATCAGTTCCCCCGAATCAAAATCGGCGTCGGCGCTCCAGACCGCTCGCGGGAGGACCTAAAGGATTATGTGTTGGACGCTATGGACTCCGACGCTTACGAGGGAGTCAAACTGGCGCCCCAGGCTGTCGTTACCCTGATCTGCCAAGGCATAGACCAAGCCATGCAGGATTTTAACGGTTTGTCGGAACCATCCGACGGGGCGCGGCGCGACGGCCAGGCTCCGCGTTAGTTTGGCGGTTGTTTTCCTCTATGCCCCCCTTGGTCCAAAGCCGAATATTGTCGATAGGCCCCGGAGGCATTCCGGGGCCTTGTGGAGTTGCGCGGCTGAAACCTATTCAACCAACGCCGCGCCGGGTCCGGGGCGGCTTCGCCCCAACCGAATCATCAGAAAGGGGTCCCCGTGGATTTTTCGGGGCAGACTACAATGAAAGAGCTTTTAGCGCTATTAAACCAGCTGCCGGAATACCGGGAGCTGAAAGAGGCCCTCAAGCAGGGCAAGCGGGCTGTTTCTCTTTATGGAATGTCGCCGGCGCACAAGGCCCATTTTGCGGCGGCTCTGCAGCAGGATCTGGGCCGTCCTTTGGCTGCAATCTGCCGGGATGAAAGCCAGGCCCGCCGGTTCGCCGCGGATTTTGAAAATCTATCCGGCGTCCCCGCCGCCTTGCTGCCCGCTCGAGAGTATGTGTTCCACAATGTGGAGGGCTCTTCCCGGGAATATGAGCATCGGCGCCTGGCCGCGCTGGATCAGTTCGTCCATGCCCGCCAGCCTGTGCTGGCGGCGCCGGTAGAAGCGCTGACGATGGCCGCCATGCCTCCCCAGGCCCTGGAACAGGCCGCCTTCACCCTGACGGCAGACCAGGAAATCTCTCTGGAACAGCTGGAGGACGCTTTGATTGCCGCCGGTTACGTCCGTTGCCTGGCGGTGGAGGGCGGAGGCCAATTTTCCATCCGAGGGGGCATTGCGGATATTTTTCCCGCCGGCGCTTTGCGGCCCGTCCGGGCAGAGTTTTTTGGCGACTGCGTGGATTCTCTGGGAGAGTTTGATATTCAAACCCAGCGACGGCTGCAAAACAGCAAAGAGGTCCGCATTTTGCCCGCTCGGGAAACCCTGCCTCAGCTGTATCCCGGCGGCGCGCCGGCCCTGGCCGCCGAGCTTCGGCGCCTGGCCGCCAAAAAAGGCGCCGCCGAGGCGCTGGTCCAAAACCTTTTGCAGGACGCCGAACGACTGGAACAACAGGGCCTGTTTGCCGCCTGCGACCGGTATCTCCCGCTGATCTACCCGGAGCTGACCACCGCCTTGGATTATCTGCCCGCCGATTGTTTGATACTAATCGACGACAGTCCCGGCGTCCGAGAGGCGGCGGGGGGCTTTGCCTACCGGGTCCATGAGGACATAATCAGTCTGCTGGAGCAAGGCTGTCTGGTTCCTGGACGCGCCCAATTTCACATCAGCTTCGAGCAGCTCAAGGCCGTGTTGCTGGAGCGCCAGACTGTCGTCATGGATTCCTTTCTCGCCAGCTCCGGCGGCTTCGAGCCCCAAGCCATCTTCTCTCTGACTGCCAAACAGCTGCCCGCCTACAACGGCAGCTTGGAAACCGCTTTGTCGGATATTCGCCATTATCTGGGCCTGGGCTATCAGGTGTTTGTGCTGGCCGGCGGCCCGCAACGGCTGGAAAACATGGCTCGACTCCTGGAGGAAAACCAAATTGCCCACAGTCCGGAGCCGCAGGAGAAAGACAAAGTCTGCCTGCTCAAAGGCGCCTTATCCGCCGGGCTGGAATACCCCAGCGCCGGCGTGGCCGTGCTGTGCGACGGCGCCATTTTGCAGCGACGGCGGCAGGACGGACCCAAGAAAAAGACTTCCAACCGGGACCGAGTCAAATCCTTCAGCGATTTGGTCCCTGGCGATTATGTGGTTCACGAGCACCACGGCATCGGCCGTTTTGTGGCAGTGGAGCGCATCAACAGCGACGGCGTGGCCCGGGATTACCTGAAAATCGCTTTCGCCGGCACGGATTTTCTCTATGTCCCCGCCACCGCCCTGGACCTGGTGAGCAAATACATCGGCGCGCCGGAGGACGCCAACATCCGCCTTTCCAAGCTGGGCGGAACCTCTTGGGCCAAAACCAAAACCCGGGCTAAAAAAGCCGCTCGGGACTTGGCGGACGAGCTGATCCGCCTGTATGCCGCTCGAAAATCCGCCCCAGGCTTCGCCTTTTTGCCGGACGACGATTGGCAGCGCAGCTTTGAAGAGGCATTCCCCTTCGACGAAACAGAGGACCAGCTGACCTGCGCCGCCGACATCAAAAAGGATATGGAGCAGCCCCACCCCATGGACCGGCTTTTGTGCGGCGACGTGGGCTTTGGCAAAACGGAAGTGGCCTTTCGGGCGGTGATGAAATGCGTGCTTTCGGGCAAGCAGGCGGCGATTTTGGCGCCCACTACTGTGCTGGCTCGGCAGCATTTTCTCACAGCCTGTTCCCGCTTTTCCGGCTACCCCATCAAAATCGATACCCTGAGCCGCTTCCGCACCGCCAAGCAGCAGCAGGAAACCCTGCGAATGCTGCACAGCGGCCAAATCGATATCGTCATCGGCACCCACCGAATGCTGCAAAAGGACGTGCATTTCAAAGACCTGGGCTTGCTGGTCGTGGACGAGGAGCAGCGCTTCGGCGTCTCCCATAAAGAATCCATCAAACAAATGACCAACGCCGTGGACGTATTGACGCTGACAGCCACCCCCATTCCTCGTACGCTGAATATGGCTCTGTCCGGCATCCGGGATATGTCTGTGCTAGAGGAAGCGCCCCATGATCGGCAGCCCGTGCAGACCTATGTGCTGGAATACGACCAATCTGTGATTTACGACGCCATCCGCAAGGAGCTGGCCCGAGGGGGCCAGGTCTATTACCTGCACAACCGCATCGGCTCCATGGATAAAACTGCCGCCCAGCTCCAGCAGGCTTTTCCCGAAGCCGCGGTGGGCATGGCTCACGGCAAAATGTCCGAGCGAGAGCTTTCCTCCGTCATGACCAGTATGTACAATGGCGAAATCCAAATTCTAGTCTGCACTACCATTATCGAAACGGGCATCGATATCGCCAACGCCAACACGTTGATCATTGAGGACGCCGACTATATGGGCCTTTCCCAGCTGCACCAGATCCGAGGCCGTATCGGCCGGTCCCACCGGCGAGCTTATGCCTATCTGACCTATCGCCGAGGCAAGGTTCTTTCCGAAATCTCGCAAAAGCGGCTGAGCGCCATCCGGGAATTTGCCGAGTTTGGCTCAGGCTTTAAGATCGCCATGCGAGATCTGGAAATCCGAGGCGCCGGCAATGTGCTGGGCGCCGAGCAAAGCGGCCATATGCTGTCTGTAGGCTACGATCTGTATCTCAAGCTGCTGGAGGAGGCTGTGGCCGAGGCCGGCGGCGCCCCCCGGCAGACTTTTACCGAGTGCAGCGCCGACCTGTTGGTCAGCGCCAGCCTGCCTCAGACCTATGTGCCGGACGCCGGGCAGCGCGTGGACCTTTACCGCCGTATCGCCCTCATTCGCAGCCAAGACGATTACGACGATATGATCGACGAACTGCTGGACCGCTACGGCGAGCCGCCTCGCCAGGCTATGAACCTGCTGGACATCGCCCTGCTGCGGGCCGACGCAGGCCGCTGCGGCGTCAGCGAGCTGACCCAGCGAGACCGCCGGCTTATGCTCTTTTTCCAGCCTCGAGATATCGCTGTGGCCGGGCTGTTGTGCTCTCATCCCTCCTTCAAGGGCCGGATGCTGCTCAGCGCCGACGCGGCCCCCTATCTGTCGCTGATGCTGGGCAAAACCCAGGACCCGCTGACCGAGGCAAAAAAGGCGGTTTCGGCCTTTTTCGATTTGTATCAGGAGCAAAACTGTGGTATAGTCAAGTAAGTTCCAACGGATTTTTCGCAGTCCCATACAGCGCGCCGGCGGTCTTTGCCCAGCCGAAAAACAGCGTCGCCGTTTTGCAACGCATGGGGCTATGCCATCCTACAAAATACAGCCGCGGAGGAAACAACATGAAGAGGCGCATCAAACGCATCGGGGCCCTAGGCGCCTGCTGCTTGCTGCTGGCCGGGCTGGCGGGCTGCTCGCCCAGCCCCGCCGCCGTCACGGTGGACGGCAGCCAGGCGGACGCCGCCGAGCTGGCCTTTTACCTGGAATACAACCGCTTGAACCTGGCCGCCGAACAGGGCGACGAAACCGGAGAATATGACGAGGAAACCACGCAAATGGTTAAGCAACAGGCGCTGGAGCAGATTGTAACCGCTGAAATCGTGCTGGCCAAATGCAAAGAATTCGACCTCAAGCTGACGGACGACGAAAAAGATCAGCTGAAAGAGAACAAAAAAGAGCTCATTGAATCTCATGGCGGCAAGGCGGGTTATCTGGCCTATCTAAACGAAAACGCCATGGCCGACCGGGTCTATGACAAATTCCAGACCAACGCTCTGTATTACGACAAATTATACGACTATCTGGTGGGACCCGGCGGGGAATACGACTTCACGGACGTGGAGCTGCGGCAATTTTTTGCGGATCATTACGCTCAAGTCCAATACATCCGCTTTTCAATGACTGATATGGAGGGCGACCCCCTGGACCAGGCGGAAGGCCGCCGGGCTATGGAGCGAGCGCAGCAGGTAATGGCCCAAGCGCAAGCGCCCGGCGCCGATTTCACGCAACTGGTGGAAAGCTACAACGACGACCCCTATATGAGCGATAACCCCGGCGGCATTATCGTCGCCGCCTCCCAATGCGCCGCTTCCCCCCAGTTTGCAGAGCTTTTTCAGCTGTCCGAAAATCAGATCGGCGGCGTCTATACCGGGATAGACGGCTATTATGTGGTCAAGCGCCTGCCCGTCGGCGCCGCCTACTTCGACGAAAATCAGGACTCTATCCTGCAAGAGGCGCGGGACGGCAAGTTTAACCAGCTTTTGGACCAATGGAAAGCGGAGGCCGAGGTCAAAACTACCGGCGTCTTCGACAAGATGACTCTGTCCAATTTGTGGGATTATGTGAAGTAAGGACTTTTCCAGCGCCCCAGAGGCCGGCGAACGTTTGACGCCGCCCGATTGGGTCCGTTTTGCTCTGAAACCAAAACCGCCGCTTCCGAAGAAGCGGCGGTTTTTCTTGTTCGTTTTCCGTATTTTCTCTGCCGGCGTTTTCTGCCCAGGTTTCCGGCCAAAAAACCTGTTTATTCCACTAATTTTTCAAACTCTTCCGCAATTTCCGATGCGTTTTCGTCGATGACCAAGCAGACAAAGGCGCCTTTTCGACGAACAATGGCGTTTTGAGCAATTTCATATTGATCCTCTAAATAGAACTCAAAGGACGTCTGCACGTCTTGAGCCCGCTGTTCCAGCGCCAGCTGAAGCGCCGGCGCGTCGCTTTCGTCCTTGGCCCGGAAAACGGCGATTTCGCTGGCCTTCACATTCATCATGGGGCTTAAAACCTCAAATTCCTCCACCTTGTCGAAATCCGCCTGTCCATAGAAGACGTCCGCATAATCCGCCGCGCTTTCCAGCCCCTGCGCCTCCGCCAAGACGGCCAGCTTTTCCGCAATCTGGCCGGCGGACAGTTCTTCTTTGGGCTCCTGCTCGCCGCAGCCTGCCAAAGCTCCTGTCAGCAGAACGGTCAGCATGGCCAGCGACAATATACGCAAAATCTTCTGTTTTTTCATGGATATCCTCCTTGTAATCGGCGTATGGTTGCTTTCCTCCATTTAGACAGGCTTTTCGCGCAAAAGTTCCCTCGCAAAACGGAAGATTTTGCGAGGGAACGCAAGAGCTTCTGCGCAAAGGCGGAGGGTCTATTATCGCTCAGGCGCCTCCTCCGGCCGCTCTTCCTGCTGCTTCGGCGGCAGAGCGGCGATGGTCACGGCGCCGTCGGCGGCGGAAATCAGCGCTTTGTCCCCTTGCTTCAGCCGGCCTTCCAAGATTTCCATAGCAGCCAAATCCTCCACCTGAGCCTGGATCGCCCGGCGCAATGGACGAGCGCCGTACACTGGGTCAAAGCCCGCTTGAGCCAGATGCTCTAAGACCGCCTGGTCGTATTCCGCCTGGACGCCGGCCTGAGCCAGCCGTTTGACCTCCTGGTCCAGCAGCTTGCCGGCAATCTGCTGAATTTCCGGCTGGGTCAGCTGGTTGAAAATAACGATATCGTCGATGCGGTTGAGAAATTCCGGCCGGAACGTGCGCTTCAGCGCCTCTTTCAGTTGATCTTTCATATCTCGGTTCTGGGCGTCGGAATCCGCCTCGCCAAAGCCCAGAGACCGCTTGTTTTGCAGCTGGCTAGCGCCGGCGTTGGAGGTCATGATGATAACGCTGTTTTTAAAATCCACCGTCCGGCCGTGGGAATCGGTAATGCGCCCGTCGTCCAGCACCTGGAGCAGGATGTTGAACACATCCGGGTGGGCTTTTTCAATTTCGTCGAAGAGCAGCACGCAGTAGGGCTTGCGTCGCAGCTGCTCGGTTAACTGACCCGCCTCGTCGTAGCCCACATAGCCCGGAGGGGAGCCCACCAGCTTGGAAACGCTGTGTTTTTCCATATATTCGCTCATGTCCAGCCGGATCATGGCGTCCTCCTGGCCGAAGACCGCCTGAGCCAGGGCTTTGGCCAGCTCGGTTTTGCCCACGCCTGTCGGGCCTAAGAACAGGAAGCTGCCCACCGGGCGTTTGGGGTCTTTCAGGCCCACCCGACCCCGGCGAATGGCCTTGGCCACCGCGGTCACAGCCTCGTCCTGCCCCACCACCCGTTGGTGAAGCTCTTGCTCCAGCCGGGCCAACCGCAGCGCCTCGTCCTCTGTCAGCTGAGCCACAGGGATGCCGGTGATCTGCCCCACCACCTCGGCAATATCCTGCTGGCCGATGGCGCCGGCAGCCCGGCTGCGGACGTTTTTCCAATCCCGTTTCTTGTCGTCCAGTTGGGCCTGGCGGCGGCTTTCCTCGTCCCGCAGGGAGGCGGCTCGCTCAAAATCCTGGCTGCGCACAGCCTCTTCCTTTTCCTTTCTCACCTGGGCGATCTGGTCCTCCAGCTCTTTCATGTCCGGCGGGGCGGTCATGTTTTTCAGCCGGGCCCGGCTGGCGGCTTCATCCACCAAATCCAGGGCTTTGTCGGGCAGCCGCCGGTCGGAAATATACCGGGCGGACATTTTCACGGCGGCCCGAATGGCCTCGTCGGTGATTTTTACTTTATGATGGGCCTCGTATTTATCCCGCAGGCCCAGCAGGATTTTTTCTGCGTCCTCCTCTGAGGGTTCTTCCACCATCACCGGCTGAAACCGCCGCTCCAGAGCGGCGTCTTTTTCAATATGCTTCCGGTATTCGTCGATGGTGGTGGCGCCGATCATCTGCAAATCCCCGCGGGACAAAGCGGGCTTCAGGATGTTGGCGGCGTCTACCGCCCCTTCGGCCGCGCCGGCCCCTACCATCATGTGCATTTCGTCGATGAACAAAATCACGTCTTTGGCCTTGACCACCTCTTCGATGGCGGCCTTAATTCGTTCTTCAAATTCGCCCCGGTACTTGGCGCCGGCCACCATACCCGTCAGATCCAGCGTAATCAGCCGCTTTCCCGCAATGGTTTCGGGCACGTCGCCGGCCACAATTTTCTGGGCCAAGCCCTCGGCGATGGCGGTTTTGCCCACGCCGGGCTCGCCGATGAGAGCCGGGTTGTTTTTCTGCCGACGGGAGAGAATCTGGATGACCCGCTGAATCTCCTTATCCCGGCCGATCACCGGGTCCAGCCGGTTTTCCCGAGCCTTTTGGGTCAGGTCTGCGCCGAATTGACCCAAGGTTTTCAGCTTGCTCTTGCCCTTGGGGCTCTCCTCCGGCCCGGTCAGGTCGGCAGATTGGCCGCCCATGGATTGCTCCAGCGCCCGATAAATGGCCCGAGTATCGGCACCCATCGCCTGGAGGATGCGCAGGCCGTAATTGTCCCCCTCCCGGATTAAGGCCATCAGCATATGCTCTGTGCCGATGTATCCGGCGCCGTGGCTGGCCGCCTCAGCGGCGGCGAACTCCATGATTTCCTTGGAATGAGGCGTCATACCCATGGGCTGCGCGCCCGACGCCCCTTGGCCCACGGCCTGGACGATGGAGGCCGTCAAATTTCGGTCCGTCACCCCGTGCTGGGTCAGCACCCGGGCGGCGATGCCCGTTTCCTCCCGCAAAAGCCCCAGCAGGATATGTTCCGAGCCCACATAATTGTGTCCCAGTTGGCTGGCCGCTTCATGAGCCAGCTCCAGCGCCCGCTGGGCCCGTTCTGTCCATCTGTTGTTTGCCATCTCGAATGCGTCCTCCTTCTATCGATTCTCCATAAAATGTAGTTGTATTTGGTCAATGAACGGGGCGGGTTCCCTCCGCCTCTGTTCTCGTTATTCTCCTTCTTGGATCTCTCTCAGCGCTTGGCGCAGCAGGTCGGCCCGAGCGCCGTCCCGTTCTTCCGGCTCCAGAGGGCGGCCGGCGGCGGTTTCCAGGCAGGCGGGTTTGATCTGGTAAATCAGCTGGTTGAGCTTATGGGGCGCCACGCCGGCTAAGACGCCGCAGTCAACGCCCAATCGCAGGTCGGAAAGCAGCTCCTCCGCCTCCTGGCCGCTGATCCGCCGGGCATAGCGCAGCAGCCCCGCCGCCCGCCAGACCCGGTCTTCCAGCCGACCAGGGTATTGCTGCCGGAAAGCCTGGCGCAGGGCTTGCTCCTGGCGGACGATTCCCCCCGCCGCGTCCTTCAGCTTTTCGCAAAGCTCCTGCTCATAAAAACCCAGGGTCACGCTGTTAGAAACCTGATACAGCTCTCCCTGCGCCCGGCTGCCCTCGCCATAGAGACCCCGAATTTCCAGCCCTACCTTGCTGGCGGCGGAAATAACTCCGTCGATCTGGCCAGTTCGGGTGAGCAGGGGCAGATGAAGCATCACCGAAGCTCGCAGACCGGCGCCCAGGTTGGTGGGGCATTGGGTCAGATAGCCCAATTGCTGGTCATAAGAAAACTCCAGGGATTCCTCCAGCAAAGCGCCCACCCGCAAAGCTTCCTCCAGGCATTTGTCCAGAGCCTCGCCGGCGCTCATCACCTGAATGCGCAGGTGATCTTCCTCATTGACCAAGATCGAGCGGGCCTCGTCTTGGGAAATCAGCAGAGCCGCCGGGCTCTTGTTCATCATTTCCCGGGATATCAGATGTTTTTCATAAAGGTCAGCCCGCTGCTGAGGAGCCAGCTGGTCCATCCGCACGGTCTGAAACGGCGCCGCCGCCCGCCGAGCCGCTTCTTCCACCCGGCCGATCAGGCTCTCCGCCTGTTCCCGGGTCAATCGTTCGCCAAAGGGCAGGCCTTGGACGTTGCGAGCCAACCGCACCCGCGTGGAAACCGCCAGCTCCGGCCCGGGGCCTTGTTTTTCATACCATTTCACGCCGTCCATCACGCCCGACCTCCTTGCTCCTTCAAAGCCTTGATTTCATCCCGCAGCTGAGCGGCCCGCTCAAAATCCTGCTTGGCAATCGCCTGGTTCATCTCTGCGCCCAAGCGATCCAGCCGGGCCTGCGGCGAAACCGGCGCCCCTTTGGGGGCGGCGCCCATATGCTGCGCGGCGCCGTGAATCCGCCTGACCATCGGCAGAAACAAATCGCGAAAGGTCTGATAGCACTGAGCGCAGCCCGGCCGGCCCGTTCGGCGGATTTCCGCCTCTGTAGCGCCGCAAGAGCAAACCCGCCCCGGCGCCTGGCTCTCGTTTTCTCCCGCCAACCCGCTGGCAAAAAGCAGACTGGGGATGCTCATGGCCGAGGGCCAGCCCAAGGCCCCCAGGCCCATCTGCTGCGCGCAGTGAGCGCATAGATGAATTTTCATCTGCTGTCCGTTGATGTTGTATTCATAATAATTCGTCGCTTCATTTTTGCCGCATTTCTCGCATAACATACCGCTTCAAACCCCTTTCTTTTGGCCCCAAACAATCTTCGATTGTTTGGGGACCCCTGATTGAATGGATTTCCGGCGAGTCAATCGCCGTCTTCTACGACCTTGGGGAGGCGCCGGGCCTCTCCGTCAATCGGCCGTCGGGTCGTCCCGGCCGCTGGCCAACGCCACCAGAGCCGCTTTCAGCAGCCCGGCCCGCAACTGAGGGCGCAGGCTTTGAGGCGCGGCGGATAGGCTTTTGTCTCCCAGCATGGCCAGCAGCATCCGCCCCTCCTGCCGACCTATGACGTCGGCCTGGTACAAATTTTCCACAAAAGCCTGGGCGCTGGCTTGGTCGATACTGCCGCCCACAGCGTTGACCGCGTGCATCAGCAGCCGCGGCGCCGACACGGCGGCCCGCATAATGCGGATATACCCGCCGCCTCCCCGGCGGGATTCCACCGAAAAGCCCTGCTCCGGCGAAAACCGTGTCTCAATCACATAATTGATCTGGCTGGGCGCGCAGCCAAACTGGCTGGCCAGCCGGCTGCGCTGCAATTCCACCATATCCTGTTGGTCCAACATCTCGTTGATAAAAGCGGCGATTGCGTCAGACAGCTTCATATCCCGCCCCCCTTTCCTGTCGTTTATATTTTGACTTTGACTTTCTTTGACCTTATGCTTTTATTATACGCCTTTCTATCCAAAATGCAAGAGTTATTTTTGACCTTCTCTGACTATTTTGCCGAGGCAAAGGGGCGCTTTGCGCCCCTTTCTGCCGTTTACTCCGGTTTGCTCTTGTTTTCGCCGGTTTTCTTTGTTTTTTCTTTGTGGTCAAAACGGCCTTGGTGAGGCTTGGTCACTTGTCCCTCATTCTCCCGCCGCAGAATTTCGGCGGCAAATTCCACATCCCAATCTTCCTTGCGCATTTTCGATCTTCCTCCTTTGCGGCTTTCTCCCATTTATTTTTTGTCCCAGAGCGCAAAAAATTCATTTGCTTTTTGCTTAAATCATGGTATGATGATGTTGTATTTTTATTATATGGAGGTGCGTACCCATGGCCTTTAAGATCAGCGACGCCTGCGTGTCCTGCGGCGCCTGCGCGGCTCAGTGCCCCGTCGGCTGCATTAAGGAAGGCGATTCTCATTATGAAATCGACGCTTCCGCCTGCGTTTCCTGCGGCTCCTGCGCCGCCACCTGCCCGGTTGGCGCCATCAGCGAGGAATAATTTTCTCAACGACCCTGGCCGTTTTGCAGAAGGCTTTTTCTGCAAAACGGCCTTTGTCGTTTATGTCGATTGATTGCGGTATTTCTTCAACATAGAAAGGAAGCGACGGATATGGAAACCGAGCGGTTTGCGCAATTTAAAAAGGCTGTGCTGGATCAGGTGTGTTCGGCCATTGTGGGCAAGCGGGAGACAGCGGAGCTGGTGCTGACCTGCTTTGTCTGCTCCGGTCATGTGCTGCTGGAGGATGTGCCCGGCACTGGCAAGACTATGATGCTCCGGGCCTTCTCCAAGGCTCTGGGGGGCAAATTCAGCCGGATTCAGTTCACCCCGGATCTGCTGCCCTCCGATTTGACGGGCATCGATTTCTACAACCAGAAAACGGGGGATTTTGAGTTTCGTCCTGGTCCCCTTTTTGCCAACATCATTTTGGCGGACGAAATCAACCGGGCCACGCCTCGGACGCAATCTAGCCTGTTGGAAGCTATGGAGGAGCGGCAGATTTCCGTGGACGGCAAGACCTACAAGCTGGAAGAGCCATTTATGGTCATGGCCACCCAAAATCCATTGGAATCCTATGGAACCTTCCCTCTTCCCGAGGCCCAAACCGACCGATTTTTTATGCGGCTGCGCATGGGCTACCCCGCTCGGCAAGAGGAGCTGACTTTGATCAGCCGACCCAGCACCGCTCATTTGATTAACGAAATGCCTGTGGCCGTCACGCCAGAGGATATCGCCTATGTGCGCCAACATTACACCCAAGTCCAGTGCGCCGACGCTGTGGCCGGCTACCTGATGGACCTGGTGGAGCGGACCCGGCGCGACGGCGCCTTTGCCGCCGGCGTCAGCACTCGGGGCGCCATCGCCTTATACAAAGCCTCCCAAGCCTACGCCGCGCTGCAGGGCCGAGATTTTGTCATTCCTGAGGATATCAAGGCCATGGCTCCCCATGTGCTGGCTCACAGGCTTTCCTCCGCCTCCCTTTCCCGGGCGGAGGAGGCCGGCGCCTATCTCCAGCGGCTGATCGATTCTGTCCCTGTCCCCACCGAGCAGATTTAAGAGAGGGGGAAGCCCTTTTGCTGATCTTCCTGATATTGCTGGCGTTCTGCGCCGTGGGCTGCGAGCTTTTGTCCCTGCGCCGAGGCCTCAAGGGGGTGAGCTATACCTGCCGCCCTTCTGTCAGCGTGGTGGAGCCGGGGGAAGAATTTGAGTTGGAGACGGTGATTTCCAACAACAAATGGACCCCGGTTTCCTTCCTGGAAGTGGTTCAGGCCCTGCCCCATGATATCCAACTCAACGCCTACTTGGGCCGGTTTCGCAGCGAACCGGTCGTTTCTTGGCTGTACTCTACCTGCTACCTGGGTTCCCGGCAGAGGCTGACTCGGCGCGTCAAAGCCAGCCTGCCTCAGCGGGGGCGCCGGCTGATTTCCGACGCTCAAATCACTGCCGGCGACCTGCTGGGCTTGAAACGCCGCAGCCAGACGGTTTCGGTCTTTCACGAAATCGTGGCGCTGCCCCGGCGGACGGCGGCCCCCGACCTGAGCCAAGCCTTGGGGGGCTTTTTGGGGGAGGTCTCCGTCCGCCGCTTTATCTTGGAGGACCCGATGCTGACGGTGGGCGCCCGGGATTACACCGGCCGGGAGCCCATGAAAGCCGTCAGCTGGAAGCACTCTCTGCGGGCCGGCAAGCTGATGGTCAAGGAATTTGATTATACAGTGGAAAACTTCGTCACGGTGGTCCTCAATGCGGAGGGAGGCGAACCCGAAACGCTGGAGCGCTGCTTTTCTTTGGCCCGCATGGCCGTGGAACAGCTGGAGGCTCGGGGGCTTTCCTATGGCTTTTTGACTAACGCCGCCACCGCCGGCGCCATCGGCCGCTGGAGCGAGGTTTCCGCCGGCCTGGGCGCCGGCCATGCCCGCGCCATCTTGGAGGGTATGGGCCGGGCCACTTACGACGTGCAGGAGCCTTTTGAAACGCTGGCCCTGCGGGCCGCCCGCCGCAGCGAGCAGGGCCGGGCCCATATCATCGTGACGCCGGGTCGACTGCAGGAAACAGACCCGACCTTGGCCCCTCTGCGCCGCCAATCGGACGGCCGGATTTTCATCCTATCCGCCCTGGACCTCCCGGCGGAACCAGAAGAGCGCGGCCCAGAAGAGGAGGCGGCGGTATGAACCTGTTGTTTTTCTTCAAGATGATTTCCGAGTTTTCCTTCTATTTCATCCCCGCCAATTATTTGGCCCGCCAGTTTGGGGGCCGAGGCGTCCCTCTGGTTCTGTGCCTGACGCCTGCTTTAGCCGTGGGGCTTTGCCAGATTTTAAACCGGAAACAAAGCCGCTGGGAGCGAGCGCCTCTCCTCCTCTGCCTGCCGGCCCTGTTTTTTCTCCATAGCGGGGGCGATTGGGGCGTCTATCTCTTTGGCTGTCTCTATGGGGCGCTGACCGTGCGCCGCCGGTTTTACTTCCAATCCCACGAGACGGCGGCGGACAATTTTGAGCGCTGCTCGGCCATTTTGGCTTTTGTTATGCCTGTTTTGTGCATGGCCTCGGGCGGCATGGAAGAGCTGGCGCAATGCGTTCCGTTGGCTTTGCTTTTTTTGAGCGCTTCGATTTTGCAGACCCGGATGCTGCGCCACGACGACGCCACAATCGAATCTCCGGCCTTTCTGCTGCGCAACGTCGCCGCTCTGGGGGCTTTGGCGCTGCTGGGCGGGCTGGTTTCCACCCCGGCCTTCCGGGCGGTTTCCAGCAATGTTTTCTCCTTTTTATGGAATCTAATTGTTGTAAACCTGGCTCAGTTGCTGGCATACGGCGTGGTGGCGATCGCCTGGGTTTTGGGCAAGATTTATTCCCTGTTCCAGCCGGACTTTTCGCCTACGCTGCCCGAGCAAGGGGAAATTCAGCTGTCTTTCGGCCTTTCCGGGCTGGAATATGAAGAGGTAGGCCGGGCGCCCTTTTGGGTACAGGCTCTGCTGATCGGCGGCATTGTGCTGATCGCCGCCGCTGTGATGGGCTATATCCTTTACCGGCTGGCCGGCCGCCGGCAGCCCCCTGACCGAAACGCCGTTTTCCAAGACCGGCGGGAGCGGCTGGAGACCCGGCAAAAGCCGCCTCGACGGGAAATTTTCCCGCCCTGGGACCCTCGACGGGCCGCCCGCTATTATTATCGAAAATTTTTGCAGGACGCCGCTCGCCGAGGCGCGGTTTTGACTCCAGACTGCACCACGCAGGATATCTTCCGCCGGTCCGCACAGTTCTATGACCCCCAAGCCCTGGAGGACCTGCGGCGCTGCTATCTGCTGGCTCGGTATAACGACAATCCGCCGCCGCCGGACCTTGCCAGGCAGGCCAAGGCGTACTATAATAAAACTATTCAATCCGCCAAAACAAAAGAGGAGGCAAGCAAATGAACCCTTATCTGAAAAGAGCCCAGGAGATCGCTGCGGAAATCACAGAAAACCGCCGGTATATCCACGCCCACGCCGGCGTGGGATTCGACTTGGGCGACACCGTGGACCGCATTATGAGCCAGTTGGAGGCCATGGGAATCCAGGGCGAAGTATGCGGCAAGGCCGGAGTAGTCGTCACCCTGGGCAAGCCTGGCAAGACCATCCTGCTCCGGGGCGATATCGACGCCCTGCCCATCGCCGAGCAGACCGGTTTGCCCTTTGCCAGCCAAAACGGCGCCATGCACGCCTGCGGCCATGATTTTCACGCTTCGATGCTGCTGGGCGCCGCCCGGCTGCTGAAGGAAACCGAGGATTCCCTTGCGGGCACAGTGAAACTGATGTTCCAGCCCGCCGAGGAAAAGTTGCTGGGCGCCAAGGACATGGTGGAAAACGGCGTGTTGGAAAACCCCCATGTGGACGCGGCCTTCGCCATCCACATCGGCACAGGCAACGAGGAAACCAAAATCGGCAGCGTCCGCTTTACAAAGGGCCCCTCCCACGCTTCTGGCGACAGCTTCCGCATCATCGTTCAGGGCAAGGGATGCCACGGCGCTTCCTCCTACCAGGGCGTGGACGCAATCAGCGTCGCCGCCCATATCGTGGTGGCGCTGGAGCAGATTCCCGCCCGGGAAGTGCCGGCGGACCAGCTTTCCATCGTCACCGTAGGCGTGTTCCAGGGCGGCTCGGCTTGCAATATCATTGCAGATACCGCCGTGCTGGAGGGCACCATTCGGGCCTTAGACCCGGAAAATCGTCTGTTCCTAATCCGCCGCGTGCGGGAAATCGCCCAAGGCGTGGCCCAGACCTTCCGGGCTACTGTGACGATCGAGGAACCCACCGGCGGCACGCCGCCCTCTGTCAACGACCCGGCTCTGTGCGACCAGATGTTGCCCTTTATCCAGCAAGTGGTCGCCCCGGATCTGGTGACTGTCAAGGAAAACTCCCCCTCTCTGGGCAGCGAAGATTTCGCCTATGTCTCCACCAAGGTCCCTTCTATGATGGTCAGCCTGGGCGCGGGTTCCACAGACCAAGGCTTCCATTACGCCCTGCACAGTCCCTTTGTCACGCCGGACGAGAGCTGTCTGCCCGTGGGCGCCGCCCTCTACGCCCACTGCGCCGCTGGTTGGCTGGCGGCAAACGCCGACAAATAGACTGTAACGCTGCTTTTTTCACTTTGGGCAAGAGCGCCGGCCGCAGGCGCCTTGCCCGCTCAGTCCAAACGGATTACGTCTCTATGCGCCGTTAGAAAGAAGAATGAATTTTCCATGAAAAAATCTCTTGGTATTTTGGGCGGCATGGGGCCTTTGGCCACAGCCGACCTTTTCACGAAAATTGTGCAAATGACGGACGCGAAGCGCGACAACGACCATCTGCGCGTCTATATCGATAACAACGCCCAAATCCCAGACCGCACGGCGGCTATTTTGTCCGGCGGGGCGGACCCTGTTCCCGCTATGGCGGAATCCGCTCAAAAGCTGGCTTCTATGGGGGCGGAGCTTCTGATTATGCCCTGCAACACCGCCCATTATTTTCTGCCCCGGCTGCGCGAGCAGTGTTCGGTCCCTTTTTTGAATATGATCGAAATCACGGCGGAACGTTGCCGCCAGACCCATGGCCAGGCGCCCGCCGGCCTGCTGGCCACTCGGGGAACTATCCAGACCGGCCTTTATCGCCGAGCCCTGGAGGCCCAGGGCGTTCCCTGCGTGGAGCCGGACGAGGGGGAGCGGGATCTGCTGATGAACGCCATCTATGCCGTCAAATCCGGCAGACAGGATTTGGATAAGGCGGCTTTCCTGCAAATGTTGGCCCAGATGAAAACCCGAGGCGCTCGCTATTTTATCCTGGGCTGCACCGAGCTGCCCATTGTCGCTCAAATTCTGGGATTGGAGGAACCTCTGGCGGATCCCACCGCCCTGCTGGCCCAAAAGGCCATTGAGGAATGCGGAGGGCAAGTCGTTTTCAAGGGTCGATCACGCGGCTGATCCCGTCGTCGACTCAAACGGCGGCCGTTTGCCCAAAAAAGCGTCGGCTGTTTGGCCGCTCTTTCCCCTGTTTGGAGGCTTTTTTGCTCCAATTCCTTTTGCTATTGCTGCAAAAAGGGCTTTACAGCCTTTCTTTCCTATGCTATAATTCATATATATGCCCTTGCGCTTTGTCCGGGGAGGGCGCCCTGTTTCAGCGGGGCATCTCCGTGGCCCCGCACACAGCCTTGCGGCGAATTGAAAAAACGGAGGAAACTACCCATGATTCTGAAGGACAAAAAGGCGGAAGTCATCGAAGCCAACCGCCTGCATGAGACAGACACCGGCTCTCCCGAGGTGCAGATCGCCATTTTGACGGCCCGCATCAACGAGCTGACCGAGCATCTGAAGGTGCACAAGAAGGATAACCACAGCCGCCGGGGCTTGCTGATGATGGTCGGCCAGCGCCGCGGTATGCTGGCTTATCTGCAAAAAAAGGACGTGGAGCGTTACCGCGCCATCGTCAAAAAATTAGGTCTGCGCAAATAAAATCGCCGCAAGGGGGGACATTTTTTGTCCTCCCTTCTGTGCATTTTCCCGCGCAGGACGCACAAGATAACACCGCGCAGGAGCCTTGCCCATTTTTAGCAGTTGAACAGCTCTTCTCCCCGCTCTCCTCGAGGGGAAGGGCGGTTCAAGTGCTAAAATTTGGGGGATCCTGTGCCGGACGAAGGAGGAACCTTTTATCATGATTACCAAAATGGAATTTCCAAACGAAAAAATGTATGAAACCACCCTGGCCGGCCGCAAGCTGACGCTGGAAACCGGCAAATTAGGCGGTCTTTCCAACGCTGCGGTTATGGTGCGCTGGGGCGACACTTGCGTGTTGGTCAACGTCACCGCCTCGAAAAAACCCCGGGACGGCATCGATTTCTTCCCCCTTTCGGTGGATTTTGAGGAGCGTCTGTATGCCGTGGGCCGCATTCCGGGCAGCTTTATGCGCCGGGAAGGCCGCCCCTCTGAGCGGGCCATTCTGGCTTCCCGGCTCATCGACCGGCCTATCCGCCCCCTGTTCCCCTCCGATATGCGCAACGACGTGGTGGTCAGCTGCACCGTGATGAGCGTGGACCACGACAATCTGCCGGAAATCGCCGCCATGATCGGCGCTTCCGCCGCCTTATCCATTTCGGATATTCCTTGGAGCGGCCCCATCGGCGGCGTCAACATGGGCTATGTCAACGGCGCTTATGTGGTGTGCCCCAATTCCGAGCAGCGGCAGAAAAGCGAACTCAACGTTACTGTGGCCGGCACAGCCGAAAAAGTTGTGATGATCGAGGCCGGCGCCGACCAATTTCCGGAAGATCAGATGCTGCGGGCCATTTCCATCGCCCACGATGAAATCAAAAAGCTGGTCGCTTTTATCGAGGAAATCAAAAAGGACATCGGCAAGGAAAAATTCGAGTTTGACCATGTCAACGTGCCCGCCGAGATGTACGAGGATGTGAAGGCTTTTGCCGAAGAGCGGACTCGCCAGGCCATGCTGACCACGGATAAAACCGTGCGGGACAAGGCCATTGACCAGCTGACCGACGAGGTAATCGCCCAGCTGGGCGAAAAATACCCAGACAGTGAAAAACTCTTCGGCGAATGTATGTACAAGCTGCAAAAATATGTCGTGCGTCGGATGCTGCTGGACGAGCAGCGCCGCGTGGACGGCCGCAGCCTGACGGAAGTCCGTCCGCTGGCCGCCGAGGTGGGCCTGCTGCCCCGGGTTCATGGCTCCGGCCTGTTTACCCGCGGCCAAACCCAGGTGTTGACTACCTGCACGCTGGGCACCCTACGGGACGCCCAGGAGCTGGACACCATCTACGAAGAGACCGAAAAGCGCTATATGCATCAATATAACTTCCCCGGTTATTCCGTGGGCGAAGCCAAGCCCTCCCGCTCCCCAGGCCGCCGGGAAATTGGCCACGGCGCTCTGGCCGAGCGGGCGCTGGAATGCGTCATCCCCTCGGTGGAGGATTTCCCCTATTCTTTCCGCCTGGTTTCCGAAGTGCTTTCTTCCAACGGCTCCACCTCCCAAGGCAGCGTCTGCGGCTCTACCTTGGCGCTGATGGACGCCGGCGTGCCCATCAAGGCTCCTGTGGCCGGCATCTCCTGCGGCCTGGTGGTCGAGGGCGATCGGCATATCACCTTCACCGATATCCAGGGCATTGAAGATTTCTTCGGCGACATGGATTTCAAGGTGGCGGGCACAGAAAAGGGCATCACCGCCATCCAGGTGGATATCAAATGCGACGGCCTGACGCTGGAAATCATCCAAGAAGCCTTTGACAAAACCCGAGCGGCTCGGATGGAAATCCTCAACGAAGTGATGTTGCCCTGCATCGGCCAGCCCAGAGCGGAGCTTTCGGCCTATGCTCCCAAGATGATCCGCATCAACATCGATCCCGAAAAAATCCGGGACGTCATCGGCAAAGGCGGCTCTGTGATCCAGAAGATCACCGCAGACACCAACACCAAAATTGATATCGAGGACGACGGCTCCGTTTGCATCGCCGCCGTCAACGCCGAAGACTGCGAGAAGGCCAAGAAAACCATCCTGGCCATCGTCAAGGACCCGGAAATCGGCGATATCTTCTATGGCAAGGTGGTCCGGCTGATGAGCTTCGGCGCCTTTGTGGAAATCGCCCCAGGCAAGGACGGTTTAATTCACATCTCCAAGCTGGAAAACCACCGGGTGGAAAAGGTGGAAGACGTGCTGAATATCGGCGACATGACCTGGGTCAAGGTCGTGGAAATCGACGACAAAGGCCGCATCAACCTTTCCCGCAAGGACGCCATCGCAGAAATCAACGCCCGCGGCGGCGCCAAGCCGGGCGAATCGATTCGCTAAAACCAAATCTGCTTTTTTCAAGGGGCGGGCTTATGCCCGTCCCTTGCTTTTGTCGGCGACGCCGACCGATAGACCGCGTTTGCCAGGCGGCTTCGCCCTTGGCGAAACGCAGGGCGCGCCCCACAAAAACCAATCAAATCATCTCGAGGTGCAACAATATGATTGAAAAAATGACGTTAAAAAACGGCGTTCGTATCCTCTATGAGCAGGCGCCCTCTGTGCGTTCCTGTTCTCTCGGCCTTTGGGTGGAAAGCGGTTCTCGCCATGAGCCGGCCCAGTTAAACGGCATTTCCCATTTCATTGAACATATGCTCTTTAAGGGCACGGAAAGCCGGACGGCGGCTCAGCTGGCCGAAGGGTTTGACGCCATCGGCGGCCAAGTGAACGCCTTCACCACCAAAGAAAATACCTGCTTCTATGCCCGCACGCTGGACACCCATATTCAAGAGGCGGCGGATCTGCTCTGCGATATGTATTTCCATTCCCGCTTCGGCCAGCAGGAAACCGATTTGGAGCGGGGCGTTATTTTAGAGGAAATCGGGATGTATGAAGACACGCCGGACGACCTGGTGGTGGAGCGGCTGTCTTCCGCCATTTACAGCGGCTGCCCCTTGGGCCGGCCCATTTTGGGAACCAAAGAAACGTTGGAGGATATTCAAGGCCAGACTCTGGCGGACTATGTGGCCCGATGCTATACCCCGGCCAACACGTTGATTTCTGTGGCGGGCAGCTTCGCTCCAACGGATATCGAGAAAATCGCCGCCCGCTTTGAGGGAATGCCGGCCGGTCAGCCTCCTGCGGCCCAGCCCGCCGTCTATGCTCCGGCCTTGACCTTGAAAGAAAAGGACATTGAGCAAAACCATCTGTGCGTAGCCTTTCCTGGCATTGCAGCCGGTTCGGAAGACCGGTATCGGATGCAGGCGATGAGCAATATTTTGGGCGGCGGGATGTCCTCCCGGCTGTTTCAGCGCGTGCGGGAGGAAAGCGGCCTTTGCTATTCCATTTATTCCTTCTCCTCCTCTTACCTGGATTCTGGCTATTTTGGCGTTTACACCGCTTTGGGGCGGCAGACGGAAATGCAGGCCCTTTCCCTGATTCGCCAGGAGCTCGCCCGGTTTGTGGAGCAGGGCCCTGACCAACAAGAGGTGGCCCGCACAGTAGAGCAGCTGAAAAGCTCCGCTCTCATGTCGCTGGAAAGCATGAATAGCCGCATGACGGCCAACGCCCGCAACGAATATCTCTATGGCCGTCCGCTGACAGCCGAGGATATCATTCGAGGCTATGACGCCGTCACCCGAGAGGGCGTCCACCAGTTGGCCCAGCGGCTGCTGGATTTCGGTCAAATGTCCTTCTCCGCCGTGGGCCAAGTTTCCAAAGAAAGCGAATATAAAGATTGTCTGGTCGGCTAACCGGTCGGCTTTCCCTTGCAGCAACCTATCCATCGGTCGAAGCCGCCAGCGTATGCGCATCCAAGCGCTGGAACTGGATACAAAAGACCGGCGTCCTTTTTCTCAAAAAGACGCCGGTTTTTTCTCATAATCTGCTCAAAATATCAGATTTTTCTTGGGGCGGCTGACCAGAGAGCTGGGCTTTGCAGCCGGGACCCTGGCATTTCATGGTTTTTCCTTTGGGAACCCGGTTGACGGCGCCGCATTCGCTGCACACCACAATGACAAACTCCTCCGGCTGAGAAGGAGCGCCGGGCGCGGCCGGCGCCGCAGGCGCGGCTTGCCGGGCGGACAACAGCGAAGCAGGCAGTCGCAGCCGTCCGCTGTCTTTATCCAAATAGACCTCCGGGGGAAAGCATTTCAGCCGAATCAGCTTTTCCAGCTCCTGCTCCGCCTGCTCCAAAGGCTTATTCATCAACTGGGCCATCTGACGGATGTCGCCGGAGGGATTGCTGTCCAGCAGGCGGCGATAGCGGCGCAGCTCGGTCAGCAGCTTGTTCCGCTTCAGACCTGCCCGAATCGCCAGCCAGGCCGCCAGCGCCGCCATAAGGCAGCCCGCAGCCAATAGCAGCATTTCCCACCGGAAGTTCTGGCCGATTGAGAGCAGCACAACCGAAACAATCGCCACAATTCCATCCACAATGGCCAAAAAGACCCCAAAAAACAGAAGGAAAAAAGCGCCGACGGACAGCTTCCGTTCCTCTTTTTTTCGCTCCAACATGGCTCGGCCCTCTTAGATTTCCACTTCCACGCCTAGGCCCTGCCGACAGGCTTTTTGGTAAATCAGCTGGGCGGCGGCCAAATCCTCCACCGCGATACCCACCGATTCAAACAGCGTGATTTCCTCCGAGCTCTGTCTGCCAGGGATTTCTCCCAGCAGCGCCTGACCCGCTTCCCCGACGATGTTTTCCATCTTCAGCTCGTTTGCGGCCAGAGGAATGACAAGGTCGCCGCCGTCCCGCAGGGCGGCCTCCCGCTGGTCCAGGTAAATCCGGCTGCGCTGGACGGCCTGGGTATCCAGCTCCCGGGCGTTGGCGGCGCAGGCGCCCACCGCGTTGATATGGGCGCCGGGCTTGAGCCATTCCCCTTGCAAAATGGGTTCTTTGGCCTGGGTAACGGTGCAAATGATATCCGCCTGCTCCGCCGCCTGCCGAGCTTCCGGGCAAGCCTGAGCCTCCAGGCCCAACGTCTCTCGCGCCCATTGGCAGCATTGCTCCGCCTTCTCCGGCGTGCGATTCCACACCAAAACGCGGCGAATAGGCCGGACCTGGCAGATCGCCTGAATATGCAGCCGACCGATGCGGCCCGCCCCCAAAATGGCCAAGGTTTCGCTATCCTCCCGAGCCAAAATACGGGTGGCGGCGGCGCTGGAAGCAGCGGTGCGCACAGCGGTAATGCACTCGGCGTCCACAATGGCCAGCAGCGAGCCAGTATGGCTGTCAAACAAGGGTACAATGCCCTGATTCGTGCCGTTGGCCCGGGCCTCGGCGCCAGGGAAAACAATGGCCTTGACGCCGCAGATTCCCTGCTGCTGGTTGTCCGCCGCCATCAGGGCAAATTTATTTCCCTTGGGCTGCGGCATCATGCTGCGCTGGAGCATGGAGGTCTGACCTGCCGAAATCTCCCGCAAAGTCTGCTCCATGGCGTCGATGCAATCGGCCATGGTCAGCAGCTCTTCCGCCTCTTTTCTGCCGATGATTCTGGTTTTATTCATCTGTTTCCCCTTCCTTCCATTGACCTCCATCCATTTTGACAATCTGATTGACGCCGTCCAAATAGGCCTTGATGCTGGCCTCGATGATATCGGCGCTGGTTCCTCGGCCCAACACAGTTTGCCCCTGCCATTCCAGCTCCACATCCACCTGTCCCTGGGCGTCCATTCCCCGGCTCATGGAGCGAATCTGATAACTGAGCAGCTGAGCGCCGGTCTGCACAATATTCTCAATCGCGTGGAAAGCCGCCTCAATGGGGCCAATGCCGAACGCCACGTTCTCAATGCCGTTGTTATTATAGGATAGGCTGACGTTGGCTGTTGTGGAAATATGAGAGCCCGAATTGACGACATACCCCTGAAGCATCCAACGGTCCCGGCAGCTTTGTTCTAATTCTTCCCAATCCCCTGTCTGGTTTCTTTGATTCAAATTCATCTTTTCATTTCACCTCGCCCCGGCCCGCCTTCCAGCGCGCCCAATACTCTATTTTATCAGATTAAACGATTTTTTGGGAAAAGTCAAGTGCCGCGGTTTTACGCAAGCCTGAAGGAAAGCAAGCGGAATACTCCTGTGCGGTCAAGCGTCGCGCGAAGCTTTTGTGGCATTGACAGCCGCTCTGCTCTTCCATTGGCGCTAAAACCTCCGGCTTGCAGGATTCTTTTGAACCTCCCTCTTTTTTCTTGATTATCCGCCTGAGCCGTGATATTCTTATAGTGTTTGCCGGCAAATTTCCGGCGGGATTGGAGGAGGAACCTATGAAAAAAACAGCAATTACCACAGATAGCAACAGCGGCATTACCCAAGCAGAAGCCCAGCGGCTGGGCCTCCATGTGCTGCCGATGCCTTTTTATATCAATGAACAGCTTTATTTAGAAGATATCACTTTGTCTCAGCCGGAATTTTACCGTTATTTGGAGCAAAATGCAGAGATATCCACTTCTCAGCCGTCCATCGCCGCCGTAACCGAATTCTGGGACAAGGCGCTGGAGGACTGCGACGAGATTGTCCATATCCCCATGTCCAGCGGCCTGAGCAACTCCTGCGAAACCGCCATGATGCTGGCTTCCGCCGATTACCAGGGCCGGGTTTGGGTTGTGGACAACAAGCGTATTTCCTGGACCCAAAAGCAATCCGCCCTGGAGGCCATGGCTCTGGCTCAAAAAGGCATGGATGGCCGCGAAATCAAGGCGCTTTTGGAGCGGTACGCTCTGGAATCCAGCATTTATATCGCGGTAGACACCTTGAAATATCTGAAAAAAGGAGGGCGGATCACCCCGGCCGCCGCTTCCATCGGCGCCGTGCTGAACATCAAGCCGGTGCTGCAAATCCAAGGCGGCAAGCTGGACGCCTTCGCCAAAGTCCGGGGCATGAAGCAAGCCCGGGTCCGAATGATCGAGGCCGTACAATCGGACTTGGCGGGCCGCTTTGCAGGCAGCCCTGTTTACCTGCGAATCGCCTACACCTGCACAGAGGAGGAGGCGCTGGAATGGAAACAACAGCTGGAGGCCGCTTTCCCGAACCACGAGATTTATATGGACCGGCTTTCCCTCAGCGTCTCCTGCCACATTGGCGCCGGCGCTATGGCGGTGGTTTGCAGCAAGCAGCTGCCGGAAACCGGATTTCTGGCCTATCGGCCAATGGAATAAAAAGCGCGAAACGCCGCCCCCTTGCATCCTGGCAAGGGGGCGGCGTTTTTATTTGTCCCAGAACGCAAGTAGCGTCAGGTGTTGGAGCGCCCAATGATGTTGCGGCCGCCTTTACGCCCCGCCCAGGGGCAGCTCGAAGACCAACGGGCCTTCTGGAGAATCGCGCAGATCAAAGGAGATCTTGGCCGTGGTAACGCCTAGGGCTTTTAGCGATTCCCCTTGCTCCATCCATCCGTCGGCCAGCTGCTGGGCCAGCTCTTCCAGCTTTGCCGCCAAAGCCTCCTCCCCGCCGCCTTCCATGACGCGGACTTCGCACTCCAGAACTTGGGATCCTTCCGCTGCGCCGAACCGGCTCAGCGTCATATTGGCGTAAGGCAGTCCCTCAAACTGGCCCCCTGTAAACTCCTGCTGGCAAAAGGCGGAGACTTTTTCATAGGCTAAGGTCTGCAATCCCTGCTCCTCCGGCGAAATGGGGGCGGAAGGATCGTCTTTTCCCGGCACGCCCATGCTGACTTGAGCGGAGTAATTGGGGTAATCGGTATTCTGGTTCACAAAAATCAGCTCCGCGGAAATCAGCTTCAACCCATAGGGACTTTGACGGACAACCTGTTGGGCCTCTTCCAGCAGAGCCTCCATCCTCTGTTTTTCCTGGCCCTGTATGGCAGAAGGGTCATAAAAGAGCCGAAGCGTGGCAGTGATGTTGCGGTATTGCCGCTTGTCGCCGCCGCTCCACATTAACAAGGGGTCCTGCGAACATTCTATCTCCACTTGGTCAAACACTGCGCCCCCCGCCTTGGCGCTCCAGGCTTCCAGCTCCTGTTTCAACCCATCATCAATCTCTTGAGGGCCGCATTGGTTCAAAAGGGCGTAAAGTTGTTCCTGATAGGCCGCCCGCTCCTCTGTCGAGTGGTTTTGCAGATAATCCATCCGTTCTTCCCATGTGGGGATACTGGTCAACGCAGGCGCCTCTTCTTCTTTCGGCTGGTCTTCCTTTTCCTGGCCCTCCTGCTGCGGTCTTTGATCTGGCTTCTGGACAGTATTCTCCTTTTCCTCTTTCCCGCAGCTACAGGTTAAAAGAAGTGACAGGATAAAAACATAAATCATAGATTTGCATTTTTTCATAAAAATTCCTATTTTTTCAAAAAAATAATTGACTATATTTTTATATTCTATATTATGATATTATAGCTCTATCATAAGCGAATGTCAATTGGAACCAACAAAGGAGGAACCGCTGATACAACGCTTCCTTTCAAGTAACGGCAATTTTGGCTCCAAAAAGGCCGCCCCAATCGGGGCGGCCTTTCCATTTGATCCATTCCATAAAATAAACTACGCTTTCGTGACCTTTGTCTCCATAATCGTGCCGTTGGGATACTGCGTTTTGCTGTATTTTAGTTTTCCGTTGTTCGTCTGCATTTTCGCCACTTTGCGGCCAGACGGCGTAATCTCCAGCGACAGCTTATCGCCGGGGTTTTTCAGAGGAAACTGACTCAGGGCTTCCAGAAAATTTTTCATTGTTTTTGACTCCTTTTTTTGTTATTGCTTTCATTATTATTTTCTTTTCAGAATCAAGTCATAGACTTCAATCTCCCTTCTGTTTTATTTTTATATTTTTGAATAAACAGTATACTATATTTTTTTATCGGCGTCAAGTTTTTCAAATTGCGCAAAACGCTCCCCCCTGCCGAAAAAAATAATCCCCATATGGGGATTATTTTCTTATTGGCTCTTGCCTCGGCTGGTGACGGGCAGGCAGTCCAACACTCGCTCTTCCCGCACGAAATAGAAAACGTCGTTGAGATTCATAGTGGTGCAACAGTGGCCGGGAATCAGCCGCACTTTGTCGCCAGGCTGCAAGCCGTGGTTTGAGAAGGAGAACGCGCTGTGCTCCTCGCTGAGGTTGACGGCGGCGCCGGGCAGCTGCGGACACAGAATCTCCCCATGGTCCGCCCCCATGCACTTGGCGCCGGCGTCTGTCACAACCAGGTCGGGTCGGGCGCTGACTACAGTGGCCAACATCGTCAGGGAATGTTCAAATTCCAGCCCCATCTGGCCGTAGGCGCTATCCATCAAGAGGTAACTACCCGCCTGCACTTCGGTATAAACCGTGTCCGGGCCCCGCAGAGCCGCTGTGGCTGTGCTGGCGCCGCTGACCTCTTTTACCAAAATGCCTTCCTGCTTCAAATAATCCAATAGCTGCCGGAGCCGGATCTCGATTTTTTCCGATTCCTGCCGGCGGATTTCGCCGTCTGGCTCGTGGGAGAGATGGCCGGCATAGGCTTGAATTCCCTCAAACTCCAGATGGGGGCAATCCATAACCTGTCGGGCCAGGTCGGCGAAGGCCTCTGGCGTTTCCACGCCGCAGCGGCCCATACCCACTTCATATTCCACCAGGCAGCGAATCCGGCTGTCCGCAAAAGCGGCGGCTTGCTCCAAGTCTCGAATATTCTGGGCCTGATCCACGCACACGGCGATACGGCAGCCCTTGGCCAGCCAAGCCAGCCGGGCGATACGGCTCTTTTCCACTACCTGGTTGGCCACCAGAATATCCTCAACGCCCGCCATGGCCAGGTCCTCCGCTTCGCTGACCTTGGCGCAGCAGATTCCCTTGGCCCCGGCTTGGATCTGCAAATGGGCGATGGCCGTGCTTTTATGGGACTTGTAGTGGGGCCGCAGAGCCACGCCGGACTTTTCCAGAATCAGGCGCATCCGCTCCATGTTCCGATCCAAAGCGTCCCTATCCACCAGCAGCGCAGGGGTTTCCAAACAATCGATCCGCATAAATCGCGCTCCTTTCTCTGCCGGGCAAAGAAAACGGAGCGGCAGGGCCGCCGCTCCGTTTCGCCCAATCGATTTGGTTTATTTCTTGGACTTGATGTACTCGTCGATAGACTTGGCGGCTGTTTTGCCGGCGCCCATAGCCAGGATAACGGTGGCCGCGCCTGTGACGGCGTCGCCGCCGGCATAGACGCCCTCAATGGAGGTCTTGCCGGTTTCGTCCGCCTGGATGCAGCCTTTTTTGTTTGTTTCCAGGCCGGCGGTGCTCTTCTTCAAAATGGGGTTGGGAGAGGTGCCCAGCGCCATGATGACGCAATCCAGATCCATCACATAATTGGAACCTTCCACCGCGATGGGACGGCGGCGGCCGGAGGCGTCCGGCTCGCCCAGCTCCATCTTGACCACTTCCATGCCGGTGACCCAACCCTTGTCGTCGCCCAGAATCTTTACAGGGTTGTTCAACACCTTGAAATCAATGCCCTCTTCCATGGCGTGGTGAACCTCTTCTTTCCGGGCGGGCAGCTCCTCCAAACCGCGGCGATAGACGATGGAAACCTCGGCGCCCATGCGCTTGGCGCAGCGGGCGGCGTCCATGGCCACGTTGCCGCCGCCGACAACCGCCACTTTCTTGGCGTGGAAGATGGGGGTGTCGTGCTTGCCGTCGTAAGCCTTCATCAGGTTGATACGGGTCAGGTACTCATTGGCGGAGAAGACGCCGTTGAGATTTTCGCCCTCAATGCCCATAAAGGAGGGCAGGCCGGCGCCTGTGCCGATAAAGACGGCCTCATAGCCCTCTTCCTTCATCAGGTCTTCAATGGAGACGGATTTGCCAACCACCACGTTGGTCTGAATCTTGACGCCCATAGCCTCCAGATTTTCCACTTCCTTGGCCACAATGGCTTTGGGCAGACGGAACTCGGGGATGCCATAAATCAACACGCCGCCGGCGGCATGGAAGGCCTCCAGCATGGTGACGTCGTAGCCCAGCTGCACCAGGTCGGAGGCGCAGGTCAGGCTGGCGGGGCCGGCGCCCAGCACGGCGACTTTATGGCCGTTGCTCTCCACCTTCTTGGGTTTCTCTGTGCTGTGCTCCATGTGCCAATCGGCGCAGAAGCGCTCCAACCGGCCGATGCCCACGCTCTCTCCCTTGATCGCCCGGACGCATTTGCCCTCGCACTGGCTCTCCTGGGGGCAGACGCGGCCGCAAATGGCGGGCAAGGTAGAGGTTTCGGCGATCTTCTGATAGCCCTCTTCAAATTTGCCTTCCGCCACCAGCGCGATGAACTGGGGGATCTGAACGTTGACCGGGCAACCGGACACACAGGGCATATTTTTGCAGTTCAGGCAGCGGCTGGCCTCGTTCTGGGCCATCTCGGCGGTGTAGCCCAGGGCCACTTCCTCAAAGTTTTTGTTTCGGACCTCTGGCGCCTGTTCGGGCATTTTGGTCTTTTCCAAGCTCATATTAGGCATTTTTCATACCCTCCATTCTGCAGGCGTGCTTCTCGCGCGCTGCGGTTTCCTGTTCAAAATACATACGGGAGCGGCGAATGGTTTCGTCGAAATCCACCTTGTGGCCGTCAAAATCCGGGCCGTCCACGCAGGCGAATTTGGTCTCGCCGTCCACAGTCAGGCGGCAGCCGCCGCACATACCGGTGCCGTCGATCATAATGGGGTTCATGGAAACAATAGTGCGGATATCAAATTTCTTGGTCAGCAGGCAGACGAACTTCATCATAATCAGCGGACCGATGGCGATGACGGCGTCATATTTTTCGCCCTCGTTAATCAGCTGCTCCAGCTTGTTGGTCACCAGGCCCTTTTCGCCATAGGTGCCGTCGTCCGTCATGCAGAAAAATCGATCGGAACAGGCTTTCATCTCGTCTTCCAGCATCACAATATCCTTGGAGCGGAAGCCGGCGATCATATGCACTGTGCCGCCCGCCTCGTGGATGGCTTTGGCCTGAGGCCAGGCGATGGCGCAGCCCAGGCCGCCGCCGATGACGGCCACCTTTTTGCCCTTGAATTCCTCTGTCTCAGAGGGGTTGCCCAGCGGGCCCACAAAATCGGCGATATACTCGCCCTCTTTCAGCTCGGCCAGCTCCATGGTCGTGGCGCCGACTGTCTGGAAGATGATTGTGATCACGCCCTTCTGCCGATCATAGCCGGCGATGGTCAGGGGAATCCGTTCGCCAGCTTCGTTGACCCGAAGGATAATGAATTGACCAGGCAGGCATTTTTTTGCCACCATCGGCGCTTCCACGTCCATCAGAACCACATTGCTGCTCAGGTCTTCCCTACGCAGGATTTTGTACATTCTCAATCACCTCATCTATATATTTTGCCTTTTTCGCAGCCGCGGCAAAAAAAGCCGCGCAGACGCTCTATAAAACCGCCGGCCGGCCCCAGCCCGCCGCGGGTTTTACCTTTTATCTCCATTTTTCGCGGGGCAAAATTTTTTTCGCCCCTGCGGCAAAATGGTCCCGTCTAAGCGTATCACATTTATCGAATTTTGTATAGCTTTCTGAGCAGAAAAATTCTTCTAATTTGTTTTGAAAAGGACGCGCGGCCTCGTTTGTCGTCCGTTTCAAAAAGGGAGCTTATCTGCTTTTCGGCCCTTATCTGCGGTTTGCGCGCCCTCTTCCGTCCCAATCCCTCTTGCCGGCAAAATGGGGCTATGGTATACTGGTTAGGCCGCGGCTGCGGCTGTTTTTCTGCTTGAAATTGATTTGAAAGGAACTGTTTTACCAATGGAACAAACCCAAGAAAACAAGATGGGGACGGCGCCAGTCCTGCGGCTGATTGTCTCCATGTCTCTGCCGGCCGTTTTTTCGATGCTGGTTCAATCCCTTTACAACATTGTGGATAGCTATTTTGTTTCCAAGGTCAGCATGGACGCGCTGACCGCCGTCTCCTTGTCCTTCCCCATCCAGCAGCTGATTATCGCCATGGCGGTGGGCACGGGAGTGGGCGTCAACTCCTTGGTTTCCCGCCGGCTGGGCGAAAAACGCCGGCAAGAGGCGGATAAAGCCGCTTCCCACGGCGTTGTGCTGGCCGCCCTCACCTGGCTGCTTTTCGCCGTTTTCGGCCTGTTTTTCGCCCGCCCCTTCATCGGCCTGTTCACAGAGAGTCCCAATGTGGCGGCGCTGGGCGGCCAATATTTGTCGGTGGTCAGCCTGTGCAGCTTTAGCGTCTTTATCGAAATCGCCCTGGAAAAGACCTTGCAGGCCACTGGCAACATGATCTATCCCATGCAGTTCATGCTGGTGGGCTGCGTGACCAACCTGATTTTGGATCCTATCCTGATTTTTGGCCTGCTGGGTCTGCCCGCCATGGGCGTGCTGGGCGCCGCCGTGGCCACAGTGACCGGCGAGATTTTGTCTATGCTCTACAGCATTTATATCATCTTCTGCAAAAAACACGCGGTAACGGTTTCTCTCAAGGGCTTTCGCTTTGATCAAACCACCCTGCGGGATATTTACGCAGTTGCCGCCCCCTCTATGCTGATGCAGTCCATCAGTTCTTTTTTGGTGATGGGCCTCAACCAGATTCTATCCGCTTTTTCCGAAACCGCCATTTCCGTGCTGGGGGTTTACTATAAATTACAGTCCTTTGTCTTCATGCCGGTCTTCGGCCTAACCCACGGCCTTTCCCCCATTATGGGGTACAATTACGGCGCTCGCAGCAAAAGCCGGATGATAGCGGCTTTTCGCATTGGCTGCGCTATCGCCTGCGGCATTATGGCTCTGGGGACGCTGCTGTTCTGGCTGGCGCCGACCCAGCTGCTTTCCCTCTTTGATGAAACCGGAGAAATGTTGGCCATCGGCGTGCCGGCCTTCCGCACCATCAGCTTGTGTTTTGTGCCGGCGGCTTTCGGCATCATCTTCTCCACCATGTTCCAGGCGGTGGGTCAAGGCAAATACAGCCTCTTTATCTCTGTTCTGCGGCAGTTGGCTGTAATTTTGCCGGCGGCCTGGCTGTTTTCCAAAATCGGCCTGCGCTATGTGTGGTTTGCCTTTCCTTTGGCTGAGGCGGCGGCTCTTTTGGTCAGTCTGCTGCTGTTCTCCCATTTTTACCGGGGCCATATCCGAAATCTGGACCAAGCGTCGTCTTGCTAACGGCGCTTTCCGCCCCATTTGCGGCTCTATAGAACGCCCGCCAAAAAAATTTCGGGCTAAAACGACGTTTTTCTGTCGTTTTCTGTCTCTTTGCCCCGCATTTCATCGTCCGCCGTCGATCTTTCCCGTAATATGAGAAATATATGACGTTGTGTCCCGACCTTTGTTGTGATATTTTAGTCATACAACGGCAAAAAAATAGAATTTCGTAAGATAATGGAGCGTAACTATTATGGGTAACATGGTCAACGTGCTGCTGGCAGACGACAGCCCGGAGTTTCGGGCCCTGCTGAAAAACGGTTTGGAAAAAAACTCTGCTCTGCGCGTGGCGGGGGCCGCCGGAGACGGCCTGGAGCTGATACAATTGGCCAACCGCCTGCGCCCCGACGTTATTCTGACCGACGCTGTGCTCTCCCGGTTGGACGGCCTCAGCGCCGCTCGCCAGATTGTATCCGGCTGGCAGGGGCCTCCCCCTGCCGTAGTCTTTCTCTCCTCTTTTTCCAGCGCTCAAACGGCCGCCGAAGCCGCGGCCTTGGGGGCCGCCTATTACTTAATTAAGCCCTATGACACCGCCGCCTTGGCCCAGCGGCTGCTGGCTATCCAGGCGCCGGCCCAGGCCCGGCCCGCTCTGGCGGCCGCCCCCGGCGAGCTGGAGATGCGGGTCACCGAGGTGATCCACCAAATCGGCGTGCCCGCCCACGTGAAGGGCTACCACTATGTGCGGGAGGCCATCTTGATGGCCATCAACGATATGGAAGTGGTGGGCGCCGTCACCAAGGTGCTCTATCCGGCAGTGGCCAAAAAATATAACACCGTCAGCTCCCGGGTGGAGCGGGCGATCCGTCACGCCATTGAAATCGCTTGGAACCGAGGGGATATCGACGTGATCCAAAGCTATTTTGGCTATACCGTATCCAACCACAAGGGCAAGCCCACCAACAGCGAATTTATTTCTATGATCGCCGACAAACTGCGTTTGCAATATAAATGCGGCTAATCGCCCCTGTTTTCTCGGTTTTCCGACCCGCTTTTGCGCAAAACGCCCCCAATCCGCCCAACCATTCTCCCGGTTTCCGCCGCCGCCCCTGATTTCTCTTCCTGCGCCGGATAGGAGCCCGCCTTGCAAAACAGCCCTTTTTGTGGTATGGTAAGGTATACGCAGGGTCCTGACGGGCAAAGACTCCAGACCCGCCTGCGTAAAACTTATCACAGAAATGAAGGGAAATCCATGTGGAAATATGTCGTAAAACGGCTGATTATCCTATTGCCCGTGCTGTTCGGCGCCACGTTTCTGGTCTATCTGCTGTTTTATTTCGCCCCCGGCAATCCAGACCGATCGGCTGTTCGTCGGGCGGCCACGCCAGAACAGGCGGAGCTGGTGCGGGAGGCCCGCGGCATGAACGACCCGCTGATTGTACAATATGGCCGCACGATGAAAGAAACCTTTGAAAAGGGCGGTTTTGTCCGGGTCCAACTGGGGGTCCGCCTGCCAAAGACCGTCAAGCTCACGTTGGCCGCCGGCATAGTCACCCTGGTTTTGTCTGTGCCCATTGGCGTGTTAGCCGCCATAAAGCAAAATACCGTCTTTGACAACGCCAGTATGCTCATTTCCTTTTTTGGCGTATCCATGCCGAATTTTTGGCTGGGTATGATTGTGCTGTTGATCTTTGGCTTGCATCTGGGTTGGTTTCCCACGTCGGGCAGCATGACCTTTAGCAGCTTGATTATGCCCGCTTTTACTTTGGCCTTCGGCAACATGGCCTTTATTTCCCGCATCACCCGATCCTCTATGCTGGAGACCATCCGGCAGGATTACATCACCACCGCCCGGTCCAAGGGTCAGCCCTATGGGGCGGTCATCCGCCGTCACGCTCTGCCCAACGCCTTGATTCCTATCGTCACTGTCATGGGTCTGCGGCTCTGCGAGGTGTTCTGCGGCTCTATTTTGGTGGAGCTAATCTTCTCCTGGCCCGGCATTGGTCGGCTGCTGGTGGACGCCGTCAACGAGCGGGATTTCCCCATGATTTTGGGCTGCGTCATCACCTTCGCACTTTGCTTCTCTCTCATCAATCTGGCTGTGGACCTGCTGTATGTGGTCATCGACCCCCGCATCCGCTCCCAGTTCAGCGGCGAAAACAGAGCCCACAAGGCTCGGGCGAAAGCCAAAGCAAAGGCCCAGGGCTGAACCATAAACCATAAGCTGCCCCGCCAATCGGGACAGCTTTTTTGTCTGATTGGCAGAAACAAGAGACTGTTGGACGGTCTGCGCAAGGAAGCGCGCGTCCGCTGAAGCATGGTTGCTTTGCCACAGGCGTTGGCGCTGCGTCAGCAAAACGACAGGGCGAGATTAGGAGGAATTTATAATGGATGACAGCATAAAGCCCGGCAAAACATTTGTCCATGACGGCGTTTCCCCCATCCATGTCCCAAATGAGGAGGATGAAGAGCAGGCGTTTCAAATGCTTTGGGAATCCCTTGTCCCGCCATATGGAAAAGCGCGGACAGCGCAGGGGGAAATCATTCGGATTGCCGGCAGAGTACGGCAGGAGTTTTTAGGCAACGGCTGCATCAACTGGGACGAGGATTTTCATAAAATGTTGGACGCTTTTTTGGAATATCTTCAATTGGGCAATGGATTTAGCCAGGAAGATTGGAAAATCGCAGAGGTTTATGTGGGGCTGCTAAAGGAAAACGGAGAGAAAGGCTTTATAGACGACCGCTTGGTTGAGATTCTATGCAGCTGCGCGATGGCCTGGGTCAAACAGAATCCCCAGGTCATAGAACCTTTGAAAGCGGAATATATCCGATAAATCCTTCGGGGCGGCTGCAAGGATATTTGAAACCGGCGCCTTTCACACGCAGGCGGGCGAAGTCTGCCGCTTTCCGCCAAAGCCATAGCGGGCCACGCAGAAAAAGGGCAAGGCAAACCATTGCGGTCTGCCTTGCCCTTCCTTTTTGCAGCGCGGTCTTTCGCCCGCTTGTTTGCGTTTATGCCCTTTTCTTATTCCGCCCAAGAAACCAAATCAAAGGGCACGGTTCCGTTTTTGCCGACGATCACCCCTTGCAGGTCCTTGTCGTAGGCTTTGACCACAGTCGTTTGGTACAGCGGCGCAAAGGCCGTCCAATCGTTCAGATACTCAGAGAGTTTGACAAAGGTTTGGTTCCGCTCCGCCGGGTCCAGCTGCGTTTTGGCGGTGTCGATAAGAAAATCTGCCATAGGGTCCTGAATGCGGGCCAGATTGGCGGCGTTGAGAGAGCTGGAATGATACAGCCCGCTGACAAAGGAATACATATTGCTGGAGGTATACCCGGCGATAGCCGTAGTATAGTTGCCGCTCATGATGGCATTGAGATATGTGGCGTAATCCATGGATTCGATATTCATCTTGACGCCGATTTCCGCCAAATTGGCCTGGATCACCTCCGCCGTCCGGCGAGCTGTATCGTTAGAAACCAAGCAGGTAAAGGAAACCCCATCCGGGTTGATCCCCGACTGCGCCAGATATTCCTTGGCTTTTTCCAGGTCGTGTTTCACCGCGTTGCCGTCCGAGCTGCCCCCAAAAGCCGGAGACGTGTGGCCGACTGCCGCCGCGGCTTCGCCGTCGCAAGCCACTGTCACAACAGCCTCTCGGTCCACAGCGGCGCTGACCGCCTTGCGGAAGAGTTTGTTGTCAAACGGGGCGACTTCGCTGTTCATGGCTAGAAAATTCAGGCGGGTGCCGTCATTTTTCTGGACCTGAATGGTTTCATCCTCAGCCAGGCGGTTGATATCCGCAGCCTCCACCTCCATAATAAAATCCGCCTCTCCGGCTTGGAGCGCGATAGTGCGGGAGGAACCTTCGGGAATCACCCGCCAAACAATATGCTGCATACTGGGCTGGCGGTCCTGATTGAAATAATTTTCGTTTTTCTCAAATTCCAGGCGGTCGCCTCGAACCCACTCGACAAAACAATAGGGGCCTGTGCCCACTGGGTTTTCATTGAAATCATTGTCCGCCTCGATCTGCTCGCTGGGCAGAACGCACAGACTGGCCAAATCCTCAAGAGTCATCGCGTAAGGGCCGTCGGTCACAAATTTCACGGTATAATCGTCCACAACCTGCACGTCCTTGCAAAAGGCGGTATAATCCCGGGTCGTGGGGAAGGTCTGGGCGTATTCCATCGAGGCTTTGACGTCCTGGGCGTCCAATTCGCTGCCGTCGTGGAACTTGACGCCTTGACGCAGCGTGAACACCCATTCCGTCTCGCTCACGGTTTCATAGGCGGCGGCCAAATCCAGCTGGGGCTCCAGCGTTTCTGGATCAATGCGGGTCAACCGGTTGTAAACCAGCGCCGTCATATATCCTGTGGTCACCGCCTTTTGGTCAAAAGGGTGCAGCGTGGGAGGCTCGCTCTCTGTGGCCACTGTCAGCGTGTCTCTTTTCTGCACAGAGGCCGTCCCGCTGTTTTCTTCCTCCATCGGCCGGCTTTCCGCCGTGCCCTCCTGTTGGGGTTCGGGCTCTTTGGCGCAAGCGGCGAATATGCCTAAAATCGCCATGCCCGCCAGAGCCAGCGCCGCCAGCTTCCTCATCTTCCCCTGCATTTTCTTCTGCATCTCACATTCGCCTCTTTCTGTTATTCTTTTGCCGAAACATTTTCACTATTTTGAACGGCGAATTTAAGATAACATATTAACTTGTGGCTGTCAACTGTTTTATTAAATTTTTTATTTAAGATATTGAATTTTTCGTTTGCGCAGCCGACGCCCCACATCTTGCAGTTTACAGGGCCGCCATGTTGGTCCGCTCCTCTGGAGCGGTTGGAACTCGCCTATCAGGAGGACAGATCCTCCACAGCCGCTGAAATGGAGCGGTTTCCCCATTTTCGTCACAGAAATCGGCGATACTCCGTCATGAATACCAGGATCCGCCCTTCTTCCTTCAACGCTTGTTTTGCCGCTTACAAAACAACCCCCGGCCAGTTTGGCCGGGGGCTTTGCTTATTCCACAGATACAATATAAGAATACACGGGCTGACCGCCTTCGATCACCGTAATCTCTGCGTTTTTTGCCTCTTTGGCAAAAATCTCCTTGATGGCGACGGCCTGTTGGGCGTCGGCGCCCTCGCCATAGAAGATGGTGATAAATCCGCTTTTTCGGCTGCACAGATCCCGAGCCATCCGGCGAGCCACCTCCTCCAGCTTGGGGCTGTTGCACAAAAGCTTTCCCTCGGTCAGGGCCATAAAATCCCCCTGCTTGATGTTCTTGCCGTCAAAATCGCTGTCCCGGGCGGCGTAAGTAATCTGCCCGGTGGAAACCTGGCCGGCGGCGGCGGCCATGGCGTCCCTGTTCTGCTCGGGGCCGGCGTCTGGGTCAAAGGCCAGCATGGCGGTAACGCCCTGGGTAATCATTTTGGTCGGCAGCACATAGACCAGCTTTTCCGAAAGGTCGGCGGCCTGCTCGGCGGCCATGATGATATTTTTGTTGTTGGGCAGCACATAAACGATTTCCGAAGGCGTTCGGTCGATGGCGTTGAGAATATCTTCTGTGGAAGGGTTCATGGTCTGGCCCCCCTCCACCATACTATCCACGCCTAAATCCTGGAATACAGACAGCACGCCCTGACCGGCGGCCACGGCCACAAAGCCATATTTTCGCTCAGGAGCGGCGATCTTCCGGTTGGCGGGGGCTTTTTCTTCGCTGTTTTTGCGATGCAGCTGCTGTACCATGTTTTCAATCTTCACCGTCAGCAGCTGGCCGAATTTCAGCCCCTCGGCCAAAGCCTTGTCCGGGGTATCGGTGTGAACATGGACCTTCACAATTTCATCGTCTTCCACAGCCACCACGCAATCGCCGATACCTTCCAAAAAGCGGCGGAATTTATCCACGCTCTTTTTCTGGTCCTCTCTGGCGGCGATAAATTCGGTGCAATAGGCAAAATTGATTTCGCCCTCGTCAAACTGGGAAAAATCGGCGGCGGCCACGGCGGTTTTCGGCTGCTTGGGCGCCAGGAAAGAAAAGAACGATTTGGGCTTATCGCCGGTGAGGCTGGCGTGCATATTTTCCAGAATCAACGCCCAGCCATAGCCGCCGGCGTCCACAACGCCAGCTTTTTTGAGCACTGGGTTTTGCTCCACCGTCTTTTCCAGGGCCTCTTTTGCAGCGGCCACGGCGGCGGCCAAAACCTCGTCGGCCTCGTCGCTTTCCTCCGCCGCCTTGGCCGCCCGCTCCGCCGCCATGCGGGATACGGTGAGGATAGTGCCCTCGGCAGGCTTCATCACCGCTTTGTAGGCGGTGTTCACCCCTTCGGCCAGGGCCTCGGCAAATTCCTGAGCCGTGGCGCTGGTCAGCTCCTTCAGGCGCTTGCCAAAGCCCCGAAACAGCAGAGAGGTGATGACGCCGGAATTGCCTCGGGCGCCTCGCAGCAGAGCGGAGGAGGCGGTTTCCACCGCCTTGCCCAGGGTGGGCTTATCAAATTTCGCCAGCTCGGCGGCGGCGGCGTTCAGCGTCATGGACATATTGGTGCCCGTGTCGCCGTCCGGCACAGGGAATACGTTGAGCTCGTTGATCTCCTGCTTTTTTTCCTCAATGGCGGCGGCGGCCGCCAGCATCATGTTTTTGAAAGTCTCGCCGTCAATAATCTTAACCAATTTCCTATGCCTCCTGTCAATCGATTCGGATGGAATCGACGCATATGTCGATCCGCCCCACAGGCACGCCGGCCTGCCGCTCCACATGATATCGGACCTCGCCGATGATGGACTTGCCCACAGCGCAGATATTGACGCCGTGGTCCACCGCGATATGAAGCTCCAAATCGATTTTGCCGTCCCGCTCAATGACTTTGACGCCCTTTGTCATGGCTTCGCGCTTGAGCAGATAGACGATGCCGTCCTTCACCGACGTGTGGGTCATCCCCTTGACGCCGAAGCAGTTGGTGGCCGCAATCCCCGCGATAGAGGCCGCCACCTCCGCCTCCAGCGTCACTGTTCCATATTCTGTTGCAATATTCATCTCGCTGTCGCCCCAAAAGCAAAGATTTTTGGGGACCCCTTTCCATTTGATAGATTTCCGAGCAGTCGATTCCCGGAAATCGGTTCGGCGCCCATGCGCCGTCCCATCTTCGATGGGTCTCTTGGCGGAAACGCCGGCGCCTCAGGCCGGCGGCGCGGCCAGCCCGTCGTTTGGCCGGCCGCCCTTGCGGATATTGTACCACAGCCCTATGAAAAATGCACGAATATTTTGACTTACAACTGTTTTTTCAGCCCTTTAAGGCTGGTTGGCCCAATTTTCCACATTGCGATACGGGTTTCGGCCAACTCCTTGGACGGGATTCATCAGGCCCTTGCCGGTAGCCACGCAGCCCCGGCCGAAAACCAGAGGGATAAAGGGCATATCGCCGGAAAAGGCGGTATAGAGCGCCCGCTGGGCGCTGAGGACCTGTTGGGGCGCGGCCTCCTTCCAGACAAGCAAAGCCGCCGTCGCCGTTTGGCTGGGGCCGCCATAGCACAGAGCGCCGCCGGCCGTTACCATTTGGCTGAAGTCGAACTGATCGTTGAGGATAGTCTCGCCGTAAAACAGGTCAAAATCGTCCCGCGCCAAAGCCTGGCGAAATTCCTCCTCCGGCAGCTCTAATACGGAGACGGACAGGCCGTGGGGCTCCAAAGCCTGGGCCAGGCTTCGGGCGGCCTGGCATTTCATATCGCTGCTTTTGGGGGCCAGCAGCCGCAGCTGGATATTGGCCCCGTCGGGCCCGTTCAAAATACCGTCGCCGTCGGTATCCTGGCAGCCGGCTCGAGCCAGCAGCTGATCCGGGTCGCCAAGCTGCGCGGTAAACTGGGTTCTAGCAGGCGAAACCGGCAGAAGAGTCGGGTCGGCGTAACCGGAAAAGATTTTCTGGGCCAGGGCCTCTCGGTCCAGAGCGGCGGAAATGGCTTGCCGCACCAAGGCGTTTTGCAGGCAGCCGTTGTTTTTGTTGACCCCCAGGTAATGCAGATCCGAGGTGGCGAAAGTCCCGATATCAAAATCCCCCCGAATGGCGGCGGAAGCGGCGAAGGGCCGCTCAAAACAAACGGCGTCCACGCCGCCGGAGCCCACCGCATAGGACAAATCGCTGTCTGGATACAGAACGGACAGACGAATCTCCGTCACGCCCAAAGGGCCTCCCCGCCAGTTTTCGCTGGCAAGCAGGCTGGCTTCGCCATCGGCGGCCTGAAGGCGATAGCGGCCTGTGCCCGGCGGGTTTTCTTGGGCGGCGCCGTTTCGGGGCGTGACGGGCATGGTCAGCAGTCGGGGCAGCTGGCTGTCTGGGCTGGCCAGCCGAACCCGCAGGCTATAGCGGCCTGTAGCCGCGCAGGAGACGATATTCTGGCTTCGAGCGGCGAAACAGGGGCTTTGCTTGGATTGGTTGATGGAATATTCCACATCCCGGGCGGTGAGCTCGGAGCCGTCGTGAAACAGAACGCCCTGCTTGATTTCAAAGGTCCATTGCAGCGCATCCTGTTGGGCGTAGCTTTCGCACAGCAAGCTTTGCAGCTCAAAATCGCCGTCTATCTCAAAGAGCCCCTCATAAATCAGCGGAAGCAGATAAAAATTGTACTCGGTTTCCGTCAGATAAGGGTTTAACGGGTCTGCCGGATTATAGGCCAGGGCGATGGAAGTCTTCTGCCCCTGAGGGACGGCGGGTTTCTCTTCTTTCTCCTGCCGGGGCTGATCTATCACAGGCTGTTCCTCCGCCGGCGGAGGGTCAATGGAGTTGATCTGGCATCCAGCGCACAACAAGGCAAAAACCGCCAGGCACAGCCAGGCGGCCAGGCGGCGGCCCACCGGCCTCACCTGTCCAGGGCGATCAGGCCGGCGTGAACGCCTCGCCTGTCCCCCTGCCGCCGGTGGGACCACCAAAGGGCCGGGTCGCCGCAGCAGGTACATTCGTCGCTGACGGCGATTTGCTCCCGAGGGACGCCGGCGGAAAGCAGCCGCCAAAGGTTGAGGCCCTTGGTGTCCCAATAGAATTTATCGCCTTTTCTCTGGCAAAAGCGCTCCGCTTCCGGGCCGAAGCGCTCCGTCAGCCGGTCGTAAACGTCCCGGTCGGTTTCAAAACAGCTTTGGCAGATGGAAGGGCCTATGGCGCAGACCAAATCCTCCGGCTGAGAGCCGTATTCCCGCCCCATCAGGGCGACGGTCTTTTCGGCAATAGCCAAAGCCGTGCCCCGCCAGCCCGAGTGGACGCAGCCCGCCGCGTGACGCCGCCTATCGTAAAAGAGCAGCAGCTGGCAATCGGCATAAAAACCCATCAAGCAGACGCCGGGCACATTGGTAATCAGCCCGTCGCTGGCCTGCTTGTTGTCAAACCCCACCCGAATGCCCGGCGCCCACTGGCGTACGACGTCGATCAAATCCGTGTGTTCCTGTCGGGTGCGGACAATATCCTGGAGATCGCAGCCAACCAAGGCGGCGGCCCGGCGGCAGTTTTCCTGGATGTTTTCCGGCGCGTCGCCAGTGCGTCGGAAATTCAGGCTGTCAAATTCCCCCTCGCTGACGCCGCCTGTGCGGGCGGTATATAGGTGCTGGCAGCCGGGGCTCTCCAACAGAGGCTCCGCCCAGCGCGCGTCCATATCCCCCAGGGTTTCCTGGACAAATTCGACTCTTTCGGCCATGGCCCTTTCTCCTTTCCCGGCGGCCTGCCGCCGTTCCACATGATTATCGGACGGTGATCCGCCGCACGCCGCGGCATAGACCGGTTTTTTCATCGATGTCAAAAATCGCCCCTTGGAGGGCGCAATCCGCCTCGCTGGGCTCAAACCGGGGGCCCAGCCCGCCCCGGAAATAGGCCACCGACTGTTCGTATTTGACGCCGATGACCGATTCCATGGCCCCGGTCATGCCGACGTCGGTGACATAGCCCGTCCCTTGGGGAAGAATATGCTCGTCCGCCGTCTGCACATGGGTATGAGTGCCGTAGACCGCCGAAACCCGACCGTCCAAAAAATAGCCCAGGGCCTTTTTTTCGCTGGTGGCTTCGGCGTGGAAATCCACCAGAGCGATATCCGCCTTTTGCCGTTTCAGCAGCTGGTCCGCGGCTTCAAAAGGGTCGGCGGCCCGAAAGTCCATATTCAGCCGGCCCAGCAGGTTGACTATGCAGATGTCCACGCCGTTCCAGTCCACTGTGTAAACCCCCTGGCCGGGCAACTGAGGCGCCAGGTTCAGGGGCCGGATAATGGGAGCGCCGTCGTCCAAAAAATCGCAGATGGACCGCTGGTCAAAGGAATGGTTGCCAAGGGTAATGGCGTCCGCCCCGGCGTCCAGCATAGCCTGGGCCTGCTTAGGCGTCAGCCCTCGGCCTGAGGCGTTTTCGCCGTTGACCACAACGAAATCAAGTTCCTCCAGCCGCCGGAGTCCCCGGAGTTTGCGCTCCAAAACGTCCAGCCCTCCCGGGCCGCAAACGTCTCCCACTGCCAAAATACGCATTACTCTGCTTTCCTTTCCTGGTCGGCACGGCGTCGGGAAGGCCCCGCGGCCATAGCCTGTATTTGCTCTCGGATCAAAGCCTGTCAGAGGCCCGACCAGAGCCGCCGGCGCCATTGCCTACGAGCAAAGAATTGGCTCAAAAGCCTATCGGCGCGAGCCGACCAATTATTTCAATAATGTGTTGGTGGCGGCAGCCTTCAGATAGGCGTTAATAAAGCCGTCCAGCTCGCCGTCCATCACGGCGCCGATGTTGCCGTTTTCAAAGCCGGTGCGGTGGTCCTTGACCAGCGTATAGGGCATAAAGACATAGGAGCGAATCTGGCTTCCCCATTCGATCTTTTTTTGTTCGCCCTTGATATCCTCGATTTTGTCCAAATGCTCCCGCTCTTTGATTTCCATCAGTTTGGATTTGAGCATTCGCATGGCCACTTCTCTGTTCTGATGCTGGCTGCGCTCATTCTGGCAGGCCACAATGACGCCGGAGGGGATATGGGTGATGCGGATGGCCGATTCGGTCTTGTTGACGTGCTGCCCGCCGGCGCCGCCGGAGCGATAGGTGTCCACCTTCAAGTCCTCGGGGCGGATTTCGATGTCCACGTCGTCGGTCATCTCGGGCATGACCTCCACGGCGGCAAAGGAGGTGTGCCGCCGGCCCGAAGCGTCAAAGGGCGAAACCCGTACCAGACGATGGACGCCCATCTCCCCTTTTAGGTAGCCGAAGGCGTTCTCCCCCTCAATGACGATATCCGCGCTTTTGACGCCCGCTTCTTCGCCGCCGATATAATCCAGAATTTTATATCGGAATCCCCGACTCTCCGCCCAATGGGTGTACATCCGGTAAAGCATACCGGTCCAGTCCTGGGCCTCTGTGCCGCCGGCGCCGGCGTGGAAGGACATAATGGCGTTGTTTTTATCGTATTCCCCCTTGAGCAGGGTGGCCAGCTTCTCCTCCTCCAGCATAGCCTGAAATCGGTCGTAGTCCTTTTGGACCTCGGCATAAAGGCTCTCTTCCCCCTCCTCCAGGGCCATATCGATCAGCTCCAGCGTATCCTGATAAAGGCCCTCCAGCTTTTCAAACCGGGCGGCCTTGTCCTTCAGCTGCTTGATGCGCTGGAGCACTTTCTGCGATTGCTCAGGCTCGTCCCAGAAACCGGGGGCGGCAGTTTTCTTTTCCAGCTCCGCCGCCTCCTGAGCGCCGTTTTCCAAATCCAGCGCCCCTCGCAGCTCGGTCAGCTCGTCTTTATTGTTCAGTAGGCTGGTTCTCAGCTCTTCCAATTGTATCATTCCGATAACCTCCCCATTCTAACCTCCCTATTATATATGAAACGCGGCGCCGCTGTCCATCCATTTTTGCAGATTCCGGGCATTGTCCAAAACCTGCGTTTTCAGGCAAGGGGGACGGCAATGGACGCAGACTTATTAGCAAGCAAACGCTCCTCCTCCCTTTCTTCCAAAAAATCAGGCCCGGAATTCGGGCCTGATTTGGGCGGCGCAGGCAGAGTTTACTCATTCTTCCCGCAGCATTTTTTATATTTCAGGCCGCTGCCGCAGGGGCAGGGGTCGTTGCGGCCGGGCTTTTTGCTCTTTCGCACAGGCTGTTTGGGCAGCGTGCCGTCGCCGGAGACAGCGGCGGGTTTCATCAGCTGCTCCCGCTGGGGGGCGTCCTGGCCTACGACCCGAGCGAGGAAAATGGCTTGGGTTGTGTCGTCCTTGATCTCGTCGATCATCTCGTCAAACATATCAAATCCCTGGCGCTTGTATTCCACAATGGGGTCCTGCTGGGCGTAAGCCTGGAGGCCGATGCCCCGGCGCAGCTCGTGCATGGCGTCGATGTGGTCCATCCAGTGGCCGTCTACCACCTTGAGCAGGATCACCCGCTCCAGCTCCCGCATGATCTGAGACCCCAGCTCCGCTTCCTTTGTCTCGTAAAAAGCCATCGCCTTCTGCTCCAGGGTTTCGGCCAGCTGGTCCGGGGTCAGCTGCTCCAGCTGCTCTCGGGTATAGGAAAGCTCGCCGGGCTGAAGGAAAATTTTCTCCCAGCGCTTTCGGATCTCCTCCGCCTGCCAGCTGTCCAGATAATTGTGTTCCCCTGCGACGCGGGACACCGAGCGCCGGATGGAATCGCGGACCATGGCCTGAATGGAGCTCTTTAGGTCCTCGCCGTCCAACACCTTGCGGCGCTGGTCGTAAATCAGCTCCCGCTGACGGTTCATCACGTCGTCGTAATCCAGCGTGTATTTGCGGGATTGGAAGTTGCGCCCTTCCACCTTGCTCTGGGCGGATTCAATAGCGTTGGACAAAATTTTCTGGTCGATGGGGGTGTCGTCGTCGATGCCCAGCCGGTCCATCATGCCGGAAATCCGCTCCGAGCCGAACAGGCGCATGAGGTCGTCTTCCAGCGAGAGATAAAACTGGCTTTCGCCTGGGTCCCCCTGGCGGCCGGACCGGCCCCGCAGCTGGTTGTCGATGCGGCGGGATTCGTGGCGCTCGGTGCCGATGATGCACAGGCCCCCGGCCTGGCGGACGAACTCGGCGTCCTGGCGCACGGCTTCCCGGTGTTTTTCCAGATTTTCAGCATACTGCCGCCGGGCGTCTAAAATAGCCTGGTCCTGGGTGTCGGCGTAACCCACCGCCTCGTTGACAATTTCATCCGGGATTCCGGCCTTCTCCAGCTCCTCCCGCGCCATAGCCTCGGGGTTGCCGCCCAACATGATATCCGTGCCGCGGCCCGCCATATTGGTGGCGATGGTGACGGCATAGGGCCGGCCGGCCTGAGCCACGATGGCCGCTTCCTTTTCATGATATTTCGCGTTGAGCACTTGATGCTTGACGCCCTCCCGCCGCAGCATTCGGCTGAGCTCCTCGGATTTTTCAATGGAAACAGTGCCCACCAGCACAGGCTGACCCTTTTTGTTGCACTCCACAATTTTCCGAATCACCGCCCGGTATTTGCCCTGCTCCGATTTATAGACCACGTCGGGCAAATCCTTGCGGATCAAGGGCTTGTTGGTGGGGATTTCAATCACGTCCAGTCTGTAAATCTGGCGGAATTCGTCCTCTTCGGTGAGGGCGGTGCCCGTCATACCTGAGAGCTTTTCATAAAGGCGGAAGAAATTCTGGAACGTGACGGTAGCCAGCGTCTTGCTTTCCCGCAGCACAGTCACGCCCTCTTTAGCCTCGATGGCTTGGTGCAGGCCCTCGTTATACCGCCGGCCAAACATCAGGCGGCCGGTGAACTCGTCCACAATGATGATCTGCCCCTCCCGGACGACGTAATCCACGTCCCGCCTCATGCAGCCGTGGGCCTTGATGGCCTGGTTGATATGGTGCAGCAGGGTGGTATTTTCCGGGTCGGTCAGGTTTTCCACATGGAAATACGTTTCCGCCTTAGCCACGCCCCGAGGGGTGATGGTGGCGGTTTTCCCCTTTTCGTCGATGATATAATCCGCCTCGATATCGTCCTGGCTTTCCTTGGCGTCCACTTCCACCATCTTCAAGGGGGTCAGCGTGCGCACAAAGACGTCCGCCTGCCGGTAGAGGTCGGTGCTCTTGTCCCCCTGGCCGGAGATAATCAGCGGCGTCCGGGCCTCGTCGATGAGGATGGAGTCCACCTCGTCCACAATGGCGAAAACATGGCCCCGCTGGACCATCTCCCGCTTGTAAATGGCCATATTATCCCGCAGATAATCGAAGCCCAGTTCGTTGTTGGCGCCGTATGTGATATCGCAGGCATAGGCGGCGCGCCGCTGGTTATTGTTCATCTCGTGCAAAATTGCGCCGCAGCTCAGCCCAAGCCAGCGGTAGACTTTGCCCATCCAGTCGCAGTCGCGCTTGACCAGATAATCGTTGACCGTCACGATATGGACGCCCCGGCCCGTCAGAGCGTTGAGATAGGCGGGCATAGTGGTCACCAGGGTTTTGCCCTCGCCGGTCTTCATCTCGGCAATGCGGCCCTGATGCAGCACAATGCCGCCAATGATCTGCACTCGGTAGGGCTTCATGCCCAACACCCGCCAAGCCGCCTCTCGGCAGACGGCGAACGCCTCCGGCAGCAGCTGGTCCAGGGTTTCCCCTTGCTGGTAACGGGCCTTCAGCTCCGGGGTCTTGTCCTTCAGCTGCTGGTCGCTCAAGGCGGCGTATTCCGCCTCCAGCGCCTCCACAGCCTTGACCATCGGCTCTATTTTTTTAATTTCTTTGGTGCTGGAATCGCCGAACAGGCGCTTGAGAAAAGAATTTGCCATTGAGCGTTCACCTACTATATAAATTTAATAAATCTCGCGTCTCGCGCTTATTTTGGGCAATCGTCCCCTTTGTCTGGGGCCGCGGCGCCATTGTCCAAGGCCGTCAAAGCAGCCGACTCCGGCGCCGGTCAATCGGCGCAGGCCAACCGACATTTTATTATAGTATACCACGTTTGAAAAGACAAGGTATGAAAAGATTGTAAAGAGCAAAAAGAAACGCCCGTTTTCCCCATGGCTCTTGGACGCTATCAATCAAAATATCATCTGAACATTGGGCAGCCTGCACATTGTAATTTTCCAATCCCACGCTATCCTTTCCCAAAGAGCAAGAGATTCCCAGAAAAGAGAGTCCGTCGCCCGCGACGATATTGACAGCGACAAAAACCGAAATTGCCGAAACCAAACCGGCCCGCCTTTGTAAAAAAGGCGGGCCGGTTTTTGTTTTTGAACTTATTCGGCGCTCTGGCCATAGATTTGCCGCACCTGCCGGCGGAAGGAAGGAGCGCAGATCAGCTGGAGCAGAAAGCGAGCCTGATCGCTCAACGTTGCTTTTTTACTCCAAAACACTCCCAGATGAAAGGGCATCGGCGGCTCCAGCGGCAGCAGCTTCACTCGGTCCGATTTGGGCATAAAAATCCCATGAGCCGCCACGCCCACGCCGAAATCCTTTTCCACCAGCTGCTCCAGGGCGGAGGGCTGAGAGAAGACGAACCGATAATCCAGCTCCAGGCCGTATTGCTTTAACAGCCCCTCTTTGCGCAGGCTTTCCAAAACGGCCCGCGTCGAGGCGGTCAGCGCCAACGGGTACTGGGCCAGCTGCCTCCAGCCGAAGGCCAGCGGATGCCGGCGACTGACGCAGGCCAACAGCGCGGAGGAATAGAGGGTTTCCGATTCCAGCTGACGGGGAGGCTCTTTGGCCATGGACATCAGCGCCAAATCCGCTCGGCCCTCCAGTAGCAGCTGCGCGGCGGCGCCGCCCGCCGGCTCCTCCTGAATTTGCAGCTCCACATTGGGATATTTGTCTCTCAGCTGGCGAAAGGTTTCGCCCAACAGCGGCAGAATGCATGGAATGCAGCTGGGCGTCAGGTTGACGCGCAGCCGGCCAGACCGGTTTTTCAGCTCCGCCATTTCCAGAGAAACCTGATCTGCTTGGCGCAGAATCTGCTGAGCGTGTTTCCAGAGCTTCTGCCCCGCTTCTGTCAGCTGCAACCGGTTGTTGTCCCGCACAAAAAGCCGCACGTCGAACTCTTCCTCCAGCTCTTTGATCTGCACGGAAACGGCAGACTGGGACACATACAGGTTTTTGGCCGCCTGGGTGATGTTGTTCACCCGGCAAGCCTCGCAGAAATACCGCAGCTGCGATAGCTTCATGGCGCTTTGCGCTCCTTTCTCCCCTCTCCCCAAAAAATCTTCGATTTTTTGGGGACCCCTTGGATTCACCAAATCTGGTCGCTTCCGTTTCCTTTAGCGAATCAATCGTCCTTTTTTGATAACATGAACGGGCTTTTGATACATAACGGCGATATCTTGGGCGGGATCCCCCGATACCAGCAACAAATCTGCAATTTTGCCCTCCTTGACAGAGCCGACTTGGTCGTCTATGCCCATCAGCTTGGCGGAGTTGATCGTGGCTTGCTTTATGATATCCTCGTCAGAAAAATCCAGCTTTTCCTTCCGCAGCCGGAACTCGCTGTCTGGATGGGCCAAATATTCCGCCATGTGCACATCCGTGCCCCAGCCAATCGGGATTTGGCGGCGGTATGCGTTTTTCAAAGAGGCGTGAATCTGGTCCAGCAGCTTGGCGACCCGGGCGGCGGCAGGGTTGGTATCGGCGCTTCTCACCAGCTGATGCAGCACGGAGAGAGTTGGCACAATGCCGCAATCCAGATGATTTTCCTGGATATATTGCAGGGTTTCCTCGGTAATCAGGCTGGCGTGCTCCACCGTGTGGACGCCGCTGCGCACGGCGTTGTCGATGGCCCGGCTGCCATGGCAATGAATCGAAACATAGGTCCCATAATCTCGAGTCACCCGCACGGCGGCTTGGATTTCATCCATTTCAATAATGGGATGCCCCACCTCGCCCACGGGGGAGCTCATAGAAGCGCTGCCGTACAGCTTGATGAATTGGGCGCCTTTCTTCAGATAAAGCCGAGCCATCCGACGGGCGTCGTCCGCGCCGTCGATGGGCTCAGACAGCACGGAGCTGGTGTTTCTGGCCGTGGGACACAGAATGGGGCCGGAGGTGAAGAGCGTGGGGCCGGCCAGATACCCGCTCTCAATTTCTTTGGCCAGCGACAAAACAGGCCAACCCACATAATCGCCCACATCCCGCACCGTGGTATATCCCAAATCCAGCAGAAACTGGGCGTATTCCAGGCATTTGTAAGCAAAGCCCGCCGGCGGCAGCGTATCTCGCTCCGCTTCCTGCCGGTAGCCGGTAAAAAGATGAATGTGCATATCAATCAAGCCGGGAATCAAGGTCAGACCGGCGGCGTCCAGCGTTTGGCCGTCCTCCGCAAATTCCGCGCCGCAGGGGAGGATTTTAGAAATTTTCCCCTCTTCACCGCTTGATCCAGGCCGCAGCCCTCGGTCAGCGCTTTGGTCAGCTTGCAGTTTCTCAGTATCATGGTTTTCTCCTCCTTGTCGGCAGATACCGTTTGAATGAATAAACTTATTGTAATCCGCCCAAGCAGGATCGTACACTTCTTTTACCCGATAAACAGGGGGATTCCATCTGTTTTTCAGATGGAATCCTCTGAAAAAAGCCCCTCGTCTCTTAGAAAAACGAGGGGCCTTTTCTGCTAAAATCAATCAAAGGTTTTCCCAAATTCATAGGCTTTTTGCAGCCAATCGGTTTTATCGATCTCCGGCTTGCCGCTGCTGCCGCCGCAGCCGCCGGCCAACACCATGCCTTTATCCCGCAAACCGATATAGCGAACCAGGGCGAAGCGATAATAGGCCGCCGCCTGCTCAAACGTCCAGAACAGGTTGTCCGCCGCAGTCATCAACAAGGCGCACTCCTTTTCTGGATATTTTTCATACCGGCCCAGGGGCGGGTTGGGGTCCCGCTGGGCAATGCTGTAAAACCGCTCGATAAAGGCTTTCAGTCGAGCGGAAACAGTCCAATAATACAGGGGCGAGGCGAAGACCAAACAGTCCGCCGCCTGGATTTTGGGAACAATCGCGTGGAAAGCGTCCTGCTGCACGCAGGGTCTGCCTTGGCGGCAGACGTTGCAGCCCAAGCAGCCCTTGACCTCCTGTTGAAGCAGGGAAAGAGCCTCCGTCTTATGCCCGGCTTCCTCCGCGCCCTTGACAAAGGCGCCAATCAACTGCTCTGTGTTGCCTTTGGGCCTGCCTCCGCCTTGGATAATCAGAATATTTTTCATGGATTCATCCCCTGCTTTCTCCGTTTGCATCAGCATAGCAAAAAACGAATTGGACGTCTATTTCTTTTGATACACAAACCCCTAAATTTGCTCCGCGATCTGAGCGGGAGTTTGAAGGCTGGCCTCGATGGAGACGCCGGATAATCGCCAGGTTTTTCACGCTTCCTCCGCGGCGATATCCGCCAAACTTGCTCCGACAAGCTGCGCCAGACTCTGGGGATTGATCTCCAGTTGGAGGCCGACCTTGCCGGCGCTGACGAAAATGCGGTCAAAATTTTGGCAGCTTTGATCGATCACAGTGGGATACCGCTTTTTCATGGCCAAAGGACTACACCCGCCCCGAATATAACCGGTAACCCGGGTCAAATCTTTCAGCGGCAGCATTTGCACTGATTTTACCCCCGCCGCCCGGGCGGCGGCCTTCAAATCCAGCTCCCGATCGCAGGGCAGGACGAAGGCCCGGTAATCCCCAGGCCCTGCCTGAGTCGCCAGGGTTTTGAATACCTGAGCCGGGTTTTGCCCCATTTTAGCGGCCACAGAGGGGCCGTCGATCTGTCCGTCGCCGCAGTCATAGGACAACAGTCGATACGCGACGCCCGCTCTGTCCAGCAGGCGGCAGGCGTTGGTTTTTGGTTGGGCGGGCATGGGATTTCCCCCTTTCTTTACTCGATCTCCCCCTCGAAAAGACTCTCGAAAACCGCCTGACTCTCCGGGCTGAGGCGGCGGGTGACAGCCAAACAGGAAGAAAGCACATTGCCGTTTTGGTCGAATTTCAGCCCCTTTTCCTTGCTTTTGGGGTAACCGAAGCGCAGGCTGGGCAAGCAGTCCGCCGGCAAGGGGCGGGGGCGGATAATCGAACCCTTTGTTCCCCAAACCGCCCATTGGGAACAGCAGTTGAAGGGAACCTGATGCTTCAAATGGGGCAAGCTGGGGGTCCAGCCGTCGTTGTAATCAAAATCGGGATAGGTTTTTCCTTCCTCCTCCAGAGCGCCGCAGGGCCGGCCCAGCTCCCGCAGGCAGTAATCAATGGCCCGTTCCCGGGTTTCCACCGGCAGACGGGCCAGCGCCCACAGCTTTTTCTCCATCAGCGCGACGGGATAGACGATATCCCCCTCTTTCACCGAGGCAATGGAGGGCATTCGGGCGTGGATACTGCCAAAAACCACCCGAATCGGCCCGGTATCCCCAGCCTTCTCCAGCGCTTTCACCCGATCCTGAGGCCAATAGACGATATATCCAGGCATCGCTTTTCCAATTCCCCTTTCCATAAACAAAGCGGCGCAAAGCAAAGGCGGCGCGCTCTCAAAGGCCGCGCCGCCTTGATTTCTCATTACAATTTGCTATTTTTCATTAAAATAGTCCAACAAGGCTACAAAAGCCTTGACGCCGGTTTCCATAATGCTCTCATCGAAATCGAATTTGTTGTTGTGCAGAGAGGGAACGTCGCCCAACCCCAGCCAACCGAAGACGCCAGGGCAACGCAGCTCATATTCCGAAAAATCCTCTGCGATAACCGTCTTTTCCGCTTCTACCATGGCGACGCCCGCCTTGGCCATGGCCTTTTTGTATTCTTCATACAGCGCCGGGTCGTTGTTTACCGGGGGATAGGGCATGGTCAGCTCCACTTCCACCTTGGCGCCATAGCGCTGGGCCACGTCCTGGCTGATTTCCCGAATGCGCTTTTCCATAAAATCATAAACTTTGGGATCAAAGGCCCGGACGCTGCCCCGCACCGTGGCTTTTTCGCAGATGATGTTGGCCGCGTCGCCGGCCTCCATAGCGCCGAAATGCAGCAGATAATCCGTGCCTTGGGCAATCTCTTTTCTCTTCATCGCGTTGATTTCCGAAATGATATCCGCCATGGCGGACAGCGCGTCTATACCCAGGTCCGGGCGGCCGCAGTGAGCGCTTTTGCCGTGAACCGTCATGGTCAGTTCGGAAGCCTGGGCCATCATGGGGCCAGGCACGCTGCCAATGGCGTTGGCGGGAATTTTGGGCCAAACGTGCAGCCCAAAGACCTTGGTTACATTGCGCTTTTCAAAGACGCCGGTTTCGCAGATCACCTTGGCGCCGCCAATGCTCTCCTCCGAAGGCTGGAAAATGGCCAGGATATTGAATTTGTATTTGCCATGGTTTTCATTCAGATAGTCGCACAGACCCAGCATCATGGCCATATGGGCGTCGTGACCGCAGGCGTGCATACAACCGTTTTGGGAGGCGAAGGGCAGGCCCGTTTCCTCCTTGATGGACAAAGCGTCCATATCTCCCCGAAAGGCGATGGTTTCTGCCGCGCCATTATCAAAAAAAGCCAGATATCCGGTGCCGCAGACTTGTTCCGTCTGGCAATCCAGCTTGGCGAGACGAGCGCCGATATATTCGCTGGTTTTGAACTCCTGCCGGGCTGTTTCCGGAATCTGGTGCAGATCCCGACGATATTGAATCAGGTTAGTCATTGTTATCTCCTCCGTTCAGCCGAAAAGGGCTGTTTCTCTCCTCTATTATACCGCAACCCCTCTAAATAACAAGTGTTATATCGAGCCGGGGGCCGCCGGCGCCGCCAACCCTTATTTTTTATTTGAGAAACTGATAAAATATCCAAAAAATAAGATGCTGTGAAAGGAGTTGTTTTGATGAAATTTTATGTGATCCAACCCAACGACAAGCGCTATGAATACGCCGCCCGGCTGCTGGAGCAGGACGGACATCAACTGACGCCGGAGCCGGAACAGGCTGAAGCGGCCGTACTGCCCATGATGGCCTGCCAAGACGGCGTGCATATCACAGGCACAGCGCTTATCTTCGACGATTTCGCCGCCCGGCTGCCGGGAAATGGTGTAATTTTTGGCTGGCTGAACCGAGAATCTCCTCGTCCTGCGCTGAATTATATGGCGGACCGGGCGCTGCGGTATCTAAACGCCGTCCCCACGGCGGAGGGCGCGCTGCTGACAGCCATTGAAAACCTGCCCCGGACCATCTGGAACAGCCGATGCCTGGTGTTGGGCCGAGGCCATGTGGGAGCTTACCTGGCCCGTCTGCTGCAAAGCCTGGGCGCCAAAGTGACGCTGGCGGCCCGAAAGCCGGAAGACCTGGCCTACGGCCAAGCCTGCGGCTATGAGACGGCGGAGCTCTCCCGCCTGGCAGAGGTCATAAGCCGGCAGGACTTGATTTTCAACGCCATCCCCGCCCGCGTCTTGGGAGAGGCGGAATTAAGGGAAGTGCGGTCCGACTCTCTGGTGATTGAGCTGGCGGCGGCCAATGGCGCCATCGATTTGCAGCTGGCCGAAAAAATCGGAGCAAACGTAGTAGTCGGCGGCTCTCTGCCGGGCAAATATTCCCCCGAAACCGCCGCCCGATTTATTGTAGACGCGATCTACCGCACGGGCAGAGCCGCCGGCCTGCCGCTGTAAGGCCCAAAGCGCAAAAAAGGGATAGAAAATCCTGTCCCTTTTTGCTTTTCTGTTTGCTCTGTAGACAAAAAAGACGCAGCCGAGCTGCGAGCGAATCGCGCCCCTCCGGCGGCCGGCCTTCTGCCGCGCCGGATTTTCCTTGCCGCTCTCAAAGACAAAGTGGTATAATGCAAGAAGAAAAATTCAAAAAAAGCCTCAATGGGGGTGGAAATTTCTCAAACTGAAATTTTATGAACACCCCAGATTTCCTAAAGGATCCCTCTTGTGCGCAAATGTACAAATGCGCCTGTATGGCGGAAAACGCGTTCCATTCCAACCGGGAGATCTGCGCGCTTTACGCCCGCCGAACTTTGGAAATTTTCTGTTCATTCGTCTCGACGCTGAACGGCGCGGCATATCCGAGCCCGCCCAAGTACCAGACCCGAACGGTGGGCGAATATTTGTGCGGTATCAACGAGCCGATCTTTACCTGAATCGTCGGCCAAGCCAATTTTGAGCGCATCCGCTCCCTAAATTGTACAGCAAATTCTTACATCCACGCCCAGAGCCTGCGCCGGGACGATTCCTATCCAAAGCTGATCGAGAATTTATATGAAGTACTGCTCTGGCTGTATAAAGATCAGCTCAAGCTGGAAACCGCCGCAAAATCCGGCGGCTATAGCCCCGCCAAGGTCCCAAAAAGCGGTTCGATGATGTTTTTTGGGGACGACGCGGACTTTGCGCCCACGCCGGAACGAACGCTGAAACAGCTGAAAAAAGCCTTCCCCAAGTGCAATATCGAAGGCATTTGCAGCGTGCAGCCGGAGGGAGACCACTATATCGTCCTGGATCTCCACGGCAATAAAATACGCGAGCTGCCCGCGCCGGAAGCCCTGGAATACTCCCAAGAGGAAGTTCAGCTGCTCCGGTCCCGGATGAACAGCGTCAAGCATGAGTTTGAACAGCTCCAAGAGGAGCGCGACCAGCTGATCTGCGACAAGGACACGCGCATTCTCTCTCTGAAAAAGCAGTTGGAGGAGGCGGAGCGGAACAGTCTGGAGCTGACCGCCAACCAGAAACGGGAAAACGAGACGCTGCGCGGGAAACTTCAATACCTGGAGAACTCCAGGCAGGAACTCACAAACAGCTACCGAAAGCGGCTCCAGGTCCTGGGCGACCGGTTTGACGAGCTTGACAACAAATATCAGGCTCTGCTGCCGGTGGAGGAACAGCGGGACGCTTTAAGGGAGCAGATCAACATACTGATACAGGAGCGGGACAATATGGCCGCCGCTTTCTCCCAAAAGCAGGAGGAATCGCTGCGGGAAATCGAAGAAATTCAGCGCCGTCTGGCGCAATCCCAGGATGCGCTTCAGAAAGCGGCAGGCAACGGCGAACTGATCGCCCGCTGGAAACGTGACGCCGAGGAAAACGCAGAGAAACTGCGGGAGGCGCAGAAGGCGGCTGACAAACAGCTGCGGCAGTATCAGCGGCAGACGATCCAGTTTCTCCGCCAGGCAGGCATCCAGCCCAACGCCCTGCCGGCGGCGGAAGCCGTCGTCATCCGGGGCGCCGCGCAGCTCCAGGGCGCGCTGGAAACTACGGACCAAACGGCGCAGGCCGGCCGCTATTTGCAGATCGCAAACCAGGGCCTGGCCCAAGTGGACCAGGGCTTGACGCTCTATGGCAACGACGGAACAAAGCTGAGAGCCTTTCTTTGGCAAGTAAAATGCCGCTATGAAGACGAAATCAATAAGCTGAAACAGCAGCTCGAAGAGCAGCGGCGAAAGCTGGAGGAAGAGCGGCGGCTGAACGCCGCATTATACGAGCGCTATGCGCGTTCCGTTTCATGGGCAAACGCCCTTCCGCCCTCCCAGAAAAGCGGCAGGAAACTCGCAGGGCGCTTGGCCATTGCGGCGTGTCTTCTGCTTCTGCTGGGACTGTCGGGCTTTACGGCGCTGAACCAGTGGCGGCTGGGAAACGCCATGGACTCCATCCTGACGCAGGAAGGCGCCGAGGACTTGGGAAACCAAGAGGAAAAGGATCGCGCTCCAAAACGCGCCTCTTATAGAGGAAAATAAAACGCCGGAGCAACCGGAATCACCCAAAGAACAGAAGCCGGAAGAGACCAACCCGCCGGAAAACCCGGACGGACAAACCGAGGACTCTCTTCAACCGCCGGACGACGGCGCCGAGGCCCCCGTTGTGTTGCCGGACAACGACGGAACGCAACCAGCCCAGCCGCCCGGCGGCGACGAAAGCGAACCATAGAAAGAAAAACCCAATTTCGCCAATGGCGCCCTTGCCGCCCAAAACGCTTACAACGAGATGCTGGCCTCCACCCGGGAAGCCAAGTCCCCGGAACGCTTTACGGACATTCCCGGCATAAACGACAAACTGCTGGAGGAGCTGGATACGATGGATTGGAAGTCCACGCGGCTGTTTGACAGCAAAGTGATCCGAGACAACATGGAGTATGTCGGCGAAACGCCTCTGCCAATGCCGATGCCGAGCGATTTTAAGTGGAGGATCCTAAACTCCGACATGGAGGATTCTGCTTATCTGAGCCGCACATATACGCATGAAATAATCCAATTCGGATACTCTACTTCGGCTCGATATTACGCAGCCGCCGCGTGTGAAATATCCGATCTATCGGATCAGCTGAGCCGAGATTCCACGCTGGAGGATGTCAAAAAAGTCCTGGGTTCAGACTTTACCACGTGTGAATTGGGAAAACCCACGATTTTTACCGAGGCTCAAACAGAGACCGCATACGTATTTTTTTCCGTCGAAACTTAAACTGCGCCGTCGTCGTCTGCTTTGACGAAAATGATATCGTCTGCGACTACGTCTTTATCTCGGGGTAAATCGTCATGACGGGCCTGGAGCTGCGTTTTGTCTCCCTGCGATTCATGTCCAATGAAAACCGTCCTGAAAAGGGCGGTTTTCATTCGTTCTCCCTTCTGCCGCGCCCTGCCGAAAACCAAACGTATCCTTTGACCAATCAAAATCCCCCTTTACAAACGCCTGCTCTCTATGATAAGATAAGGCCCAGGATAGAGGCGCGGAGCGAATGAGTAGCCCTGGGAGCCGGCAGGCGAGGAAAGGGGCCAAAGGTCAATCCGCCGAACTTTGAGCGCGGGCGCGCGCTCATGGTGGGGCTGCGTTCAATAGGCGCGGCACTGTCTGCAAGCCATTCTTGCAGGAGCGCTATCTTACAGCAGGAAGCCCCTTTGGGGGGTTTTTGCCGGTAAGAGCGCAAGCTCTGCCGGCTTTTTTGTTATCATTTTGCTCAAAAAAGGAGAACGCTGCAATGAGATTGGTGCATAAATACGGTGGCAGCAGCGTGGCCACCACGGAAAAAATTATGGCCATCGCCCGGCGGGCGGCGGAGCTGCGCCGCCAAGGAACGAATTTGGTGGTAGTATGCTCCGCCATGGGCAAAACCACCAACGGCTTGATCGCCTTGGCCAAAAAGGTAAACCCCGCCCCCTCCAAGCGGGAGATGGACGCCTTGCTCTCCACCGGCGAAGTGCAGACCGTCAGCCTGATGGCCATGGCGCTGCAAAGCCTGGGGGTGGACGCCATTTCCATGACGGGCTTTCAATCGGGCTTTATCACAAACGACGTCCACTCCAAAGCCTTTATCAAGGAAATCAACACCCAGCGGCTGGAACAATATCTGGCGGAGGGCAAGGTTGTGGTAGCCGCCGGGTTCCAGGGCATCACAGAGGACGGGCATATCACCACCTTGGGCCGGGGCGGCAGCGACACCACCGCCGTGGCCATCGCCGCAAAATTGGGCTGCCCCTGCGAAATTTACACCGACGTGGACGCGGTTTACACCGTGGACCCCCGAATCTATCCCGCCGCCCGAGCGCTGAAAACCATCTCTTACGAGGAGATGATGGAAATGGCTTCCTTGGGCGCCGGCGTGCTGGAAACCCGCAGCGTGGAGCTTGCCAAAAAATATGGCGTCAGCCTGTATCTGGGCCGCACGCTGGAACCCGAAAAGAAAGGAACGACTGTTATGAGCCAGCAGGTATTTTTTGAGGATATGCCCGTCACCGGCATCAGCATCAAGGAGCATTGCGCCATTGTGGCCTTCCCGCCTATGGATTACAACGCCAGCTCCGCCGCTTCCATTTTCAGCCTGATTGCAGGCGCCAACATCAACCTGGATATGATTAACCAAAACATCATTGACGGCAAGGTGGCCTTCTCCTTCAGCTGCAGCGACGAACAGGCCCTGGAACTGGAACAACAGCTGAAGCAAAGCGAAGCGCCGGCGCCGGCGCTGCAAATTCGCCGGGACCTGACCCAGCTCTCCTTGGTGGGCGTGGGCATGGCCACCCACACCGGCGTGGCCGTCCGGGTGTTCCAGACTCTGGCCCGCTGCCAAATTCCCTATTACCAGATTACAACTTCGGAAATCTCCATCTCTTTCACCATCGATAAAGAAAACAAGGAAAAGGCCGTCCAGGCCCTGGCAGAAGAATTCAACCTTTAGTCGGCCGGGCTCAGGGGGCTTGACGGCCGCGCTCCGTTTCGTCTTAGTCGGCCTTCCTTCCCTTGCAAGAAGAGCCGCGCCGGCAGGCGGCCCAAAAGAAAACCGGTGGACATTTGCCCCGAAAATCGATATACTGAAAGCAGAACGGCATAAAACCATCATGAACGCAACCGAAAAGGAGACTTGATTATGTCCAAACCAATCCGCACGTTCAGCGGCTCTCTGGTAGCTCTGGTCACGCCCTTCGGCCCAGACGGCCAAGTGGACGATCAGCAGTTGAGCAAGCTGGTGGATTTCCACCTGCAAAATCATACGGACGGCATTGTGGCCCTGGGCACCACCGCCGAGACGCCTACCCTATCCCAGGAGGAAAAAGACAAAATTGCTCAGGCCATTATCAGCCAAGTCGCCGGGCGGATTCCGGTGATCGTGGGCGCAGGCTCCAACGACACCGCCCACGCCGCCTCCCTGGCCCGCCGCTACCAAGCCATGGGGGCCGACGGTCTGCTCGTGGTTACTCCTTATTACAACAAGGCCAACAAAAGCGGGATGCTGGCCCATTTCCAAACCGTTGCGGACAGCGTTGAGATTCCTATCATTTTGTATAACGTGCCCAGCCGCACCGGCTGTTCTATCCCGCTGGACGTGCTGGCCCAGCTGGCTCAACACAAAAATATTGTAGGAATCAAAGAGGCCAGCGGCGATATCGCCTATGTTACGGCCTGCGCCAAGCTGATAGGGCCGAATTTTTGCCTGCTTTCCGGCAACGACGATATGATTGTGCCCCTGCTCTCTTTGGGCGGCTGCGGCGTGGTTTCCGTGCTGGCCAACGTGGCGCCGGCCCAAACCCATCAGCTGGTGGAAGCCTATCGATCCGGCGACGCGGCCCGCTCCCGCCAGCTTCAGCTGGATTACCTGGAGCTGATTAACGCCCTGTTTATCGAGACGAACCCCGCGCCGGTGAAAGAAGCGCTGAACCTGCTGGGCTGGCAGGTCGGCCCCTGCCGCCTGCCTTTGGGGCCTCTCAGCGAAGCCAGCCGCCAAAAGCTGGCCCAGGCCCTGGAAATTTTGAAATAGCGGAACGGTTTGCTGCGAAAGGATGTGAAAAACGGCATGGAAGACAAAAAGATCGTGGTGGCGGGTTATGGCGCAATGGGCAAACGCATTGCCGAAGCCATTGAAAACCATCCGAGCTGGCAGCTCTGGGGCGCGGTGGACCCCATGAACACGCCCCAATGCTACGGCGCTCTGGACGAGCTGCCCCAACCGCCGGACCTGATTATCGATTTTTCCCACCCGGCCAACCTGGCCATGATCTGCGATTACGCCCGGCGGCACAAGACGCCCTGCGTGATTTCCACCACCGGCTTTTCCCCAGCCCAAGAGGATTTGTGTCGGGAGCTTTCGGCCTATGTCCCGGTGGTGCGCACGCAAAATACCTCCTTGGGCGTCAATGTGATGGAAAAAATCCTGGAGGTGATTGTTCCCATTCTCATGGATTCCTTTGATATTGAAATTACAGAAAAGCATCACAACAAAAAAATCGACGCCCCCAGCGGCACTGCTAAAATGCTGGCTCAGACCATCCAAAAAGCCGGAGATTTTACCCTGCGCTATGGCCGGGAGGGCGTTTGCCCCCGGCAGAAGGGGGAAATTGGCGTCCATTCCCTGCGGGGCGGCGCCATTGTGGGCGAACACTCTGTGCTGTTCGCCGGGGAAGGCGAGCTGATTGAAATCAAGCACACCGCCCTTTCCAAGCAGGTGTTTGTGGCCGGCGCCGTCAAGGCGGCGGAATTTGCTTTGAGGGCGGAGAAAGGGTTTTATTCCATGGGCGACGCTTTGTTCCAGGCATAGCCCCCGCATTTTAATTTGAAAGGACGATGAAACGCGCATGAACACGCAAGAAATTATCGACCGCATCCACAATTCCGTCAAAAAAACCCCTGTGAAGGTTTATGTGCAGGAAAAGGAGCCGGTGCGCTTCCCAGAAAGCTGCCGGGTATTCGGCGAAGGGCCTTTTAAGGTGGTATTCGGCGAATGGAGCGATATTGGGTCGGTTTTGGAGAGCCAGGCTCAGTCTATCGCCCAGTTTGAGGTGGAAAACGACCGCCGCAACAGCGCGATTCCCCTGCTGGACATGAAAAACATCAACGCCCGCATTGAGCCTGGCGTCACCATTCGAGAATGCGTGGAAATTGGCGACAACGCCGTTATCATGATGGGCGCTGTCGTCAACATCGGCGCTGTGATTGGCGAAGGGACCATGATCGACATGGGCTGCGTGTTGGGCGGACGGGCCACTGTCGGCAAAAACTGTCATATCGGAGCGGGAACTGTATTGGCCGGCGTAGTGGAGCCTGCCAGCGCCCAACCGGTAGTCGTGGAGGACGACGTGGTGATCGGCGCCAACGCCGTCGTGCTGGAGGGCTGCCGCGTGGGCAAAGGCGCGGTGGTGGCCGCCGGCGCCGTGGTCATCAGCGACGTGCCTGCCGGCGCTGTGGTAGCCGGCATCCCTGCTAAGGTAATCAAGCAAAAGGACGCCAAAACCGAATCCAAAACTGCTCTGGTAGACGCTCTGCGCAGCCTATAGTCGGCGCGCGCCGCCGGGCATAACCATATGTTTTGCTTGAAGGATTGAGTAGCCAAGGCGGCCGCAGCCGCTGCCTTGAATGCAAAGCCGAGGCGATCGGTTGAATCGACCGCCGCGCCGACTCGAGCACGCCTCCAGACGCGAGACTGGGCGGCCGCTGTCTTAGGCGCATACGACAATAGACATAGAAAACGCCCATGGCTTGGATGCTATGGGCGTTTTGCTTCAGCCTTTGCACAAACCTGTATTTCATACAGGCGGATGGTGAAAACGTTTCAAAAGAAATATTTACTTCTTTTGAAATCTATCGCTCAGCGTTCCAATGCGGACCAATCGGGGCTGGTCTGCCAGACAGTCCATGCTTCTGTTTTATCTTGCAGGCGCGTATATGGATGGCTGTTTCCAGCTTCCTGCATTGCTTCATCATACCAAGCGCCAGGACGATTTCTGTGCCGTCGCCGCTCTCCACCGAAGCGCCTGGGGCGGCGCTGTCCGTTCCAAAAGCATATTTTCTTGAAGGAATAACCGCTGGGGCTATCATTCGATTGTCGGCTTGCGTCGCCTTTCTGTCTTTGGATTTTCGTTTTATAAAAGCCTTGGGAATCGTCTCGCTCTGTTGCGCGCCTCGCGGCGGCGCGCCTTGACAAAGCGGGGGCGATTTGTGTATCATAATGCCGTCGCTTTCCAAGGTGGGCTCAAGCATCCAGAACAAGCGAAACCGATATTAGCCGCTGGGGAGCGAGCCAGGCGGCTAACGCGCTTTTGGCGGGCCGTTTTATCCGCTGTTCCGCCCAGCGCCAATACTTTTGTTTTCAAAAAAGTATATGATCGACAGATGTTTTATAACAATCTGCCAAAGCAATCAAATATCGAACTGGCATTGGCTGGACGCCCTGTTCATACTTGTTGTATTGTTGCTGCGCAGTATCGAACCTTCGGGCTGTCGCCGCTTGGAACAGGTCGGCGTCCTTCTGCAAATCCTGCAGACCAGGGAACAATGATTCAAATTCTGGCACAGAAGCATCGTCTCCTATGCCGATGAACTGTGTTGAAAGAACGTTTTACAGGCATAAAGCGAGGCGAACTTTTTTTATGAACCAGCTTTTCAAGCGCGCTGCGGTTTTTCTTTTGTCTTTGCTCTGCTTGTCGGCAGGAGGATGCTTTTACCAGGGGTATTCCTCCTATCGCGCTCTGGATCTTTCCGACGAAAAGGGCCGGAAGGCGGGGTTAGAAATGGAAACAGAGCCGGAACCGGAATGCCCTGAGGGATACTGGCTCTATGACGGTCAGCTTTTTGAACAGCAGGCCCAGCCAGAGAGCGAGGATTGGCAGCCCTATTTATGGATACGCCGGCACGACGAGGTTTATGGCTACGACCTGCTGGACTCGGCCTCTCAACAGGCCTTTGACCTGTGCTATGGGGAATATTTCAGCCAAAATATCCGGGAAACTCCCCAAGGACAGGCGTTTTCCCATTTCACTCTGCCTGTTCCGCTGACCCGCGCCCAATGGCAAAACGTCCGGAGCCTCTATGAGTCGGCTACTATCTCCTACAGCTACCGGCCTTTTCGCTATGCCTGCGGCGACGACACGGCGGGCAAAGTGAATTGCTTGGGCAAAAACTGCCCTTGCAAGGACCCAAACCTGCAATATCACTTTTATGCGGGCCGGGTTTCCTTTGCGGACCAAAGCCTGAATCTGGCTTATGACCAGCTACAGCCTCTGGCAGAGCAAATTTTAGCGCCCCTGGACGAGAACGCCTCTGAGGCGGAAAAATGCGCCTTTATCGCTCAATATCTGGCAGAAAACACGACCTATTTCACCGATGATTATTGGGAAAAAAAGATTGTGGGCGACCTCACTGTTCTGAACAGCGACGCGCTTTTTATCACCGCCTACGGCGCTCTATCCCAGGGGGAGGCCAACTGCTTCGGTTATGCCCGGGCCTTTGATTACTTGGCCAAACAGGCGGGGCTGCGCTGCCTGACCGTGGTAGCCTACAATGAAAACGACGAGAACGGCCATGCCTGGAACATGGTAGAAGCGGAGGGGAACTGGTATCAGCTGGACGTGACTTGGATGGATACGGAACAGCCCCAGCTGGACTGGCGCTGGTTTCTCTTTGCCGCCGACGAACCAGAGCACGATTATTACAACATCCAAAGTTATGCCCGGTATACCTTTCCCCTACCTCCATGCGCCCCGGAGCCGTATCCGCTGGAAAACCGGATTCCACCCTCAGAAACGCAATAAAAAGGAGACGATTTTTGATGACGACCGATTGCTGCGCCCTGATCGAAACCCGCTCTGGCTTTTCCGTATGCCTTTCCATCGAGCGGCCCGAAATCATGGCGATTGGACAAAAGATGGAGGAGATTTGTCCCGAGGCTTATATGAACGGCTACAACTGGGAGGCTTTTCTCCAGCATTATCTTGCAAAAAAGGCCCCCCATTTGCTGGAGGGCATGGGCGGCGACCCGGAGGCCGGGATGTATGCAGCCTATTATGGCCCCGGCCCGGAAAACCGACAAAAAGCCCAGGCTTTGCTGGAGACAATTCAGACGCTGGTCAAACAGCCGGAACCGATCTATCAGCTGCTGGAACAGGAAGGCGACCAAATCCCATGGGATTGACCCATCAGGTCGGCTCGCGCCGACAGGCACAACCCGTGTTTTGCTTGGCGTATCGAGCAGCCATGACGGCCGCGGCAGCGGCCTTGGGCGCAAAAGCCCATGCTGTCCAGCGCAAAGCTTTCCAGTACCGCCGCGCCAACACGAGCACGCCTCCTGGCGCGAGCCTGGTCGGCGTGCGCCGACGGGCATAACCCGTGTTTTGCTGGGCGTATCGAGCAGCCATGACGGCCGCAGCCGCTGCCTTGGGCACAAAGGCCCATGCAGTCGAGCACAAAGCTTTCCAGTACCGCCGCGCCAACACGAGCACGCCTCCAGGCGCGAGCCTGGTCGGCGCTACAAGACATATTTCCGCAAAAAGGGGATTTTCTCAATGAGCCACACAGCGGCATAACTGGCGGCGAACACCAGGGCCGTAGCTAGAGGCACAGAGAGCAGAGGGTTAAAGGTCACGGCGTTCAGCCCCAAAGACACCAACCGGTTATTGAAAAAAGCGTGGATTAAATAGACCCCAAAAGACCGCTGGGCCGCCCGGCTGCACAACGCTACGCCTTTGGGCCCGATGCGCTGACCATGGCAATGATCCTTGAAAAACAGGAAAACGGCAAAGGCCATCAGCGCCACATTGGGCGTCAGATAAAGATACCATTTTTCATTGGGGGCGTCCCAGGCCAGGCTGTCTACCCAGGTCATGCCGATTGTGACAGCCAGCCCAAAACCTCCCAGGGCATAGATTATTTTTTTTGTTTTCGCCTGAAAATCAAATGCTTTTAAATAATATCCAGCTACAAAATAGCCCATATAGCCGCCCAGCAGCTTCAAATCCAGCCGATGCACCACGCCGCTGATCACCTGAAGCCGAGGCGCGTTGCCAAACAGCGGCACAATCAGGGTGAAAACAAAATAAATCAGCAGCAGATATTCAATGTCCCGTCGGGTGGCGCCGGCGATAAACTTGCGCAAAACCGGCGTGATCAGATAAAGGCCCATCATCATATAAACAAACCAAAGATGGTAATGTCCATAGATAAAATTAAGAAAAAATTGCCATGTATCGTCGGGCGTTCCGCCGCGCCAGTTGAGCAAAGCCGTAAACAACGCGTATAAAAAAGACCAGAAGAAAAAGGCGGACGCCAGCCGGGGCAGACTTTTTTTGAAAATACTGCGGTAGGTCACAGGCTTATCGGGATCCAGAAAAAACATCCCGCTGAGCATGACAAAAGCGGGGACGCACCAACGGGTTAAACTGTCGATAACGTTCAAAATCTGCCAATCCGCAGTCCTTACCTCCAGCCCCTGCCAGTTGTTTCCGCAGACATGGAGAGCGATCACCGCGGCCAGCGCCGCAGCCCGCAGCAGGTCGGCGTAAACAAGACGGCCTTGTTTTGTTTGGTTCATAAGCCGGAGCCCCTTCCTTAGAAAAAATAGGTTTCAACAAACGCCTTTTTCCGGCCGCCGTTGGGGCCGTCGGTGTTTTTCCGTACCATCATACCATTCTTTTTCCCAGATAGCAAAATAAAATTCCTTTTGCCCTTGCATTTTCGCTAAAATGGGGTACAATGATTCATTATCGGTTTTTTTGATAGACCGTTCTTTTTTTATCAGGCCTTTGCGGCGGCCTGAACGTTGCGGTCTTTTATGGTTCATTCAACCTGAGATAAGGAGGATTCCACACATGAAAAATGGCGAATTGATCGGAGAGATGATCGCTTGGGAGGCCGGCGAACCCAAGCGGATCAACCATTTTCTCAAGGTCTATGGCTTTGCCAAGGCTATCGCCTCCCGCGAGCAGCTGAGTTCCGCCACGATGAATCTTGTCGAAACCGCCGCCATTCTGCACGATATCGGCATTCGCCCTGCGCTGGAAAAACACGGTTCGTCTGCAGGGGCGCTACAAGAGGAAGAGGGCGAAACCGCGGCCCGGGATCTGCTGACTCGCTGCGGCTATCAGGATCAGGAATTTGTAAACCGTATCTGCTGGCTGGTGGGCCATCATCACAGCTATGAGGAAGTCCACGACATCGACCACCAGATTCTCATTGAGGCGGATTTTTTAGTCAATCTAAATGAAAAAAACGCCCCCGCCGAGGAAATTCAGCGGGCGCGGGACAATATTTTCAAAACCTTCACCGGAAAACAGTTTTTGGAGCAAATCGCTCCCAGTCAGCGCCAGGAAGTATAGTCTTTTCCGAGAAAGCTCCACGGCGATTCTCTTCGCCGACCAAATAGCGCAATTCCACAAGCGCCCGCAGCAGGAGGCCCGCAAAGGCCCCCGTTGCGGGCGTTTGTCGTTATTCGCAAATTTCCAGAGTTATTTTTATCTAATTCGACAAAATTCGATGTTTTTCTTGTATTCTCCTTTTCTCCCTGTTATAATATCCATATCTTATCGTTCTCGCCTGGATAAACCGTTTTTTTCCTGTGCGGCGCGAAGAAGAAATCCAGAGTTTATCTTTGATTTTTCGTTTTCATCAGGCTATTTATTCGATATTTTTTCTATATTTCATGAAAAAAACCTTTTTTGTGCAATTTTCATCTCTTACTCTTTGGAGCCGATTTCAAAATTGAGAAAAAGGAGGCTCTGATTTTCATATGGTCGACGCAAGACGCAATAGGAAAAAGCTGCGCAAACGAACTCTATCCTTACTGCCGGCCGCCCTGACGGCGATTTTACCCATTTATGCGGCGGAGACCCTGCCCCGCTCAACAAACCGACCCCCAGATGGACTGCGCTCTGTTTCACATAGACAATATGCTGCTCTTCATGCGGCAAGATGCGCTCAACTTCCTGGAGCTGGGCTGCCAAGTCTATTTGGGCGCCAGACTTTCCGCCTATACCTCTGAATTGAGCAAGCCGTCCTACGCCATGTATCCTATGTTTGTGGAGGGTCAAGTCATTTCCATTGCCTCCGTTTCAGTAGCCGAAAGCGGCAAACGCAGCTTCCAAGTAGGTTCTGACTTCGCCCAGCCGTTGAACGAGTTTGTCGCCGGCAATCCCAATATCGCCTTTGTCGTCGACGAAGGCTCCACGCAGGTCGTCAACGACAAAGGCGAAGCCAAAACCCTGTTCGCGTTTTACAACGCTGCTATTCCTGCCGTCCTGCTTTTGTCTTCCATTCAGTTCAAACAGGCAGTCCCTGCGACAGTTATCCAAGAGGTCGAACTGCCCCAAACCGAAATAGACAAGGAAAACGCCGATCTCACAGACGCGCAGCGTCTTCTTCGCGACGTCATAGGTTTTATCGGGTTTCTTACATTTTTTAGATCACTCTATTGCTCTCGCAGCAAAAAACCTCTCGGTTTCCCTGATACGGGCATAACCGGTAACAACCTCATACGTTTCACGTGAAAAAACATTTGACCTTGTTTGAGGGAACCGTTATACAGCGACAGCCCGCAGCCGAGGCTCTTGAACAGAACCGGCTGCGGGCTGTCGCGCTATTTTGCCGCTAAGCTGATACAGAGGTCGGCCGTTGGGCCGCCTCGACTAAAGTTTGTCGAAAAGGGTCATGAGTTCTTCGATTTTTTGCTGAGCGGCCTGGCTATCCTCGCTTTCCAGCGATTGGCGAACGCAATGCTGGAGATGGGCGTGGATGATCTCCCGGTTGACCTTGCGCAGGATGGACTGGGCGGCCAGCAGCTGGTTGGAGATTTCCATGCAGTACCGGTCTTCCTCCACCATTTTGATAATGCCGTCTAACTGGCCCCGGGCGGTCTTGATCATCCGCAGGGTCTTCTCCCGGTCGGCTTGCATCAGCGGATAGCCGTCACGGTGTAGCCGGCGTCTGCCACCGCTTTGGTCAGCGTATCATTTCCAATGTCTTCTGTCATCTCCACTTGAGCGCAGGCGTCCTCCAGGCTCACAGTCACCCGGCAACCGGGGATAGCGCTGAGGGCGTCGGTCACGTGTTTCACACAGTGCTGGCACATCATTCCTTCGATCATCACAGTCTTTTTCATGGTTGTTCCTCCTTGATTTTGGCTTTCTTGGTTTGAAATGGGACAGATTGGACAGGCTGATTCCTCCGGTTGGACAGCGACGGTTTCCGTCGGCCGGGAGGCGGGCGCCGGCAGGCGCTTAGGCCGGAAGAGCTTGAGCCGCAGGGCGTTGGAAACCACGCACACCGAGCTCATGCTCATAGCGGCGGCGCCAAACATTGGGTTGAGCTTCCACCCCAACGCGGTATAAAAGACGCCGGCGGCCAAAGGAATGCCCAGGCTATTATAGCACAAGGCCCAGAACAGGTTTTGCTTGATATTGCGGATGGTTGCCCGGGACAGCTGGACGGCGGTGGACACATCCAGCAAATCGGAGCGCATGAGCACCACGTCGGCGGATTCAATGGCCACGTCCGCTCCGGCTCCGATGGCAATGCCCACGTCCGCTCGGGCCAGGGCCGGAGCGTCGTTGATGCCGTCGCCCACCATGGCCACCCGCTTGCCCTGCTGCTGAAGCTGGCGAATATGCCGCTCCTTGTCGCCGGGCAGCACCCCGGCGATCACCTTGGGAACCCCCGCTTGCGCGCCGATAGCCTGAGCGGTGACGGCGTTATCGCCCGTGAGCATCACTACGTCCACTCCCAGGCTCAACAGCTCGCCGATGGCGGCAGAGCTGGTTTCCTTGATAACGTCGGCCACGGCGATTAACCCCATGACCCGGCCCTGCCAAGCGAAATACAGCGGCGTTTTGCCCTGGGCGGCCAGGCTCTCGCCTTGGGCTGCCAAATCCCCCGGGTCCACGCCGTTTTCCCGCAGCAGGGTCAGGTTGCCCGCCAGCGCCGGCCCCTGCTGATATCGGGCGACGACGCCTCGACCGGAAACGGCTTGAAACGCCTCCACCTGCTGAGGCTCCACGCCCGCCTGAGCGGCGTATTGCAAAATAGCCTCGGCCAACGGATGCTCCGAAGGCTTTTCCATCGAAGCGGCGAAGGTCAGCAGAGCCTCTCGCTCCACTCCGGGGGCGGTTATCACGTCCGTGGTCTGGGGCCTGCCTTGGGTGACGGTTCCTGTCTTATCCAGCGCCACCACGTCCACCGTTTTCAGCGTCTCCAAGGCCTCGGCGGATTTAATCAGCACCCCGTATTCGGCGCCTTTGCCTGTTCCCACCATAATAGCGGTGGGGGTGGCCAGGCCCAGCGCGCAGGGACAGGAGATCACCAACACCGCAATGCTGATAGACATAGCGAATTCAAAGCTCTCTCCTGCCAGCAGCCAAGCGACGCCGGCCGCCAGGGCGATGGCGATGACTGCCGGCACAAACACGCCGCTGACTTTATCCGCCAGCTTGGCGATGGGAGCTTTGCTGGCGCCGGCCTCCTCCACCAAGCGAACAATCTGAGCCAGGGCCGTATCCTCGCCGATTTTGTCCGCTCGAAATTTCAAAAACCCAGTTTTGTTGATGGTGGCGCCCGTCACCCGCTGGCCCGGCCCCTTTTCCACCGGAATGCTCTCGCCGGTGAGGGCCGATTCGTCCACAGCGGCGGAACCTTCCACCACAACGCCGTCTACCGGCAGGCTCTGGCCGGGCCGCACCACAATGATATCCCCCACCTGCACCTCTTCCACCGGGATTTCCTGCTCTCGGCCTTCCCGCTCCACTACGGCGGTTTTGGGCGCCAGGTCCATTAGCTTGGTAATAGCCTCCGAGGTCTTGCCTTTGCTGCGGCTTTCCAAAAATTTGCCCAAGGTAATCAGGGCCAGGATCATGGAAGAGGTTTCAAAATAAAGATCCATGGAATATTCATGGACCAGCGCCATATCCCCATGACCTAAACCCCAGCCAATCTTATAAATGGCGTAGACGCCATAGACCACGGCGGCGGCGCTGCCGATGGCGATCAGCGAATCCATATTGGGGCTGCGCCTGGCCAGGGTTTTGAAGCCGTTGATAAAATACTTCCGGTTCACATAGGCCACGGGCAGGCAGAGCAAAAACTGGGTAAAGGCGAAAATCAGGGCGTTTTCATGGCCCAGAAAGAGGCTGGGCAGGGGCCAATCCATCATGTGCCCCATGGACAGATAAAACAGAGGGATCATGAAGACGAAGGAGACGACCAGCCGGAATTTCATCTGCTTGATCTCCGCCTGGGCCTGCTCCACCGCGCTCTGCTGGGGCGCGCCGCCCCCTTTGGTCTGGGGCAGGTAGGCGCCATACCCCCCTTGCTCCACCGCTTGGATGATCTGCTGGGGGCTCAGGGCCTTTTCATCGTAATCCACCGTCATATTGTTGCCCAGCAGGTTGACGGCCACCTCCGCCACCCCCTCCAGCTTGCGCACGCTCTTTTCCACATGGGCAGAGCAGGCTGCGCAGGTCATGCCAGTGACATTGAATTTGGTTTTCATAAACAATCTCTCCTATCGGAATGTCGGGAAGGCCCGACGGCCAGACTCGTGTGAGCGCGACGGCTGTTTTTTCTTTGTGCTCGACAGCTTCGGCCCTCACGCAAATGCCGCTGGCACCATTGACCCAAGCCCATGTATCCGCCTCGCTTCGTTATTTGCCCGTCGGCGCTCGCCGACCACTACACCCCCAGGGGGGTGTTATTATTCTATCCCCAAGTAGTCTGTTCTGTCAAGAGGGTTTTTAACCGGAAAATTTGGTTGTAGCGCACAAACGAGTATGGAATATTTTGTGCAATATGACGAAAATTCTCCAGCATAGTTGACACTTATATTTTTTAGTATTATCATGTAATCATTCAGTAAACGCTGCTGTAATGAAGTATTTGATATTTTTCGCTATGTCGAAAGGAGACTGATGAAATGAAGCGAATGACCAGAAGGCTTTTGGCCATGTTGCTGGCCGCCCTGATGATGGTATCGGCCTTGCCTGTCTACGCGGCGGAGGAAGCATTAAACGACAATGCAACCTTTGCTCCTGCAGGCCCAGGTATCGATCCAGAGCCCATCTTCTGCGAAGATGGCACTGTGATGTGGTTTGCATATGACGATCAGGCCATCTATGGTTTTTCAGTTTCTACTGAAGGGACACTGCACTTCTGTTTTTCAACAGAAGGATCTGGGATTTCAAAAGCATATGACTTTACCGATGTTCCGCTGCTTACAGGCGATTTTGATCTAAGATCTTCCGAGTTTAGATGGAGTATTTGGGAATACTGTATGGAGCAAAAAAATGACGCTCCATATGATATTTACGTTGCCGAGCGATTTGAGGCAGTGCCTTTCAACTCAAATCGAGATTTTTTAGAAATTATGGAAAGTGTTTACGGTAAAGAATACGATAATAAGGTATTGAAAACGGACACTACTTCTTATCGTGGATACACCATCGTTGTGAAAGAAATGCTGGACATTTCTGTTGTACGAAATGATCATTACCGCTATAAAGGAAATCAAAAAATCTTAGAATTTGTCACTTCCACTATTGGCCAATCCAGTTTTATGGCCCGAAACCACGCTCCAGAAATTGCACAAGCAATTAAAACAATGTATAACCTGCCTGGCGATATCTTTTTAACTTCTGGAGCTGTGGATTTTTGGAACTGTACCGCTGTTCGTCATCGTTATACCGAAGTAAACGGTAAAGGCCCATATAGTAGCACGACGAAATCTGACTATCTGCTGGGAATTGACGATTACAACGACCCCGTTGATGTTCAGGTAAGAGTTCTTGAGGTTCAGTATACTCCAAATCAATCCTACTATCAGGAATCTTCCTATAGCAGTTTGATTCGAGATGCTTATCAGGCATATAATTAAAATTTCATCAGAGCCCGCTATTTTAGCGGGCTCTGGTTTATATAAGGTAGGAATTTTTATGTTTAAAAATTTTTCTCAAAAAGTATGTATCTTTTTATTATTTATAATATTTTCTATTTTTGTACTTTCAATATCATATTTAATTTCTGTTAGCCAATATGCTGAAACTCTTACCATAGTTTCCTTTTACTCTGATAAGGATTCTACAGCTTGGCTTGCAGTAGATGATAGAGACGATACTGTTTATACATTTATCATTTATCCAGACAAAACTTTACATTTTTCTTGTCATCATCGCTCTTTTGATTTTTATAAATCTTACCAATTTACGAATGTACCTCTGCTGCAAGGCCACCCCAATCTAAAATCCGAAAATTTTCAAAAAAAAATTTGGGTTTGGTGCATAAAAAATCTGCCTGATCAACCAGATGAAATATTTCCCATAGTAAAAAATCCTCCGTCTATGGGACCTGCCAAGCATTTATCCGAAACGTTATGCGATTTAGCGGCAGAGCAATTAAATCTCCCTTACCGTTGGAGCGGCCATCGATGGATAACAGTAAAGTAGGAGACGATTTCCTATGTATCTTTCCCCTTGGCAGCTGGCCAAATTCATGGTCTGGCTGGAAAATGAGCTGGCGACCACTGTTCCGGTCGTCATGTTATGCGATTTTTTCTTTTGCTTTCAGAACCGCTGTGCCCAACTGCAACGGCCTTTTGCGCAAAGTTCGCCTGTCGGCGCTTGCCGGCAGGAGGCCGGGTATGGTATGATGTGCATATCTCAAAACGGGCGCGGAGGAGGCGGCGGTTATGGTTTGGCGAAGACGTTCCGGCAGGCTTTGGCAGGGCTTGCTTTTTTTATGGCTGCCCACTCTCATTTTACTGGGAGTGTTAAACCTGCGCCAACAGCTGCCTGGCCTGCCCCAGGGCGCCAACCGAAGGGCGATCCTCCGGATAGGCGATTTTGCCGTCAACCGCTATACCGACGCCCAGGGTCAGGAATATTTGGATTTGACTATCTCGATTCAAGGAAAGCCCCGAACGCTGATTAACCGGGTTTATGATTACCGCGTGCAGCAGGGCAAGCTCTATGTCCGGGGCGTCACCGGCGCGGCGGCGGCGGATCTTTCCACTGGCGTTTGCCGGCTCTATGCCAGCAAGCAGTATCCCCGCTACCGCTACGCCTGGCCCGGCGTGACCTTGGTCGATTCTATCCAACGCTTTCCTCTTGCAGATTACCGCTGCCTGCAAGCCTTGGGCGAGCGGTACCAGGCTTTCCCTAACCCTGCGCCAGGCCGGCAGACGCTATTGTCCTTGGGCTGTGGACGCTTCCGCATCGAACAAAGCGTGGGCGCAGACGGCTTCCGCCGTCTCCAGCTGGCGGACGCTCAAGCCCGAGAGCTGGCCGTCGGGTATACAGTGCGTATATTCCAAGATATCGAAAGTTACCAATTAGAGAATGAAACGCTTTACATTCGGGCTCGGGAAGGATACGCCTGTCTGCGGCCGCAGGGAGGCGAATTTACCGTCGTTTATTATGATTACGGGAGCAAAATTTATTATTCCACCATGCCGGATATTCACATTGAGAGAAGCCTGGAGGCGTTGCAGCCCCACGACCGGCTGCTGCTCTCCCGCCTCCCTTCGGCCAACCGCACTTGACCCTGGAAAAGGCCGGCAGGCGCGCCCTGCGCCGTTTTGCGCCCCAGCCGCGGCTTTTATGCAGGCCCTAACTGGAGGCGCTTATGCTTTTTTGCCTCTAAACGACCGTGGCGTCTGGCCGCCGATTCTCCTTCACACTGGCGAAATGCACAAATTTTCAGAGGGATTTTCTCCACATCCGACAGCGGAAATTTGGCGGAGGCCCGCTTTTCCTTTGGGCGAAAATTTGATATAATAACGTTATAAGCGCTGGGGCTCGATCCCAGACAAGGCGCCGACAACCCGACAAACGGAAATCGTCCACGCAACGGAACGCCCGAAAACCCATGGATTTTGGGGGGCGTTATGAAAAAGGAGGAATCGCCATGCTGAATCAAGAGCGCGTGAAGCAGCTGAAAGAAATCGTAGCCGGCCAAAGAGACTTGATGTTCGCCGCCGAACGTCATATCTGGAAACACCCGGAAACAGGCTACCGGGAATGGAAGACCCACGAATATCTGGCCGGCGAATTCAAAAAGCTGGGCTATGAGCTGACGGAAGCCGGCAATATCCCGGGTTTTTACACTGATCTGGACACTGGCCGCCCCGGCCCCAAGCTGCTGATTATGGGCGAGCTGGACAGCCTGATTGTGGCCACTCACCCTGAGTGCGACCCGGAAACGGGATATGTCCACGCCTGCGGCCACCATTGCCAGGCCTCCGCCCTGCTGGGCGTCGCCGCCGCGCTGAAGCAGCCCGGCGCGCTGGACGGCATGAGCGGCTCTTTCCGCCTGATGGCCGTGCCCGCCGAAGAGCTGATTGAAATCGGCTTCCGGGAGGAGCTGCGCAAAGCCGGAACCATCAAATATTTCGGCGGCAAGGTGGAATTTATGCACCGCGGTTATATGGACGGCTGCGACATCGCTCTGCTGGTACACACTGGCGGCGGCGATAAGCCCAACATCGCCCTGACGCCGGGCAGCAACGGCTGTGTGACTAAAAATATTAACTTTGTAGGAGTTTCCTCTCATGCCGGCGGAGCGCCTCATCTGGGCGTCAACGCTTTGTATGCCGCCAGCCAGGCCATGAACGCCGTCAACGCCCTGCGGGAAACCTTCCAGGAAAAGGACACCATCCGGTTCCATCCCATTGTCACGCGCGGCGGCGGCGCCGTCAACGCCATTCCCAACGACGTGCGGATGGAGAGCTATGTCCGCGGCGCCACGCTGGAGGCCATCAAAGAGACCAACGTCAAAGTCAACCGGGCGTTGGCCGCCTCTGCCGCCGCCATTGGCGCAAACGTCGTGCTGAAGGATCGACCGGGTTACACCCCGCTGGAAAACGAGCCTCAGCTCTATGAACTGACCTGCCAGGTCGTTAAAGAGTGCTTTGGCGAAGACTTCCTGGTCAAGCGCCCCCGCAGCACAGGCTGCACCGACATGGGCGACGTTTCCGCCGTGATGCCCACCGTTCAGCCCTATGCCTCCGGCTCTTCTGGCACAGGCCACGGCTCGGATTATTACATCACCGACCCGGAAACCGCCGTTGTGGTTTCCGCGCAATACCAAGTTCTGATGGCGGAAGCTCTGCTCAGCGACGGCGCCGCCAAGGCCAAGGACGTCATGGCCAACGCCAAGCTGCGTTTTGCCTCCAAAGAGGAATTTTTCAAAGCCATCGACGATCTGTTCCTGGACAAAGAAGCCGTCGTCAACAACGAAGACGGCACGATCACCCTGACCTACCAAAACTAAGCCGCCGCGGGCCGGTTTTCTCCGGCGCATTGGCTACTGCAGCAAATCGCCCGGCGCCAGAGAGATTCAAATACTCTGGCGCCGGGCGTCTTTTCATTTTTCTGCCTTCTCTTTGGGAAAATCGTGCCTTTGCTCATGGGGTTCAAGCGTTTTTCCTCCTTGAGCCCTTCTGTCGACGCGGCGCTTAGCCTTCGCCCCTTGCCGACGACCGACGTGCAAACTCGGCCATAAGCTGCTGGGCGATGCTGATATTGGATTGAGGAGCGGGCAGCTGATCTGGCGCAACCCATTTGATCTCCACAATTTCTACCATATCGGGGCGGGCCTGAGCGCCGTCTTCGGCCTCGGCGAAAAACCCTACCATCAGGGATTCGGAGAAGGGCCAGGGCTGGCTGTTGAAATACTGAATCTGTTTCACTTTCAGCCCCACCTCCTCCATGACCTCTCGGCGAACGGTGTCTTCCAGCGATTCGCCAAACTCCACAAACCCGGCCACCAAGCCAAACCGCCCCGGCTGGCTGTTGGCGTTGCGGGCCAGCAACAGCTTACCCTGGCTGACCACCGCCACGATAATAGCCGGCGAAATGCGCGGATAGACGATGTTGCCGCAAACCGGGCAGAGCACCGCCCGCTCGTCAGCCTTGAGCTCCATAGGCTTGCCGCAATGGCCGCAGAACCGGTTGGCCCGAAACCAGCGGTATAAATGCCAGCCTTCCATGCCGGCAAAGAGCATGACTTTGTCCTTGGCCTGGCGCAAAACTTGCGTGCTTTGCCATCTCAGCCCTGGCGCCTCCGCCAACCGAAACGTCTGCCAAAAGCCGAAATACCGGGTATTGTCAATAGAAAACAGGTAAATGGCTTCCATAGCCTCCTTTTGAGGCAGATGGCATGCCCGGGGCAGGGCAAACTCCCCGTCCGGCTGGGGCTGAAGCAAAATGTGGCCTCCCTGGTAGCAAAGCGCCACATCTTCTGGGTGGACGGCGTCTTTATAAAAACGGTTGTCAAAACGATGGGGCGCGATATCCTGAAACATATTATTCCTTCCTCTCTTCCATCAGTTCCACCAGCTCCCCTGCGGGGCCCCGAAAAAAGGCTATGCGCACCGGAAAAGGAGGCTGAGCGGGCAGGAGCTTATCCTGGGGTTCCATTGTAACGGCATACCCTTGGTTCCGGATCTTTTCAATCCACTGATCTACCTGGCTGGTCGCCAGGGCGAAATGGTTGACGACTCCGTCGTCCTCCTCCTGGCCGCTAGCCATAATTTCCAGCAGACAACCGCCGGCGTCCACCATACAAGCCGAGGAATCTCCCTGACCCCATTTTCTGATAATTTCCATATTCAAGATATTGTGATAAAAATCAACTGTTTTCTCCATCTGCTCCAAGCTGCGAGCCTTAATGGAAATATGATGCACTCCTGCAATTTCTAATTCCCTTTTCTCTGTCATTTCGACAAACCTCCTCGTGAAATCCTCTTTTGCCCCATTTTCCCTCAAAGGCCCAGGTCGGGCTGGTTGAGCAGCTGTTTCCGGCGCCGCCAATCGGGCAGGGCCCGATCCAGCAGCCGGTAGAAATCCGGCCCATGGCCCGCGACCAGCAGATGGCATAGCTCGTGGGCGGCCACATATTCCATGCAGGGAAAGGGCTTTTTCATCAAGCGCAGATTCAGCGTGATTCGGCCTTTGGCCGGCGCGCAGCTGCCCCAGCGGCTTTTCATGGAGCGCAGCGTCAGCCGGCAGACCGGCGGCAAAGCGACGCCCGTTTGCTCAAACCGACTTCGAGCCAGCTCCATAGCTCGCTCCATAATGGGCGGCGCTTTTTGCCGCCGAAATTCCTCCAGGGCTTCTTGCGGCTCTTGCCCCGACGCCAAGCAGAGCAGCAGCGCCCCATGGCGAACTTTTATGCCGGGGACGCCGTCGGCGTCCAGTTCAAATGGGACGCCTCGGCCCAGCAGCGCGGCTCGGTCTTTGGCAATCTCTCGCCGCGCTTTCGTCCGTCGCTGGGCCTGGAGAATCCACGCTCCCCGCTTAGACACAAACCGCTGGATTTGTGTCAGCGACGCGCGGGGCGGCGCGCTGACGGCCACAGACCCATCTTCCCGCACCCGCAGATTCAGGTTTTTCACCGCTTTACGGGTCAATTCATAGAAAATAAGCCCCTCTGGACCTGGAACCTGACAGAGCTTGGCTTCTTTTTTGCTTCTCCCCATGGCCCAACTCCTTTCTTCCCGGCTATTCGACCTCAGTGCGTTGGAAGCCCTATTTTTTTGTTTTTCAGGCGGGTTGACTATATCATATTTTTGCCTGTGTCGCAATGGGCCAAGGCCGAAGTTTTGAAATATCGTTGCAACAACGTTGCAACCGAGTCAAAATACGTATATAATAGAGTTGGCAACATGAAAACATGACAATATCGTCAACGTAGTGGAACAGAGCGACAACTCCATTGCAAACGGCGGACCTCCGGACTGCCGTTTGCGTTTCCAATTCAGCCCGCAGACGGTCTATTTTCAGCAGTCCCGGCAAGTTCCGTCATTGAAAAGCGGTTTCACGGCTTTTGTTCTTTCGAAAAGCCGTTGACACTGCCTGCATACAAATCATCCAGGAGGTTTTTTATGGCAATACTTGATAATTTGGGCAAAAAGCTGACCGAAGTGACCCAAACCACCATGCAGGTTTCCAAGGGCCTGATGGACAGCGCCAAAACGGCTTTGGCAATCTCTGCCGAGGAACGGGAGATTGAAAAGGCATACCGTTCCTTAGGGCAGTGGTATTACGCCACCAAGGGCGAAAACCCAGAGGAGGCCGGCGAATATATTGATATAGTCGATACGTCCCTGCGCAAAATCCGGGAAATCCGCGAGGAAGCCGAAGCCGCAAGGACTGTCGAAACCCCTGTCTCCGCTCTGTTTGCCTGCCCCGCCTGCGGCGCTCAGATTGAACAAGGCTCTCAATTTTGCCCGATCTGCGGCGCTATGATGCCTGCGCCCGAAATTGTGGAGCGAGAGGAAACCATTTGCCCCAACTGCGGCGAGCTTGCCCAAGGGCCCTTCTGCTCTCACTGCGGCGCCCCAGTCAATCCCCCCTCCAGCGTCCCTTCGGAAGCGCCCCAATCGGCGCCGGAAGAGTCCGACGGACCCAACCCATAGTCGGTCGCGGCGGCGCGACCGCCGTTGCCCGTATAACTGCGGTTGATTTATTTGCCAAAGCGCCCGATGCCGAAGCTGCTCACAGGCCACGGCATCGGGCTTTTATGTTGATAACTCAACCAAGCTGAAACGGGTTTGCCTGCCGGCGCTTGCCGGTCAGCGCTGCTGGCCGACTACGATTTCGCCGTTGATGATGGTGTATTCGGTCTTGTATTGCAGATCAGTGATGGGGTTGCCGCGGAAGATGGCCACGTCGGCGTCCTTGCCTACTTCCAGGCTGCCCACCCGGTCGGCAATGCCGGTGATTTTGGCGGGGTTGATGGTGATCGCCTTCCAAGCCTCCTGCTCGTCCAAACCGGCGTTGACGGCCAAGCCGGCGCACAAAGACAGATACTCCAGCGGAATGACCGGGGCGTCGGTGATGATGCACATGGTCAGCCCGGCTTCGTTCAGGGCCTTGGGGGTCTCGAAACTCTTGTTTTTCAGCTCAAACTTGCTCTTGTCGCCCATGGTGGGGCCCACCAACACGCCCTTGCCCTCCTTGACCAACTCGTCCACAATCAGGTGGCCCTCGGTGCAGTGGTCCAGGGTGATATCCACGTCAAATTCCTTGGCGATGCGCAGCGCGGTGAAGATATCGTCCGCCCGGTGGGCGTGGGCCTTCAGAGGAATTTCCTTGTGAACCACAGGCAGCATAGCCTCCAGCTTCACATCCACAGGGGGCTTTTTGGCGTTTTTCGGGTCGGCGGCATAGGCTTTTTTGGCCTCGTCGTATTCCACTGTCCGGGCCAGCAGGTCCCGCAGCAGCGCCGCCGTGCCCATGCGGGTAATCGGCATTTTTTTCTGGCCGCCGTAAACCCGCTTGGGGTTTTCGCCAAAGGCGCATTTCATAGCCACAGGATATTTGAGGATCATGTCGTCTACCCGCTTGCCGTGCATCTTGATTGCCACAAAGGTTCCGCCCACCACGTTGCCGCTGCCGGGGCCGGTCACCGCAGTGGTGACGCCGGCGGCCGCCGCCTGGGCCAGGGTTTCGTCCATAGGCTGGATGGCGTCAATGGCCCGGACATGCGGCGTCACGGGGTTGGTGCATTCATTGCCGTCTGTGCCTTCAAAGCGGATGGCGGCTTCCTCCAGGCCGATGTGGCAATGGCCGTCCACCAGGCCGGGGGTCACTAAGCAGCCGGCGGCGTCGATAACTTGAGCGTCGGCAGGGGCGTCCACCTGTTGGCCCACAGCCACAATCTTGCCGCCGTCCAGCAGCACTTGGCCGTTTTCAATATCCGGGCCGGCCATGGTTTTCACAGTGCCATTTTTAATCAGAATCATGGGAATCGTTCCTCCTATTCGTTTTGGAAAAATGGAAAAGGGGCCGGCAGCGCTGGAGGCGCCCCGGCCCCGGAACATGGTTTTCGGGCTTTGGAAGGGGTTATTTATCCTGATAGACGATTTCGCCGCTGATGATGGTATACTTGGTGGTATATTGCAGGTCGGTCAGGGGGTTGCCCTGATAAATCACCACGTCGGCGTCCTTGCCGGCTTCCAGGCTGCCCACCCGGTCGGCGATGCCGGTGATCTGAGCGGGGTTGATGGTGACGGCCTTCCAGGCCTCCTGCTCGTCCAGACCGGCGTTGATCGCCAGGCCGGCGCACAGGGGCAGGTATTTCAGGGGAATTACCGGGGCGTCGGTGATGATGGCGGTTTTCAGGCCGCTTTCCACCATGGCCTTGGGGGTTTCCCAGCATTTGTTTTTCAGCTCAAACTTGCTCTTGGCGCCAAAGGTGGGGCCCACCAGGCAGCCCTTGCCCTCTTTGGCCAGCTCGTCGGCAATCAGATGACCTTCGGTGCAATGGTCCAGGGTGATATCCAGGTCAAACTCCTTGGCGATGCGCAGGGAGGTGAAGATATCGTCCGCCCGGTGCGCGTGGGATTTCAAGGGAATCTCCTTGCGCATGACGGGCAGCATGGCATGGAGCTTGCTGTCGTAAGTGGGCTTTTTGTTGTTTTTGGGGTCTTGCTCGTAGGCGTCCATCTCTTCCCGGTAGTTTTCGGCCTTGACCAGCAGCTCCCGCAGCAGCGCGGCTGTGCCCATGCGGGTCATGGGCATTTTTTTCTGCATACTGCCGTAGCAGCGCTTGGGGTTTTCGCCAAAGGCGATCTTCATGGCCACGGGGTTTTTGACAATCATGTTGTCCACCCGCTTGCCGCACAGCTTGACGGCCAGGAACGTGCCGCCCACCACGTTGGCGCTGCCAGGGCCGGTCACCGCGGTGGTGACGCCATGGCTGTACGCGTCAAAAAAGGCTTCGTCCATGGGGTTCAAGCCGTCGATGCCCCGCATATGAGGGGTGACGGGGTCGGTCATCTCGTTGTAATCGTCGCCTTCAAAGCCGATGGCCTCTTCGTCCAGGCCGATGTGGCAATGGCCTTCCACAAAGCCGGGGGCCACCAGGCAGCCGGCAGCGTCGATGACCTGAGCGTCGGCCGGAGCCTCCACTTCCTTGCCCACGGCCACAATCTTGCAGCCGTCCAGCAGCACCTGGCCGTTTTCAATATCCGGGCCGGCCATGGTCTTCACAGTGCCGTTCTTAATCAGAATCATGGGAAATACCCTCCTCGTTTTTTGCTTTCCGCTGTGCGGCGGCGGAGCGGCGCCTTTTGGCGCGGGGCTCCGCCTCTTCGGCAGCCCGCAGGCTGTCCAACGCGCTGATTATATCTTACCCTTTTCGCCGAGAATTGTCAAACGAAAGGCTTTGGTGAACTCCGCCAAATTCCCGGCCCGATTTTTATGCAATTTGATGAAAAACCCGGCTGGAGGCGGCTCCAGCCCTACCATATGCGGCGCCGGCCGGGGGTATGCCTGCCCCGAAACATCACGAAGCCCGCCCCCGCGCCGGAAAGCGCATGAGGCGGGCCGCACGACGACGAAACCCGGCGACGCCGGTTTCATCGGTTTTTTTGTTCCAACAGATCCAAAGGAAAGCGGCGGACGGGCGGAAAGTCAAGTTACCAACCCTTCCCGCCCGCTCCCCCCGAAGGGGAACAGGAGATGGACGAGCCCCTGCCGCACACTCAAGTAAAAGATCAGAGGGCTTGGGGTCCCTACTGGATCTGTTGGAAACATAAAGCGGGTGAGCCGCTCAAGATAACTCAACACCGCTCCGATTTATTCAATCAAATGCTTCCACATCCGCCGCGCGTCTGACAGCTGCCGCGCGCCTGACTCCAACAAAATCGCGCCCCAAATTGGGTAAAAAATTTACGCAACCTGACCTTGAAAAAGGTCTTGAAATCAGGTATAATAGCTTTCGTGGCGTAGTCTAAGACTACTGTGCTGAGTGCCGACTTCACTCGTATAGGGCCGCAGAGTCTGGATCACTCTGCGGCCTGCCGCATTTATGTTTCCGTTCTTATTCTACCTGATTTTTCGAGAGATTGCAAGACCTATACGACAAAATTTAAAAAATTTTGCAATAAGCGCCTTTTGCCGGCAACTTGGCAAAAGGCGCTTGTTTGATAGAGGCCCTTAAAACCCGAGGGTTTCGCCTTGACCCTGGGAGGAATCCCCCGCCGGCGATAGCCGGGGTCTCGTCCTTATAACAAGGCCGCTCCGCCGTCAGGCTTGGCTCAATTTATAATATTCCTCCATAATGCTCCGGGGGACCATGCTGCCGCCAGTGGCCCAGGGCAGCCAGAGGGCTTGCTCCAACCGCTTTGTCAGGCTATGGTCTTTCAGATACTGCCGGCCCTGCTCTGTGGCCAGCAACCGGCCGGGCCCGTCAAAGCCTGCCAGGGCGGAGGGCTCCAGCCAAAGAGCCTCCTGATCGGCCAACAGGGCCAAATAGCGGTAAAGCGTCTGGTCTTGAACGGTATAACTGCCGCTGAGCAGGGGCTGAATCAGCCGGCCCACAAAGCGGGAGGCCCGGCCCACCGCCAAGCCGTCTGCCGCGGTGCGGTTGTCGATGCCAAAATCCTGGACGCAGACCCGGTCGTGCAGGCCCGAAGCCAACCCCAAGGTCATGCAAGGGGCGTGCGTGGGCTCGGCGAAAAAGCAGTGGACGTCTTCGCCATACAGGAGCTTCAGACCAAAGGCCACGCCGCCAGGGCCGCCGCCCACGCCGCAGGGCAAAAAGGCGAAAAGAGGCCGATCTGGCCCTGGAGCGCAGCCCATCTTTTCCAGCTGCTCCTTGAGCCGTAAAGCTGCAACAGCATAGCCCAAAAACAGCGTCTGGGAGTTTTCATCATCCACAAAATAGCATTTCGGGTCCTGTTCCGCCTGCCGTCTCCCTTCGGCCACCGCCTTGCTGTAGTCCTCGGGATATTCAATCACCTGCACGCCCTTGCTCCGCAGCAGGTCCTTTTTCCATTGCCGCGCGTCGGCAGACATATGCACCGTCACCCGAAAGCCCAGCTTGGCGCTGACGATGCCGATGGACAGCCCTAAATTGCCTGTGGACCCCACAGAAATTGAATACTGCGAGTAAAAATCGCGCATTTTATTGCTATTTAGTTTAGAATAATCCTCGTTCAGCGATAAAATTCCTTGGCTGATGGCGATATCCTCGGCGTGTTTTAGCACTTCATAAATGCCGCCTCGGGCCTTGATGGAGCCGGAGATGGGCAGATGACTGTCGCATTTGAGCAGCAATTCCCCTGGAAAATCCAGGTCCCATTGCCGGGCCAGCGCTTGCTGCATTTGGGGAATTTTGCGCAAGGGCGATTCGATGATCCCGCCGGCCGCCGCCGTCTCAGGAAAGGCCTGGGCGATATAAGGGGCAAAGCGCCCCAGCCGAGCCGCCGCGTCCTCCACGTCCGCCATGGACAGGCCGCTTTGAGCCAGGCCTTCCGCCGCCCCCTTCTGCTCTGGGTTGCGCCAAAACGTCTCTTGGCAATCCGCCAAATCTGCTATTGTGGGGTTTTGCCGCCATTGCGCTAAAGTCTTGCCGCAAATCATGTGTTCCATCCTTCCGCCGCCTTTCGTTTCGCTGACTAAACAGCGATATTTTTAACGTTTCGTTATTTTTATACGATAAATTCCTATCTGTACTGCACCAAACGGCCTTTGCAGGTCGGGTTTTATTGTATCAAATTTTTCACAGCCCGGCAAGCGGAGCGTTTTTGTTACAGCGTCCTTCCACCGTAATATAAAAATACAAGTTGTTGAATCAAATTTTTTTATCCAATTCGGAAAAATCCTGATTCCTCCTCCTTCCACAGCTCTTTGGTCGGCGGCTCGGTCTGAGCCGATTTTTCTCAGCAAAGCGGCTGCTTTGGGGCGCCGTTTGTCACAGAACGCGGCAGGCGTCAATCGAGGCGAGGCGGCTTGGTCAACAGCTTTTCGATGGTTTGACAAGCGTTTCGCCGCCCTTCCAGGCGTTTATAATGGTAGTGTTCGTCGTACCAATCAAAGGAAGGACGTTCCAGCTCCTGCTCCATCCATTCCTCCAACCGGGGCAGCTCCTGCCGCAGCCATGCCAGCAGCTCCTTTCCGCTCTCCCCTGCCTGCAAGCGCTCGTATAGAGCCTGCAGCGTCTGTTCTTCCGCCGCTCTGACATGGGATAGATAGGAATCTTCCTGCTCCTCCTGATACTGGGCCTGGGCTCTGGCGATTTCTTGCCGAACGCCGGCCCACAGCGCCTCTTGTTCTGTCATTTCTTTTGCCTCCTGATCGAAAACTTCACCTTTTGTTTGGAACCAATTTGCATGAAAAAAAAGACGCCTCTCAGGGCGTCTTTTTGGCGGAGAGAAAGGGATTCGAACCCTTGGTCCCTTGCGGGATCACTGGTTTTCAAGACCAGCTCCTTAAACCACTCGGACATCTCTCCATTTGGGGTCTGCATACATTTCTATTATATGCGCTGCAGAGCCTTTTGTCAATTTCAAAATAT
>CAJTUM010000001.1:75359-114113 GCA_910579575.1 uncultured Eubacteriales bacterium | reverse complement strand
GAGCCGCTATCCCCTGCGTTTTGCGGCTTTCTCCCTTTTTGCGGCCGCAGCCGGAGCCTTATAAGCGGCTCCGGCTGCGCGCGCCTGAAAAACGGCCCGTCAAGGATAAACAGTCATACCCGTTTATGGGACGTTGCGTTGGACGTCCAAAGCCTTGGCCACGCCGTCCACAATTTCACTGTCATAAACCACAGAAATGCTGTCGCCCACGTCGATCAGGGGCAACGAGGTGTCCTGTTCCACCGACATGGCGAAATATTGGGGATAACCAATGATTTTGAAATAATACCAAGTATATCCATTTACTGTGGCCTGGCGAATCTCCTCAACCGATCCCGTAGCCTCCTCAGTCTGCTGCGGCACATAGCCGCTGTCCGCCTGCATGGTCTTGGTGTATTTTTTCTCACACTCCGCCACGGTCCCCCCCACGGCCACTCGCTGGTAATTGGCCACGTTGACCATCGCATACATTTTCACTAGGCCAGAGCTGTCCTTCAGGGACATGAAATAGGTGGGCTGATTGTTGATATTCAACAAAATCGGGAAAGTGGCCCGATACCCCAGATCTTCCACCGCTCCCTGAGCCGAAGCCTGGGCCGATTGCTCGGTGGCGCCGGATACTGGATAAAATTTGGCCTCTTTGGTCCGCTGGTTCACCAGCAGAAAACCGATATTCGATTGATCGCTGTTGACGGAAGTGACGCCGGTATAGACATACACATCGTCGTTCATAGCGATATAATTATAATCCGCCGTCGTGCGGGTGACTCCTCGTTGGCCGATATAGGCGTTGAAAAAACCGTCGTTGTAGGCGCCGTAATAATCATATTGCTGCACCAACAAATCCGCCGGGCAAATATGGTCTGCCCAGGTCGGCGCTTCTTCCAGGCTATAATACTGATGTTCGCCTGTCACCGCGTTGACGAAAACCGCCCCCTTCACGTCGGCGCCGCCCAGCATTCCAATGCGTTTGTGCAAGCAGGGCGCCACAAAATAAGGCGTCCCATCGTCGTCCACCTCCAGGCTGGGCTGCCCCAGCAGCATGGTAGGGTAGCGGAAGCGCATATATCGATAAATATTGCGTCCAAAATATTCCGAGGGAGAATATTTCATCCCCTGTTCCAGCCGCACTAGCTGGGTCTGCTGGGTCACCATATCGATCATAATATAACCGGGCAGCCCCTCTTTGCGGTTGTTCAGCCACTTGAAAAAACCGGCATACTCCAGCTGTGTCACGCGGGTGGGACGGTTTTTGTAATTGATCTGGATATAATCCCGCGAGACCTCAAACTGGGATACCAGGGATTTTTGTTCCTCGTTGTTGGCCGCCGCCAGCTCCCCCATCTTCCGGTCCCCCAGCCTCTGGGCGCTTTGGGTATCCAGCATGGGAATTTGCTCATAGGTGATTTGCGGAATATCCTGGGAAAAATCTCCCTGCTCCACCGCAAGCAGGGCGCTATACCGAGAGGCGTTAAAAAGGGTCAGCGACGCCAAGGTGAACAGCAAAAACAGCGCGGTCAAAAAGACGGCGATCAGCATGGGAAACAGCGCATAAAGGGTCAACGAGGCCCGGGTCATCTTCCCCTGTTTTTCCGCCGCTATCGCCGCAGGCAGGCGTAGCGCCGTCCAAATCAGGCATAATACGCCGGCAAATAGATAGAACTGCTGCGATTGCAGGGAAATAGGCGGCAGAAAGATATAAAAGCCGATAAACCCTATCGCCAGCGTAATCAGAAGCGCCAGCCCTTCCTGGCGCAGTTTTTTTGCGTTGATTTTCAAGTCGTCCTCCTCATATTAGTTGAAAACCAAAAAATTTTTTGATTTTTAGCGCATTGATTGCTTTTTCATAGCTAAAATGGCCTCTGTCAGCGTTTCCAAATCATCATTTCCATAATATTCTATACTGATTTTGCCCTTTTCCTTACCTTGGCTGATGCTGATCTTTCGCCCTGTCGCCTCCGCCAGCCGATGCTCCAGCTCCTCAATATAAATCTGATTGACATTGGCCGCAGCTGGCTTTTGCTCTCCTTTTGCCAGTTCCTCCAACTTTTTCACCAGTTTTTCCGTCTGGCGAACTGAAAGCCCTTGATCCATCACCGTCTGGGCGGCGCTAATCATGGTTTGTTGGTCGCTAACGCCCAACAGCGTTCGAGCGTGCCCTTGCGAAAGTTTGCTGGAGCGCACCAAATCAATCAGCGGCTCCGGCAAGGTCAGCAGCCGCAGAGCGTTGGCCACAGCAGGCCGGCTTTTGCCTACCCGCTCGGCAATTTCCTCCTGGGTGATGCCAAAACGCTCCATCAGCTCCCTATATCCCTCGGCTTCTTCCATGGGGTTCAAATCTTCCCGCTGTAAATTCTCAATCATGGCCATTTCAAAGGCCAACCGGTCGTCGGCTTCCACGATCAGAGCGGGAATCTGGTCCAGTCCAGCCAGGCGACAGGCTCGCCAACGCCGTTCGCCAGCTACAATCTGATACCCGTTTTCCGTCCTGCGCACAGCGATGGGGCTGATTACTCCATTCCGGCGGATACTTTCCGCCAGCTCTGCCAGGGAAACTTGATCAAAATCCCGCCGAGGCTGAGCGGGGTTGGGTTCAATTTCCCGCACATTTAGGCGGGAAACGGTATTTTCCTGCTGCGCCTCGTCGCCAAATAACGAACCAAGACCTTTGCCTAGACCTTTATGTGATGCCGCCATAACGCTTCTCTCCTTTCTCATCGTCAAAAAATATTGAATAAATCCAAAATTGTTTGAAAATTTTGCCGCTTTTCTCTGCGAAAAACCTCAAACATCCTTTTTTCTCTGCCAAAATAAAAGTTCTGCGAAAATTCGCCTTTCGTTCTATCTATCGATTGCGGCGGAGAAATTCCTCCGCAATGCCTTGATATGCCTCCGCTCCCTTGGAGGTTCGCTCATATTCGATAATCGGCAGGCCGTGGCTGGGCGCCTCCGAAAGCCGGATATTGCGCGGCGCTACAGTTTTATAAACCTTATCTTCAAAAAACCGCTTGATTTCTTCCGCCACCTGAATGGTTAGGTTGGTTCGGCCGTCGTACATGGTGAGCACAATGCCTTCAATATCGATCTGCGGATTCAGCGAACGCTTGACTGTGCGAATGGAATTGACCAGCTGGCTTAACCCCTCCAGAGCATAGTATTCGCACTGCATGGGCACCAATACGCTATCGCAAGCCACTAAAGCGTTGATCGTCAACACTCCAAGAGAAGGCGGACAATCGATGAAAATAAAGTCATATTGGGGCTCCAAGGTCTGAAGGACTGTTTTCAGCCGCTGTTCCCTGCCCTCTACTGAAGCCAGCTCCACCTCTGCCGCCGCTAAATTGATGTCGGCGGGCAGCACGTCGCACCATTTGGTGTGCAGCACAACTCCCGCTGGGTCCATATCGCCAGTGATTACGTCGTATACCGATTTCCGAACGCGGCTTGAAAGCCCTAAGCCGGAAGTAGCGTTGGCCTGGGGGTCAAAATCGCACACCAGCACTTTTTTGCCCAAAACGCCCACACAAGCCGCCAGGTTGACGGTAGTGGTTGTTTTTCCTACGCCGCCTTTTTGATTTGCAACTGCTGTAATTTTGCCCATGATGCGCCTTCCCCAAAAATCCTGGATGTTTCGGGGATCCCCTTTCTTTTGATTGAATTTGCAGCGTAATGCGCCGCAAAATTTGTATTCTGATTTCATTATACCACGTATGTGGGTTTTTGCAAAACAAAATCGAATGTTTCGGGGAAAACAGGGGAATTTTTCTTATGCAGATTGCTTCAACAATAAAAAATGTTCCACGTGAAACTTGTTTCACGTGGAACAAAGCGAGAGAAAGAGATGAGGTTTTGGAGGAATCTATCGTCAACCGCCTGATTGGCCCTTAGGGGGCGCGGCGGGAATACGGATTGTCACAACCATTTCGCCATTTTCATAACTGTGGTTCATCGCCGCCCCGACTCCAGCCTGACGCATGGTATCCATCGCTCGGTTCAGTGTGTTCATAAAAATGCGCACGTCTTGGAGTTTCCGGGGCCTGGGCGGCGGGGGCTTGTCCTTTTGCGTCAGCAGTCGCTGGATATATTGTTCGGTCTGAACTACCGTAAAGCCATGTTTGACAATAGCTTGAGCGACTTGCAGCTGCTGTTCCGGCGTTTCCAGCTTAAGCAACGCTCGGGCATGGCGTTCGGTCATCTGATTTTGCCTCAGCAAATCGATGGCCTCCATTGGCAGCTTGAGCAACCGCAGCTTATTGGCCACAGCCGATTGCGTTTTGCCCAGGCTTTGAGCCGCTTGCTGTTGGGTCATACCGTGATTTTGCATCAACCGGGCGATCCCCAAGGCTTCTTCATAAAAATCCAGGTCCTGACGCTGTAAATTTTCCACCAAGGCCATCAAAGAAGAATCCTGCTCTGTGGATGCCACGATATAACAGGGAATCTGCTGCAATCCGGCGGTCTGGCAGGCCCTCAGCCTCCGCTCTCCGGCAATCAGCTCATATCCCTCCCCTGTCGGGCGCACAGTCAAAGGGTTGATCAGCCCATATTGACGAATACTTTCCGCCAAGCTCTCAATGGCCTGACTATCGAAATGCCGCCGAGGCTGATTGGGGTTGGGACGTATCTGCTCAGGCTGCAAAAGCCTCAGCTGCCGGCGCTCTTTGCCAGCCCGCCGCAGCGGAAGAATCTCCAGCATATCTCGCATCGGCCTATTCCCTCCCCCGTTTCATCCTACTTTTGTTGGCCTTTGATGGTATTATACCAGCCTGCCCGAGCAAAAAAGGTCGTATTTTCGCTGGTTACAAAAGGTTTCAGCAAGCGCCCTCTCTCCCCTGCTTACAAGGGATCGCCTTCAATTTTGGCATATCGCCGGGGATAGGCGGCGGGGGTCGATTTTTCTTTTTGAATAACCAGCGCCTGATGCGCAATGTCGATCCCGGGCAGTCGGTATTTTTTCTGCTCTACCAACCTGCCTCCCAAGCGCTGAATCGCGCTTTGCGCCTGGGCAATCTCCAGTTCTGCCGCCGGATTATCGCTTTTCATAGCCAAAAATCGTCCTCCGAGCCGAACGAAAGGCAAGCACAACTCGCACAACACATTCAGGGGCGCCACTGCCCGAGATACCGCCAGATCAAATTGCTCTCGCATCCCCTTTTGACGAACAGCCTCTTCCGCCCGAGCGGCTAAGGTCTGCGCTGGCAAATCCATAGTCTGACACACTTCTTTCAAAAAATCAACCCGTTTTTTTCGGCTGTCCAACAACAGGAATTGGGCTTCTGGGCAGGCAATTTGTAGCGGAATGCCAGGGAAACCGCCGCCGCTGCCCACATCAATCGCTTTCTTTCCTTTGAATTCTCCGCAATTCAACAGAAACAGACAGTCCAGCATATGACGGACCGCCATTTCTTCCGGCTGGGTAATGGCGGTCAAATTCATCACTTTATTCTTTTCCAGCAACAGCGTATTGTATTGTTCCAGTCGCTCTGGCGCTTGTTCCGGCAGAACAATGTTCCACGTGGAACATCCTTGGGTTATAATCTGTTGAAACTCCATTTCATTGCCCCCTTTGGGATAATACAATCATCAGCGCCCCGATATCGGAAGGGCTAACGCCAGAAATCCGGGCGGCCTGACCCAAGCTGCGGGGGCGCAGAGCGTCCAGCTTCTGTCGAGCCTCCAGGCGCAAGGTATCCATATGCAGGTAGTCCAGTTCTTGCGGCAACAGCCGCTCCTCTAAGCGTCTTTGCTCCTCCACCTGGCGCAGCTCTCGCTGAATATACCCTTGATATTTCACCTGAATTTCCACTTGTTCCTGAATTTTCTTGCTCAACGACGGTCGTTCTGGGTCCAGCGGCGCCAAACACGCATAAGTGATTTCCGGGCGACGCAACAAATCTGCCAGCAAAATGCCCTGGCTCACAGGCGCGCTTCCCCGCTGCGCCAAAATCTCGGCCAAAACTGAGCCGCTGACCGCCTTTTTCTCCAATCGAGCGATTTCCTGTTCCGCCAGCCGATAATCCTGCTCCATCTGTTCCAAACGGTTTTGAGAGAGCAATCCAATCTTCTGCCCGATGGGCGTCAAGCGATAATCGGCATTGTCCTGCCGCAGCAACAGGCGATATTCGGAGCGAGAGGTCATCATCCGATAAGGCTCGTCGGTTCCTTTGGTGACAATATCGTCGATCAAGGCGCCGATATACCCATCCGACCGAGCCAAGATCAGAGGCTCCTCCTCCCCCGCATAGCGGGCGGCGTTTATACCGGCCAACAACCCCTGAGCCGCCGCCTCCTCATAACCGGAGGTGCCGCAAATCTGTCCAGCGGCAAACAGCCCTGGCACATTGCGGACCGCCAGCCCCAAAGTCAGCTGAGTGGGGTCCAGACAGTCGTATTCGATGGCATAACCGGGCCTCATGATCTCTGCTCGTTCCAAGCCGACGATGGTGCGCACAAAATTCAGCTGCACATCCTCCGGCAAAGAAGTGGAAAGCCCCTGCAAATACATTTCGCCAGAATGTTTTCCACAAGGTTCGATAAAGACCTGGTGTCTCTCTTTTGTGGAAAATCGGACAATTTTGTCTTCAATAGAAGGACAATATCGAGGTCCTACGCCTTGTATTTCGCCGCCATACAGAGGCGAGCGATCCAAGGCGGCCCGGATGGTTTCATGGGTGCGGGCGTTGGTATAGGTCAACCAACATAGGCTGTCATTGCGCAGCTCCCCCGCAAAATCAAAAGAAAAGGGTTGAGGAGGGCAATCGCCCCGCTGAACCTCCAGCCGAGAAAAATCGATGGAGCGGGCGTCTACCCGGGCAGGCGTTCCGGTTTTAAATCGACGGGTCCGCAAACCCAGCTTTTCCAAAGAAGCCGTCAAATAGCAAGCGGCGGCTAAACCGTCTGGACCTGCTTGCTGGCTATATTCGCCAATAAAAATCCGGCTGTTCAAAAACACGCCGGCGCAGATTACAACGGCTTTTGCCTGGAAATAGGCGCCGCCCACACAAGCCACCCCCTGAACCCGCCCCTGTTGAACATCAATTTCCGCCGCCTCGGCTTGACGCAAAAATAAATTCGGGCAAGCTTCCAACGCCTGCTTCATATATTGCTTATAATCCGCCCGATCCTCCTGGGCTCGCGGTGAATGGACTGCCGGTCCTTTGCCCCGGTTGAGCATTCGGAATTGAATGCCGCAGGCATCTGCCGCTCGGCCCATTTCGCCGCCCAAGGCGTCGATCTCTCGCACCAGTTGACCTTTGGCCGCTCCCCCAATGGAGGGGTTGCAGGGCATATTTCCAATACTATCCAGATTCGAGGTGAGCATCAGCGTAGACCGCCCCAGCCGAGCGGCGGCCAGCGCCGCCTCAATGCCCGCATGGCCTCCGCCAATGACGACGACCTCCGCCGCTCCCGCCAAATATCCCATTATAATCCTCCTATTTGCCCACGCAAAAGCGCGAGAAAATGCCGTGTACAATATCTTCGCCAACGCTTTCGCCCAGCGTCTGGTCCAGTAGCCGAAGGGCCTGCTCGGCGTCGGCCAAAAAAGCGTCGGCGGTAAAGCCCTGCTCTGCGCTTTGGGCGGCCAAGCGGCAGCTTTGAGCGGCCTGGTCCAGCAACGCCGCCTGTCGGGCGCTGGTAATCAACGCTTGATCCGGCTGCGGCGTCAGGCTGGCCAACCATTGGCAAAGGTCCTCGATCCCCTCCCCCGTTTGGGCAGATAGGCAAAATATCCGGCCAAACTGTTCTTCCAACTGAGGCTGCGCCGCCTGGCCTAGGTCCATCTTGTTGCGCACAGCGATCCGCTCCAGGTCCGCGCTGGCTTGTATGGTTTCCAAATCTTGATCGTCCAACGGCCGGGAGCCGTCAAAGACGCAGATCACCAACTGGCTTTGGCGGGCGCTCTGCCGGGCCTTTTCAATGCCAATGCGCTCCGCTTGGCTTTCCGCCTGGCGCAGGCCGGCGGTGTCCGAAAGACGCAGCACAGTGTCGCCGCAGCGAAGCGTTTCCGTCACAATATCCCGGGTGGCGCCGGCTTCCTCTGTCACAATGGCCCGGTCATAACCCGCCAAAGCGTTGAGCAAAGAGGATTTCCCGGCATTGGGCTTGCCCAAAATGGTGACAGGAAGGCCTTGGGTCAAAGTCCGGCCCCGCTCAAAGCCAGCCAGCAGCTTTTCCATTTCATCGGCGCAACGAGTCAAAGCCTGGCAAGCCTGACTATTGAGAAAGGGGTCCAAATCCTCGTCGGGATAATCGCATACTGCGTAAAAATGGGTCAGTTGATCCATGATCGCCTGGCGAATAGCCCGTATCTGTTGCGAAATCCCTCCCTTCAGCTGAGCGGCGGCATTTTTAGCCGCCGCAGCGCTTTGGGCCTCGATCAAATCAGCCACAGCCTCAGCGCCAATCAAATCCATCTTACCCGCCAAAAAAGCCCGCTGGGTAAATTCCCCCGCCTGGGCCGGCTGCGCGCCCAGCTCCATGCAGCGCTCCAAAATCCGAGCGGCCACCGCCTGGGAGCCATGACAAAAAATTTCCAGCATATCCTCCCCCGTATAACTGGCGGGGCCCCGGTAACAGCAGGCCAGACAAAGGTCCAGCGCCCTGCCGTCGCTGTCCAAAACCTCTCCATACCGCATAGCGGAAAAAGGTCCCTCGCCCATAGAACGCCCTTTTTTCGGGCGAAAAATCTTGTCGGCCAGCGTTAGAACGCCAGGGCCGCTCACTCTGCAAATGCCAATCGCCGCCGGCAGCGCGCCGCCGGAATAAGCCGCAATCATAGAATTCATGCTATCCCCTCCTTCAGGTCGCGGCGGCCGTGACCTGTGTTTTGATGTTTGGTTTGCGTCTCCTCTGTGTTCGCAGCCGAAGCCGCTCCAATAAACGGTTGGGTTTGAGTTTATCCTGGCCGCCAAACCCTTGTTAAGAGGGAAAAGGCCGTTTAAATACAAACCCCAGCCGCTCTGGCCTCGAGCTCAACTGACCATCCGCCGCCTAAGCGCATACGGCGTATGGTCTTCGGCAGCCCCCGCTGGCAAAAAGCGCGGGGGCAAGATGCCCCCGCGCCCCTTATGTTTGAATGCTCTTATTGTTGCCGGCTGCGGCCGCCCCGACCGTTTCGATATCCGCCGGGTCGGCTGCCGCCTTCCGGCGCCACGATGACCTTGCGGTTGGGCTCGACGCCTACGGAATGCGTGGTAACCCCTTCAAAATCCTGCAAGGCCGCGTGAATGATGCGGCGCTCATGGGGGTTCATCGGCTCCAAAGCAATGCTGCGCTTATAGCGCAGAGCCTTTTGCGCTGTGTTCGCCGCCAGCTTTTCCAAAGCGGCCTGGCGCTTGGCTCGATAGTTTTCGGTATCCAGCGCGATATGCCAGCGCTTTTCCTCATTTTTGTTGGCCACAATGCTGGTCAGGTACTGAATGGCGTCCAGCGTGTCGCCCCGGCGGCCGATTACCGTCCCCATATTTTCCCCTACCAGATTGATTTTAATGGCTTCATTCAGTTCGTCTACTGTACATTCCACCCGGGCGGGCGTCCCGAAGCGCTGGAGCAGGCCCTCCAAAAATTCGGTCGCCTTGTCCGCCGGCGAATGTTCATAGCTCACCCGCACCAGAGCGGGCTGGGCGCCGATGCCGAAAAAGCCGGATTTCCCCTTTTCCAACACCTCCACCGTCACGTCGTCCCGTTCTTTCCCCAGCTGCGCCAGGGCGGCGGCTACGGCCGCTTCAATGGAATCGCCCTTCGCTTCTATACTTTTTACCATTTCAAACAGCCTCCGTACAATTTAACCTTGATCCTGATCTTCTGGATCCTGCCGAGGCTCCTCCCCATCCTCTGGGGCCTGGCTCCTTTTGGTCTGGTCTGCGCCCTGCTTGCCGCCCTTGGCCTGCTCGGCCTGCTTCTGCCGCTGCTGGGCCATTTTTTCCTGGCGGCGCTTCTTTTTGGCCTCCTGCTCCGCCAGCAGCTGGGCTTCCTTCTCCCGTCCCTTGCGGATAAAATAAGGGGTCAAGATCAGCTCCTGCACAGTGGTAAAGACATTGCGGGAAATCCAATAAAGGCTCAGGCCCGCCGGCAGGATAAAACTGAAATAAATAGACATGGCCGGCATCATGATATTCATCATGGCGTTGGAGGCGTTGGCCGAAGCGTCCTGCACAGCGCCCTGACGTTTCTGCATCTGCCGCATGACAAAGGTCTGCAAGAAAGCGGTGCCGCCGGAGATGGCGGGCAAGGCCCACAAAGCGCTGAATTGCTTCAGCGAAGGCGTCAGCGCCAGATTCAGGCCCAGAAAATTGAAATCCACCTGCATCAGGCCGGGAATATGCTGGCTCAGCAGATCAAAATTCTGAAAATACTGGGCCACAATCTCGCCCTGCATCTGGATAGCGTTTGTACTGGTCACGTCCAGCAACTGGGCCATCTGGCTGATCTGGTCGGCGCTGAGGCCCATGAAATAACGCAGCGGCTGCGCCACCACATAATACAGGCCCATCATAATAGGCAGCGTCAGCAACATGGGCAGGCAGCCAGAAAAAGGGCTCACGCCCTCTTCGTCGTAAAGCTTCTGCACCTCTTGGGCGTATTTATCCCGGTTGTTGGCATATTTTTTTTGCAGCTCCAGCAGCTTGGGCTGAATGCGCTGCACATCCATCATACCCTTTTTCTGTTTCCAGTTAAAGGGCAGCATAATCGCCTGGGTCAGCAGCGTAAACAGGATAATGGACAGGCCGTAGCTGCCCACTCCCTCATAGATAAAGCGCATAACGTGCCCAAAGGGAACCGCGATGATATCAAACATAGATCTTCTCCTTCTGCCAGATTGCAGAATTCATAGGGCCCGCCCCCGGCAGAGGGGCCGGCCGGCGTGTTACGGCGCCGGGTCGTATCCGCCCCTGCAAAACGGATTGCAGCGCAAAACGCGCCACAAGGCCAAAGCGCCGCCCTTCAAAAGGCCGTGTTTCTCAATCGCCTCCAAGGCGTATTGAGAGCAGGTGGGAACAAAGCGGCAAGTAGGGGCTCTTTTCAGCCCGGAAAGCCGCTTTCTATAAAACCGGATCAGATTCAATACCAGTTTTTTCATCATCTTTTGCCGTCATCCCCAATTTGCTGAATATGCCCAGCATCTCTTTTTCCAAAACGGAAAAAGGGCGTTTCAAGGCCCGAGCTCGGGCCACAATTACGATATCATACCCAGGAAGGAAACGGCCTTCATTGAGCCGATACGCTTCCCGCAGGCGACGGCGCATCCGATTGCGCTGCGCCGCGCCCCCCAGCTTAACGCTGCAAGTGATCCCCATCCGGCTGACGGTTTTCAGCCGGTTTCGGCGGGCATAAACCGCCATGCAGGGGGCCGTCGCCGATTTGCCCCGGGCGTAAAGCGCCCGAAACAGCTTGTTTTCGCAAAGGGATTGGGTGTGCTGCATGATAAGATGCCTCGGTATTAAAATTTAAGACCGCGTACAAGCGGTCTTAGGTTTTAGTGAGAAAGTCTTACTCTGCCCTTGGCGCGTCTTCTGGCCAAAACTTTTCTGCCGTTGCGGGTCTTCATTCTCTTCATAAAGCCATGTTCCTTGCTGCGCTGACGCTTTTTCGGCTGATATGTTCTCAGCATTTGGCTCACCTCCCCATGATTTCAGGTAAGACAGGCATAAACCTGATGTTTTCAGACGCATACCGCTGCCTACGGTACAACTGCGCGTCCTTTATTATAATGTGCAGGCCGCCTTTCTGTCAACCTTAAAAAGAGACAACCTTTCAAGATTCCGTTCTTCCGTCAGAAAAACAACGAAAAATAAGCCTGTTTTCCCAGAGAAACTGTGTTATTTTCTATTTTTATACTTTTTGTATCTTTTATCTGCCTTTTGAAAATGTGACGATACTTACGAAAGACCTGTGCATAAACCTGTTCAAACTGTGGATAACTTGAGGATAACCTGGGGATAACCGCCCTGAACGCTGTGGAAAACTCCCACAACAGCTGTGGATAATTGTTGAACCCCCAAAGGCTTTGCTCAAGGTAAATACTCTGCCCTTTAAAGATCAACACAATTGGGTCGCAGGATTACTCTTTACTCAATTATAGTATTGTTCGTAACGGAATAATAGGCTATTGTCTGTTAAAGTTTTGTGTTACTTTACCGCACATGAACATTTTCCGAGGAAATGTCACTGTTTCTCGCTGCTCAAAAGAACGATCCCGACGCAAGCCAAGCCCAAACCCAGTAAGGCAAAGCCGCTCCGGGTATCCAATTCCCCCAGAGCGGCAAGAGCCGCCGTAGCGACGCCCAGAGCTGTGGGCAGCGCTTTGCAAATCAACAAAAACAAAGAGGCAACTCTGCTTTTCCCCTCCGCCTTTTGAGCCAAACCGTCCGCTCTCGGAATGTCCATGCCGCCAATCAGCTGGTCTATCGTCAGCCCAAATAAAGCGGCCAACTTCGGCAAAGAAGCCGCGTCCGGCCAAGATAAATCCCGCTCCCATTTGCTTACCGCCTTGTCCGTCACTGCCATCTTTTCCGCGAGTTCCAGCTGAGTCCAACCTTTTTCCCGGCGCAGCGCTCCAATTCGGCCGCCCAATGTCTTTCGCTCCATGTGCTGTCTCCTCCATCTTGTTGCGATGGCGGTATTGTACCCTCATCTTCCCAAAAAGGCAATCAACCGGCAGTCGACCCAGGTAACGCGACAGTTGAGGCTGCTGACAGGCGTAGCCTGCCGCCGCTCAGGCGCCCGATAGCAAGCCTCGCCGGCGGGCGTTCAATCTTGGGGAAAGAGCCAATAGACCGGTTTTTGAGACAAACGAAGCCCCAAACGGTTTTGCAGAGAGATAGACGCTTTGTTATCCACGGCAATCTGGCAATAGGGCCTGCGCCCCTGTTCCAGCAGCCAGCCGATGATATGCCGCTCCAACGCATAACCCACGCCCCGACGGCGGAATGAGGGCAGCACCTCCAAAATCCCATAGGTTCCCTCTTCATGGCAGCCGATAAACCCCGCCAGCTCCCCGTCCGACAACGCGCCAAACAACTCCCCTTTGGCCATAATGCGACTCAAATACGCCCGGTTGCTGTCGTTATAATAATGAGGAGAAACCTGATCCAACCAGCCGGGGTCCAAGGGGCGGATATCCGGCTCCGGCCCCCGCTGGGGCGGCGGCTCCGGCAGGTCGTAAACGCCGTGATAAAAATCCATCCGCTCCAGGTTCAGCTGTTCTGCGGCCTCTGCCAGCAACCAATCCTGGTGGCAAACCAGCGTCCGCTCCGGCTGGCAGAGGGCCAAAGCCTTTTCCACAAACGCTGGGCTCTTGGCGGTCAGACCGTATTTTTGGCAAGCCGCGTCATATGTCAGCAGCCCCTCCGGCTCTTGCAGCAGAATTTGAGCGAAGCCCCTGTCCAAGCTGTCGATCATGTCGATGTGGCAAAGCCGGTCCTGATTCAGCGCTTGGCGCAGCGCTTGTTCTGTTTCGTTCATCGCTCGTTACCTCTTGGCGCCCAGCTTGCCGCCTTTGGCGCCGCCCAAAGAGCCGCCGGCCAGGATATTGGTGTCAAAGGTAAAGGTCAGGCTGTCCTTTTCCCGCTTGCGCTTCATCGCCAGCCCAATCATCTTGTCCAGCAGCTGGTCGAAGCCCATGCCCTCGTGTTGCCAGAGGTAAAAAGCCAGCGACCCGGGGATGGTGTTGATTTCGTTCACATAAAGCTGACCGCTTTTGCCGTCCATCATAAAATCCACCCGGGCCACGCCGCAGCCGTTGATGGCGCGGAACGCTTCCTTCGCCAATCGTTGGATTTCCCGAGCGGTTTCCTCCGGCAGGTCGGCGGGAATCCGGCGGCTCAGGCTCTCCATGCCCTTGGATCCTCCTTTTCCGCCGCCGCTTTCATATTTGTCGCCAAAGGTCAAAATATCCGTAGCGTTCAGCGGCTCTTCGCAGACAGAAGCTTGGCATTCGTCCAGATCCCCCAACACCGAGCAATTGATCTCTCGCAGGTTTTCCACGCAGCGCTCCGCCAACACCCGGCTGGCATACCCAAAAGCGTCCTCCATGGCCTCTTCCAGCTGGGCTCGGTCCCGAGCTTTGCCGATACCGACGCTGCTGCCCAGGTTGACCGGCTTGACGATAATGGGATATCCGCCGCAGGTTTTCTCAATGCGGTCCATCTGCCCTTCGGCGCTTTCGAACCAATTTTTTTTGGTAACCAGCGCCCCTTCCACAGCCGGCAGTCCGGCGCTTTTGAACAGGGATTTCATCACCCATTTATCCATGCCCGCCGCCGAAGCGCAGACGTCGCAGCCGGCATAGGGGATGTTCAGATATTCAAAAAAGCCCTGCAAAGCGCCGTCCTCCACATTGGTGCCGTGGGTCACAGGCAAAATCACATCGATCTCCCCTATCTGGCTGCTGCCCAGCTTTTTTGGGGGATAACACTGTAAAACAGCGGTATTCTGTCCGCCTATCAGAGTAATGCGCGCAGCCCGCTTCAGCGCCCCAGGGATATCCTGATATGATTCGATCTGCCCCAAATGCTCCCCGGTATAAAACTGGTTTTCTTTGGTGATATAAATGGGCACGGCCTGATATTTCTGCTGGTCCAGCGCCGCAATGGCCTGCATGGCAGAAATCACCGAAACCTCGTGCTCCACGCTTTTGCCGCCAAAAAATACGCCCACTCGAATTTTCATCTCATCCGCTCCTATCCGATAAATAAAAATACAGTTTGTATTGTTTTTATATAACATTGTAAATTGTTTTTATTTTCTCAAAATTCTGCAACGTCTTCGGAATGTTTGTGCAGAAAACCTCCCGCCGCTGCGCGGCTTTCCCTTTTGCAGGGAAACTGGCGACAGCCTTGGCCTCGTCTTCCTCAAAGCCCCTCCGCCGTCCCAGAGGGGGCTGGCGACAGCCCCGGCAGAGAGATTCTGCCCTTCTGGCGGAAAGCGCGGCGCCTCCGCCTCCTAATAATTGTCCGGCAAATCGTTTTCCAGCAACACAAACCGAGGCTGGCCCGGCTGACCGCAGGATTGGGCAAATTCCAGCGCCTGCTGGAGAGTATCTGCCACAATCAGCTTTTCCGGCGGGAACCCAGCCTCCAGCATTCCCTGGCGAATGGGCTCCGCCTGACGGGGGTTGACCAGCGCCGCGTAATCGCAGTATTGAGCGGCCTGTTTGCCAAATTCGTAGTTCAGCTCAAATTCCTTTTCCCCCAGTTCCACCATGCCGGGCGTCACTAAAATCCGCAGACCCTGGCACATGGAGAGCGTGCGCAGAGCCGCTTCGGCGCCCTTGGGGTTGGAATTATAGGCGTCGTCAATGACGGTATAAGCGCCGCCCCGAATCATCTGCATCCGGTGGGGGGCGGATTCCAGCCGCCGGACGGCAGGGGCCAGCTGCTCCAAAGAAAGGCCCAGCTGACAGCACACCGCAATGGCGGCGGCGATATTCTGCACATTGTGTTCCCCCAGCAGCCGAGTGCGGTAACGCAGGCTTTGGCCGTCTGGGGCGGTCATGGTGAATTCTGTGCCGCCGGAGGTGACGGCGATATCGGAGGCCAGGTAATCCCGTTCCCCTTCCAAGCCATAGCGGACGATTGGTTTGCCGCCCTTGCTCGCCGCCTTTTGGCGGATCGTCTGGTTGTCAAAATTCAAAAACACCTTGCCCTCCGGCGGGATGGCGTCGTACAGTTCAAACTTGGCGTTCGCTATGTTTTCCACAGAACCGAAGCTTTCCAAATGCTGTTCTCCCACGGCGGTAATCACGCCATATTGAGGGCGGACCAGGTCGCAGATCTCCTTGATATCCCCCGGATGCCGAGCGCCCATTTCGCACAGGAAAATCTGATGTGTGGGAGAAAGCTGTTCCCGCACTGTGCGCACTACCCCTAAAGTGGTGTTGTAGTTGCCCGGCGTCATCAACACGTTGTATTGAGTGGAGAGCAGCGTATGAAGGAAATATTTTGTGCTGGTTTTGCCAAAGCTGCCGGTGACGCCGACGACCGTCAGCTCCGGCATGGCGGCCAGCTTTTGTCGGGCTTCTTCCACATACCGGTTGGAAATCGCTTTCTCAATGGGCCCATTCAGCCAGTTGGTCAGGGCGACCAACAGCGGCTCCAGAAACAGCGCCAGACCAAAAACCCCGCCGCCCCAAGCAGGCCAAAGGAAGGCTGGGAGCATAGCGGCCAGGTTGAGCAGCGACAGCGCAGCCAGCAAACGCTTGACCCGCGCGGTATAAACCAGGGGCTTTTTGGCCTTGTGCAGCCGGTTCAGCCCAGCGTAACACAGTAGGATAACGGCGCAGTAAATCAGCGCCTTTCCCCTGGCCTGGGGAAAGGCCCAGGGCGCCAGCGTCAGCAGCGCCGTCATGCGGCGAAGCCCGAAAACCGTCTCGGCGTTTTTTTGCAGATATCGCTTGTATTGGCCAAACTGATAGGAGCTGAGCTGAAGCATGTGTACAAAATGCACGGCGCTCACCCCAGCCGCCGCCAACGCCGCCAGCAAAAAAATCATGTTTTCTATCATAAGTATTATTATCCCTCCATATCAGGTCGGCAAGCGCCGGCGGTTATACTCGCGTCAGCGCAAAGTTTACCTCTTCTTCTCTGCTCCACAGCGTCGAACCTTGGCGAAAAGGCGCTTTATCCCCTATTTTTATCGATTGTTACGGAAAAGAGGCGATGTCTCCCCTCTGGGACGGCGAAGCAACCCCCGCCTAAGACCAAACCTCTTCCCTCGCCTGCCCCGGCTTCGGGCGCAAATGCCCATGAATCGCCGCCGCCGAAACGGAATGCGGCCGTCGGACCGCCCCGACCGGCTAAAGGAAGGCGTCCAACACGGCGGAAAATTGAGGCCAATTATCGGCAAAGGGAAAATGGCCGGCGTTCTGGATGACGGCCAGACCGCTTTCCGGCAATTTTTCCTCCATAATCTTTCCATCCCGCAAAGGGGTGGCGGTATCCCTGTCCCCCCAGATCAGCAACACATTCTGCCGTATGTTCGGCATCAGGGGCGTCAAATCCAGGTTTACCAGGTTGACCAACGTTTTTTTCATCACTTCCGAAGCGTTGCGATAATCGTCGCTGCCCCGCTTCTGGCGCATGGATTCATACAAATTGCCGAACAAAGGCCCCGTCAGCCGGTTGTTTGCCAGCTTTCGAGCCAGCTTATAAGAATAGATTTTCACATAATAGCTGAGAGGCCGCTTGGGCGGCACGCCGGCGGAATCGACGAGCACAACCTTTTTGCAGCGCACCGGCGGCTCCGGCTGCGCCAGCATGGATAGAATAATCCGTCCCCCGTTGCTGTGCCCCATTAAAATGCACTCCTCCACCTCCAGCGCCCGGCAAAAGGCCGCCGTAAAAGACACATAATCCTCAATCGTCATGGGCGCGGCGGGTTCCGGCGTTTTGCCGCTGCCCGGCGCCTGAGGCGCCAGCACCCGGTATTTCGCCGATAACTTGTCGATAATCCGCCGGTACGCCTCAATAGGCGCGGCCCACCCATGGAGCAGCAGAATCACAGGTCCCTGCCCCTGGTCGATATAATCGGTCGCCAGACCGTTGACGTCGATTGTCATATCGCGTTGCCCCAAAAAATCAAGGATTTTCTGGGGCCCCCCTTTCCATAGGTTCATTTGGTTGCTTTCAGACGGGTATGCCGCCGCGCCTCCGCGACTATTTTATCATCTTTCCCCCGGCGGTTCAACGCGATATTTGCCCCTCCCCTCCAGAAAGAAGCAAGGCAGGGATTGAAGGGGCGGCGCAAAACTGCTATAATCGTATCATCTACCAGAAAGGGGCGGCGCCATGACAGAAGACGAGTTGTTGTTTTTCAACCGATTTCCCGCCGTGATCCCCATCTATCAAGCGCTGAAAGACCGGCTGGAAGCCGCTTACCCAAAGCTGCGCCTGAAAATCGCCAAAACCCAGATTTCCTTTTTTAACAGGCGTATGTTCGCCATGGCCTCGCCGCCTTGGCGGCGGGTCAAGGGTTGGCCGGCGGAATATCTGTTGGTTTCCTTCGGTCTGTCCTATCGCAAAGAAAACCCCCGAATCGCCCAAACCGCGGAGCCCTATCCCAACCGCTGGACTCACCATGTGATCGTAACGCGGTCCGAGGAGATCGACCTGGAGCTGCTGGCCTGGCTGGACGAGGCGTATCGCTTTGCCGCCGCCAAATAGGCGAGACAAACCTTTCTCCATATTAGAAATCATGAAGGAACCAGAAAGGCAAGAACGTCTATGAACCCAAAAATTAAAATTGTTCCGAAACGAGAAACCATTCCCTCATTTGATCCGAATGCCGTAGCAGCGAACTATATAGAATATTATCATTCCCCTAAAAAGGCGTACAAGCAAGAGGAAATTACGCCGAAGATCATCTCCAAAATAATAAAAGAAGTTTCAAAAGGTATCAATATTAACTTGTTTTTAGACCCTGCCGGAGAATGTGACTGGATGGAAGCGCTCTCCGATGGGGAATGGCTGTATTTGGCCCGCTTTCGGTTCTGCCAAAATGGCAAACAGGACGAATACTTTTTTTCATACAATCCAGATTACGCTTCCACGGTTGCGCAGACAAAGGAATCCGATTATTCGGACAAAAGCGTATGGACTGAACTTCTGAGCGGCGGTCAATCCATAATTCCAAAAATTCATGCTATCACGAATCTGGAAAGCGGCGCAAAGGCAGTGGGGTTTTTTATTCGGACAGGAGAGCTTTATCCGGGAATCGATTGGGTACAGGAGCTGTAACCACGCCGGTTTGCAGGGCTGTTAAGCGCGTGCAAAATTCGCAATGAGATGCAAGAACGATGGATCATATCGCTCAAGTTTGACGCAGTAGGGACGTTTTTCCGAAAAAGGATTTGAAAAATACATGAAAAGGAGCCTTATTCTATGCCGTTTGATTTGACGCTGGACAGCGGCCTGATTATCCTGATCGCCGCCTTCGACCTCTATCTGGTTGTGCGCTTTTTCCAATTTCGCAAGCAGCTCATGGTCCGCGGCGCCGTGCCCGCTCGGCTGGTCGCTTTGGTTATCCTATGCGCGGTGGTCGTCTGGCAGGCCAGCCAAGGCAAATTCACCTCTTACATCGCGGTTTTCAATGTTTGCACCATCTTAGGGGTGGCCTTGGTCGCCGTCACCCCCAGCGGCCTTTCCAAAGAGGGGATTTTGTGCAACGTCATGCCCACCCCTTGGGCCAAAATATTTTATTATGATATCGAGCCCTATTCCGAAAAAAAAATTCGCCTTCGAGCTCATTTGGCCGCCAGCGAACGCAGCCTGATTTTTGATAAAGAACAACAGGACCTGGTGGAAGCCCATTTGCGGGCCAACGACGTGATGACCTTTGAGGCTTACAAGGCCAGCCGCCAGCGGTGACGACGCCCGCATTTGGCCATAGATACAAAAACCGCGGGACAAAGCCGCCGAGCCGCCCCGCGCGATAAGGAGGATAACGAATGCCGAAATTGACCATTGAACTATTTGAAGGCCGCACAGTGGACCAAAAGCGTCTGCTTTGCAAAAAAGTGACGGACGCAGTGGCGGAATCCTTAGGCGTCCGCCCGGAGGCCGTCTCCATCGTGCTTCGAGATATGAAGCCCGAAGACTATTGCCACGGCGGCATTTTCCGCTGGGACGAGGTCAACGGAAAACAGGACTGATTGCCCAAAGCCAAAAAAGGCGCGGTTTTGAAAACCGCGCTTTTTTATGCTTTTGCCCACAAATCAAGCCAATCAGAATCTCAAGATGAAATGTCCCTGCCGCGGAGGCCATTTTTCCGGGCTTGTTGGCGAAAGCCCAGGTTGCCGGCCAGCTGATAAAAAATGCGGGGAAAATCCGGCTGAGCCCACAGAGTTTCGCCGCCTTTGCCCGCCAGGATATCCTGGGCCAAGGCGTCCAGGCTTTTGCTCAGGGTCGTCAGCGGCCCGCGGCCCATAGGCGCTTGGCGAATCATCTCGCCGCCGCCCACGGCCAACGAGCGGCCTGGCTGAAAACCGCATTTTTTACGCCAGATTTCTATCATGTCAATGGCCGGCTGATTATGAGCGGCCTCAAAAAAACCGCAGTTGATGATGGAATAAACCGGAATTTTATCCAGCTCGGACCCGCCGGTCAATCGGCGCTCCAGCTCCGATAACGTTTGCAGCAGGCCCGCGGGGATGGAGTCGGCATACAAGGGAAAGGCCAGAACCAAGGCTTGGGCGCCGGTCAAAGCTCGGGCCAGAGCCTCCAAATCTCGAGGCGGGTTGGCCGGCTCCGTCTGAAGCCGGGCGCCCTGTCCCAGCCGGGTCTTCAGCTGCTGGATGAGGTAGAGGGAGCTGCATTCCTTCGCTCCTCTGCCAAAGCGGGGGCTGCCGCAAAGCGTCAAAATTTCCATCCTATGGCCTCCTTCGCCTGATCCGCCGCGTCCCAAAAATCCGCCTGCCACTGCCTGGCGCCCAAGTTCCGGCTGTTGGAAAAAACCAGCCGCCGGGCGATTTCCCGTTCCTCCGCCAGGCAGGGACCATAAAAGCAAACCCGCAGCCGAAAAGCATGATGGGGGTATCGGAGCCAATGACGCATCCGGCCTTGGGACGTCTGCAAATACGGCAATAAATACCCCAGGCAGCGCTCTATGGCGGCTTTGACGCAAACGGAATACCCGCCATATACGATAGGAGATAAGATAATCCATTCGTCGCAATGTTTCAGCAATTCTGGCAAGACGGAAGCCCGGTCCTGGAGGACGCACCGCCCCGGCGTTTTGACCCAGCAGCCAAAGCAGCCCAGACACCGCTGAACCAGGGGCTGAGCGGGAAAATAAACGTCTTCCCCTACCGGCCCTTCCGCCGGCCGTTCCTCTGGGCCGAAATCATAAAGAATCAACCGCGTCGCCATCCGCATTCCCTCCTTTTGTCTCCCTCATTATAGCAAAAGCCCTGTTCGATGGCAAGCCGCGCCTTTTCCAACTCTTGCGGGACCCCTGAGACAAAAAAACAGCCTCGCCGGAGGCTGTTTTCTTGTTCGTCCCTATCTAATTCCCCTTCGCCAGCTCTTCCATAAAGGGCTCCATGCTGTCGAAAACCGGCGTATCCAAATCCCGAATGCGCGGCATTATGCGAGTCAGAGGAACCTGAGGGATGACAAAGGCATGGTATTCCTTCTGATGAAGCCGCAAATATCGCTCAAAATATTGGTCTGCCAAGGCGGTATCGCCGGTTTCCTTCAGGCAGTTGGCGGCGGATTCCACACAGATCGTCTCAATTTCAATCTTTTTTCCCGCTTCCCGCGCCGCCTGCTCCACCGCCAGCCGGCTGGGCGCCAACGGCGTCTCCTTCATGGCGACGACGGCGCCGCGCCTGGACGTCGTCATAGACGAAAATAGGCGCCGGAACCTGAGCCCGCACTTTTTCAATGCCCGGCTTGACCAAGCTGCACAACAGCCCCAGCCTATCGCATCCTGCGTCCAGTATCTTGTTGAAATCGTCTGCCAGAATCTGATGACACCGCTCTGTCACTTGGCCGCCGGCGGCCAAAACGTGTTCCCAAACACATTCGTCCACATAGTGAATCACCTTTACCCCTGGATAAAGCCGAGCCAGCCGATTCAGCGCTTCACAGTTGTTGGGCGCCGTTTGCAGAATCCCGATTTTCATTGTGCGCTTCTCCTTTCCGTCCTCATCCGTTTTCTCTGGCGTTTTTGGCTCGATATGTGACCATCAGGCCGTCGCCCTCCACAATTTCGGCGCTGACCAGCTTCAGCGCCACCGGTTTGTCCTCCATCCCCTCCGAACGGCGGAACAACGTGTTGGAATTCGGATCTCCGTCCGCCACAGGCAGAAACATGGTTTTAATTTCGTCAATCAGCCCGTGAGAAAGCAGGGTCCAATCGGCGTAAGCGCCGCCGGAAATGATCGCTTTTTTGACGCCGAACAAGGAGTAGACCTTTTCCATCATCATCGCCGGGTCCAGCTTCTGTTTTCCGCAAAAGATATAGGAAATCTGCTTTTGCCGCAGATAATCCAAGTAATCGTCGGAAACGTCTTCTGTCAGCACATGAATCACGCCATGAACGCCCCGGCCCCGCTGATCGATATAAGGGCCGCTATAAGCGATGGTTCCCTTGGTATTGATAACCACATAATACCGGCCGACGTCGCAGGGGGCGATATAATCCCGCCTGTCATAGGTCTTGCCCGAAGGCGGCAATTCGTTTAGCCAGCCTTCCGTAAACATGACCATGGTCACAGAGCCATAGATAATGGCGTCCGCTTTCATATCCAGCCAACGCTGGCGGAAAACCGCCGTGCCCGGCTTGGCCTCGGGCAGCTTGCCGAAACTGCCGTCGATATGCCCTTCGGCGCTGACATTCAAGTAACAAATGGTATATGGTCTGTTCACCGCTTTCGCCTCGCTTTCGTTTTCGCCCGCCAGGGCCCTGCGTTTAGATTACCACGGCGCCGATTTCATTGCAATGATTTTCATCATCTTAAAGTTAACTTTAATATTAAATTTCGCAAGATTCTGCAATTTTTCCGCCATGACCTATTATAAATTTCTATCAAAATCCCGCTGTTTATCGTCAGAAGCAATTTGCATAATGGCGGCATGTGCTTTAGAATTAAAGTGATATCGAGTATCGTCCTCTAAAAAGGGGCTATGAAGAATACCAATCGACGCTGCGAAATGGAGATGGGACAATGAACCGTGAACTGATTAAAGAACTGCCGGAAATTTTTGAGGAATTCAACGACCAGCGGAAAAAATCCTTCGTCACCGCTATGGAGATGAAGCAGAAGGGCGTGCCTTTTGTGGGCGTTTTCTGCACCTATCTGCCTCAGGAGATTCCGATGGCCATGGGAGCCGCCGTGGTGGGCCTGTGCTCCACCTCGGGCGAAACCATTCCCGAAGCCGAAAAAGACCTGCCCCGCAACCTGTGCCCCCTGGTCAAATCCAGCTATGGCTTTGCCAAGACGGACAAATGCCCCTATTTCTATTTCTCTGACCTGATCGTGGGCGAAACCACCTGCGACGGCAAAAAGAAAATGTATGAAATGCTGGGCGAATTCAAGCCCGTATACGTTATGGAGCTGCCCAACAGCCAGGGGCCGGACGCCTTTGAGCTGTGGAAAAAGGAAGTTATCAAATTCAAAGAGAAGCTGGAAAGCCATTTCGGCGTAACCATTACAGATGAAAAAGTGCGGGAGGCCGTCCATCTGAACAACGAGGTTCGCTCCGCCCTGAAAGAATTTTATGAGGTGATGAAGCTCAACCCGGCTCCCATCATGGGCGGCGATATGTATAAAGTGCTGTACGGCTCCACTTTCCGTTTTGAAAAGGAACGGATCCCTGGCGACGTTCGGGCGCTGACCAAAAAGGTGCTGGCCGAATATGACGACGGCACGGAGAACTGCCCCAAAAAGAAATTTGCCGGCCGCCCCCGTATTATGATTACCGGCTGCCCCATCGGCGGCGCCAGCGAAAAGGTTATCAAAGTGCTGGAGGACAACGGCGCTCAGGTTGTGGTGTACGAAAACTGCAGCGGCGCAAAATCCGTGGACGAGCTGGTGGACGAAAGCAACCCGGACGTTTACGACGCCTTGGCCCGCCGCTATCTGAACATCGGCTGCTCTTGCATGACGCCAGACGAAAACCGCTTCAAGCTGATGGATCGGTTGATCGACGAATACCAAGTAGACGCGGTTGTGGAAGTGATTCTGCAAGCCTGCCATACCTATAATGTGGAGAGCTTTTTCGTCAAGCGCTTTGTCACAGAGAACAAGGGCATTCCCTACCTGGGCCTGGAAACCGATTACTCCACCTCGGACGTGGGCCAGCTGAGCACCCGCATTTCCGCTTTCCTGGAGATGCTTTAAGCCATGGCCCGCCTTTGCTTAGGAATCGACTGTGGCTCCACCACCACAAAAGGCGCCTTGTACGACGGAGAAAAGGTGGTGAAAACCACCCTGCTGCCCACCGCCGCCCGGCCCCGGGAGCGGATGCAGCAGATTTACGACGCCATGTACAGCGACCAGGTGGGCTTTGTGGTGACCACCGGCTACGGCCGGGATCTGCTGGAACAATCCGACCGGCGAATCACCGAAATCACCTGTCACGCCAAGGGAGCGGCCACGCTGTGCCCGGGCATTTGCGGCGTGGTGGATATCGGCGGCCAAGACAGTAAGGCCATTCTGTTGGATCGGGACGGCAGCGTAGCGGATTTTATCATGAACGATAAATGCGCCGCAGGCACCGGCCGCTTTGTGGAGATGATGAGCCGCATTTTGGATTGCCCGCTGGACAATATCGACCAGTTTGTGGAGGGTTGCACGCCGGTGGATATCACCAGTATGTGCACAGTCTTTGCGGAAAGCGAGATTATCAGCCTGCTGGCCCAGGGGGCCCGCCGAGGGGATATCGCCCTGGGGGTCATCCGTTCCATCTGCCAGCGCACCGCCCTGTTTGCTCAAAAGCTGCGGCCACAAGGAGACCTGTTTTTCAGCGGCGGCCTGGCCCGCTTCGAGATTTTCCGCCGCACGCTGGAGGATTTTATCGATTTGCCTGTGCGCACGCACCCCCAATCCCAGCTGGCCGGCGCCATCGGCGCTTCTATCATCGGCCACCGAAAAATCAAATAAAGCCGGCTATGCCGGCGCAACCTCCCCCCTTCGCCGACTGACGAAGGGGGGTTCTTTTACAGCAGAGCTTCCAGAACTTGACCCGCGTCCTGCTCCAGGAAGAGGGCGCGGTCCGCGATTTCCTGGGGAATAAAAGCGCGGTTTTGGTTCAGGCAGACGTAAAAAGCCCGAGGATTTTGGGCGGTCAACCGCCAAAAGGGGTATTTGATCATGCCTGGAGTATTCATGCCCACCCCCAGCTCCAACAGCAGCAGGCGTTTTCCTTGACGCTCTTCCAGAAAATTTTGATACCGCTCGGCGGCTTCATACCAGCCCTGATCCTGGACAAAGGTATCGTCCGCCCGCAGGTTCATGGTCATGGGCCTGCCGCAATGGGGACAATAGGGGATCCGCTCTTTGGGGATTTTCATCTCCCGCTGCTCCGACACCATTTGGCGGACCGCTTCCTCGTTGTCATAGGTCTGAGGACGGCAGGGCCCGGAGCACTGCCATAGACCGTAATCCCCCTGCGTATAAAACAAACGATTTTTCTCAAAGCCGGCCTTTTGGAAACAGTGATCCACATTGGTGGTCAGTACAAAATAATCCTTTCCCTCCGCCAGCTTGAGCAAATTGTCATAAACCGGCTTGGGCGGGTCTTGATAGCGGTTGACGAAGATATACCGGCTCCAATAGGCCCAGTATTCCTCCAGCGTTTCATAGGGATAAAAGCCCCCTGCATACATATCTCGAAAGCCATATTTTCGGGCAAAATCGCCGAAATACCGCTCAAACCTGTCCCCGGCATAATCAAAGCCGGCAGAGGCGGAAAGCCCGGCCCCGGCGCCGATGCAAAGGGCGTCGGCCTGCTCAAGCGCCTGCTTCAGCGCCTCGATCCGGCCCCAGGAGCCGCCGATAGATTTGTTTGTCTGCGTCTTTGAACACATTGAAAATCACCTTTTGGACAGAAGATGGGGTTTTGAGAAAATCGATCGCCGTCTCCACCGCGATTTCAGCGGCTTCTTGGTTGGGAAAATGAAATTCGCCGGTGGAAATGCAGCAAAAGGCCAGGCTTTTTAGCCGGTTTTCCGCCGCTAAGGCCAGACAGGCCCGGTAGCAGGACGCCAAATCCGCCCGATTCTGCGGAGAGACGGCGCCTTGGACAATGGGACCCACTGTGTGCAACGCATACCGGGCGGGCAGATTGAACCCCGGCGTGATTTTGGCTCGTCCAGTGGGCTCTTCATGGCCCTGCCGTTTCATTTGCTCATGGCAGCAGAGCCGCAGCTGAACGCCAGCCGCCGAGTGAATAGCGTTGTCGATGCAGCCGTGGAGGGGGAGAAAACAGCCCAGCAGCGCGCTGTTGGCCGCGTTGACAATGGCGTCGCATTGCAGCGTCGTAATATCTCCCTGCCACAGGGCCAACTGGGGCCAGGCGGCTATAACCGGCAGGTCGGCGGCCTTCACGACCCCGATTCGCTCTCGTTCTTTTTGCAGATACTGATCTTGCATTTCCAGAAACTCTTGGTCCGCAGGCTTGGGCGGACGCACGTTCATCAACGCCCGAAGCAAATTCCGCTGTCCGTCTTCAGCCGCCGGAACCGCGGCGTTCCGATACCGCGGCTCCTCTTCCAGCAGCCGTTGAATCAAATAACGGCGCCTTGTTTGCTGCGTCATGCGCTCTTCTCCTTGTTCCTAAATTCTCAGGCAAAAAAGAAACCCGCCGTCATATCCAGATAATTCTCGCCGCCGTAAGCGGGATACAGCTTGTTTATCTCCGCCTTAAATTCTGCGGCGTCGGCGCAGCGGGCGGCCGCAGCCTTCAGCTGCTCCAAGTAATCGATTTTTGTTTGGGCGTCTTTCCGGTCCTCCGGCGCATGGTGAGAAGTCAAAATCAGGTCGTAGCCCCTTTGGATATCTTCCTTTAGCGCGGCGATTCTTTCATCCGCATGGCTTGCGCCGGCCACAATGGAGTGGCAGTCGTGCCCCAGCATATGAGTATAAACCGCGTTGATTTCTGGAATTTCCACATCAAAAGCCTCCTCCGTTTGCCGGATGATAAAGGCGACGCCGCCAATTTGCAGAGGGCCCTCTTCCACAATGTGATCCACCGTATGGACGCCGCTGTCAAACAGCGGGCCGAATGCTTTGGCAAATTGGTCGATCAGCCCTTTTCCGCCGCCGCTGCGGGAATATTCCACGGCGTTAGCCGTGGCGTACTTGGGAACTTCCGGCAGAAAGGAAGCGCCCGCTCCATGGTAGGATACCAGCATTCCCGCTATGTCCTTGCCTTTTATATAGTTGGAAAGCGCCGCCGCGCTTTCTGTAAAGCAGGGGGATTCTAAAATCACAAACCGCCCCTCCTTTTCCAGCAGAAATACCTCGTCGTTCAGCGGGTCGTCGGTCTGATAGGCGTGGAGCTTGACCTGGCCAAAGTCATAACGACGTATCTCGCCTGTTTCCAGTTTAACAGTGGTAAAATCCTGCTTTGTCATGTTCGGTTCCTCCAAATCCTGTTGTTTTTTGAGATTGCTCTCTTGGATGATTTGATTGTATCAAACCTTTTTCAGGCTGAAAAGTAGGCACAATTTTGTGCCATAGGCGCCGGCAGGTAACCATCGAACGGTTCTTTTGGGGACACAATTCAGCCGTTTCAAGGGAATCGTGTTTTCACCGCTGAACCTATTTTTTTGTTTCTTGACCCCTGGCAAGAGAAGCAATAAAATAGAGACAACGGCATTTCAGAAACCAATGGATTGGGAGGATAGAAGGATGGACGCCCAGACCCTGCCCGCTTGCCCGGTGGAAACCACGCTGACGCTGATCAGCGATAAATGGAAGGTTTTGATTTTGCGCGATTTGCTGACTGGCGCCAAACGCTTTGGCCAACTGAAAAAATCGTTGGACGGCGTCAGCCAAAAGGTGCTGACGGCCCAGCTCCGGCAGATGGAACAAAACGGCCTGCTGACCCGCACAGCCTATCCTGAGGCGCCGCCTCGGGTGGAATACGCGCTGACGGAGCTGGGATACAGCCTAAAGCCGGTGTTGGACGCCATGGCCGATTGGGGCGCCGCCTACAAAGCCCAGAACGCATATGTTTGCCGACCGTAAAGTTATCCACAAAGGTTTTGAACAGGCTGTTCATAACCTCTGTGGATAACTTTTTCGTATTTTTCGTAAAATTTTAATCTTCCCGGCCAAATCCAAAAAGGTGTGGTATAATAGAGGCGGGGGCGAGGCGGCTCGATATCCCGCCAAGCAAAAGCTGAGGCGGCAAACGGGCCGCGCCGCCGAAAGCCGAAGCGCGGATCAAAAACTCCGCCTCCCGGCGTCCCTGCCGACACAAAGCCCAGGCGGCCGCCGAATTTCTTTGGCCCAAGGCTCCCGGCTGCGGGCATTTTGGCCCATCCATCCACCAAGCAAAACACGGGGCTTGGCCGTCGGGCCTCCCCGACAAAGGAGAATGAGAGAACATGAACCAAGCGTTGACCCAAAAGCTGTCTTCCATCCTGTCCATGAACCTGAAAAAGGGCTGGACTTCTGTGTCCTACGCCATTATGCGCCATGGCGAAATCTGGGCCGCCGATTCCATCGGAACCCAGGGCGGCGAAGAGAAAAAGCCGGCGGATACGAACTGCACCTATAATGTGGCGTCCGTCTCCAAAATCTATTGCACAGTAGCCGTCATGCAGCTGGTAGAGCAGGGTAAAGTCAGCCTGGACGAGCCCATTGTTACCTACCTGCCCGAATTCAAAATGCTGGACGAGCGGTACCGGCAGATCACCTTGCGCCACTGCCTGAGCCACAGCAGCGGTCTGCCCGGCACCCAGTGGAAGCATTTTTCCGCCTCCGACGTCAGCTGCGACACCTATTACCAAGAAGTCTATGATTACATGGCCCACAGTTATCTAAAGGCCGCCCCAGGCGAATATTCCGTCTATTGCAACGACGGCTTTACCATGGCGGAAATGGTGGTGGCCAAGGTCTCCGGCATGAGCTACGCCCAATACTGCATGGAGCATATCACCGAGCCCATCGGCGCTCATTCCAGCCGCCTCTCTCCCCTGCGCAACAAGGATTACCCCCTGGTTCGGGAAGGCAAAAAACCCGGCGAGCTTTTGTTTATCCAGGGCGGCGCCGGCTACACCACTACCATGAGCGATCTGTGCCGGTTTGGCCAGCAATTCTTGGGCGATTCCAAGCTGCTGACCCAGGCCAGCAAGGACGAGATGGCCAAGCCCCAAGGCGCCACCTTCCTGCCCCAGGATTCCCGCAGCGCCAACTTCGGCCTGGGCTGGGATACCGTTTGCTTTGCCGATAAAGACTACGACCTGGGCGAAGGCGTCTTGCAAAAGGGCGGAAACAGCTTCCAGTTTACCACTCAATTTCTGGTGATTCCCAAATACGACGCGGTGATCGCCATTTCGGAAACCCACGACTGCGGCATCGACGTTTCCGAAACCGGCTTGCGCCTGTTCGCCACCGCTATGCTGGAGGAAGAGGGAATCAATATCTATAAAAACCATCTGCCTGTCCCCAAGGAAATGGTGGAAAAATACCAGGGCACTTATCTGGTTCCTTCGGCCATCCTAAACGTTCATCTTTATGGCGCCGTGCTGAATATCACCCGAGACGACACCCGGGGCGGCCACGACGGCGTACAGAAAAACCTGAAATGGAACGGCCAGGTCTTTGAAGGGGAAAACGACACCCGAATCTCCTTTATCGAGCACGAGGGCAATATCTTCACCATGCTGGATATGCGGGGCAAAATCGCGCCCCAGGCCATGAAAGCGCCCCAGCTGCCTCCAGTGAACGACGCCTGGCAGGCCAGAATCGGCAAGCGCTATGTGATGTGCAGCGCCTCCCCCTGGGATCTGATTCCCTGCGAGCTGATGACGGGCTTTATCTGCAACCGTCTGCCCGGTTATGACGGCATTCTGGTGGCTTCTTGCTCGGGCCGCAATGACAGCGGCGTCTACGGCCTGTTTGAAGGAACCTTCGCCCCGGTGGACGACCAGACCGGCACAGGCTTCCTCAAGACCCCGGCCAACGGCAGCCGAGACCTGATTACCCCCTGCTTTGAAATGCGAGACGGCGTGGAATACTGCGTAATGGGCTCCTATACCTATCGGGACGCCGCTTCCCTGCCCGAATACGCCGGCCAAGGCTTTGACAAAGCCTACAGCCCCGACCGGCTGAACGCCGTCTATCGCGCGGCCTCCAAGCTGGAAAAATTGCCTGAGATCCCCGAGGGCCGCCGCCTGATCGTACTGGACGACGATATGGTCAACGTCTACGACAGCCTGATGGGCGGAGAATATAAACCTGTGGAAAAAGGCTATCTGTTGTTTGTCTAACAACCAAAGAAAAACGGAGGGCGGGAGGCAAATCCCGCCCTTCTGTTTGTGCTAAAAACGCCTCCAGAAAGGAGATTTTATCATGTCCGTTGAAACAGCTCGGGCCCATCTGGCTCGGTTCGGCAGGGATCAGGATATACTTTTGCTGGACCAATCCAGCGCCACAGTGGAGTTGGCGGCCCAGGCCCTGGGAACCGAAGGCAGACGCATCGCCAAAACCCTGTCTTTTGGGACCAAAGAAGGGCCTATTCTGATTGTGGCCGCCGGAGACGCCCGCATTGACAACGCCGCTTACAAGGCGTTCTTCCATGAAAAAGCCAAAATGCTTTCCCCAGAGGAGGTGTTGGAATACACCTCTCATCCGGTGGGCGGCGTCTGTCCCTTCGGCGTGCCAGAAAACGTTCGCGTGTATCTGGACGAATCCCTGCGCCGCTTCGCTATCGTCTATCCGGCCTGCGGCAGCGGCGCTTCCGCCATCGCCTTGACCTGCGACGAACTGGCGCAATACAGCGGCGCCTTACAATGGGTGGACGTATGCAAAGGGTGGCGAGATGCGGAATAAAAAGCCTGTTTCCCGCTATCAGACGCCATCTCGCCCCCGTTATTCCGGCCCCCGCCGAAAAAAACAGGCCTTCTGGCTGATCGGCGGCCTGCTGGCTCTGGGCGTCCTCGTTTTTCTCGCCATCCAGCTGAGAGTTTGGCTTGTTTCCCGGCCCTACCGACTGATAACCGAAGAACAAGCGCCAAAATCTCAGGTTATTGTCATTTTAGGCGCCAAAGTGGAAGAATCCGGCGCCGTCAGCCCCGCCCTGCGGGACAGGCTGGCTTTGGGCCTGGCTCTCTATCAGCAGGGAAAAGCCCCCACGATTTTAGTCACCGGCGACGGTCAAAACCAGAGCCGTAACGAAGTGGAAGCTATGGAACAATACCTGCTGGAGCAGAATGTTCCGCAAGAGGCCATTGTCAAGGACCCGCGGGGACTGAATACCTACGCCAGCCTGTACCGGGCCAAACACAAATACGGCTTCGACAGCGCCCTTATCGTCACCCAAAATTATCATCTGGGACGCTCTCTATATTTAGGCCGGCGCCTTGGGCTGGATTGCTATGGCTTAGGCTCCACCGACGCGGTGTTCCAGCCGGTAAACATCCCCTATAACTATGCCCGAGAAGCCCTGGCCCGAATCAAAGCCTTTTTCAACGCTGAAATCCAACAGTTGGAGGTTCCTCTAAAAGACTGACCGTCCGCCGGCCTCTTGCACGCAAAACCCTCTTGCTCTATCGTTGTCGACTGTTCCACATGAAACAAAAAGGAAATAAAAATGTTAGATCCCCTCGACCTTTACATCCGCCAGGTCCGGCTGAAGGACAATCCTCAGGGGCTGGAAGATTATGTGGCAGATTTGCCGCTGATCCAGCGTTTGGACGCCTTGAAGCTGGAGCGCCCTGTCACTTTTCTGGTAGGCGAAAACGGCAGCGGAAAATCCACCCTGCTGGAAGCCGTCGCGCTGGCCGCCGGTTTCAACGCCGAAGGCGGCAGCCGGCATTTCCGCTTTTCCACTCAAAACACCCATTCTCAGCTCTATCGAAACCTGACCCTGGTCCGCGGCGCCAAACGACCCCGGGACGGATACTTTTTGCGGGCGGAAAGCTTTTACAACCTGGCCAGCGAAATCGACCGGATGGACGATCTGATCCAGCGCTATGGAGGCCGCTCGCTGCACCGGCAGTCCCACGGCGAAAGTTTTCTCACCCTAATGCTCCACCGGTTTGGAGGCCAAGGACTTTACCTGCTGGATGAGCCCGAGGCCGCCCTTTCCCCCAGCCGCCAGCTTTCTGCTCTGACGGCCTTCCATTGGCTCGCGCAGCGCCAATCTCAGCTGATTATCGCCACCCATTCCCCGATTTTAATGGCCTATCCAGGCGCCCATATTTTCCAGCTAAACGAAGAGGGTCTGCGCCAGGTGGAATATCGCCAAACCGAACATTATCAGCTGACCCGCCGCTTTTTAGAAAACCCCGAAAAAATGCTTCATTACTTGTTGGAGGAGAGCGAATGAACCGTTGCAGCCCGGCCGAAGCCCCTGATTTTACGCGTCGCCGACCATGATCGGCGCCTATTCCTTTCCAAATTGGACGCAGGTCGCTTCCCTTTGCGCCAGCCGGCTAAAGAGCTCCGCTTGGATTTTTTTGGCGTCCGGCGCCACAGGCTGCTGAATCACGGCTGCGCGGATTTTCCGCCCCTCCAGGCTGTGGCCTTGCTCCGACCGAACTAAAAAGCCAAAGCTATGGCCGCCGGAATCCTGAGGCTGGTCTAACGATTGGGAAAGATCAAAATCCAGCGGAGAATCGTCCTCGCACTGGTATTCGATCACCGGGTAAAGCATTCCTCGGGGGCATACTTGGGCAAAATCCTGCGTAAATTGGGCTTGCATTTGGTCAATTTGCTCCGCCGGCAATTCTCCCCTGCGCCGATGTTCGTCTAAAATTTCCTCCATTTGGCGCCACATATCCTCCAGGCGCAGCGAAAGGATTTGCATCCAGCGGGTTTTACCGTCCGTTTTGTCGGTAAACAGGATTTTTTCCGTCCCCTGCCCCACAGTCAGCGACAACGGCAGCTCTACTGGGTGAACTTCGGTTGTTTCTCTCATCCAAAAGCGGACAGGCTCTTGGCAATCGATTTCCGGTATTTTTTCAAATTTTCCTTCAAAGGTCCAGCAGGAAAAAAGCAGACGATCCAGCCCCCATTGGCCCAGCTCTCCCGGGTCCCATCCTTGGCTGAGCAAGCGGCAGAACAAGGCGGCCTGGTTTTCCGCCCCGTATTCGCTGCTCCATTGGGCGATTTTCAACCCCAGTTGGCCAAAGAAAATTTCCTGGGGAAAGCCTACGACCCGGCGAAAGGGCGGGTTCTCCTGCCGCAGCATCGCCTGGCGGCGGGTCAAAGGCGGCGGGTCAAAGGCGTTTTTTCGCTCCTCCAGCCAATCCCAATATTCTGGGTCTATCTCCAGGGCCAGCAGGCGCAGCGTCCCCTCTTCGTCCAGAGTCAGCCCGGATAGACGGCAAATCAACTCCCCTTTGCGTATCGTTTGTCCAATCGGCGCCGTCTGGCGGAGATGTTCCAACTGGCTTTTCATGCCGGCCAACGTCATGTTCATTGCGCTTTTCCTCCTAAAAATAGAAAGAGGGCGGGATTTTTCCCGCCCTTTCTTGTTTGGTTAACCTTCCTGCTGCTGGCAGCAGTCCTCGCAATGGCCGCTGACAGGAGCCATATAATCCGCCGGGTCTTTGCCCTGGCGTTTATAATAATCCTCCAAGGCGGATTTGACGGCCTCTTCCGCCAGCACAGAGCAGTGCATTTTCACCGGAGGCAGGCCGTCCAGCGCTTCGGCCACGGCGGCGTTGGTCAGCTTCATGGCCTCTTCCACCGTTTTTCCCTTAATCATCTCTGTGGCCATGGAAGAGGTGGCCACGGCGGCGCCGCAGCCAAAGGTCTGAAATTTGACGTCTTGAATCACTTCGTTTTCGTCGATTTTCAGGTAGATTTTCATAATATCGCCGCACTTCATGTTGCCCACTTCGCCAATCGCGTCGGCGTCCTCCATCTGTCCCACGTTCCGGGGGTGGGCCAGGTGATCCATCACTTTTTCCGAATACAGCATTTTCTTTTTCCTCCTCGCCCGTCTATTTGCGGTTCCAAACTGGGGACATGGCCCGCAGCCTGTCCACAACTTGAGGCAGCTTTTCCAAGATCGTATCCACGTCCTCCTCTGTATTAAAGCGGCCCAAAGTCAGCCGCAGAGAGCCGTGAGCGACCTCGTGGCTCAAGCCGATAGCCGTCAGCACATGAGAAGGGTCCAAACTGCCGGTGGAGCAGGCCGAGCCGGTAGAGGCGCAAATACCCTCCATATCCAGGTAAAGCACCAAGGATTCGCCCTCAATGGCGCTGATCGCAAAGCTGCAGGCGCCGGGCAGCCGCTGGGTCGGATGGCCGGTGAGGATGGTTTCTGGAATGCGCAAAACCCCTTCTGTCAGCTTATGGGCCAGCTTCTCCAATCGAACGGATTCCTCCGCCATAGTCTTCATGGCCAACTGAGCGGCGGCGCCCAGGCCCACAATGCCCGCCACATTTTCCGTGCCGCTGCGCCGGTTGCGCTCCTGCCCTCCCCCCTCGATGACAGGCCGCAGAGACAGGCCCTTGCGGATATACAAGGCGCCGGCGCCCTTGGGACCGTTAATTTTGTGGGCGGAAAGGGAAAGCAGATCAATATTCATCTTGTTTACGTCTATGGGGATATGGCCGAACGCCTGCACAGCGTCGGTGTGAAACAAAACGCCTCGTTCCCGGCAGATGGCTCCGATTTCTTCCAATGGCTGAATAGAACCCACTTCGTTGTTGGCCGCCATAATCGAAACCAAAGCGGTATCTGGCCCAATAGCCTCCTTCAGCTGCTCCAGATCAACCAGGCCCTGAGAATCCACATCCAAAAACGCGACCTGGAAGCCCTCTTTTTCCAGAGCCTGAGCGGTATGCAAAATGGCGTGATGTTCCATCTTTGTGGTAATCAAACCCTTTTTGCCTTTGGCCGCCGGGCCGTATAACACGCCTTTCAGCGCCATATTATCCGATTCTGTGCCGCTGCCGGTGAAAAAAATCTCCTCTTCCCGGGCGTCGATCGCCTGCGCGACCTGGCTCCGGGCTTTTTCTATGGCGATCTTGCTCTCCCGGCCCAACCGATAGAGCGTGGATGGGTTGCCGTACTGTTCTTTCAAATAGGGCAGCATGGCCTCCAGCACCTGCGGAGCGATTTGGGTGGTGGCGGCGTTGTCTGCATAAACTGTCATCGTTCTAACATCCTTTCCTTGGGAATTGATGTAAAACAGGAGCAAAACCCCTGTATGCTTGTCATCTCTCTGCATTAAATATACACTGGTTTAGTGTAGATTGCAATAGAAATTTTTTCACAGAGGATGTCAGCGCGGTAAGAACAGAACGGAGATCGATTCATACCTTTGAGAATTTGAGCCAACGAATCCCTATCGGTTCCGTCGGCCTTTCCTTCTTCCGTAGGGAGCTTGTCCAAGCCAAGGGAGCAGACGTCCTTTTTTCGCTCCGTTTCGTCAGCCCACGTTTTTTCCTGGCTTTCTTGAGGCGTTATCCTCTGTTTTGGGCAATTTGACCGGTGGCCAGAGCGTCGCAGCGGTTGTTATAGGCGTTGTCCGCATGGCCCTTGACCCAACGAACAGACACCTGGTGGCGGGTCAGCTGAGCGTCCAGCGCCTGCCAGAGGTCGATGTTGAGCACAGGCTTTTTATCGCTCTTTTTCCAGCCGTTTTTCTTCCAGCTAACCAGCCAGCCCTGGGTAACGGCTTTGGAGAGATACTGAGAATCGGTGTAGAGCGCCACTTGACAGGGCTCCTTTAGGGCCTCTAAGCCCTGGATGGCGGCAGTGAGCTCCATCCGGTTGTTGGTGGTTTTCGGTTGGTATCCGGCCAGCTCCTTTTCTGCGCCGCCATAACGCAATATGGCGCCCCAGCCCCCGGGGCCTGGGTTTCCCGAGCAGGCCCCGTCCGTATAAACTTCCACTTGCTTCATCGGCTATGCTTCCTCCGGCGCGTCGGCCTCTTCGGCGGGTAAAATGGCTTCCAGCTGTTCCGTCTCCTCTGCCGGCTGCTCCAAATCCCCTTCCTGTCCTGCGCCGCCGTCTGTGCAGCCGGGCTGCTCTGCCTCAGAGCGATCGTTTTGTGCTTCAGGCTCCGAGCTGGGTTCTTTTTCTGCCGTTGCCAGAGAAATCAGGCGAACTCCCTCGTCCAGCTTCATCAGCTTGACGCCTTGAGAAGCCCGGCCGCACACGCGAATGGTCTCCGCCGCCGTGCGGATGATAACGCCGCCGTCGGTAATCAGCAGAATATCCTGGTCCATATTGACGCATTTGACGCCGGCCAGCAAGCCGGTGCGGTCGGTCAGGTTGTGGGCGGTAATGCCGCCCCCCCCTCGATGATGCTCAGTAAATTCTTCCGGCGGGGTCAGCTTGCCGAAACCGTTTTCCGTCACCGTCAGCAGCAGCTCGCCGTCGCTGTCGCAGGCCGCGCCCACAACGACGTCGTCCTCCGCCAGGCGGATGCCTCGGACGCCGGCGGCGGCCCGGCCCATCGCCCGGACCTCGTTTTCATCGAAGCGGATGCCTCGTCCTTGACGGGTACACAGAATGATTTTGGTTTGGCCGTCCGTCAGACGCACGTCGATAAGCTCGTCGTCTTCGTTGATGGTAATGACGCGCACGCCGGCCTTTCGAGCGGTGTGCAGCTCAGAGAGGCGGATGCGCTTGACAACGCCCTTCTTGGTGGCAAAAAACACATAGGCGCCGTCCGAAAATTCTTTGATGGGAATCATCGCCGTAACCCGTTCGCCGCTTTCCAGCTGGAGCAGGTTGACGATATTGGCCCCCTTGGAAGCTCGGGACGCCTCGGGCACCATATAGCCCTTGACGCGCAGCACTTTGCCAAGATTGGTGAAAAACAAAATATGATCGTGGGTAGAAGCAGTGAATACCGTCTCCACGATATCCTCTTCCCGGGTGGCCATGGCGCTGATTCCTCGGCCGCCCCGGCGCTGGGCCCGGTAGGCGGAGCTTTTCATTCGCTTGATATATCCCAGTCGTGTCAGCGTATAAACGCACTGCTCTTCCTCAATCAAGTCCTCGATATCCAGCTCGTTTTCCACAGTGGAAATCTCGGTCCGCCGTTCGTCGCCATATTTGTTGCAGATCTCGGTAAGCTCATTTTTGACGATGGCGAAGATTTTATCCGGATGAGACAAAATATCTTCCAATTCGGCAATTTTCTTGTGGAGAGCAGCCAATTCGTTTTCAATCTTCTCCACTTCCAGCCCTTGCAGCCGGCCCAAGCGCATATCCAATATGGCTTGCGCTTGAACCTCGGAGAGCTGAAATCGCTCCATCAGCCGGGCCTTGGCGTCGTCATAGCTGGCGCGAATGATGTGAATCACTTCGTCAATATTTTCGCAGGCGATTTTCAGGCCCTCCAAAATATGAGCCCGTTCCTGGGCCTTGCGCAGCTCGTAGCGGGTGCGCCGCTCCACCACCTGATATTGAAAGCGAATGTATTCGTCCAGCATTTCCCGAAGGGACAAGACTTTGGGCTGGCTTTGGTTGTTGACCAAGGCCAAGTTGATGACCGAGAATGTTTCCTGCATCTGCGTAAATTGATACAGCTGGTTGAGCACAACCTGAGGATTGGCGTCCCGCCGCAGCTCGATGACAATGCGCATACCGTCCCGATCGGATTCGTCCCGTAGGTCGGTAATGCCCTCCACCCGTTTTTCCTTGTGCAGATCCGCAATATTTTCGATCAGCCGGGCCTTGTTGACAACATAGGGCAGCTCTGTCACCACAATGCGCATACGGCCCTGGCCGTATTCCTCAATTTCCGCCCGGCTGCGCACAATAATGCGGCCTCGTCCAGTGGCATAAGCCGCCCGAATGCCCGCCCGGCCCATAATAATGCCGCCGGTTGGGAAATCCGGCCCTTTGATAAAGCGGCAGATATCCTCCAGCGTGGCTTCTGGGTGATCGATCAGGTGGCAAATGGCGTCGCAAACCTCTTTTAGGTTATGGGGAGGGATATTGGTGGCCATGCCCACGGCGATGCCCGAAGAACCGTTGACCAACAAACTGGGAAACCGGGAGGGCAAAACAAACGGCTCCTTCAGCTTGTCGTCGTAGTTGGGCACAAAATCCACCGTGTCCTTCTCGATGTCGCTGAGCATATGGGCGGCCAATTTGGACATTCTGGCCTCTGTATAACGATAGGCCGCCGGCGGGTCGCCGTCCACGCTGCCAAAATTGCCGTGGCCGTCTATCATGGGATATCGCAGGGAAAAATCTTGGGCCATGCGGACAAGGGCGTCGTAGACCGAGGCGTCGCCATGGGGGTGATACCGGCCCAAAACGTTGCCCACAGTGGTGGCGGATTTGCGGTAGGGCTTATCCGCCGTCAGATTGTCCTCATACATGGCGTAAAGAATGCGGCGATGCACCGGTTTGAGTCCGTCCCGCACGTCGGGCAACGCCCGGCCTACGATGACGCTCATGGCATAAGCGATATAGGATTTCCGCATCTCTTTTTCCAGTTCCACATTGATAACCGTTTGACCCTCAAAAGTCAAATCGTTTATTTCACTCATTGTTTCTGTTATGCCCCAAAAAATCTATGATTTTTTAGGGACCCCCTTTCCTATGATATCGGGTAGGCCTGGCGACCAGGCGGCGAAACCTGGCGGACGTCCGGCCTCAGCAATGACGCCAGCGGCTTTTTTTGCAAACGCTCTGGCGCAAACAGCGCGATTTCTGGATTTTATTCCTCATCGACCAATGAACATTTCGCCTGGCGGCTGGACTTAACGCCAGCCGTTAGCGTCGTCTTCGTCGCTTCGATAAGAAGGATTTTGATAGAAGGATCTGCCGTCGGTATCGTTTGGGATAATGACGGCGCAGATGATATACAGCAACAAGCCAGAACCGCCCATGAAAATCATCACTGCCCAGATCACTCGAATGATGGTGGAATCCAAACCGAAAAACTCGGCTAAGCCGCCGCATACCCCGGCGACGATTCGGTCGTCTCTGCTTTTACACAGCCTTTTATTCATAAAAATGCTCCTTTCCTGTCGGGGCGGCCCGACAGCCATAACCCGTTTGAGCTTTACCCATTCATGCGCCCCCCTGCCCGATGCCGCAGCCTTGAGGCAAGGTCGGGGCGGCCCGACAGCCGTAACCCGTTTGAGCTTTACCC
>CAJTUM010000001.1:0-75261 GCA_910579575.1 uncultured Eubacteriales bacterium | reverse complement strand
TGAGGCAAGGTCGGGGCGGCCCGACAGCCGTAACCCGTTTGAGCTTTACCCATTCATGCGCCCCTCTGCCCGATGCCGCGGCCTTAGCGTTTTCCCCTGAGAGGCGGCGCTGGCGCAAGCCCCCAGGTTCCCGCTGCGGCGGGGGCTCTGCTGATAAAACTCTGCCTCTTTAGTAATCCAGATTGCTGGCGTACTTTGCGTTTTTCTCAATAAATTCCTTCCGTGGCTCCACCTTTTCGCCCATCAAAATGGTAAAAACTTCATCGGCCAGGGCGGCGTCCTCCAAATTAACCTTCAACAAAATTCGGTTCTGAGGGTTCATAGTGGTCTCCCAAAGTTGCTCGGGGTTCATTTCGCCTAAGCCCTTGTACCGTTGGACCTCGGCGCCAGGGGTTTCGGCCAACAGCTCCTCCAGCTGCTCGTCGGTGTAAGCATACCGGGGCTCTCCTCGGCCCTTGACCACCTTGAAAAGAGGCGGCTGAGCGATATAGACATGGCCTTCCTCAATCAGCGGCCGCATAAAGCGGAAAAAGAAGGTGAGCAGCAGGGTTCGGATATGGCTGCCGTCCACGTCCGCGTCGGCCATTAGAATAATTTTTCCATATCGCAGCTTGGAAAGATCAAATTCGTCGCCAATACCGGCGCCGAAAGCCGTCACCATGGGCATCAGCTTTTCATTGCCATAGACCTTATCCAGCCGAGCTTTTTCCACATTGAGCATTTTGCCCCAAAGCGGCAGAATGGCCTGATAGCGGCGGTCCCGGCCGTTTTTGGCCGAGCCTCCTGCGGAATCGCCCTCCACAATATAGATTTCCGTATAAGTGGGGTCTCGCTCCTGGCAGTCGGCCAGCTTGCCGGGCAGAGAGGCGCCTTCCAGGGCGCTTTTGCGTCGAGTGGCTTCCCGGGCTTTTCGGGCGGCTTCTCGAGCCCGAGCGGCGGTCATACATTTTTCCAAAATCAGCTTAGCGGTAGCCGGGTTTTCCTCCAAAAAATCCGTCAAGCCGCTGTAAACCGCGCCGTCCACAATGCCCCGCATTTCTGAATTGCCCAACTTGGTTTTCGTCTGGCCCTCAAACTGAGGCTCCTTCAGCTTGACGCTGATAACGCAGGTCAGCCCTTCTCGGGCGTCGTCGCCGGAAAGGTTCTTGTCGTCTTCCTTCAGATATTTGTATTTGTGGGCATAATCGTTGACGGCTCTCGTCAACGCGGCCTTAAAGCCGGTTTCGTGGGATCCTCCTTCGGTGGTATTGATGTCGTTGGCAAAGGATAAAATATTTTCGTTGTATCCGTCGTTATATTGCATGGCCACCTCGGCCATGGCCTGATCGTCTTCATCCTCCCCTGTTTGCTGGGCCGTCAAATAAATGACCTCTGGATGCAGCGGCGTCTTGTTGCGGTTCAAATGTTCTACAAATTCCCGAATGCCCCCCTGATAACACATGACGGTGTTTCGAGGCTCGTTTTCATCTCGCAGATCGGAAAAAGAAATCGTGACGCCGGCGTTTAGAAAAGCCTGCTCCCGCAGCCGGTTGAGCAGCACGTCATAGTCGTATTCCACCGTTTCAAAAATGGCGTCGTCCGCTTTGAAACGCACCAACGTGCCGGTGAAATCCGTTTGCCCTGTGACTTTCAGCGGGTTTTCAGGGACGCCTCTTTGAAACCGGATGGAGTGAATTTTGCCTTCCAGATGCACGTCCACCGTCAACCATTGGGACAGAGCGTTGACCACGCTGGCGCCGACGCCGTGAAGGCCGCCGGACACTTTGTAACCGCCGTCGCCAAATTTGCCGCCGGCGTGGAGAATGGTATAAACCACCTCCACCGTGGAAACGCCCATTTTATGGTGAATGCCTACAGGGATGCCCCGACCGTTGTCCCGCACAGAGATCACGTTGTCCTTTTCAATGGCCACTTCGATGTGGGTGCAGTAGCCGGCCAGCGCTTCGTCGATGGCGTTGTCCACAATTTCATAAACCAGATGATGCAGACCCCGCTGGGAGGTGGAGCCGATATACATACCAGGCCGCTTTCGGACGGCCTCCAGCCCCTCCAGAACCTGGATTTGACTTTCGTCGTAGGCCGTTTCTACTTTTTCTATCTTCTGGATTTCGCTCATTGATTTTCATTCCTCGCGTTACAGTTAGAATAAATAAAAGAATGGATGGAAAGGCCCGAAGGCCGTCTTCACTGAGGCAGAATATTGCCAGGCAAAAAATCTCCGCCTGCTCGTTTGCGCAGAGTTTGGGACGAAATCTGGGAGATATAAACCGTCGTCTGCCCGTCTTCCGCGCAAACGACGGCGCTTTTGGGCAGCTCGTCGCTGACGACAGTCACCCGCCCCTGCTTTTCCGCTTGGGTTAAAAACTCTCGGGTTCGTTTTCCATAGGTGGCGGTGTCAAAATCAAAAATGCCCACAATCGTCCGGCGAGGCACGGCGATATCCCGGCCTAAATGCAAATACATGGCGCCTCCTTCAATTTCCTGGGCGAATCGCGCCCTTTTCCACCAGGAAGGAGGCGGCTTTCAGCTGCCGCAGCCGTCCCTCCCGTTCGCAGCAGGTGACGATCACCTGGCCCCCCTGGGTCTGCTGAATCAAATATTCCTGCCGCCGGGAATCCAGCTCGCTGAGCACGTCATCCAACAGCATCACTGGATATTCCCCACAGTCGTCCTTCAAAATTTCCCGCTCGGCGAATTTCAGAGCCAGAGCCGCCGTGCGGGTCTGGCCTTGGCTGGCAAAGCCCCGCGCCGCGGCACCGTTCACTGTAATTTCCAGATCGTCCTTGTGAGGGCCCGTCAAGCATTGGCGGCTTTGCAGCTCCGCCTTTTCGTGGCTTTTGGCGTGCTCGCTCAACCATTCAAAAATCTGCTGCTCAGAGGCTTCTGGGTCCTGTACAGCGGAAACCGTTCGATAGCGGATCTCCAGCCGTTCGCCGCAGCCGGAAACAGCCTGCTGGATTTTGGCCGCCTCTTCCGCCAAGCGACGGGCATAAAACGCCCGATATCGGATGAGAATGGCCCCATATTGGTTCATTCTCAGAGTAAAATCCGGCAACACCGCCAGCATTGAAGGGTTTTCTTCCTGCGTCCGCAGAATTTTAGATTTGTGTTCCAGTAACTTGGTATATTCCGCCAAAGCGAGGCCGTACCGGGGACGAAGCTGGCAAAGAGCGGCGTCCAGAAACCGCCGGCGAGCGGCGGGTCCCTCTCGGATCAGGTACAAATCTTCCGGCGAAAAGAGCACGCAGCGAAAGATTTCAGCCAGCTCTCCTTGGCGCTTTTGCTTGATTCCGTTGACCGCGCATTGCATTCGGCCGGATTGGGGCAGCTCCAGCTCCAAATGAAACTCTCGACCCCGGGAAAAGACGTCGGCTTCGATCCGGGCCTTTTCCTGGCCAAAAGCTACCAAATCTCCTCGGCGGGCCGCTCGCCAAGAGCGTCCTCCTGTCAGCAAAAAAACCGATTCCAGCAGATTGGTTTTTCCTTGCGCGTTTTCTCCGGCTAAAATGGCGGCGCCGGCCGGCAACTCTAGGCTCTGGCTTTTGTAATTACGGTAATTGCTCAGAGACAACCGGTTCAGCTGCATAAAGAAATTTCCAGTCTTTCGCCGTTTAACTCCACGACGTCTCCAGAATAGCATTTTTTTCCTCGCGCCAAACAAATTTGGCCGTTGACCTGAACCAAGCCTTGGCTGATTTGCTCCTTGGCTTCTCCGCCTGTGGCGCATAAACCTGCAAATTTGAGTAGGCTGTCCAGCTTAATGTATTCCGTTTGAATGTATATGGTTTGTTTTTCCATAAAAATCCCTTTCTGAGCATAAAATGAATGGAAAGAGGATTAAGATTCCGCTTTGAGCCGGACTGGAAGCACCAGATAAAGGAATTTTTCTCCTTCTACCGGCCGGATGACGCAGGGAGACAGGCTGCTTTTCAGCTCCAATATCACTTTGTCCTCTGGGCAAGCCCGCAGAGCGTCCAAAAGATAACGGTTGTTGAAGCCGATTTCAATTTTTTCTGGGCAGTTCGGGATGGGACATTCGTCGTAAGCTCGGCCCAGAGATGTGATACAGGAAATTTTTAAGCTTTCCTCTTCAAAGCAGCAGCGGATAGGGTTTTTGAGTCGTTCTGAAATAATCAACGACACCCGTTCCACACAGTTGATGATGGATTTCACGTCGATTTCCAGTTGAATGGCGCAGTCTGTGGGAATAGCGTTTCGGTAATTCAAAAATTCCCCTTCCAGCAGTCGGGTGGTAATCAGCGCGCCGTCAATTTCAAATAGGGCGTGTTTGCGTTCGGGATAGATGTGAATCAGCTCGTCGTCGCTGTCCGGCAGAATGCGGCTTACTTCCTTCAGGGTTTCTCCCGGCGCTACAAAGGAAAGTTGTCGGCCGCCGGCGTTTTGGATTTCTTCTTGGCTCATGGCCAGTCGGTAGCCGTCCACAGAAACTACCGTCAGTTTGTTGTCTTGTATTTCAAATAAAGAACCTGTGTGGATGGGTTTATTTTCATTGTCGGAGACGGCGAAGACCGTGTGGTCGATCATGCTGCGTAATAGGCGGCAGGATAGGGCGATGCCGTCGCTTTTTTCCACATTGGGTAATTCAGGAAATTCCTCCGCCGAAGCGCCGATGATGTTAAATTCGCTCATGCCGCAGCGGATGGTGGTCATGTAATGATCGTCGCTGAAAATCTCGATTCTGTCGTCGGGCAGTTTGCGGACAATGTCGTTGAAGATTTTAGCGTTGAGCACGATGGCGCCGGTTTCCGCAATTTCGGCGGAGACGGTTTTTTTAATGCCTGTTTTGAAATTATATCCGCAGACGGTCAATTCGTCTTTGGCAGTCAGCAGTAGGCCTTCCAACACGGAGATGGTGCTTTTGGCCGCTACTGCGTGGATGCAAACGGAGATGGCTTCGTTGAGCACGGCTTTTTCACAGGAAAATTTCATTGTTCGCGCTCCTTTCGGTTTCTATTTTTATTTCTTTATTTTTAGTAGTAGTAATAGGGGCTGTGGATTTGTGGATAATCCCCCTTTTCCGTTGGGGCTCTAAGGCGGAGGGTTTCCACAGGTTTTGTGGATAACGTTGTGCAAAACTCTGAGTTATCAACAGGTCATATTTTATCGACAGTTTTCCACAGCTTTCAACAGCCTTTGGGGAAAACTCTGGGCAAAGCGGGGAATTTGGCGTTTTTAGTGGTTTTGTATGTTTTTTTTCAGGTCGTTGACGGTGCTTGCGAAACTGTCGTCTTTTTCGATTTGTTCTTGGGTTTTTTCAATGGAATAGAGAACGGTGGTGTGGTTGCGACCCATGAAGCGGCCGATTTCCGGCAGCGATAGGTTGGTCATTTCCCGAATTAAGTACATCGCTACTTGGCGCGGCATTACCACGTCTTTGGTTTTGGCTGTTCCTAAAATCCGATCTGGCGTAATGTTATAGAAGTTGGCGGTTTCGTCCAAAATCAGCTCGGCGGTGGGTTTCAGCCCTGGGTTTGTTTTAAAGATGTCTTGGACGCATTCCTCTGTTAGCTTGATGTCGATGGGTTGTTTCATCAAGGTGTGTTTGGCCAGTATTTTGTTGATGGCGCCTTCCAGCTGGCGCACGTTGTTGGTGATGGAAGAGGCGATGTATTCCACAACGTCGGGCGGCAGTTCCACGCCTCGCATTTCTGCTTTGGCGTTGACCAGGGCCATTCGGGTTTCAAAGTCCGGCGGTTGAATGTCTGCGATCAGGCCCCATTCGAAGCGGGATTGCAACCGGTCCTCCAGCGTCAGGATTTCTTTGGGTTTTCGGTCGGACGTCAGCACAATTTGCTTTCCAGATTCGTGCAGGGTGTTGAAGGTGTGGAAAAATTCTTCTTGCGTACTGATTTTGCCGGCGATGAACTGGATGTCGTCCACCAGCAATAGGTCGGCCATTCGATATTTTTCCCGGAAGCCTTCCACGTTGCTGCGCTGGATGGCGCTGATCAGTTCGTTGGTGAAATCGTCGCCCTTGACATAGACGATGCGGTAGGGCGGTCTGGTTCTGGCGATATAACCGGCGATGGCATAGAGCAGATGAGTTTTTCCTAGGCCGGAAGGGCCGTAAATAAACAGCGGGTTATAGGAGGCCGCTGGGTTTTGAGCCACCGCCAGAGCCGCCGCATGGGCAAATTTATTGCTGCTGCCCACAATAAACCGTTCAAAGGTGTAGTTGGCGTAAACGGTGTCTTCATTGGCTTCTCGCCAGAGCCGCAGTTCCTCGTCGCCGCTGAGCACGCGCAGAGCCAAGTCTTCCCCGGTCAGCTCCCGAGCGGCTTCGCAAAAGGGCTGCGCATAGCGGTTTTCAATCATTTCTCGCTTCATACGGGAGGTCGTGAGCAAAATAAAAACGCCGTCTTTGACCGTTACGGCGGAGGCGTCTCCAAACCAGGTGGAGACGACGATGGGGGTGAATTGCTGCTCCAGCATATGGATCACATTTTGCAGCAGTTCTGCGGGGCTTGTCATATCTTTCTCATCCATTCAAACTTCAGAATTTTTTTGTCTTTTTCAGAAAACCGCGGGTTTGGGTTTTCCGCCCAAAAGGCGGGAAAATCGCCGCGCCGCAGAACAGTTCGCCGGCTTTTTGCGCCGGATACCCACTATAGAGTATACCATAATCCACGCTTTCGCACAATGAAAAAATCCTGTTTTCAGCCCTTTATATTGTATAAATACATTATAATATAAAGAGGGGAAAAAATAAAGCGTTCGGCGACGATTTTTGCTGGTTTTTTCTTGCTTTTTTTCGGCCTTGCGCAAAGCCGAAAAACTGCCGTCCGTCGATTTTCTAAACAGCCTGTGCAAAAATTCTGGGGATACCTTTTTTGCCTCTTGTACGCGTAGCAGAATTGGGGTACAATGAGTCGCGTAGCCGCCGCTCGCGGCGGGCGGCGGCCGACTTCGCCGCGCATACAGCCGTCGGTTTTGGCCGACCGTTAGGAGGATTGGATGAAGAGGATTGTTTTAGGTCTTTCGGGCGGCGTGGATTCCGCATTGTGCGCCCGGCTGTTGGCCCAAGAGGGCTGGGATGTGCGGGGGCTTTATCTGGATACCGGCAGCTTCGCCGGCTTAACAGACGCTCGCCGAGCCGCCGCCGAGCTGCGGATTCCGCTGGAGATCGCCGATATCCGCCAAGCGCTTTTTCAACAGGTTGTGCAACCTTTTGTGGAAGGCTATTTGCAGGGCGTTACCCCCATCCCCTGCGTGCTGTGCAACCCGGCGGTGAAATTTCGTTTTTTGCTGGATTACGCCGACCGGATTGGCGCCGCGTATGCGGCAACCGGCCATTATGCCCGGTTGCGGCAGACGGAAGCCGGTTATGTCGGCTTGTTTGCCTCTCCTGCTTTCAACGACCAATCTTATATGCTCTATCGGCTGAGCCAGAGCCAGCTGAATCGCTTGGTTTTCCCCTTGGGCAAGCTGGCGGGAAAAGACGATACCCGGGCCCTGGCCCGCCGATATGGCCTCAGCGCCGCTCACAAGCCGGACAGCATGGAAATCTGCTTTGTGCCAGACGGAGATTACGCCCGCTTTATCGGCGAACAGGCGGGGCCCAGAACGCCGCCTCCTGGGGATTTTGTGGACCAGGCGGGCAATGTGCTGGGCCGCCATTTGGGGATTCACCATTATACGGCGGGCCAGCGCCGAGGCCTGGGGATATCCGCCGCCAGCCGGCTGTTTGTCCGGGAAATCGACCCTGTTCACAATCGGGTGGTATTGTCCGATCAATGGCCTCAGGCTTCCACAGTCTTTGTCCACAGCCTGTGCAGAACGGCGCCGGACTATGGGGATTCCCCCTTTGAAGCGGAAGTCAAAATCCGCCACAGCCGCCGGCGGGATCCAGCCCTGGTTTGTTATTTGCCCGGCGGCCGGGCAAAAATTGAGTTTTCTCGGCCTGTTCGCGCTCCTTCTCCCGGCCAATCCGCCGTTTTCTATCGGGGCGACCAAGTCGTCGGCGGCGGTTATATCGAGAAATTGCTTGAGTAGGCGGGAAAATATAAATTTTTCGTGCATTTGAAAAAATAGTCTGCTATAATAAAGGACGTATGCGGAGCGCTTTGTCTCCGCTGAATCAGGGAAGTCAATCATTGACAATAGAACGCAGAACGCATAAGGAGTGTATCGCAATGCATAAGTACGTTTACCTTTTCTCTGAGGGCAACGGGAATATGCGGGAGCTGCTGGGCGGCAAAGGCGCTAACCTGGCCGAGATGACCAATCTTGGTATGCCTGTGCCCCAGGGCTTCACCATTTCCACCGAGGCCTGCACCCGGTACTATGAAGACGGCGAGCAGATCGCCCAGGATATCCAGGACCAGATCTATGAATATCTGGCCAAGATGGAGAAGATTACCGGCAAGACCTTCGGCGACCCTCAGAACCCGCTGCTGGTTTCCGTCCGTTCCGGCTCCCGGGCCTCGATGCCCGGCATGATGGACACCATTCTCAACCTGGGTCTGAACGACGAGGTCGTGGAGTCTTTTGCCAAAATCACCAATAACCCCCGTTTTGCCTACGACAGCTATCGCCGGTTTATCCAGATGTATTCCGACGTTGTGATGGAAGTGGGCAAAAAGTATTTTGAAGAGCTCATCGACAAGATGAAGGAAGAAAAAGGCGTCAAGTTGGATACCGAGTTGGACGCCGACGACCTGAAAAAGCTGGCCGAGCAGTTTAAGGCGGAATACAAGGCCAAGCTGGGCGTGGATTTCCCCTCCGACCCCAAAGAGCAGCTGATGGGCGCCGTCAAGGCGGTGTTCCGCTCCTGGAACAACCAGCGGGCCATTGTCTACCGCCGTATGAACGATATTCCCAGCGATTGGGGCACCGCCGTCAACGTCCAGTCCATGGTCTTCGGCAACACTGGCGACGACAGCGGCACCGGCGTGGCCTTCACCCGCAACCCCGCCACTGGCGACGCGCATCTTTACGGCGAGTTCCTGATGAACGCTCAGGGCGAAGACGTTGTGGCCGGCATCCGCACCCCCCAATCCATCGACCAGCTGAAGCAGGTCATGCCCGAGGTGTACGAGCAGTTTGCCGCCATCGCCGACAAGCTGGAAAAGCACTACAAGGATATGCAAGACATGGAATTCACCATCGAAAAAGGCAAGCTCTATATGCTCCAGACCAGAAACGGTAAGCGCACCGCCCAAGCCGCTTTGAAGGTGGCTGTGGATATGGTGGACGAGGGTATGCTCACCAAGGAAGAGGCCATTATGAAGGTGGAGCCCAAGCAGCTGGACGCTTTGCTCCATCCCCAATTTGACGCCGACTCCCTGAAGGCCGCCAAGGCCGCCACAAAGGGCCTTCCCGCCTCCCCCGGCGCCGCCTGCGGCAAAGTGTATTTCACCGCCGCTGAGGCTGTGGCCGCCGCTAACAACGGCGAGAAGGTGGTTCTGGTTCGTTTGGAGACTTCCCCGGAGGATATCGAAGGCATGGCCGCCGCCCAAGGCGTCATGACCGTCCGCGGCGGCATGACCTCTCACGCCGCCGTGGTGGCTCGCGGCATGGGAACCTGCTGCGTGGCAGGCTGCGGCGAAGTGAAGATGAACGAAGAGGAGAAGTATTTCGTCATCGGCGAGCAGAAGGTCCGCGAGGGCGATTATATTTCCATCGACGGCTCCACCGGCAATGTGTATTTGGGCGAGATCAAGACGGTCCCCGCCTCCATGACCGGCGATTTTGGCCGCTTTATGGGCTGGGCGGACGAAATCCGCACCCTGAAGGTCTGCACCAACGCCGATACTCCCAAGGACGCCGAGCAGGCTGTTCGCTTTGGCGCGGAAGGCATCGGTCTGTGCCGCACCGAGCATATGTTCTTTGAAACTGACCGCATCAAGGCCGTTCGGGAGATGATTGTCTCCAAGGACGAGGCCCAGCGCCGCAAGGCTCTGGAAAAGCTGCTGCCCATGCAGCGGGGCGATTTTGAGGGCCTGTTCATGGCCATGGGCGGCCGCCCGGTGACCATTCGGTTCCTGGATCCCCCGCTCCACGAGTTCCTGCCCCAGGACGAGGCGGATATTGTGGAGATTGCCGGCGAGATGAATATGCCTGTGGAAGAGCTGAAGCAGGTTATCGCCGATCTGCATGAGTTCAATCCCATGCTGGGTCATCGCGGTTGCCGCCTGGCCGTCACATATCCGGAAATCGCCGAGATGCAGACAAGAGCCGTCATTGAAGCGGCCATCAATGTGAAAAAGGCCACCGGCCTGGAGATTGAGCCGGAAATCATGATTCCTTTGGTAGGCATGATCAGCGAGCTGAAGTTCGTCAAGAACATCGTCGTTAAGACGGCCGACGCCATCATCGCCGAATCCGGCGTGGAGATGAAGTACCTGGTGGGCACCATGATCGAAGTGCCTCGGGCTGCTGTGACAGCCGACGAGATTGCCCAAGAAGCGGAGTTCTTCTCCTTCGGCACCAACGACCTGACCCAGATGGGCTTCGGATTCTCCCGCGACGACGTGGGCAAGATTTTGAACGCCTATTACGACAAGAAGATCATGGAGCGGGATCCCTTCGCCAGCCTGGATCAGGACGGCGTAGGCCAGCTGGTCAAGATGGCTGTGGAAAAGGGCCGCAAGACCCGCCCGGATATCAAGCTGGGCATCTGCGGCGAGCACGGCGGCGACCCGGCCTCTGTGGAATTTTTCCACAAGATCGGCTTGAACTATGTGTCTTGCTCCCCCTACCGCGTGCCCATCGCTCGCCTGGCCGCCGCTCAGGCCAAGGCAAAGGAAAACCTGGCGAAATAGGCCGGTCGGCAAGCGCCGACAGCCATACTCGTGTCGCCACGGTGGTTTTGGCGACCATAGTGCTCGACAGCCTCGGCCTTTGAGATAAAAAAGAAACAGCTCTGCGCCTATGCGGCGCGGGGCTGTCTTTTGTTTTGTTGCGCAGAGCGCAGCGGCTTTGCCTTGCGACAGGGGAAGATATTTGCTATCATCAAGAAAAAGACTGAAATTTGAGAGGTACTGGAAATGGAATGGAAGAGGATCAGCACATCGGATCGAACTTTGGTTGACGAATTTATCCGGCAGCAATGGTATACCACCACCATGATTATCCGGGGCAAAGAAATTGATATGACTCAAACAGAGGGGTTCTATGTCAAAGAACAGGAAGATATCATTGGTTTGATCACTTATTTCGTTTCTGATGATGTGCTGGAAGTGATATCGCTGAACAGCCTGCGCGAAAACCAGGGAATTGGGACCAAACTTGTTGATGCGGTGATCCGGGAAGCGAAGGATAGAAAATTAAAAAAGATTCTTGTTGTAACAACCAATGATAACATCAATGCGATTAAGTTTTACCAAAAAAGAGGATTTGATATGGCCTGTCTGTATCACAACGCTTTGGATATCTCAAGAAAAATAAAGCCTGAGATCCCCCTGATTGGCGATCATTCCATCCCGCTGCGCCATGAAATTGAATTTGAATTGTTGATATAGTGTGCGGCGGCTATACCGTTTCTGGAAGGTCGGGACGCCCCGACAGGCGTGTCCGTGTCAGCTGGGAGGTACAAGCGCCTCAAGTGCTCGACCGCCTCGGCCTTTGCTGAAAAGGCCATTGCTACGAGCACAAAAGCTCGTAAATCCGCCGAGCTGACACGGGTCATGCCTCCAGGCGCAAGCCTGGGTCGGGATGCCCCGACGGGCGTGTCCGTGTCAGCTGGGAGGTACAAGCGCCCTAAGTGCTCGACCGCCTCGGCCTTTGTCGCAAAGGGCATTGCTGCGGGCACAAAAGCTCGTAAATCCGCCAAGCTGACACGGGTCATGCCTCCAGGCGGTCGCGATGCCGCAACGGGCATATAACGAAGTTAGGTGGGCAATTACTTATCCAACGGCCTTTACTGAAAGGCCCCGGCTGCGGGCACTGAAGCTCCCAACCCCACCAAGCTGACACGGGTCATGCCTCCAGGCGCGAGCCTGGGGAGAAAAGGGAGAGCTGGCCGGACCGGAGCTGGACAATGGCTTCCTTGATGTCCTTTGCGCCGTAGACGGCGGAACCGGCTACCAGCACATCGGCGCCCGCCTCGATGGCCAGCGGCGCGTTTTCTGTGTTGATGCCGCCGTCGATCTCGATCAGGCAGGGCAGGCTTTGCGCGTCGATCTGCTGCCGCAGCAGGCGGACCTTTTCCAGGGAGTCCGGCATGAATTTCTGCCCGCCAAAGCCTGGCTCTACCGACATCACCAGCACCATGTCCAACAGGGGCAGGTAGGGAAACAGGGCTTCCGCCGGGGTAGCGGGCTTGATGGTCAACGCCGCCTGCTTGCCTGCCTGTTTTACCCGACGAATTAGGCTGTACAAATCCCCCTGGGATTCCAGATGGAAATTTACCAGGTCTGCTCCAGCCTGGAGAAAGGCATCCAGATAATCTTCCGGTTTTTCAATCATCAGGTGTACGTCTAAAAATCCTTCGGTAGCTTGGCGGATGCAACGCAGCGCCGGCGGGCCAAAGGAAAGGTTGGGCACAAAATGGCCGTCCATGATATCCACATGAATCCAATCGGCTCCGGCTTTCAACACCCTGTCGATATCCCGGCCCAAGTTTGCAAAATCCGCCGAAAGAATAGAAGGGGCGATTTTGACCATATTGCAAAAACCTCCAATCGTTTTGTATGAAAAGAACCCGGCTAAAAGCCGGGGAGCGGTTTGCCGGCTGCGGGAGAGCGACAAAAGCAGTCACCCCCAGAGCCGGGAGCGGCATATATTTGAGTAGCAGCGAAAATCCCAGCCAGCGGCGCCGTCCTCCCGCAAGCCCGGCAGCACCATCAAAAAATCCCTTGGTCGGCTTTCGCTGCTGTTTATCATAGAAAGGCGGCCGCTTTTGGCAGATCAGTTGCCAGAGGCGGCCGCCCCTGGCTTTTACATCGGAAATACGAAATTCAGCCCGCCCACTACCAGCGGAATGACGAATACGGACAGAATATTGGAAAGAGCCAACCCTTGGGCCGCCACCCGGTCGTTGCCCCGGTAGAGGCCGGATAAGATAACCGTCTGGTTCATGGCGGGCATGGCCGCCTGGACACAGAAGACGCAGGCGGGCAAGGCGGGGACTTTCATCAAAAGACAGATACCGGCGCAGAAGACCGGCGCCCAAAGCAGCCGGGCCGCTACGGCGCCGACAATGCATTTAGGCGTTTTCAACACGTCTTTGCCCATGCCGGCCAGCAGATAGCCGCAGAGCAGCATAGCGATTGGCGAGGTCAGGGCGCCAAAATCCGTTAAAGCTGTTTGTATAAATTGGGGCACTGGAATATGGAGCAGATTTACAGTAGAACCGATAAGAAAGGCTGTCAGCGGCGGGGAGAAGACGCGCTTGATCTTATCTTTCATGGGGATGGAACCGCCTCCCCCTTCCCCGCCGGCGGCGATGCGAGGAGCCACCAACACCCAGAATACCACTGTGTTAGCGATGTAATAGGCCGTGACATAAGGCACGCTGACTTCGCCGAAAATCTGCATACAGATGGGAAAGCCCATGAGCATGGTGTTGCACATGGCGAAGATGGAAATGAAGATGCCCTGAATGGTCCGGTCCAGCTTGAGCAGCTTGGCAAAGCCCAAGGCGATGAAATAGCCTCCCAGCTGCGTGATAAAGGGGGCCAACAGCAAAGAGCCGCTTTCGGCGATGAACTCTACCGTCACATTTTTAATGGCGTTTTGAAACAGCATGGCGGGCACGGCGTATTTCATGATGAATGAAGTGAGGAAATGGTAGTAATCCTCGGTCAGAAACTTCTTTTTGGTCATAAATACGCCCAGCAGCATCAGAAGCATCAGGGCGAACATCCCGTTAAAGGCGTTGACGATGGACATAAGGCTTTTCTCCTTTTTTGTTTCTCGACACAAGTATGCCTGGAGTCCAGTATAACATCAACGGCGCAGAAATTCAAATTTCTTTGCGCTTTGGAGGGCAAAAAAGGCCAAAGCATTTTATTGGACCCACAGCTTGACCAGAAAGAGAACCAACAGATGGGCGGGGATAAAAGGCGTAGAAAAACCATTTGTTGATCGTAACGCCGGTATGGGTGGGAAGAAAAATCAGGGAGACGGCCAGCAGAGCGAAAATCTCGAAACCAATGGCCCGGCCTCCGATTTTCAAAGCCAGCGGGTCCGCCATATCGCCCCACAGCGCCGGAAGATAGCTGGCGGTATAAAGCAGGGCGCCCAGCCAGGGTCTATTGCAGCAAAGATAAAAAATCAGCATCAGAATCAGGCCGGTAACGGAATAATCGAAATTGACGAAGGACAGCAACAGAAAACCGCCTGCAAAAAGAATCCATTTTTTCTCTTTGAAGCCCCAAGCCGCCGCCAGGCTGACGACCAGCGTAAAAAAGATGTTGAGATTGAACAGGTTGTCCATAAATTCATCGGCGTTGAAGGCCAAGATCCAGAAGGGCTGCGAAATCAGCGCGAAAACGCTCAGACGAAGAAGGTATTTTTTGATATCTTTTGTATATAGCATTCCCACGGTAAGACAGTAGCAGAAAATCGGAAAAGCAGGCCGCCCCAGCCAGCGGAAAACAGGATATTCGCAAAAAAGCCTGGCGCCGCCAAAAAAGCCTTCCCTCAGGAAGGCTTTTTGTCAGGCGAACGATTTGGTTTTACTTCTTCATAGCGACGACTTCGATTTCAACCTTTACATCCTTGGGCAGCCGAGCCACTTCCACACAGGAGCGGGCGGGCAGCACGTCGCCAGTGAAATACTGGGCGTACACCTCGTTGATGGCGGCGAAATCGTTCATGTCCTTGATGAAGACGGTCGTCTTGAATACGTCCTCCATGGAGCAGCCGGCTTCCGCCAGCACAGCCTTGACGTTTTCCAGAGACTGCTTTGTCTGGCACTTGACGCAATCCTCTACCTGGCCGTTGGCCGGGTTGACAGGAATCTGGCCGGAGGTATAGACCAGGTTTCCCGCGATCACGCCCTGAGAATAGGGGCCGATGGCGCCGGGGGCCTTGTCTGTGGAGATTTTTGTTGCCATAGGAATTACCTTCTTTCCGTTGATATAGAACCAGGCGAAAAGGCCTGATTTTTGAGAGAAAAGCCGCCTGCGCCCCGCTTTTTAGGGCGCAGGCGGCCAACGATTAGGATACGGCTCGCTGGGCTTCTCTGGCCCGGCTGGCTTCGATCTGCTGCTGCACCATCATGTCCTTCACCTTCATCAGGCGGGTCAGGTTGCCGCGCTCGTTTTCGTCCAGCTTCATGGTGATGTACCGGATGGTTTCCTGAAGCTGAGGGATCATCACATATTCCAGCGCGTTGACGCGGCGGCGGGTCTTTTCAATCTCCTGCGCCAGCAGCTTGACGGTCTTTTCCAGCTCCGCCAGCTTCAGCATTTCGGTCAGCACCGATGAAAGCTGGCTGACAGCGTCGTCCAGCTCGCCGCTGGTAGCCGCGAAGCCATAGGGATAAATGTCCGCTTTGTCGTCTGTTTTGGTGATGATATCGTACATCGGCACATTGACCGACATAATGTTGCGGAATGTCATTTCAATGCCCACGCCCTGCTTGGGGTAGAGGAAAGTCTGCTCCAGCATCTCGGGGGACATGACGGCGCCGGCGGCCTGGAAGCCCGCGTAGGATTCCATCAGGGCCTTTTCCACAGAGAGCCGCAGCTTTTCGCTGATACGGACAATATCCAGAAATTGCTTCATCAGCTCATCCCGTTTGTCCTTGAGCAGCTTGTGGCCCCGGCTGGCGGTGACAAGGCGCTTTTTCAGCCGGGTCAGTTCCATGCGCGTGGGGTTTACATTGAGCCTGGCCATTGGTGCTCCTCCTTCCCGTGCCGGCGGTTAGTCCTTTTTGGGGTAATATTTTTCAATATATTCCGGTTTGATACGCTTGAGCTCGCTTTTGGGCAGAATGCTCAGCAGCTCCCAGCCCAGGTCCAGCGTTTCCTCAATGGTTCGGTTGGTTTCATAGCCCTGGGAAACATAGCGGCGCTCGAATTCATCGGCAAACTGGGCGTAGAGCTTATCCATATCCGTCAAAGCGGCCTCGCCCAAGATGGTCATCAGCTCCTTGGCGTCCTTGCCGCGAGAATAAGCGGCGAACAGCTGGTTCATGGTGCCCGCATGGTCTTCTCGGGTTTTTCCGACGCCAGTGCCCTTGTCCTTCAGACGGGACAGGGAGGGCAGCACGTCGATAGGCGGAGCGATATCCTTGCGGTAAAGCTCGCGGCCCAGGATGATCTGGCCCTCGGTGATGTAGCCGGTCAGGTCGGGGATGGGGTGGGTTTTGTCGTCTTCCGGCATGGACAAGATGGGCACCATGGTGATGGAGCCTTCTTTATCCAGCAGACGACCGGCCCGTTCATACATGGTGGCCAGGTCGGTGTACAGGTAGCCGGGATAGCCGCGGCGGCCGGGCACTTCCTTCCGGGCGGCGGAAACCTCGCGCAGCGCCTCAGCGTAGTTGGTAATATCCGTAAGGATGACCAACACGTGCATTCCGCAGTCAAAAGCCAAATATTCCGCAGCGGTCAGCGCCATACGGGGGGTGGCGATACGTTCGATAGCCGGGTCGTTGGCCAGGTTCAAAAACAGAACTGTGCGGTCGATGGCGCCAGTGCGTTTAAAGTCGGTAATAAAGAAATCCGCCTCTTCAAAGGTGATGCCGATGGCGGCGAAGACCACGGCGAATTTCTCGTCTGTGCCCAGTACTTTGGCTTGGCGGGCGATCTGAGCCGCCAGATTGGCGTGGGGCATACCGGAGCCAGAGAAGATGGGCAGCTTCTGTCCGCGAACCAGGGTGTTCAAGCCGTCGATGGCTGAAACGCCGGTCTGGATAAATTCCGAAGGATAGTTCCGGGCTGCCGGGTTCATCGGCTGGCCGTTGATATCCAGATATTTTTCCGCCAGGATTTCCGGACCGCCGTCCTTGGGGTGGCCCATGCCGTCGAACACTCGGCCCAGCATATCCATGGATACGCCCAGCTCCGTGCCGTGGCCCAGAAAACGGATTTTGGATTGCGCCAGGTTGATGCCGGCGGAGCTTTCAAACAGCTGAACCAAAGCGTTCTGGCCGTCCACCTCCAACACCTTGCAGCGGCGGATTTCTCCGTTGGGCAGCTCGATTTCTCCCAGCTCGTCGTAAGAAACGTTTTCCACGTCGCGCACCAGCATCAGCGGGCCCGCGACCTCCTGTATGGTGCGGTATTCTTTAATCATGCGTTTTCACCTCCGGCGGAAACCTGGGCGATCTGCTGCCGGATTTCGGCTTCGATCTGGTTGTATTGCTCTTGATAAACGTCCTTATGCACATCCTTAGCACGGCCGATCTTGGCTCGAGCTTCGATATTGAACAGCGGCGCCATGGGCGCGCCGTCCTGGATGGCCTGGCGGGCGGTGTTGTAATAGAGCAATATCAGCTCCAGCAGGCGGAACTGCTTGTCGATTTCACAATAAGAGTCGGTGTCGCTCATAGCGTTCTGCTGCAAGAAGTCTTCCCGAATCATCTGGGCGGTTTCCATGACCAGACGGTCGGCCGGAGATAGAGCGTCGATACCCACCAGCTGGACAATTTCCTTCAACTCGGCTTCCTGCTGAAGCAATTTCATAGCCTCGTTGCGGTTGGCGATGAAATCCGGGCTGACATTGTCCTCATACCAGGGGCGCAGACGGTCAAAATAGAGGGAATAGCTGTTGAGCCAGTTGATGGCCGGGAAATGCCGGGCATAGGCCAGGGCGCTGTCCAGGCCCCAGAACACCTTGACGATACGCAGGGTAGCCTGGCTGACAGGCTCGGAAATATCGCCGCCCGGGGGGGAAACGGCGCCGATGGCGGAGAGGGAGCCGATACGGCCGTCCTCGCCATTGCAGACTACGCGGCCTGCCCGTTCATAGAACTGGGCCAGACGAGAGCCCAGGTAGGCCGGGTAGCCTTCTTCGCCGGGCATCTCTTCCAAGCGGCCGGACATCTCGCGCAGGGCCTCGGCCCAGCGGGAGGTGGAGTCGGCGATAACAGCCACGTTATAGCCCATATCCCGGTAGTATTCGGCGATGGTAATGCCGGTGTAAACCGAGGCTTCTCGAGCGGCCACGGGCATATCGGAGGTGTTGGCGATCAGCACCGTCCGCTGCATCAGGCTTTCGCCTGTGCGGGGGTCCTTCAGCTCGGGGAATTCCCGCAGAACGTCGGTCATCTCGTTGCCGCGCTCGCCGCAGCCGATGTAAATCACGATGTCCACGTCGCTCCACTTGGCCAGCTGATGCTGGGTCACCGTTTTGCCGCTGCCGAAGGGGCCGGGGATAGCGGCCGTGCCGCCTTTGGCGATGGGGAAGAACGTATCCACAATCCGCTGGCCGGTGACCATCGGCAGGCCTGGGGCAAGCTTTTCCTGATAGGGGCGCTCCACGCGGACGGGCCATTTCTGCATCATGGTCAGCTCGTGGGTTTTTCCGTCGTCCCCTTCGATCACGGCCACCACGTCCATAATGGTGTGTTTGCCGCCCCGGATTTCTTTCACAGCGCCGGAAACGCCGTTGGGAACCAGAATTTTATGATCTACGATAATGGTTTCCTTGACAGAGCCCAGCACGTCGCCGGGGCCCACCTTCTGGCCCTTTTTGGCTTCAGGCACAAAATCCCACTTTGTCTTCCGGGAGATGGGATCTACCTGGATGCCGCGGGTGATGGTATTGCCCACTTGCTGGCGGATATCTTCCAGCGGGCGCTGGATGCCGTCGTAAATCTGGCCGATCAGGCCGGGCCCCAGCTCCACGGACAGGGGCGCGCCTGTGGAATAAACTTCTTCCCCGGCGCCGATGCCCGCCGTCTCTTCATATACCTGAATGGAGGCCCGGTCGCCGCGCATTTCGATGATCTCGCCGATCAACCGCTGGGGGCCGACGCGCACCACGTCAAACATATTGGCGTGGGCCATGCCCTCGGCAATAACCAGCGGGCCGGCCACTTTCACAATTTTTCCTGTTTTATCCATGAAAAAAGGCAACCTTCTTTCTGTTTCGGGCGGGCGAAAACCCCGCCCGCAAACGGTTACTCCCGCCGCTGCCGCTAAGGCGGCAGCGGGGCTATTGCTGCTTGAGGATATCGGCGCCCACGGCCCGCTCTACCGCCAGGTGCAGGCCCCGAACCCCGATGCCCAGACCGCCTGCCTGGGATGGGATGGGAATTACCGCCACCTCCGCCGTGTCGTTGTATCGGGCCATATCCTCTTCGATCTGGGCGGCCAGCTGCTCGGTGATGTAAATCACGGCGTAGCCGCTTTCCGCCAGCTTGTGCAGCTGGACGGCGGCTTCGGAGCCGTCGTTGGCCGAGGCCGTGGTCAGGCCCACAGCCTTGAAGCCCATCACCGTCTGGCTGTCGCCGATGACAGCCGCTCTATACAACATAAGAGATCCTCAGCCTTTCCATAATCTTATCCGTGCTCAGGCCGGCGTTTTTGCCTGCCAGCACCGACCGGACGGCGGCGAATTCCGCCTCGCTGGCCAGCAGGTAGGCGATGGCCGTCTGCTCGCCAAAGGGCACCATTCGGGCGCTCCGGGCGTATTCGATCAAAAGGTCGTCGCAGGCTTTGTCCAGAGGAGCGAAGCCGCCGCCCTCCAAAGCCCGCCGGGCGCTTTCCGTCGCCGGCTCCAGCGGCGTGCCCGCCAGCAGCTTGTCGATGTATTCCGGCGTCATGGGCTCATAAAAAGCCTCCGGCGCAATGGAGCCGCCGGGGTTGACAGCCCGCTGGGCGTAATCCAGACCCTTGCCCATGCGGGAGAGCCGCAAGGCGGTACGCAGGTTGTTGCAGTCAATGCTGCGGCGCACATAACCGAGAAGAAAATCGCTGCCCGAGGCCTGAGCAGTTTCCAGCGTTTGCCGAGTCTCCGCCCGGTCCAACACCATATCGCTCAGCTGGGGGTCGCTGGTGCGGTCCAGCATTTCCTTGGCCTGCAAAACAGCTTCGGCCATAATGGGGTTCATGGCGTCCAGCTCGTTTTCCCGCATCATGCGGGCCAGGTCTTTGGGGGGAATTAAAGCCGCGTCCGAAAGCAGCGGCAGCGGGTCCACCCGCTGGGCGTCCCCCTTCAAAATGGCTTTGATGTTGTGATAATCGTATTTCAGCCGGAACACCTCGATCAGCTGAGGGTCCGGGCAGTGCTGATAAAGCAGATCCATCACCTGGCGGCGGCGCTGGCCGATGGCCCGCTCCGCTTGGCCCATATCCCGCCAGTCAAAGGCGGGCCAGCCTTTTTCCTCCAGCAGCTTGGCGGCTTCGGCGGCGCTTCCCGCCTCGGCCAGCCGAGTGAGCTGGGCGTTGGTCATCAGCTGACCCTCAATGCAGCGGATTCGGGCGCTGATATGCAGGTAATCGGTGTCCTTGTGTTTTTTCAAAAAGCTCCCTCCTTAAAAAAGGATGGCGGCCACGTCCTTCGCCGTCTGCTCCTCCAAGGAGCGGACGATGGCGTCCAGGGCGCAGTTGATCTCCACCTGGCCCTGCCGCAGGATAAACCCGCCGGGGATAGGAGCCGTCTGTTTGGAAAGAGTCAGCTGGGCGCCGTTCTGTTGGTTCATTTTTTCCACCAGTCCGCCGGCCCGGGCCTGGTCTTTCTCGCTGAAGAGCAGCTCGCCGGTTTTTGCGCCGGTCTGGCCGCAGAGAGAGCACAAAAGGTCGCCGTATTTCTCGTCGTTCAACGTCAACACTTTGGCCAGAGCCTTTTCATAGGCCAGGTCGATCATCTTCTGCCGGGCGGCCAGCTGGCTTTTTTTGCTCTCCAGCTGGGCGGTGCGCTCGCTGCGGCGCAGCAGCTCCTCCGCCCGTTGGGCGGTTTCCGTCCGCATTTTTTCGCTCTCGGCCTTGGCTTGCTGGGCGCCCTTTTCCCGGGCTTCTTTGGCCCGCTGCCGGGCTTCGTCCAGCATCGCCGCCGCTTTGGCCTGAGCCTCAGCCGTGATTTGCTGAGAGATATTTTCAATCCCTTTCATGGTGTGTTCCGCCAATTAGATGCCGAAAACGGCCAGCACGGAGATCAGCAGGGCCAAAACGGCGTATGTTTCAACCAAACCGGCGCTGATAACGCCCTTCATGGAGTCGTCGGGCTTTTTGGCCACGATGTTCATAGAGGCGGCGGCTACGCGGCCTTGGCGCATACCGGAATAATAGCCGACGATAGCGATGGGCAGAGCGGCGAAGAAATAGCCCACGCCGCTGGCCAGAGTCAAAGTGCCTTCCAGCACGCCGGGGCGATACAGAATCAGGAAGGCCACCAGCAGGCCATAGATGCCCTGAGTGCCGGGCAGCGCCTGGAGCAGCAGCACGCGGCCAAATTTAGAGGGGTCTTCTGTCAGAATGCCAGTGCCGGCTTCGCCAGCCAAACCAACGCCCTTCGAGGAGCCCATGCCCGCGAAGGCCACGGCGCACACAGCGCCCAGAATAGCAAAGTTGGAACCTGTGAAAATAGTCGCAATTAAGTCTTTCATAACGATTTAGTCCTCCTTAACCACTTCAACATATTTTGTCTTGTTTTTTAACGGCTGCATAATCCGCCCGCCGTCTTCATAGAAGCGGCCGAAAAATTCAATGTACTGTAGACGGCTGGTGTGCACATAGGCGCCCAGCACGCTGATCGCCAGGTTGAACACATGGCCGATCAGGGCCACGATAATAAAGACCACGACGCCCACAATTCCGCCGCCGCCCATGGCGCCCATCTGATTGAAGACGGAACCCACCACGGAGCCGGAAAGGGCCAGGGCCATAATACGAGAATAGCTGAGCAGGTCTGAGACAAAGCCCGTCACATTGTAGAGCTTGCCCAGGCCGCCTGTGATTTTGCCAAAGCCTTTTTTGCCCCGGCTGCCCAGAATCAGCATCAAAACGACGCCGGCCAGCGCCACATAAAGGCCCGCTTGGAGCCCCAGACCCACATAGAGCCCGGCGCCGATAAAGATAATATACCAGCAGCCCGGGTCAAACAGCGCGCCCAGGTAATCCTTTTGCTTAATCATCCGCCAGGCGGAAACCGCCATGCCCACAAGGATCTGCACGGCGCCCAAAACCAGGGAGAAAATCAGCATTTTCAGCGGCTCTTCCGTCAGGTTAAACCACAAGGGCCGGATACTGACGGCGCCTCCTTCGCCCCAAAGCATTCTGGTGAATTGGTACACGGCGTCGCCCAGCCAGCCGCCCATCAACACGCCGGCTACAATGGTGCCCAAGCCGCAGTAGAAAAACAGCGTCAGCATTTGGCGCATACTTCCCTTGGGCTGCATCAGTTTGAGCGCTAAAAAACAGCCCAAGGCGATGACAATGCCGTAAACGGCGTCCGCCATGATAAAGCTGAAGAACGTGATGTAAAAGGGGACCATCAGGGGGTTGGGGTCCACCAGGCTGCCGTATCGGGGCATTCCGTACATTTCCGTCACCGCGTTGAAGGGCTCGGCCAAAACGCCGTTTTCCATAGCGGTGGGAGGATATTCCCCTTCCTGGGGGTCTTCCATGCTGTAGGCGCAGCCCTGCTCCTCCAGCACTTTGGCCACGGCCTGCTGGGCCTTGGCGGGAATCCAGCCGGTCAGCGCCACCGTATCCTTGGTGCGGGCCAGGCCGGAAAGCAGCCGGTCCTCCTCTGCCTCCAGGGAATAGGCGTCGATAGCCTGCTCCAGCTGGCGGTAAGAATTCCGGTATTTCGCGATGTCTTCCACGCACTTTTGCCGCTGGGCCTGGCCCTCCTCGATTTGCTGCTGCAAACGGGTGGTCCATTGCCGGGCCGGCCCTTCCGCCCCCGGGGACGAAGCCTGGGAAAAGCCCCGCTGCTTGAGCAGGCTCAAAGCGGCCTCCCGGCAGGAACGGTGGGTCAGCAACGTCACATAGTGCTGCTCGTTATCGGAGGACACAGCCTCCAGCTGGCTGGCGGGGGCCTGCTGGGCCAGCTCCTGCTCCAGCGCCTCCAAAGAGGCGGCGGCAGGCAGGGCGCCCCGCAGGTAAAACACCTGTCCGTCGTCCAGCTCATAGTTTAGGGGAACGTCCAGCGCAAGCCAGGGCTTGAGCTGGGTGATTGCAGATTCCAGCCTGTTTTCCTCAGTTTGCAGGCGGTTGATCTGCTGGGCGGCCCGATTGATTTCTTTGGCGGCGCCGAGAGCGTCGTCCAGCGTCCGCTCGTCATAGAGCTGCCCCTCGGTCAGCTGCGGCTTGCGGGCCAGCAAAGGCCGCTTTTCCGGGGGGGCGTATTGATCCAGCGTCTGTTTTGCTTGTTGCAGCGCGGCCAGATGTTCCTGGGCGCCGGTGTTTTCCTCCGCTGTCTGGGGCAGGTTTTCCTCCCCGTTGAAATCGGTGGAATCCGCCGCCGCTTCGACCTCCACGCAGCCAAGCTGGCGAAGCTGGCGCAGCAATACTCTGCGCCGGCTTTGCAGAGCCACGGCGCGCAGACGCTTCATTTCCACAAGCGCCATTAGCCCACGACCCTTCCGACGATGAATTTGACGGCAGCGTCCATTTTCTGAGCTGCCTGCTGCTCGATGGCCTGACACAGTTTCTCTGTTTTGGCCTGTAGTCCGGCCGCTTGCTGCCCGGCCTGCGCCTCGGCCTGGGCCAACGCGGCGGCGGCCGCTTCCTTAGCCTCCTGGCGGGAACGCTCTTTTTCCCGGGCGGCCTCGGCTTCTGCTTCGGCCAGGATCTGCTTGGCTTCGCCGCGGGCGTTTTCTAATATCTGCTCCGCCGCGGTCTCCGCCTGCATCACCTGTTCGATGGCCTGCATTGACAATCTTATCACCCTCCTTTTCCTGTTGCGACCATCTTCCCCGCCCCGGCTTCTGGGGGCCAGGGGGAGAGACGCTCTTAGTATATCACCAAACCGGAAATCCGTCCAGTTTGCAATAAGGGATTGCCGCTATTTTTTCGACGAATTGCCGGCGCCGCGGCCAGCGGCCAGCGTTTGGCGGATCATTTCAATTTCCGGCTTTAGTTCGCCGGAGACAAACAGGCACACGAAATAGACGACGCCGCCCGCCCCGGCGCCGCAGATTGTTTGGACAAAAGGCCCGGCGGGCAAAAAGCGGCAGACCAGCCAGGCGGAAAAGGAGCACAGAAAGGCGCTTGTCAAAATGCGAAAACAGCTCTTGCCATCCGGCCGCAGGCGGACGCTGCGCCGCAGCCCCCAGACCACCAGCAGGAAATAGAAGAGAAAGGCGACCAGGCTGCCCAAGGCCGCGCCCTGGATGCCCAGCAGGCGAATCAGAATGACCGTAGCCGCGATTTTAACGCCGGCGGCCAACAGGCTGTACCGCAGCACCGGCTTGGTGTTTTTGGTCAGCTCAAAGCCCTTGATGGCGTATTCGGTCAGGTCCATGAAGAAATAGGCCAGGGCCACAATGCCGATCACGCTGGCGCCGGGCCAATAGACCTCGATAAACATAAATTGAGCCAGAGGACGGCAGACGGCGCAGAGCCCCAAAGCCGCCGGAGCGCCGATGAGGAAATAAATGCGCAACCCTTGGGAGAGCAGAGTTTCCGCGGCTTTGAGCCCGTCCTTGGCGTAGCCGGCGATGAGGGAGGGATAAACGGCTCGCACCACGGCGGCGGCGATCATGCCGAAAATGCCGGAGCTGACGGTGAAATTGCTGATATATACCGAGGCGTTGGCCTCCCCCATCATGGCCGCCACAATAAAGCGGTCCACCATGCTCAGCAGGCCTGTGCCCACGCTCATGCCGATCAGCGGCAGGCCGAAGGCCAGCAGGTCCTGGAGCAGCCCGCGGGAAAAATACTGGGGGTGGATATGGAAGGGCGCCCGCAGGGCCGCCATGGCCACCAGGGAGGCAGCCAGATCCCCCAGCACCGCGCCGAACACCGCCGGATAAGGGGTTTCGGCGGTAAACAGGGCGGCCAGCAGGCAGGAAAAGGCCAGTTTGCCCCCCACATCCAGCAGGGAGGCGGCGATGCTCACCATCAGCCGGTCTGTCTGGATCAAAAGCCCGTTCATCATGGTGAACAGGGAGTAGGTGGTCAACATCACGGAAGCGGCCAGGCACAGAAAGGAGCCGGAGATTAGCCAGGCCCCGGCGCCCACCGCCAGCACGGCCAAAGTGATGACGCCGAAGGACAGCAGGAAGGTGGAATAAAAGGTTTTCTCCCCCTCCGGCGAGCGGTATTCCGAGATAAACCGGGCGGTGGCATTGTAAAGCCAGGCCGCTGTCACCAAAAACAGGGCCAGAACGGTGGAATTGACCAGCTGATACTGGCCATTGATCACCGGCGGGAACACCCGGGAATAGATCGAGGCGGTGGCCAGCAGCAAAACGCCCTCCAGCACCTTGGCGGGCATCAGGATCAGCGCGTTGCGGGTCATTTTTTTGTTTTCCCCAGCCAAAGCAACCCCTCCTTGCACGGAAAAATGACAGATGGAACCGGGACCAAAGCCGAAAAATTTGGCCCAGAAAACTTTCTCCCTTTTCGGAAAAGTGTTTTCAATGTATCAGTTCTATAAATTGGGGACTGTAGGGCCCTTCAAAATAATAAATACCAAAAAACAGCAAATTCATCGTTGTGAAAGTTCTGATAAAGCATCGTGTTGACTGCGCCGATCACAAAGCCACATTTTGCATAAAACCGGCAAGCCAGCAAATTATTGTCCTGCGTTTCTAATGCTAAACCCTTTAGATTCCTATTTTTAGCCCATTCGATGGCCTTTTGTATGAAACTTGTGCCGATTCCCTGTCCTCTTTCCGATTTTACAACACAAATATCTTCAATAAAGGCATATTTGTTCCAATCTCTTTTCAGAATCATTTGGCCAACACATTCAGCGCCAGAATAGGCGAAGAAAACAGTCTGATCGGGATTATTGATATAGCTGACAGAGTCCCAAGTATTAGAATATACTTTCATATGGGATTGTTCATATAGTTCTTCTGTATATGTCCATATACCGTCAACAAATACAGGCTTTATTTTCCCAATGATTTCAAATGGCTGTCTTGCTTTATTTATATCAGTAAAATTTTGTTGATTTATTTCTGTGATCTCCATATATAGATTTCCAAATTAAGTTACACTTTGTATATTTGCTTCTAAAACTTTTATCTGCCATTTATCATATGTATTTAAATCGGTTCTCATTGGGCACATCATTCCGAAAAGGTGGGGAAGCCCTTTTGCGCCGGGTCACAACACAAACGATAAGGGAATACCGGCTCAGGCGCAAGGGACAAAACAGGCCCCTTGTGTCAAATCGGGACATTAAAACGGGATCTGGCACCCGGAAAACCCGCCGCCGGGACGGTTGACCGGCCCCAGCGGATACGATATAATAAAAAAAGCAATTCTTTTTGTGGGAACGGGGCCCGGCGGCCTCCCAGGATACCGGGCCGCCGCTGCAAACTAACCACTTTATTATATAATCTCAACAACACATTTTCAAGAATATTTTCAAGGCTTTGGGGAGGAAATCATGAAAATTTTGCACATCGCCGGCGGCGGTGACCGCGGAGGGGCAAAGACCCATATTCTGGCTCTTTGTTCCCGGCTGAAGGAAGAACACCAGCTGAAACTGCTCAGCATGCGCAAGGGGCTGTTTGCCGAGGATGCCCGGAAGGCGGGCATTGACACGGTGGAGATCCAGTCCGGCTTTCCGCTGCGGGATTTTGTGCTGGCCAAGGAGGCGGCCAGGCAGTTCGGGCCGGATATTGTCCACTGCCATGGGGCCAAGGCCAACCTGGTGGGGGTTTATCTGAAAATGACCCTGGGCTGCACCGTGGTCACCACCGTGCACAGCGATTACCGGCTGGATTATCTCCATTCCTTTATCCGCCGCCAGACCTTTGGGCGGATGAATGCCGCCGCCCTGCGGGTGATGGACTACCATGTCACGGTTTCCGACAGCTTCAAGCAGATGCTGATCCAGCGGGGGTTCCGGCCCTCCCGGATCCAGACCATCTACAACGGCCTGGATTTTTCTGTGGATACGCCGGAATTTGACAGGGGCGAATACCTGCGCCAGTGCGGCCTGAATTATCAGGAGGGGGATGTGGTGATGGGCATTGCCGCCCGGCTGACGCCGGTGAAGGATATCCCCACCCTGCTCCGGGCCTTTGCCAAGGCCAGAAAGAAAAACAACAGGCTCAAGTTGCTGATCGCCGGGGACGGCGAGGACGCCCAGAAGCTGAAGGACCTGGCCCGGCAGCTGGAGGTGGATTCGGCCTGCTGCTTCTGCGGCTGGGTGTCGGATATCGGCAAGTTTTTCAAAGCCTGCGACATCGATGTGCTGTGCTCCATTTCCGAATCCTTCCCCTATTCCATCCTGGAAGGGGTCAAGGAAGGCTGCGCCGTCATCACCTCAGACGTGGGCGGAATGCAGAAGCTCATCGACAGCGGAGAAGACGGCTTTATTTTCCAGCCTGGCGACGTGGAGACCTTTGCCGGCTATATGCTGCGCCTGGCCCGGGACCCGGACCTGCGCCAGTCCTTTGGCCAGAAGCTGCGGGAAAAGGCCAGCCGCATCTATTCGTTGGACGGCATGGCCGCCCGCCAGAGCCAGATTTATCAAACCATCGCCGCCCGGCAGGCCCGGGGCAAGCGCAACGGTATTGTGATTTGCGGCGCCTATGGCCGGGGCAATTCCGGCGACGAAGCCATTTTGGACGCCATCATCGCCACCATGAAGGACCTGGACCCCCTTTCGCCTCTGACCGTGATGACTCGCAAGCCGGCGGAAACCAAGCTGCTCCATGAAGTGGACGCAGTATATACCTTTAATTTTCCGCAATTCCATCGGGCCATGCGCCGGGCCAGGCTGTTTATCAACGGCGGCGGCAGCTTGATTCAAGACGTGACCTCCAACCGGAGCCTGTATTTTTATCTTTATACCATCCACGCCGCCCGCAAGCTGGGGTGCAAGGTGCAGATGTACGGCTGCGGCGTGGGCCATGTCAGCGCCCCCTTTAACCGGCGGCTGGCCAGCCGGGTGCTCAATCGCAGCGTGGACGTGATTACTTTGCGGGATACGGTGTCTTACCAGGAGCTGAAGGATATGGAGGTGTCCAAGCCCGATATCCGCCTGGCGGCGGATCCGGCCACCACCCTGATTCCCGCTTCCGATCAGCAGGCCCAGCAGTTTCTCACGCGGCGGGGCGTGCCCATGGACGGCCAATACATCTGTTTCGCTCTGCGGCCCTGGGCGGATTTTCACGATTTCAGCTGTTTTTCGCGGGCGGCGGAATACGCTTACCGTCAATACGGCCTTTCCGCCGTTTTTCTGCCCATCGAGTCTCCGCTGGACCTCCAAGCCTGCAAAAAGGCGGCGGCCGCCGCTCAGACGCCCTGTTATGTGCTGAGGGATATCCCGGAGGATGTGCGGCTGACCATGGCCGTGCTGCGGCAGATGCGGATTGTCTGCGGAATGCGGCTCCATTCCATTGTATTTTCCGCCGCGGCCTGCGCCCCTTGCATGGCGGTGAGCTATGATATCAAGGTTTCCGGCTTTATGCGGTATATCGGCCTGGCAGACCGATGCCAGCCGCTGTCCTCTGTGACGGAGGATTGGCTTTGCCGGCAGATCGACGAGCTGATGCAGGGCCAGGACCTGGAGGCCGCCCAAGCGATTCGGGATAAGCTGGTGGACTTGGAGATGGAAAACCGCCGGGCCGCCGCTCAGCTGCTGGGGCTGGAGGGGCGGAGCTCTGGCGGCGAGGAGCGCTAAACGCGGCGGACCGCCGTTTTGGGCCGTTCGGCGGGGAAGCGCGTCCCTTGTTCCCAACGTTATTTGGGAAGATCCATTTGCGGCGCTGGGGCCGCCCGCCGCGCCAACCCTCTATTTTGCTATTTTGAAGGAAAGGTCGTCCTGAACTATGGAAGAATTCATCTCTCTTAAAAATGTGACCAAACGGTATCGAATGGGCGAGGTGACGATCACCGCCGCAGACGGCGTCAGCTTTTCGGTGAACAAGGGAGAATTCTGCATCGTGCTGGGCCAGAGCGGCGCCGGCAAAACCACGGTGCTCAATATTTTGGGCGGCATGGACGGCTGCGACGAAGGCCAGGTGATGGTGGACGGCGAGGATATCGCCCGGTATTCTCCCCGGCGGCTGATCGGCTACCGTCGGGACGATATCGGTTTCGTCTTTCAATTTTACAACCTGATGCAAAACCTGACCGCTTTGGAAAACGTGGAGCTGGCGGCGCAGATCTGCCGAAATCCTTTGGACGCCAGGGACGTGCTGCGTCAAGTGGGCTTGGGGGATCGGCTGGATAATTTCCCCGCCCAGCTTTCCGGCGGCGAGCAGCAGCGGGTGTCCATCGCCCGGGCATTGGCCAAAAACCCCAAACTGCTTCTTTGCGACGAGCCCACCGGCGCTCTGGACGATAAAACCGGCCGAGCCATCCTTTCTCTTTTGCAGGATACCTGCCGCAAGCAGGGCATGACGGTAATCGTCATCACCCATAATTCGGCTGTGGCCCCCATGGCCGACCGGGTGGTGCAGCTGCGCAGCGGCAAGGTGGTCGGCGACGTCCGCAATGAAAACCCCGTGCCGGTAGAGCAGATCGAGTGGTGACGCCATGAAAAAACGCAGCGCTTTGATACAGGATATCTGGATGGAAATCCGCAGGAGCCGGGGCCGGTTTCTCTCTATTTTGTGTATCGTCATGCTGGGCGCCGGCTTTTTTGCCGGCATCAAATCCACTTGCCCGGATATGAAACAGACGGCTCAGCAATATTTTGAAGATCAATCTTTGATGGATATGCACTTGAAATCCACCATGGGCTTTACCGAGGGGGATATTCAAAGCCTGCGGAACCAACCGGAGGCGGAAATTGTGGAGCCCGGCTATTCGGTGGATGCGTTTGTGGCCCTGGAGGGGCCGGACAGCCTGTTGGCCCGGGCCTGGAGCTGGAAGCTGGGGGCGGAGCAGGAGGAAGACGCTCTGAATCTCCCCGTGCTTCAGAAGGGACGCTGGCCCCAAGCCGCAGACGAATGCTTGGTGGAAAAAGGGATGCGCACAGGAGGCCGGTTCGCCATAGGCGATACAATCAGCCTGTTTTTGGAGGACGGAGATATCGGCGAAGCCCTAAAAATCCAGGAATTCACGGTGGTGGGGGTGGTCCAATCCCCTTTGTATATCAATTTTGAACGAGGGTCCAGCAGCTTGGGCAACGGCTCTGTCAGCACGTTTCTTTATTTGCCGGAGCAGTCCTTTGCTTATGAGGTTTATACCGACGTGTTTTTGACCTACAAAGACGTTCGGGGACTGCCTTTTTATGAGGACGAATACCAGGATCGGATGGAGGCCAAAAGAGACGAGCTGGAGCAGCTGGCCGCTCATCGGGAACAAACTCGGTACGACGAAATCTACAACGAAGCCAAAACCGCCGTGGACGACGCCCAGGCGGAGCTGGACCAGGGCCAGGGGGAATACGACAAGAACAAGGCGGACTTCGACCGGCAAATCGCCGAGAGCCGGCAGAAGCTGGACGACGCCCGCCAGGAAATCGACGACGGCGTCAGCCGCCTGAATCAGACGGAAACCCAGCTGGCCCAGGGGCAAGCGCAATATGACCAGGGAGCGGCGCGGCTGGCAGAGGAGGAAGCCCGGCTGACGGCGGCCCAAGCCCAGCTGGAGCAGGGCGAAGCGCAGCTTCAGGCCATGGACGCCGCTCTTCAAGGGGGCCGAGGGCTGCTTGCCGCTTACAGCCAGATCGCTTTGCCGCAGGATCAGCCTGCGCCGGAGGAAACCGAGGCCCTGTTGGCCGGGCTGGAGGCGCTGGCCAGACAGGATGAAAGCGGCCAAAGCGCCGGCTTGACTCAGGCCCTGCGGGCGTATCTTTACGCTAACCCGGCGGGGCCGGAAAAACAGACGCTGGCCCTTCAGGCAGAGCAGGCTTTTGGGCAGATCGAGGGTCAGGCGGCGCCGCAGCGCCAGCAGCTGGCTGATTCCCGGGCCCAGCTGGAGGCAGGTCAAGCGCAGCTGGCAGAGGCTCAGGCTCAGCTTTCCGCCCAAGGCGCGCAGCTGGAAAGCGGCTGGACCCAGCTTCGGCAGGGCCGGGCTCAAATTTCGCAAGCCAGGGTGGACTATGAGCGGGGCTTGGCCGAGCTGGAGGAAAACGAAGCGGAGGGCCAAGCCCAGCTGGAAAAGGCTCGAAAAGAGCTGGAACAGGGCCGGGCGGATTTGCTGGAGGCCCGGCATCAGCTTAACGACTTGGGCTCCCCAGAGTGGTATCTGTGGGACCGAACCAGCAACCCAGGCTACGCCGAGTTCAGCCAAGACGCCGAGCGGGTGGACCGCATCGCCAAGGTGTTTCCGGTGTTCTTTATCCTGGTGGCGGCCCTGGTCTGCCTGACTACCATGACCCGCATGGTGGAGGAAAACCGCACGCAGATCGGCGTGTTGAAGGCTCTGGGATATGGCAAAGGCGCCGTGGCCGCCAAATATTTGGCGTACGCGCTTTCCGCCAGCCTGCTGGGCGGCGCGGCGGGCCTGGCCGTGGGCTTCAAGCTGTTTCCCACTGTGATTTTCAACGCCTACCGCATTATGTACATCCTGCCCGATTGCCAGACTCCCTTTCGCTGGGATTACGCCTTTTGGTGCCTGCTGGCCGCCATGGCCTGTACCGGCCTTTCTGCCTTTGCCGCCTGTTATCGGGCCATGCAGGAGGCGCCGGCCCAGCTGATGCGGCCCAAGGCGCCGCCTTCGGGCAAGCGGGTGCTGCTGGAGCGGGTAAAGTTTGTCTGGCGCAGGCTGAGCTTTTTGCAGAAGGTGGCGGTCCGAAACCTGTTCCGGTATAAAAAACGCATTGTGATGACGGTGGTGGGCGTGGCCGGCTGCACGGCTTTGATGGTGGCCGGCTTTGGAATGCAGCACGCCATCTCCTCCATTGTGGACCTGCAATACGAGCAGATTTTCCTCTATGACGCCGTAGCAGCCTTTGACGACGCGGTCACTGCCGACGAAAAACAGGAGATTGCGGACCAGCTGGCTCAGAATCCCTTGGCGGAGCGGGCCATGGCTGTGCGCCAGAGCTCGGTGGAAATCGCCGGCGGCAAGGCGAAAAAAAGTGTTTATCTCTTTGTGCCGGAAGCGCCGGAGGAACTGGATCAATACGTCAACCTGCGCCGCCGTCAGCAGGGGGACGCCGTGGCTCTGCCGGAGCGAGGCGCTTTATTGACGGAAAAAATGGCCCGTCTGCTGGACGTCTCCCCCGGCGACGTGGTTTCCATTCATCCGGACGACAGCCATGTCTATTCGGTGGAGATTGTGGGGATCGTGGAAAACTACACCATGAATTTCGTGTATCTCTCCCCTGCCCAATACCGGGAGCTTTGGGGCGAAGAGGCCAAAAGCAACGCGTTTTTGGTCAACCTGGCGGAGGGCGCCGATCAGGACGAGCTGGCCGCCAGCCTGCTGAAAAACAACAACGTGCTGGCCGTGACCTCCAGCGACGCTTCGGGCCGTCAATTCCGCGATATTGTGGGCAGTCTGAATTATATTGTGCTGGTGCTGATTGTCTGCGCCGGCGCTCTGGCCTTTGTCGTGCTCTATAATCTGGCCTCCATCAACGTAGAGGAACGGGCGCGGGAAATCGCCACCATCAAGGTTTTGGGGTTTTATGACAAAGAGGTGTCCTCCTATATCGACCGGGAAAGCAATCTTTCCGCCTTAATGGGCATGGCGGCGGGTCTGCTGCTGGGCGTGCCCTTTTTGGATTTTATCATCCAGACCGCCGAGGTGGACGCCGTCATGTTCAATCCGGCGATCAACAAAGAGACCTTCCTCTTTTCCGCTCTGCTCACCGTTTTGTTCACCGGCGTGGTCAATTTCGCCATGCGCTTCCGCTTGAAAAAAATCGATATGGTGCAAAGCCTGAAATCGGTGGAATAGGCCGCGGGGGTTCTTGCCTGCTTTGCAAAAAGGCGGAAAGCAATTTGCTTTCCGCCTTTTCCATCGGCTGCGCCGATTAAGCAATTGAGAATCGGGCGTCTTGTTCAAACCGGCGGCGGCTGGGGTTGCCTTCCGCCCGCCAGAGGGTTTTGCCGCCCAAATCATAAAGGGCGGACCAAAGGGTGTCGCAGCCGGACGCCGGGTCATATTGGCATAAAAATCCATATTTCCCGGCCAGCAGGTTTTGAGCAAAACGGAGGTCCGGTTCCGTCGTTCGTCCAGCCAGCGCCCGCTCCAGGGTCTGGAAGCGCCGTTCCGATTGCCAAAGTTCCTCCTGAGGGCCTTGAAAAGACGCCATTTTAGCGGAATGAAAGGCGTTAGTAGCCCAAAGATAGGGCCGCGAGGCCGTGGGGAGAATGGTTTCCATTCCCTGCGCGCTGCATTCGACCAGCGCAATTTGTCCTTGGCGATCCGCCAGCAGAATGGTTTGGGCGGAGGCTATGGGCAACTGCCGAAGGGCGGATAGGGCTTGCCTGGTATCCCGACATTTTTCCAGCACGAAGCGAACCAGCATCCCGCCGTTTAAGCCGGGGCGGACGTCGACCGGCGCCACAGAGGTCAGCCCGGCGGCCAGACCCCATTGGTTGACGCCGTCCTCCATCTGGAGAAAAGAGGTGGTGTTGCCCATAAAATCGAAGGAGTCGCCGGAAAAGCGGTAGAGGGCGTTCAGCGCCTGGCTTTCCAGCGCCGCCAAGAAATCGCTGTTGCGGCCCATCAGAGCCTGGCCTTGGTTCAAAACGGCAAAGCAGGAACAGGCGCAGCTGGGCGGCAGAGCGTACATACTGAACAAAACCGCCTGGAGGTCGGCGGCGGCGCAGCGCTGGCTTTGGGCCGCGCCCTGGATTTCCGCCAAAATCTCCGGGAAATGGGCTTGATACAGGGGCAGGCAGGCCCGAGCAAACTGCCGCCGGGCCGACGTGATGGGAAACGGCACGTTTTCCAGCAGAAAAAAGCCCTGTTCCGCCAGGACGGCGCCGAAATAGGCGCCAATTTCCCTGTGGCTCCCATGGAATAAAGCATGGTTCATTGAAATTTGCTCCTTTTTGCAATGTTCAAAGGACAGCCGGCGGCCTTTATACCCAAGATAACCGAATAAAAATTTCCTGTCAAGCACAAGTTGAAACCCAAGAGACTCGAAACCAAAACGAGAGATTTTCTCCGCCGATTGGCTGCTTGGCGCTTGAACAGTTCTTCGGCAGGTAGTACAATAGAATCAGCATCGTCAAAACATCTCAAAGGAGGGCTGATTGTTATGAAGTACGATTTTACGTCCGTTCCAGACCGCAGCCAGTGCGGCTCCAGCAAGTGGGCGGGGGCGCCCGGAGCCAGCGTGGAGCGAGTGCCTTTGTCTACGGCGGACATGGAGTTTCCCATTGCTCCCGCTATTGTAGAGCAGCTGAAAGACCTGGTCGATACCACCATCTTGGGGTATACCAGGCCCACCCAGAACTATTACGACGCGGTGTGCGGCTGGATGGCCCGGCGGCACGATTATCGCGTTTGCCCGGAGGAGATTGTCACAACCCCCGGCGTGGTCTATGCCTTGGGAATGCTGGTGGAAGCGGCCAGCCAGCCGGGGGACAGCGTCATCGTCATGCCCCCGGTTTATTATCCCTTTGATATGGCGGTGGCCGCTCGCGGGCGGAATCTGCTCTATAACCCCTTGGCGCTGGAAGAGGGGGAAAACGGCCGGTACCGCATCCAGTATGAGCAGCTGGAGCAGCTGGCTGCCCGCCCAGACGCCAAGGTTCTGCTCTTCTGCAACCCCCATAACCCGGTGGGCCAGGTTTGGAGCCGGGAAGAGCTGGAAAAGGTGGTGGAAATCTGCGCTCGCCACAATGTCTTTATCATCGACGACGAGATTCATAACGACCTGATTATGCCCGGCTATAAGCACACCGTGTTGGCCACGGTTTCCGAGCAGGCCCGGCAGATCAGCGCCGTCTGCACCGCCCCCAGCAAGACCTTCAATCTGGCCGGCGTCCAATGCTCCAATATCTTCATTGCGGACCCTGAGATCCGGGCCAAGGCCAAAAGCTTTAACCTGACGAACATGATTATGGGCCTGAATATTTTTGCCTACCGGGCCTGCCAGGCGGCTTACGACCAGTGCGAGGACTGGCTGGAGGAGCTGCTGCCCGTCATTCAGGGCAACGCAGAATATGTGACCCAGTTTATGAAAGAGCATTTCCCCCAGGTTCGCGTGTTCCCCCTGGAGGGCACTTACCTGCTCTGGCTGGATATGCGGGCCTTGGGCATGACCCATGTGGAGCTTGAAAAGCTGATGAAGGAAGACGCCGGCCTTTATCTGGACGAAGGGTATATCTTCGGCCAGAGCGGCCGGGGCTTTGAGCGTATCAACTTGGCCTGCTCCCGGCTGACCCTGGAGCGCTCTATGGCCCGGTTCAAGGAAGCTATGGACAAAAAGCAGGCCCAATGGGCCGCAGAGGGCAAGCCCTATCACAAAACCCTGGCCGCCGGCCAAAAGCTGGAGGGCTTTGTCTACGACGCGCCGCGGGGCGAAGGGCTGGATCTGATCGCCCAGATGGAAAAGCCCACGCTGGTGATTTTCTCCCGCTATTATACCTGCGGCCTGTGCCAGACGCTGCTTTCCCAGCTGCGGGCCCAGTGGCCGGCGATTGAAAAGGCCGGCTACGATCTGAAGGTCGTGCTGCAATCCACCCGCCAAAGCGTGGTCGAGGGGACAAAGGACAACCCCTATCCCTTTGACTTGGTCTGCGACCCGGAAGCCAAACTCTACGACCGATACAACGTTTTTGAAGCCGACGGCTCCGTCGCCATGGCGGGCGGCAGCTTGGAGATTATCAAAGCCTTGGGCGGCCCCAGCAAGCTGCTGGGCAGAAAAGGCCCTGCGGAAGGCCGCTCCCGCCAGTTGCCCGCCGCCTTTTTGGTGGGCAAAGACGGCGTGATTCAAAAAGCCCATTATGGCCAAACCATTGTAGATCTGCCCGACGCAAAGGAATTTTTGGGGATCTAAGCTGGCAAAAGACAGGGCCGCGGCATAGGCAAGCCCCCCTTGCCAAAGGGGGAAGAGCCGGCATCGCCGGCGAAGGGGGGATTCATTCCTCCGCCGCGGCTCCGTTGCGGGGTTCCCGCGCCCCAGGCGGAGTTGGGGGACGGAATCCCTCTGCCGGCGTTCGCCGGTCCCCCTCCTTTTGGCAAGGGAGGCTTTTGACGGACGGAGTTGTAGCGGTAGAAAAAAAGTCCCTCTTTCGAGGGACTTTTTTCTATATCCGGCTTTTAAGTCCGCTGCCAGGCCTTTTGCGCCAAATGCCGCTGGCGCCATTGCCCAAGGCTGATCGAGCAATCAGCCTCGCAGTACGCCTGTCGGCGCTGGCCGACGCGCCATTGCCCAAGGCTGGTCGAACGCTCAGCCTCGCAGTATGGCTGTCCGCCCATGCGGACGCCGACTATTTGATGTAGTGGAACAACCAATCGTTGATTTCGTTCATGCGGCGAATCCGGTGCTTGGGCTTGCCGGAGCGAGAAAGCTCGTGGTTTTCGCCGTGGAAAATACACATCCGGGTGGGCACGCCTTTCAGCTGCAAAGCAGAGTACATTTGGATGCCTTCGGGCAGCCAGCAGCGGTAATCTTCGTCCGAATGGATGAACAGAGTGGGGGTCTCGGCGTTCATAGCATATTGCAGAGGAGAAGCTCTCCACATTCCGTCCAGGTCGGTCCAGGGGGTGGCGCCGCCCATTTCCCGCTTGCCGAACCAGGGGCCGATATCGCAGACGCCATAGAAGCTGACCCAGTTCGAGATGGAGCGCTGGCTGGCCGCCGCGGCGAATCGGGTTGTATGGCCGATGATCCAGTTGGTCATAAAGCCGCCGTAGGAGCCGCCGGTGACGCCCAGACGCTTGTCGTCGATTTGGGGATATTTTTTCAGCACTTCGTCTGTGAAAGCCATCAGGTCGTCGTAATCAATGGTGCCGTATTTGCCCCGGATATCGGCAAACTCGTCGCCCCGGGCGGAAGAGCCCCGAGGATTGCAGAAGAAGACGAAGCTGCCGGCGCCGGCCATGACCTGCATTTCATGCATAAAGCCGGCGCAGTAGTTGGTGCGGGGGCCGCCGTGGATTTCCAAAATGCCGGGGTATTTCTTGTGTTCGTCGTAGTCCATGGGCAGCAGCACAAAGCCGTCGATGCGCACGCCGTCCTTATTGGTGAAAGACAAAGGCTGCGGCTGGGCCACATACTTATCCTGGAAGAAATCGCCGTTGAAATTGCTCAGCTGAATCTCCTTGCCGGTAGCGGCGTCCACCTGGTAAACCTCGTGGAGCTGCGTGTTTTTTAGGCCCACGGTATAAAGTTTGCCGCCGCAGATTCCAAAGAAATCCACTCCCAGCTCCGCGGGGGTGATGTGGCGCAGCTTGCCGTCCTCCAGCTGGCACAGGCCGCTGGTGTTGTCATAGGAAGTGACCAGATAGAGCTTGCCGCCCTCGGCCTTCATGGTGCAGCCGCCGCCGTAGCGGCAATCGCAGCCGGTGGTGCAGCCCAGGTCCTCGGGGACGTTTGCCACCAGCGTTTCCAGCTTTTTATCCTTGACGCCCACGGCGTACAGGCCGTTTCCGGGCAGAGGCGCGCCGTCCTCCACTTGGCTGGCGGCGAAGACAATGCGGCTGTTTTCATGGTCCAGGCAGAAGCCGTGGATGCTGAACGAACCGTCTTCCACCAGGCAGGTCGTTTCGCCGCTCTTCACGTCGTGCAAATACAGGGCGTTGCTCTGGCTCCGCATGGCGCTGAAGCTGTGGCCGGTGTAAATCACCTTGTGGCCGCCGGCGCAGTATTTGACGCCGCCCACGTCGAACAAGGGCTCGGTCAGGGGCTTCAGGCTGCCGTCGGCGCTGTTGTAAATATACAGGCGGGAGCGCTTTTTGTTGATAAAGCCTTGACCGTTGAACCAGAACGGCAGCTCGTCCACCACTTCATAATCCTTTTCTTCTTCCCAAGCCTTTTTGGCGGCTTCCAGCTCTTTGCCCGCCAGGGCGTCAAAATCCGGCCGAGCGTTGTCGAAGGAGGCGGTCAGCAGATACAGGCCGTCGTTCATCTTTTTGGCCGAAGCGCCGCTGAGGGGAACGCGGAAAAGCTCCTTGGCCTCGCCGCCCTCCAGGCTGATTTCATAAAAAACAGTCAGCTGTTCCCCGTTCTGCACCTTTTTCTTATCGCTCTCAGCCCGGAGGCCGGGGAAGATCACAGAAGAGGGGCTGTTGAAATCAAAGGAGCGCTCCGCATTTCCGCTGGTCAGCTGGCGGAACTCCCCTTTCTCCGCATTGAAAGCCCACAGGTTGCTGTGGTAGCCGTTGCTTTCCACATCCGCCTGGGAGACGCAAAACACGCCGTATGCGCCCTCGGGAGCGAACTCCAGGTTGGACAGCATCTTGTAGTTGGCGAAATCGGGCACTTGGATAGGTTTCATACTGCTCATTCTCCTTTTGATAAAATTGGGTCTTGCCGTATGATCCAAAAGCGAGGGCCAGGCTGTTTGGCGCAGGTTATTCCGCCTCCGCCCTGTCCTCGCTGGTCTGGTAAAGATATTCCTGGCATTGCTTCCACTTGGCCACTCGGCGGCCGTCCGCCGGGTAAAAACGCATGGCGCCGTGGCTGGCGTTATAAATTTCAAAGTATCCTCTGCTGCTGGCCAGCAGGCCGGGCAGCAGACGGTTTTCAACGGAGACGGAAAAGGGCAGACCCTCCAAAAAGCCGTCGTAACGGATTTCACGGCGGGTCAAGGTCATCATGCCCCGCCCCCGGCGGGCGCCCAGCCGCAGCTCCACAGGCTCGCTCATCACGAAATCGGGGCCGTCGGCCTGCTCCAGCAGGCGGCGCTGCCAGGCGTACCAATCCCGCAAGGTGGAAAAGACCTGGCAATCGGGCCGGGCGGGGCGAAGCAGCATGGTTGGATCCACCAAAGCCTCGTTGCCGCAGTTTTCGCAAAAAAGCCGGCTTCCCCGGGAGCGGAAGCTGAATTCCGCGCCGCATTTGGGGCAGCGCCAGCAGAGGTTTTCATATCCGGCGGCCCGCTTGCCCTTATAATGGGGCCGGGTCTTTTCCGCCCAAGCATATTCGTCATAATCGATGGCCTGGCGGATAGCTTGGGCCGCTTCTTCGTCGGTCATTTGGGCCAGCTGTTCCGGCGTCAGCAACAGGCTGGTGGAGACCCGGCACAGCCCCCGGCAGACCCGGAAGCCGCACAGGCGGCTCATAGAGAAAAAGGCGCCGTCCAGATGGACGCAGACCACCGGGGCCTTCAGTTTCCGGCAAAGGCGGCCGATGCCGTCGCCTACAGGGCCGGGCACGCCGCACATGGAGGTTTGTCCAGCGGGAAAAATGCCCACCACGCCGCCTTGACGTATGCGAGCGATGATGCTTTTTACCGCGCCCAGATCCGGGTAAAACTGCCGCTTGGGAATCGCGCCCATCCAGTTCAGCAGCCAGCGGAGCCATCGGCGCTCAAAATATTGCATGGAGGCCACAAAGCTGATTTCCCATTGGGGAAAAGCGACGGCCGTCAGGATGAAATCCAGCATCCCCTGGTGGTTGGCCACCACCACCGCCGGCCCTTTCATGCCTTGGGTGGCCTGGTTGTCAATTTCCAGGCCCAGAAAGAGTTTCAGCGTGGGACGGGCCGCCATCATCGCGGCCCGATAAACCCAGCGGCGCGGAGGCTTGGCTCTGTATGTCTGCCGGTTTGCCAAATTCGCCCCTCCCTTTTTCATGCTCTGTCCTTATCATATCACACAACCGGAGCATTGTCTATCTCGTCTGCCGGGTTGCGCAAAATATTGCCGCAGAAGGTTCCAAAGCCTGCGGCTGTTGGGGCGGGAAGCGGTTTCGTCAAAGGGCTTCTGAACGCTTCTCCCACAATGGGATATTGCAGTATGCCGGCGCTATATTGGAAAATTTATCTTGACATTCTTGAAAAAAAGCGATATCCTAACGACAATGCAGTTTGATTACGCAAAGGGAGAATGTATATGCATTGGAACCGTGTATTTACACGCGAAAATTTAGGAAAATTTAGCACATTGGCCAGCGTTTCAATATTCATAAATTTGATTGGCGTCAGGTGGTTCAGCTGGGTCGCTGTAATCACGTTAGAAGCCTATTTTGTCTTTGCCTCTATTTACTTTGGGCGGCAAAAACAATATGTAGTATGTATTATTTTTGCTGTTTTGTCCATATCGTTTCCTCTTGGAGTACTGTATCTGAATCTTTACGGCGTGGAGGAAGGGATTGCGGCGCCAAACAAGCTGGATATTCGATGAATTGACTTTCACAAGCCCCTGTCTTTTTCATGACAGGGGTTTGTTTTTTGCTAATAATTCTAAAAGAGGGAGAATCCAGAGAGCTGGCCATGGCGCTCTATCTGGTTTTAGGATCAAACCCTTTTTCAAAAGGTCTTGCGGGGGTTCGGGGCCGCGTCCTGAAAAAACATTCCTTCCTCCTCAACAACTTTGTGGTACAATAGCCTTGAAAAAAGGAGGAATGTTGAATGGACGGAGAAATGCAAAGTTTTATCAACCGGCTTTCCCGGCTCAGCGCAGAGACGCTGATCCGCGCGGCTTTGGCGGCGCTGCTGGGGTATTTGCTCATTCGTTTGGCCCTGCGGCTGCTGAGCCGGGCTTTAGGTCGGGGGGCTTTGGAGCCGTCCCTAACTCATACCCTGCTGACAGTCTGCCGCCTGGTCCTCTATTTTGTGCTGATCACCGTGATTATGGGCCAGCTGGGCATCCCGTCCTCCTCGTTCGTCACCTTACTGGGCGTCTTCGGCCTGGCTCTGTCCTTGGCCATGCAGGATACTTTGGCCAACATCGCCGGAGGGATTTTTGTGCTGTACACCAAGCCCTTTAAGGCGGGGGATTATGTGGAGCTGTGCGGCGCAGAGGGGACGGTGCGTCTGATCGGCTTTATCCACACCACTTTGGCCACTGTGGACAACAAGCTGATCTATGTGCCCAACGGCCAGCTGAGCAAGGGCAATATCGTCAATTATTCCGCCGAAGGCAAGCGGCAGCTGGAGCTGACGATTGGCGTCGGCTACCAGGACGATACCGCCGCCGTCCGACAGCTGATTCAGGACGTGATCGCCGCCGACCCTCGGGTGGACCAAAGCAGACCCATTTTTGTAAAAGTCTGGGAGCTGGCGGACAGCGCCGTCACCATCCGGGCCAGGGCCTGGACAGCCGGGCCGGATATGATCGAAACCCGCTGCGACCTCTATGAGGCCGTCAAAGACGCCCTGCTGATGAACGGCTTTCATATCCCCTACCCTCAGCGGCAGATTACAGTTTATTATAAATGATATAAAAATAAATAAATTTTTATTGACAATCTAAAAAGTTATGATATAAGCATAATAGCTATTATGAATATGGAATATGAGTTGAACACAAATCTTTGTGCTCAACGAGTGTCCATTGCCATAAAGCATGTTGAACCCACGATTTAAGGCGAGTTGGAACGGGCTGTTTATGCTTTGGATACGGATGATTCTGTTTTGGTAGATGAACGCTCTCCAAAGATTTTGATTGAGGAAGATCTTTTCGATCTGTTTGATCTTATGGATGAAAAGAACGAAGAGTATCTTGCTTCTCTATCGGAAGATTTGGACTTTGTTGGGCCTCCATATGGAACAAAATATTCTGTAGGAAATCAAGTCCATTGTAATCGTTTCAATGGTCCTCACACAGATGATATTCACTACAGCAAGCTTGCGCATCCTATCAAAGCGGCAACCAATTTTAATGGAAGTGATTGTGATGTCTCTTTGCAGCAAGTTACTTTTTGCCGAAACAGTGATAAATGCAACCTGTTAGGTCCAGGTTCTCGCGCAGCATGTTCTACCTTTACTGCATATACAAGCGGAAGGGCTTGCCCAAAGACATACCATTCACATACATATGAATTTGCGAAGTTTGATACCAATCGGTATTTCAACAGCCCTTGGTATGGCAAATAAGTGATTAACTACCGCAAAATCATGGGCAAAATTGCCCATGATTTTGCGGCATATTTTGAGGAGGAGAGAAAGCCATGGACTATGTCCCCTATCCCTTCAATCTGCTTTTGATGGTATTGATTCTCAAAACGTCCCTCTGGGGGGATTTGCTGCTCAACGGCGCCCTGTGCGCTTTGACGGCGCGAAACGAATGGGTTTATTCCCGGCCGGACACGGAAAAAATCCCCAAGCGGATGATGCTGGGGACTCTGGCGGCGCTGCTGGCGCCAGTGGCGATCCGGTTTTACCCGCTGAACCTGGCCCTTTACGGGCTGCTGAACCTCTATCTGCTCTACTGCGGCGGCAAGCTCTGGCGGCTGCAAGCCCAAACGGCGGGAGCGGGCGGTCCCGCCCCGGCGGACAACCGGGGCAAAAAGACCGCCCTCCTCTTCTGGCTCCACGCCGGGTTTTCTCTGTTTCTGATAGTGCTGGCGCCCTATTTCTGGGACGCTATGGTATGGTGAAATGGAACAGCTTTACGCTCTGCTTTTGCTGAACCAAAGCGGGTTTGAGCACCAGGAGGATTATCTTGCGCTGCTGCATCGGCTCTTTTTGGAATGCCCGGAACGGGGCGGAATCTTGCTGGAGCTGGAGATTTTCGCCGGGGATTTGAAAGCCTCCGCCAGCCTGCTGAACGGCTATTGGGCGGAGCGCTGGCCCCGGTTTCCCGTCGCCTCCTTCTGCCGGCTTCTGTTCGCCCGCTTGGCTCAAGCCTATGCCCAGGCGAAGGATTTGGGCGCCTTCGGGCGCAAAAGCTACCTGCTCTGGCGGCTCCTGTCCGCCTCCTTGCAGCGGGAACAGCCCTTTTGAACCTTATGTTATGCCGACGACCCTTTATCCTGGGGGAGGAAGCGCAAACAAGAGCCGTCTATGAGGCGCTGTTTTGGGAAGAGGGCCAATGATAAGGAAATTTTATCAAGCTCTATGGAGCTTTTGGCCTTTAGGGCCTTGATTCGATTGATAAAACAACGCCCGAAGCATAGGTTCTTTGTGCAAAAAACTCAGGTTCCGGGCGTCGCTGTCGCTTTCTTCGCCGTATAGCGATGGTTAAAAGTTACTTTTTCCAGAGAATTTGACCGTTTTTTACCGTCATACAGCAGTCTTGAGCGGCCTTGATATCCGCAATGGGGTCTTGGGCAAATACGGCAAAATGGGCTTTTTTCCCGACGGTAACAGACCCCAGATCCTTTTCTACGCCGCATAGAGCGGCGGCGTTGACAGTGGCCATGGCAAAGGCTTCATAGGGATTTACGCCGCAGTAGTTCGCCGCCATCTCCAGCTCCAAGGCAAACTCATCGTGGTAACAGAACTGGGCGCCGCAGTCGTTGGCCAGCACGCAGGGGACGCCGGCGGCGTAGGCCCGCTTAAAGCTGTCCAGGGAGGTTTTGAAGCCTTTTTCCGCTTTTGTCTTGAATTCTCCCTCCGGGGCCCGATTGAAAATGCAGTAGGCGGCGGAAAGCGTGGGGTCCAGCCAAACGCCTCGGTCTACCATCATCTGAATGGTCTCGTCGGAGAGGATATCCCCGTGCTCCAGGCAGTCTACCCCCGCCAAAATCGCGTTGCGGGCGCCGGCGTCGTTTTGCACATGGCAGCAAGATTTGAGGCCCAGCTTGTGGGCTTCCTCCGAAGCGGCCCTCAGTTCCTCAACTGAGAGCTGCGTGGCGTTGGGGTTGCTGCCCCTTGTGATAATGCCCCCTGTGCCCATCAGCTTTATCCAATCCGCGCCGGAGCGCAACATCAAGCGGGCTGCTTTCCGACATTCATCCTCGCCGTCGGCTTGGTATCCTACCATGGTCCAGGTTGTGCCTCCCGTTTGGCAAATGGGGCGGCCGGACAGCTGCATATCTGGGGCCATTGCAATCCGCCCGCTCCGCACAGCCTCCCGAATTTCCCAAATTTCGTCATAGGAGCCTACGTCCCGCACAAAAGTGACGCCGCTTCGGATATAAGAAGCCAGGTTTTCCAGGGATAGCAAGGTAGATTCCACTGGCGTATAAGCGTGAAAGTTGGAATCAGTAGAGGCGGAAACAGTGGTATGCACATGCATATTGAAAAAGCCGGGGGATAGATATTTGCCGCCCAGATCCTCTATCTGATACCCAGCGGTATCCAGCTGCGGGCCCACGGCGCAAATCCGGCCCTCCTCTATCAGAACGGTTTGATCGATTAAGGTTTTGCGCTCCAGGACGTCGATAACATTCGCGTGAATAAAAGCCGCTTTCATAGAATAACCCCTTCCGCAATAGATTTGTTTGCGTTCCCATAATATAATGGCCTTACAAGAGCGTCAATCGCCTGAAGCCAATCGCTTCTGTTTGGAGCAAATCCATTTCTGTTTGGATTCTTTCCGCGCTTCTTTTGGGCAAAGCAGGCCGTTTTCTTGCAGGGGAGGGAAACCAGATGAAACAATATACAAAACAGGAGAAAATCCTATTGGATATTCCAGAAGGCGCCCTGCGGATTGAAAACCATACGCCCCAATATGCGCCTTTTTTTGAGAAAACCCTCTACGCCCGTTCCAACGGCAGGGGACTGATGGAATATTGGACCGTCTTTCCCGGCGTTGTTCTGAGCCGCAGCCGATATCAAGCCGGCTATTATGAATTTTGCCATGCGCCTTTGGGTTCTGTGCTGCAAATCAACCATTGTCGCCAAGGACGATTGGGCTGGGATATGCGGGACGACGCCAGCATCTATTTGGGGGAGGAAGATATATCGTTTCATAAGATGGACGTCTGCGCAGAATCCGTTGCCCATTTGCCGGCAGGGTATTACGAGGGCATGGCCGTCATGATCGATATGGAGGCGCTGGAGCAAGAGCCGCCGGCCATTCTGCGGGAAGCGGGCGTCAGCGGGAGGCGGCTTTGCGAAACTTTCTGCGGGCGCAGGGGATACGCCGTCATGGCCGCCGATCTTCGGCTGGACGGCATATTCTCCGGGCTTTATGCGCTGCCTTCCCAGCTCCAACTGCCCTATTTCAAACTAAAGATTCAGGAGCTTCTGCTGTTTTTGAGCGCGTTGGAGCCGGCGGAAGCGGCGGAGCGGGCGATCTGCCCCAGCTGGCAAATTGCAATCGTCCAAGCGGTTCACAAGCAGTTGACAGAGCGTCTGGATCGGCGATTCACCATAGAAGAGCTTTCTCGGCAGCACGGCCTCAACCCTTCCACTTTGAAGGCGGTTTTCAAGCGCGTTTATGGCGCCCCGATGGCCGCCTATATGAGGCGTTATCGGCTGCGAAAAGCAGCCAGGCTGTTGGGCGAAACAGAAATCAGCATTGCTGAAATTGCCGCGTTGGTGGGTTATGAAAACCCCAGTAAGTTTTCGGCTGCGTTTCAATCCATTTTTCGGGTCCCGCCCAAGGAATACCGGAAAATAACCCTTCTTGCGGCGATGAAACAACGCCGCGTCGAGGACGAAAACACAACAAAAACCTTGTTTTCATAGGCTTGGAAGAGACGGCGACGCCGACTGTTCTGCCAACTCCGCTTGCCGGCTTTTGCGGGAATATGGTATACTGTATCCGATGAGGGAGCGCATACCAGGATCCGGCCGAGGCAGTCGAGCACAAAGGCGGCCTCGCTCGCCGCGCTGACACAAGTATGTCTGCCGGCGCCTGCCGGCCCGGCCCTCAATCTTACATAAAAAGGTGGTAATGCCCGATGAACAAGGCGGAAGCGATCAAGATCATCGACGAGAAGCAGGCCCTGCTGGACGACGTAAACGACAGTATCTGGGAATATGCTGAAACGGCCTTCCAGGAGTTCCAATCCATGGAGAAGCTGTGTCAGGCCCTGGAGCAAGAGGGCTTCGCGGTGGAAAAGGGCGTGGCGGATATCCCCACAGCCTTCACCGGAACTTATGGCCACGGCAAGCCGGTCATCGGCCTGCTGGGCGAGTTTGACGCCCTTTCCGGCCTGAGCCAAGTGGCGGGCAGCGCAGAAAAGAAGGCGCTGGTTCCCGGCGGCGCGGGCCATGGCTGCGGCCACAACTGCCTGGGCACAGCCTCTCTGGCTGCGGCTATTGCCGTGAAAAACTATCTGCAAAACAACCCGGAGGTTTCCGGCACGGTGATCTATTATGGCTGCCCTGGCGAAGAAGGGGGCTCCGGCAAGGCCTTTATGGCCCGAGAAGGGGTCTTCAAAGACTTGGACGCCGCCATCACTTGGCATCCCGGCGGCACCAACAACGTGGCCAGCGGCTCTTCCCTGGCCAATTACCAGGTGAAATATCGGTTCTATGGCACCGCTTCCCATGCCGCCGGCGCGCCGGAAATGGGCCGCTCCGCCCTGGACGCCGTGGAGCTGATGAACGTGGGCGTGCAGTTCCTGCGGGAGCACATGATCGATGAAGCCCGGGTTCATTATGCCATTTTGGATACCGGCGGATATTCCCCCAACGTAGTGCAGCCTTATGCCGAAGTGTTGTATTTGATCCGCTCTCCCCGAAATTCCCAGGTGGAGGAGCTATATCAGCGGGTCAACAAGATTGCCCAGGGCGCCGCGCTGATGACGGAAACCCGCATGGAGAGCGAGTTCATCAAGGGCTGTTCCAACACCATTCCCAACAATGTGCTGGAAGCCCAGCTCTATGAAAACTTCAAGGAAATCGGCGTGCCTCATTACACCGAGGAGGAGCACGAGTTTGCCCGGCAGATTGTCGCCCAATATGAGGCGGGCCCCAACGCCGAAGACGGCGCCGCCAAGACCACCAAGGCTTGGGGCAAGGAGCTGAATGACTATTACAAGGAGCACGGCGTGTCGCTGAACGAACTGCTGCTCTCCCTTCAGCCCTATGATACCGTGGGCGCCGGCTCCACCGACGTGGGCGACGTCAGCTGGAACTGCCCCACCGCCCAGATTCACGTGGTGACAACCGCGGCCAAAACGCCGGGCCATTCCTGGCAGTTCACCGCCTGCAACAAGACCTCCATCGCCCACAAGGGCGTCAACTGCGCCGGCAAGGTGATGGGCGCCACGGTCATCGACCTGATCAACGACCCTTCCATCATCGAAAAGGCCAAGGTCGAATTTACGGAACGTCTGGACGGCGAAACCTACAAGTGTCCCATCCCCGCCGGCATCAAACCTCAGGCCATCAACCCCAAAAAATAGGTCGCGAAGCTGCGACGGGCAAACTCCATTTCGGCTTGGTTGCGGCATAGGCCTGAGCGTTCATGGCCGCGGCCTCGTCTATCGCCAGTCCCCTCTGGGACGGCGGAGGGGCTTTTGTCCATGGCCGCGGCCTCGTCTATCGCCAGTCCCCTCTGGGACGGCGGAGGGGCTTTTGTCCATGGCCGGGGCCCCGTCTATCGCCAGTCCCCACTGGGACGGCGGAGGGACTTTTGTTCATGGCCGCGGCCTCGTCTATCGCCAGCCTCCCTTGCCAAAGGGAGGGGGACCGCCGTCAGGCGGTGGAGGGATTCTTTGGGGAGGCTCGGCGGCTGTGCTTGATTGTATAGGCCTGTATGGCGCAGAGCCAGGCGGTCAGGCGCATGGATTCTATCGTCAAAGCGTTTTTGCGCTTTGTCAACTGCGCTGACGATAACTCTGTATTCCCCGAGAAAAAGCAAACCCGTCGACAAATTTGTCGGCGGGTTTGTTGTTGCAGCAGTTTTGTTATCCAGCTGGGGTTTCCAGGATTTCGACTTGGGTGATAAGTCCGTCTTCGTCCAAAGAAAATTTTAACCGGGCCTGGGCTTGCTGGCCGTCTGCGTCATAAGTCACAAGGGCCTTTTCATATCGAAACCCTTTTTCCTCCAATTCGGTCTTTTCCACTGCGATTTTTTGGCCGTTCAGCGTTCCTTGTCCAAGGAAATAGGTAGATTGCATCTTGAAAAACGGCTTAAAGCAGTTGGGGGCGAAATAGCGGCCCACGGCTTTTTCCCAGTTTGCCTGCATCTGTTCGTTGGCCGCCTGGATTTTTTCCTGCTCCTCCGGCGTGGTTTCCACCCCAAGGCCAATGCGGCCGACGGCGTCTTCATGGAAAAGCTCTGGGTTGGGGCAGGTGAACATGGCGTCAATCACCGCCCGAGGGCCTTCGCTGAGCCGGTTTCGGGAAAGCCAAAACCAGCCCCCGCCCGCCAGCAGAAGGATAATGACAGTCGCCGCGAGAATCCAAAGTTTCTTTTTCATATGCCGCTCCTTTCACCAAAAATCGTTATTTTTAAAATATTTCCTAAATAATATCATATCTTAGGCGATAAAATCAATAGATTGCATATAAAAATTTGAAAAATATTCACTTGGAAAGCCGATTTACGCCAAAAAGTCCGCCCCAAAATGGGGCGGACAAGGAGAGGCCCAAGCCGCGCAGACTTTTGGCAAATAGGGCTGCCGGTTATCGCTCGGGTCCAGCCGCACAATTCGCTTTGCCGTATGCCTGCCGGCTAAAAATCCAAAATGCCGATGGCGTCGCGGATGGTTTTTTCCATGGCCTGTCGGCCATATTGATCCACCTCGGCCTTGCTCTTGGGGCCGTGGGTGATGCAGCCGGCGCCGCCGATGCAGCCGTTTTCGCAGGCCATGCCCTCGATAAAGTTGTTGGGCAGCATATCGCGGCTTGCCCGCAGCAAAGCGGCTCGGCATTCTTCCACGCCGCTGCAGGAAATGGCGTTGAGCTGAAAATCCTCCGGCGCTACGCCCCGCTCTTTGAGGGCCTGCTCCACCGCCACAGCCAGGCCGCCGCTGCGGGCAAACACCCGGCCGAAATAGGAGGCGTTGTCCAAGGCTTCGCCGGGCAGAGCGGTCAGGTCGATCTCCCGGCTGTCAAACAGGGCCTGAAGCTCCTCAAAGGTCAGCACGCAGTCCACCAGTTCCTTGACCTGGGGCAGGCGGCGCTCGGCCTTTTTGGCGGTGCAGGGGCCGATGAAGACCACTTTGCTATCTGGATGAATGCGCTTGATGTATTTGGCGATTTCCGCCATAGGGGAAAGGTTATGGGAGATATGATGAGCCATGTCCGGAAAAAACTTATGGATGTATTCCACAAAAGCCGGGCAGCAGGAGCTGGTGAGGAATTTCTTTTCCGCCAGCTCCTGGGCCTCTCGCCAGGCCGTCATATCGGCGCCCAAAGCGGTTTCTACAACATTGTAAAAACCCAGAGCCTTGAGGCCGGAAACCACCTGCTCCACCGAGGCATGGTGAAACTGGCTGGAAATCGAGGGCGCCACGATGGCAAACACCGGATAAGCCTGGTTGTTTTGGGATTTTTGAATCAGCTCCACGCAATCCAAAAGGAAGGATTTATCCGAAATGGCCCCAAAAGGGCATTGATAAACGCAGGCGCCGCAGCTGATGCACTTGTTGTTGTCGATGGCGGCCTTTTTGTTTTCGTCCATGCGGATGGCCCCGGTCTTGCAGGCTTTTTCGCAGGGTCGAGCGGATTTGACGATGGCGCTGTAAGGACAGGCCGAGACGCACCGGCCGCATTCCACGCATTTTTCTTGGTCGACGGTCGCTCGATGGTTGACAATGGAAATCGCGCCCTTGGGGCAGGCGTTCATGCAGCGGTGGGCGATGCACCCCCGGCAGGATTCTGTCACCCGAACGCCGGCTACAGGGCATTCGTCGCAGGCGATGTTGATGACCTCGATGATATTTTCATTGGCTTCGTCGCCGCCCATGGCCATGCGCAGCCGCTCCTCCATGATGGCCCGTTCTTTATAAATGCAGCAGCGCATCGTAGGCTGGGGGCCGGGCACAATCCGGGCCGCCGCCCCCAGCAGGCCTTTGGGCAGCTCGTCCTGCCAGGCCAGGCGGGCGCTCTCCTTCAGCGCCTTGTATTTCAGCTCCTGTACTTGCGTATCAAAAACCATAGGTTCCAAATTTCCTTTCCGATAAAATGGTTGAGCGGCGGGCCCGGCTTTGCGATAAGGCCGCCGCGACGGCGCGGCTAACAGGATTCCACCGTTACCCGCTTGCCCATATCCCGCAGCAGCTTTTCCAGCTTTTCAATAATACCCATTTTCAGAGAAAAGTCGATGTGCAGCTCCGGGTCCTGGTGGGAGGGGTTTACCGCCTTGCCCACAAAAAAGCGAATGTCGGTGGCGTCCTCCAGCAGCATTCGGGCAATTTGGGTGGCGGCGTCGCCTCGGGCCTCCCAGTGGGAGGGGATGGATTCCGCCGAGGCATAGCGAGAGACAATGTCCAGCGCTCGGCCCAGGGTGACGACGCCCTCCGTCACCAAATCAATGCCCCGGATGCGGGCGGCCGGAGGGATATCCGGGTCCACATAATCGTCGCTGATTACCAGCTGACGGCCCAAACAGCGGCTGACCATTTGAGCCGTGCTGCCGCCGCAGACAATATGGGCCCCTTCGCTGGTCAAAAACTGCTGTAAAAAGCGTTCGTCGTCCTGCTGCTGTTTTGGGGGCCCTACCAACAGATTGACGGCCTGGCGAGTCCGCATTTTGAATACCGCCACAGTCACATCGTCGGCGATATGCTCCAAATACAGGTCCCGGCAGGCGTCGGCCAGCCGGGCGGCCAGGCTTTTGGCAGACATTTTGGGGCGGTAAATCTCCTCCAAGTAATCCTGCACGCCTTGGCGCTGCCAGCCGTCTGGAATCAGCCCGCCCAGGCCGGCATGGGTGACGCCGTCGGTCATCAATACAAAAACGTCGCCTCCCTCCAGGGTAAAGCGGCTTTCCACAATGGTTTTATCCCCCAGAACCAGCCGCTCCGTGGGGTAATCCACGCTTTTTCCCTGGCGCAGCAGGATGGCCAGGGGGTTGTCATACTGCGCTAAATAGACCTGCCAATCGGGCTGAACCTGCATCAGGGTAAAGGTGGAATAGGCCAGCCCTCGGACGCTGCACACAGGCAGAGTCTGAGCGATGGTGGCCGCGCTTTCCCGCAGAGACAAGCGATTGGCCGTCATAGTGGCTAAGATTTTGGCGGTAAGGGTGGCTAAAATATTGGCCTTGACGCCGCTGCCCATTCCGTCGGACAGAACGAAGGTGGAAACGCCGTCCTCATCCGCCACGGTGGTAAAAAAATCGCCGCACAGGTCTTCTCCGTCCTTATTGAGGCTGACGAAACCGCTTTCCATGCAGATTGTGTTCATGGCCGGTCTTCCTCCCCCTCGTCCATGGCCACAGTGCTTTTCAGCCGGGTCAAAGCCACCTTGGTTTCCGCCGCCGTTTCCCCCAGCAGAGAGGCGATTTCGTGGACGATGCGCAATTGCTTGGCAATGATCTGGTCGGCGATGTCCACCGCCTCCTGCCGAGTTTTGTGCCGGCTCCGGCGGGCCTTTTCTTCGGCGGTAATGTCCTTCATCATGCAAATGGCCATGTTGCTGCTTTCGTCTACGGCGAAAATCTGCTCCACATATTTGTCGTATTGCTCCAAATAGGCTTTGCGCACCTTGGTTCCGGCAGGGGCGGAAAAGGCGGTGATAAACTCGAAATCGTCCATCAACTCGGAAACCAGCAGACCGGAAAGAGAAACGTCTTCCTGGATGCCGAGAATATTCCGAAGAGCCCGGTTGGCCATGCGCACCCGCAGGGCGCTGTCCACCGCCAAAATAGCCGTGGGAGAATTGCTGATGATTTTGTCCGAAAGGGATTCGGCCCGCTTTTTCATATAGGGCAGGCACATGGTCACATCCGCCTTGCCCTGGTAGATGGCCACCGCCTTATCGCGGCAGGTGGGATAGCCGCAGGTTCCGCAGTTGAGCTGATCCGCCGGGCTGTTTTTACCCAGACGGCGAAGAATCTCGTCGATCTCCTGCTCGGTGGGCAGTTTGGCCTCGGCTCGGCTGCGGGGATGGAAGGTCCGGTCCAGCCGCAGAGTGGGCTGGGGCTCAAAATCTTCGCCCCCGTTGGCAGTGTTGGCGATGCGCACGCGCCCTTCCAGCCGGTTGCGGGCGTCGGCGCTCATTTTGGGCCCGCCGGCGCAGGAGCCTGTGCAGCTGCGCAGCTCGATAAAGCAGTTGTGCAGCCGGCCTGTTTTGATTTCGTTTAGGGCGGCGATGCAGTTTTCCAGCCCGTCCACCGCCAAATAGGAGTATTCCGGGTCCTGGTCCATGCAGCCGATGACGCCGCCGGGCAGGGGGAAGGAGCGGCTGCGCCGCCGAGGCTCTGGGGCGCAAATCGCCCCATGTAGGTCCACCGGCAGCTTGTTGCTGACGAACAAGGCGTTGAGTTCGTCGTAGGTTAGAGCGTAGTCGGTGAGGCCGGGGGTTTGGTCGCATTCGTTTTTTGCAGCGATGCAGGAGCCGATGTAGACGACGGCGGCTTCAGGCCCAAAGCGGCGGCGCAGCAGCTTGGCTTCGGCCTGCATCGGGGAAAGCACCGGCGCCAGCAGAGGCGTCAGCGAGGGAAAATGCCGCTCTACCAGCAGCACCACAGAGGGGCAGCAGGAAGTCAAAATCACGTCTCCCCAGCGTTTGGCTACCAGGTTTTGATATTGATTTTTCACCAGACAGGCGCCCTCCGCCGATTCAAAAGCGTCGGTGAAGCCCAAGGCCATCAGCTGGCAGCGCAGAGGGCCGAAGGCGTCCGGCCCATATTGAAAAGAAAAGGACGGCGCCACCATGGCGTAGACAGGCCGTTCCGATTGCAGCAGCCGGCGGACAGGCTGAATATCCCAGCGGGCCTGGTTGGCGTATTGGGGGCAGGTCAAAACGCACCGGCCGCACAGCACGCAGTCCTCGTCGATCACTTCGGTATGATGGTCCCGCACGGCGATGGCCTTCACCGCGCAGCGGCGGATACATTTGTAACAATCCTTGCAGTTGGCCTTTTGGTACCGCAGCACGTCCATAGCGCTCATCCTTTCAGCACATATTGGCGAAAAATATCGGCGGCGTTTTCCGCCGTCACGCCGCTCAGGGTCTGGCCGTCCACCCGGACGCCGACGCCCTCGCCGCAGACGCCCAGGCAAAAGGCTGGGCGCAAGACGACCTGGTTTTCCAGCCCGTTTTGCCGAATCAGCTCTTCCAAGATGGTTTTGATCTCGTAGGAGCCCCGTACATGGCAGGAGCTTCCGATGCAAACTTGTATCGTCATGCCGTTTGTCCCTCCTAATTTGATTGAACAATCGCAGTTCTGCTTGGGCGGCGCGGGGGAAGCCTTTTTTCTCCGTTCCCCAACCCGCCCGAAAAATTCTCTCTCCGATTATATCAAATTCTCTTGCCGGTGAACAGGTTTTTGCCATCAAAAATTGTGGGAATTGCAAGAAATCTCCGCACTTTTTGACGGAGCCGCTGAAAAAGGACGGAAATCTTAGGGCGTCAAAACAAAGGCCGGCGTCATAGGATGAAATAAGGCCCGCGGGCCTTGTATTATCTACCCAAAAAGGAGGAAACCAGACATGGGCTTTAACCCCTTTGAGCAAAACCCCACGCCCCTGGATTGTTTCTATGATTGGAAGGGATTATACCCCTATTCTTACAACAAATATGAGGTAGACCCCTACACGCGGTGTCGAGTGATTCTGATGAACGGCGCCGAGGTGGAAGCGACGTTTTTCTCCCACCAGTTTTTCCGAAATTGCCCAGACGAAGCGCTGCGGCGGGAGCTGGCTTTGATCCGCCGAACCGAGCAGCAGCAGCAAAAGCGTATCCAGACCCTGAAGCCGGTGAACGAAACGCCGCTGGAAGCCACCATCGGCTATGAGCAGCTGGCAGTGGACTTGACGGCGGGCATGGCGCAGACCGAGCCAAACAGCTTGGTAAAATCCGCCCTGGATTTCGCCTTGCTGGAGGATTTTGATCATCTGTACCGCTACGCCAACCTGTTGGAGATGGACCAGGGCGGCGAGCGGGCCGAGTTTTTGGTGGGCTGCTACACCGAGATTATGCCCGGCCGGCCCACCATATCCGAGCACCGCTTCCCCAAGGACGACCCCAGGCAGTTCGTGGATTTCACCACGGCGGACCCCTTGACCAAGCTCCACGCCCAAATCATCACCGCCGCCGAACAGCAGACCATGAACTACTATATGAATCTGTGCGCCCTTTACCCCAACGACCTGGGCCGCCGGCTTTATCAGGAAATCGGCATGATCGAGGAACAGCACGTCACCCAGTACGGCAGTTTGCTGGACCCCCGGCGCACCTGGCTGGAAAACTTGCTGGAGCATGAATATACCGAGTGCTATCTCTATTATTCCTGTTATATGACGGAAACAGACCCCCATATCCGGGTGATGTGGGAGCAGCACCTCAACCAGGAGGTGGGCCATCTGCAAAAAGCCGCGGCTCTGCTGGAGCAATACGAAGGCAAGCAGTGGCAGCAGGTGATTTCCAACGGCGAATTTCCTCAGCTTTTGCAGCTGCACCCCAACAAAGAATATATCCGCCAGATACTGGGGAATACCGTTTGGAATACCGCCGTCATAGGCGGCTATCAGGACGTGCGCCAGCTGCCGCTGGACGCCCCGTTCTGCACCTATCAGAAGCAGGTGAACAACAATCCGGCCTGCGAGCCCGCCCACCAGACCATTGAAAAACACATCTGCCAATATGGAAAGGACTACCGCTATCAGCAGGGCCCCAGCCCGGCGCCTCAGCTGGACTGCCGCACCCAGGACAATATCTGGGTGGGCCGGGAAGCGCCTTGCCTCACCGGAGAGGACCTTGGGCAAGGTCGATAGCCGAAAATTCCACGCAGCGCCCTTGCAGGGCAAAAAACAAGCCCGTCAACAATCAGTTGACGGGCTTTGTCGTCTATCAATAGATCAATAAACAGAAAGCGTCTGGCTCAGGGCCCCGCGGTCAGCTTTCCAGTATGCTTGCCGGCGCTTGGCGGCGGCTGGCAACCCAATTCAGCAGCTGGCCGGCCTGGCTGGTATCGCCGAAGAGAATGCCGCCTACGATTTTTCCATCCTCCAGGAAAAGGCGCTTGTAGACGCCGGAAAAGGCGTCTTCGTAGGTCAGGGTCTGGAGCCGGGCGCCTCGGGTCAGGCCGCAGCTAAACAGGGAAAGGCCGTTTTCCTCCAGAGCGGCGGCGGGGACAGGGCGGGTATAAACCGCCTGGCTGTCGCCGGCCATTTGAGCGCCGGCGACTTGGCCTTGGGCCGCCGCTTCCGACCACAGCCCGCCGGGGCGGTCTTGAAATTGGGCGCAGTCGCCGGCAGCGTAGATATCCGGGTCGGAAGTAACCATCGTTTCGTCTGTCAAAACGCCCCGGTCGGTTGCAAGGCCGCAGGCTTGAGCCAGGGCGACCTGGGGCCGAACGCCGGCGGCGGCCAGGACGAAATCGGCCTCCAGCACAGAGCCGTCGTTCAAGCGCAATCCTTCCGGCAGCAGAGCTTCTCCGGTAACGCCGCAGCGGATGGAAATGCCCCGGCGATTCAACCAAGCGGCTGTCAGGGCGGCGGCGTTTTCGTCGGCTTGGGCGATCAGAATATGGGGCCCTCGCTCGGCGATGGTTACGCGCAGGCCCTGCTCCCGCAGGGCCAAGGCGGCCTCCACGCCCAAAATGCCGCCGCCCAGTATCACGGCTTTGTTTGCCCCTTGGGCGGCCTGGGTCAGCCGGCGACAATCCTCATAAGAGCGCAGAGCGTACAGAGGAACAGCCCCCTCTTGCGGCTTCAGCGGCAGGAAAGGCTGGCTGCCCACAGCCAGCAGCAGCTTGTCATAGGGCAGGGTTTCGCCGTTATCAAGCCGGATTTGCTTTTGCTCCCGCAGAATTTCCGTGCAGCAGACGCCTGTCAGCAGCCGAATCGCTTGCTCCTCGTACCACTGGGGCTCCTGCAGAAGCAGGGCGGCCAGCGAAAGGCCGTCCGCCAAGGCGTCGCTGAGGGCGGGCCGGTTATAGGGCGCCTGTTTTTCGCCGCAGATCAGCGTGATAGAGGCAGTCTTATCCCGCCGACGGATGGCTTTGGCGCATTCCAGCCCGGCGGCGCCGCCGCCGATTAGAACAAAGCGTCGGTCAGTATCCTGGCGGAGCGGCTCCCCTTCCTGGGGCTGGGGTTCAAAAGCCTGCCGCCCTGCTCCGCAAACCGGGCAGGGAACCGGAGGCTCGGCGCCCTCAAAGACCTGGCCGCAGACCAGGCAGCGCCACTGTTGGGCCGCCGAGGCCCCGATTTTGGTGAAAACGCTGGCGCCCGCGCCGCAGATTGGGCAGCGTTCCGGGGGTTGGTCCCCCGGGAAATCCTGCCCGCAAATCGGGCAATGCCAGATGTTCTGTTCCATTGCTTTCCTCCTTTGGGGGGCTTATTTGTTCAGCATCGCCGCCGCAAACTCCTTGCCGAAGGTTCGGGCGTTTTCCAGGTCCTCTTCGGTGGGCATGAGCTTGACCCGCAGGGCCGGCAGAGGCAGGTTAAAGCGCAGCGCCCGCATCCGCTCCAGCAGGTTGGGCGCCGCTTCGCCGCTCCAGGCATAGGAGCCGAAGGCGCCGGCGAATTTGCCCCGGTGGATCACGGGGTTCAGGCCCAGCAACATCTCATAGACAGGGGGCAGAGCGTCGCCGATCAGAGTGGGGGAGCCCAGCAGCAAGCCGTCGGCGGCGGCGGCCGCGGCGGCGGCCTGGGTCTTGTCGTCGGTTACCAGGTCAAAGGTCTGGACGTTTTGGATTCCTCCCTGCTCCAGGCCCTGGCGGATGGCCTGGGCCAGCCGACCGGTGTAGCCGTAGGCGGAAACGTAGCAGATGGCCACAGTGGGGTCCTGCTTGGGCGCCGGCGCGGACCATTGGCGATACATTTCCAAATATTTGGGGATGTCCCGGCGCAGCACGGGGCCGTGGCCGTTGCCGATAAACTGAATCTCCAGGTTTTCAATCTTTTTCAAAGCGTTGAGCATATGGGGGTTTTTATAAGGCCCGATGATATTGTCGAAATAATATTTGTAAGCCTCGGTAAAATCGCCGTCGATCTGGTCGTTGAACACCCGCGGGTCGCTGTAGTGGCAGCCGAAGCTGTCGCAGGTGAACAAAGCCTTTTCCTCGGGAACCCAGGTATACATGGAGTCGGGCCAGTGGAGCATGGGCGCGGAGAGGAAGTTCAGCGTCAGCCCGCCCAGGTCGATTTGGTCTTTTTCCGTCACGGCCTGGTGGCGGAAGGGCTTGTTGACGATTTCCTTGAGAAAGGAAATCGCGGTCTGGGAGCCGAGTACAGTAGCGTTGGGCGCCAGCTCCAGCAGCTTAGCCACCGAGCCGGAATGGTCCGGCTCGGTGTGGTTGACCACAATATAATCCAGCTGGGCCGGGTCGATAACCTGGCGGATTTTCTCCAGATGTTCCTCAAAGAATTTTTCCTTCACCGTCTCAAAAAGGGCGGTTTTCTCGCTTCCCTTCAACAGGTAGGAATTGTATGTGGTGCCATAATCCGAACGCATCACAATGTCAAAAATCCGCAGGTCCGGGTCCAGGGCGCCCACCCACCAGATATGTTCTGTCGCTTGTAGCGCTTTCATTTGCATTCGTCCCTTCTGTTTTGATTTTGCCCTTCAGGGGCAAAATAATAGTATCCTATACCCCGGCTATTTGGCAAGAGGCTGAGGGAAATTCTTCTCAAATTTTTTGCATTTTGGCCGCGACTGCTGTATCATATTCATGTGTCTTTTGAGACGGCAAAATACATTCATCATCAAAACTCTGCGGAGGAGATCAACATGATTTTTGTAATTGCGCCCGATTCCTTTAAGGGCAGCATGACGGCCATACAATTTTGCGACGCGGCGGAAGCCGCTCTGCTGGAGCGTTTTCCCGGGCTGACGGTGCAGAAAATTCCCATGGCGGACGGCGGCGAGGGCACAGTGGACGCGCTGACCCAAGCCGCCGGCGGACGGAAGCGGGCCTGCTGGGTTGCGGGCCCCTTGGGCGAAAAGACCATGGCCGCTTACGGCCTGCTGGGCGACGGCAAAACCGCCGTCGTCGAAATGTCCGCCGCCGCCGGCCTGCCCCTGCTGCCCGCTTGGAAGCGGGACCCTTTCGCCGCCTCCACTTGGGGCGTGGGTCAGCTGATTGCAGACGCCTTAGATCAGGGCTGCCGGCAGTTTATCATGGGCGTCGGCGGCAGCGCTACCAACGACGGCGGCGCCGGCATGGCCGCGGCTCTTGGCGCCCGTTTTCTGGACGAGCAGGGCCAGCCTGTCCCTCTGGGCGCCGCCGGTTTGCTCAAGCTGGAGAAAATCGATCTCTCCGGCTTGGACCCCCGGCTGAAAGAGGCTCGGTTCCGGGTAGCCTGCGACGTTTCCAACACCCTGTGCGGCCCCCGGGGGGCGGCTTATGTCTTCGGCCCTCAGAAAGGGGCCAAGCCTGAGCAGCTGCCCCAGCTGGACCAGGCGCTGCGCAATCTGGGCCAGGCCGTCCGGCGGGATTTGGGAAAAGATGTGATGGAGATCCCCGGCGGAGGCGCGGCGGGGGGCATGGGCGCCGGGCTCATCGCCTTTTTCGGCGCCGAGCTGGCGCCTGGGTTCCAGATTGTCAGCCAGGCCGCGGGCTTTGAAGAGCAGATCGCCCGGCTCAAGCCCGACGTTTTGATTACCGGCGAGGGCCGGATGGACGGCCAATCCGCCATGGGCAAGCTGCCGGTGGAAGCGGCTAAAATCGCCAAAAAATACGGCGTCCGCACGGTGGCCATTGTGGGCTCCAAAGGCGAGGGCTTTGAAAAGGCCAAGGAGGCGGGAATCGACGCCATTTACGAGCTGAAAACCAAGGATATGACGCTGGAATACGCCATGATTAACGCTGTGGACCTGCTGAAAGAGACGATCGCCAGGATCAATTTTTTGCCCGCTAAAAAGGAGGAAGCATGAGCAAAACCGGCGATTTTGCGATACAAGGGGATACGCTGGTCAAATACCAGGGTCCCGGCGGGGACGTTGTCATTCCCCAAGGCGTCGTCCGGATTGGGCGGGAGGCTTTTTTGGATTGCGCCGGCCTGACCGGCGTCGGCCTGCCGGAGGGGGTTATGGAAATCGGCCTTTTGGCCTTTGCAGGCTGCCTTAGCTTGGCCCGCGTCGCTCTGCCGGAAAGCCTGACGGAGATCGGCCCAAACGCCTTTTTCCGCTGCGGCGCCCTAACCGAACTGACCCTTCCCGCCGGATTAACCCGCGTCAGAAATTCTGCCTTCTCCCGCTGCGCCGGCCTTGTCGGCGTCGATATCCCGGCGGGCGTGACGAAAATCGACGCCTTGGTCTTTGCAGGTTGCCTCAGCTTGGCCCGCGTCGGCCTGCCGGAGGGGCTGACGGAGATCGGGGACTTGGCGTTTTTCCGCTGCGGCGCCTTGACCGAGCTGACCCTTCCTGCCGGCGTCGTCCGAATTGGCAAAAAAGCCTTTGCCGATTGCGTCAATCTATCCGCCGTCGTTCTCCCAAAGGGCGTGACGGCGATTGACAAAACCGTCTTTCTGGGCTGCGACCCGGCTGTCGTCGCGCCGCATATTCCACTTGTCGATTTTCACAGGCTGGATAAACCCAAGGCCATTCGGGGCTTCGCCCTGGCCTATCTGCGCGCAATGCCTATGGAAGAAGACAATCGGGCCGGGTATTTGAGCTACATCCGGCGGCAGAGGAAGCGGCTGTATCCGCTGGCAGTTGGGAATGAGGAGGTTTTGCGGCTGATGATCGCCGAAAAGATGATCTCCAAGAAAGATGTTTCGCTGCTGCTGGACGAGGCGGAGGCGGGGCAAAACGCTGCCGCCAAAGCGTTGATTTTGGAATACGGGAGGGAGCTATGAGCGAAGACTTCGTAATCAAAAACGGCGTGCTGACGGCGTACCGCGGCGCCGGCGGGCCGGTCGTTATTCCAGAAGGCGTGACCAGAATTGGCAGAGGGACCTTTTCCCACTGCGCAAAGCTGACCCATGTCAGTTTGCCGGAGGGTCTGGAGGAGATTGGCGCCGACGCTTTTTTCCGCTGCCACAACCTGACGGACATAGACCTGCCCCAGTCGGTGCGGACGATAGAGCAATTCGCCTTTTATGGCTGCGCCGGTCTGACCCGCGTCGTTATCCCCAAAGGAGTGACGCGGCTTGGCGAGCTGGCCTTTTCCGACTGCGCGGGGCTGACCTATGTGGGCCTGCCGGAGGGCTTGCTGGAGATTGACAACTTCGCCTTCAACGGCTGCGCCAGCCTGACGGCGGTTTCCATCCCCGCCAGCGTGAAAAAGCTGGGAGACGGGGCGTTTTCCAGCTGCGTTTGCTTGACGGAGATGGAGATCCCGGAGACGGTGGAGCAGATGGGTTGGGGGATGTTTTCCGGCTGCAAAGCCTTGACTCGCGTAAGCGTTCCGAAGCATTTGACCAAAATCGGCCAGTCTACTTTCCGGGATTGCGCCAGCCTGATCGAGTTCCGCGTACCCCCTGGCGTGACAGAGCTTGAAAAAGGCGCTTTTGCCGGCTGCAAAGGCCTGCGCAGCGTAGCGATCCCCCGAAACGCGTGTGTGGATAAAGAGGTTTTTGTGGGCTGCGTCCGGTTAGCCAGCCTTGAAATGGGGGATCGTGCGATAGCAATAACCAACCGAGAGGATTCCGCCGGCTTTGAGCTGGCGGCGCTGCGCGTCCCCATAGGCGAATGGAAGGCCAAGGAAAAACCGGCCGCCGTCCGGGGCTTTGCCCTGGCCCGCCAAGCCGGGATGGAGATGGAGGAGGCGCTTCAGGCCGGGTATTTGAGCTACATCCGGCGGCAGAGGAAGCGGCTGTATCCGCTGGCGGTTGGGCATGAGGAGGTTTTGCGGCTGATGATCGCCGAAAAAATGATTCCCAAGAAAGACGTTTCGCTGCTGCTGGACGAGGCGGAGGCGCGGCAAAACGCCGCCGCCAAAGCGTTGATTTTGGAATACGGGAGGAAGCTATGAGCAAAGAGCAAGATTTTATTGTCAAAAACGGCGTTTTGATTCGGTATCAAGGCCCTGGCGGGGATATCCAGATTCCGGCGGGGGTGAAGGAGATCGGCCGAAAGGCTTTTGCGGGCTGCCACGCCCTGACCCGGGTTGCGCTGCCCGAGGGGGTGCGGCGGATCGGGGAAGGCGCCTTTTTCGATTGCGCCGGATTGGCCTGGGTCGAGCTGCCCCGAGGCGTGAAGCAAATTGGCCAGTATGCTTTTTGCGGCTGCGTCAGCCTGGTGGGCCTGGAGTTGCCCCAGGGCGTGAAAAAGATTGGAAAAGGCGCCTTTGCCGGCTGCGCCAGCCTGACGCGGCTGGTGGCGCCGAAAAGCGTGAAAAAGATAAGCCGTTCCGCCCTGCAGGGCTGCCCGATGTCCGCCGCGGCGCCCTATCTGCCGGTGAAAAAATTCAAAAAAGACAGCAGGCCCCAAGCCGCCCAACATTTCGCCGCCGCCCGTCTGGCTAAAATCGAAATGCGCCAAAAAATCCGGGCTGGATACATGAATTATATCCGCAGCCGCCGCAGGCGCCTTTACCCTGCCGCCATCGAAAGCGAAGAGCTGCTCTGGCTGATGCTGAAGGAAAACGTCGTCCCGCAGAAGGAAATCCGCCTGCTGGCGGAAGAAGCGGAAAAACAGCAAAAACCGGCCGCTCGAGCGGCGGTATTGGGCTACGGCCGCCAGAACCGCAGGCCGGAGAACGCCAAGCGGAGCTCCGCCTGCAAGAAAAAGAAATCATGAGCGCGAGAAAATAACAACCGCAGAAAGCGGGATAAGAAAGAAGCCCTGTTGGAAAGGAGGACGAACATGAGTTTGACCATTCATCTGTATTATACCGGCGCCGACGGCGCCGCCCGCCAGTTTGCCCAGGAAATGATGGAATCTGGTCTGGTAGAGCGGATACGCCGGCAGGCAGGAAACGAGCGATACGCCTACTTTTTTCCCATGGAAGACCCGGAAACCGTGTTGCTGATCGACCGTTGGACCGACCAGCAGGCGTTGGATCTGCACCATCAATCTGAAATGATGAAAGAAGTCGCCGCTTTGCGGGAAAAATATCGGCTGCGGCTGCGGGCTGAGCGCTACATAGACGGCTGAAATCCCTAAAAAAATCCCCTTGACAAAGCGGCGGCTTTTGGATATGCTAACGATAGAAAAGGGAGTAGTTCAAAGCGCAAGAGGCAACATCATGGCCTGGGAGGTCTGCCCTTGCGGCCTGTTTTAAGGTAACGAGACTTTTTGCATCGCGTTTGCGTGCAAAAAGTCTTTTTTTGTTTTCCGGTGGAAACAACCTCTGTTTGAATCTCCCTATTTTCGGCAAGGATAACAGGGTAAAAAGAAAAGGAGATGTGTTTTTGCGTGTTTGAAAATAAGACTGTCCAGCAGACGGAACAGGAATTACAAACCCAAGCAAACCGGGGGCTGACGCAGGCGGAGGCCCAAGCCAGGCTGGAAAAAGAAGGGCCAAACGCCCTGGCGGAGCAAAAGGGAAAAACCCGGCTGCAACTGTTTTTGGCTCAGCTCAACGAGCCCATGATTTACATCCTGTTCGCGGCGGCAGGGGTTTCGCTGTTGCTGCGGGAATTTTCCGACGCCGCCGTGGTGCTGACGGTAGTGCTGCTCAACGCCGCCGTAGGCGTGATTCAAGAGGGCAAAGCGCAGCAGGCCCTGGAGGAGCTGAAAAAAATGTCCAGCCCTACCGCGCTGGTTCGCCGGGAGGGCCGGGTGATGGAAATCCCGGCGGCGGAGCTGGTCCGAGGGGACGTGGTCGTCCTGGAAGCGGGCCGTCAGGCGCCGGCTGACCTGCGGCTGACCGTTTCAGCCAGCCTGAGAGCCGACGAGGCCGCCTTGACCGGCGAATCCCTGCCGGTGGAAAAGGACGCCGACCAGACGCTGGAGGGCGAATCTTCCTTGGGCGACCGGGCGAATATGGTCTATATGACCTCCAGCATTGTGTATGGCCGGGGCGAGGGCATTGTGACGGCCACAGGCATGAACACAGAAATTGGGAAAATTGCGCGAATGATCAACGACAGCCAGGAGGAAGCCACGCCGCTGCAAAAGCGGCTGGCCGACCTGGGAAAGCTGCTGGGGGGCCTGGCCCTGGGGCTATGCGCCGCTCTGTTTGCGCTGGCTTTGATTCAGGGCAGGGACGTTATGGAAATGCTGCTCACCGCCATTTCTTTGGCGGTGGCCGCAGTGCCAGAGGGTCTGCCGGCGGTGGTGGCCATCGTGTTGGCTCTGGGCGTCCAGCGCCTGGCCAAAAGCGGCGCCATTGTGCGGCGGCTTCCCTCTGTGGAGACCCTGGGGGCCGTTACTGTGGTGTGCTCCGATAAAACGGGCACGCTGACGCAAAACAAAATGACGGTCACCCATTGCTATTGCGATGAAACCTTGATCGAAGCCGAGGCGCTGGGTCAGGCGTCCGCTGGGGTTTTGCTGGCAAAGGGCTTGGCTCTGTGCTGCGACGCCTCTGTTCAAGGCGGTCAGCGGGTGGGCGACCCGACGGAAATCGCTCTGGTGGAGCTGGCCGCTCTGCTGGGCATGGACAAGGAGGAACTGGAGCGGCAGTCTCCCCGGATCGACGAGCTGGCCTTTGATTCCGATCGCAAGATGATGACCACTCTGCATCGCCAAGGAGAAAACGCCGTCTCCTTCACCAAGGGCGCTCCAGATCAAGTGCTCCGGCGCTGCCAGAGCATTCAGATCAACGGGCAGACCCGGCCCATGACGGACCAGGACCGGCAGGCGATTCTAAGCGCCATGAGCCAGATGTCTCGCCAGGCGCTGCGGACGTTGGCCCTGGCTTGCCGTCAGGGGGACGCGGCGCCTCGGGAGGAGGAGCTGACGTTCATCGGTCTGGTCGGCATGATCGACCCGCCCCGGGAGGAGGCCCGTCAAGCCGTTGCTTCCTTTCAAAACGCTTCGGTGCGCACAGTGATGATCACCGGCGACCATCGGGACACCGCTCTGGCCATCGCCAAGCAACTGGGTATTGCCCAGGACGAGAGCCAATGCCTTTCCGGCGAGGAGCTGGACCAAATGACAGAACAGGAGCTGGCGGAAACGATTGAGAGCTTGCGGGTGTTCGCTCGGGTTTCTCCCGAGCACAAGGTGGCTGTGGTCAAAGCTCTGCGGACCAAAGGGCATATCGTTTCCATGACCGGCGACGGCGTCAACGACGCTCCTTCCCTCAAGGCGGCGGACATTGGCGTGGCCATGGGCGTTACCGGCACAGACGTGGCCAAATCCGCGGCGGATATGGTGCTGGCCGACGACAATTTTGCCACAATCCAAAAGGCTATCCAGGAGGGGCGGGGCATTTACGCCAACATCAAAAAATCCGTACTCTTTTTACTTTCTTCTAATTTTGGCGAAATTGCCGCCATGTTCGGCGCCATTTTGGCCGGTCTGGCTTCGCCGTTGAAGGCCATTCACATCCTGTGGGTCAATCTGATCACCGATTCTTTGCCCGGTCTGGCCCTGGGAGTGGACCAAAACGACCCCGAAAGCCTGATGAGCCGCCCTCCCCGGGACCCCAAGGAAAGCCTGTTTGCCCATGGCGGTCTGGCGGTTACCGTGTTTTACGGTTTGGTGATCGCGGGCCTGACGCTGACGGCCTTTTTGATTCCGCCTCTGGTTTTGCTGGCGCAGCAGGGTCAAACCTTCAGCTTGGGGGCCCTTCGAGGGCTGCTTCAGGACCCGGCGCTGCTGGCGGAAAGCCAAACCTTTGCCTTCACGACCCTGGGCATGAGCCAGCTGTTTCACGCGGTGGGAATGCGGGATTTGGAGCGCTCGGCGTTCCGCTCTCGCCTGCTGGGCAACCGGCTGATGCTGTTGGCGCTGGCCGTAGGCTTCTCTTTGCAAATCGCGGTGACAGAAATCCCCTTCTTGGTCCGGGCCTTCGGGACCTATAGCCTGAGTTTGCGGGAATGGCTGCTGTTGGCCGCGCTCTCTGCTGTGCCGCTGGCGCTTCACGAGCTGTTGGTTCCCCTGTTCCGCCGGAAAAACGGGACAAAGGAAAGCCGCTAAGCGCCGTAAACGCCCGTCCTCCTGCAAGAGGACGGGCGTTTGTTTTTGCGTGAATGCGATGGGCTGTTCAAACCAATGGGAATATGGTATAATAACCGGCAGGATATGATGCCATGGCCTCGCGACAGCGGGACGCCGGGAATCCGGCGAAAGGATTTGCAGGAATTCACTTCCCGGAAATCCAGCCAATCCAAAGGGGCCCCGCAAAACCGTCTGGTTTTGTGGGGGCGCTATCCGGCAGGGCGCAATCCGGGGGAACGCGCTGCGCAAAAAAAGGTTGCCGACAAATCAAAAGGCCCCTGTAAAGACAAGATTTTCTTACTGTCTTTTTACCAAACCAACGACGCAAAGGAGGGACGGATATGCCTACCAACAACCAGTCTTCGGCAAGGAGCAACGGCGGCTTCATTTTGGAGCTGATGCGAGGCAATTGGCGAGCGTTCGCCGCCTGCGTGGCCGCCATGTTCGCCAGCGTGGCGGCTTCTTTTGTATCTCCGGCGCTGGTGGGCTTTCTTGTGGATTCCGTCATCGGCGACAAGCCCATGGAGCTGCCCGGTTTTTTGCTGGACTGGGTGCAGGCGCTGGGAGGCCGGCCCTGGCTCCAGCGGCATATGGTTCTGCTGGCCGGGGTTTTTCTGGCGGCGGTGGCGGTTTCCGCCGTTTTCAATATGCTGCGGCAGTATCTGGCCGCCAAGCTCAGCGAGAGCCTGGCCTTTTCCCTGCGCCAGCGGCTGTTTGACCATATCCAGCGCCTGCCTTATCGCTGGCATATGGGCGTGCAGACCGGCGACATTATGCAGCGCTGCTCCTCGGATGTGGACACGGTGCGCAATTTTGCCGCCGCTCAGCTCACCGACCTGCTGCGCATTGTGGCGATGTTGATCGGCGCCTTTGGGCTGATGTTTTCCATCAACGCGCCGTTGGCCGCCGCCGCTTTTGCGGGTATTCCCGTCATTATGGGGTATTCCGGGCTGTTTTACCGGCTGATCGGCCGCCGGTTTCGCACGGCGGACGAAGCCGAGGGCGAGCTCACCGCCATGACGCAGGAAAATCTTACTGGAGTCCGGGTGGTGAAAGCCTTTGGCCGGGAACGCTATTCGCTGGACCAATTTCGGGCGCAGAACGCCGAGTTTTCCCGCCGGTGGATTAAGGTGGGCTGGCTGATGGCCCTTTATTGGAGCTTGGGGGATTTTATCAATGTGGCCCAAGGGGCTGTGGTCGTGCTCTTCGGCGCCTGGCAGGCGGTGGAAGGCAATATGACGGGCGGCGCTCTGATTACCTTTATCATGTACAACGGAATGCTGACTTGGCCCACTCGGCGGTTGGGCCGGATCATCGGCGAGATGAGCAAGGCCGGGGTTTCCATCGGCCGTCTGCGGGAAATTCTGTCGGTACGCCCCGAGGAGGACTCCCCAGAGGAGGGAGAGCCGCCGATTCGGGGGAAGATCGAATTTCGGCATGTCAGCTTTTCTTATGGAACGCACAAAGTGCTGAACGACGTTTCTTTTACTGTGGAGCCTGGCCAAACTTTGGCCATTTTGGGGGGCACAGGCAGCGGAAAATCCACCCTGATGCACCTGCTCAACCGGCTTTATGAGCTGCCGGAGGGGCAGGGGAGCATTTTGCTGGACGGCGTGGATATCCGCAACATACGCCGCCGTTATCTGCGCAAAAACATCGGCATGACCTTGCAGGAGCCCTTCCTTTTCTCCCGCACAATCCTGGAAAATCTGCGGGCCGCCGCCCCGGATAAGAGCGAAAAAGAGCTGTTTGAGGCGGCGGAAACCGCCGCCATCCATCAGTCCATCCTGGGCTTTTCCCAGGGATATGAAACCATGTTGGGCGAGCGGGGCGTCACCCTCTCCGGCGGCCAGCAGCAGCGCCTGGCCATCGCCCGCACGCTGGCGGCGGACCCGCCTGTGCTGGCGTTCGACGATTCCCTCTCCGCTGTGGACACAGAAACCGACGCCCAGATTCGCCGCGCTTTGGCCCGGCGGAGCCAGAAGGCTACGACGATTATCATCTCCCACCGGGCGACTACCCTGATGGAGGCGGACAAGATCCTGGTGCTGGAGGGGGGCCGGGTGACGCAGCAGGGAACTCACCGGCAGCTGTTGGAGCAGCCGGGCCTTTATCAGCGCATTTACCGTATCCAAAGCCTAGTGGCCGAGGAAGTGGAAAACGAGACGAAGGAGGAGACAAGATGAGCGAAAAGCCCCATGAATACAATTACCCTGCCTCCTTTGATTTTTCCGAATGGAAAAAGATGTGGAAGTATATCGTCTTTCTCAAAAAGCCCTTTTTTTATCTGTTTCTGGCCTCGGTGGCCACAGCGTTGTTTGACGCGATTTTTCCCTATTTCAGCCGGTACGCCATCGACCATTTTATCGCCGACGGCTCCCTGCAGGGGATCGGCGTTTTCGCGGCCTTGTATGCTTTGACGGCGCTGATGCAGACTGGGGCCAATGTGGTCTTTTGCCAGCAGGCTATCATTATTGAAATGCGCGTGGGCCAGGCTTTGCGAGACGCTTGCTTTGAACATTTGCAGCGGCTGCCCCTGTCCTATTTCAATACAACGCCGGTGGGCTATATCGTGGCCCGGGTGATGAGCGACACCAATCAGCTGGGGACCATTCTTTCCTGGCGGCTGGCGGATTTTATCTGGAACCTGTTTTATTTGGTTTTTGCCGCCGTCTCCATGCTGCTGCTCTCCTGGCGGCTGGCTCTGCTGGCGCTGCTGGTGGCGCCGCCCATCGGCTTTGTATGCGCCTATTTCCAGCGCCGGCTTCTTCACGCCAACCGGCAGGTGCGCCACGCCAATTCGACGCTTACCGCCTCGTTCAATGAAAATATCTCCGGCGCCAAGACCATCAAGTCCCTGGCCATTGAAGACCAGGTCTGCGCCCAGTTTGACCAGGTCAACCAGGATATGCGCCGCAAGGCCATGCATTCCAAAACCCTCCACGCGGTGTTTCAGCCTTTGGTGATGTTTATGGGCTCGGTTTCTCTGGCTCTGGTGATGTCCGCCGCCGGCGTCAACGCCGGGCCTTGGGGGGTCTCGCTGGGCGCCTTGGCGGTGTTCATTTCCTATACGTTGAATATTGTGGAGCCCATCCAGATGACCGTGGGCGTCATTGCGGACGCCATTTCGGTCCAGGCCAGCGTGGAGCGGGTCAACTTGCTGCTGGCTACTGAGCCCATGGTGAAGGATTCGCCGGAGGTGGAGCAGAAATATGGCGACCTTTTCCACCCCAAGCGGGAAAACTGGGAGCCCATCCAGGGCAATATTCGGTTTGAGGATGTGACCTTCCGCTACCCAGACGGCGACGTCAATGTGCTGGAGCATTTCAACCTGGATATTCCGGCCGGCGCCACAGTGGCCATTGTGGGCGAAACAGGGGCAGGCAAATCCACCTTGGTCAATCTGGCCTGCCGGTTTTATGAGCCCACTGGCGGCCGCGTCCTGATCGACGGCGTGGATTACCGCCAGCGGGGTCTGCTCTGGCTGCACAGCAGCATTGGGTATGTGCTGCAATCCCCCCACCTTTTCACCGGAACCATCCGCGAAAACATCCGCTACGGCAAGCTGGACGCCACCGAAGAGGAGATTATCGCCGCCGCTAAAATGGCCAGCGCCCACGATTTTATCATGGACCTGGCCGGCGGATACGACGCCCAGGTGGGCGAAGGGGGCGGCCGGCTTTCCACCGGTCAGAAACAGCTGATTTCCATCGCTCGCGCCATTGTGGCCGACCCCCGCATCTTTGTGCTGGACGAGGCCACCTCTTCGGTGGACACCGAAACCGAGGGCGCCATCCAGCAAGTCATCGGCCATGTGCTTCAGGGCCGCACGTCCTTTGTCATCGCTCACCGGCTGTCCACCGTCAAAAACGCCGATATGATTTTGGTGGTGCGGGAGGGCAAAATCATCGAGCAGGGAACCCACCGCAGTCTGCTGCGCCAGCGAGGGTATTATTATTCCTTGTATACCAGGCAGTTTGAAGAGGAACAATACAGCCATATCTTGTAATGCGACAGAGAAAAGCCGCCGAACGCTCCTTTTCGATTATTTTAGGAGCTTTCAGCGGTTTTTTTGTTGTTTTTGCCGGATTTTTGTCCCGATGCAACGGTTGGTTGACAAAAAAATTGCGGAAAGAAAGCGTTGGTTGGTGGTCAAAAGCAAGCCGCCGCCCCATACTAAAGACAAATCAAGGGGCGGGGCTTTGACATTCAGACCCATGGGGAATGGGGAGAGCAAATCCCGCCGCAAGCCGATCCAACCAACGCAGTGAAAAGGAGTGAAACCTTTGGAACAAGACCGTCGATTTAGCGCTTAACAGAAGAAGGAGAATGACGTATGAAATTAAATGAAAGCATTGGCCGGCTGCGGCGGGAGCGCGGGATGTCCCAGGAAAAGCTGGCGGAGGAGATGGGCGTTTCTCGCCAGGCCATTTCCAAATGGGAAAGCGGCGCGGCGATGCCGGAAATTGAGCGGCTGGAGGATCTTTCCCGGCTGTTTGGCGTCACCATGGAGCAGCTGATGGGGCTGGCGGAATCCAGGCCGCCGGAAGACGGCATGGAACCGTCGGAGGAAAAGCCGGAGATAGACCCTGGTCCCTGTGAGGAAAGGGGGCCGCAGTCTGGCGGCAAGGGCAAAAAAATCCTGACCTGGGCGGGGATTGGGGCAGGCGGGCTGCTGCTGGCGGTTTTTGCTGCCGCGATGGTTTGGAACTTGACGCAGCTTCGCCAACTGAGCCGGCAATACGAGGATCTATCCAGGCGGATAGGCGATGTGAGCGCGCGTCTGAGCAATTTTGAAAATCTGCCGCCAACGGCTTATATCCCCGCCGGTCCGGCAGAAGAGGGCTTGTTTTCACAAAGCGCCTTTCAGGTGATCCAGGTTTTCCCACAAGAGCAAGAGATGGAAATCGACGTTCGGGTTACGCTGGCGCAGTATCAGGAAGGGACAAAGGTTTCGTTCGCCTGCTCCGGCACAGACCTGGCTCCTCAGACGGCAGAGGGTCTGCCCGGGCCCGCGCCGATTTTTGGGGCCAAAATACGTCTGCCTCTTGCAGACGATATTGAAATTGTGGCCAATATCGTCCGGCCCGACGGCCAGGTGGAAAGTCAGTCTGTGGGCCAGATCGTGGGTTATAAATCGGATTATTCTTTTTCCATGCAAGCGATTTATAAGGGAGAAGATTCCTGCGACAGCCGGGGCGTCGCCTTTCAAGGCCCTTGCCAGATTGAGATTCACGGCGGACAACAGCTGTTTTTGCAGCGAGTGGAGGTGAAGATTTTTGCCGACGGCGAGGAAGCCGCCGCCGTCGGCATGGACGCCTCTGATTGGACGGACGACGGTTTGGGAGAAGGCGTGTCCCAGGCTGTGGGCGATTTGACTTGTTACCCCTATCTGGATGTGAGAGTGGATGCCAGAAGCAGCATTCAAATGGAAGCCGTTTTGCTGGACGAAAGCGGCGAAGCCTTGACCCAAACCGTGGCGGTCTGGACAAAAAACGACAGGGGTATTTTTGAAAAACAGAATATTCCTCAATAATATTTCTCAATAATGATTGAAAAACAAAGAAATTTGTGCTATCATAAATCCCGCAGGATGCTTTCTGCGGGATTTATTTTCGATCAATATCTGGCGCTGTTGTTGTTGTTCGCGGACAAGCATCTGCTGTTGCTGCTTTTCCAGCATCTCAGTTTTCACGGATAAATCATCAATCTCCGATGACTTCAGCAGGTAATCAGTCGTAACGTCAAAAACCGCGCTCAATAATACAATTTTTTCTAATTTAGGAACGGCCTGACCGCTTTCCCATTTGGAAATGGACTGCCTTGAAACATCAAGTTTCTCGGCTAACTGCTCCTGTGTCATGCCTTTAGCCTTCCTTAAGCTCAAGAGCTTTTCTGATAGGAGGAACAGCGTATGAAAATGGAATTAGGATTGGGGCGCTGCGGCCTGGCCTGCGCCTTGTGCTCGGAAAACAACCGCTGTCAGGGCTGCGATTCCGGCCAATGCCCGGAGGCGGACCGATGCGAAAACCGGGCCTGCTCCATGAAGAAGGGCCTGGAAGGCTGCTATGACTGCAACGGCGGGGATTGCCGCAAAGGGATGCTCGCGAAGACAAAGCCTCTGGCCTTTACCCTTTTCGCCCGAGAATATGGCCCCAAAGAACTGCTGCGCCGCCTGGAGGACAACGAAAAGACAGGCGTAGTCTACCACCGCCAGGGAATACAAGGCGACTACGACGAATTTGAGACGGCGGAACAGCTGTTTGAATTTTTGAAAGAGAGAAACAGGATGTGAACAAATGGGAATCATGAAGACCTATCTGACGGCGGAAAAGAAGCTGGTAGCCGCCACGCTGGCTGCTTATACCGTGCGCAGCCTGGGGCAGCTGGGCTCTTCGCTGATTTCGATGTTGCTATTATCTGCGGCGTTGGAGGGCAGGCTGGATAAAGTTTTGCTGGTATTGGCCTGCAATTGCGGCGCTTGGACTGTTTTTGCCTTGTTCGACCGTTGGAGCAACCTGCTGCAAGCCAAGACGGTAGCCCGAATCAACACCGCTCTGCGGAAAAATATCAGTCAAAATCTGTGCGCCGCGGACTATGAAACGCTCCAAGCGCACAATATGGGGGATTACCTTTCCTGGTATTCCAACGACGTGGACCAAGCGGAACAGCTGGGGGTGAAAAATTTTTTCACCTTCTGTTTCCAAATCATCAATATGGCCCTTTCCTTTTCGACTTTGATGGCGCTGCATTGGTCTTTGGCCGCTGTGGCTCTGGTTTCCAGCTTTGTGATGCTCCGCGGCTCCGTCCTTATGGATAAACAGCTGAAGGGAGGCAGCCAAAAGGTTTCGGAGAGCGGCGAGCAATTTACCCATCAGCTGAAAGAGCTGCTGGGCGGCTTGCCGATTTTCACAGTGTTTGGTTTAAAGGAGCGGTTTTCCCAGGGGATGGAGCAAGCCAGTTGCCGGCGGGAGCAAGTGCGGCGAGATTTTGTCCGCCGCCAGGAAAACGGCAGTCTTCTGGTGGGGATGATGAGCATTGCAACCCAGATGCTCACGCTTCTGTTGCTGTTTTTCCTGTGCATCAGGAGAATCATTCCCTTTTCCGCCTTTTATGGCGCCGGCAATATCATCTCCATGGCTTCTAATTCCACCCAGCAGCTGGGCAGTATCCGGCTGCGGTTGGTTTCCGCCAAGCCCTATTTTGACAAGATTGGCAAAGCGCCGGAACAGGCCCGGCCTTTGCCGGCCCTGCCCGTTTTGGAAAAAGAAATCGCTGTGGAAGGCGTCAGCTTTTCTTACTCGGAGAAACCGGTGCTGCAAAATGTCAGCCTGCGCTTTCGCAAAGGCGGCAAGTACGTGATTGTGGGCCCCAGCGGCTGCGGAAAAACGACCCTGCTGCGGCTGATCGCGGGTCAGGTTGGCGGATATACCGGAACAATCCGATTCGACGGTCTGGACGTGCGGCAGTATTCCACCGCCTCTCGCTATGATTCCATCGCCTATATTGACCAAGAGGTTCGCCTATTTGACGGGAGCATCCGGGAAAACATCGCGCTGGGGCGGGAATTTTCCCAGCAGCAGTTGGAAGACGCTCTGCGGGAAAGCGCTCTGGAGAATGATTTAGCCCGAATGCCCCAAGGGCTGGATACCATAGTGGGCGAAGGAGGCAAGCTGCTCTCTGGCGGCCAGCGTCAGCGCATTGCGATTGCCCGCGCGCTGCTTCAGCAGCGGATGGCGCTGCTGGTGGATGAGGGAACCTCCGCCTTGGACCAGGAAAACGCCTCTGTGATTGAAGAAAGCCTGCTGCGAAATGAAAAACTGATGCTGATTATGGTGAGCCATCATCTGGACCCCCAACGGCGGCAGAAATTTGACCAAGTCGTCGATTTTGAAACCTTATAAAAAAATGCCTGGGCAATTCCCAGGCATTTTTTGTTTGGTTTTATTGTTTTGCCCCAGCGAAGTCGGCGGCGCGCTCTTGGGTCAAGGCTTGCTCCACGCTCCAGAAGAAAGCCTCTTCCCCAACCTGCCGGGCGATGCCGCTGCGGTCCATCACTTGGCGGACGCCGGAGGAAACGCCGCAGAAAAAGACCTGGGTTCCCTGGCTTTGCAGGCGGCGGATCAGGTCCAGCAGGGCCTGCGCGCCGGAGATATCCAGATAAGAAACGCCCCGCAGGGAGAAAAACACGTTGCGCCTGCCCGCCGTTCTGGGGCCGACGGCCTCGATCTGCTGGGTGTTGGCAAAGATGATGGAGCCGGCGATATAGACCACGCAGGCGTTTTCCGCCCGATGGGCCAGCAGAGAGCCGGGGGAATGGAGCCGGTTAGCGCTGACTTCGTCGTAATTGACCTCCAGCCCCGCTTGGCGGGCGGCCAACAGAACCAGGGCCAGCACTACGCCGATGAGAATGGCCACTGTGAGATCAAACAGGATCGTGGCGGCCATGGTGACTAAAAACTTCAAAATCGCCCCCGAGAATTTGCGGGAGAACATATAGCGGATGGTTTTCCATTCGTTCATCCGCCAGGCCGTGACCATCAGCACGCCGGCCAGGGCGCTAAGGGGGATGCGGCTCATCACCGGCCCCAGGGCCAGCATGGAGATCAGCAGGAACAGGGCGTGAAACACGCCGGCCAGCCGGGTCCGGGCGCCGGATTTGATCGCCACGCTGGTGCGGGCGATGGCCGCCGTAGCCGGGATGCCGCCAAAGAAGGGGACCAGGATGTTGCCGACGCCTTGGGCGATCAATTCCCGGTCGTTATCCAGCTTGACGCCAGTCATCCGCCCGGCGCTGGCGCCGCAGAGCAGACTTTCCACCATGCCCAAAGCCGCGATGCTGACGGCCGGGGTAATCAGCCCGTTGACGCTGCTCAGGCTGATATTTCCCAGGGAAAGCCGCTGATCCAGCAGAAGCGAGCTGGGAATCGCGCCTACCTGGGCTACCTGCAAATCCAGAGCGATACAGGCCCCTGTGGCCAGCACGATGGCGATCAGCGAGGCGGGAACCACGCTGTTCCACTTGGGCGGAAACAAAACCATAAACAGCGCCACAAACAGACCGATAATGACCGAAACCCAATCGGGCGAAAAGCCCTGGGTGAAATAGCTGGCCAACTTTTCCACCGCCGAGCCGCCCGAAGAGGAGACGCCGAAGAAATTATCGATTTGCCCCAGAGCGATGATGACCGCGATGCCCGAGGTGAAGCCGGTGATCACCGGCATGGGGATAAAGGCCGTCAGCCGGCCCAGCTTAAAAACGCCGGCGATTACCAGCAGGACGCCGGCCATCAGCGTGGCTTGAAACACCCCGTCCATGCCGTATTGGGCGGCCACCGAGGCCAGGATGGCGGCCATGGCCCCAGTGGGGCCGGAAATCTGGTAAAAAGCGCCGCCCAGCAGGGCGATGAAACAGCCCGCCACAATGGCTGTCAGCAGGCCGGAGGCCGCCGTGGCCCCGCTGCTGACGCCGAAAGCCAGGGCCAGCGGCAGAGCCACTGCCGCCACTGTCAGCCCCGCCATCAGGTCGGAGACCAACCCCTTGGCGTTATACCCTCGAAATTCGCTTCGCAAATCTTTCACATATTTTCCAATCATAACGCTTCCCCGCTTCCCGCTCCAGGCAGAGTCAACCAGGGAATCGCCTGAAACCCACAAAAGTATATCTTGACGAAGAGGCTTTGTCAAGAAAACAGAGAAAAACGCCGCCAAAAATAGCGGCGTTTTTCTCTGTTTTCCTATTGGAGAAAGGAGCAGAATCTTCCTTACTTCCGGTGAAACAATCCCTTTTTCTCATACGGCTCTTTCGAGATTTCTTTGGCCTCATAGCCTGTGGCGCCGATCGCGGCGCGCAAAGCGTTTTCGTCAATGTTGCAGTCGGTCAAGATCACCGTCTGCCCTTTACTGTGGGAGGAGGAAACTTTTTTGACTGGGAAGGCCCTGCAAACGGCGTCGTTCACATGGCTTTCGCACATTCCGCACATCATACCGTCCACAGTCACAATTATTTTTGTCATCGCAATTTGCCTCTCATTCTCGCGTTTCGCTCGAGGGCCGCAACACGCAAGTTAGCGTTCGCTAATCAACGATGTTATTGTACGGTATGACAAGCAAATTTGTCAAGCGCTTTCGGCAGATGCAAGATTTCCCTCCTGCTTCCCTTTTTGGCGGCAAAGGAACAATAAATTTTTTTGTTTGCTTCGCCGTTGGTTGCAACTATGCAAACGCGCTTTTTGATTTTGCAAATCGCAGATTTTGGCCTGTTTTCCAGAGCTTTTGTCCTTCCCAAATACGAAAAAACGAAAAAGGCGAATAGTTGCAAGAAAGTATACTTTCTTGTAACTGCCTTTTTACTTTACTGTGAGCATAACAATAACACAAGTTGTCCTAATTTTCAATACTCAAAACAAATTTTTTTGTTCTTTTCGCACAAAACTCTTGTGATAAAAAATTTTGCAAGAAAGTATACTTTCTTGCAACTATTCGCCTTTTTCGTTTTTTCGTAT